>VXSP01000020.1 GCA_009837885.1 Holophagales bacterium | reverse complement strand
GTCCGCCGCCTCGTAGCCGACCCGCCCCAGCGCCGGCGTCACGCTCGGGATCGGCTGGGTCGGGTGGGTCCGCTCGCCGGGCACCTGGCTCGCCGGCATCGGCCGCTCCTCGACGCCGAAGACCGGCTCGCCGTTGTCCCGGTTCAGGACGAAGAGGTAGCCCGACTTCGTCGTCACGGCGAGCGCGTCGATCGTCTCCCCGCTCCGCTCGACCTCGAACAGCACCGGCGGCGCCGGCGGATCGTGGTCCCAGATGTCGTGGTGGATGGTCTGGAAGTGCCAGCGGTACTCGCCGGTGTGAATGTCGACCGCGACGACCGAGTTGGCGAACAGGTTGGCGCCGTGCCGGTCACCGCCGTAGGCGAAGGGGATGGGCGCAGCGAGCGGCAGGAACACGAGCGCCCGCTCCCCGTCGACCGTGAAGTAGAAGGGCCAGGCGTTCCCGCCCAGACGGCCCCGCCAGCTTTCGCCGTCCCAGGTGTCGTGGCCGACCTCACCCGGCTGCGCCACGGAGTTGAACTCCCACAGCTTCTCGCCGGTGACGGCGCTGAAGGCCCGGGCGTTGCCGATCCCGCCCACCGTTCCCGGCGGCGTGTTCGCGCCGACGACGACGATGTCCTCCCAGACGAGGGGTACGGAGTTGTAGGGGACGCCGATGTCGATGGTACCGCCATCGCCGAACTCCGCCACAGCCGCGCCGGTGGCCGCGTCGAGCGCGATGAGCCTCGCGCCGGCGCAGAACACGATGCGGGGTGCCGCGTCGTCCGCGCCGCCGCCCGGCCAGTAGGAGACGCCGCGCCGCGACGGAGCGCCGTCCGCTACCGTGTGGCGCCAGATCTCGGCGCCGGTCGCCGCGTCGAGCGCGACTACCGCGTCGGCCGTCGGCAGGTAGAGAGTCCCGCCCACCACGATCGGCGTTGCCTGGGAGCGCGCCGGTCGAGTCTGAACAACGCCTCCGTCGACTGATCCCGCAAGCGATGCCAGCGAGAAGCTCCAGGCCGGCGCCAGGTCCGCGACGTTGGCCGTCGTGATCTCGTCCAGTGCCGAGTACCCGGTTCCCGCCGGGTCGCCGCGGTACATCGGCCAGTCGCCAACCCCCGCCCCGTTCGACCTCGGTCCGCAGGCAAACAGCAGCGCTCCGGCAACTGCCACCGTGGCCGCGATCTTCGCCTCCCGCTTGACTGCTTCCATGCTCCGCATCTCTGTCCGACGTTGGCTGAGCCGCTGCCCAGAAAACGGCTACACTGTAGCCGAGACCCGTTGCGAGCAGTCGAACCGCTGGCCCGCTGCGGGTCTCAGGCTTGGAAGGGAAGAGGAAGGGGTATGCAAGCGCGCCGTCCGCTCATCATTCCGCTGGCGCTGCTGGTCGCCGGCTCGATCACAACCCCGCTCGCCAGCAGCCAGGACGACGACAAGGTCGACTACCTCACCCAGGTGCAGCCGATCCTCGAGGCGTTCTGCTACGAGTGCCACGGCGAGGACAGGTCCCGCCGCGAGGCGGACCTCCGGCTCGACATCAAGGAGCTGGCCTTCAAGGACCTCGGCGGCTTCCCCAACATCGCCCCCGGCGATCCCGCCGACAGTGAGCTCTACATCCGTGTGAGTTCGGAGTTCCTGGAGATGCGGATGCCGCCGTACGAGGCGGGCACCCAGTTGACCGAGGAGCAGATCGAGACGATCCGGCTGTGGATCCTGCAGGGGGCCGAGTGGCCGGAGGCGGATGAGGCTGAAGAGGGTGGGTAGAAGCGGAGCCGGCCTAACGGCCGGCGCGTTTGTTCAGAGAGCCGGCGGGGACGCCGGCGCACCCAGTAGGAGACATGCGATGAAGCACCCGACGAAGACACGACTCATTCCGATCGTCACGATCCTGCTGGCGGTCGCAGTCACGGCCGAAGCGGTTGCGCAGACCGGCTACGGCCGCGGCCGTAGCGGCCTCCCCCGCGTCGAACTGCCCGACGAGCCATGGATCATGAACACCCACCTCATCCCCGAGGTGAAGGTCTCCGTCGTCGCGCGCGGCATCAACCGCCCGTGGTCCCTCGCCTTCCTGCCCAAGGGCGACATGCTGATCACCGAGCGCGGAGGCGCCCTGCGCCTGGTCCGCGACGGCGTGCTCGTCGACGAGCCGATCGCCGGCGTTCCCGACGACGTGCTCGCCCGCAGCCTCGCCGGCATGATGGAAGTCGCCGTCCACCCGCACTTCGCCGACAACGGCTACGTCTACCTCACCTACACCCGGCAGGTTTCGGGCCGCGAGGGCACCGTCGCCCTGGTCCGCGGCAAGCTCGACGGCATGTCCCTCGTCGACGTCGAGGACGTCTTCGTCGCCGAGCCCTGGGGCGGTTCGATCGCCGCCGCCCGGCTCGCCTTCGTGCCCGGCGAGGACATCATGTACATGACGATGGGCGGGGCCTTCGGCGCCGACCTGGTCGACGGCACGCAGAGCTTCTTCGGCCACGCCAAGCTGGCCCAGGACCCGAACAGCCACGCCGGCAAGACGCTGCGCCTGCGGCTCGACGGCAGCGTGCCCGACGACAACCCCTTCGTCGGCATGGAGGGACACAAGCCCGAGGTCTATTCGATGGGCCACCGGAACCAGATGGGGCTGGCGCTCCACCCGGAAACCCACCAGCCCTGGACCACCGAGCACGCCCCGCAGGGCGGCGACGAGCTGAACGCCATCGAAGCCGGCAGGAACTACGGCTGGCCGGTGGTCTCCTACGGCCGCCACTACAACGGCGTGCGCATCTCCGAGCGCTTCTGGGCCGAAGGGATGGAGGAGCCGGCGATCTTCTGGCTACCCTCGATCGCGCCGTCGGGGCTCATGTTCTACACCGGCGACGCCTTCCCCGAGTGGAAGGGCAACCTGTTCGCCGGCGCGCTGATGACGGGACGGATGCCGAACACCGGCCATCTCGAACGGCTCATCTTCAGCGAGGCTGGCGAGGAACTCGGCCGCGAATGGCTGCTGAAGGAGATCGGCAAGCGCATCCGCGACGTCCGCCAGGGCCCCGACGGGTTCATCTACGTCATCACCGACGAGACGGATGGAGCGCTGATGAAGCTCGAGCCGGTGGAGACGGCGGAAGAGGAAGAGACGACCACGGGGTAAGGAGGAGCGAGGCCTGCGGCCTCGCGCGTGTTCTTCAGAAGGCCGGCGGGGACGCCGGCGCATGTATGGTCCGCCCCGCTTGTGCAAGGGCT
>VXSP01000004.1 GCA_009837885.1 Holophagales bacterium | reverse complement strand
TCTGGAGATCGACCAGATGCACAGTTCACAAACCGGACCCTGGAGTCGTTTCTTGATCTACGCCGCTTCCACCGTTCTGCTGGCCGCGCCGAGCCTCGGCCAGGACACGCCCCCGAGGGTAGCCCTCGAAACCAGCCACGGCACGATCGTGCTGGAACTGAACCCGGAGAAGGCGCCGATCACGGTCGAGAACTTCCTGGATTACGTCGAGCGCGGCTGGTACGACGGGACGATCTTTCACCGGGTGATGGACGGCTTCATGATCCAAGGTGGCGGCTTCGACACGAGCATGCAGAAGAAGATCACGCGGCCGCCGATCAAGAACGAGGCGGGCAACGGGCTCTCGAACGATCGCGGCACGGTGGCCATGGCAAGGACCGGCGAGCCCGACAGCGCCACGGCTCAGTTCTACATCAACCTCGCTGACAACGACTTCCTGAATCGCGAGGAAGCTCAGGACGGAGTCGGCTACGCGGTCTTCGGCAAGGTGGTCGAGGGCATGGACGCGGTCGATGCCATCGCCAAGGTCAAGGTCAACGAGCCCGGTCGCTTGAGCAACGCCCAGCCGGTCGAAACCGTCGTCATCAAGAGCATCAAACGCGAGTAGCCCCGCTGCCAGCGTCTTCAGGAGGGTGGTGCCGAAGGCCGGACTCGAACCGGCACGGGTTGCCCCACACGGCCCTCAACCGTGCGCGTCTACCAATTCCGCCACTTCGGCTCTGGCCACGTCGTTCTCTCGGTCAGCGCGGGGCTGCTGGATTCAGCCCTGGTTGTTGCTGCCGGTTTCGGTTCCGGCATCGGTCGAGTCGCCTTCCGCCGGTGCGCTCTCGGGTTCCTGGGCCGGCGCCGTCGAAACCGGCGCTTCCGCCGGCTCGGTCGTCTGGACCTCGTCCATGACGGATCCGACGCCGCTCATGACCGATGAGGTGTCCTGCTTCTGCAGGAAGCCGATCGAGAGGGTCGTCAGGATGAAGAGGACGAAGCAGCCGACGGTCAGCTTGTGCAGGAGCGTGGCCGCGCCGCGGGCGCCGAAGGCGGCTTGAGACGCGCCGCCGCCGAACACGGACAGGTCGGCCCCCTTGCCCTGCTGCAGCAGGACGACGAGGACCAGAAACAGCGAAACCGTCACGTGGACGGCATACAGCACGAAGATCAAGTCAATCTCCCCTCTGGAGTATCCGCAGCGCGAGCACGGCTCCGTTCGTCAGGGCTCAGGAGCCACTGGCGGAACCCGTGGAAAGACGAATGATACGCAGGAACGAGGCAGGATCAAGACTTGCGCCGCCAATGAGAAAGCCGTCGATGTCGGACCGGCCGATCAGATCCCGGCAGTTGTCGGCGTTCACCGAGCCGCCGTAGAGGATTCGGGTCGAGTCGCCGAGTCCCGTCTGATGGCCGTTGAGCCGGGCCCGCAGGTGGCCGTGCACGGAGGCGGCGATCTCGGGCGAGGCGCTGAGGCCGGTGCCGATCGCCCACACCGGTTCGTAGGCGACGACGGCGCCGACTCCGGCGCCGTCGGCCGCGGCCAGCACTTCCAGGACGGCTCCCAACTGGGCGTCGAGGACCGCCTCGGTCTCGTCTCGCTCCCTCTGTTCCAGGGTTTCGCCCACGCAGACGACCGGGATCAGACC
Organism: Holophagales bacterium; assembly: GCA_009837885.1. GTDB lineage: Bacteria > Acidobacteriota > Thermoanaerobaculia > Multivoradales > Multivoraceae > Multivorans. Next base: position 26,858 of record VXSP01000004.1, on the reverse strand, counting down.
GGCGCCGAGAGCCCGCCGGGCCTTGCGCGCCACGTCGTCGTTCGATTCGCCGTGGTACTGGCGCCGTTCGGAGTGGCCGGCCAGGGCCCAGGAAGCGCCGGCGTCGACGATCTGCGCGGCGGCAACGTCGCCGGTGTAGGCGCCCCAGTCCTCGGCGTGGACGTCCTGGGCGCCGACGGCGGCCCAGTCGGGCATGGCCGCCGCCGCGAGCTCAAGGTAGACGGGCGTCGGGAACAGGACGACGTCGACCTGCGCCTCGGGCGGGCCGGCGGCCGCGAGAGCCTCGACATGGGCCACGACGTCCTCACGGAGCAGGTTCATCTTCCAGTTGCCGGCGATGATGGCTCGGCGTTTCACTTGTTCTCTCCTGAACGCCAGCCAGAGCCGCGCTTGGCGACGATTGGTATGCGCGTCATGCTTCCTCCCTGCCGCCGGCGTGCAGTGCCTCGACGGCCGGCAGTTTCTCGCCGGCGAGCAGCGCCAGGGAAGCGCCGCCGCCGGTCGAGACGTGATCGATTCTCCCGGACAGGTTCTCCTGCCGGACCGCGGCCACAGTCTCCCCGCCGCCGATCACGGTGAACCCGTCGCAGGCGGCGACGGCCCGGGCCACGGCGAGGCTGCCGGCATCGAAGGGCGGTGTCTCGAAGACGCCCATCGGACCGTTCCAGAACAGGATCGCCGCGCCGGCGACCGCGGCTTCGAAAGCGGCTCGCGTCGCCGGCCCGATGTCGACCGCGAGCCATCCGTCAGGCACGCCGTCCTCCACCGGCACGGTGCGGACCCGCCGTTTCGAGGGCGCTGCCTCGAGCGAGTCCGTGACCACGAGGTCGATCGGCAGGAGCAGCTCGGCGCCGCCGGCCGCCGTCTCGGTCTCGATCTCGCGCGCCAGGTCGAGGCTCTCCGACTCGACCAGGGAGGAACCGAGCTCGGCGCCGCGGGCTGCCAGGAACGTGTTCGACATGCCTCCGCCGACCAGCACGCCGTCGACCAGCGGCAGCAGGCGTCGCAGCGCGCCGATCTTGCCCCGGATCTTCGCGCCCCCGGTAACGAGCACGAAGGGTCGCGGCGGGTCGTCGAGCAGCCGGCCGAGCTGCCGCAGTTCGCGGTCGAGCAGCAGCCCGCTGAAGGCCTGCTCGACCAGGCCGCAGATGGCCGCGGTGGAGGCATGGGCGCGGTGGGCGGTGCCGAAGGCGTCGTTGACGTAGACCTCGCCGAGGGCGGCCAGCTCGGCGGCGAAGGCCGGGTCGTTCGCTTCCTCGCCGGCGTGGAAGCGGAGGTTCTCGCACAGCAGGACGCTCCCGTCGTCGAGAGCGGCGGCGGCGTTGCGGGCGACCGCTCCGGCGCAGTCCGAGGCGAAGGCGACGGGCCGGTCGAGAATCGAAGACAGGGCGCCGGCGACCGGGCGCAAGCTGAACTCCGCGTCGACCCTGCCCCGTGGCCGGCCGCGGTGGGAGAGCAGGACGACGCGGGCGCCCGCGTCGCGTAGGGTGTCGATCGTGGGCGCCGCTTCCCGCAGGCGGGTCCTGTCGAGCACGCGCTCGCCGTCCATCGGCACGTTGAAGTCGACCCGGACGATGACGCGCCGGCCTCGCAGGGCGAGTGAGCCGTCACGGAAGCTCGGTGGGAAGATCAAAGGTCGCGATCTCGGTGGGCCGCCGCGCCGGCCGGCGTCGGTCAAGGAGGAGGATAACGTCGCCGGCATGTCCACGGCCAACGTAGCGGCCACCCCTTTCGAGGGCTTCGTCCTCGGCATCGAGACGTCCTGCGACGACACGGCCTGCGCGGTGCTCGACGCGGAGGGCCGGGTGCTCTCTTCCGTGGTCTCGAGCCAACTGGACGTGCACCGTCCGTTCGGCGGCGTGGTGCCGGAGGCCGCGTCGCGGGAGCACCTCCGCAACTGGCCCGCGGTGTCGGCGGCGGCGCTCGAGGAGGCGGGTGTGGACTGGTCCGACATCGGCGCGGTGGCGGCGACCCGTGGGCCCGGCCTCGTGGGGTCGCTGCTCGTCGGACTCTCTCTCGGCAAGGCGATCAGCTACTCGCTCGGCGTGCCCTTCCTTGCCGTGCATCACCTGGAGGGCCACCTCTTCTCGCCCTTGCTTCAGACCGGCGGCGCGAGCCGGTCCGTGCCCGAGTCGATGGTCGGCCTGGTCGTCTCCGGCGGCCACACCAGCCTGCTCGCCGTCGACGGTCCGTCCGGCGCCGTGACCAGCCTCGCCGAGACCCGGGACGACGCGATCGGCGAGGCCTTCGACAAGATCGGCCACCGTGTCGGCCTGCCCTTCCCGGCCGGCGCCGAGGTCGATCGGCTGGCCGAGCTCGGCGATCCGGCGGCCCAGCCGTTCCGCGTGGCCCGGATCAAGTCCGACGAACTGGCCTTCTCGTACTCGGGACTGAAGAGCCAGGCGCTGCGCGCGCTCGGCGAGATCGAGGCGGGGAACGGCGGTGCGGCGGGAGCGTCGGCCGCCGCCGGCGACGACGGGTCCTGGCCGCGGGATGTGCTCGACCTTCTCGCCGGTTTCCGGCGGGCCGCGGTCGCGCAGTTGATCGACCGTCTGGACCGGCTGAGCGACGAGCGGCCGGTGGAGCGGCTCTCCGTCTCGGGCGGCGTGGCGGCGAACCGTCTGCTGCGGCGGGAGGTCGCCCTCTGGGGCGAGCGCCGCGGCGCCGACGTGCTGCTCGTCCCGCTTCGCTACTGCGGAGACAACGCGGCGATGATCGCCCACGCTGGTCTGCTGCGCCTCCGCCGCGGCGACACCGACGACCCCCGCTCGGCCGACGCCGAGAGCCGGATTCCATTCGCAGGCTAGAGCGGTCCACACTGGGTGCGCCGGCGTCCTCGCCGGCTGCCGCCGCAGGCGGCCAGGGGAACGCGCCGGCCAAAGGCCGGCTCCGTGCTGGGCCTAGCCGATTACCCCTTCCGCAGGCGACGACGCCGTCGCGTACAGCTTCTTCGGGATGCGGCCGGCGTTGGCCGCCAGCCAGCCGGCCTCGACGGCCAGCTTCATCGCCCGGGCCATCCGCACCGGATCCCGGGCGCCGGCGACGCCGGTGTTCATCAGCACGCCGTCCGCGCCCAGCTCCATCGCCAGGGCGGCGTCGCTCGCGGTGCCGACGCCGGCGTCCACGATGACCGGTACGTTCGCCTGCTCGACGATGATCCGCAGATTCGCTGGATTGCGGATGCCCATCCCCGAGCCGATCGGCGCCGCAAGCGGCATCACGGCCGCCGCGCCGAGGTCCTCGAGCTTGCGGCAGGTGATCGGATCGTCCGTCGTGTAGGGAAGCACGATGAAGTCGTCGGCGACCAGCTCGCGGGTTGCCGCAAGCAGTTCCTCGTTGTCCGGGAAGAGGGTCTTCTCGTCGCCGATCACCTCCAGCTTGACCCAGTTCCAGCCGCCCAGCTCGCGCGCCAGCCGCGCTGTCCGCACCGCCTCGTCGGCGGTGAAGCAGGCGGCGGTGTTGGGCAGCAGCAGGTAGCGGCCCTGGTCGATGTGGTCGATCAGCGAGCCCTTGCCCAGGTCGTCGAGGTTGACGCGCCGCAGGGCCACCGTGACCATCTCGGTAGCCGAGGCGTCGAAGGCGTCGACCATCACCTGTTCGTCGCTGTACTTGCCGGTGCCGAGGATGAGACGCGAGCGAAACTCGCGGCCGGCGATGACTAGAGGCTCTGGAGTGGTCATTTCATTTGGGTCTCAGGTGCTGCGCGCGGGCACGAAGTACTCGGTACCGCGGATCTGCCGCGAGATGTGGTGAAGCAGCTCCTCGAAGTCGGTCGGCTTGTGCTCGAAGTCCAGATTGCGGCTGTCGACGACGAGCAGGGGCGACCCATCGTAGTGGTAGTAGTGGTGATTGTAGGCCTCGATCAGCTCGCCCAGGTAGTCGGCCGAGATGTTCTGCTCGATGGCGCGGCGGCGCTTGTGAATCCGCGCCATGCAGGTGTCGATGTCGGCGGTCAGGAAGATCAGCAGGTCCGGTTGGCTCAACTGCGGCTCGAGCAGATCGTAGAGCTTCTCGAACAGCATCAGGTCGCCGTCCGTCAGGTTCAGGTAGGCGAACAGCCTGCTCTTCGCGAAGGTGTAGTCGGCGAGGCGTACCGGCTCGAACAGCTCTTCCTGGGCCAGGTCGAGCTGCTGCTTGTAGCGCGTCAGCAGGAAGTAGAGCTCGGTCTGGAAGGCGGTGCCGGGCCGGTCGCGGTAGAACGCCTCGAGGAACGGATTATCCACGTCTTCGAGGATCTTCACTCCCTCGAAGCGTTGCGCGAGCATCTCGACCAGGGTCGTCTTGCCTACGCCGATCGGTCCGTCGACGGCCAGGTACCGATACGGGAGCGCGTCTGCGGGCACTGCCCGGACTATACAATCCCCCGACGGCTACGAGCATGGTGACGGCGCCGGCTTCAGCCCGCGCCGGAGCACCCCGAACAGGACTTCCGAACAAGGGGGGAGTAGAGAGTGGATCCCTGGTGGCGGAGACGCGCGGCGGACGAGAAGACCGAGTCGGTGCGACCGGAAGCGGCCCGCCCCGAAGCCGAGGACGAGCCGCGGGTCGAGACGGCGGGCGAAGACGTGCCGGACGCCGACGCCGGTGCGGACGAAGCGGCTGCTCCCGAGCCGGGCGAGGCCCCGTCGCCTGGGCTCGCGGCAGCCGAGGTGGCCGAGGTCGCCGCCGACGCCTCCGCGGAGGAGGCCCCCGAACCACCCGTGTCCGCGGCTCTCGAGGCTGCGACGGAGCCGGCCGCGCCGGCCCGGCCGGCCACCGGCGAGGCCGGTGAGGCCGCGCCGGCCAAACGTCGCCGTCGTCGCCGCCGTCGCTCGCGTCGGGGCCGTCGCGGCGGTGGTGCCCAGCAACAGGGCGAGACGGGCAAAGACGCGGAAGCGCTGAGCCCGGAGGCCGCGCAGCGTGAGAGGAGGTCGGACGGCCCGGGCCGCGCCGCGGTGCTTCTCGATCTGGGCGGGTTGGAGCGCAGCCTGGACGGCGGCTCGGCGCTCGATCTGGAGGGCCTGCTCGCTCGGCTGGACGGGGAACTCGGCAAGCTCGTCCTGCGTCGCGTCTATGCCGACGCGAGCGACGGGAAGCTGGACCGCGGCGCTCTCCACGGCGGAGGCACCGAGGTCGTCGACGTGCCGTCGGGCACGGAAGTCCGCGGCTGTTCCGCCGCCGTGCGGATCGTTGTGGATGCACTGGAGCTCTGCTACACCAAACGCAGCGTCGACACGGTCGTACTGGTGACGACGTCGGTGCAGATGTTGCCCCTGGTCGCCAAGCTTCAGCAGAACGGCGTGACGGTCGTCGGCCTCGGGGGATCGGAGGGCGACGCCCAGGTGCGGGCCCAGTGCGATCGCTTCATCGATCTCTCCGGCTAGAGCCGTCAAACCTGTCGCAGGCTGCATGTTTGGCCCCAGCCCCCACCTCCCCCAGGACCTTGCGCCGAGGAACTTGCTGCGCTGCGTTCTGCGGCGCGAGCTCCTGGGCGTTCCCCTTCCCTCGCGCAAGCTGCTAGGGTTCCGCGTTCGCTCGGTGCGGCGGCCTGAGATGCACCCTTAGCTCAACTGGATAGAGCGTTGGACTACGGATCCAAAGGTTGGGGGTTCGACTCCTCCAGGGTGCACCATTCCCTCTGATGAACGACACGCAATACACCCCGCCCAAGGTCTGGAAGTGGGACACCGAGAGCGGTGGCCGCTTCGCCAAGATCAACCGGCCGATCGCCGGCCCCACGCACGAAGCGGATCTGCCGGTGGGCGAGCATCCGCTTCAGCTCTACTCGCTCGCCACTCCGAACGGAGTGAAGGTCACGGTGATGCTCGAGGAGCTTCTGGAGCGGGGCCACGACGCTGAGTACGACGCTTACCTGATCAACATCGGCGACGGGAACCAGTTCTCGAGCGGCTTCGTCGCGGCGAATCCGAACTCCAAGATCCCGGCGCTCGTCGACCACGGCAAGGAGCCGCCCACCCGTGTCTTCGAATCGGGCGCCATCCTTCTCTACCTGGCCGAGAAGTTCGGCGACTTCCTGCCGCGGGAGCATGGCCCCCGAACGGAGTGCCTGTCCTGGCTGTTCTGGCAGATGGGGAGCGCCCCCTACCTGGGCGGCGGCTTCGGCCACTTCTACGCCTACGCGCCGGAGAAGATCGAGTACGCGATCGACCGGTTCACGATGGAGGTGAAGCGTCAGCTCGATGTGCTCGACCGTCACCTGGCGGACGCCCGGTACATGGCTGGGGACGAGTACTCCATCGCCGACATGGCGATCTGGCCCTGGTACGGCGCGCTGGCCGCCGGCCATCTCTACGAGGCCGGCGAGTTCATCGAGGGGCAGAGTTACGAGAATGTGAACCGTTGGGGCCGCGAGATCGCCAGGCGTCCGGCGGTGAAGCGCGGCCGGATGGTGAACCGCGCCTGGGGACCGCCCGAAACCCAGCTACGCGAGCGTCACGGCGCGGCCGACTTCCAGACGAAGACTCAAGACAAGCTCGAGCCGGAAGCGGACTGAGGCTGCAGCCTCAGGCGGCGCCGCCGGCTCGGGCCGACAGCCGGTCCTCGACGCTCGCGCGGAGATCCTCGATGGCCGCGACGAGATCGATCTTCTCGGGGTCGAGCAGCCAGAGCAGGGTCGTGCCTCTGACCGAAGCGAGAATCTCGAACGCGGTCCCCGTCGAATCGACGTCCGGCCGGATCTCGCCGGCCTCCTGCCCTTCGCGAACAGCCTGTTCGATGGCGGCGGCGAAGCGGTCGTTCCCGGCCCGAAACAGGTCGATCTTCCCGTTCAGGGGCCCGAGGGAATCCGTCATCAGCATGAACAGCGCGCGCATCCACTGCTCGGCGTCGCGGAGCAGTTCCGAGTAGCCGGTGAAGATGCGGTTCAGGGCGGCCATGCCGGACACGCCCTCTTCCGGTTCGAAGACAGCGTCGCTGGCCCTGGTCTGCGAGCGATCGACGATCGCCTCGACGATCCCTTCCTTGGAGCCGTACCGGAGCGATACGAGGGCGCTCGAGTACCCGGCTTCCTTGCCGATCTGCTCCAGCGTCGTTGCGATGTAGCCCTGGCGGCCGAACAGTGTCGCAGCCGCGCGCAGGATCTCGCGTTCCGACTCGGCCCGCCTCTCAGCCTGGGTGCGGCGGGGACGTCTGGCGGCCTGGCCGTCCGTTCTCGAATTCAAAGGGCTGGACTCTGTCATGCCTGGCCTGGCGCGAGTAAAGTGGTGACTGATCGCTCAGTAAGGTCGGCTCCGGGGCCACCGCGACTTTATCCCCTCGGGTACGCTGCGGACCCAAGGCTGGTGCGTGGCGACAGGAGGTAGCGTGCAGACGGAGTTCTCGAAGGAGCAGGACCTTCTCCGCGATGTCGTGTCGCGGGCGCTCCGGGACAAGTCGCCGGCGACGGCCGTCCGCGAGCAGATGGCCTCGGATCGGGGCTACGACCAGGCGGTCTGGCAGGAACTCTGCGGCGACGCCGGGCTGGCCGGCGTCCACGTCCCGGAGGCCTTTGGCGGCGCCGGCGGCGGCGCGGTCGAGCTCGGCATCGTCGCCGAGGAGATGGGACGTACGCTGTTCTGCGGCCCCTGGTTCGCTTCGGCGGTGATGGCCGGGACCGCGCTGCTCGAGGCGGCGAACGAGCCGGAGCGGCAAGCGCTGCTGCCAGGCATCGCCGGCGGTTCGACGATCGCCACCCTGGTGCTGGACGACCTGAACGGTCCGGCGGGCGTCGGCGGGTCGATCCGCGCGGCGGAGGACGGGAAGCTGTCCGGAACGGCCGCGATGGCCGTCGACGCCCATGTCGCCGACCTGCTGCTGGTCGTGGCTAGCGGCGCCGGTGGGCTCGGGCTCCACGCGGTCGAGCGCGGCGCCTCCGGTCTCACGGTCGAGCCTCTCCAGGTCGTCGATCCGACGCGCAAGCTGTCCCGGGTCGTGTTCGCCGACGTTCCGGCCCGCCGCGTCGGCGATGTGACCGGCGACGCCCTGGACCGGATCTGGGACCGGATCTGCTCCGCTCTCGCCCACGAGATGATCGGCGGCGCGCAGCACCTCTTCGAGACCACGGTGAACTACACGAAGGAGCGCTTCCAGTTCGGGCGGCCGATCGGCTCCTTCCAGGCGCTCAAGCACCGCTGCGCCGACCTGCTGCTCGAGCTCGAGATCGCCCGGGCGCTCACCCACCACTCGGCGCGCTGCCTCGACGCCGGCGAGGGTGAGCCCTACGCGGCCAGCATGGCGAAGGCGGCGGCCGCCGATGCCTACATGAGCGCGGCCCGAGCCGGCATCCAGTTGCGCGGCGGAATCGGCTTCACCTGGGAGAACGACACCCACCTCTGGTTCAAGCGCGCGAAGGGTTCCGAGGTCCTGTTCGGCGCGCCGGCGATCCATCGGGAACGGATGATGACGATGCTGGAGGGCGCGGCATGACACCGGACCGGATCCGCCGCGAGATGTCGGCCTGGCTCGACGCGAACTGGCGGGTCGACCGTCCCCTGATCGAATGGCGGGAGATCCTGCTCGAAGGCGGCTGGGCCGCGCCGCACTGGCCCGAGGAGTGGTATGGACGCGGCTTCACGCTCGACCAGACGGCGGTCGTCGCCGAGGTCTTCAGGGAGAGGGACGTGGTTCCCGCCGCTCAGGTCGGCCCGCGCGGACTGGCCTCGGAGACGATCCTGGCCTGCGGCTCGGACGACCAGAAGCGGCGCTTCCTGCGGCCGATTCTGACCGGCGAGCACACCTGGTGCCAGCTCTTCAGCGAGCCGGGCAGCGGCTCCGACCTGGCGGGCCTCAGCACCCGGGCCGAGTTGAAGGACGGCAAGTGGATCGTCAACGGCCAGAAGGTCTGGAACACGAGCGCGCACCACGCGGACTTCGGGCTGCTCGTGGCGCGCACCGACTGGGACGTGCCGAAGCACCAGGGGATCAGCTACTTCCTGCTCGACATGCGGCAGCCGGGAGTCGAGGCGCGGCCGCTCCGGCAGATGAACGGGCACCAGTCGTTCAACGAGGTCTTCATGACGAACGCGGAAGTGCCGCCCGAAGACCTGATCGGCGGCGAGGGCAACGGCTGGCACGTGGCGAAGACCACCCTCTCCTTCGAACGCCGCGGCTTCAGCCGCCGCGTGCGCGGGTCTTCGCTCGACGGGCCGAAGCAGGGGCCGATCTACGCGGAGTACGAAGAGGAACTCCGGATCGCGACCGAGCCCTACACCTGGTATCCGCAGCGCGAGGGCCGGGTGGACCTCGTCCTGCCGCGGGCCCGGGAGACCGGCGCGATCGACGATCCGGCGACGCGGCAGGAGATCGCGAAGCTGATCTGCCTGCACACCGGGGCGCGGCTCGCCTCCGACGTCGCCGAGGCCAGGCGCAAGGCCGGCACGACGGAGATCATCCCGGCCGGGTCGATCGGCAAGCTCGCAGCGAGCGTCATCGCCCGCCAAGCCTCCCACGTCCACACGATGATCTCGGGCGCGGACGCCATGCTGAGCGGACCCGACTCCGCCGCGGACGGGATCGTCGCCGAGGTCCTGGTTTCGGTGCCAGCGATCTCGATCGCCGGCGGCACGGACGAGATCCAGCGCAACATCATCTCCGAACGCGTGCTGGGGATGCCGAAGGGGTTCCGCGCCGACCAGGGCCCGTTCCGGGACATCAAACGCAACGCGTGAACGTCCGGTGGCGTCTCGCGGCGGCGGCCGGCCTGCTGGCCGGGGCCTGCGGCAATCCGCTTCCCGTGGTCGATACCGGCGGCGACTACGACCCGCTGACCGATCCCCTGGTCGATCCGCCGTCGTTGCACGAGTTGTACCCGGTCGCCGAGCCGCAGCGGGCCGACACCGGGACGACGATCGTCCGCCACGACTTCGCCCAGCCGGCGACGCTCAATCCGCTCTTTCCGTCCGGCGCGGCATCCGCCTGGACGATGTTCGGGATGCTCTTCGAGTGGCTCGTCATCCGCCACGGCAATCCGTCGGACTACGACTGGAACTCGAACGTCGTGCTAGGTGTGCAAACGTCGGAGGATCTGCGTTCCGTCACCCTGGAGTTGAATCCCGAGTTGAGCTGGCACGACGGCGAGCCCTGGACGGCGCACGACGTGGTGTTCTCGCTCGAAGCCCTGCGCGACGAACGGGTGCCGGTGAGCTACTGGCCGACGACGCGGGACCTCGTCGTCGGGGCCATGGCGGAGGGCGCGCACCGGGTGCGCTTCGACTTCGCCGGGCTCCTGGCGCCGCAGTTGCGGCTGGAGGCGCTCGCCTTTCCCATCATGCCGCTCCACATCGTGGGCGACGCCGCCGAGCGCGCCGCCGATCCGACGCTCCGGTCCTCGCCCTACTACAACCGCTACGGTCGCGAAGCCGTGATCGGCAGCGGCCCGTTCCGCTTCGTGGAATGGCGGAACAACGATCGGGTCGTCCTCGAGCGGTGGGAAGACCACTACCTGTTCGACCGCGCGCCGCCGGCCGCGAAGACGATGATCTTCAAGTTCCAGCCGGACCGGAACCTCGCCTTCCTGCAGTTCCTGGGAGGCGAGTACGACCAGGTCTACGTCGACGCGAACATCTTCGCCCGGCAGGCGAAAGGGGAGCTGTTCGAGGAGAGAGGCGTGAAGGGCCGCCACGCGTCGGCGCTGCTGCTTGGCCTCCTCTGGAACATGGACGGCAGCAATCCTTTCTTCGCCGACCCCCTGGTGCGCCGGGCGCTCGCCCACGCCTACGATGCCGAGACTGTCCTGCGCCGGGTCGGCCACGGCCTGTACCGGCGTTCCTACGGCTTCATGGTGGAAGAACGCCGCTGGGACTACGAACCGGCGATCCTCGAGCACGCGCTCGACTACGACCTGGAGCGCGCCGCCGAGCTTCTCGACCAGGCCGGCTGGCTCGCCGACCCCGACACGGGTTGGCGCTACAAGGAGATCGACGGTGAGCGGGTCCGCTTCAGCTTCGAGCTGTCGTACACCGCCGGCCTGACCTACGTGCCGCGGACGCTCGACATCCTGCGCGAGGACTTCCGCCGGCTGGGGGTCGAGATGGTGACCCGCGCCTACGAGAGCGCTTCGCTCAACGAGAGGCGGCTCGCCCACGAGTTCCAGGCGCTCGGGACGATTGTCGGCACGACCCAGGACCCGAACGCCCTCCGCAACCAGTTGGCCACCGACGCCTACGACGGCGGCCGCAACAGCGGCGGCTACTCGAACCCCAGGGTCGACCAACTCTTCGACCTGGGCAAGCGGGAGCAGGACAGCGAGAGACGCGCCGCGATCTACCGGGAGATCCACCGCGAGGTGTACAAGGACCAGCCGGTGCTGTTCCTGTTCCACGTCAGCTTCCTCTGGGTGTTCAACAACGACATCCGGGGCGTCGAACTCGGTCCGATGGGCACGATTCTCCTGTGGCCGACCCCGCCCGAGGGCTGGCCGTCGCGGACGGGTCCGGGCTGGTGGCGCGAGCGGCAGGCGGCCGAGTGACTTCGGCGCCGTTCATTCCCAGCGCCGAGGAGGTGAGCGCGGAGTGGCTCGCGGATCAGCTCCGCGCCGCGGGCCACGAGGTCGAGGTGCTCGGCTTCGAGGCCTCCGACATCGGCACCGGGCAGCTCGGACGCTGCATTCGCTACCGCCTGGAGTACGGCGAAGGCGCCGCGGACGCGCCCGGCACCCTGGTCGGGAAGTTCCCGTCCGATGATCCGACCAGCCGGGCGACCGGCGTCGTGCTGCGCAACTACCTGAAGGAAGTGCGTTTCTACCAGGAGCTTCAGCCGCGACTCTCGATCTCGACGCCGCGCTGCTACTTCGCCGAGATCGACGGCGAAGGCCCGCACTTCGCGGTGCTGATGAGCGACGAGGCGCCGGCGGAGCAGGGCGACCAGATCGCGGGCTGCGACGAGGAGGTGGCGCTGGCGGCCGTGCTGGAACTGGCCGGCCTGCACGCCCCGGTCTGGAACGACGCCTCCCTGTTTCCAGCCGGGTGGCTCGGCCGCCCCAGCGCTGAACTCTCGGCGGCCACCCACGATCGCTACCGGACGCTGCTGCCAGGCTTCCTCGATCGCTACGGCGGCCGGCTCGAGCAGGACTCGCGGGAGGTCCTCAGCGTCTACGGCGAGGCCGAGTCAGCCTGGACCGGCGACGCGCCCGACCCCTTCTCCCTCGTCCACATCGACTACCGGCTCGACAACCTGCTGATCGACCCGCGCACCTCGCCGCCCGCGATCACGGCGGTCGACTGGCAGAGCATCACGATCGGGCGTCCGCTGGGCGATGTCGCCTACTTCCTGGGCGGCAGCCTGGACCCGGTCCTCCGCCGGCGATGCGAGGAGGAGATCGTCAGCGCGTACCACCAGCGGCTGATCGCCGCCGGCATCGACGGCTACTCCCGGGAAGCCTGCTGGAACGACTACCGGCTCGGCGCTTTTGCCGGCTTCGGCGTCTGCGTGATCGCCTCGATGATGGTCCGCGAAACGGAGCGCGGCAACGAGATGTTCGTCGCGATGACCAGGCGGCACACCCGCCACGCCCTCGACCTGGAATCGGCCGAACTGCTCTAGGAGGAGAACTCCCGTGCAACGGATGAACGAACTCGCCTTCTACACCCTGGCCGGCCAGCCCGAGTCCCCGGCCGAGCTGTTCGAGGAGGTGCGCGCCGGCGAGGCGATGGGCTTCGGCTCCGTGTTCATCTCGGAACGCTTCAACATCAAGGAGGCGGCCACCCTCTCCGGCGCCGCCGCGGCCTGTTCGACGGAACTCGGCATCGCCACCGCCGCGACGAACCAGAACACCCGCCACCCGCTGATCACCGCCTCCTACGCGCTGACCATGCACCGCTTGACCGGCGGCCGGTTCTCGCTCGGCCTGGGCCGCGGCATCGCCCGCGTGTTCGACGCGCTCGGCCTGCCCCGGATCACCACCGCCCAGATGGAGGACTTCGCCGGGCTGATGCGCCGGATGTGGCGGGGCGAGACGATCGTCGGCCACGACGGACCGGCGGGCCGCTTCCCGGTGCTGCGCCTCGGCGCCGAGGCGCACGACGAGATCCCGATGACCCTGACCGCCTTCGGCCCGAACTCGCTGGCTCTCGGCGGCCGGGCCTTCGACGCGGTCGTGCTCCACACCTTCTTCACCGATGAAACCCTGGCCCGTTGTGTCGGCACCGTGAAGCGGGCCGCGGAACAGGCCGGGCGCGACCCGGCCTCGGTCCGGGTGTGGTCCTGCTTCGCGACGATCGGCGATCACCTCCCCGAGGCTGTGCGCCTCAAGAAGACGGTCGGCCGGATGGCGACCTATCTGCAGGCCTACGGCGACCTGATGGTCGAGACGAACCGCTGGGACCCGAAAGTCCTGGAGCGCTTCCGCGCCGATCCCCTCGTTGCCGGCTTCCGCGGCGCAATCGACAGCCTGGCCACGACGGAGGAACTCGAACGGATCGCCACGCTCATTCCCGAAGACTGGCTGGCCCCCGCTGCCACCGGCTCACCCGCCCGCTGCGTCGAGAAGATCCGCGGCCAGTTCGACCTGGGCGCCGACGGCGTCATCCTCCACGGCGCCAGCCCGAGCGACCTCGAGCCGATCGTCGCCTGTTACCGCGACAGCCGCGATTCGGCCCGGTTCGCCCACCTAGCGGCGAATCCGGCTGCGTCAACGGTCGACTACGATCGCCAGCAGCTACGCGATCGGCTCGTCGCCGGCGCCGCCTCGCCGAAGGAAGCCGTGGCCGACGCGGACTACTTCGAACGTCTTCGGGACGGGGTCCGTCAAGCCGGCCGTCAGTGAGCGGCAAGCCCGTTGTCCTTCGCGAGCGGACGTGCGTGAGACCTTCTGCCCGTCTGGATCTTCAGAGCGCAACGCCGGCGAGTCGTGTCAGCCTGTCGGCGATCTCCTGTTTAGGTAAGAACACCGTGGCGTCGGCTCGCCAGAGCCTGAGCGCCTCAACCAGCAGCTTCCGCGGACACACGCCGGCCTTGTCAAGTTCATCGACGAGCCAGAGAACGCCGTGAACTCGCAGGCCGTCCGCGCTAGCCACCTTACGCAGCAAGGCGTCGCCGGTCAGCAGGATGCCTGAGTGGACGACGGCCGTGACGTAGCAGAAGCAGTCGTTGGCGGAGAGGGCTGGGCGACGACTCTTGAGGTCGAGGGCGAGCCCGACCTCCTCGGGCATAAGGTCGTGAGTGACGAGGCCGGCGCCGTCGAGTTGCCGCCATTGGCTGTCGGAGATGCGGAGAAGTTCCGATTCCCGCACTGGCAGCGGGACAACCAGCCGGTAGGGAAGAGCGCAAATGACATCCAGCAGGCCACCCTTGTCCAGATCGATCAGGCAGCAGGCGTCGTTGACGATGACGCATGTCACTGGACCAACGGACCGCTGATCTCTCGTTCGATGGCGTCGAGAGGCTCGCCCAGCAGCGCCGCTGCCCGCACCGGCGAGATGAGCTGCTCGCCCAGGGCTCGCCAGACGAGGCGCTTGAAGCGGCGGGGTTTCTCGAAGGCCGCGAAACCGTGACCCTCGGGGATGGGCTCCGGTTCCGACTTACGCCAGGAGCGGGCGTAGGTGACGAAAGCGTGCCGGACGGACGCGGACGGCAGAATGCCGACCTGTCCGAGGCGCATCAGCATGGCCGATGCGGAGACGCCGTAGGCGCGCTTCAGACGGATGATCTCGTGGTAGGTGACCCGGCTGCGCCGCCGGCCCACTGCCTCAAGGAGGTGCTCCGAAGGAACGAGAAAGGCGCCGGCGAAGCGGTTCATCGCGACTTCCTGCTTGATCGCCGGGCTGTTGGTCGAGCCAACGACGCGGTGGGCGAGCTCGTGGGCGAGAGTCAGGCGTTTGCGCTCGACGCTGATCCGGCTGGAGACCATGACTGCCTCCGCGACGGGCCGCCCGCTTCGGAGCACACGGCAGGCCAGGCCGTGAACGCGTTCCGGAAGGTCTTCTTCGACGACCTTGATGCCCTTGTCCTCAAGGAGTTCGCAGAGGCTGGGGATCGGATCCATGCCGAGATTCCAGGCCGCTCGTACGGCGTCGGCCCTGGAGTCGATGGCGGCTTCGCTGTCGGTGCCGTCTTGGCGTAGCTGCCTGACCCGGTCGACGGAGACGGGAAGGTCGAGGATCCGCTCGATTGCCAGATGGCGTTCGAGGTTGTCGATCAGGAGCGCCTCCGCCCTCGCGCGATCGCGGGCGGTGCTTCTGGAGTGCTTGCGGAACTCGAGTCCGTCGAGAGACTCGACCTGGCTGCTCATCAGGAAGTCCAGGGAAACGTCGAGGGCCTTGCCCAGTCCGACCAGGACAGCCGACGACGGGAGCATCTTCCCACTCTCGTACTTGCTGATCGCCTGCGCGGTGACCTTCGGAGTCACGCGGTCGGCGAGTGCTCGCATGGAGAGGCCCTCCCGCTTGCGGGCGAGCCGGAGTCGTTGTCCGAACATGGGATCTTCCTCTAGTCGATCAACTTGGGGTAGACAAACAGAGGTTTGCACACCGTAGTGTAAACCACACTTCTGCGGATGATCCTGCCCTACCGATGGTGCTACCCGCGACGCTGCGCCCGGATCCGCGCGATCGCCTTCGCCACGTCGTACCTGTCGTCCCCCTCGTACCGAGGCGCCTGCTCGGCGAACGCGGTCTCGACATCGTTCCACCGGGTGTGCGCGTACTCGATGACGTGGGGATGGGTCAGCAGGTAGAAGCGGCCTTCGCGTATCTGCTGTAGGACCATGTCGGCGGCCTCGTCCGCGGACATGGCGTGCTCCGCGCTGAGCTTGCCTCCGGCCGGGTTCGCTTCCTGGGGTCCGCCGAGGTGCTCGGGCCGGCGCTCGGAGGAACGCCAGATGCTCGTCGCCACCCAGCCCGGGCAGAAGACGCTGACGCCGACGTGCTCCGGCAGCTCCGCGCGTAGCACGTCGGAGATGGCAAGGACGGCGTGCTTCGAGGCGGTGTAGACGGCGGAACCGGGGAACGGGATGCCCAGGCTGTGCTCGGAGCCCGTGTTCACGATGCGGGACTCCCTGCCGCCTTCGATGAAGCGCGGAGCGAAGACCCGGATGCCGTTCAGCACGCCCTCGACGTTCACGCTGAGGATCCAGCGCACGTCGTCGGCGCTGAACCCGTAGGCCGGCGCCCGGCCCGCGCCGACGCCGGCGTTGTTGAACAAGAGCTCGACGGAACCGAAGGCCGCCCAGGCGTCGTCGGCCAGGCGCTCGAGATCCTCCTCGCGGGTCACGTCGACGCGCGCCGCGAGCGCCTTGGCACCGAGGGCTTCCACCTCGCGCGCGACGCTTTCCGCGGCGTCCTGTTCGACGTCGGCGACCGCGACGTTCGCGCCCTCGCGCGCCAAGGCCAGGGCGATGGCGCGGCCGATGCCGTTGCCGCCGCCGGTGATGACTGCCGATCTGCCGGCTACTTCCATGTTTCGTGCCTCCTATGCCCGCAGCCGCGGCAGGACGTCTTCGGTGAACCGCCCCGCGGCTTCCCGGCCGGGAGCGCTCGGCGCCAGGAAGTTCGGCCCGGCAACCGCGAACTTCTCGATCCCGAGGTCGAGCAGAGCCTCGAGCCTGGCCGCGCAGTGCTCAGGGCTGCCAACGATCGCGTAGCCGTCGATGAACTCGTCCGTGAGCGCGGTCGTCTGCTGCCCGCCTTCGCGGCCGTGGGCGGTCATGTCGTAGCGGTCGTGGAGCTTGTGGAACACATCGGCCTGCTGGTCGTCGGCGGGTCCGGCGATCTCGCCGTACATGACCGAGAAGCGGGCGAAGAGGCCGGTGGAGGCACGGCCGAGTTCACGGCCGACCTCCGGATCGTCGCAGCAGACGACGTTCACGTAGGCGCCGAACCTGAGCGAGTCCGGATCGCGACCGGCCTCGGCCGCGGCCTGGCGCGCCGTCTCGATTCCCCAGGCGACACGCTTCGGGTCTGCGCCGACGGCGAGCATGACCCGGTCGGCCTGGCGGGCCGCGATCCCGATCACCTTCGGACCGGTGGCCGCGACCTCGACCGGGACCTTCGGACCGTCGGCGATCCAGCGGATGCTGCTCGCGGAGGGCCCGTGCGCCAGCCCCAGCTTCTCCGCGAGCGGCGCGGCCTCGTCCGCAATCCCCGTGTTCTCGAAGTCCACCTCCTCGCCGCGCAGGTAGGTCTGCAGGACGACGAGGTAGTCCTCGAACCAGCCGAGGCGGGCAGGCGCGCGGCCAAGGTGCGCCAGCGCGCTGTCGCCGCGACCTATGCCCAGGACCATGCGGCCCCGCGACACCCGCTGAACCGAGAGCGCCGACGACGCCGTCGTCGCCGGGTGGCGGGTGACCGGATTTGTCACCGATGTCGCCACCCGCAGCGTTTCCGTCGCTGTGGCGCCGAGCGCGAGGCAAACGTAGGGATCGCCGGAGAGGTTCTGCGAATCGACGACGTTCATGCCGTCCCAGCCCCTGGCTTCGGCCTGACGGGCGAACTCGGCGCTCCGGGTCGGCGCGGCGACGGTTGCAGTCCAGAACTCCATGGGGCGTCTTCCTCCTGCTCAGTCCCGTGAGCGCGCACGATAGCGGTCGGCCAGGTCCTGAATCTCCCGGTTTGAGTACGATCCCGCGCGTGCCGCGGCCGGTCAGTATAATGCTGGCCGGCCAGCCAGTAAATCTCAGGAGCGGTCATGGCGCATATGTTCAGCAGGGGTACACAGGTGTTCGTTGCGGCGGTGCTCGCCGCCGGATACGCGACGGCAGCGCACGCCGACGACTGGCTGCAGTGGCGTGGCCCGGACCGCGCCGGGATCTCGACCGAGACCGGCCTGCTCGACGAGTGGCCGCCGGAGGGCCCCGCCGTCAACTGGCAGATCGAGACGCTCGGTCAGGGCTACGGGACCGTCGCCGTCGAGGGCGATGCGATCTACGTCCAGGGCACCCGGGATGGCCAGAGCGCGGTCTTCCGCCTGCGTGCGAGCGACGGCAGCGAGGTGTGGGTACGAGCGCTGGGCCCCCTGTACGACCATACGGACCGAGGCGACGGTCCGCGCTCGGTGCCGACCATCGACGGCGATTCGCTCTTCGTCCTGAACGGCATGGGCGAAGTGGCGAAGATCGCGAAGGACTCGGGCGAGGTGGTCTGGCAGTTCAACATGCTGGACCGTTTCGGCAGTCCGAACACCCGCTGGGGCATCAGCGAGTCGCCGCTGGTCGTGCGCGACCGGATGTTCGTCATGCCGGGCGGCCGGGCCGGGGCGATCGCCGCCCTCTCGACGGCTGACGGCAGCACGATCTGGCGTTCGGCCGAGCTGGGCGACGTGGCCTCCTACTCCTCGCTCATCCTGCGCGAGATCGCGGGGACCGAGGTGTTGATCGGCTTCACCGGCGAGGCCGGCGTAGGCGTTCGCGCCGAGGACGGCGCCCTGCTGTGGCGCTACGAGCGGCCGTCCACCGTGAACGCGATCAACATCGCCACGCCGGTCCTCGAAGGCGACCTCGTCTTCTACTCGGCGTCCTACGGCATCGGCGGGGGCGCGGTCCGGGTCAGCGTCGAGGACGAGGGCGGTTCCTTCTTCAGCGAGCAGGCGTACTTCGAGACGCGGCTCCAGAATCACCACGGCGGCGTCGTTGCCCACGAGGGGACGCTCTACAGCTTCTTCGGCCCCGCGCTGACCGCGGTGGACGCTACGACGGGCGAAGTCCACTGGCGCGCCCGCAGCGTCGGCAAGGGCTCGCTCGTGATGGCCGATGGCAAGCTCTTCCTTCTCAGCGAGCGGAACAAGGTGGGCCTCGCGGTCGCCACGCCCGAGGGCTACGACGAGCGAGGGCGCTTCGAGATCGAGTACCGCGGCGACTTCACCTGGGCCCATCCGGTGGTCGCCAACGGAGCGTTCTACATCCGGGACCAGGAATCGCTGACGTCCTACGACGTCGCCAAGTAGCCGCGGCCTGCGATAGAACCGGCCGATGACTCCACTCTCCCGCCGCTTCGCGTTCGCCTCGGCCGCCTTCTTCCTCGTTGCGTCGGTGGCTTCTGCCCAGTTCGGGCCGGTCAAGCTGACCACGAGCGGCTACGTGATGGGCTTCGTCGGCGAACACGAGCCCGACCTCCACACCTATCTCGGCATTCCCTACGCCGCGCCGCCGCTCGGCGACCTCCGTTTCCGGCCGCCGCGGCCCGTGACGCCGGGCAGAACGCCCATCGACGCGATCGTCGAGCCGCCGTCCTGCATGCAGGCGCCGTACCCCGAGGGCGGCTTCTACGCCCAGCCCCTGGTCGAAGTGAGTGAGGACTGCCTGTACCTCAACCTCTGGACTGCGGGCGACGAGGGTGACCGCCTGCCGGTGATGGTCTGGATCCACGGTGGCGCGCTCACCCGCGGATCGGGGTCGCTGCCCCTCTACGACGGCACGGCGCTGGCGCGGAAGGGCGTCGTCGTGGTGACGGTGAACTACCGGCTGGGCGCGTTCGGCTATCTCGCCCACCCGGGGCTGTCGGCGGAATCGGAGCACGGCGCTTCCGGCAACTACGGCGTCCTGGACCAGATCTTCGCCCTGCAGTGGGTGCGGGACAACATCGCGACCTTCGGCGGCGACCCGGACCGGGTGACGATCTTCGGCGAATCGGCCGGCGCCTGGAGCGTCAACGTGCTGCAGGCTTCACCACTGGCGCGCGGCCTGTTCCAGCGGGCGATCGGCCAGAGCGGTGGCTTCTTCGACGGCCTGCCGGTGCTTCGCTCCTCCGAGGACGGCTCGGCCGAGAGCGCGGGCGAGGCCTTCGCCAAACGGCTCGGGATCGAGGGCGGCGACGTGGCCTCCCGCCTGCGCGAACTGGACGCCGAGGCGATTCTCGCCGAGGCCTCCAAGCAGGGCGCCTTTGCGACGAGGCCGAACGTCGACGGCTGGGTGCTGCCGAAGCAGATCGCCGAGATCTACCGGTCCGGCGAGCAGGCCGACGTGCCGGTGCTGGTCGGATCGAACCGCGACGAGGCGACCAGCCTGATGGGCCGCATGCTCCCGTCGAACAAGTCCGGGGTCGAGTTCCTGGTCAAGAGCCAGTTCCCCGACGTGGCCGACGAGTTCTTCGAGGCCTATCCGGTGCCGGATGACGCGGCGGCAAGGCGCGCCTTCATCGACGCCTTCTCCGACCGCGTTTTCGCCTGGCACATGAAGACCTGGGCGGCGCTCTCGGAGACCGTGTCCTCGCCGGCCTGGCTGTACTTCTTCAGCCATGCGCCGCCGCACCCCGAGAAGGACTTCTACGGCGCCTACCATGCGGCCGAGATCGCCTACGCGTTCGACAACCTGGACAAACTGGACTACGAGTACGCGGAGGAGGACCACGAACTCGCCGAGGCGATGTCCGGCTACTGGATCGCCTTCGCCTCCACCGGCGATCCGAACCCGCCGGGCGGTTCGGACCTTCCGGCGTGGCCGGAGTTCAAGCCGGACACGGCCAGGCACCTCGAGTTCGGTTCGACGATCGAGGCCGGAAGCCACCTCCACCGGGACCGCATGGCACTATGGGATCGTTTCTTCGAGGAGGCCCAGCCATGAATCGACGCGCGCTTCTTGCGATCAGC
This sequence comes from Holophagales bacterium, assembly GCA_009837885.1. Taxonomy (GTDB): domain Bacteria; phylum Acidobacteriota; class Thermoanaerobaculia; order Multivoradales; family Multivoraceae; genus Multivorans. The sequence continues at coordinate 6,368 of VXSP01000004.1, read as the reverse complement.
ATCGTCTTCGTGTTCTCTCTCGCCGTCGGTGCGCAGCAGCAAGGCGACGCGCCGCCGCCGCTGAACATCATCGGCCTGACCGGCCTTTCGTTCGGCGCCTGGATCGAGCCCGACACGCAGATGGAGGCTTGGGTCCAGGTGGCCAGGTTCGTCTGCCAGGCCGAGGAGTTCTGCAAGATCAACGTCTTCGACGGGCCGGAGCTCGCCACCCACGTCGACCCGGTACCGGAGGAGAACCGCAAGGCCCTGAAGTACGTCTTCACGTACCAGCAGGGCGAGACCCCACCGATCGTCGTCCGCGAGGCCCAGCCCGAAGAGGGCAAGGAGCCCCAGGAGTGGACCTTCGACTAACGGTTCCGCGGGAAGCCCAGATCCACCTGGCTCTCCGCCGGGTCCGGCCAGCGCGCCGTCACCACCTTGGCCTTCGTGTAGAAGTGGACGCCCTCCGGGCCGTACATGTGGGTGTCGCCGAACAGCGACTGCTTCCAGCCGCCGAAGGAGTGGTAACCGACCGGCACCGGGATCGGCACGTTGACGCCGACCATGCCGGCGTCGGCGTCCTCCTGGAACTGACGGGCGGCGCCGCCGTCGCGCGTGAAGATCGCCGTGCCGTTGCCCCAGGGGTTCTGCTCGACGAGCTCGACCGCCTCCTGGTAGCTGTCGGCGCGGACGACGCATAGGACCGGGCCGAAGATCTCGTCGCGGTACACCGTCATGTCGGACGTGACGTTGTCGAGCAGCGACACGCCGAGGAAGAAGCCGTCGCCGTCGAAGGTCGCGTTGCGGCCGTCGACGACCACGGTCGCGCCTTCCTCGGCGCCGGCGCCGATGTAGCCGGCCACGCGGTCACGGTGCTCGCGGGTGATCAGCGGCCCCATCTCGGAGGCCGCATCCATGCCGGAGCCGATCGAGAGCTTGCCCATCCGCTCCTGGATCGCGCCGACCAGCGGATCGCCGACGCCGCCGACCGCCACGACGACGGAAACCGCCATGCAGCGCTCGCCGGCCGAGCCGTAGGCGGCCGACACCGCGGCGTCGGCGGCCAGGTCGACATCGGCGTCGGGCAGTACCACCATGTGGTTCTTCGCGCCGCCCAGCGCCTGGACGCGCTTGCCGGCGCCGGTCCCCGTCTCGTAGACGTAGCGGGCGATCGGCGTCGAGCCGACGAAGCTGACAGCCGCGATGTCCGGATGCGTGAGCAGGCGGTCGACCGCCACCTTGTCGCCGTTGACCACGTTGAACACGCCGGGCGGGAACCCCGCCTGGTCGAACAGCTCCGCCAGCAAGAGCGGCGCCGACGGGTCGCGCTCCGACGGCTTGAGCACGAACGTGTTGCCGCAGGCGACGGCGTTCGGGAACATCCACAGCGGCACCATCGCCGGGAAGTTGAACGGCGTGATGCCGGCGACGACGCCGAGCGGCTCGCGCACCGAGTAGACGTCGACGCCGGTCGAGGCCTGGGAGTTGTAGCTCCCCTTCAGCAGGTCGGCGAGGCCGCAGGCGTACTCGATGTTCTCGATCCCCCGGGCCACCTCGCCGGCGGCGTCCGCCAGCACCTTGCCGTGCTCGACGGTCAGCAGCCGGGCGAGCTCGTCCGTGTGCGTCTCGACCAGGTTCCGGAAGGCGTACATCAGCTTCGTCCGCACGGCGAGCGAGGTGCGCCGCCAGTCGCCGAACGCGTCCCTGGCCGCGGCAACCGCGGCGTCGACTTCGGCCGTGCTCGCCAGACCGACCGCCGCCGTCTGCTCGCCGGTGGCCGGGTTGAAGACCGGATGGGTTCTTCCCGACTCGGGTTCGATGTGGTTTCCGTTGACGTAGTGCCCGATCTTCTTCATGTCCGTGTCTCCTGCCGCCCAGCCTACTAGCGAGACGCCACATCGAGGCGCCGCCGGGTTCGGGTTCGGACGCGTCGGCACAAGAGGAACAATGTGGTTGCACTACTGCTACCATTATGAGTCGTTGTGGACAAGACGCCTAGAGGAGGAATCACAATGAACGGACATGACCGGTACGCCTACCGGGTCGTCTGGTCCGAAGAAGATGAGATGTACGTAGGCCTGTGTGCGGAGTTCGGGTTGCTCAGCCACCTGGACGACACGCCCGAAGGGGCATTCGCAGGCATCAGGGACGTCGTGGCGTTCGCCGTGAACACTCTGCGCGAGGACGGCGACCCGATCCCGGAGCCCCTGTCCACTCGACGGTACAGCGGCACCCTCACTCTTCGGGTCCCCCCCGAAACCCACCGCTCTCTGGCGATGGATGCGGCCGAGGCGGGCGTCAGCATGAACCGCCTGGCCGCCGAACGTCTGGCGATCCGCCGTTGAGAGCTTCGTCGTCCGACGCTACTCGTCGCAGTCGTCGTAGCGCCAGTGCCAGGGTTCCCAGTCGAAGCCGCCGGCGTTGCCCAGCGGATAGCTCTCGGTGAAGCAGAAACCGACGGCGTGGCGCTTCAGCCACTGGTACGCCGGCGTGTCCTTGAAGTCGGCGTCGCTGGGCACGAAGTCGAGGGCGCGGCCGGTGATGTGCTCGGAGTAGCCGGGCGGCGCGGTCCAGCGGACGGCGTTGAGGAACGGCCGCCCGCGTGCCAGGAGGCCCTCCAGCACCCTCTTCTGAAAGCCGTAGCTGCGGAAGCCCGAGTCCACTTCCAGCCGGATTCCCTGCTCCCGGGCGGCCTCCGCCATCGCGACGACGGCGTCGCGCGTTTCCGATGTGACGTAGATGCCGAGTTCTCCGGTCAGCTCGCCGGGCACCTTCGCGAGTTCCGCCGGATCGGCGGCCTCCTCGATGCGGTTGCCCAGCCAGGGCGGCGGCACGTCGTAGACGACGCCGTTCAGCTCGACTTGCTCGGGCCCTGGGTCCGTCGGCTGGGCTGTAACAGGGACCGTTGTGAGCAGAAAGCAGAGGCCGACCGGTGCTAGGATGCCAGTCCCTTCAAGCATCGGTCCATTCTTTCCGAACAAGGACTCAAGCCATGCGCAAGCTCACCCTCGCCTCCCTCGCCGTGTTCCTCATCGCTCTCCCGGCGCTCGCCGCGGAGGGAGACGGCATCAAGAGGATGCCCAACGGCAAGCCCGACCTGTCGGGCGTCTACGACGCAGGCACGATCACGCCCGTCGATCGCCCGCCGCAGTACGGCGACAACCTCTACCTGACGCCGGAGCAGGCGCAGGAGATGGAAGAGGAAAGGGACAGGCTCTGGCGGTCCCTCGAAGAGGACCGGAAGGGTGGCGGCGCCGATCGGACCGCACCCAAGAAGGGCGGGGACGGCGACAACCGCTTCGGTGGCGGCGGCGTCGGCGGCTACAACGCGTTCTGGATCGACCCCGGTTCCGAGGCGGTGATCGTGGACGGCAAGTTCCGCACGTCGATCATCTACGAGCCGAAGAACGGTCGCCGGCCCGCGATGACCCCGGCGGCCATGCGCCGGATGGCGACGAACTTCGCGTCGTTCATCCACAACAACGACGGCACCGCGTCCTGGCTCGACCAGGACGGTCCCGGGCCGTTCGACGGTCCCGAGACGCTGGCTCTGGCCGAGCGCTGCCTGCTCGGCTTTGTTGGCGGACCGCCGCTGCTGCCCAGCCTCTACAACAACTACGCGCGCATCATGCAGACCGAGAACCACGTCGTCATCATGGCGGAGATGGTCCACGACGCGCGGATCATCCCCATCGACGGCGAGCACGGCCCCGACGGGATCAACTGGTGGCTCGGCGACGGCGTCGGCCACTGGGACGGCGACACCCTGGTCGTCACCACGCGCAACTTCCGCAACCAGACCGGCCTCCCCGGGGGCAGTAAGACGATGGTGGTGGAGGAGCGCTTCACCCGGACCGAGGACGGGAACCTGCTCTACCACTTCCGTGTCGACGACCCGAACTCGTGGACGGAGCCCTGGGCGGGTGAGTACACCTGGCAGGCCAAGGACAGCCGGGTCTACGAGTACGCCTGCCACGAAGGCAACTACGCGATGGGCAACGTCCTGCGCGGAGCCCGCCTGCTCGAATCGGAGTACGACCAGCCCCAGAGCTCCGGCGGAGAGTAGGCGCTGGCAGCGCCGGCGTCCCGCGGCTGCGGTCTCAGTCGTCGAGGCTGGCCCAGACGTAGCCGATCCAGACCGCTTCTGGCGACAGGCCGCCGCTCCTGTACGACGCGTACTTCTCCGGCAGGCCGGCGCCCTGGACTTCCTGGAGTGACTTCCCGGCCTTCTTCTGATCAGCGACGTGGTCGATCGTCTCGGAGACCACATCGTGGAACTTCTGCAGGTCGGCCTTCGTCGCCAGCGGTCCGTGACCGGGGATGATCTTCGTTTCGTCGTCGACGACATCCAGCATCTGGGCGAGGTTCTCGCGCAGTCCGAGCGCGCTGCCGCCTACATCGCGGTCGATGTAGGGATAGCTCCCTAGGTTGATGTACTGGTCGCCGGCGTGGAGGACGTTCGAGTCCCGGAAGTAGATCGCCGAGTCGCCATCCGTGTGGGCCGGATTGCCGAAGTGGATGACGTCGATCGCCTCGTCGTTCCAGTGCAGCGTGACGCTCTCGTTGAAGGTCACGATCGGCAGCGCCTCCGGCGGGAACGGCGTCGCCGAGAAGTTGGCGCCGGCGTGCCGGTTCTCCAGCAGCCGCTTGCGGACGTTTGCGTGCGCGACGATCGCCGAGTCGGCCCCGAAGGCCGCGTTGCCGCCGGCGTGGTCGAAGTGGTAGTGCGAGTTGACGACGAAGTCGATCTTGCCTTCCTGGATCTCCGCCACCGCCGCCTTGATCTTCGGCGCCACCGGGATCATCCCGTCGTCGACGATCAGGATGCCGTCCTCGCCCGCGGAGACGGCGAGGTTGCCAACCCGTCCCGGCCCGGGCAGGAGCAGATAGACCGTGTCGCTCAACCGGGTCCGCTCCCAGACGGTTTGTTCGCCCGCCAGTTCGGCCCAGGCGTCGATGTCGAGCTGGGCCGCGGCCGGGACGGCGACCGTCAGGCTCAGGGCCGCAGCCGCGAAGCAGCACACAGCTTGGCGAAATCGGTTGTCTGGAATCGTCTCGGTCATGGTTCTTCTCCCGCTGAGGGTTGTGGCCGCCAACCCTACCGGCTGCGGTGCCGTACCTGTGCGCCACACACACGATAAGACGTCATCACCGCCGAGAGGACGGCGACAGTCCCCGACTCTCCTCAGTCGAGGCCAGGACGACCGGCCCCTTCGCGCCCTCGATCACCACCCTCATCTCCGGCGCCCCCTCCGACACTGCGACGTCCAGCCCAAGACCCGCCAGCACCGCCCCGAGTTCCTCGGCGTCCGGCGTCGAGATCGCGAACGACGCCAACTCGCCGCCCACGGGCGTCGTCGTCGCCGGATGCGGCGAATCCCGCCAATCGATGAAGAACGGCATCCCGTAGCCGCCCTGCGGGAACAGCAGGTCCCACACCAGCAAACCCCCGTCCGCCGTCCGCCGCCGCGTCTCCACCGGGCCAGCCGAGGGGATGCCGGCCTCCTCCAGCAAGCCCTTCGTGACGACGAGATCGCCTTGCGCCGCCCACGTCACGAGTCCCCCGGCGCTCATCGCGGCCATGCCCGTGACCATCTGGCTCTCGACCGCTTGCGCCGGATCCGGCGCGATGATCTCAAGGTACGTGTCGCCAAGGCTCAAGAGCGCATTCCGGGTGCCGAGCCCCTCATGGGAGCCGCCGAAGGCCGGCGCCACCCCGAAGACGTCCGCCGCCCAGGCCATACCCTCGTCGAGGTCGGCAACCGCGTACATGAAGTGATCGATCTTCATTGCTAGCTCTCCGGCTGGTTTCGGATTTGGTTCGTTTGCGGACGCACCCGTGACCTCGCCACTATCCCCGGCGCAACCCCAGCCGAGCAGGAACAAAACGGCAACGGCGGTCGTCCTTGTCATCAAAGCAGTGTACGAGCATTCTGAACTGAGCTGAGGAGCCCCCATGAGACAGTCCATCCTGATCGCCGCAGCGGTCGCCCTGGCGCTCGCCCCTGCGGCGCTGGCCGCAGACAACGCCCCCGTTCTAGGCAAGTGGGCATCGACGACCGAGACGCCCCAGGGCACCTTCGAGGTCGTCTACGAGTTCACGGAGGTCGACGGCGAGCTCAAGGGCACCTGGACCAACCCGCGCCGGAACGGCGATCTGACGAACGTGTCCTGGGACGGCGAAACGCTCAAGTTCGGCCGGGAGATCGGAAGGGGCGGCCAGACCTTCAACCTCAGCTTCGAGGCGACGGTCGACGGCGACACGATGACCGGCAAGATGATCACCCCCCGCGGCGAGCGCGAGTTCACAGCGACCCGCAACTCGTAGACGCCACACACTGGGTAATGGGATGGTCCGCCCCGCACCTTTACGGCCTCTCGTTGGGGCC
>VXSP01000018.1 GCA_009837885.1 Holophagales bacterium | reverse complement strand
CGCGACAGTTCTCGGTGCGCATGGTCGGGCCGCCGGGCCAACGCGTCGAAGCGACAGCGGCCGCGGTATCCACGCTCGAGGAGGCGGTGCGTCAGGCCGCCGGCGAGCATCTCGAAGCGATTCAGGCCGAGGTCGGGCGGCTGCCGGAGGACGACCGGCTGGTCACGACCGAACTGACCGAGGAGAACACCGCCCGGCTCCTGGTACGCCTGTCGGCCGAGGGTCCCACCGGCAGCCAGCTCGTCGGCGCGCTGTCTCCGAACTTCACCGATCTGCCCGACACCCAGATCGAATGGGAGGTCGGAACCTCGGCGCTGGCCGAAGCCCTGGGCTCATCCGGTCCGCCGATCGTGGTCGAGATCGCCGGTCAGTCGCTGGTCGACCTGCGGGCCGCGGCGACCAGCCTCCGTGACGCTCTGGCCACACGAGGGGAACTCTGGAACGTGCGTTCGTCCTTCGAGGGCGGCCCGCCCGAATTGCGGATCGAACTCGACCGGGCGATGGCCGACGGCCTGGGCGTCGATCTCGAGACGATCGCCCGCGTGCTCCAGTCCGCGCTCGACGGCCGCAGGGTCACGCTGCTGTCGGTCGGCGACGAGGAGCGCCACGTCGTTCTCTCTCTGCCCCAGCCCCGGCCCGAGGAACTCGCCGGACTGCGCTTCACCAGCAGCGCCGGAGCCGATCTCGTCCTCGGCCAGGTCGCGCGCTTCGTGCCCACGGAGGGAGCGCGTGAGGTCTTCCGCCGCGACCAGCGGCGCGTGGCGCAAGTGACGGCACGGATCGCCGAGGGCAGCGACTATCCACGTGCCATCGCCGCGGCGAACGACGCGATCTCGGCGACCGAGCTTCCCTCCGGCCTGATCGTGCGCCTGGCCGGCGAAGAGGAGGAACGTCTGCGAGCCACCTCCGAACTGCGGCTCGCGGGCATCCTGGCCATCGTCCTCGTCCTGATGGTGCTCGCCGGGACGTTCGAGTCCCTCCTGCAACCCCTCACCGTGCTGTTCTCCATCCCGCTGGCCTTGCTCGGCGTCGCCTGCACGCTGGGTCCAATGGGCAGGCCGGTCGGCGTGATGGCGCTGCTCGGGCTCATCGTGCTGGCGGGCGTCGCGGTGAACGACGCCGTCCTGCTGATCGCCACGGCCCGGCGGCTGATGGCCGCCGGCATCGAGCGGCGAGCCGCCCTGGCCCGGGCCGCCGCGATCCGCCTGCGGCCGATCCTGATGACGACCCTCACCACGGTGCTCGTTCTTTTGCCCCTCGCTGTCGGCGCCGGCGAGGCAGCCGAACTGCGAAGCCCGATGGCGTACACGATCATCGGCGGCATCGTCACTTCGACTGTCGGCTCGCTGCTGGTGCTGCCCTGCCTGTACCTGATTCTCGACTCGCTGAGGCTGACCCGGCGCCGCCGGCCGACCGCGGACGCCTGAACCGCAACACGCCGTGAGAGCCGGTCTCGACACCCTCGCCATCCGCCGCCCCCTGGCGGTGACGATGTTCTTCGTCGCGCTCGTCATGCTCGGCGGGTTCGCCTGGCAGCGACTGCCGGTCGAGCTATTCCCCGCCCTCACGGGCGATTCGCTCTACGTCAACTTCTTCCGCCCGGGCAGCGAACCGGAGACCATCGAGCGGGAGATCCTGATGCCGCTCGAGGCTCGGGTCCGCACGCTGCCACGGGTGGCCGAGACCTGGGGCGAGGTCAGCGGCGCCGGCGGGAGCTTCACCGTCCGCTTCGAGCGCGGCGTCGACCTCAAGGTGCGCGAACTCGAGATGCGCCGCATCGCGGCCGACCTGGCCCGGACCCAGCCGCGCGACGCGTTCCTGGACGTTCAGGCCGACGACACCAGCATCATGTCCAGCTTCGCCATGATCCTGCAGGTGACCGGTTCCGACGACGAGGACGCGCTCCACGACCTGGTCGGAGAACGGATCACACCCCGTTTGGCCGCGGTTCCGGGGGTGAGCCAGGCGACGATCTTCGGAGGCTCATCGCGCCAATTGACCGTATGGGTCGACCCGAACCGCTGCGCGGCCCTGGGCGTGACGACGGAGGAGGTGACCGCCGCCGTCCGCGGCGCGGCCGGGCGCCTGCGCTACCTCGGCAGCCTGGAGGACGAGGCAGGGCGGACGGCGGTCATGCTCGACGGGCGCCCGGCCGGCACGGTGTCGATGGGCGAGGTCCGGGTCCTCCCCAACCGCCCGGTCCTGGTCCGTCATGTCGCGGACGTGGAGATCGGCTCCGGCCGCCGGCAGGCCCTGTACCGGGTCAACGGCGAACCGGGCGTCAGCATCTTCGTGTTTCAGGAAGAAGGTGCGAACCTGATCCGGCTCGGCGGCGATCTTCGCCGCCGGGTCGAGGAGATCAACGAGGAGTTCGCTCCACTCGGCATCCGCCTGCTCATCAGCTTTGACGCCGCCGACCTGGTCGAAGAGCAGATCGACCGGCTTCGGAACCTCGGTCTCTCGGGCTTCGGGATCGCCCTCCTGGTCCTGTTCCTCTTCCTGCGCCAGTGGCGCGCGGTGGCCGTGATCGCGGTCGCCGTACCCGTCAGCCTGGCCGTGGCCCTTTCCTTCCTCTACGTGGCCGGCCTCTCGCTCAACCTCTTCACGCTCTTCGGACTCGCTGTCGGCGTCGGACTCATCGTCGACAACAGCGTCGTCGTGTTCGAATCCGTCCAGCGGCGGCTGGAACGCGGCAGGAATCCCGACGACGCGGCCGCGGGCGGCATTCGCCGCACGGGCCGCGCCATCATCGCCGCTTCCGTCACGACGGCGATCGTCTTCCTGCCGGCCGTCATCGTCGACTTGGAGTCGACCCTGGTCCAGAACCTGATCGGGCTCCTGTCCCTGGCCATCCTGCTGCCGCTGTTCGGCTCCCTCCTGGTGGCGATCGGCCTGGTGCCCCTGCTGGCGCGGCACCTCGCCGCACCGGCCGCGATCCGCCGGCTGGCCAAGCTGCGTCAACGTCGCGAGCGCTTCGGCGGCCAGGTGCCGCCCGATCCGACGCGGATCCTGTTCGCCGGTGTGCTCGCCTCCGCCCTGCGCCGGCCGGCGAGCTGGGTCACCGGAGTCGTCGTTGCGATCGTCCTGAGCGTGATCGCCGCCCTCTTCCTCGTTGCCTCGGGCGGTCCGGGACAGGCGCCGATCGCCGACCAGGTACAGCTCGCCGTCCGCCTGCCGGAGGGCCGCGGGAGCCTCGAATCGGCGCTCCGCGTCTTCGAGCGTCTTGAGACGATCCAGGAGGTCGAGGGCGTCGACCGCGTGGAGAGCGCGATCCGGGAAGAGGGGGGATCGCTCACCGTCTATCTCGTGGACGAAGACGAGCGACCGGAGGACTTGACGGCCAGGCGCGTGCGTCAGCTCCTGCGGCCGCCGGCCCGGCGCGCCGGCGCCGAGCTGCTGAATCCGGGCGAGGGGGAAGGCCCCGGGGGCCGTGG
>VXSP01000011.1 GCA_009837885.1 Holophagales bacterium | reverse complement strand
GTCGCTTCGACGCGTTGGCCCGGCGGCCCGACCATGCGCACCGAGAACTGTCGCGGGTCGGCCGGCGGAAGGAGTTCGCTGCCCAGGCCGAGCAGTACGTTCACGGCGGCCGCGGCGGCAAGCACGGCGGCGCCGACGACGAGCCAGCGCAGGCGGAGGAGGAACAGGACGAATCGCTCCAGCGCGCCGAAGGCCCAGCCGAGGGGACGCGCCTCGCCGTCGTCCTGATCCGTTGCAAGTGTGGCGTCGGCAGCGGGTGCTGCTTCCGCGACCCCAGCCGCCGGTTTGGCCCGCGGCAGGAACCAGCGCGACAGGGCCGGAATCAGCATCATCGCGACGGCGAGCGACGCGACCAGCGAGGCGGTGACGGTGAAGGCGATGCCCTCGATCAGCCGTGCGGCCAGCCCCTGCACGAAGAGGACGGGCAGGAAAACGACGCACGTGGTCAGCGTCGACGCGGCGATCGCTCCGGCGACCTCGCCGGTGCCGCGGGCGGCGCTGTCGGCAGCCGAAGCCCCGGGGCGGTGGCGCCGGTGGATGCTCTCGACGACGACGATCGCGTTGTCCACCAGCATGCCGGCGCCGAGCGCCAGGCCGGCCAGGGTGATGATGTTGAGCGAATGGTCCCAGAGCCGCATCGCGAACAGGGCGACGAAGAGGGAGACGGGCACGGCGGAAGCAACGACCACGGTCGGACCGAGCGAGCGCAGGAACAGGGCCAGGACGACGACGGCCAGCGCGATGCCGACCAGGGCGGCGCTCTGCAGGTCGGCCATCGCGTCCTCGACCAGGGCGGCGTCGTCGTTGACCATCGACACCTGCACGCGGGGCAGGTCGAGTTCCAGGTTCTCGAGCGCCGCGCGCACGGTGCGCGAGACCTCGACCGTGTTCGCGCCGGCTTCCTTGAACACCTGCAGGCCGACGCCCTCCTGGCCGTTGACTCGCACCAGGTGGTCGATCTCCCCATGGACGACTTCGACTTCGGCGACGTCGGCGACGCGGATCGGCTGGCGGACCTCTTGGCCGCTCGACCCCGCCTGGGTGCGGTAGCGGATGACGACCCGCTCCACGTCCCGCGGGTTGCGGAAGCGGGAGATGCCGCGGACCAGGAAGACCTGGCCGCGATCCTCGAGGGTGCCGGCGTCAATGTCGACGTTCTCGGCGACCAGGCGCTGCTCGAGCTGGCTCAGCGTGACCCCGAACGCCTGCATGCGGTAGCGGTCGACCCGTACGCGCACTTCCAGTTCGCGCCCGCCGAGCACGCGCACCTCGGCGACGTCGGCGAGCTGCTCCATGGCCGGCGCCACCTGACGTCGCGCCAGGCGGCGGAGCTCGGCGAGATCGGGGCCGCCCGGTTCGGAAGCCAGCCCCAGGGTCATGACCGGCGACTGCCTCGGGTCGAGCTGGCGGACGAGGACCTCGTCCACTTCGGGGTCGGCCGCGACCGGGTTGATCGCCTTCTGGACCTCGATCAGCGCCAGGTCCATGTCGGCTTCCCAGTCGAAACGCACCGTGGCGATCAGCCGGCCGGTCCGGGCGACCTGCTGCACCTCGCGGATGCCGCGCACCGTGAACAGGCGCTGCTCGACCTGTTCGCCGTATAGCCGCTCCATCTCCGTCGGTGGCCGGTCGCCGGAGCGCACCGCGACGACGATCGTCGGCGAGCGCAGGTCGGGCAGTAGATCGATCGGCAGTTCGCGCCACGACATCCAGCCGACGAGGGCGAATGCCAGGGCGGTGACGGTGACCGCTACCGGACGGCGGGCGGCGAGGCGGGCCGGGCCTGAGCCTTCACCGGGAGCAGCGATCACGGTTGCCCGACCTCCTGGCGGGCGGCGCTAGCCGGACACCCGGACGCGCGTGCCGTCGGTCAGGGTTTCGAGTCCGCGCACGACGATCCGCTCGCCGATCTCGAGCCCCTGGCGGACCTCCGCGATCTCGTCGTCGCCGAGACCGAGCACCACCTCGCGCCGGACCGCGCGCTGGCCGTCGAGGACGAACACGACTCGCCGGCCGCCGCGCTCGGTGACCGCCTCACGGGGGATCACGGGTACCGCGTCACGCTGTTCCACGACCAGGGTCACCTCGACGAACATGCCGGGTCGCAGCAGGCCGCCGGGGTTGTTGATCGCGACCTCGGCGCGGAAGGTGTGGGTCGTCGGGTCGACTTCGGGTGACAGGCGGACGACCGCGCCTTCGAAGGTGATGTCCTCCCAGGCGAAGTGGCGGAGCCGCCCCTTCTGACCCGGGTGCACGCGCGCCAGCTCGGGACCCACGAGGTCGATGTCGGCGACCAGGGAGTCCACGGGAGCGATCCGCGCGACCTGGAAGCCCTGGTACACGAGCTGCCCGTCCGCGATCGGCATGCCGCTCGTGTCGCGGGCCAGTTCCATCAACACGCCGCCAATGGGCGTGAGCATCCTGGCGCGATCTTCCGTCAGCAGGCTCTGCTCCCAGGTTGCCTTGGCGTCTTCGAGCGCGGTCTCGGCCCGTCGCAGTTCCTCCGCTGCGATCAGTTCCTGCTCGAAGAGCCGGGTGCGAGCGTCTCGCTCGGCGAGCGCGCCCTGGTAGGCCTGGTGCGTCGCCTCGACGCGGGCCGCGAGCCGCGCATCCTCGCCGGTGACTTCCGCGATCATCTGGTCGGGGACGACGCGATCTCCCTCGGCGAGCCGGGTACCGTCCCTGTTCCTCCCGATCTGGAGCCGGCCCGGCGTTTCAACCTGGAGCACGATGCTCTCCGCGGCACGCAGGGTGCCGGTGGCGACGATCAGGTCTTCGACGTTGCCCGTTCGGACTTCGGAGGCGCTCACCGGCACCAGGAAGTCGACGGTGTCCGTCGTGCCCGCCGCGTCGCAGCCCATGGCCAGGACGCAGGCGGCGGCCACGGCGCCCAGCCATTGCCGCGCGCTCACGGCGCCCCACCGCCGCCGGTCGTGTCGGCGCCGGCGCCGTTGTCGAGGCGCACGAAGCGCACCGCGTCGGCGGCCACGACGTTGCCGGTCGTGTCGTTGCTCAGTTCGAGCTCCACCGCCCCCGGGGCGAGATCGAAGTCGCCCAGCACGGCCCAGCCGATGCCCGCTCCCTGGGCGTCGAAGTCGATGGGACGTGAGCTGCCGGCGTTCGTGAGTTCCAGGTCGTAGGTGCCGAGGTTCAGGCCGAAGCTGACGTTGACCTGGGCGCCGCGAGCGTCGTCGCGGGGCGGGCCGTCCCCGCCGCCAATCCGCACTTCACGGCGAATCTCGCCGCCGCCCGGCACCGGCGACAGGGAGGGCACGTGCATCTCCACCCGCCAGCGACCGGCTTCGGGCAGTTGGGCAGTGTAGGTGACGCGGCGGCTTCCATCGCCCTTCGCGATGAGCGCGGTCGTCCGGCGGTAGCGCCCCCAGCTCGAAGGTTGTTCGTAGCGTGACCAGTCGGCCGGAGTGCCGCCGAAGATCGAGTAGACGGGCAGCCCCTGGTCGGTTTCGAGCACGGGTGCGAAGATGCCCGCGAGCCCGCCCTGGAGCCGTATGCCGTCCGCCTCGGCTTCGTCCGTTTGGACCGAGAAGCCGGAATCCAGGTCATCGACCACGATGGTGCCGGCGCCGTCGTCGAGGAACGCCGGTGTCCAGTCGGCGGCTCGGACGCCGCGAAGCGGTTCACTGTCCGAGATCGTCTCGTTGTCGGGCCGGGGCAGTTCGATGGAGAACTCACGCCGGTTCAGGGACAGGTACGGAGACGCGAGCATCGTCCCCGGGGGCCGGGAGGTGACGAGTCCGAACTCGACGCTGGTCTGCCCGGGGATGAGCACCGGTTCGCTCGAATCCCAGCGCGCGCCGCCTGGGGCGCGCACGGCGTAGCGGAGCCGGAACAGGCCGGGCGCCGCCTCGCCGTTGCGGACGAACAACCGGGTCTGGTACTGCGGCCCACCCTGGTCGTCGTCCGGCAGGCGCTCCAGTTGCGCCGGGGAAACCAGGAAACCTGGCAGGTCGGTCTGGTGCAGGAAGTCGCCGACCAGACCGGCGAGATCCACGCCCGCCTCTTCGGCGGCGCTGTAGAGATCGGCGGCGGTGAAGGTCGAACCCCGGTGATCGCGCAGCAGGTTGGCGATCATGGCGGCGGTGCGTTCCCGCCCGGCGCCGTCGAGTATCGCCGTGGCCAGGGCGGCAGTCTTGAGATAGAGAGCATTCACGGCTTGCTTCGGGTTTTCCTCCACGTCCATGTCGGTGAGGGAGCTGCTGAGAACCGCGTCCCAGACGCCGGGCCGGTCCGTAAGCGCCTTGACGATGCCGGTGGCGGCCGAGCCGCCGCCGGCCGCGAACTGGCCTGTGAACCCCCCCTGCATCACGTTCGCCATCGTCCAGCCGAACTCGCGGTCGAACAGGTGAGCGGAGAAGTAGGACTCGCCGCCGTTCACCAACTGGTTCACGAGATTGTGGCAAAGCGCTTCCAGCGCCAGGGCCTCCGGGCCTCGGGCACCCGTCTGGTAGAGGAAGACGTTGCGGATGCCGCCGGCCTCCAGGTTGCCGCCGGAGTAGTCCAGACGGAAGAACTGCTGAAGACCGTTCGCCTTTGCCCGAGGCAACCCGCCCTCCTCGTCCTCGAACCGCTCCGGATTGCGGAACCGGAACTCGAAGCGTGCGGTCGGCAGGCTGCTCTCGCTGATCAGCATCATGCCGGGCGGGGCGCGTTCGGTGTCCATTCGCCAGCCGCCGCCGTAGGAACGGAGCGTCCAGGGGACCTCGACGAGGCTGAACTGCCTGTAGGGATAGGGCATTCCCAGTTCGCGGGCGGTGGCGAAGCGGTCGGCGGCGACCTTCTCGATCTCGGCCCGGGCGTCGGCGAAGTAGTCCAGGTTGCGCAGGTGGTTGGGGTGGAACAGGACTTCGACTTCGACTCCTTCGACCTGTGTCGTCCGACGGTCGAATCTGCCGGCGACCAGCATGACCTCCGGCACCGGGCCGGCGGGCGCGAATCGCTGGCCTTCGCCCGTGGGCTCTGCCATGCCCGGCCCCGCGACCGTCCAGCCGGAAGGGGTTCTGACGTCGAGGTCCAGTTCGAAGAAGTCCCGCGCGCGCTGCCGCGGGTCTTCGGCGCCGACGGACGCGCCCGGCCGCGGGAGCCACGCGAGTGAGGCGGGGAGTGCGACGTGGTTGCGCTCGACGGAGCCGTTCAGGTTGCCGAGCATGACGATCTGCGCGTCCTGCCACTCGCCGGTGTTGTAGTCGATCGCCGAGTCCAGGTAGGCGAATCGGAGGTCGGGTCGCCCGCGGGCGCGAACCCGGATCCCGGTGACCTGGCCTGCCGGTGGCGTCGAGCCGAGGTCGACGTCGAGCAGACCGTTCTGGTGGTCGAAGTCGAGCGTCTCACCGCCAGCGCTCCAGACACCCTCGACCTGGAGGCCTGGATTCAGGCTGAACAGGGTGCCGGAGTCGGTCGCGGGCAGGAAGTGGACTTCGAGGTCGAGGGCAAGCCGTCCGCCGCGTTCGATGTCGACCGAGCCCCGGATCGTCTGAAGGTCGACGACCGCTTCGGCCCGGCGTTCCTCGTGTGCGGCCCGCCAGGCGTCCCTCTCGGCGATCTGGTTGCCACTCCATGTGATCGCCGTGATGATGAGGACGGCGCCGGCCGCGAGGCCCGCGCCGCCGGCGATCCCCCACAGGCGGCGCTTCGCGTCGTCGAGACGGGGGTGGACGGCGACCGCGGTGGCCAGCAGGCCCGCGGCGAGCAGCGCGAAGCTGC
This sequence comes from Holophagales bacterium, assembly GCA_009837885.1. Classification (GTDB taxonomy): domain Bacteria; phylum Acidobacteriota; class Thermoanaerobaculia; order Multivoradales; family Multivoraceae; genus Multivorans. Next base: position 128,245 of record VXSP01000011.1, on the reverse strand, counting down.
CCCGGTTCACGAAGTTGACGCCGGTCCAGATCTGGGGCGCGACCTCCGAGATGTTGCTGATGAAGCCGCCGTTCAGGGCAAGCGGCGGCAGGAGGTAGACCGGGACCCGGAACGTCAGGTACGTGCTGCCGGCGGCGAGCACGATGCCAGCCAGGGCGGCGACCAACCGGTTGTTGCTGACCAGGGAAACCACTTGCACGAAGGCGACGTAGAGGGCGAGCGCCGGCAGCGCCTCGAGCAGGAGGTAGGCCCAGACCGAACTCCAAAGGGCCGGTTCGCCGACGTACCAGCCGAAGACGGATCCCGCGTGACCGACGGTCTGGATGAGCATCATGGCGGCGAACGCCACCCCCCAGACCATGAGCACGGTGCCGAGGAAGCGGCCGAGCACGAGTTCGGCGTTCGAGTAGGGCCGGGTGTCGAGCACTTCGATGACGCGGTCGCGACGGTCGCGGGCGCGCAGGTCGAAGGCGAGGAAGACGACGCCGAGACCCAGGATCGTCGTCTGGAACTGGGCGGTCTGACTGAGCAGGAACTTGGGGCTGATCGAACCGATCGTGGCCGAGAAGGACGAGAAGAGCCCGTGGATCACCCAGTAGTAGCCGTAGCTCACCAGGCAGGTGAGGATCGCCAGGCCGGAGAAGAGCCAGAAGCGGAACAGGCGGCGCGTGGTCCGCATTTCGGTTCGGGCGAGCGACCAGACGTGGGCAAGCGAGATCACGTGTGCGCCTCCTTCCCGGTACCGTCGTCCACGGGTGGCGGCTCGGCGAACTCGAGTTCCTCGTGCTCGCCGAAGTGCTCGTCGCTGACCAGCGCGTCCGCGCGGCCGCGGGCGACCATGAAGGCGAGATAGCCCTCCTCGAGGGTGGGCGAGGCGGCGATCCGCGCGCCTGTTGGAACGCCGCCCGGCGCGGCGACCGCGCGGTAGGTCGCCTCGTTCTGGCTGGCGGTGCGCGAGACGATCTCGAAGTCGCCTTCGGGCTGCGGCGCGGACATCGGCAGGGTGAGCTCGAAGACCTGGCCCGCGGCTCGTTCGAGCAACTGCGTCGGCGAACCGCGGAAAACGACCCGGCCGGCGTCGAGCAGGGCCAGATCGTTGCAGCCGGTGCCCAGGTCGGCGACGATGTGGGTGGAGAGGATGATCGTCCGCTCCCGCCCCAGGGTGGCCATCAGTTGACGGAACCGGATGCGCTCTTCAGGGTCCAGGCCGACCGTCGGTTCGTCGACCACGAGCAGGCGGGGCCGGTGGATCAGGGCCTGCGCGATGCCCAGGCGGCGGGTCATGCCGCCGGAGAGCTTCTTCACCTTGCGATGGGCGACGTCGCCGAGGCCGACGTTGTCGAGAACCGTGTCGACGCGCTCGCGCCGGGCCGCGCGATCGTCCAGACCGGAGAGATCGGCGAGGGTGTCCAGGACCTCCTCGACGCGGTGCAGGCGCCAGGCGCCGAACTCCTGCGGCAGGTAGCCCAGGTTGGCGCGGACGGCGCGACGCTCCCTGACCGCGTCGTGACCGAAGACGGTCACGGTGCCGGCGGACGGCTTGAGCAGGGTGCAGACGATCCGCATCAGCGTGCTCTTGCCGGCGCCGTTCGGGCCAAGCAGACCGAACAGCCCCGCGCCGATCGACAGGTCGACCCCGTCGAGGGCGACCGTGCCGCCCTTGTAGACATGCCGAAGCCCCTGCACGTCGACGGTCGTGCTCACGATAGCTCTCCTCCTCGGTGTCTATACGGATGTCGCCGGGGCTTGGTTTACTCGTGCGTGTCGGTTTCTCGCGGCGCCTACGGTAGCGCCTTTTCGGTTCCGTGAAACCGGATCGGGTTCGCCCGCGTAAACTGAGTAGTCGTATAGTATGTCGAGCAAGGCGGGAAGACTGTGCCCGTCAAGAACTCTGGACACCCAGACCTCACGGAGACCTCGAATGAACCGTCCCCAGATCTCGTCCGTGACCCGACTGCTCGCGCTTGGCGCGCTCGCTTCACTGGCGCTTGCCGGCGCTGCCTCGGCGGCCGCGGTCGACCCCGAGCCGATCACCTTCTACGCCGACGTGGCACCCGTGCTGCAGCAGGAGTGCCAGGTCTGCCATCGCCCGAACGGCGCCAACCTCGGCGGCATGGTGGCGCCGATGGCGCTGACGACCTATGAAGAGACCCGTCCCTGGGCGCGTTCGATCGCGCGCCAGGTCGCTTCGCGGGCGATGCCTCCGTGGGATGCCGCTCCCCAGCACAACGGCGTCTTCTCGAACGAGCGCACGCTGACCCAGGAGCAGATCGACCTGCTGGTGAACTGGGCCGAGTCCGGCGCTCCCGCCGGGGATCCCGCGGACGCGCCGGAACCTGTCGAGTGGCCGAGCAGCGACGGCTGGCTGATCGGCGAGCCGGACCTCGTTCTGCAGTTCGACGAGCCCTACTTCGTCGAGGACGATGTCGAGGATCTCTACATCTACTTCCAGACGACGGTCACCGAGGAGATGATCCCCGAGGATCGGTACGTCAAGGCGATCGAGTTCCGGCCCGGCAGCCCGGCGGTTCATCACATCATCGTTCCCGGCCTGGGCGGCATAGCCCCGGGGAACGACCCGGTGATCCACACGGACGGCATGGCCGACGTGCTGAAGGCGGGCCGCAACCTGCGGTGGCAGATGCACTACCACAAGGAGCCGGGCCCCGGCACGGGCTCCTGGGACCAGTCCTCGGTCGCGCTCAAGTTCTACGACAAGGACGAGGAAGTGAAGTACGAGGTCTTCAACGCGGACCTCGGCAAGTACGACTTCGTTGTTCCGCCCGGCGACTCGGACTACACGATCCAGACCGAGTGGACCTTCCCCTCGGACTCGGAGATCGTCGGTTACCTGCCGCACATGCATCTGCGCGGCAAGGCGGCGAAGTACGAGGCGTACTACCCGGACGGCGGCCACGAGGTCCTGCTCGACGTGCCGAACTACGACTTCAACTGGCAGACCACCTACAAGTACAGGGACCGCAAGAAGGTCCCCGCCGGCACCCGCGTGGTCCTGACCACGGTGTTCGACAACTCCGAGGACAACCCGGCGAACCCGGACCCGACCGCGGCCGTACGTTGGGGCGAGCCGACGACCGACGAGATGAGCTTCGGCTTCATGTCCTACATCAACGAGGAGAACAAGGGCCGCGGCGCCTTCCAGGGTGGTGGCCAGGGCATCGACGTGACGGCCATCGTCGCGCTTTCCGATGACAGCCGCGACGGCAAGATGCAGCTTGAAGAGGCTCCCGGCGGGATCAAGCAGTACTTCGAGATGATGGACCAGAACAAGGACGGCGCCGTCGACATGGAGGAGGCGAAGGCCGCCAACGCCTTCCTCCAGCAGATGGCCGAGCAGCGCGAGAAGGCCGAGGCCGCCGCTGCCGGAGCCGCTGGCGGCGAGTAAGCCCCTCGGCTAGTCCGCTCAACCGAACCGCCGGCGCGCCGCAAGGCCGTCGGCGGTTCCGCGTTTTGGGGAGGCCACCCACTGGGTGCGCCGGCGTCCCCGCCGGCACCGGGCGCGATGCCGCGAAGCGGCGAGCGCGAGCTGGCTCTTCAAACGCCGTCCGCGTACCGCACCGCCGCCTTCGCCAACAACGCCGCCGGATCGAGCAACGGCCTTCCCGCGACCTCCGTCCCTTCAAGCGCCAACGGAATCTCCGTACACCCCGCCACCAGTACGTCGGCGCCCCCGTCCGCGACCAGCCGTTCTGCCGCCCCTTCCAGCAACGCCCGCGCCGATGCCGACCCGCCATCCGTCTTGATTCCGCCGCCCCGGTGCCGCCCATCGACCCAGGGACCGTAGATCGGCTCCATCACGTTGCTCCGCTGCAGCGTCTCGCCGCCCTCCAGGTCGAACGGACTCACCGCCCGCATCCCCCTGGCCTCCAGCGGCTCGTGGTACAGCCGGGAGCGCAGCGTCCCGGATGTGGCCAGCAGTCCCACCGAACGACCGGGCGCGATACGTGCCGCCTCGTCCGCCGTCACCTCGATCAGGCTGATGATCGGTAGCGGACTCTCGTCCCGCAGCCGGTCCAGGAACAAATGCGCCGTGTTACAGGCGACGACTGCGAAGTCCGCGCCGGCGCGCCTCAGCCGCTCCAGGCTTCTCAGCAGCACAGGCGTCGGGTCATCCGCCTCCCCGAAGTACGCCTCCGTCCGGTCCGGCGTCTGCGGAATGCTCGAGAGCACCCACTGCGGGAAGTCCTGGTCGCGCCGCGCGCCGATCAGCTCGCTTGCCGCGTCCAGGAGCTTCCGCTCGAAGTCGATGTGGGCAAACGGCCCCAGGCCGCCGACGATCCCGATCAGCCGCTCCTGTCGCATGCGGGTTTCCTGCCGGGCCTCCGCCGACTCAGGGTTGATCAGCCGGCGGCCGGAGGGCGCCCGGCGGCTGACGGGGCAGGCTCGGGTGGAGCGGCGCGCCGCCGAGGTACGGGTAGGCGTCAAAGGCGTCGCCGCCCCCCGTGGCGCGCGGGTCGCCGGTCGCCCGCAGGCGCTCCATCAGCCGCTCGCCCAGTTCGTCCCGGGTCGCCAGGTACTCCGGTTCGTCGGCGACGTTCACCTGCTGGTCCGGGTCGCTTCGCAGGTCGTAGAGCTCGACCGCGGGCCGCTTCGCGAAGGACAGGTCGTAGAGCCGGCGGTGCTCGGCGTCCCGGTCGCGGTGCTCGATCATGTAGGTCTTCGTCGGCCCGTTGTCCGTGTCGGCGAACCAGGCGCCCGGGTAGGCGGCCCGCTCGTGGTTCGGCGTGCCGTTGGGCCAGCGATCAGGCCGGAAGTTGCGGATGTAGAGGAAATCGTGCGTACGGATCGCGCGGCCGGGATAACCGCCCACGTCGGGCGCTTCCTGTGCCGGTACGTGCCGCTCCTTGCCGGTCAGCACCAAGTCGCGTCCGTCGGCCGCGACCGCCGCTTCGACCGCGGCCTCGTCGTCGCCGGCCTCGAGCAGCGCCATCAGACTGCGTCCGGTCATAGCCGCCGGGCGCGGAAGGCCCGCGGCTTCCAGAAACGTCGGTGCCAGGTCGGTCAGGCTGACGAAGGCGTCGACCTCGACACCGGCCGCGAGCCGTTCGGGCCAGCGGATCGCCAGGGGCACTCGCGATCCGCAGTCGTAGAGGTTGCTCTTGCAGCGCGGGAAGGGCATGCCGTGGTCGCTGGTCATGACGACGATCGTCGTCTCCGCGAGACCCTGTTCGTCGAGCAGCCGCAGCGCGTCGCCGACCAGAGCGTCGAAGCGCTGCACTTCCCAGTGGTAGTCCGCCACGTCGCCGCGGGTGTCCGGGCTATCGGGAAAGGCGGCGGGAAGCTGGATCGCGTCGAGGTCCATGCCGCTCTCCTCACCCGACCCGGGCCGGAAAGGACGGTGCGGATCGGACGTGCCCAGCCAGAAGGCGAACGGTTGCGCCTCTCCGAGCCCGGCCAGGAACGACTCGAAGCTCTCGAAGCGCCTCCCGGCGAGTTCCCGGCCTTCCGTTTCGGTCCGCCCGGGTCCCCAGCCCTTGCCCGTCATGCCCGTCCGGTAGCCGGCCGCCTTGAGCAACTCCTGGTAGGTCTCGAAGCGATCGGGGAAGACGCTCCAGAGATTCGCGGCGCCTTCGAGCCGCCAGTGCCACTGCCCGGTGAGGATCGCCCCGCGCGACGGCGTGCAGGACGGCGAGGAGACGTAGGCATGGTGGACCAGTGCACCCTCGCTCGCAATGCGGTCGAATGACGGCGTCTTGACAACGGGGTCGCCGTAGGCGGAGGCGTGCGGGTAACCCCAGTCGTCGGCGATCGCGAACAGGACGTTCGGAGCGTCGTGCTGAGCCCCGGCCGGGGCCCAGGCCGTCGCGGCGAAGGCCACGGCCGCGAGGAGTCTCAACGACCGGGCGTTGGCACGCGATGCGTCGGAGAGTTGGCGGTTCAGCATTGGATCATCGTAGTCTCTTCGGCGGGGCCTGATCCACCTGCTAGCGGCGGGGAACACGCGACGCGAAGTGGATCGAGATCGGAGTGGAAGGGAGCCGTCTACCGGCCGATCGGTAGGCCTTTTCTGCCCCTCTCGTGATGAAGTAGAACGGTCGCCGCGGTTCCGCCAGCGGCCAAGAAAAATCGACTTCCGGTCACTTGGCCCGGATCTCAACGCAAGAGAGTGGGCTGTGCCTAGCATCTTCGCAATGATCGCGCGACGGGCCTCATCGCGTGTGCCGCGCGTCTGGCAATGGTGGACTGGAGGCAAGGATACGTCCTGGGCGCTCCGTCTGCTCCAGGCTGATCCCGACCGGGACGTGCGTGGCCTGGTCACGCAGGTCGATCAGACGTCAGGACGGGAAGTGATCCACGGGATCAGGAGGGAGCTTCTGGAACAGCAGGCGGCAGCCGTGGGTCTGCCGCTGCACGCGATAGAGATCGACTCCAGGGGGCCGTCCAGGGACTACGAAGCCGCGTTGGGTGTCGGTCTCAGCGCGCTACGCCGGGAAGGGGCCGAGTACGTAGCCTTCGGTGAGTTGTCCTCCGGTGCGTACTACGACCGGCGCTCGAGCCAGCTCAGCAGGGCCGGCCTGACAGCCGAGTTTCCCCTCTGGGGCCGTGACGCCCGCAAGCACGTCGAGGAGTTGCTCGAGTCGGAAGTCTCGGCATGGGTGTGCGCCGTCAACACGTTGATCCTCGGCGCTGACCGGGCAGGCCAGCGGTTCGACGCCGAGTTCGTCGCTGCGCTGCCGTCCCATACCTGCCCTGGCGGCGGCTATGGTGAGTTCCACACCTTCGTCGAGTGGGCGCCCGGCTGGAGCAAGAGAGTTGCGGTCAGACCGGTGCAACTGATCGAGCAGTATGGCTTCGCGTACGTCGACCTTGAACCCGCACTTCCCGAGACGACAGGTGCCACGGTGCGGGCGCCGCCATCCCTTTCGGCCAAGTCGCACCCAAGCCTCTCTGCCCGTGACATCGATCCCTTCCAGTACTACCAGCGGCTGAGGCGGGTGCGGGAGTACGTAGACGAGAACCTGGGCGAAGAGCTCAAGCTGGCGACGGTCGCCAGGGTCGCCGCCATGAGGCCGTCGAGCCTTGGACGCTTCTTCCGCCAACGCGTGGGCATGCCGTTTGCCGTCTGGCTCACAATCCGCCGTGTTCAGCGTGCATGCCAACTGCTTCGACAGAGCAACATGCCAATCGAACGCGTCGGCAGGATCGTGGGATTCGGCGGCGAGCGAACGTTCCGGCGTGCGTTCCGGCTTCATGTGGGTTGTAGTGCGTCGGAGTTCCGGAAAAGCCATCTTCAGGACGAGGCTCGGAGGAACTACGGCGATCCTTGAATCGCCGCGTGACGAGCACGTGGTTGCTCGCTTCGACTCGTCGTACGGCTCCCGGATGTCCGCACAGCCGAGCACCTGACCGCAGGCAGGTCAATCTCCGTCCGGCCCGGCCAATCCGTCTGGCCGCCTCGAGCGTTTCCCTTGCCGGGATCGGGACTGATGCGGCCGTTCGCACCGTCCGCGAGTTGTTAGCTTTCTTCCTTACCCGATTTCCCACTCGGTGAAGGCGGATCGCCGCCAGGCGATGGCGAGGGCAGCATGTCCGTATCCTATGAGTCGATTCGCGATGAGCTCCGCACTGGCGATATCGTTCTCTACTCCGGCAAACGACCCATCAGTGCCATCATCAAGCTATCCACGTTCAGTCGCTGGTCACACGTGGGCATCGTGGTCCGGCTTCATGAGTTCGATTTCGTGACGGTTTGGGAATCGACGAAGAAAGGTACCGGGCTTCTCGACCTGGACTCGGCGACTCTACGCAAGGGCGTCCAACTGGTGGCACTCAGCGAGCGAGTCGAAACGTACCGCGGCGACATCGCGTTTCGGCGGCTCTCGGGAGCCGAATTCGAGTCAGGCGACTATGAGCGCTTGTGGGAACTGCGGCGGGAACTGCGCGACAAGCCTTACGAAACGGATCGACTTGAGTTAGTCAAGGCCGCCTGCGACGGCCCGTTCGGTCTGAATGAGGAAGATCTGCGGAGCATCTTCTGCAGTGAGTTGGTTGCCGAGGCGTATCAGCGCCTGGGCCTGCTCGACGAGTCCAAGCCGTCGAACGAGTACGTTCCAGCCGATTTCTCCGCTGCGAGGGGGTTGAGATTGCTGAGGGGAGAGCTTGGGCCGGAGCTCGAGGTGAAGGATAGGCCCTGAGTTCTCCTGACCATGGCACGTTCGTTCTTTGGTGCTGACCTAGTGTTCATTTCCAGTACGCTTCTTGACCGGCTACCCGACTGGGCCCTTCTCGACCTGTTTGGCGGACTCCTGGTTGTGCTAGGCGCACTGGTGGCTTTGGTCGCCGTTCTTCCAGGGGGACGCCGGTTGAGTGAGTGGACTGGGCAACTCCGGTTGCCGCATCGGATCTTTGGCGTGGTGCTCGGGCTGGTTGTGGGTGGGGTGGGCGTAGCGTACTTCGTGATGTCCTCGTCCTCTGGCGAGGGTGCAGCCGACAGATCGGGTCTGGAAGAAGCACTGGAGGAGAACGGGGATCCTTCGCAGGACGACCCTGAGCAGGACGACCCTGAGCAGGACGACCCTGAGCGGGAGGACCCTGAACGGGAGGACCCTGAGCGGGAGGACCCTGAGCGGGAAGACCCTGAGCAGGACCGCACCGAGCAGGACGACTCCGAGGAGGGCCCAGACCAGGTCACGGAGCCGGAACCGGCGGCGCCGAGCCTCATTGGATCCGTTCACACCGGCCATCTGGAAGCGCTTCTCCCAGAGCTTCACCGTAACTACCACTTCAGGTGGGGGAACTCAGTGGGTGTTCGGGGTCCGGTCGACAAGTTCGGGAGATTCAGTCTCGGCCCGGCAGCCGGCCGTGCGGCGAGTGAGTCCGTGGCCTGGTACTGGGAGGAGCCGAGTGAGTTCGTCATCTGGCCGCTGAGATGGGAGCCCGACGCCGCTGGCAACCAGCCGGTGTTTCATTTGGAGAAAGTTTGGGACGTGTTCGATCGAAGCGTCGCTGACATGAGAGAGTACGTCGGGAAGGGCGATTTCGAGGCGGCGAACCGCATGCTTAGCGAGCTCACGATCCTATTTCAGAAGTTCTACACCGTTCAGAGGGAGGATGAGGAACATACTCTCCGGTCGCGCATCCGTAGGTTGCACTACTCGGCGTATCGCGAGGTTGCGTTCGCAGCGGGAGAGTACCGGACTCGTATGGGCACAAGTGAAGTGGACTTGCCGCGTTTGGGTCTGGAGAGGCAGTGGCGGCGGGGCTCCATCGTGGCGGCCGCAGATCAGGGCGGGACGGCCGCGGGAACGGACCTGGCCTTCGCGATGAACGAGTTTGCGGCGTTCTCGCGCAGGGCCTATCGGCCATTCCAAAGGGCCTGGCCCGACCGGGCCATCGGGTCGTGCAACCAGCTCCTTAGGCGTGAGATCAGTTGCGAGTGGATCAGTGAGGACGTACTCCTGATTCTCGAGCACCTTCGTTCGTCGCCGGTAGCTGAGCTAATCGACGCGGTGGCCGGGAGCCGGGGGGCTGGTCTGAGCGGGGAGCAACGGGACGCGCTTGACAGGTTCAAGAGACGCGGTTCCAGCACGACACTCAAGAACGTGCGGCTGAGTCGTCTTGTTGAAGTGTTGAGCGCACTGATGAGTTTGGCTGAGGCCGTCAGGGCAGACGGCGACAGAAGGTCCGAGTCGGCGCGCCAGGATGTTGTGTCGGTTGGCGGAGGGCGCTGAGCGCACGTCCGGCCGACCGCCGACCGGTGCGTCGCGACCTCCAAGGCCTCCCGGACGAGAAGGGATGACCGCCGCCCTCCACTTGCGCATGTGCCGGGCCGTCGTAGTGCAGGCACTGAGGCGGTGTAGATTGAGTTCATCATGCGGCGCGCCGTTCACTACGTCCTCGGTTTACTCCTTCTCTCCGTCTCCGCCAGTCCCGCGGCCGCGTTGACCGCGGACGAAGCTACCGGAGCCGTCCATCGCTTCATCGCCGCCTGGAACACCCGCGACCCCGCCGCCTTCGCAGCTACGCTCCAGTACCCCCACGTTCGCCCGACCGCCGACTTCGACGGCCGGGTCTTCGGCGATGTCGCGGCCTACGCGGCAACAATCGACTTCGAGCAAGTGCTGGCCACCGGCTGGGATCGGTCCCGACTCGACTCGGCAATCGTGGTCCACGGCGGGGAGGGACAGGCGCATGTAGCCGGTCGCTACACGCGCCTCCGCGCAGACGGCTCGGCGATCTGGAGCAACCAGGTCACCTACGTTGTGACGAAGACGAACGGGTCGATCGGCATTCAGGCGCGGCTCGCTGCTGGTTTCGACGATCTCTCCGAGGTCGACCGGGAGGCGACCGCGGCGACAGCCGTCGCCGCCGTCGAGCGTTACCTCGCCGCCTTCAACGCCCGGGACGAGGAGGTGATGGTTGCCGCCCTCCACTTTCCGCATGTTCGTGTCGGAGTCGGTAGGGCCAGGGTATGGGAGTCCGCCGCGGAGTACATGGAGGGATTCGATTTCGACTCGTTCGCCGAGCGGCTCGGTTGGGAGCGCTCCGAAGCGGACGCCATGGAGGCGATCCAGGTTGGCGCCAGAGGCGTGAACGTGGCGGTCAGGATTACCCGCTACGGCGCAGGCGGCGCGAAGATCCACAGTTTCGACACGATCTACCTGGTCACGGAATCGGACGGCCAGTGGGGAATCAGGGCCGGCGCCAGCATCGCGCCATCACCCTGAGGCAGCTTCGTCATGCTGCTGTTTGCCTTCCTGGTTGCCGTCCTGGTCCTCGGCGTGATCTACGACATCGCCCTGGGGGCCGGCCTGCTGCTCAAGTGGATCTCGAAGACGCCGGACGACCAGGGGCGTCCCCGCCACCGCGGGCGCTGACTAGGGCCCGTTCCGTACGAAGGCTGCGGCGGTAGAGTCAGGTCGATGAGCCCGACGCCTTCGTCGCCACGACCTGCCGTCGTCCGGCGCGCCGACGACGCGCCCGCCAACCGCGTCGAACTGGGCACGGCGACGACGACCCAGGTCCTCCTGGGCGTCGCCGACGATGCGCCACACTTCGCCATGCGGCGGTTCCGAATGGAGGCCGGCGGCGGGATGCCGCTGCACACGAACCAGGTGGAGCACGAACAGTACGTGCTTCGGGGCCGCGCCCGGATCGTGCTGGGCGACGAGACGGTCGAGGTCGGCGCCGACGATGTGCTGCTCATCCCCGCGGGCCTGCCGCATTCCTACGAAGTGATCGAGGCGCCGTTCGAGTTCCTTTGCCTGGTACCGAACCGGCCGGACCGGATCGACCTGGTCGGCTGAGAGTGAAGCCGCGTCGCCGTCCCCCGGCCGTGCTCCGCGCGGCGGGACTCTTGCTGGCGGCGGCCCTGGCAACAGAACCTGCGGACGTCGCGCTGGCGGCCGAAGGCGAGACGCTGCCGCCCGACCTCCGCACACGCACGGACGGCATCGACTGGCCGGGTTTCCTCGGCCCGAACCGCGATTCGAAGTCGCCCGAGACCGGCATCCGAACCGACTGGGCGAGCGATCCACCGCCGCTGCTCTGGCACCTCGAACTGGGCGAGGGGTACGCCGCGCCGTCGGTTGCCCGTGGGCGTCTCTTCTACTTCACGCGTTTCGGCGACCGGGCGCGTCTGGTCGCCGTCCGGGCCGACAGCGGCGAGGAACTCTGGCGCTCGGAGTATCGAACCGACTACGAGGACTACTACGGCTACGATGGTGGGCCGCGTACCGCGCCCATGGTCGACGACGCCCGCGTCTACGCGGTCGGTGCGGACGGTGTGCTCCGATGTCACCGTGTTCTCGATGGCGCGGTTCTGTGGGAGCTCGATACCCACGCGCGGTACGGCGTCCAGCAGAACTTCTTCGGCGTCGCCAGTTCGCCGTGGATCGAAGGCGAACTGCTGATCGTCGCGGTCGGCGGCAGCCCGGCCGGCGCGCCGAACATTCACAGCGGCCGGATCGAGCCGAACGGCACGGCGCTGGTCACCTTCGACAAGCGGAGCGGCGAGGAGCGCTACCGCCTGGGTGACGATCTGGCGAGCTACGCGAGCCCCGTAGTGCTTGACTTCGCCGGCAGGCGCCGGGGCTTCCACTTCGCCCGCTCCGGCCTCATCCTCTTCGACCCGAAAGACGGCCGGGAGATCGACGGCTTCGGCTGGAGGGCGCGCCGGTTGACCAGCGTGAACGCCGCGAACCCGGTCGTGGTCGGCAACCGGGTGCTGCTCACGGAGTCCTACGAGAAAGGGGCGGTGCTGCTCGAGTACGACGGCGACGCGAAGGGCGGGGAGAGCGGTTTCCGGCCGGTTTGGCAGGACGGCCCGCGCAACCAGGCAATCGCCGCCCACTGGAACACCCCCGTCCACCACGAGGGGGTCGTCTACGTCTCGAGCGGTGAAAAGTCGCCGAACGCGGAACTGCGGGCGGTCGACTGGGCGACCGGAGAAGTCCACTGGAGCCAGCCGGGTCTGGCCCGCACGCAGTTGCTCTATGTCGACGGCCACTTCGTCGTTCACAGCGAGGTCGGCGATCTGCTGCTCGTCCGCGCGACGGCGGACAGCTACCAGCAGGTCGCGCACATTCGCCTGCGTGCCGACGTAGGCGGCCGCACCGTCGACCTGCTCCGCTATCCGGCCTGGGCGGCTCCGGTGCTCGCTCAAGGCGTGCTCTACGTGCGAGGCCGAAGCCGGCTGGCCGCGCTGGAATTCATCCCGCCGCCGGTCCAGTGACGGACCTGCCACCGGCGTCGATCCTGGTTTCGACCTCCGCCCGGGTCCGGCTGGCGGCGGCCGGAACGAGGCTCCGCGAGTGTCTGGAGACCGGCGACGAGGTACTGCTGCTCGCGCCTTCCCGCGGCGCCGCGGACGACCTGCTGCGAGGCCTGACGGAGACCGGCGGCGGTCTGCTGGGCGTTCACGCGACGTCGTTCGACCAGTGGGCGCTCCAGGCCGCCGCGCTCGACCTGGCCGCTCGCGGCCTGCGCCCCATCACGCCGCTCGGAACCGAGGCAATCGCGGCCCGCGCCGCGCGGCTGGCGGAGGCCGACGGGGAACTGGAGCGTCTGTCGCCGGTTGCCGCCATGCCGGGATTCGCCCGCTCGCTGGCGGCGACGCTCGGCGAACTGCGGGCGGCCGGCGTTCCACCGTCGACTCTGGCTGGGGACGACGGCACGCGGGACCTGGGCCGCCTGCTCGAGCGCCTCGCCGGCGAGATGGAGCGATTCGGACTGGCCGACCGGTCAGCGGTCCTCAGGCTGGCCGCGGAGGCCCTCGCGGAGGGCCGGGCGATCGTGCCGCCGCGCTCGATCTGGCTCGACCTCTCCGTGCGCAACGCCGCCCAGGCCGAGGTGTTGGGCGCTCTTGCCGCGCGCAGCCGGGAGGTGGTGGCGACCGTCGCCGCGGGTGACGGCGAGTCGCTGGAGTGGTTGACGTCGGTGCTCGGCGACGAGGCCGTGACCAGCGTCGACCAGGACACAAACGGCAAGGCGGGAACGGCGCTCAGCCGCGTGCAACGGCTCGTCTTCGAAACGGGCGTGGACGCTGAGGGGACATCTTCATTGCCGGAGACGCTGCCGTCCGTCGACCTGTTCTCGGCCGCGGGGGAAGGCCAGGAGTGCGTCGAGATCGCCCGTCGTATCCGCCGCGCCGCCGCCGCTGGTCTGGCATTCGACCGCATCGCCATCCTCGTGCGCCAGCCGACGGCCTACCTGCCCCTGGTGGAGGACGCGCTCGGGCGCGCCGCAATCCCGGCCTACCTGACGCGGGGTTCGCTGCGCCCCAACCCGGCCGGCCGCGCTTTCCTGGCCCTGCTCGCCTGCGCCGGTGAACGGCTCTCGGCGAGTCGGTTCGCGGAGTATCTGTCGCTCGGTCAGACGCCGGAGCCGGCCGCGGACGGTGCGCCACCGAAAGTCGAGGATGTGCCCTGGGTGGAACCGGCCGGCGAGCAGCTCGTGCTCAAGTCGACCGTGCCGCCGCGGCCGCAGCCACCGCCCGCGTCCGCCGGCCCGGAGGATGCCGGCGACTCCCGGGAAGACGCGGCGCCCGCCGGTGCGCTCCGGGCGCCCGCGCGGTGGGAGCGACTGCTGGTGGACGCGGCCGTCGTGGGTGGCGCCGAGCGCTGGCGGAAGCGTCTGGAGGGACTCGACGCCGAGTTCCGGCTGCGCCTGCGCGACGTCGAGGACGAGAACGAGGGCCGTCGGGGCTACCTCGAGCGCCAGATCGCGCGTCTCGGCACCCTGAGGAGCTTCGCGGTGCCCCTGGTCGAGTTTCTGGACGATCTGCCGGATCGCGCCGACTGGGGCGTCTGGCTCGACCGTCTCGGCCGGCTGGCGACGATGGCGCTCCGTCGCCCGGAGTCCGTGCTCGAGGTGCTGGCCGAACTCCGGCCGCTCTCGGAGGTCGACGAGGTCGGCCTGGACGAGGTCGAGCGCGTGCTCGCCGAGCGCTTGCGGTTGAGCCGTCGCCAGCCGCCGAAGCGCCGCTACGGACGCGTCTTCGTGGGGTCGGTCGAGGAGGCGGCCGGGCGCTCCTTCGATGTCGTCTTCGTACCCGGCCTCGCCGAGGGAGTCTTCCCCAGACGCTCGGGCGAGGACGCGCTCCTGCTCGACGGGCGGCGGCGCGCCCTGGGGGGAGCCGGCTTTCGCCTCACGGTCGACGTCGACCGCACGCGCCGGGAACAACTTCTGCTGCGGCTGGCCGCCGGGGCGGCGGGTCGTTCGCTGGTCGCCTCCTACCCGCGGGTGGACCTCGTGCAGGGACGGGCACGGGTGCCGTCGCTCTATGCCCTCGACCTGTTGCGGGCGGCCGAGGGGCGTTTGCCGGACCTCGACACTCTCGGTCGGCGGGCCGCGGCCGCCGGCGCCGCGCTCGTCGGCTGGCCGGCACCCGCCGATCCCGACGAGGCGATCGATGAGGCGGAGTTCGATCTCGCCATGCTTCAGCCTCTACTCGGCGGTGGACTGTCGGCCGCTGAACGGCGGGGCCGCGCCCGGTTCCTGCTCTCCTCGAACGAGCACCTTGCGCGCGCGCTGCGGGCCCGGGCCAGACGCTGGCGCAAGGGCTGGTTTCCGGTCGACGGCCTGGTGGACGCGGGCGACGAGGCTCGGGAGTACCTGTCCCGCCATCGCATCGGGAACCGCGCCTACTCGCCGACCGCGCTCCAGAACTTCGCTGCCTGTCCGTACCGGTTCTTCCTCGGAGCGGTACTGCGCCTGTACCCGCGCGACGAACTCGTGCAACTCGAGCAGTTGGACCCGATGACCCGTGGCGGCATCTTCCACGAGGTCCAGTTCCGGTTGTTCGGCGCCCTCCGCGAGGCGGAACTCCTGCCGGTGGTACTCGCACGGCTCGAGGACGCGTTCCGAGTGCTGGACGCCGTGCTCGATGAAGTCGAGCGCGACTACCGGGACCAGTTGGCGCCGCCGATCGAGCGCGTATGGAACGCGGAGTTCGAGGGCCTGCGCGGCGATCTCCGGGGCTGGCTGCGCCACGTGGCGGACGAGGACGGCGGCTGGACGCCGATTCACGCCGAACTCGGCTTCGGCCTCGCACGGTCGGGCGACCGGGACCCGCAGAGCGTTCGGGAAGCCGCCCCGGTGCTGGACGCTGCCCGGCTCCGGGGATCGATCGACCTGGTCGAAGCGGACGCCGCCGGTCGCCTGCGGGTGACGGATCACAAGACCGGCGGCGCGCGCCACGCCGGCGGCTCTCTGGTGATCGGCGGCGGCAAGGTCCTGCAGCCGGTGCTCTACAGCCTGGCGGCCGAAGCGGTCCTTGGCCGGGACGTCGTCTCGGGCCGGCTCTTCTACTGCACGCAGCGGGGCGGTTACAGCGTCGTCCCGGTTCCGCTCGACGAGCGGAGTCGTGGCGCGGCACGGAGGATGCTCGACACCGTCGACGGTGCGCTCGAGGAGGGCTTTCTGCCCGCGGCGCCCGGTAAGGACGAGTGCCGTTACTGCGACTACCGCCCGGTCTGCGGTCCGTACGAAGATCTGCGCGTCGCCCGCAAGCAGAGGAGCCGACTCGGGGCACTCAACGACCTGAGGCTCGAACCGTGACGGGTCAGGCCGCGCGGCCACTCGCGGACGAGACCGCCCGCCGGCGGATCCGGGAGGCGCTGAATGAGAGCCAACTGGTCGAGGCGGCTGCCGGAACCGGCAAGACGACCGTGCTCGTCGAGCGGCTGGTGGCGATCCTGGAGGAGGGCCTGGGCAGGGTCGATGGGCTGGCGGCCGTCACCTTCACGCGCAAGGCCGCGGGCGAACTCAAGCTGCGCCTGCGCGAGGAGCTGGACAAGCGGCTGACCGCGCTGCGCGCCGAGGGCGCGGCGGACGGGCGCACCCGGAACCTGGAGGCGGCGATCTCACGGCTGGAGGAGGCGTCGATCGGCACGATCCACTCGCTGTGCGCCGAGATCCTGCGGGAACGGCCGGTCGAAGCCGGCGTCGATCCGGGTTTCGGTGAACTGGCCGAGGACGAGGCGCCGCGTCTCTTCAACCGTGCCTTTCGGGGCTGGATCGAGGAGCAGCTCGAGTCGATGCCGCCCGGTCTGCGGCGGGAACTGGCGCGGCTAACCGCCGGGCCGTGGTCGCCGCAGCGGCCGCCGCTCGACCAGTTGCGCGAGACCGCCCTGCGACTGGTCGAGTGGCGCGACTTTCCGTCGAGCTGGCGGCGGCCGGACTTCGACCGCGAAGAGCAGCTCGTCGACCTGGCTTCGAGAGTGGAGCGTCTTGCCGACCTTCTGCGACACGGGCGGCGCGGCGACATCCTGCGGCGGGGCCTGGACCGGGTCGTCGAGCTGGCGGCCTGGATTGCCCGCGCTCGGGAGCTCGGCGCCTCGGGGCCAAACGGCGGTGACACGGAAGCGGACGGCGGCGAGGCGGTTCAGGATCAAGTGGAGGCTCGGCTCGTCGATCTGCGGCGTCGCCTGAGCGGCTACGGCGCGCCCCGCAAGGGCCGCGGGGGGTTCGCGGAGGGAGTCGCGCGGGACCAGGTCTGGGAACTCTGGCAGCGGCTGGCGGAGCGGTTGGAGGAGTTCGTCGATGTGGCCAACGCGGATCTCGCGGCACTGCTCCGCGACGAACTGGCCAGCGCGGTCGGGCGCTACGAGGAGGCGAAGAACTCTCTCGGCAGGCTGGACTTCCATGACCTGCTGATCAAGGCCCGGGACCTGCTGCGTTCAGACGGCACGGTTCGCGCCCACCTGCAGCAGCGCTACAGCCACCTGTTCATCGACGAGTTCCAGGACACGGATCCGCTTCAGGCCGAGATCCTGCTCCTCCTGGCCGCCGACAACTCCGAACAGGACGACTGGAAGGAGGTGCGGCCAGCGGCGGGCAAGCTCTTCGTCGTCGGCGATCCGAAGCAGTCGATCTACCGCTTCCGCCGCGCCGACGTCGTGCTCTACCACGATGTCAAGGAGATGCTCGCCGACCGCGGCGTCGAGGTCCTCCACCTGACGACCAGCTTCCGGTCGGTCGCGCCGATCCAGCGGCTCGTGAACGCTGCCTTCGCACCGTTGATGACGGGCGACCATGACGCCGGCAGCGCGGACTACATCGCCCTCGGCGAGCACCGCGAACCGATCCCCGGCCAGCCCGCGGTCATCGCGCTGCCGCCGCCCAGGCCGTACGGTTCCCGCAACCTGAGCAATCGGGAGATCGAGGCGTGCCAGCCCTACGCGACGGTCGAGTTCGTGCGCTGGCTGATCGAAGAGAGCGGCTTCGAAGTCGAGGTTGCGGATCCGGACCGGCCCGGACAACGCATGCGGTCGCGGATCCGGCCGCGGGACGTCTGCCTCCTCTTCCGGCGGTTCCTGAGCTGGGGTCGGGACACTTCGCGCGAGTACGTTCGGGGACTGGAGGCTGTGGGTATTCCTCATCTCCTGCTCGGCGCCCGTTCCTTCCACGAGCGGGAAGAAGTGGAGGCGCTGCGCTCGGCGCTCAAGGCGGTGGAGTGGCCGGACGACGATCTCTCGGTCTACGCGACGCTGCGTGGCGGCCTGTTCGCGTTCGATGACGAGTTGCTGTTGCTCTTCAAGGCCCGTTACGGCACCTGGCACCCGTTTCGGGGTCCGCGGAGAGCGCGCGAGGACGGCGAGCCGCCCGAGGAGTTCCGCTCGCTGGTCGAAGTGCTGGACTTCCTCGCCGAACTCCACCGCCGCCGGAACTACCGGCCGATCGTCCGCACCGTGCAGGAGGTGCTGGCCAGACCCCGGGCCCAGGCGTCGATGGCGCTCCGGCCCGCCGGCAACCAGGTCCTGGGAAACGCGCAGCGTGTGTGCGATCTCGCCCGCCGCTACGAGCTTGCGGGCGGCCGCTCCTTCCGCGGCTTCGTCGAGCAGTTGGACGAGGAGGCCGAACGGCCGGCCAGCACCCAGGCGCCGGTGGTCGAGGAGGACGCGGAGGGCGTGCGGATCATGACGGTCCACACGGCGAAGGGGCTGGAGTTCCCGGTCGTCATCCTCGCCGACATGACGGCCGGCCTGTCCCGCGGCGCCGAGCGGACCGTGCGCCCGGAGGACGGCCTGTGTGCGATGAGGATCCTTGGCCTTTCGCCTCAGGAGCTGCTGGATGCGAAGGAGATAGAGGACCTGCGAGAGGAGGCGGAGGGCGCGCGGGTCGCCTACGTGGCGGCGACTCGCGCCCGTGATCTGCTCGTCGTGCCAGCGGTCGGCGACGCGCAACGGAAGGGCTGGGTCCAGTCCCTGAACGATGCGGTCTATCCGCCGGCGGAGCAGTGGCGGCAATCCGAACCGGCGGACGGCTGCCCGGCGTTCGGCGAGCGGTCGGTGGCAAGGCGCCCGGGCGAGCACGACCACCAGCCGCAGCCGGAGACCTCGGTCCGGCCTGGTCGCCACCGTTTCGGAAGCGTTGAGAGCGAGGACAGCGACGCAGGCTACGACGTCGTCTGGTGGGATGCCGAACTGGTCGACGAGAGGCCGCCGGCGAGCTACGGCTTGCTGGGCGAGGATCTGCTGGTCGAGGCCGGCGACGACGCGAACCGCGAACGGTTCGAGCACTGGCGGCGCCACGGCGAGGAACTGGTTGCCCGAGGCTCGGAGCCGAGTGTGTCGCCCGTAGCGGTCACTGAGCTCGACTTCGAGCCGCCCGGCAAGTCCGCCGAGGTCGTCGTCGAAGAACTGGATCGCACACGGGACCGCCCTGGCGGCGTCCGCTTCGGGAGTCTGGTTCACACCGTACTGCGTGACGCGCCGCTATCGGGGGAAGCGGGACGGGTCGGGGAACTGGCTCGGCTTCACGGCTCTCTGATCGGGGCAACGCGGGCCGAGGTGGAAGCGGCGGAATCCGTGGTGCAGGCGGCGCTCGCCAGCCCGGCGGCAGACACGGCTCGCGCCTCGCGACGGGTGCTGCGCGAGACGCCGTTCCTTCTTCCGCTGACCGACGATTCGGAACACCGGATCGTCGAAGGCGCGATCGACCTCGCCTATCTCGACGACGACGGCACGTGGATCGTCGTCGACTGGAAGACGGATCTCGGCGATCTCAACGCGCCGGCTCGTGACGTCGCTGGCGGCAACGGCGTCACCCGCGGCGAACGCTACCGCCGTCAGGTCCGCTGGTACTGCTACGCACTCGAGCAGTTGACCGGCGCGCCGGCCTCGGGCCGCCTGGTGTTGCTCTAGCTGGGGACTACACGACCTCGCCGATGTAGCGCTCACGCGCCAGTCGCCAGAACACGACGAGGAACGCGGTCAGCGGGATCGCCAGGATCATGCCCGCGATGCCGTTGAGCGCCGAGCCCCAGAAGAAGACGGCGACGATGATCGCCATCGGGTGAAGACCGGTGCGGTCCCCCATGATCCGGGGGGTCAGCACGTAGGCTTCGATCAACTGGACGAGGGCGAAGACGGCGAGCACCCAGATCACGAGGTTGAGCCCTCCGCCCTCCTGCCAGTAGCCGATCGGCAGCGCCACCGCGAGGCCGACGATGCTCCCGAGGTAAGGAATGATGTTCAGGAAGCCGAGCGCCAGGCCGAGGATCAGTCCGTAGCGGAGGCCGGCGATGGAGAAGCCGACGGCGAACAGCGCCCCTTGGAGGAAGGCCACTACGAGCTGGCCGCGGAAGAAGGCCACCAGGATGTCGATGAACTCCTGAATCAGGTAGACCACGTCCTCGCGGGTCCTCGGCTTGAGGAAGGGGAAGAGGTGGTCCAGTTTGCGGAAGCGGTCGGGATCGATGATCAGGAAGAAGCACAGGTAGACCGGCAGGACCGCCCAGGCGAACAGGGACGCGAGGGCGGCTCCAATGCCCTGGAGTACCCCCAGGGCGCCGTCTCCGACGATCCCGAAGCCGGGGAGGAGACTCGTCAGGTCGATCCCCTCCAGCGCTTCACGAACGCGGCTCGCGAACGGATTCGTTTCCGTGAGTTCGTTGAGCGCCGGCAAGGTCTCGGTTACCCAGTCCACTACGCGATCCGAAGCGTCGGGGAGAGCGTCGATCAACCCGGTCATCTGTGACGCGGCCAGGGCGCCGAAGAACCAGGCGAAGCCGGCCACGGGCAGCAGCAGGGACAGCAGCACCGCGGCCACCGCCAGGATCTTCGGGAACCGCAGTCGCTCGTTCAGCAGTTCGTAGTAGGGCCGCAACACGAACGCGAGAACGGCCGCGACCGCCAGCGGCAGGAAGACGTTCGAGAACGCCGCGAAGAAACTGCCGATGGCCCAGAACAGGGCAACGATCGCGGCGAGGATGACAGCGGCCGCTGCAATCGTCGCCGCGGCGGCAACCGTGGCGCGCTGGCGTTCGGAGAGTTCGATCTGCACGGGCGGTTCGTCCCTGCCGGGACGCTACCACCGGGAATCGACTCCGGGGTGGATACCATCGCGCCATGGCTGCGAAGCGTCGATTCCAGACCGTCAAGGGCATGCACGACCTGGTCGACAGGGCCCCGGTCTTCGCGTTCGTGGAGGAGAAGGCGCGAGAAGTGTTCTCCCTCTACGGTTACGACGAGGTACGTACACCGGTCGTGGAGGAAACGGAGCTGTTCGTGCGCGGCGTGGGCGAGGGCAGCGAGATCGTCGGCAAGCAGATGTACACGTTCGACGACAAGAAGGGGCGGAGCCTGACGCTCCGCCCGGAAGGCACGGCGCCGATAGCGCGCGCCTACCTGCAGAACAACTGGGCGTCCGGGCCCCAGCCGGTCAAGGTCTTCTACATGGGGCCGTACTTCCGCTACGAACGTCCCCAGGAGGGCCGTTACCGCCAGTTCCACCAGATCGGCGCCGAGCTGATCGACGATCCCGGGCCCTACAGCGACGTCGAGCTGCTGGTCATGCTGCTGCGCTTCCTGGAGGAACTCGGGTTCGAGGACCTGGAGGTGGGCCTCAACT
The DNA here is from genome assembly GCA_009837885.1 of Holophagales bacterium. Classification (GTDB taxonomy): domain Bacteria; phylum Acidobacteriota; class Thermoanaerobaculia; order Multivoradales; family Multivoraceae; genus Multivorans. The sequence goes on along the minus strand of VXSP01000011.1, from coordinate 106,930 downwards.
CGGTCGGCGATCCGGATTGCAGGCAGCGCTACTCCCGGCGTCTGCGGGAGTACCTCGAACCGCACGGTGACGACCTGGGCGCGGACAGCCGGCGACGCCTGGAGACGAACCCCCTCCGCATCCTGGACACGAAGGCGCCCAGGGAGCGGAAGCTGCTGGAGGGCGCACCACGATTGCGCGATGAGCTGGGCGGCCCGGCTCGCGACCACTTCCAGGTGGTCTGCGACGAGCTCGGCCGGTTCGGGGTCGACTTCGAGATCGACGATCGGCTGGTGCGCGGCCTCGACTACTACACGCGGACCGTGTTCGAGATCACGTCCACGGCCCTGGGCGCCCAGAACGCGATCCTGGGCGGCGGCCGCTACGACGGCCTGATCGCCGAGCTCGGCGGTCCGAGCGTGCCGGGCATCGGTTTCGCGATCGGTCAGGACCGGCTGGTCGACCTGGTCCTGAAGATCCCCGGAGCCTCCAGGCGTCTGCACGCCGAGGCCCATCGCCGGAAGCCCGTGTGCGTGATTCCGATCGGTGCCTCGTACCGTCGGGACGGCATGGAACTGGCGCAGGAGTTGCGCGCCGCCGGGATCCCCGCGATCTGTGAGTTCGATTCGCTCCGTCCTCTCAAGGCTCGGCTGAAGCAGGCGGCCCGGCACGACTGCCGGTGGGTCGTGCTCTTCGGCGAGGAAGAAGAGAAGAGCGGAGTGGTCGTGTTGAGGGACTTCCACGACCGCAGTCAGGAGACGATTCCGCGGGACGGTTTCGCGGCGGCAGTAGCCGCGAAGGTACGTCCTGACGAGCAGCCCTGATTGTGCGAGGATCGGGGGCTTCGCGGGCCGGCGTCCGATCGACGGGCGACCGGGGCGAAAGCAGGCAGACAGACCGGACGGACACGCACGTGAAGAGAACGCAGGCAGGAACCCTGGCCGCCGAACAGGTCGGCCGGCAGACAAAGGTCCAGGGATGGGTCCATCGCCGGCGCGATCACGGCGGCGTCATCTTCCTCGACGTGCGCGATCGAAGCGGCGTCGTTCAGGCGGTCGTTCATCCTGAAACCACGCCGGAGGCGGCTGAGGCTCTCCAGCCCGCGCGCCTCGAGTGGGTCGTCGAGGTCGAAGGCGAAGTGGTGCGCCGGGATCCCGACAAGGTGAACCCGAAGATGGCCACCGGCGAGATCGAGATCCGGGTCGCGAGCGGCCGCGTGCTGGGCCGCTCGGAGCCGATGCCGTTCGGAGTGGAAGGCGCTCAGGACGCGAGCGAGGAAACCCGGCTCAAGTACCGCTTCCTCGACCTCCGCCGGAACGCGCTGCAGAGCAACCTGCGGCTGCGTTCCGACTTCACGATCGAGTCTCTCGCCTACTTCCGGGAGCAGGGTTTCGTGAACGTCGAGACGCCGATCCTCACCCGCTCGACGCCGGAGGGCGCCCGCGACTACCTGGTGCCGAGCCGCCTGAACCACGGCGACTTCTACGCGTTGCCGCAGTCGCCCCAGTTGTTCAAGCAGATCCTGATGGTCAGCGGGCTCGAGCGCTACGTGCAGTTCGCCCGCTGCTTCCGCGACGAGGACCTGCGCGCCGATCGCCAGCCGGAGTTCACTCAGATCGACGTCGAGATGTCCTTCGTCGACGAGGAGGACGTCTACGGCCTGGTCGAGGGGCTGTTCGCACGGGTGTTTCCGCTGGCCGGGATCGAGCCGCCTGCGTCGTACCCGCGCCTCTCGTACCACGAGGCGATGCTCCGCTACGGCAACGACCGTCCCGATCTGCGGGTCGACCTCGAGATCGAGGACGTGACGGACTGCCTGCGCGAGACGGGGTTTCGCGCTTTCCAGGCCGCGGTCGCCTCGGGCGGCGTCGTTCGTGGAGTTCACATTCCGGGAGCTGCTTCCTCCAGCCGTCGCCAGGTCGACGAGTACGCCGACATCGCCCGCCGCCACGGCGCCGCGGGCGTCCTCTGGGTCAAACGGGACGGCGGCGTACCCTCGTTCCTGGTCAAGGGCGCGCTGACGGACGGACAGGTCGAGACCCTGGCCGATCGTCTCGGCGTCGAAGAGGGCGGCCTGGGCCTGCTGGTTGCCGGGCCGGCGCCGACCGCGGCGGCGGCGCTCGGCGCACTGCGTGTCGAGGTCGGACGGCGCTTCGGGCACATGCGGGAGGACGCGCACGAGTTCCTGTGGGTCCACGACTTCCCGCTGGTGACCTGGAACGGCGACGAAGGACGATGGAACGCGACCCACCATCCCTTCACCTCGCCGCGGATGGAGGACCTGGACCGGCTGGAGAGCGACCCGGGATCGGTGCTCTCGCGCGCCTACGACGTGGTGCTGAACGGCAACGAGATCGGCGGCGGTTCCATCCGGATCCACGACCGGGACGTCCAGAAGCGCGTGCTGGCGGTGCTCGGGATCGACGCCGCGGAGGCCGGGCGTCGCTTCGGCTTCCTGTTCGAGGCCCTGAGCTACGGCGCGCCGCCCCACGGCGGGATCGCCCTCGGCGTCGACCGGATCGTCATGCTGATGGCCGGCGCCGCCTCTCTGCGCGACGTGATCGCCTTCCCGAAGACGGCCTCGGCGGTATGCCTGATGACCGAGGCGCCGTCGACGGTGGACCAGGAACAGTTGCTGGAACTCGGGCTGCGCGTCCGGCCGCGCGGCTAGCGCCGCCAAACCTGTCGCAGGCTCCATGTTTGACCCCAGCCCCCACCTCACCAGGACCTCGCGCCGCGGCACTCGCCGCGCGGCGTTTCGCGGCGCGAACTCCTAGAGCGCGAGGAAGGTCGGCATGGTGGACTCCGTTCCAAACGCGCCGCGTCGCCTGACCCTCGCGCACCCTCGCGGCGTGAGCGACATCCTGGTCGGGCCGGGTCTTCTGGCTTCGGCCGGGCGCGGCGCGCTGAGCGGGGTCGCGGACTGGTGCCGGGACCGGACCGTGTTTCTGGTGACCAGCGAGCTCCCGGACCGCCACTGCGGCGTCGCGGCGAGGAAGCTGCTCGAGCCCGCGGCGCGGGTCGAGACGCTCGAGGTGCCGGACGGCGAGGCGGCGAAGACGGTGGAGTGCGCCGCGTCCGTCTGGCAGCGAATGCTCGATCGCGGCGGCAAGCGGGACAGCCGTCTCGTCACGCTCGGCGGCGGCGCCGTCGGCGATCTCGGAGGCTTCGCCGCGGCGTGCTTCCTGCGTGGCGTCGACTACATGCAGATCCCGACGACGCTGCTGGCACAGGTCGACGCGTCGGTCGGTGGAAAGACCGGGGTCGACCTGGCCGGAGGCAAGAACACGGTCGGGGCGTTCCACCATCCTCGCTTCGTGCTCGCCGACATCGACTGCCTGCGGAGCGTGCCGGCCGCGGAGCTTCGAGCCGGCCTGTTCGAGGTGGTCAAGATGGCGGCGCTGCTCGACCTCGATCTGCTGGCGCTGGTGGAGGAGTCGCTGGATCGCCTGCTCGCCGTGGACGCCGAGGCGTTGACCCCGGTCGTCGCGGCCTCCATCCGGGCCAAGCTGGGCGTGGTCGAAGCGGATCTCGAGGAAGGGGACCGGCGCCGTCTGCTCAACTTCGGACACACGCTGGGACACGCGATCGAATCGGAGTTCGGCTACCGCGGATTGCGCCACGGCGACGCGGTTGGCCACGGGATGAGGTTCGCCCTCCGCCTGGCCCGGCGGCGCGGACTGGATCCGGAGTTCGCGGCGCGGCTGCTTCGCCTGATCGATCGGCTCGGGCCGCCGGCGCTCGAGGACGTTGAGCGGGAGCTTGGCGTGCGCCTGGACGCGGACCGGCTGATCGAGGCGATGGGACGGGACAAGAAGGCCCGCGAGAGCGGCCTGGTGTGGATTCTGCCGGCGGCGCCCGGACGGGGCGAAATCGTCCCCGGCCTGGATCCCGCGCTGGTGCGGAGCGAGCTCGAGGCCTTCCTCGACACGTCGCGCGCTCCGGCGGGCGGGGGTTCGCCGTGAGTACGGACCTCGGCGGTGGAACAGCCCTGCGAGCGTCCGGGGACGAACTCCGATCGGGCGGGCTGTGGAATCGGCTGCGCCGGGGTCTCGGTCGTACCCGGAAGGGGCTTTCGGGCCGGATTGGCGCCGTGCTCGGAAACGCGCAGCGGATCGACGAAGGCGTTCTGGAGCAGCTCGAGGAGACTCTGATCGAGGCCGACCTCGGCGTGGAGACATCGCTCGAACTGGTCGAGCGCCTCCGGTCCGCGGTGCGCTCCGGATCCGTGGCGCGAGGCGATGAGGTCGGGCTACGGCAGTTGCTGGTGGACGAGGTGGCGGTGCTGCTGCTCGACGCGCCGCGGGCCGAGTGGCCGCCGCCGCCGCGGATCACCCTGCTGGTCGGCGTCAACGGTTCGGGCAAGACCACCTCGGCCGCCAAGCTGGCCCACGCTTCCCTGGCGCACGGTGAGCGGGTGCTCTTCGCGGCGGCGGACACCTTCCGGGCGGCGGCGGCCGAGCAGCTCCAGGTCTGGGGCGAGCGGCTCGGAGTCGAGGTCGTGCGCCGTCCGTCGGGAGGCGATCCGGCGGCCCTCGTGTTCGATGCCGTGCAAGCCGCCAGGGCCCGCGGCGCGGGCCACCTGATCGTCGACACGGCGGGCCGGCTTCACACCCGCGGCCAACTGATGGACGAACTGGCGAAGGTGCATCGGGTGGCGCGGCGAGCGTCGGCTGAAGCCGAGGGCGCAACCTGGCGGGTGAGCAACCTCCTCGTCGTTGACGCGGGAACAGGGCACAACGCCCTGGTGCAGGCGCGGGAGTTCGGCGCCGCCGCCCCGCTCGACGCCGTCTTCCTGGCCAAGATCGACGGCACCGCGAAGGGTGGCATGGCGGTGGCGATCGCCCGCGACCTGCGCCTGCCGGTCGCCTGGCTGGGCGTTGGCGAGGCGGTCGAGGACATGGTCGACTTCGATCCGCGGTCCTTCGCGGCCGCTCTCTTCGGATGAGTTCAGCCCGGAAGAGAGGCGAGTCGGGATTCAGCCCGGGCGACGAGCGTGCGATGGCCCGTGCGCTGACGCTGGCGCGCCGCGGCCGCTACACCGTGGCGCCGAACCCGATGGTCGGGGCGGTCGTCACGAGCGGCGGCGAGATCGTCGGCGAGGGTTGGCACCGCCGGGCGGGCGGAGAACACGCCGAGGCGACGGCGCTGGCGGTCGCCGGAAACGCGGCACTGGACGGCACGCTCTACGTGACCCTGGAGCCCTGCAATCATCACGGGCGCACGCCGCCCTGCGCCGACCGGGTCATCGAATCCGGCGTCAAGCGCGTGGTCTTCGCCCACCGCGATCCGAACCCGGAGGTGACGGGCGGCGGCGGCGACCGGCTGCGCGCCGTGGGCGTCCGGGTCGAGGGCGGCCTGCTTGCCGGGCAGGCGGTGGAACTGAACGTTCCCTTCCTGACCCGGGTCCTCCATCGGCGGCCGGCGGTGACGCTCAAGTGGGCAATGAGCCTGGACGGGCGGATCGCGACGGCGACCGGCGACAGCCAGTGGATCTCGTCGGAAGAGGGCCGGAAGTGGGCGCTCGACCAGCGGGAGGAGCACCAGGCGATCGTCGTCGGCAGCGGCACCGCACTGGCCGACGATCCACGGCTCAACCGGCGGCTGGGCTGGGCCGAGGGGTCGATCCTGCGGGTCGTGCTCGACCGGCGGCTGCGGCTGTCGCCCACGGCGCGGATGTTCGAGGTCGAGGGACCGGTCGTGATCTACACGGAGACTCCGCGGGACATTGGCTCTCCGGCGTCCGCGACCGCGCGGGACTGGGCGACGCGGCGCGATCGGCTGCGCAGCGCCGGCGCCGAGGTTGTGGGTCTTTCCGCCGTCGAGCCTGCCGGCGTGCTGGAGGATCTCTTCGACCGAGACGTCTCCAGCGTGCTGGTCGAGGGTGGCGGTGAGATACTCGCCGCCTTCTCCGGTTCCGGGCTGTGGGATCGAGCGGCGGTGTGCTGCGCGCCGGTTCTGATCGGCGGCGCGGCGGCGCCCGGTCCGCTGGGCGGCGACGGACCGCGGCGGCTGGCAGATGCGCTGCGCCTGGACGAACTGCGAGTCAGCAGGCGCGGACCGGACGTGATTCTCTTAGGCTACAGGCAGGGATGTTTACCGGAATTGTCACGGAGCGTGGGCGGGTAGTCGAGGCGGCCGGGGTGTCCGACCGGGGGGGCGCGCGCCTGGTCGTCGGACACTCGGCGGCGCTGGCCGCGAAGCTCGATCTGGGCGCCAGCATCGCCATAGCGGGCGTGTGCCTGACCGTGGTGGAGCAGGGGCAGGCGGACGGAACCGCGCTGTCCGTGTTCGACCTCTCTCCGGAGACGTTGGGCCGGACGACGCTCGGCGCGCTGCGCGCCGGCGACGAGGTGAACCTCGAGCCGCCGCTCTCGGCCGGCGACCCGCTTGGCGGCCACTGGGTTCAGGGGCACGTCGACACGACGACCCGGGTAACGCGGGTGGAGGAGCAGGGGGACCACCGCGTCGTCACGTTCAACGTTCCGGCCGGACTGGAGACGGGAGTCGTGCTCAAGGGCAGCATCACGATCGACGGCGTGAGCCTGACCGTCGCGGCGCTCGAGGAACGGACCTTCGACGTGGCGCTGATCCCGCACACCCTCGAGGTGACGACCCTTGGCGGCCTGAAGCCGGGCGACCGGGTGAACGTCGAGGGCGACGTCCTCGCCCGCTACGTCCAGAAGGCGGTGGAGGCAGCGGTCGCTGCCGCGCTCGGGTCGAAGTAGTCAAGTGACGTCTCTCACGCTTCGGGAACACGTCGCCGAACCGGCGAACCTCTGGATACGCCGCAGCTTCTCCCGCTGGCCGGCGGTCGGTGAGGACGGGCGGCTTTGCTGCGATTTCGCCACCGGTGGATTGCGGACCGCGGACGGGGGATCGTCGCCGGCCGCCTCCGACGTTAGGCGACTCGTCCGCGGGGCCGCGGACGTCGTCTACGTTCCCCCGCTCCCGGCCGAGTGCGCTCCGCTCCGCGCGGCGATCGTCGAGGCCGCGGCCGCTGCCGGCGCGCCCCTCGTTCTGCACGTCGTAGCGGAAGGCGTTTCGGTCGCGCTGGCCGCCGGTTGGCAATGGCTGCGGCAGGACGCCCCTCATTCGCCGCTGCCCGCGTCCGGCGCCAGCCCCTTCAGCCCCGTTGTCGCCGCCGGTGAGCTTCCCGAAAACGCCACCGTCGCCGTCGACCTGCTCGACTGCCTGGTTACGGAGGCGGCCCTGCTGCGGGAGAAGCTCCGCGACGGTCCGCAGCCCGACCTGCCTTTCGCGCCGGTCCCGGCCCGGCACGCGACCCTCGTGTGGCCCCTCGTCGGTGGCTGGACGGACCAGCCGGGGGTGTTGGAGACGGCCATGCCCCGGTTCGCGGCCGCCGGGGCGCGTCGCGTCGTGCCTCGCGCGATGACGTTCGATGCCCGCGAGCGCCACCTCCTCGCCGAACGTCTGGAACGGACCTGGCCTGAGGCCTTCGACGCCGTCTTCCACGGTGACGATTCGCCCCCGGACGAGGCGGCCTTCCGAAGTGCCGCCGAAGCCGCTGGTCTCGAACATCACCTGCCGCGGCCACTGCCCGCGCCACCGCTGCCTGCGAGACTCCGCCTCGCCCGCGAACTCGCGGGCCACCTGATCGAGCTGGGCGATCTCGCCGTCACCGGCGGCGACGCCTACTATCGGGCCGCGCGCTTCCTCGACCGGGACGAGATCGAGATCGAAGCCGCCGCCCGCGAGGGCAACCTCGACGTTCTGCCGTGGCTCGAGGATCCAGCCAGGCTGGCCGTGGAGCAGTGGCTTACCGCACGGCGGGAAGACTGACGCCCGATGCGCCTGGTCGTCTTCGACGTGGCCTTGGCTCCGACGGCTCCTATCGTGGCCGCAGCAACGGGAACAGGATCACGTCCCGGATCGATCGGGCGTCGGTCAGGAGCATGACCAGTCGGTCGATACCGAGGCCCAGGCCGCCGGCGGGTGGCATGCCGTACTGGAGGGCTTCAACGTAGTCGCGGTCGAAGCGGTGGGCCTCGTCGTCGCCGCTTTCGCGGGCGGCCAGTTGCTGGCGGAAGCGTTGGGCCTGGGCGTCCGGGTCGTTCAGTTCGGTGAAGGCGTTGGCGATCTCCATGCCGCCGATGAAGAGCTCGAACCGCTCGGTGAAGCGGGAGTCGCCGGCCGACTGCTTGGCGAAGGGTGAGACCTCGATCGGGTAGTCGTGGATGAACGTGGGCTGGATCAGCTTCGGTTCGACGAGGCGGTCGAAGAGGGCCATCAGCAGGTTGCCGTAGCCGGCGTTCTTCGGCAGGTCTTCGTCCAGGCGGGCGAGTTCCGCAGCGAGCGCCGCCTCGTCGTCGACCGCGGCCGGATCGAGGTCGCCGATCTCGATCAGGGACTGCCGCACGCTGAGTCGCGGCCAGGGGGCCTGGAAGTCGATCTCGTTGCCGCGCCAGGTGCAGATTGTCGAACCGTCGGCATGCACGGCATCCAGGACGGCGGCGAACATCGTCTCGGTGAAGGCCATCAACTGCTCGTAGTCGGAGTAGGCCCAGTAGAACTCGAGCATCGTGAACTCGGGGTTGTGCTGGGTCGAGATGCCCTCGTTCCGGAAGTTGCGATTGATCTCGAACACCCGGTGCAGGCCGCCGACCAGCAGGCGCTTGAGATACAGCTCGGGCGCGATGCGCAGGTAGAGGTCGAGGTCGAGCGCGTTGTGATGGGTCACGAACGGCCGGGCCGTTGCGCCCCCGGGGATCGCCTGCATCATCGGCGTTTCGACTTCGAGAAAGCCCTCGTCGAGCAGGCAGGCGCGGAGCGCGGCGATCGCCTGCGAGCGGACGACGAAACGCCGCGTCGATTCGGCTGAGTTCAGGAGGTCGAGGTAGCGGCGCCGGTAACGCTCTTCGCGGTCGGCCAGGCCGTGCCACTTCTCAGGCAGCGGCCGCGTCGCCTTCGCCAGCAGGTCGAGACGGTCGGCCGCGATCGTCAGTTCGCCGGTGCGGGTGCGGATCAGCGGGCCTTCGGCGAGCACGTAGTCGCCGATGTCGAGTTGTGAGAGCAGCCACCAGCAGTCCTCGCCCACGTGGTTGCGGCGCAGGAGCACCTGGACCCTGGAGTCGGCGCCGTCGGAGATGTCGAGGAACGCCGCCTTGCCGTGCGTGCGGTGCGCGCGGACGCGGCCGGGAACCCTGAGAGAGACGGCGACCTGCTCGAGTTCCGCCTCGGTCTGCTCGCCGTAGCGCTCGCAGACTTCGCCCGGCTCGAGGTCGTACGGGGCGCGGGTCGGGTAGGGATCGACGCCCTGTTCGCGCAGACGGTCGCGCTTGTCGCGCCGGTTCTCGATCTGGGCTTCGAGTTCGGACATGGCTCAGCTCGATTCCATGTTCCAGAACGCGTCGTCCGCGAACAGGTCGCAGATGAGTCGGGCGACGCCGCCGGAGGCTCTGCCGCCGACCCTCAGTACGTCCTGGTGGTCGACCGCTTCGTCCACGAGCCCCACGCCCATGTTCGTGACCAGGGAGAAGCCGAGCGCGCGGAGGCCCATGTGGCGGGCGGCGATCACTTCGAGCACGGTCGACATGCCGACCAGGTCGGCGCCCAGGGTGCGGTAGGCGCGGATCTCGGCGGGGGTCTCGAAGGACGGTCCGAGCAGCCCGGCGTAGACCCCCTCGCCGACCGGGATTCCGGCCTGTTCCCCGAGCTCCGCGAAGCGGCGGCGCAGGCCGGGGTCGTAAGCATCCGCGAGGTCGGGGAACTGCGGCCCCCAGGCAGCCGGGAGCCGGCCTCTCAGCGGGTTCAGACCGGTCAGGTTGATGTGGTCGGAGATGGCCGCGATCGAGCCGGGCGGCAGGTCCGCCCGCAGCGAACCGGCGGCGTTCGCGACGACCAGCGACCGGGCGCCGAGGAGGGCGCTGAGCCGCACCAGGTAGACGACCTGGGCCGGCGTGTAGCCCTGGTAGGCGTGTAATCGGCCACGGCTGTAGAGCACCAGTCTGCTGTTGCCCGTCCGCACGAGTTCGGCGGTCACCGCGTGGCCCTCGATCGCCTCGACCTCGAAGGGGAACAGGTCGGAGAACGGCCACGGACCCGCCGCCGGCTCGCCGAGATCCAGGTTCAGGCCGGAGCCGGTGACGAGGAGAGCCTCCGGCGTCGGAATTCCCGCATCCAGCCAGCGTCGCCGGCTGTCCTCGAGTTCGGCCGCGAGACTCCTGTCCGGGCCGGTATCCTTGTGTCCATTCACGGCGTTCTCTCGCGTCGCCCGCTCCAGGCTTGGAGTGCGGCAGACCATATCCTGAGGAGTTCCATGACCGAAGACGGCATGCCGCGCGAGTTGATTTCGAGGGAAGTACTTGACCGCCGGGTCGGCGAGCTGGCCGCGGAGATCGAGAGGGACTACGCCGACAGCGAGGAGTTGCTCTGCGTCGGGGTGCTGAAGGGCTCCGTCTTCTTCATGTCCGACCTCCTCCAGCGGCTCTCCCGGCCGCTCGTCGTCGACTTCTTCCAGACCTCGAGCTACCGGGGCGAGACGACGTCGCCCGGAGAGGTGCGGATCCGTCGCGACCTCGATCACTCCCTGGCCGGGCGCGACGTCCTGCTCATCGAGGACATCGTGGACACCGGCTACACGATGCGGACGATCATGGCGCTGATGGGGTTCAGGGGAGCGCGTTCGGTGCGGCTCTGCGTGCTGCTCGACAAGGCCTGCAAGCGGGAGACGCCGGTGCAGATCCACTATCGCGGCTTCGAGGTCGACGACGTGTTCGTCGTCGGCTATGGCCTGGACTACGACGACCGCTACCGCAACCTGCCCTACATCGGCGTGCTGGAGGGCGCTTCGGAGTAGCCTCGCCTCGCCGTGGGGTTCGTCTGGCACATAGCCGTCAGGTACTTTCGATCCACCCGCGCGGACGCGCACATCCGGGCCCTGTCCACGCTGACGGCGGGCGGCCTGGCGGTGGGTACGGCTGCGCTGGTGCTGGCGCTGGCGGCGCTTGCCGGCTTTCAGAACCTCCTGTTGGAAGATCTGGCGCGGCATACCCCGGCCCTCCAGATCGAGCTCGGCGGCGGGAACGTTCCCGGAAGCGCCCTCGAGGGTGCGGCTACGACGGACCCGGTGCGAGGGCTGGCCGAACTGGCCGCCGCGACGAACGGCGTCGCCGGCGTCCAGGAGTTGCTCTATGCGCGGGGCTGGCTGGCCGATGACGACCGTCCGATCGCGGTCGAGGTGCTGGGTTACGAGAAGACACCGCCGTCCTGGATCCCGGTCCAGGGGGAGGCGACGCCCGGACTGATCGTGCCCGTTTCCGTGGCGCTGCGGATGGGGCTGGCCGTGGGCGACATGGTTCGCGTCGTTTCGCCTCGCCCCGGTCTTACGCCGGTCGGGCCCCAGCCACGGACCCGGATGCTGCCGGTCGATCTGATCTACACGTCGGACCGGGCGGAGGACACGAATGATCCGGTGCTGGTGCCGCTCGAGCAGGCTTCCGCCCTGTTCGCACGGGGCGACAGGCGACTGGACCTGACACTTGCCCCGGAGGCGGATCCGGAGGAGATCGGCGGCTTCCTGCGGCGGGGGATCGACCCGACCGTGGCAACGGTGACGACCTGGAGGCAGGCCAACCGGGCGCTTCTGTTCGTGCTGCGCCTCGAGAAGGGACTCGTGTTCTCGGCAGTGGCGCTGATCGTCGCGGTCGCCTCGTTCGCCCTGCTCGCGGCATTGTCCATGGTGCTTTCGAGCAAGCGCGCCGAGGTCGGCGTGCTCGCCGCAATGGGTGCGCCGCCGGCCCGCTTGCAGCGGGTGTTCCTGCTGCTCGGCGCGCTGCTGTCGGTGGGCGGCGCCGGCTTCGGCGGTGCCGCCGGTGCGGGGCTCGCCGCCTTCCTCGACCGCTACCGCGTGATCTCCACGCCGTCGGACGTGTACGTCGTGGACTACGTGCCGTTCCTGGTCCGGGGTTCGGACGTGTTCGTCGTGCTGGTCGTGACCGTCCTGTTCACTGCCGCGGCCGCCGTGATCGGTGCGCGCAAGGCGAGCCTTCTTCACCCGGTCGAGGCGATGCGGAGTGCGCGCACGTGATCGAGGCCGCCGGGGTCACCAAGGCCTACCAGGACGGCGCGGTCCGGCGGCAGGTGCTGCGCGGCGTGGACCTGGAGGTTGCGCGCGGCGAGACGGCTGCCATCGTCGGTCCGTCCGGCTCGGGCAAGTCGACGCTGCTCAACATCCTGGGCGCGCTCGATACCCCGGACGCGGGTTCGGTTCGAGTCGACGGCGTCGACCTCACCGCGGCCAGGCCGTCGGCCCTGGCGGGCTTTCGCAACCGGTCTCTCGGTTTCATCTTCCAGTTCCATCAACTGCTGCCGGACTTCACCGCGCTCGAGAACGTGATGATGCCGGGTCGGATCGCGGGCCGCCCGACCTCCTCTCTCAGCGTCCGGGCGCTGGCGCTCCTGGACCAGGTCGGCCTTGCCGACCGCGCCGGCGCCTTCCCTCAGCAACTCTCCGGCGGCGAAAGGCAGAGGATCGCGATCTGCCGCGCCCTGGTGCTTGAACCGGCGGTGCTGCTGGCGGACGAACCGACCGGCAACCTGGACTCCAGGAGCGGCGAGCAGGTGCTGGAGCTCCTGGACACGCTGAGGAGGCGCCGGGACACGACGATGGTGCTGGTGACACACAACCCGGAAGTGGCGAAGCGCTGCGGCAGGATGCTTCGTCTCGACGGTGGCCGTCTGACGGCGCTGGGCGAATAAACTCTGGTCCGTGTTCGAGAAGTACAACGAGAAGTCGCGCCGCGCGCTCTTCTTCGCCCGCTACGAGGCGAGCAAGCTGGGCAGTCGGGTGATCGAGTCGGAGCACATCCTGCTCGGCATCCTGCGCGAGGGAGAGGAGTCGGTCATCGAACTCCTCCAGCGCCTCCAGGTCAAGCCGGAGGATCTGCGCCACGAGATAGAGGGCGAGCGGGTCTTCGTCGAGCGCATCTCGTCGACCGCCGAACTGCCCTTGTCGGAGGAGTCGAAGAGGATCCTGGCCCACGCCTCTCACGAGGCGGAGAGCATGGTTCATGCCGCCGTCGGCTCCGAGCATCTGTTGATCGGCATCATGCGGGTCGACGGCTGTCTGGCCCAGCGCGTTCTCGCGGAGCGCGGACTCGAGGTTGCGACGGTGCGCGAACAGGTCGCGACCATCGCTCGCGAGCGCGCCAGCAGGCGCGGTAAACAGGAGTTGCCCTTCCTGACGGAGTTCGGCCGCGACCTGACCGCGCTCGCGCAGCAGGACCAGTTCGACCCCCTGATCGGCCGCGAACAGGAAGTCGGTCGAATCGTCCAGATTCTCGCGCGACGGACCAAGAACAACCCGATCCTGCTCGGGGAGCCGGGGGTGGGCAAGACGGCCATCGTCGAGGGGCTGGCGCAGCGGGTGTCCCACGGCCGGGTCCCGAAGTTCCTGGTGCGCAAGCGGATCGTTGCGCTCGACCTGTCCCTGATCGTCGCGGGCACGAAGTACCGGGGCCAGTTCGAGGAGCGCCTGAAGGGCATCCTCAAGGAGCTCGAGGAGGGCGAAGACGTGCTCGTCTTCATCGACGAGATCCACGCTCTGGTCGGGGCCGGTTCGGCTGAGGGTTCGCTCGACGCCGCGAACATCCTGAAGCCGGCCCTGTCGCGGGGCGACATCGCGTGCATCGGCGCCACGACCCAGCGGGAGTACCGCCGGCACATCGAGAAGGATCGCTCGCTGCTGCGGCGATTCCAGGCGGTTCAGATCAAGCCTCCTTCCGCCGACGAGACCTACGACATTCTGGTCGGCCTGAAGGAGCGCTACCAGGGCTTCCACAACGTCGCCTACGACGACGCCGCGCTGCGCGCCGCGATCGCCGGTTCCAACCGCTACATCACCGACCGTCATCAGCCCGACAAGTCGATCGACGTGATCGACGAAGCCGGCGCCCGGGTCAAGCTGCGCCGGGTTCGGGATACCAGGCAGGCGCGGCGGATCGAGCAGGAGATCCGGGAAGTGGTGGCCGAGATGAAGGCGGCGATCTCGGACAAGGACTTCGACCGCGCCGTCCGTTTCCGCGAGCGCGAGATCGAACTCCGGGAAGATCTTGAGAGCGTCGAGCAGTTGCAGGATCAGGACGTTGAGGATCAGGTCGTGACCGCTCAGGACGTGGAGGAGGTGATCGCCTCCTGGACAGGGGTGCCGGTGGCTGCCGTGCGTGGCGACGAGGCGAAGCGGTTGATGAAGATGGAGGACGTCCTGCGGCGCCGGATCGTCGGGCAGGATCGGGCGATCCGGTCGATCAGCCGCGCCATTCGCCGGTCGCGGCTCGGCGTGTCCGATCCCCGCCGCCCGGTCGGTTCGTTCGTCTTCCTGGGCCCGAGTGGCGTCGGCAAGACGGAGGTCGCCAGGCGCCTCGCCGAATTCCTGTTCGGCAGCCAGACCGCTCTCATGCGTTTCGACATGAGCGAGTACATGGAGAAGTACTCGGCCTCCAAGCTGATCGGTTCGCCGCCGGGCTACGTTGGCTTCGAGGAGGGCGGTCAGTTGACGGAGCGGGTTCGGCGCCAGCCGTACTCCCTGATCCTCTTCGACGAGATCGAGAAGGCGCATCCGGACATCATGAACCTGCTGTTGCAGATCCTGGAGGAAGGGAGCCTCACGGATGCCTACGGCAACCATGTCGATTTCCGTCATGCCCTGGTGCTGCTGACCTCGAACCTGGGCAGCAAGCTGGTGCTCAAGGGCGGGCGCATGGGCTTCGGCGGGACCTCCGGAGAAGAGTTCGGCTCGGAAGAGGACTTCGGCCGCATCAGGGAAGAGATCGAAGCGGAACTTCGTCGCAGCTTCAGCCCGGAGTTCATCAACCGCATCGACGAGACGATCGTGTTCAATCCGCTGGGCCGGGAGGAGTTGCGCGCGATCACCTGCCTCCTGCTCTCCGATGTGAACGAGACGCTTGCCGACCGGGGTCTGGCCGTCGAGGTCACGAGCGAGGCGCGCGAGTGGCTCCTGGAGCAGGCGGGTATCGATCCGTCGACCGGAGCCCGTCCGTTGCGCCGCACGATCCAGCGTCACGTTCAGGATGCGGTGTCAGACTTGCTGATCCAGAGTCCCGACGACTCCGTCGAGCGCATCCGTGTGGATCTGGCCCAGGAAGAACTGGTCCTGGAAGTCGTTCAAGGCGCTGCCCCTACCGTTGAGGAGGAACCTGCTCTTGCGGAATCCTGATCGAAAGGTCCTTCGAAGGCTGGCATGGCCGGGCGCGCTGGTCGCCTCGTTCCTGCTGGTCGTACCTGCCGCCGGCCAGTTGCTGGTCGGCCGGCCGATCGTGTCGGTCGAGTACGCCGGCGTCGAGACGCTGAGCGAAGACAGCCTGAACTACTACCTGGATATCGAGGCCGGAAAACCCTGGGATCCCGGCCGTGTGAACGAGCGGATCAAGGACCTCTGGGAGCGCAAGCTGATCGATGACATCTCGATCGCGGCCGAGGCGCAGGGCGATGGGGTTCTGGTCCGGGTGACCCTCACGGAAAGGCCGCTCCTGGTTTCGCTCGAGTACGACGGTCTGAAGAAGGTGAAGCGAAGCGACATCGGCGACATGACGGACCGGGAGCGGATCTCGGTCTTCGAGGGCTTGCCGCTGGACCTGGGCGAGTTGGCGCGCCTCGAAGAGGCGATCAAGAAGCTCTACGAGGAGCGTGGCTTCCGGTTCGCGGGCATCCACGTCGAGATCCAGGACGCGGGCCTGGGCGAGAAGCGGGTGCTGATCACGGTCGACGAGGGCGGGAGAGTCAAGATCGGCCAGGTCGACTTCGAGGGCAACGAGGTGTTCTCCGCCGGCCGCCTCCGGCGGCAGATGGAGAAGACGAAGAAGTCGAACCTCCTGACCCGGATCCGCAAGCGCGACGTGTTCAACTCGGCCACGGTCCAGGAGGACCTCGACAACGTCAAGGGCCTGTACCGCCAGTTCGGCTACAAGGACGTCGAGGTCGGCGAGCCCGAGCTCGACGTGATCGAGCGGAAGCCGAACGCCGAACGCATCGAGGACCGCAAACGGCAACTCGCCCTGGTGATTCCGATCGAGGAGGGCCCGCGCTGGAAGCTGGGCGAGGTCCAGGTCGAGGGGGCCGAGGTACTGCCCGAGGGCCTGCTGGTCGCCGTGTTCAAGGATCCCAAGGGCGGTTGGCTGCGCTCGGACATCATCGACGAGGGTGTCGAGCAGATCGGAGAGCTGTATCGGAACAGCGGCTACATCTTCGCCGACGTGAAGATGGAGATCGTCGAGCGCGAGGACCTGGTGGCCGACATCCTGGTGACCGTGGAGGAGAACGACCAGTTCCGGATCGGACGGATGGAGTTCACCGGCAACGACCGGACCCGCGACCGGGTGCTCCGCCGCCAGATGCTGCTCAAGGAAGGCGACGTCTTCAACTCGGGCATGCTGCGCACGAGCCTGCTGCGGCTCAGCCAGCTCGAGTACTACGTCGTCAACGAGGACGACCCTGTCGAGGTCGACTACGACACGGACGACAAGCAGGTCGACATCACCGTCAAGGGCACGGAGACCGGGCAGACCGAGGTTCAGTTCGGCGGCGGCTACAGCGAACTCGACGGCTTCTTCGTCCAGTCGGCGTTGCGCACGCGGAACTTCCTGGGCCGGGGCGAGACCGTCGGCGTGTCGATCCAGACAGGCCGCTATCGCGACATCTTCGACGTCTCGTACTACATGCCCTGGGTCAAGGACCGGCCCCAGAACTTCGGGGTTCAGCTCTTCAACCGGGACACGGACTTCGACCTCCTGATCGACCAGCGCTACCGGAGCAAGGAGGCCGGCGGCGTACTCACCTACGGTCGTTCCTTCCGCCGGTGGGAACTCGTGCAGTTGTCCTACAGCAACATGGACATCGAGAGCTACCAGTCGCAGACCTTCTACTTCTTCGACAATCCGGAACAGAGCGACGACACGACGAGCGACACCTTCGAGCAGGCTTTCGAGTTCAACCGCCGGTCCGTCACCGCGAGCTACCAGTACGACAGTCACAACAGCCGCCTCGAGCCGACCCAGGGCAGGCGCCTGATCGCGTCCCTCGAGTACGCGGGCGGCCCCCTGGGCGGCGAGTCGTTCTTCATCCGCCCGTCGCTCAACGCGGCGATCACCGTGCCGCTTACGAGGCGCGGTCTGCGGACGGTGGGGCGGGCGAACATCCAGCTCGGCTACATCGAGCCGTTCGGCGAGGACGACGCCGGCAACCTGCGCCAGTTGTTCTTCCTGGATCGCTACCTGCTGGGCGGCGAGAACAGCCTCCGGGGCTTCGCGTTCCGTTCCATCTGGGTGAGGGATCCGGAAACCGGCCGCACGATCCTCGACCAGAACGGTTTCCCCCAGGGCGGCAACAAGAGCGTGGTCATCAACCTCGAGCACCACACCCTGGTCAACGGCCCCTTCCGCGTCGTGACGTTCTTTGACGCCGGCAACGTTTACGGCGACGACCAGGACGTCGACTTCAACCACATGCGAATGTCGGCCGGCATCGAGCTTCGGGTCAACGTGCCCATCCTTGGAGCTCCGCTCCGCTTCATCTACGCTACGAACCTGAATCCGCTGGACAACCTCGGAGGCGTCGACCGGGAGCGGTTCGACAGCTTCGACTTCAGCATTGGAACCAGCTTCTGACGCCTCACGGAGAACTACGAAGATGAACGTCAAACCCACTGGATTCCGCGCCGCCGCGGCGACCGCCGCCATCATCGCGGGTGTCCTCATGGCCGGGCCGGCCCTGGCCCAGAGCAAGATCGCCGTGGTCGAGGTCGAGCGCCTGCTGCAGGAGTCGGCGCGCGGGCAGGTCGCGGTTCAGGAACTCACGCGGCTCCGGGACGAGAAGCAGGCGGAGCTCACCACCAGGCAGGAGCAACTGGCCGCGCTGCAGAAGCAGTACAACGACGGCCGGCTGACGCTGGCCGAGGACCGCCTGGCCGAGCTGGAGAAGCAGCTCGAGGACATGACGATCGATCTGCGCCGCGCCCAGGACGACGCGAACCGCGAGATGCAGAAAGTGCAGGGCGAGAGGTTCGGCGAGATCGAGCAGGCGGTGCTGCCGATCATCTCCCAGGTCGGCCGGGAGTTCGGCTACACCGCGATCTTCAACAAGTTCCAGGGCGGCCTGCTGTTCGCCGCCGACGCCGCGGACATCACGAACCTGATCATCGAGCGCTACAACGCCGCGTACCCGGCGACTCCTACGGAGTAGCTACTCGCGGTTGCGGATGCTGTAGAGCTTCGACCGCGTACGGATCAGCAGCCGGTCGCCGGCGACCGCCGGTGACGCCATCGCCATTTCGTCGAGGCTGTTGGTGTGGAGTACCTCGTACTCCGAGCCGGCGCGGATCACGTAGGTATCGCCCTGCTCGCTCAGCGCGAACACGCGGTCGTTGTAGGCCCACGGAGATGAGGTGAAGCTGGCGCCGCCGCGGGGCGCCACCCGTTTCCGGCCGTACACCGATTCGCCGGTGAGCGCGTCGTACGCCTCGAAGAAGCCGCGGTCCAGCAGGCTGTAGTAGACGCCCTTGTAGACCAGCGGCGACGTGTTGTAGTTGCCGGCCTTGGGCTGGTGCCAGGCGACGAACTCGCTCTCGGTCGCCTCCCCTTCCAGGGTGATGTCGCCCAGCGCGCCCGGACGGATGGCGAAGACCGGCCGGCGCTGGTCCTGGAAGTAGCCGGAGTTGACGTAGACCATGTCGTGAGCCGCGAACGGCGTGGCGATGGCCGCCCAGGACATGCGGCCGTCCATCTCCCACAGCAGTTGGCCGTCGAGGCCGTACGAGCGGATCCGGTTCTTGCCGCTGGTGACGATCTCGGTGCGGGCTTCGTTCGGCCAGACGAACGGCGTCGCCCAGCTCGACACCTCTTCCCGGGCGGTGCGCCAGCGCTCTTCGCCGGTGTGCTTGTCGAGGGCGGCGATCCAGGACTCCTCCTCGTTGTCGTAGAGGATGATCAGCAGATCGTCGTGCAGCACGGGCGAGGAGGCGGAGCCGTAGTCCCACATCGTCGGGCGATAGGGCGTGTCGAAGCTCCACACGGGCTCGCCCTCCATCGTGAAGGCGAAGACACCGAGGTCGCCGAAGCGCGCGTAGACCCGCTCGCCGTCGGTGGTCGGCGTCTCCGAGGCGTAGGTCTGCTTCTGGTGGCGCGGGAACTCGGGTATGCCGGCCTTGACCGAGCGCTCCCAGAGCACCTCGCCGGTCGCCAGATCCAGGCAGTACACGCGCCAGTCGTGCCGCGCCTGCGGCGGTTCACTGCGCCCGCGGGCGGCATAGAGACCGGCCTGGGGGCGTTCGAACTCGCCTTCGGAGACCGCGGTCGTCAGGTACACCCGATTGCCCCAGACGATCGGGCTGGACCAGCCGAGCCCGGGGACCTCGACGACCCACTCGACGTTCTCCGTCTGGCTCCAGCGGTCGGGCAGGGCGGGGTTGTCGGCAACGGCCGGGTTCATGCCCGGGCCGCGGAACTGAGGCCAGTTGTCGGTTGCGGCAGCCGCTCCGGCGCCGAGAGCGGCGCAGACGAGGGCAGCGAGAATGGCGGCGCCATTGGGCCTGGAGTGGTGGCGGTGCGGGTGCGATGTCGCGTTGCTCATCGAGATCGGATCTCCCGGTCGTGCGAGGGTCCCTGGCTACGGTGCGTGCCGCATCGTATCCGGTAGGCTCGCCCCGTGACCCACCGCCTCGCCGATCTTGCCGCGATGGTTGGAGCTGACCTCGAGGGCGATCCGGATCGGCCGATCGACGGCATCGCCACCCTGACGGCCGCGGGTCCTGGAGATCTCTCCTTTCTGACCAACCCGCGGTACCGCGACCAGGCGCTGGCTTCGAAGGCCGGCGCACTGCTGGTGTCCAGGGAACTGTCTCCCGAAACGCTTGGGGATCTCCGCGCCGACCTGGTGCTCTGCGACGACGCCTACCGGGCCCTGGCCGACCTGATGACGGTGCTCTTTCCGGCCCCCGAGGTGGTACCCGGCGTCCACGAAACAGCCTGTGTCGATGCTTACGCGGACGTCGATCCCGCCGCCCGCGTCGACGCATTCGCCGTGGTCGGCGAGGGCTCGACGCTCGGTCCGGGTGTGGTCGTCGGCGCCCACACGGTGGTCGGCCGCGGTTGCAGCCTGGGCGCCGGTACCGTGCTTCACCCCCATGTCGTGATCTACGACGGCGCCCGCATCGGCGAGCGGGTGGTGGTCCACTCCGGCGTCGTTCTGGGCGCGGACGGTTTCGGGTTCGCGGAAGCCGCGGAAGGAGCGTCCCAGGTCAAGCTGCCCCAGGTCGGGGTCGTCGTGATCGAGGACGACGTGGAGATCGGCGCCAACTCCGCGGTGGACCGGGCCACCTTCGACACCACCACGATCGGTCGCGGAACGAAGATCGACAACCTGGTGCAGATCGGCCACAACGCGCAGATCGGCCAGGGATGCATCCTCTGCGGTCAGGTCGGCGTGTCCGGCAGCAGCCGCATCGGCGATCAGGTGCTCCTGGCGGGGCAGGTAGGCGTCGCGGGTCACTTCAGGATCGGCGACGGCGTGCAGGTGGCGGCCAAGTCGGCGGTGTTCCAGGAGGTCGAGGACGATCAGCGGGTCGCGGGCATACCCGCCGTACCGATCGCGGCCTGGCGCCGGCGGAACGCGCTACAGTCGCGCCTGCCGGCGATGCGCAGCGCGCTCAGGGCGCTTGAGCGCCGCGTGGCCGAACTCGAATCGGCGGGGCGCGGTGGCCGCGGCGAGCCGGCGGCGGACGGGGGAGACGAGACGTGAGCAAGGAACGGGAGGACACCGACGGGGCCGCGGTGAGCGCACCGCTCGGACCGTTCGACTCGCGCTGGATCGCGAGCGTGCTGCCTCACCGCTATCCGATCCTCCTGGTCGACCGGGTGCTGGAACTGGTGCCGGGGAAGCGGGTGGTGGCGATCAAGAACGTGACCCGCAACGAGCCGTTCTTCGACGGCCACTTCCCGGGCAATCCGATCATGCCCGGAGTCCTGGTGATCGAGGCGATGGCGCAGACGGCCGGCCTGCTGCTGCTGCACGAGATCGAGGACCGGGATCGCCGGGTTCTCTTCTTCTCCGGGATCGAGCGGGCCCGCTTCCGCCGTCCCGTCGTTCCCGGCGATCAACTGCGGATGGAAGTGGAGTCGCTTCGCCTGCGCACCGTCCACTCCCGCTTCCGGGGCCGGGCCACGGTCGACGGGGAGCTGGCGGTGGAGGCGGTCTGCACCTCCACGATGGTGGCGCCCTGAAGGACCGCGGACCGCGGCGCGGCTCATGACGGCCAGGATCCACGACACGGCGATCGTCGATCGCTCGGCCGAGCTGGGCGACGGTGTGGTCGTCGGCGCCTACGCGGTGATCGGGTCCGGAGTTCAGATTGGCGACGACACGGAGATCAGCCCGCACGCGACGGTCCTCGGCGACACGGTCATGGGACGAGCCAACCAGGTCTTCCCCTACGCCGCGATCGGATTCGACCCGCAGGACCTGAAGTACGAGGGCGAGTCGAGCCGGCTCGTGATCGGCGACCGCAACCAGTTCCGCGAGTTCTCGACGATCAACCGGGGCACCGCCTTCGGCGGCGGCATCACGCGGATCGGCGACGACAACCTGTTCATGACCCAGACCCATGTCGGCCACGACAGTCAGGTCGGCAGCCGGACGGTGTTCACGAACGGCGGCACCCTGGCCGGCCACGTGGAAGTCGAGGACGACGCCACGATCGGCGCCTTCTCGGCGGTCCACCAGTTCTGTCGGGTGGGTCGGCATGCCTACATCGGCGGCTACTCCGTGATCACGATGGACGCGCTGCCGTTCTGCATCACGGTGGGGATCAAGCCGGCCTGCATGGGCGTGAACCGCATCGGACTCGAGCGCAAGGGCAAGTCGCCGGAGGACATCCGATCGATCGAGCGGGCCGTGCGGGTGCTCACCCGCTCGCGGAGGAACACGACCCAGGCGCTGGAGGAGCTCGACGCCGAGCATGCCGGCCACGCGGACGTCGATGCCCTGATCGCCTTCATCAGGAGTTCCGACCGGGGCTTCATCCGCTCGGCGCGGCGCGGTTCCCGCGGCGCCCGCTCGTGAAGGACGGGAGTTCGCCCTGAGCGCGGAAGCTCAGGTTCGGGCCGCCGTGGTGGGCGCCGGCGCGATGGGTCGCCACCATGTGCGCCTGCTGTCCCGCCTGCTGGGGCCTGACGCGGTGTTCGTGGTCGACGCGGATCCGGCGCGGGCCGAAGAGGTCGCGCTCGAGCATGGGGCGTCGGTCGCGGCCGGGATCGACGAGGTCCTGAACGCCGTGGGCGTTGCCGTCGTCGCCGTGCCGACGGTCGACCACCTGGAGGTGTCGGCGCGCCTGATCGAGGCCGGCGTTCACGTGCTGGTGGAGAAGCCGATCGCGGCGGATCTCGACCTGGCGGATGCCCTGATCGCGGCGGCCGCGGCCCGGGGCGTCGTCCTGGCGGTGGGGCATGTCGAGTTCTACAATCCGGCCGTCCAGGAAGTGCTCGCGCTGGGGCTCGTGCCCCGCTTCGTCGAAGTCGAACGGATGTCGCCGTTCAGCCCACGCAGCCTGGACGTGGACGTCGTCCTCGACCTGATGATTCACGACCTGCAGATCCTCCACGCCCTCGACCCGAGTCCGGTACGGGAGGTGCGGGCGGTCGGAATCGACGTCCTGTCGGACCGGGTCGACATCGCCGACGCGCGGATCGAACTCGAGTCCGGTTGCGTGGCGAACCTGACGGCGTCCCGGGTCTCGGCCGAACGGGTGCGCCAGTTGCGGGTCTTCTTCGAGGATCGGTACTTTTCGCTCGACTACCAGAAGCAGACGGTACGAGGGGCACGGCGGGTGCGCGGCGAAGAGGAGGCTGGCGGCGGAGACTCCGTGTCGGCTGGCGGACCGGCGGGCCGGATTCTGGCCGCTGATCTCGAGGTCGAGGGCGGTGAGCCGCTGCGGCTCGAGCTCGAGGCGTTTCTCGACCGCTGCGGCGGGGGCGGGGCGCCGTTCGTCGACGGCGCGGCCGGCCGGCGCGCGCTGGAGACGGCTCTTCTCGTGAACTCGACGATCGCCGGAAGGGCCGGCGGATGAGCGTCGACGCCCACCCGATCGGGATCATCGGCGGTTCCGGCCTCTACGGCATGGAGGAGCTCGAGGTTCATGAGGAACGTGCGATCGAGACGCCGTTCGGAAGCCCGTCGGAGGTCTTCGTGCTCGGGGAGCTCAGCGGCCGGCCCGTCGCCTTCCTGGCCCGGCACGGTCGCGGCCACCGCATCCTGCCCAGCGAGCTGAACTTCCGCGCCAACATCTACGCCTTCAAGAGCCTGGGCGTCGAGCGGTTGATCTCGCTTTCCGCGGTCGGTTCGCTGCGGCGGCGCTACCAGCCGACCCACATCGTCGTGCCGGACCAGTTCATCGACCGCACGCGGCACCGGCCGGACACCTTCTTCGGCAACGGGCTGGCGGCCCACGTCGCCTTCGCCGATCCGATCTGTCCGGTGCTGATGGAGGTCTGCGCGGACCAGTCGGCCGCGGCCGGCGCGGTGGTCCATCGCGGCGGCATCTACGTGTGCATGGAGGGGCCGCAGTTCTCGACCCGCGCCGAGTCCTTCATGCACAGGGGCTGGGGCGCGGACGTGATCGGAATGACGAACCTGCAGGAGGCCAAGCTCGCCCGCGAGGCGGAGATCTGCTACGCGACGCTGGCCCTGATCACGGACTACGACTGCTGGCACGAGGAGGAAGAGGACGTGACGGTCGAGGCCGTCCTCGCGGTCCTGCGGCAGAACGCGCGCACCGCCCAGGCCGCGGTGGCCCGAATCGTGGAGTCGTTGCCGGTTGAGCGCCGGTCCGGAGCGTGTCCCTGCGTCGATGCGCTGGAGCACGCCCTGATCACCGATCCGGCGGTCGTACCGGCGTCCGTGCTGCGTGATCTGGCGCCGATCGTCGGTCGCCTCCTGGGAGACGGTCGCGACCGATGACTGCCACCAGACCTGCAGGAAACGGGGCTGCTTCCGTGCCTCGGCGCGGCGCGGACGCCGCGACTCGATTGCTGCTGACGAATGACGATGGCGTAGCGGCGCCGGGTCTGCGCTGTCTCGCCGCGGCCCTCGACGGAGTGTCGACCGCCAGAGGGCCGATCATCTACGACGTAGTGGCCCCGGAGCACGAGCAGAGCGGTTGCAGCCAGGCGCTGACCCTGTTTCGGCCGTTGCGCGCGAAGCGGGTGCGGGAAGGCTGGTTCGCGGTGGACGGCACGCCCTCCGACTGCGTCAACCTGGCGGTCCATTCGCTGCTGGACCAGCGTCCCGACCTCCTCGTCTCGGGGGTCAACATGGGGGTCAACCTGGGTGACGACGTGACCCACAGCGGCACGGTTGGCGCGGCGCTCGAGGGGCGGCTGCTCGGTGTGCCGGCGGTCGCCTTCTCCCAGGAGTACCGGAAGGCAAGGCGCGCCGATATGGAACGCGCGGCGGCTCTGGCGGTCCGCGCAATCGTGTCGCTCGTCGAGCAGGGGATTCCCGAGCGGATGCTGCTCAACGTGAACTTCCCGTTCGACCCGCCCCGCGGGGTCAGGGTCGCGCGACTCGGACGGCGGCCCTACCGCAACACGATCGTCGAACAGGCGGATCCGCGGGGCGGCACGATGTACTGGATCGTCGGCAAGCCGGACCCGGAGCGTCTCGACGACACGGATGCGGCCGCGATCAGGGACGGCTTCATCTCCATCACGCCGCTCACCGCCGACCTGACGGACGGAGAGTCGCTCGAGGCCGGCGATGGGGTCCTGCCTGGACTGGCGGGAGCGTTGGGTTGAAGACGCGGCCCGCGGGTCCGGGGGGTGGGTATCCCTACGCCCGTCGCCGCATGGTGGCGAACCTGGTCGAACGGGGTTGCCTGCGGGATGAGCGTGTGGTCGCCGCGTTCGAGCAGGTGCCGCGCCACCTGTTCGTGCCCGAGCATCTGGTCAACGATGCGTACGGCGACCATGCGCTGCCGATCGGCTGCGAGCAGACGATTTCCCAGCCCTACGTCGTGGCGCGCATGACCGAAGATCTGGGCGTGCGGGAGGACGACTCCGTGCTGGAAGTCGGCACGGGCTCCGGCTACCAGACGGCGATCCTCGCTCTGCTGGCGCATCGGGTCTACAGCATCGAGCGTGTGGGCCGGTTGGCGCGGGAGGCGATCGGTCGGATCCAGGCCCTCGAATTGCCGAACGTCAAGGTCCAGGTCTTCGACGGCACGGTCGGCTGGACCGCCGAAGCCCCGTTCGACCGGATCCTGGTGGCCGCCGCCGCGCCGCGGGTTCCGGACTCGCTTCTGGAGCAACTGGCCCCGGGTGGGCGTCTCGTCATCCCTGAGGGCGACCGCCACGAACAGCGCCTCGTCGCCTACCAGAAGCACAACGATGGAACGGTCGTTCGCCAGCTCGGCGAGGCGGTGCGGTTCGTCCCGCTGATCGGCCGCCACGGTTGGAAGCCGAAGGCCGAGGCGGCCTCATGAGTGCGGAGTGGCTGAAGGAGCGGATCCGCGAGGTTCCCGACTTTCCGAGACCGGGCATCCTGTACAAGGACATCACGACGCTGCTCAAGGATCCGGCGGCGCTGCGCGAGACGGCCGACCGGCTCGCGGAGCGGTTCGCCGGCCGGCGCATCGAGCAGGTGGTGGGAATCGAGGCGCGGGGCTTCATTTTCGGCCCGCTGGTGGCAAACCGGCTGAACGTGGGTTTCGTGCCGGTGCGCAAACCGGGGAAGCTGCCGGCCGAGACGGCCTCGCGCAGCTACGAACTCGAGTACGGCCGCGACACCCTGGAGGTGCATCTCGACGGCGTCGCCGCGGGCGAGCGCGTCGTCCTGGTCGACGACCTGCTGGCGACGGGCGGCACCGCGAAGGCGGCCGCGGACCTGATCGAGTCCGTTGGCGGAACGGTCGACGCGATCGGATTCGTCGTCGAGTTGACCTACCTGGACGGCCGCCGCCGGCTCGACGGCTACGACGTGGTTGAATCCCTGGTCCGTTACTGAGATCCTTCGACAGTCGCCGCGGCGGCGGTCAGCGTCGCGGCCACGGCATCTGAGGGCGCCTGTAGCTCAGCAGGATAGAGCGGCGGATTCCTAATCCGCAGGTCGGGGGTTCGAGTCCCTCCAGGCGCACCACAGCCTGCATCCCAGAGGATGGCGCGACAGGGATTCCCAATCAGCAGGCAAGGAGGTTCGAGTCCTCCCAGGCGCACCACCGCCTGACGCGCCACGCCTCGCTTCTACTCTTCGATCTCGCGCTTGGGCTTGTCTTCGGCCTCGTCCTCTTCCGGTCCCTTCAGGCCCTGCTTGAAGTTGCGGATGCCGCTGCCCAGGCCGCCCGCCAGCTTCGGAATGCGGCTGGCGCCGAAGATCAGGACGACGATCGCGAGGACGATCAGAAGTTCGCCGAATCCCAGGGTGGGCATCTTGGGTGCTCCAGTGGTTTGCGTGGCGGGCTGAGGGCCGGTTGGCCTCCGGTAGCCAAGTCTGCCACACGGTCGACCGGGTCGCGGACAGGCCGTTTCGACTGCTAGGGTTCGCCGCGTCGGAGGAGATGCGGAATGAGCCGTTTGACACGAGACGAGATACGGCGCGACGAAGTTCGGGAGGCTGTCTTTTCGGCTTCCACGTGGTTCGCTGAGCACGTTCGACAGATCCTGATGGGCGTCGCCGCGGTGATCGCGGCGGTCGTCGGGGTCGTGCTGTTCCTCAACTACCAGGATGGCCGGGAGAAGGAGGCCAGCTACCAGCTCAGCGAGGCCCTGAAAACCTACCGGGCGCCGATCGACGCGCCGGCGACGGACGCAATCGACGACCTGTTCGGCACGCCTCCCGACAGCGCTCCGGACGAGGGTGCCGCGGAGACCGAGGCGCCCACTACCGGGAGTGAAGGCGGTGACGACGGCCTGAGCTTCGCCTCGGAGGCGGAGCGGCGCTCGGCGGCGAGGACGGAACTCGAGGCTGTGAGGGCGAGCTTCGGCTCGACCTCGTCCGGCCGGCTGGCTTCCGTCTACCTGGGGCAGATCGCAGCCGCTGATGGGGACACCGCTACGGCGCGGGAGCTGTGGACGGGCTATCTGGAAGCAGCCGGCCGCGATCACGCGATGGCCATCGGCGTGCAGTTGAACCTCTACAGCCTGGATCGGGCCGAGGGGCGGGGCGAGGAACTGGCCGCCACGCTGCGCGGCGCGGTGGCGGCCGAATCGTCGCCGCTGCCGAAGGACGCCTTGTTGTTCGAGTTGGCCGCCACGCTGGCGCAGCTCGGCGACGAAGAGGGCGCCCGGGAGACCTTCCAGCGGGTAGTCAACGAGTTCCCGGACAGCGGCTACGCGATCCGCGCCCGGCAGCAGCTCGGCCCCGAAGCGGCGGCCGCGTCGCCGTTCACGTTCGGCGGCTAGCAGCCGTCCCGGGACAGCCCGATGGCGACGCCCTTCGACATCCTGAACCGGATGCGGGAGGGGCGGACGCTGACCGCGGCGGAAGTGCGGTCGGTCGTCGACGGTGCGGCCTCCGATAGCTGGACCGACGTCCAGCTCGCCGCCTTCCTGATGGCCGCCGCGATGCGGGGGCTCGACCGGGACGAGACGCGGGAACTGACCCTGGCGATGCTCGAATCCGGCGACCGGTGGGCCCTGGCGGAGGACTTCGGTCCCCTGGTCGACAAGCACTCCACCGGCGGCGTGGGCGACACGGTCAGTCTGATCGCTTTGCCGCTGCTGGCCTCCTGCGGCGTACCGGCGGCCAAGCTGACGGGCCGGGCCCTGGGCCACAGCGGCGGCACCGCCGACAAGCTGGAGAGCATCCCGGGCGTGCGCCTGGAGCTCGACCGGGCCGGCGCCCTCGACCTGCTGGACCGCTTCGGCATGGCGATCGGCATCGCCACCGCCGGCATCGCACCCGCCGACAGGCGTCTCTACGGTCTGCGGGATCGCACGTCGACCGTGAGTTCGATTCCCCTCGTCGTCGGCAGCATTCTGTCCAAGAAACTGGCGCTCGGAGCGTCCGGGATCGTGTTCGACGTGAAGAGCGGCAACGGCGCCTTCTTCCCCGACGCGCGCGACACCCGCTCGCTGGCCTCGAGCCTCGTCGAGATCAGCGCCGCCTGCGGCACGCCGGCCGACTACGTCCTGAGCGACATGAACCAGCCCCTGGGTCGCTGGGTTGGCCACGCGGCCGAAGTGAGGGAAGCGCTGGACTGCCTCGCCGGCGACGGCGACCCGCGGTTGCTTGAGGTGGTGACCGCGATCTGCGGCAAGGCTGCCCGCCTGGTAGGAAAGGAACTCCTGCCGCGGGACATCGAGGCTGCGATCGCTTCCGGCGCCGCCCGGCAGAAGCTCCTCGACTGGGCCGACGCGCAGGGCGCCAGGTCCGGCTGGGTCGACTCCCTCGACCTGGCGCCGGTCGAAGCCGTCGTCACGGCCTCCGAATCGGGATTCCTCGAAGCCGTCGACTGCCGCCGCATCGGCAACGCCTTCGCCAACGCGTGCCGCCCGGACCGGGACCCGAACAGCATCGACCACGCCGTCGCGCTCCGTTACGACGTGCGACTGGGTCAGAAAGTGGAACGTGGCCAGGAACTGGCGCGCCTCTACGTGCGCCGCGACCCTGAACCGCTGCAGCGCGAGGTCGCCGCGGCGCTCGTTGTCGGCGAGGAAGCCGAGCCGCCGCCAGCCGTGATGGAGTAACGCGGACCGAACGAAGGCAACGGTTGGAAGCGACGATGACCCTGAGCATCAGGAACGAAGAGACCTGTCGTCTCGCGCGCGAACTGGCCCGGCTGACCGGGGAGACGATGACCGGCGCCGTCACAGTGGCGTTGCGGGAACGTCTCGCGCGCGAGGAGCGCCGCCGCGACCTGGATGTGCGAGTCGAGGAGCTGCTCGCCATCGGCCGTCGCTGCGCCGAGTCGCTGCAGCCGGGCCCTTCTGCTGTAGAGCACGGCGACCTGCTCTACGACGACCACGTCTTGCCGAGGTGATTGTCGACTGATTGTCAGTGTTCACCGTCACTGTGGAGCGACTTGAAGCCGGGCCTTGACGCCGCCTGTCGGATTCCATCGGCGCGTTAGTAGGGTTGCGCGCCGAGCTGGGATGGGAACGCGGGGAGGGTTCGCGACTGATGGAGATTCCAAAGAACGAGTTGGCGCGCGTGCGGAAGCGATACGAGACGAGGGGCGACCACCAGGGTTGGACAAGCGATTGGGTGGCGACGATGGACAGAGACGTTTCTCGCAGTGTGGGAGAGGCGGCTCGTCGGTTCGCCGATGGCGGCGGCTTGAGGGAATTCGCCGAGAGCTACTACCCGCTGTTGGGAGGACCGGCATGGGACGGTCCTTTCCTTCTCAAGCTCGCGGACGAACTGGCGGGAGACGAAGAAGCGACGGATCGGTTGCGGAGCTTCGTCCGGTGGCCAGCGAGCGAAGACGAAGCCGCCGCGCGAGTGGACGGTTTCGCGGAGTGGATTGACAGTCGGCCTTTGGACGGGTCCGAGGATGGACCGAGCTACCTTGCGCCGATGATCCTGAGCGTCTGCTGGCATGGGCACGACTCTGACCGCTGGCAGCTATACACGGGAAACTGGCTGGTCAACCTCCGGTCGGAGGCTGCCGACTTCTGTCGGCTCTGCCGAAGAGGGGCAGGGAACTCGGTTGGCGAACGCTACGTCGAGTTCAGCCGGGCGATTAGTGGACTTAGCGATGAACTCGGCGTCGACCCGTGGAACCTGACGCTGAAGATGATGGGGAATCCGCGGAAGGCTGGTGGCGGAGCAGACGTGCCCGCCTCAGGCGATACTGAGGAGCCCATCGCCAACTACACCACTGGCGCCGCCGCCGCCGACATCTTCCTCGACCGGGCCGACATCGAGCGGCTGCTTACCCAGCTCAGGCGCAAGAAGGCCCTCGTGCTCCAAGGTCCGCCCGGCACTGGCAAGACGTTCATCGCGCAGCGCCTGGCATGGTTGCTGGCGGGAGAGCAGTCAATGGAGCGCATCGAGGCCGTGCAGTTCCACCAGTCCTACGGCTACGAGGACTTCGTCCGCGGCTACCGGCCAACGGAAGATGGCGGCTTCGTGCTTCGCGACGGGCCGTTCCTCGACTTCTGCAAGCGTGCGCGGGAGGACCATGACCGGCCCCACGTGCTGTTGATCGACGAGATCAACCGAGGCAATCTGAGCGGCATCTTCGGCGAGCTACTGATGCTCGTCGAGGCGGACAAGCGGTCGGAGGAATGGGCGGTACGGCTCGCCTACCCGCGAGGCGCCGGCGAACGGTTCCATGTGCCGGAGAACCTCTATCTGATCGGGACGATGAACACGGCAGATCGTTCGCTGGCGTTGGTCGACTACGCACTCCGCCGGCGATTCGCCTTCTTCACGGTCGAGCCGGCGTTCGGGCACCCCCAGTTCCGCCGTCACCTGGAGGATCGACGCGTCCCGGCGTCATTTCGCACGCGCATTGGCGAGAGGCTCGCTGCCTTGAACGAGACGATCGCCGGGGACTCGGACCTGGGAGCCGGCTTCCGTATCGGTCACAGCTACTTCTGCGACCCTCCCCCAGGAGAGTCGCCAGACCACGGTCGTTGGTTCGAGGAGGTGGTCAGCTTCGACATCGCGCCGCTGCTCGATGAGTACTGGTTCGACCGGCCGGAGAAAGCTCCGGAAGCCGTAGCGAACCTGCTTGCCAGCGACTGATCCGAGTCGGGATGAAGATTCCGGCCCACACTCTCTACGTCGTTCTCTGCTACGCGTGGGAGCGGTACGACGAGCATCTGGACTCGGCGGCAGCGAGAGAACAAGCCTCGGTCCCCGATGATCTGCCGCAGAACCTCCTGGCACGCCTGCTCCGTGACAGCTTCCGGCGGCTGTGGCGGCGTGGCCTCGACCGCGGCTACCTGGAGCGCGCCGAGGACGCGCGGCGGCCGAAGGGGAAGATCGACATGGTGCGAACGGTTGCCCGGGCGCTTCGTTCCCGCGCCCGCGTGGCGGTGCGCTACGAGGAACTGACACGCAACGTGTTGCCCAATCGCCTCGTCAAGTCGACGATGCTGCGGTTGGCGTCACTGCCAGCGAACGACCTGGACCACGGATTGCGCCATGACCTGCTGCGCCTGGCGCGTTTGCTCCCCGAAGTCGATGAAGTCGAGCTACGGGGCGAGTTCTTCCACGGCGTGCAGCTCCACCGCAACAACTCGGACTACGGCTTCCTGCTCAGCGTCTGCCGGCTGGTTGCCGGCCGCCTGGTTCCGGAGGGCCGGTACGGCCGCTACCGGTTCCGGGGATTCGCGGCCAGCGACACGGAGATGGGCAACTTGTTCGAGGCTTTCGTACGCGGCTTCCTGAAGCGGGAGCGGCCAGAGCTTGGGGTTTGGCCGAGGAACAGGCAGATCTCCTTCGGCACGGTCGCACCCATCGCAGCGCCGGCCGTGCCGGCTATGTTCGCCGACATCTTCGTCCCCTCCCGCCGCGCCTCGGAGCGGAGCCGGAGCGTGATCGTGGAGACGAAGTGCGTGAAGGAGCCGTTCGCCCGCGACGGGAGGTTCCTCCGCTCGGACCACCTGTACCAACTTTGGGCCTACCTCACGAACTACTCCCGAGCCAACCTCGGGGTCCGTTCACCCGCCGGAATGCTGCTCTACGCCACGGACGGCGATCCGTTCCGCCACGCGTACGGCTTTCCCGGCCACCCGATCGAGGTCCGATCGCTCGACCTGGGCCAGGCTTGGCCTGACCTTCGCCGCGACCTTCACGACCTCGCCGACGACCTGGCTGGACTTGCCGGCGCAAACGCGTCAGCCGCTTGATCCCTGGGGGGCGGTCAACGGAGTTCGTTCGGCTCGTCGAGTGCGCTCCGTAGCGACTCGTCGTCGCTCAACCTCTGGTCGCCGGTGACGCGCCGGAGAAAGCCCTTGGCCGCACCGGTCTCTTTGCGGACGATGGTGATGCGGCCCTCGGCCGCGAAGCAACCATACTCGTCGCCGGGTTTGATTCCTGCTTCTCTACATACCTCGATGGGCAGCGTGATCTGGCGCTTGGCGTCGACTCGCGGCACTACGTCGCTCCTTCCCGATGGCCGATGCGGGTCAACGGTAGCAGCGGCCGCAGCCATCAGGCGTCCAGGAACCGACGGCGTCCAGCCCGCTCCGGTCCGGGGGGAGGGTCCCAGGGGGTCGGAGGCAAGTGACTGCCCGCGCCCTTGCCTGAACCACCGCCATAGCGGAACGCAGCCGACAACAGCGAGCCCAGACTCCCCACTCTCTCCCTGAGGGCGAGCGTCCCCTGGGACCCTCCCCCCGGACCGGAGCGGGCGGGTGCAAGCCGCCTCGCTACACTGCGCCGGTGAAGGCTTCGATTCTCGCGGTCGGCGACGAGTTGCTCGGCACGGACCGGCTCGACACGAACTCGCTGGCGCTGACGGAGGTGCTGAGGCGGCGGGGCGTGGAACTGGTTTCGAAGGCGGTCGTCGGCGACGATGTCGTGGTGATCGCCGAGGCCCTCGAGGGACTCCGGGAGCGGGCGGAGTTGCTGCTCGTGACTGGCGGACTGGGTCCGACCCGGGACGATCTGACGCGGGAGGGTGTGGCCCGGCTACTCGGGCGTTCGGTGGCGGTCGACGAGGCCGAGTGGGACCGGATCGAGCGCGGTTTCCGCAAACTCGGGCGGCGCATTCCCCGGGTCAACCGGAAGCAGGCGGAGCGGGTCGACGGAGCCGAGATGCTGCCGAACCGCGCCGGCGTGGCGCCGGGCCAGCGGATCGTGGATGCCGCGCCGTCACCGCGAGGCACGACGTACTTTCTGTTCCCCGGCGTGCCGCGGGAGCTTCACGCTCTCGTCGAGGACGCCCTCGATCCGTGGCTGGCGGCGCGGGCCGAGGACGGTGCGGGGTTCGATCAGGTCGAGGTGCGTGTCGCCTGCCTGCCGGAGTCGGTGGTCGAAGAGAGGATCGCGTCCGTCTACGAGCGCTTCGGCGACGGGAACCTGTCGGTCCTGGCACGGCCGGGCGAGATCCGGCTGCGCCTGCGCGCCGGCGGCCCCGTGGAAGGCCGGTCGCCGCGTCTGTCCGAGATGGAGGAGGCGGTGCGGGATGTTCTGGGTGACGCGGTGTTCTACGTCGGACCGATCGAGGACGGTGTCGAGTTCGAGGCTGCGGTCGGTGGTTTGCTGGCGGCCCGCGGCGAGACGGTCGCGGTGGCCGAGTCGTGCACCGGCGGCCTTCTCGGCCAGCGGTTGACGGCCACCGCCGGGAGCAGCGCCTGGTTCGTGGGCGGCTTCCTGACCTACTCGAACAGGCTGAAGATGCGGTTGCTCGGCGTGCCTCGCGAAACCCTGGCGGAACACGGCGCCGTGTCGAAACCGACGGCGCTGGCGATGGCCGCGGGTGCCCGGCAGCGTTGCGGCAGCGACTACGGCGTCGGGATCACGGGCGTTGCGGGTCCGGGTGGCGGCAGCGAGTCGCGGCCGGTGGGCACGGTCCACATCGCCGTGGCCGGACCGGCGGACTCGCGCTCGCACTTCGAGGCGCGGTTCCCCGGAGATCGGGCGCGTGTCCGGCAGCTCTCGACCCAGTTCGCACTGGAGATGTTGCGGCGGATGCTGCTGTCCGGAGAAGGGCCGGCCGACGCGCTGCCCTGGGCGGCGCCGTCGCGGATGGGTCCGCCGTGACGGCATCCGGCCCGGTTGTCGTCGCCCTGTCGTATCTGCTGGGGTCCCTGCCCTGGAGCTACCTCATCGTGCGCCTCCACCGGGGCATCGACGTGCGCGCGATCGGCAGCCGCAGCGCCGGCGCGACGAACGTGCTGCGGGCCTCGGGCAAGTGGGCGGCTCTGCTCGCGCTGCTGCTGGACGCCGCCAAGGGCGCCGCCGCGGTGGTCCTGGCGCGTTCTCTCGAGGTCGGCTCCTGGTGGCTGGCGGCGGCCGCGGTCGCGGCGGTCGCCGGGCATGTGTTCCCGCTGTTTCTCGGGTTCCGTGGCGGCAAGGGAGTGGCCACGGCTGCTGGTGTCCTGGCGCTGCTGGTGCCCGGACCCGCGCTCGGAGCGCTGGCCGTGTTCATCGTCATGGTGGCGTGGAGGCGCTACGTTTCCCTGGGCTCGATCTCGGCGGCCGTGGCGCTGCCGCTGCTGGTCGGCGTCTACTGGTTGAGCGGCGCCTTTCGAGTTGACCAGGGGGTGGATTCGGGGGCGGCCTTGCTGGCGGGTACGGCGGGGATCGCCGTGCTCGTCATCGTCAAGCACCGGGCCAACCTGGTGCGGCTGCGGGCCGGAACGGAATCGCGACTGGGCGCGAAGCCCCCCGCGCCGGAGGGCTCCGGTTGAGCAGCGCCGGAGCCGCCGGCGGCATCGCCGTGCTCGGTGCGGGCGCCTGGGGCACCGCGCTTGCCATTCACGCGGCCCGGGCAGGTACGCCGGTGCTGCTGTGGGCGCGCTCGGCCGAGTTCGGCGCGCAGCTCGCCTCCGAACGGGTGAACGAGCGTTACCTGCCAGACGTCGAGCTCCCGGCCGAGGTCCGCGTTACCTGGGACCTGCGACAGGCCGCCGCCAGCGGCACGGTGCTCGTCGTCGTGCCTTCCCATGGCTTTCGCGCGGTCGTTCGCTCCTTCCTGGACGCGCGCGCCAGCCTGGGCGCTGCCGCCCCGCTGCCCGAGCGGGTGACCCTGGTTTCGGGCGCCAAGGGGATCGAGTCCGATCACCGGGGCCACTTCCGGCGGATGAGCGATGTCTGCGCGGAGGAGGCTTCGTCGGCGGGCGTCGACATCGACTTCGCGACGATCAGCGGTCCGTCGTTCGCCGCCGAGCTGGCCGCCGAGCTGCCGACCGCCTGCGTCGTCGCGTCGGAGGAGACCGGCGTGGCGGAACGGCTGCAGGCCCAACTCTCGTGCGGGGCGCTGCGGCTCTACAGCTCGACCGACGTGGTGGGCGTGGAGATAGGCGCCGCGGCGAAGAACGTGATCGCGATCGCCGCCGGCGTGCTGGACGGTCTGGGCTACGGCTCGAACACGCGCGCGGCGCTGATCACTCGCGGTCTGCACGAGATGATGCGCCTGGGGCTCGCCTGCGGCGGCCGGCCGGCTACCTTCGCCGGGCTCGGCGGCCTGGGTGATCTGGTGCTGACCTGCACCGGCGGCCTGTCGCGCAACCGGAACACGGGGATCGAACTCGGGCGTGGCCGCACCCTGGAGGAGATCGAGACGGGCCGCGCCGGCGTAGCCGAGGGCGTGCGGAACTCGCTCGCGCTGCTCGAACTGGCGACCGACAAACAGGTCGAACTGCCGATCACGGAACAGATGGTCGAGATCCTCTATCGCGGCAAGAAACCGGCGGCGGCGATCCGCGATCTGATGGGGCGCGAACTCAAGGTAGAGTCCGCCCTGTAGTGGCCAGCAACCAGTCAGTCTTCTTCCCGTTCGTCGCTCCTCCGTGGAGCGGAGTTCGGGAACTGCGCGTCACTTCCGCCCTGTGACCGAGCACGAGACCGTTCTCGTCCTCGACTTCGGCGGCCAGTACACCCAGTTGATCGCACGACGGGTGCGGGAACTCCGGGTCTACTGCGAGATTCACCCCTTCGACCTGTCGGTGGAGGAGGTTCGGGCGCGGAAACCGGTCGGCATCGTGCTCTCGGGCGGGCCGGACAGCGTCTACGAGGACGACGCGCCGCAGGCCGATCCGGAACTGCTGCGACTGGGCATCCCGGTCCTCGGGATCTGCTACGGAATGCAGTGGATGTGTCAGGTGCTCCGCGGCCGGGTCGTGGCGTCGGGCATGCGCGAGTACGGCCGGACGGAGATCGCGCTGTCCGCGCGGGACGGCGGCCTGTTCTCGGGCCTGGAGGCGGAGCAGAGAGTCTGGATGTCGCACGGCGACCGGGTCGACGAGGTGCCGCCGGGCTTCGAGGCGACGGCTTCGGCGCCGACCGTGCCGGTGGTGGCGGTTCAGGACCGGGAACGGGCCCTGTTCGGGATCCAGTTCCATCCCGAGGTGACCCATACGGACGGCGGCCGCGAGATGCTCGGGAACTTCCTCTACGACGCCTGTTCCGCCTCCGGCGCGTGGCGGATGGCGTCCTACGCCGAGGAGGCCACGGCCGCGATCGCGGACCAGGTAGGTCCGACGGACCGGGTTCTCTGCGCCCTGTCGGGCGGCGTCGACTCGGCGGTGGCGGCGAGCCTGGTCCAGCGTGCGGTCGGGGATCGGCTGACCGCCGTGTTCGTGGACAACGGCCTGCTGCGCAAGAACGAACGGACGGCCGTGGAGCGGAGTCTAAGCTCCGGTCTCGACCTGCGGCTGGTCGTTGTCGACGCGGCGAGCGACTTCCTCGGAGAGCTTGAGGGAATCACCGATCCGGAAGAGAAGCGGCGCACGATCGGCCGGGTGTTCATCGAGGTCTTCCAGCGCGAGGCGAAGAGGCTGGAGCGGACGGAAGACGGCGGCAGGATCCGCTATCTGGTCCAGGGTACGCTCTACCCGGACGTGATCGAGTCGGTCTCCGCCTTCGGCCCGTCGGCGATGATCAAGAGCCACCACAACGTCGGCGGCCTGCCGGAGCAGCTCGGTTTCGATCTGATCGAGCCGCTCCGTTTCCTGTTCAAGGACGAGGTGCGAAAGCTGGGCCGGGAACTCGGTCTCGGCTCGGAGTTCGTGGGGCGGCACCCCTTCCCGGGTCCCGGGCTCGGGGTCCGCATCCTGGGCGACGTCACCGCCGACCGCGTGGCCGTGCTCCAGGAGGCGGACGCGATCTTCATCGACGAGTTGCGCGCGGCCGGGCTCTACGACCGGGTGAGCCAGGCGCTGGCGGTGCTGCTGCCGGTGCAGAGCGTCGGCGTGATGGGCGACGGTCGCAGCTACGAGAACGTGGTCGCGCTGCGGTCGGTCGAGACCGAGGACTTCATGACGGCGGACTGGAGCCAGTTGCCCCACGAGTTCCTGGGGCGCGTCGCGGGTCGGATCGTGAACGAGGTGGCGGGCGTCAACCGTGTCGTCTACGACCTGACCAGCAAGCCGCCCGGCACGATCGAGTGGGAGTGAGGCGGGCCGCGCTCAGGCGCGGGTAACGGGCACGATTCGGCTCGGGTCCTTGCGCAGGAGGCCGGCCAGTCTGGCTGCCAGACGGTCCTGCTGGCGGCGCACCGCGTCCTCGCCTCCCCCGGCCCTGGGAATCCAGCCGCCGGCGATCATGCCGTGGCCGCCGCCGCGTCCATGGCGCCCGACCAGCCGGCGCATGATCCCGGAGGCGTTGGCGCGGGGATTCGTGGTGCGGATCGAGCAGTACAGGCGATCCTCGTGGAGACCGCTGCACATCGACCAGGTACAACCCTCCAGGCGCAGCAGCAGGTCGGCAATCTCGGGAACGATGTCGGGTTGAGCCACCGGGCCGAGCCGGCTCAGGATCAGGGTGTCCACGCCGTAGAGATTGTCCAGCGCTTCGCGCAGGGTCTCGAAGTAGTCGAGCGGCAGCCTGGGGTTCTGGATTCGGCCGAGAAGCCGCGGCAGGGCCTGGGCGTTGAAGTGGTCGTGGATCGCGCGGTCCGCGTCGCTGGAGCCGCGGCAGAAGTCGAGGGTCTCGCTTCGGATCGCGTAGACGATCGCCGTGGCTTCGCGGCGGGTGGCCGGCACGCCGGAGGCGAGCAGGTACTCGGCGGCGATCGTGGCGGCGGCGGCGTAGTCGCTTCTGACGTCGTGGAAGGGCGTCGCGGCCGTGCTCGGACGGGCCGGGTGGTGATCGATGACGACCTCGGGCATCCGCTTCGCCGGCAGCGGGCTGTTGCCGGTAGCCGGCTGGCAGTCGACCAGCGCCACGTAGCGGTAGCTGGCGAGCTTCAGTCGGCGCGCCTGGCGAAAGTCGAGATCGAGCGAGCGAACCATCTCCTGGTTCTCGGCCCGGCCGATGATGCCGCCGTAAGCCGGAGTGGCGCGGCGCCGAAACCCGGAGCGCAGGACCTTGGCCAGGGCGGCCGCGCTGGCGAGGGCATCGGGGTCCGGGTTGTTGTGGGTCAGGACGAGCCAGCGCGCCCGCGGATCCGTGGTCTCGATGTACTCGCGGAACGCGGCGAAGCGGCTCCGGGCCAGTTCGCTCAGCATCCCGTTCATGCTAGCGCCGCGAGGTTCGCCGGTAGGATCGGCCCGTGATCTCGGAGCTGTTTCACATCGGTCCGCTGTCCGTTTCGCCGTTCGGCGTGATGCTCGTGGCGGCGCTCTTCGCGGCCAGCCTCCAGTTGCGTTGGGGCCTCCGGCAGGTGGGCTCGAGCGCTTCCCGCGCCGCGGACGACGCGGCCGCTCTCCTGCTTGCCGGCGCGGTTGGCGGCATCGTCGGCGGCAAGGCGTACTACGCGCTGCTCTACGGGGACTGGCACCTGCTCTACAGCCGTGCCGGCCTGGTCTGGTACGGCGGCTTCCTGGTCGGTGCGGCGGCGGTGCTGCTGGTCATCCGGCGGCGGCGGATGCCGCTCTGGCAATCCGCCGATGCCACCGCGCCGGCCCTGGCGCTCGGCTATGGCGTCGGCCGCATCGGCTGCCTGCTGGTCGGCGACGACTACGGCGTGCCCACCGACCTCCCCTGGGGCATGACCTTCCCGGAGGGCCCCATCCCTACCGTGGCCAGTGCGCTGGAACGGGAGTTCGGCGTCGAGTTTCCGCCGGACGTTGCCGCCGACGCCCTGGTCGCGGTGCATCCCACCCAGATCTACGAGACGGTAACCGCGCTGCTGATCTTCTGGTTCGGCAGGTCGTTGCTCGCGCGCGGGACGGCGCCGGGTGGCGTGGCGCTCCCGGTCGTCGGTCTGCTGTCGCTGGAGCGCTTCCTGGTCGAGTTCCTGCGCGCCAAGGACGATCGGTTCTTCGGCGTTCTGACGCTGGCTCAGTTGATCGCAATCGCCATCCTGCTCCTGGTTGCCTCGCTATGGCTGCACCGCCGCCGCGCGTCCTGACGATTGCCGGTTCGGACTCCGGCGGCTGCTCGGGCGCGCCCGCGGACCTGAGGACCTTCGCCGCCTACGGCGTTCACGGTCTCTGCGCCCTGACCGCGGTCACCGCCCAGTCGGCGGCCGAGGTGCGCGCGGTAGAGCCTCTGGGGCCCGACCTCGTGCGCCAGCAGTTGGAGACGGCCGAGGAGATTGGCCTGGATGCGATCAAGATCGGCATGCTCGCCGACGCCGCGACCGTGGACGTGGTGGCGAGCTGGCTGGAGCGGTTGCCGCCGACGCCGACGGTACTCGACCCGGTGCTCCGATCGACCTCGGGAGCGGCGCTTCTCGAGGCGGAGGCGGTACCCGTGCTCGTGGAGCGGCTGCTGCCACAGCTTCTGCTGGTGACGCCGAATCTGTTCGAGGCGGAGCGCCTGAGCGGGATGACGATCACGGGTCTGGACGAGGCCCGCGACGCGGCCCGCCGGATCGAGCGGATGGGTCCGAGCGTTCTGGTCACGGGCGGCCACGGCGGCGGCACCGACAGATCCGGCGGCGAGGTGACGGATCTCCTGTTCGACGGCAACCGTTTCGAGGCCTTCGTCCACCCGAGGATACGGACGCGCTGGCGGCGGGGCACGGGCTGTACGCTCTCGGCCGCGGTCGCCGCCGGGCTGGGCTGGCATCTGCCGCTGCAGGAAGCCGTGCGGCGGGCGGTCGCCTTCGTCGAGCGCGCGCTGCGGGGTTCCTACCCTCTGGGGCGGAGCGGCGGCCAGGGCACGCTCGATCCGATGGCGGGCCGCCGCGGCCGCCGCTGACGCGAGGCGGACGGAATGCGGCGGCCGGCGTCGCTGTTGTGCCGGGTCGGTCCCCTATAATCGACCATCCATGACCGGTACCCCCTCCTTCCGATCGCCCGTGTTCGCCCTGGCCCTGCTCGCCGGGTGGATTCTGATCGCGCCAGTTTCCTTGAACGCCCAGGAGACGCCGGCCAGGTCGCCTCGCGCCACCTTCGAGGATGCGGTCCACGTCAAGGTGATCAACGTCCAGGTCTTCGTCCGTGACCGGGATGGCAATCCCGTGACGGGTCTGACCAGGGATGACTTCGTCCTGCTGGAGGAGAAGCGTCCGGTACCGATCACGAACTTCTACGAAGTCCACGAACGGGTCAAGGTCGGCGCGGTCGCCGGTCTGGTGCCGGGCGAGCCGGAGGTTCACATCATCGACCGGCCCGGGCTCGCCCGTCGGAACTACATCGTGCCCGAGGACGAGCGCCTGAACCTGATCGTCTACGTCGACCACCAGAACATCCGCCCCCAGAACCGGAACCGCTTCTTCCGCTACGTCCGGGAGTTCCTGCGCCAGCACGTGACCCGCGACGACCGCGTCATGCTCCTGACCTACAACCGTTCGGTGAAGGTGGAGCGCGAGTTCACGAGTGACCCCCAGTTGATCGCCAACGCGCTCTACGACCTGGAGAAGCACACCGGCGGCCGGACGATGTGGGACTCGGACCGGGCGGACCTGATCCGCGACATCGGCGAGGAAGATCGGGACTACTACTTCGTGCAGGGACGCGTGCGGATCTACTCGCAGCAGATTTACAACGACATGCAGTTCACGCTCGACGGGCTCAAGGACTCGGTCATCTCGCTCGCGGGCCTGCCCGGTCGCAAGGCCTTCCTCTATGTCTCGGACGGTCTGCCGATGCGGGCCGGAGCGGACATGTGGGAGGCGCTCGACCAGCGCGGCCGCTCGGTCGACTCGATCGAGTACGACTCGAACTTCTACCTCGATTCGCTGCAGTACGACTCGAGCCGGCGCTTCACCGACCTCGTCGACACGGCCAACGCGAACGAGGTCTCCTTCTACACCGTCGACGCCTCGGGGCCGATGGGCATCAACTCGCGCGACGCCTCGATGCAGGGCATGGCCTTTTCGTCGAACATCGACTCCGTCGCCCGGGACAACATGCACTCATCGGTCATGTACATGGCCGAGGAGACGGGCGGCCAGTACATTGTCAACACGAACAACTTCCGTGACGGCCTGAACCGGATCGCCGTCGACTTCGCCAGCTACTACTCGCTCGGTTTCCAGCCCGGTCACGCGGGT
This sequence comes from Holophagales bacterium, assembly GCA_009837885.1. GTDB lineage: Bacteria > Acidobacteriota > Thermoanaerobaculia > Multivoradales > Multivoraceae > Multivorans. The sequence goes on along the minus strand of VXSP01000011.1, from coordinate 65,928 downwards.
ACGGGCCGGAGATACAGGATCGACGTCGACCTCACGAAGGAGGCGCAGGAACGGCTCGGCCTCAGGCGCGAGCGCTTCGTCCGGCACCGGGGGAGCTACCGGGACAAGTCGGTCGACACGGAGATGACCGAAGGAACGCTGGCGGCGCTCAAGCTCGGCTACGAGAAGAACGACCTGGAGATCTCGCTGGTCAAGGCGGACGAGATCCGCCGCGAAGAGCGGGGGCTGTACACGGTTCACGTCGACGTCCAGGTTCCGATCGGCGAGATGACGCTGGTGCCCGTGGGGACCGAGGGCGAGCACCTGCTGCGCGCCCGAATCTGGGTTCAGGCGCTGGCTTCGAACGGCGACATCTCGCCGCCCCAGGTGGAGCCGTTCGAGCTCACGATCCCGGCCGCGGATCTGGACCGCGCCATGGAGAGCTACTACACGTACACGCTGCCGTTGATCATGAAGGAGGGCGACCAGCGCCTGACGGTGGCGGTGCGGGACGAGGTCGCGGGAGAGACATCCTTCGTTACGCGGACACTGCGTGTCGGCGTCTGAACCGCGCCTGAACTCCGCCCGGCGATGAAGCCGGTCGCGGCCGTCCTGAGGCCTCAGCCCCAATGACCACGAAGATCGTCGAGGCTCTCGCGAACCTGAGCGGACTTGGAGGTTCGCTGGCCCGGTCCGCCGCGGCGCTGCTGGAGGCCGAGGTCGAACAACTGCGCTTCGACCTGGCGCGGAACTGGGCTCGTTTCCTTCGGCTGGTTCTGCTCGCCGCTTTCGTCTTCGGCGCCGTGTTCTGGGCCCTCGGCGCTCTGCTGTTCGCGGCGGGTGCGGGTCTGGCCAGGGTACTGCCGGTGTGGGCGGCGGCGCTCGCGGTGGCCGGTGGCCTTCTGGTGCTGGCGTTCATTCTGATTCGGGTGCTTCGGGCGCGGGCGCGCCGGCTCGAGTCGCCGGTGGGCACCGTCAGGCGCCGCGTCGGCAGCCACCTTGCGTTTTGGCAGGGCGTGCTGGACGACGAGGCCGTCCGCGGCGGTACGGCGCCGGGGCCGGACGAAAGCGACGAGGGCGACGCACCTGGGGGAACGTCGTGAGCCGGCAGTCGGAGGCACGGGCCCGGGCGGCGACGCTGGCGCGCCGCCGCGACGATGTCCGCGAGGCGGTCGCGGAAGTGAGAGGCGCCCTCGAGCGAGCGGGCGGCCCTCGCGTGGCGGCGTTCTCCGGAAAGGGTGGGGCCTGGGTTCTGCCGATCGTGGCCGGCGCACTCGGCATCGCCATCGCGTGGTCGCTGCGGCGACTCCGGAACCGGTGAGCACGCGACGCCTGCTCCTCTTTGCCAGGGCGCCGGTCCCGGGCCGGGTGAAGACGCGGCTGGTGGCGCCGGGAGGACTCACGGCGGCCGGCGCCGCTTCGCTTCAGCGCGCGCTTGTCGCGGATCTGGGACACCGCCTGAGCGCTGGTCCCTGGGAACTCGTCCTCATGTGGGCGTTGACCCCGGACTCTCAGCCTCCCGCGGAACTGGCGCCGACCGGTGTGCCGTGGCGTTGTCAGGAGGGGCGGGATCTGGGAGAGCGTCTCTACCACGGGCTCCGCTGGGCGGCCGACGGCGCCGAACATGTGGCGGCGGTGGGCAGCGACCACCCCGACCTCGATTCCGTGCGGGTGGAGGAGGCTTTCGACGCGCTGGACGCCGGCCGGGAGGCCGTGCTCGGCCCGGCGGCGGACGGCGGCTACTACCTGATCGCGCTGCGGCGGGAAGCGCTTCACCGGCGCTTGTTCGAGGGCATCGCCTGGAGTGCTCCGTCGGTGCTCGCGACGACTCTCTCCCGCCTTGCCGAGCTCGGCCTGAGCGCGGCGCTCCTGCCTGAAGAGCACGATCTCGACACGGTGGCCGACCTCGCCCGCTTCCGCGAACGGCTCGAGCGCCGGGCCGAGTTGCGTTCGCTCTGTCCACGCACCGCCGAGGTCCTCCTGTGAGGGTCGTCACGTCCGGGGAAATGCGCGCGGTCGAGGCCGAGGCGATCGAGAGCCTCAGCGTGCCGGCGATCGTCCTGATGGAGAACGCCGCTCGCGCGACCGCGGATGCGATCGTCGAGTGCTATCCGGGCGCCCGCCGGATCGCCATCGCCTGCGGCCGGGGCAACAACGGCGGCGACGGTCTCGCGTTGCTCCGCGATCTCGCGACTCGCGGCTACGAGGCGACCGCTTTCGTCGCCGGTCCGGTCGACCGGCTGAGCGCCGACGCGACCAGGCAGTTCGTGTCGTGCGAACAGCTCGGGCTCTCGCCCCGGTCGGTGCCGGAGCCGGCCGCGGACGACGAAGTGAACGAGGACTACGATGTCTGGGTCGACGCCCTGCTCGGCACGGGCCTGAACCGACCCGTCGAGGGACGGGTGGCGAACTGGGTCGACTGGCTTGGAAGGCGCCGCGGCGACGTGCCGCTCGTCTCGGTCGACGTGCCGACTGGCGTCGACGCGTCGGCGGCGATGCCCCCGGGTCCGCATGTGGCGGCCGATCTGACCGTGGCGTTGGGTTTCCCCAAGGTCGCGAACGTGCTGGCGCCGGCCGCCGACGCCGGCGGGCGGCTGTGGATCGGCGACCTCGGCGTGCCGTTGCCCGAACCGCCGCCGGGGCCGGACGCCCTCTACCAGTCGCGGCGGGAGGACCTCGTCGGTTGCCTGCGGACCCGGCAACGCGACGCTCACAAGGGGACCTTCGGCCACGTCGTCGTCGCCGGCGGATCGACCGGCTATAGCGGCGCCGTGGTGCTGGCCGCGCGCGCGGCGGTCAGGGGCGGTGCCGGCCTGGTGACGGCGGCCGTGCCCGAACATCTCGTTCAGGTGGTCGACGCCGGTTCGATCGAGTCGATGACCCTGGGACTGCCCAGACTGGGGAAGGGATGGTCGCGTGACGCCGTCGAACCCCTTCTGCAGACGATCGTCGAGCGTGCTGCGCGCGGTGCGCTGGCTCTCGGTCCGGGCCTGGGGCTCTCGGACGATGCCCGAGTCCTGGCGCGACAGGTCGTCGCCCGGAGCGCGGCGCCGATCGTGCTCGACGCGGACGGCATCTCCGCCTTCGCCGGCGATGCGAAGGCCCTTCTCGCCCGCGACTCGGACCTGGTGATTACGCCTCATCCGGGAGAACTCGCCCGGCTACTCGGCGTGTCCGCCCCGGCGGTTGTCGAGAGCCGCTGGGAGCACGCGCGGCAGGCCGCCCGCGAGAGCGGAGCGGTCGTCGTACTGAAGGGCCGCCAGACTCTGGTCTCGGACCCGGCGCTGGGCACCTGGGTCAACCCGACGGGGAATCCGGGCATGGCGTCGGGCGGCAGCGGCGACGTGCTGACAGGTCTGATCGCGGCGCTCCTGGCCCAGGGACTCGACCCGCCCGCCGCTGCCCGGCTGGGCGTCTACGTTCACGGGCTGTCCGGCGATCTGGCCGCGGAGCGCTGGGGAGAGATCTCGATGGCCGCCTGCGACCTGGTGGACGAACTGGGAGCCGCGTTCCAGTCACTCGAGGAATGATTCGCTACCCGAGGCAGGACGCCATCGTTCGAGCCGCGTTTCGGTTACTCGAGCCATGATCGTTCGCACGACCAGCGCGGAAGAGACGCGGGAACTCGGTCTTCAACTGGCGGCGCGGCTCCGGCCGGACGGGACGGCGCTCCTGTTCGGCGACCTCGGCTCAGGAAAGACCGTGCTGACGCAGGGCATCGCCGAGGGCCTCGGCCTGGACCCGGCTCTGGTCCAGTCGCCGACGTTCACCCTGATTCACGAGTACGACCGGGCCCCGGGGTCCGACCGGGGACCGGTGCGCCTCGTACACGTCGACCTCTACCGCCTGGAGCCGGAGGAGGTGGAGGCGATCGGCGTCGATGAGTTCCTGGCCGGGGACGGGGTCAAGGTCGTGGAGTGGGCGGACCGGCTGCCGCGACTGCCGTCCGCGATCGAAGTGCGGCTGCGAGTTGGCGCCTCGCCGGAAGAACGGGAGGTCGAGATCAACTGTTAGGGTGCCGCCTCTGTCCGCTGAGGCACCGCCAATCAGGACGAAGGAGAAGGAAGTAACGATGGAAGTGGAACGCGTAGGGCTGGTCGGCTGCGGTCTGATGGGTCGCGGCATCGCGGAGATCTGCGCACGGGCCGGTATCGCGGTCACGGTGCGCGAGATCAACCAGGACGTGCTCGACAAGGGGCTCGGCGCGGTGCGTGCGTCTCTGGCCAAGAGCCTCGAGCGGAAGCGCATCGATGTCGAGGAGCATGACCGGGCTCTGGCGAACCTGACCGGCACAGTCGAACTGTCCGATCTCGCCGGCTCCGACCTCGTGGTCGAGGCGATCGTCGAGGACCTGGAAACGAAGCGCGAGCTGTTCGTCGCGCTGGACGGCATCGTCGGCGACGCATGCATCTTCACCAGCAACACGTCCTCGTTGACCCTGACGCAGCTCGCCGCGTCGACGGCGCGGCCTGACCGGTTCGTCGGTCTCCACTTCTTCAATCCGGTGCCGGCGATGCGGCTGGTCGAGGTGGTGCGGACCCTGATGACCGCGGACGAGGCCTACGATGCCTGCTGGCGCCTCGCCGAGCGGGTCGGCAAGACGCCGGTGGCCTGCGGCGACAACTCCGGGTTCATCGTCAACCGGTTGCTGATCCCGTATCTGCTCGATGCCGTCCGGGCGTATGAGAACGGCGTCGGCAGCATGGAGGACATCGATACCGCTATGAAGCTCGGCTGCGGCTACCCGATGGGGCCGTTCACGCTGAGCGACTTCATCGGGCTGGACACGATGTACTCCGTCGCCAACATCATGTTCGACGAGTACCGGGAGACGCGCTTCGCACCGCCGACGTTGCTGAAGCAACTCGTCCAGGCGGGGCATCTGGGGCGCAAGACGGGCAAGGGCTTCTTTGACTACAGCTGAGCCGGCAGCGCAGGCCAGGGCGCAGGTGACACTGCCCGAGGAATCGGTGCAGGCCATCTGCGGCGCCCACGACGAGAACCTGCGCCGCGTGGAGAAGGCCCTCGAGGTCACGCTCGGCGTGCGCGGTTCCGCCGTGCAGATCAAGGGCGCGGCGTCGGCGGTCGGTGCGGCCGAGCGGCTGCTGACCGATCTGGGCGCCCTGGCGGCGACGGGCCGGCGTCTCCGCTCCGACGATCTGGCCACGGCTCTCCGGGTGGTGGCCGAAGAGCCGGCGACTTCCCTGGTCGACTTCTTCCGGACGGGCGCCCTGATTCAGGCTTCGCGGCGCCTCGTCGCTCCGCGCAGCCTGAACCAGAAGCGCTACCTGCGCGCTATGCTGGACCACGAACTGGTCGTTTCGACGGGGCCGGCCGGCACCGGAAAGACCTACCTGGCGGTGGCGGTCGCGGCATCGGCGCTGAAGGAGCAGAAGGTGCGGCGCATCGTGCTGGCGAGGCCCGCGGTCGAGGCCGGCGAGAAGCTCGGCTTCCTGCCCGGCGACCTCGCGGAGAAGGTGAACCCCTACCTGCGCCCGCTCTACGATGCCCTGTTCGACATCATCGGCTTCGACAAGGTGTCCCGGATGCTGGAGCGGGAGGTGATCGAGGTGGCGCCCCTCGCCTTCATGCGCGGTCGCTCGCTCAACGACAGCTTCATCATCCTCGACGAGGCGCAGAACACGACGCCGGAGCAGATGAAGATGTTCCTGACCCGCATCGGCTTCAACTCGAAGGCCGTGGTCAACGGCGACATCACCCAGATCGACCTTCCGCCGGGACAGCAGTCCGGTCTCAAGCACGCGCTCCAGGTGCTCCGGGGCGAAGATGGCATCGCGTTCGTGCGTTTCGGGCAGTCCGACGTCGTCCGGCACGAGCTCGTACAGCGGATCGTCGGCGCGTACGACCGCTGGGAGGCCCGTCACGGTACGCGCGCCGGGGAGGCTGGATCCCCGGAGAGGGGCAGCCGGTGACCGCGGCGGTCAAGGCGCCGAAGCGCCGCCGGCCGGACCGCAGGCGGGAGGCGCGCAAGCGGCTGCGCCGCAGCATGTACCGGCGCCACGGCGACCGGGTGACCGTCGCCGGCCTGTGGCACTACGCGCTGGAGCGCGACATCGTCTGGGTCGTGGTCATGGTCCTGGCCGGCGTCTGGATCATGGCGCCGCCGGGGGTCTTCTTCGGACCCGATCTGGCGGAAGGGGATATCGCGACCCGCGACTACCGCGCGACCCGGGATGTGCTGCTTCCCGACGAGGAGACCTCGGAGGAGCTGAAGGAGCGGGCCCGCGCCGACGTCCGGCCGCTCTACGACTTCGACGCCGTTCAGGCCGACGAAGTCGAGGCGCGAATCGCGAATCTGTTCGAGATCGAGCGGGGCTTCGACGAGGTGGCGGAGCTCCTGCCCGAGGAGGAGGTGGCCGACGAACGGCTGCGACGGCTGAGGGTCGGCAGCGGCCTGCGGGTCGATGAACGTCACGCGGACCTGCTGGCGGACCGCGTAGGCGGCGAGGACGGCGGCGCGGAGCTGGAGGAACGCCTGACCCGCCTCGTGGGGCTGCTGCTCCGGGCCGGGATCGTGGAGAACAAGGAGACCCTGCTCCAGAATCGTCTGGAGGGCGTCACGCTGCACAACATGCAGACCGGCGAGGAGTCGGTCGAGTTCGACCTCTTCGGCTATCGCGGCTATCCGATCGAGGTGGAGGCCTACCTGGAGGCCGAGGTCGGCCGCTGGGCGGGGTGGTCGCGGGCCGAGCGGGAAACGGTCGTCGACTTCCTGATGGTCAACCTGGCGCCCAACGTCTACCTGAACCTGAACGAGACGCAGGAGCGGCGGGACGCCGCCGCGGAGGACGTCGGGCCGGTGTTCAACCAGATTCAGGCAGGTCAGGTCATCGTTCGGCAGGGCGACAAGGTCGACCAGGAGGCGATGCGGCTGCTGCGGGAGATGACGGGCAGCGAAAGCAGTCTGATCCTCCTTCGCTCGCCGCTGGCGTCGGCTCTGGTGCTCGGCCTCGTCGTGGCGTTCCTGTGGGTCGCGTTCCGGCGCAAGCGCCTGGTCGCGGTCGAAGGCCGCGACTTTGGCAGCGTCGTCCTGATTCTCATTCTGGGACTCGCGGCTACGCGCGTCGGATTCCTGGTCGCCGATGCGCTCGCCGCCTCGTTCCCGATCGAGGCGCTGAGTTCGGCGCGGAGCTATGTGTTCGCGATTCCCCTCGCGGCGGTGGCGCTGCTCGTGTCGGTGCTCTACGGTCGCGGCGCCGGCCTGCTTGCCGGCGTCGTCTTTTCAGTCCTGGTCGGCCGGCTGGGCTGGGTCGAGGCGGCGAACGCGGAGCTCGGACTGGCGGGCGGCACGATGCTCTACTGTCTGACCGGCAGCCTCGCCGCGGTGTTCGCGCTCGATCAGTTGAAGCGGCGGTCCGCAGTGACGAGAGCCGGCCTGCTGGTCGGACTCGTCAACGTCGCCTCGGTGACGATGCTGACGCTGCTGGGGGATGGCTCGACGGTGGCCGTCTGGGGGTTCGAGGTGCTCTGCGGGTTCCTGGGGGGGCTGACGGTGGCGGCGGCGGTCAGCTTCGCCGTTCCGGTGTTCGAGGCGGTGCTGTTCAGGACCACCGACATCAAGCTGCTGGAGCTCTCGGACACGAACCTGCCGTTGCTGCAACGCCTGGCCTTCGAGGCGCCGGGGACGTTCCAGCATTCCCTGATGGTCGCGCACCTGGCGAAGGCCTGCTGTGAGGCGGTGGGCGGGAATCCGACCCTCGCCTATGTCGGCGGCCTCTACCACGACATCGGCAAGGTGCTGCGGCCGCAGTACTTCGTCGAGAATCAACGGGAGGGCGACAACCCGCACGACAGCCTCTCCCCCTCGATGTCCTCCCTGATCATCATCGATCATGTGAAGGAAGGAGTCCGGCTGGCGCGCGAGAACCGGCTGCCGCAGCCGATCGTCGACGCGATCGAGCAGCACCACGGCACGCGCAGGCTGAACTACTTCCTGGCCAAGGCGAAGGAACAGGCGGAACCGGGCGACGAGGTCAACGAACGCCAGTACCGCTATCCGGGCCCGATGCCCCAGAGCAAGACCTTTGCCGCGCTGATGGTCGCCGACACCGTCGAGGCCGCGAGTCGTACCCTGGGGGACTTCTCCGAGGAATCGATCCGGGCGCTGGTCGAACGCCTGCTGAGCGACATCCTCGAGGACGATCAGTTCAGCCAGACGGATCTGACGCTGGCCGATCTGCGGCGGATGCGCTACACCCTGCAGAACGTCCTGAGAACGGTGCATCATCATCGGGTGGACTACCCGGGTTTCGAGTTCGGGCGTGGCGGTCGCGGGTCGTTGCGGGTCCTGCCCGGCGGCGCCGGCAGCGGGCCGGTCACCGACTGACCAGGGCCGTGGCAACCATCGACCTGCAGGTCGCTGCCGGAGTGGAGGCCCGGTGCAGCGCGTGTCTCACGGGGCTTCGCGCGGTGGCGGCCGAGGTGGTTGCCGAACTGGCGCCGGCGCCGGCGACGCTTACCCTGCGCCTGGTCGACGACGCTGAGATACGCGAACTGAACCGCAGCTATCGGCAGATCGACTCGGCGACGGACGTGCTGTCCTTCCCGGGCGAGGAGACACCGGAGGGCCGGCACCTGGGCGACATCGTCATCTCGGTCGGCACGGCCGCCGCCCGTGGCGATGCGCACCTCGAACGGGAACTCAAGGTGCTGGCCCTGCACGGCATCCTGCACTGTCTCGGCCATGACCACGAGACGGACAGCGGTGAGATGGAGGCTCTGGAAACCCGGCTGCGGGCTCGCCTCCTGGGCCCGTCCGGGGATCAGGGGTCCAGGAGGGCCGGCACGGTAGCGCTGGTGGGCCGGCCCAACGCCGGCAAGTCAACGCTGATGAACCGCATGCTGGGGGAGAAGCTGGCGATCGTCTCGGACAAGCCGCAGACCACCCGCCATCGACTGATCGGCATCCTGAGCACGGAGCGCGGCCAGATGGTCTTCCACGACACGCCTGGTCTGCACCGGCCGCTGCACCGCCTGAACCGGCGCATGGTTCACGCCGCTGCGGCGGCGCTCAGGGAGGCTGACGTGGTCTGTCTGCTCCGGGACGCGGCGACCCCGTTCGGGCGCGGCGACGCCTACGCTCTCGACCTCGTCGCCGCCGCGGCGGCGGAGCGCGGCAGGCCGATGCTCTGCCTGCTGAACAAGATCGACCTGGTCGCCAAGCCCAGGCTCCTGCCCGAGATCGAACGGTACGCCGAACGCGGCGTGTTCGAGGAGATCGTGCCGGTTTCGGCGCTCACCGGCGACGGCGTGGACGAAGTGCTCGAGCTCCTGTGGCGGCACCTGCCGGCCGGGGAGCCGCGGCACGACCCGGACCTCCTGACCGTGCATAACGAGCGCTTTCTGGTCGCGGAGCTGATTCGCGAGAAGGTCCTTGAGCAGACCCGTGACGAGCTGCCGTTCACCACCGCGGTCGTCATCGAGCTTTGGGAGGACGGCGAGGAGCGGACGGACCTGCTGGCGCACATCCTGGTCGACCGGGAGAGCCACAAGGGGATCGTGGTCGGTCGGGCGGGGCAGCGGATCAAGGAGATCGGCACGGCGGCGCGGCGGGATCTGGAGGAGTTTCTGGAGCGGCGGGTCTACCTGGAGCTGCGGGTGCGGACAGAGCCCGGATGGCGCGAGGACGCGGAGGTTCTGAGCCGCCTGGAGAGCGGCTAGGCGCTACAGAATCGTGGTACTCGGGGGTCTGGGGCCGACAGAGTTGTCGCCTCGGTGGGGTCGGAGCGGGCCAATGGGGAGGTTCGTTCGTAGCGTGGACGGTCGTTCTGGCCCGGAACGCTGGTTGGGCATGGAGGTTGCTAGCGAAAACACCGCAGCGTCCGGCCCGTGGCTTGCCTAGTTCATGGCCGCGCTGATAGACACGCGGCCTTGACGATTCGTGTTGGTGCGTGCGGTCGGGCGGTGTTCCGGCCACAACAGATTTGGCGCGGCTCGGTCCGCGGCCAGGAACAGCAAAGGAGAACTTCATGTCAGGAGCAAGCCCCAAGTCGATTCTCGATCGGATCCGCGATGAGGGGATCCAGATCGTTGATTTCCGGTTCACCGACTTTCCCGGCTTGTGGCAGCACTTCTCGGTGCCGGCGCGCGAGGTCGACGAGGACACCTTCGAGGACGGGCTCGGGTTCGACGGTTCGAGCATCCGCGGCTGGCAGGTGATCAACGAGTCGGACATGCTGGTCGTCCCCGACGCGGACACCGCCTTCATCGACCCCTATTTCGAGCACAAGACGCTCGTCATGACCTGCAACATCGTCGATCCGATCACGCGGGAGAGCTACGGCCGCGACCCGCGCGGCGTCGCCCGGGCGGCCGAGGCCTACGTTCAGTCGACCGGCCTGGCAGACACCGCCTACTTCGGTCCGGAGGCCGAGTTCTTCATCTTCGACGACGTGCGCTTCGACGGCGGTCCGAACTTCGGCTTCTACGAAGTCGACTCCATCGAGGGCCGCTGGAACAGCGGCGCCGACGAAGGTCCGAACCTCGGCTACAAGCCGCGGTACAAGGAGGGCTACTTCCCGGTGCCGCCGACCGACAAGCACCAGGACATGCGGAGCGAGATGATCCTGATCATGGAGGATCTCGGTCTGAATCCCGAGTGCCAGCACCACGAAGTCGGCACCGGCGGTCAGGCTGAGATCGACCTGCGGTTCGCGCCGCTCGTCGAGATGGCGGACGCGATGATGCTCTACAAGTACATCATCAAGAACACCGCCGCCCGGCACGGCAAGACCGTCACCTTCATGCCGAAGCCCCTGTTCGAGGACAACGGCAGCGGCATGCACACCCACCTCTCGCTCTGGAAGGACGGAGTGCCCCTGTTCGCGGGCGACGGCTACGCCGGCCTCTCGGACATGGCGATGCATGCCATCGGCGGCCTGCTGAAGCACGCGCCGGCGCTGCTCGCCTTCACGAACCCGACGACGAACAGCTACAAGCGGCTGGTGCCGGGCTTCGAGGCGCCGGTGAACCTGGTCTACTCGCAGCGCAACCGGAGCGCGGCGGTGCGGATCCCGATGTACTCGCCGTCGCCGAAGGCGAAGCGGGTCGAGTTCCGTTGCCCCGACCCGAGCTGCAACCCCTATCTCGCCTTCGCGGCGCTGTTGATGGCCGCGATCGACGGCATTCAGAACGAGATCGACCCGGGCAGCTCGCTCGACGTCGACATCTACGATCTGTCGCCGGAGGAGAGCCAGGGTGTTCCGACCACGCCGGCGACCCTGGAGGAGGCGCTCGACGCCCTCGAGGAGGACCACGAGTTCCTGACCGCGGGCGGCGTCTTCGACGAGGACGTGATCGAGAACCACATCGCGTACAAGCGTGAGAGCGAGTGCCAGGAGGTGGCGCTGAGGCCGCACCCGCACGAGTTCGCGCTGTACTACGACATCTAGATCCCGAAGCAGACTTCGGTTCCGCTAGCCGGCCGCGCATCCCTGCGCGGCCGGCTTTCTTTCGTGCGGAGGCGGCCCTGGCTTCAGCTGCTGCTACCGTTGCCCCTTCATTCTGGACCAGGAGGAGATCCCTTCCGTGCAAGCCCTAGCGATTCGCACCCTCGGCATCGTGCTGGGGTTGACGTTGACCGTGCCGGCGGTGGCCGACGACTGGCCGCAATGGCGAGGGCCCGACCGCTCCGGCGAGTGGCGCGAGGACGGCATCCTCGAGCAGTTCCCGGAGGACGGCCTCGAGGTCGTCTGGCGTACGCCGATCAACGGCGGCTACTCCGGGCCCTCGGTTGCGGATGGCCGGGTCTTCATTACCGACTGGCGGCCCAAGGAGGGCTCCCGGATCAAGGAAGGCTTCGAACGCGCCCTCGCGCTGAGCGAGGAAACGGGTGAAGTCCTCTGGACTCACGAGTGGGAGGTCGGCTACGCGCCGCTTCAGGCGAGCTACGCGATCGGCCCGCGGGCCACGCCGACGGTCGACGGCGACCGTGTGTACGTGGCCGGCGCGGTCGGCCACGTCCTGGCCTTCGACGTCGCCACCGGTGACGTGATCTGGTCCTACGACGCGCAGGAGGAGGGCGACGCCAGCGTCGCGATCTGGGGCTTCTCCAGCGCGCCGCTCGTCCATGGCGACCTGCTGATCGCCGTGGTCGGCGCCGAACCGGACGGCAAGGTGATGGCCTTCGACAAGCACACCGGCGAGGAGGTGTGGCGCGCGCTCTCGTCGAACTGGGAGCCGGGTTACGGTCAGCCGCTCCTCGTCGAGCGCGGCGGCGTCGAGCAGCTCATCATCTGGGAGCCGCAGGGGGTCAACTCGCTCAATCCCCGGACCGGCGAGGTGTACTGGACGGTGCCCTGGGAGGGCGCGTCGTCGCTCACCGTGGCGACTCCGGTGGTCCATGGCGACCGGATGCTCCTCACCCAGTTCTACCGCGGTTCCCTGATGCTGGAGTTCGACGAGGAGAAGCCCGCGGTGCGCGAGATCTGGCGCGGCCAGGGCCGGAGCGAACTGCCGGACCGAACGGAGGGCCTGCACTCGCTGATCACGACGCCGATCTTCGAGGGCGACACGATCTACGGTGTCTGCAGCTACGGCGAGTTGCGGGGCCTCAACGCCGCCGACGGCGCCAGGCTGTGGGTCACCGACAAGATGACGCGCCAGGGCCGGTGGGGCGCCGCCTTCATGGTGAAGCACGGTGACCGCTGGTTCGTGAACAACGACGAGGGCTTCCTGATCATCGCTCGCTTCACTAGGGACGGCTACGAGGAAGTAGACCGCGCAAAGCTATTGAAGCCGACGGCCAACGCCGGCTTCGGCCCACAGCGATTCGGGGAGGCGATGGTCAACTGGTCACATCCGGCCTATGCCAACCGCCACATCGTTGCCCGCAACGACGAGGAGATCATTCGCGTGTCCCTGGCGGCGGAGTAGCGGGCACGGGTGCCGGAAGTGACAACGAACTTCAGGGAACGTGGCCCCCTCGCCTCGATCGGGCGTGCCGCCGTCCTTGCGGTTGCCCTGCTACTTGTGGCCGCGCTGCCGGCCGCCGGCCAGGGCCCGTCGGGCGAACTCATCTTCCCGCTCGAGCACTGGCACAACCACGGCTCCTCCGTCGTCGAACTCCCGAACGGCGACCTGCTCGTGGCCTGGTTCCACGGTTCGGGCGAGCGGAGGGCGGACGACGTGCGGATCCTGGGCGCCCGGCTGCGGGCCGGCGCGGAGGCGTGGAGCGCGCCCTTCCTACTCGCGGACACGCCGGGCTTTCCCGACACGAACTGCACCCTGCTGCTCGAGCCGGTGAGCGCGGGCGGCCACCGTCTGTGGCTGTTCTGGCCCACGATCCAGGCGAATCTCTGGGAGAGCGCCCTGATGAAGGTCAAGGTCTCGACCGACTTCGACGGACCGGGTCCGCCGGTGTGGCAGTGGCAGGACGTGCTCCACATGAAGCCCGGCGAAGGCTTCCACGACCTGGTGGCGGAGCGGACGGACGAGTACTTCCGGAGCCTCGGCTTCACAGGCGCCACGGATCCCGCCGCGCCCGAGTCGTCCCGGCAGTGGGCGGCGCGCAACCTGGAGCAGGCGGCCGACAAGCTGACCCGCCGCATCGGCTGGTTCACCCGTGCCCATCCGGTCGTACTGCCCCTGCCCGAGGGTGGACAGAGGCTGCTTCTCGGGCTCTACTCGGACGGCTTCAGCTTTGCCTCCGCGACGTACAGCGACGACGGCGGCCACACCTGGACGATGAGCGAGCCGATCATCGGCGGCGGCAGCATCCAGCCCACGTTCGCCCTGCGCGACGACGGCACGCTGGTCGCCTTCATGCGCGACAACGGCCCGCCGCCGAAGCGGGCTCATGTCGCCGAGTCGCGGGATCTGGGCGCCACCTGGACGATCGCTCGCGACCATCCCGATCTGGTCGAGACCGGCGCCGGGCTCGAGGTCCTGAGGCTCGCGAGCGGCCGCTGGATCGTCGTCCACAACGACATCCCGGACGGCCGCTACCGGCTCGCCGTCTCCGTCTCCGAGGACGAGGGCAGAACCTTCAGGCGGCGGCGCTACATCGAACGGGAGGAGAAGGACGTCGGCCGCTACCACTACCCGTCCGTCATCCAGACCCGGGACGGCCGCATCCACGTGACCTACAGCTACCACGTCGCCGGCGCGCTCGACGACGGCGGCCAGGGCAAGAGCATCAAGCACGTGAGCTTCGATGAGGCCTGGCTGCTCGGCGACGACTGAGAGAGGAACCCGACATGCACCAACGACCGGTCTTCACCATCGCTCTCGCCTCCATACTCGCCGTCGGCCTGCTCGCCGCGTGTGCGCCCCAGGAATCGGGCGGCGCGGCCGGCGCCGGCGAGACCTTCGCCGGCCTTCCGCGCGTCGCGCCCGAAGCCGCCGGCATGTCGAGCGAACGGCTCGACCGCATCCGACCGGCGTTCGAGAGCTTTGTTTTGGACGGCAAGCTGTCCGGCGTCGTCACCGTTGTCAGCCGCGGCGGCCAGGTCGTTCACGTCGAAGCCAGCGGCCACCAGGACGTCGAAGCCGGCGAGCCGATGACCGAGGACACGATCTTCCGCATGTACTCGATGACCAAGCCGATCGCCTCGGCGGCGCTGATGATCCTCTGGGAGGAGGGCCACTTCCTGCTGTCGACGCCGCTGGCCCAGGTCCTTCCCGAGTTCGCCGACACGCAGGTCTACGTCTCCGGCGACGGCGACGACATGGAGACGGAACCGCCGCGGCGGCCGATCGTCATTCGCGACCTGATGACCCACACCTCCGGGCTGACCTACACGTTCATCCCCAGTCCGGTCGCCGCCAGCTACGCGGCGGCGGGACTCGAGGGCTCGGCGGACGCCGTTCCCCACGACGACCTCGCCCACTACGTCCGGGACCTGGCGAAGCAGCCGCTGCTGGTTCATCCCGGCACCGCCTGGAACTACAGCGTCGGTCTCGAAGTCGCGGGCCGCGTGGTCGAGGTCGTCTCAGGGCAGAGCTTCCGGGACTTCCTGAAGGAGCGCATCTTCGACCCGCTGGGCATGGTCGACACGGACTTCCACGTTCCGGACGAGAAGCTCGACCGCCTCGCCGTGAACTACGCGCCGACGCCGGAGGGTGGCATCGCCGTCTTCGACGATCCCGAGACCAGCGCCTACCGCAGGGCCCCCAAGGTCGAGATGGGCGGCTCCGGCCTGGTCGCCACGGCCGGCGACTACCTGCGCTTCGCCCAGATGCTGGCGAACGGCGGCGAACTCGACGGCGCGCGGATCCTCGGGACGCAGACCGTGGCCCTGATGATGGACAACCACCTCGGCTCGGCCTACGGGCCGTCGCCCATGTCGAGCCTCAACCTCGACATGGGGATGAGCGAGGGCATGGGCTACGGCCTGGGCGGCTACTCGATCACCGACACCGGGCTCACCGGTCTGCCGGCCTCACCCGGCACCTACGGCTGGGGCGGCGCCGCCTCGACCGACTTTCTCGTGGATCCCGAGGAGGAGCTCGTCGCCATGGTGCTGACCCAGTTGCTGCCTACCGGCACCTATCCGCTGCGTCCGACGATGGAAGTGCTGACCTACCAGGCGATCGTGGACTAGGCGCGAGGAGATGAAGTTGAGCAAGCTCAGGGCCGCGGGCCTCGGCGCCGCGTCGCTGCTGATCCTGGCCGGGGCGTCTCCCGCCCAGGAACGCGGCTTCTACGCCGGCTACACCGCCTCGGTCGAGCAGTTCGACGCCACCTTCTCGAAGAGCGTCGACAACACGGATCCGGACACCCTCGTGCCCGAGCCGCGCCGCGGCATGGTCTTCCACGACCAGGACTCCGCTGACACGGTCGATATCGCGGCCGGCTTCGTCGTCGGCTACCGCACGGCCCCCGGCGACGGCGACGCGTACCTCAGTACGGAATTCGACGTCATGTTCCACAGCGGCGAGCCGGACGGCCGGCTCGCCGGCGTGGGCACGTCGCCCGACCGCAAGCAACTGGGCGAGAGCTGGCCGGATGCGTGGTCCCTCGACAAGAAGCGCAGCTATGGCCTGACCCTGCGGCTTGGCTTCCTGCCGGAATCGCTCCAGTCCCGGGACATGAGCCTCTACCTGCTCGGCGGCGTTCGCCTCTTCAAGTCGCGCTTCAGCACGACCTTCGAAGGGTGCCTGAACGCCGAGCCGTGTTCAGCCTCCGAGTTCGTCTCCGGGGCCGACGGCCGCGACGTGGATGCGGTCGCCACCACCTGGGGCGTCGGTCTGGAGAAGCGGTTCGGCAGCGGCGAGTACGCCCGCAGCATCGCGTTGCGCTTCGAGGCGACCTACAGCCGGTGGGGCGACGAGTCCTGGGTCGCGGACTTTCCGGACGTCCGGGTCACCGTGCCGTCGACGGTGGCGGCGGAAGGGGTCGGTGTGACGGTGAGCATGGTGCGGCTGTTCGGCGCCGCGGACTGAGGGCGCCCGGCTCAGCCGTACATCACGGCAGCCGCCTCTTCCCGCAGCGCCGTCGGATTCCCCAGCATCTGCCGGTCGAAGCCGGCCCGCTTGTAGAAGATGTGCATGTCGCACTCGTGGGTGAAGCCCATGCCGCCGAAGACCTGGGTGGTCATCGTGACGGCGTGGCTGGCGACGTCGGTGGCGTGGGCCTTGAGCAGGGGGGCGAGGTGGTCGATCTCGTCCGATCCCTCGTCCCAGACGTCGGCGGTGTGCCAGAGCTGGGACTGGACAGGCTCGACCTCGGCGAGGACCTCGGCGCAGATGTGCTTGACGGCCTGGAAGGAGCCGATGACGCGGTCGAACTGCTTGCGCTCCCTGGCGTACTCGACCGCGATGTGCAGCCCCTTCTGGGCGGCGCCGAGCGCGTCGGCGGCGAGGGCGATCTGGGCCGCGTAGACGGCTCGCCGCGTGCTGTCGGCGTTGCCGCCGAGACTCTCGGCCGCTCCCAGGTCGACGCCGGAGAAGGTGACTTCGGCGACCCGGCGGGTGTCGTCGACGGTCTGGAGGGGCTCGACTTCGATGCCCGGCGTGGTCGCGTCGAGCAGATGCAGCCTGCCCCCGTCTTCGAGCAGGAAGGCGTCCGCCCAGGTGGCGTCGGGAAGGTAGAGCACGGAACCGTCGACCCGGCCGTTCTCGATCGGCGCGTCGAGAACCGGCGTGACCAGGGTCCTCCCTTCGGCGATTCCCTCGAGCAGGTCGTTCCGGCGTTCGTCGCCCTCGGCGCCGGCAATCAGCAGCGGTGCGAGCACGTAGGACGAATGGAAGTTCACCGGCGCCGCGGCGCGACCGATCTCCTGGGCGGCGATCGCCGCCTCCTGCATCCCGAGCTCCGAACCGCCCAGGTCCATGTCGATCAGCAGGCCCGTGATCCCCTGGTCGCCGAGTTGGCCGTGGATCGCTTCGTCGCGGCCGGATTCCGAGTCCATCACGCCGCGGACGCGCTCGATACCCACGTCCTGGGCCAGAAAGCGGGCGATCGAGTCTCGGAGCAGCTCCTGCGGCTGCGTCAGTCCAAAGTCCATGTTCGAGGACTCCCTGTGGCCCCGGCCGTCAGGCCGCGGCCGGCTTCGGCTCCCGCGGCAGACCGAGGCCCCGCTCGCCGATGATGTTCTTCTGGATCTGGGCGGTGCCGCCGCCGATGATCAGACCGAGGGCGTACATGTAGTTGCGCTGCCAGTTGCCGTAGTCGCGGACGTGCTTCGAGCCGCGCTTCAGCACGCCGCGCTCGGCCATCGCGTCGATGGCCAGGGCGCAGACGTCGTAGTTCAACTGGCAGTTGTTCAGCTTGACGATCAGACCGCCGGCGCCCGAGTCACGCTTCTTCAGCATGTCGGTCAGCAGGCGCAACTGGTGGTACTTCATCGCCTGCACCCTGCCTTCGAGCTTCAGCAGGCGGTCACGGTAAACGGGCGAGTCGATCAGACCGGTCTCGCGCAGGATGTCGACGCAGCCGGCCATGTAGCTCTCGGTCGCATTGGAGCGCCCGAGCATGTTTCGCTCGTAGCGGAGAGTGTAGGTGCCGACCTCCCAACCCTGGCCGGGCCGGCCGACGACGTTCGTGGCCGGCACCCGCACGTCGGTGAAGAACACCTCGTTGAACGAGGCGTCGCCGGTCATCGTCATCAGCGGCCGGATCTCGATCCCCGGGGTGTCCATCGAGAGCACGATGTAGCTGATGCCCGCGTGCTTGCCTGCTTCGGCTTCGGTGCGCACCAGAGCGAACATCATTTCCGCCTCGCGGGCGCCGCTGGTCCAGATCTTCTGGCCGTTGATCACGTACTCGTCGCCGTCGAGGCGGGCGGCGGTGCGCAGCGACGCGAGATCCGAGCCTGAGCCCGGCTCGCTGTACCCCTGGCACCAGATCATCTCGCCGCGAATGGTGGGCCGGATCAGCTCCTGCTTCTGGTCCTCGGTGCCGTAGTGGAGGAGGGTGGGCACGAACATGCTGATGCCCTGGTTCTCCATCCCGAGGGAGATGCCGGCTTCGGAAAACTCCTCCTCGATGACCAGTCTGGCGAGCGGATCGGGATCGTGACCGGCGCCGCCGTACCGTGTGGGGATGGTGCGGGCGGCGAAACCGGCGTCGACCAGCCGTTTCTGCCACTCGACCGTCCGTCGGCGGACCTCGGAGGCCTCGCCGCCGAAGCCGGGTCCCGCCGGCACCGCGGCATCCTGGTTGGCGGTGAAGAACGAGCGGATCTCCGCGCGGAGTTCGTTGTACTCGGAACCGATCGACGTATCCATGATGGGCGGGACTGTATCGCGCCCGGCACCGTTGCTTGAAGGGCTTCGCCGACGTCCCGGCGCATTCGGAGTAAGCTCGGGCGGCATGAGCGACGACACGGTGGAAGAAGGTCTGACGGAAGGTGCCGAGGACGCCGGCGCGGCGAGGCACTTGAGCCGCGATGCCGTGCGTCTCGAGCAGTTGCGGCAGGCCGCGGCTTCGGCCGGCGCCGACGCCGTGGTGGTGACGCCGGGAGCTACGTTGAGATGGCTCCTGGGCCACCATTTCGAGGGGCACGAGCGGCTCTTCCTGCTCGTCGTGCCGACCGCCGACGACCCGGTGGCCATCGTGCCCGCACTGGAGGAGGCGAACTTCCGCGGCGCCGCGCCGGCGGTCGAGTCGGTGCATCTCTGGGACGACGCGGACGGTCCGGAGAAGGCCGCGGCCGCGGCCTTCAAGGATCTCGGGAAGGCGTCGCGGGTGGCGGTCGAACCCCTTAGCTTGCGCTACATGGAGGTCCAGCACCTTTCCCGCGAGCTGCCGAAGGCGAAGCTCGAAAGCGCCGAGTCGATCGTGAGCGAACTGCGACTCAGGAAGAGCGACGAGGAGGCGAAAGCCATCCAGCAGGCGTCGAAGATCGCCGAGGCGGCGCTCGAGTTCACGCTGCGGGACGTCAAGCCGGGACGCACCGAGCGCGAGATCGCGGCCAAGCTCTCGAGTGAGCTGCTGCGCCGTGGCGGAGGCGGCATCTCCTTCGGCCCGATCGTCCTGAGCGGCCCAAAGAGCGCGCTGCCACATGGAGTGCCCGACGAGCGGAAGATGGAGGAGGGCGAGCTCCTGTTGATCGACTTCGGGACGTCCTTCGACGGGTACCACTGCGACATCACCCGCACGTTCGTGGTCAGCGGCTCGCCGACGGACCGCATGCGGGAGGTGTACGAGGCGGTGCTGCAGGCGAACATCCGCGGAGTGGCGGCGTCACGCCCCGGCGTCACCTACGACTACGTCCACAAGAACTGCCAGGCGAACCTGCGGGCCGCGCGCTTCAAGGAGTTCATGACCCATCGCACCGGGCACGGCCTGGGCCTCGAGATCCACGAGCCGCCGTCCGTGATGGCGGGCAACACCGACGTTGTCGAGGAGGGGGCGGTGTTCACGATCGAACCGGGCCTCTACCTGGAAGGCTGGGGTGGGGTGCGGATCGAGGACAACGTCCGCGTCACCGCCGAGGGCTGCGAGTTGCTGACGTCGTCACCGAGAGAGCTGCGGATCCTCGGCGCGTAGGCGGCCGGCTGGTGGGGCGACCGTCGGTGCATATCTGCCGAACAGGCTGGACGTCGTCGGACGGCCGGCCCCGGCGGGTGCCTCCCAAGAGACCGCAGGCCTAGAAGTGGAGATGGAGGCCGATCTGGCCGCGACGGCTGTCGCCCAGGCCGCTGCGGATCGTGCCGTCGAAGTTGAAGAGGAGGGAGCCCTGGGAAGCGTCGAGGCGGTTGTCGGCGTTCGTCACGTTGAAGATCTCGAAGACCGGTTCCAGGGTGACGCCGCGGCCGAGGGTGAACGGTTTGGACAGGCGAATGTCCCAGGTCAGGAACTCGTTGTCGCGGCGAAGCGTGTTCCGCTGGAGGATGCGGCCGTCGGCGCAGACGCGGTCGGACGGCTGGGCGGCTCTCTGGCCAGGGCTGGCGCAGGACTCGGAGACGGGTGATGCGGACAGATACCGGAACACGTTGCTGAACTGGACCTCGCGGGGCAGGGCGAAGAGCAGGTAGCCAGCGACCTGGTGCCGGCGGTCGCGGTCGGACCAGCCGTACTCGGGCCCCAGGTTCGCGGGGTCGGCGTACCGGAAGGTGAACGGATCGCGCTCGTTGTCGTCGTCCGAGCGGTCCCGGCTGAAGGTGTAGTTCATCTCGAACGTGAGCAGACCGTCGAAGGCGTCCCGGCCTCGCAGGGTGGCGGTCAGGCCGTGGTAGCGGGAGCGCGCCGAGCTCTCCGTGTTGTTCAGCGCGTTGATGCCGCCGCCGCCGGGATGGGTGCCGATGCCGAACGGCGATCCGAAGGCAGGGTGGTTCCGGTCGACGAAGCGGAACAGCTCGTCGGTCCGCGCGTGCTGGTAGGAGAGTTCGGCGGTGAGGCCCCGGCCCAGGCGGCGCTCGTAGCCGGCGCCGAAGGACCAGGTTTCGGGCAGCTCGAGATCCCGGTCGACGACGGTGATGTCGGGCAGGAAGGGAACCGTGTCCGAGCCGTCGATCTGCTCGTCGATCGGCGGCACGGGACCAAGCGCGGGCGAGGCGGCGCTGCTCCTGAACAGGACCTGCTGGAAGGCGCCGTTCGTCGTGCGCGGACCAGCCAGGACCAGGCTCGGGATGCGGGAGACGTAGGAGCCTGCGTTCAGCCGCAACACGTTGGAGCCGTCGGCCGAGGCGTCCCACACCAGGCCGAGGCGGGGCTGGAAGTTGTCGAGATCGTCGGGGATCGTGCCGTCCGACGGGAACCGCGGATCGTCCAGGTAGGGCGCGAAGTATGTGTCCCGCGGAACGATCAGCGGGTCCGGATTCCAGGTTCCCTCCCAGCGCAGGCCGAGGTTCAGGACAACCCGTTCGCTGGCCTGCCAGGTGTCCTGGAGGAACAGGGCGACCTCGTCGACGTCGAAGGCCTGCTTGCCCAGGTCTTCCGGCGGAATACCGGGAACGGTTGCGGCCTGCAGGTAGAGCAGCACGGGTCCCGTGATCTCGGCCCCCGCCGGGCAGGTGCCGGCGGCGCTGCTCGTGCCGTCGGAGCAGGTCACGTAGCGGTTGCCCTGTTCCACGAAGTTGATGAAGCCGTCGACCGAGTCGAAGATGTAGCGACTGTTGCCGAAGCCCAGGAACTGCTGGGCGATTCCCGTCCGGTTCGCCTCGATCCCCGCCTTGACCAGGTGATCGCCGAGCAGCGTCGAGACGTTGTCGACGAGTTGCTTGCGGTCGTCAGCCGCGTCGGCGCCGATCGGCAGGAAGAAGGGCAGACCGATGCGGAAGCCATCGGCGAAGTCCATGGCGATGTCGGGGAAGGGCCTGCCGCCGAGCACCTGGTAGGGCGGCTGGGGCGGCGGCTCGATTCCGGGCTGCAGCGGTCCGCCGTAGCGCCGCGGCCGGTGCTCGCGGGCCCATTGCACGCGGAACTCGTTCGACGTCCGGTTGCTGAGGAGAGAGCGCAGGCTGAGGTTGACGGCGTGCGAGTAGTTCTGCTCGATGCCGTTCGCGGACAGGCCCCAGGAGTCGACGTCGAACGTGCCGTTCTCCTGTTCCGACCACGTGTAGTTGTACTTGACCGACGCCTGGTGGCTTTCGCTCAGGTTGAAGTCCAGCTTGGCGATAAGGGCCCGGTTGTCGTCGCTGCGCTCGATGGGCCCGAACTCGTCGTCGAACAGGCCGGGCCAGCGGTTCTGCAGGAAGCGATCGAGCCGCGCCAGGTTGGCGGGACCGGCGACGCCGCGGACGAGCTGCTTGGTCTCCGCGGCGTCCTGCTCGTCGTACGCGCCGAAGAAGAACACGCGGTCCCGTTTGACCGGCCCGCCGAGCGTGAAGCCGTACTGCAGGCGCTCGAACTCCGGCTTCGCCGCCTCGCCGGAAGGGTGCTCGGACGAGATCCCGTCCCATTGCCGGAAGCTGTGCATCGTGCCTTCGAGTTCGTTTGTGCCGGATTTGGTGATCACGTTGACGAAGCCGCCGGCCGACCGGCCAAACTCGGCCGTCGCGCCCTGGTTGATGACCACCATCTCCTGGATCGCGTCCTGGTTGAAGGTGAAGGCCGGACGCTGCCCGCCGCGCTGCTCGCCGAAGAACGAGTTGTTGAAGTCGGCGCCGTCGACGATGAAGTTGTTGAAGATGCCGCGCTGGCCGCTTATGTTCAGTTCGTCGCCGTCCGGCCCCTGGGAGAGCGAGGCCCCCGGGGTCAGCAGGGTCAGGTCGAAGAAGTTCCGGCCATTGGTGGGCAGCCCCTCGATCACCTCGTCGGCGAGCCGCTGCGAGGTCGTGACGTCCTCGGTCGCGGACGTCCAGTAGGCGTCCGTCGACACCGTGATCTCCTCGGCGACGACCTCCTTGAGCGCGATGTCGAGGTTCAGGCTCTCGCCGACTCGTAGCGTCAGCCCGGCGAGTCGTTCCATCAGTCCTTCGTCGTCCCTGGTCACAAGGAGCTCGTACGACCCGAGTGGCAGCAGTGTGCGGGCGAAGGTGCCCGCGGCTGTCGTCTGGACGGAGGTTGTAAAGCCCGTTTCGGCGTGCTGGATCAGCACATGGGCGCCGCCGACAGTGGCGCCGTCGGGCCCGCGGACCGTGCCGCGGATGATGCCCGTCGTCGCCTCGGACTGGGCGGCTGCGGGCGACGTGGTTGCGGTGATGCTCAGAGCCAGGCCAGCAGTCGCGAGAAGCAGACGGTTGCGCATTTGGCGGACCCTATCGCTGCTCGTCATTCCGCACAGGTTCGGTGGCTGGCACTGGCGAAGGTGCTCTCCGGAGCTCCCGGTTTGGAGTGATCGGTTCGCCGCTCCTGCAGCGGCCATGGCGACCGCCTGCCCGTATCGTGCGGCGTTGGGAGTCCGGCGCAGGCCCCGTTCAAGAGGACCGCTACCCGGTCGAGCCGGACCTGGCAAGGAGGCGGAGCGCGTTCTCGCGAGTGGTCGCGTCGATGTCGTCCTGCTCTTCCAGGAACGGACGCACGTCCGCAAGCGCCCGCTCCCAGTCCAGTGCCTTCAGGCGTTCCACGACCGGCCCGGTCCACGAACGGGCCGTCAGCTCGTCTCCCGTCCAGCCGGTCTGGTGCAGTGCCGCGTTGAGCAGTGAGAGGTTGGGTGCGGGCCAGTCCGGATCGCTCAGGTACCAGATCAGGTCGTACAGGTCCCGGCCCTTCGCGTAGCCGCGCTGGAGAACGGCATGGAGCTTCCCTGCCAGCAAGGAAGCACGGTCGTGATGGAAGAGTCTGAGCGTCACGTGCCGCCGCACCAGGCTGATCTCGCAGGCCGCTCCGTGCGGGGGTTTCGTGTCGACCTCGATCCTGATGGCCAGCGCTTCGGAGCGGTGGGGGGAGAGGCCCAGATCGTGGAGCAGGCCGGGAAAGCGCGCCATCGCTCCATGCACGGCGCGGTGTTCGCGGACCCTCAACTCCACGCGGTAGTTCTCGGCGCCGAGGTCGGCGCGGACGGCTTTCAGGTACTTCGGCAGGTCGTAGGCCTCACGGTTGCCTTCCAGCGCGAAGTCGAGGTCCTCGGAGTAGCGGGGAAGCGAATGGAGGAACCGCAGGCAGGTCCCGCCCTGAAACGCCAGAGCGGTCATGGCGCCGGCGCTCTGCATCGCCAGGAGGACGCGGGCCTGGAGGTACTCCCTAACCACGTTGCGGGCCCGCAACGGATCGTGCCCTTGGATCAGCGCCTCGAGGTGGTCCTTCACAGCGGGTCGTACCCGGGCGCCTCGGCGGCGAGCTCGCTGATGCGGCCGGCGGCTCGAGTCGTTTTCGGCGCGCCGAATCGCGCCGCCGCCCGATCGAGGGCGTTCAGATCGAGGGCGCCGAAGTCAAGTCGGAGTTCCCGCAGGAACTCCCTGTCGTCGCCGCCGGGTTGCAGGTAGACGGAGTCGAGCAGGGCCTTCTCCGGGGTCGCCACGAACGCGCGTTGATCGCCGCCCAGGTCGAGCAGCCTGTAGCCGAAGAACCGGTCCGCCTTGAGGTGGCGGAAGGAGAAGCGGCCCGAAGGGAGCCGCCGGATGTGCGGCCGTCCGGGTGTCACGCTCGTGACTTCCGGCGCGTACTCGGGGATGGCATGCGCGAAGGCCAGCGCCGCCGGGCCGCTGACGTAGGAACCCGGCGCCAGACGGTTGGCGAGCAGGAACGGATGCGGGACGCGGCGCTGCCAGGGCGGCGCCAGCGCATACAGGCCGCGCCGCATCTGCTGGACTCTGCCGCCGCGGACCCAGCGCGACAGTTGCCGCCTGACGTTACCGGCGTCGCGCGGTCCGGCGAGCAGCAGGCCGGTCTCGAAGACGGGCTCGTCGGCGACCGCGGCCACGAGATCCTCGAATCTCATGGAAGGAACTTATCAAGTCTGGCAAGTTAGGCCACTGTGCTGTGTGCCGTCCCGGTAGCTTCCTCCGGTTGCTACACGACTGGCCCTGGCTGGCGGTCGTTGCCTGGGGGGCAGAGTAGATTCCCCGTATGGCAGGGCGGCCGATGGCGGTGACGATGGGGGATGCTTCGGGTGTTGGTCCGGAGATCGCGGTGCGCCGGTTTGCGGAGGGGCTGCTGGGCAACGAGGCCGTGGTGTATGGCGACACGTCGGTGTTGATGCGCGCGGCCGACGTGCTGGAACTGGGGGTGTCGATTCACTCCATCGATCGGGCAGGCGAGACGGTCGAAGGAGTGCTGAATGTCCGTGATCTACGGCTATTGACTGTGGAAGAAGTGACCCCGGGCGTCCTGAGTCGAAAGGCGGGCGCGGCGGCTTTGGCGTATGTCGACTGCGCTACGCGTGACGCGTTGGCGGGCAAGGTGGCCGGGGTCGTCACGCTGCCGATGAACAAGGAGGCGACGAGGATGTCGCGGCCGGACTTCCAGGGGCATACCGAGTTCATTGCGGGGCTGTGCGGCATCCGCGACTTTGCGATGATGTTGACGGTGCCGGAACTGGCGGTGACTCACGTCAGCGCCCATGTCAGCCTGCGCGAGGCGATCGAGCGGGTGGAACCAGTGCGGATCCGCAAGGTGATCGATCTGACCCACGGGGCCCTGTCGCGGTTCATCGAGCGGCCGCGGATCGCCGTCTGCGGGCTGAACCCGCATGCCGGGGAGCACGGCCTGTTCGGTACCGAGGACGAGGAGATCATCCGGCCGACGATCGAACGGGCTGCGGCGGACGGGCTCGACGTGTCCGGTCCGCATCCCACGGACACGGTCTTCCGCCAGGCGATCCATCTCGACCGGTACGACGCCGTCGTCTGCATGTACCACGACCAGGGTCATGCGCCGATGAAGCTCTACGGTTTCGAGCGGGGCGTCAACGTGACGATCGGCCTGCCGATCATCCGCACGTCGGTGGACCACGGCACGGCCTTCGACATCGCGTGGCAGGGCAAGGCGTTCACCGACTCGCTGGGCCACGCCCTCGACTACGCGTGGAAGCTGGCGGGGCGCGTCGACTAGGGCGCCGGAGGCGCTACATGGATCGGATGGCGAGCAACTCCTCGAGGCCACGCAGGTCGGCGGCGTTTCTGGTGTAGAGGGGCAGGTCGTTGGCCAGCGCGACGGCGGCGACCAGCAGGTCGGCGAGGCGCCGGCGGCCGACGGGACCCCGGACCACGAGCGCGGAGTAGATGCGGCCGTAGGCGCGCGCCGCCGCATTGTTGAATGGCAGGGGGTCCCAGGTGGTGGCGGCCCACTGCAGGCGGTCCTGCCGGCGGGCTCGTTCCTCGGCATCCTGACCGGCTGCCAGAGGTCCGACCGTGAGTTCGGCGATCGTGAGGGCCGAAACGGCGGAGAGATCCGGAAGTTTCGAAGGGTCGATCAGGTCGTAGTCGACGATGACGGACGTATCCAGCAGGCCGTGGCTGTCGCCGGTGAGTGCCTGGCTGGCCTGGAATCCGGCTTCAGGCGCCGGTGCGTGAAGAGGCTGTACGGCAGAGCTCATGTCGGGTGGTTCCGCTCCGCGCTTCCCTACTCATGGACCCGGGGATCGACGATCGCGTCGACGTCGTTCCGGAAGCGGCGCGCATCGATCCGGGGAGCGGTCTTCGCGGCTTCCTCGAGAACGACGCGGGACACGAATCGCCGAGCGGCCAGCGGCCGCAGTTCGGCTACCGGAGTCCCGTTTCGCGTAATGGTCATGGATTGGCCCTCCTGAACGGCGCGGAGCACCTTCGCGGAGTCGTTGCGTAGCTGCCTCTGGGTGATCTTGGGCACGGGAGGGATCGTAGCAATTGTAGCGTCTTGTAGCAATATGGTCTCCTTTCTGTCAGTCCCGCTACTGACTTAGACGGAGAAACAGCGCAGATCTCGGATGGGTGCACCGGAGTTCGGCGGAGTGGCGCCGTCTGGCCACTAGGATGGGACCTCACCGACGAACCTGTTCCCTGGGAGGTCCTGTTCGATGAACACGTCCGATCGCACACTCATCGCACTCGTAGTGGTGCTCCTGCTGCTGGCGGCAGCCTGCGGAGGCGCGGCTGGCGAGGAGGTCCCCAGCGCGAACGAGGAGTTCGCCGCGCTCGTCGCTGAAGTCGGTCCCGACTGGGAAGTCGTGACGGACTACATCAACCGTCAAGGTGAGTGGATGCGGAGTCGTCCGAGCAGTCCGGGTTCGGAGAACGACTCCGAGAGTTCAGAGGGCGGGGAGGCTCCCGGGCCACCCGACGTTGAACGTGCCGCCGCGGCGGCGATTGCGATTCTCGAAGAGGGCGGCGCGCACGAGCGGTCGGTCGACGCGGCGCAGTTTCTGACGAATCAGGCCGCCATGACGAGGAAGGGCGATGAGTACGCCTACCGCGGAGCGAAGGCTCTTCTCGAGTACGCCCCGGACTTCGGGGCGTGGGGGATGACGCTTGCCCGGATGAACATGCTCCGACGCTTCCGCGACGACGGCGAATCCGCCCGGCCCGCGACGGACAGGTTCTTCGAGGAGCTGGCGAGCGAGGCCGAGGATCCGGTGTTGCGCGCGGCGGGTCGCTACTTCCTGACTCTGGGAAGGATGGCGGCCGTCAACGCGGAAGCGCTGTCCGAGGAGGAGCGTTCGGCCAGAAAGGAGGCCGCTCTCGACGCTGCGGAAGGACTGAGCGCGGGCGTCGAGGACGAGGCGCTCCTGTTCGGGATGAGAATGGGCGCCGGGACCTTCGCGGATGCCGAGACCGACCTGATCCGCAGCATCCGGCACGCCACGGTTGGAAGTGTCGTGCCTGATCTGAACGGCAGCCGCATGGACGGCGTCGAGGAGGCGCTGTCGGACTACAGGGGCCGGGTCGTGCTCCTCGACTTCTGGGCAACCTGGTGCAAGCCATGCATCGCGGCGTTGCCCGAGTTGCGCAGACTGGTCGAGGAACTCCCCGCGGACCGCTTCGTGCTGCTGGCCGTCAGCGTCGACGCGGAGCTGGAGACGGCGGTCGAGTTCATGGAGAAGGAACCGATGCCGTGGGTGAACTGGCATGTCGGCATGACGAGCGAGTTGACGAAGGTCCTCGACGTCAGCGGCTTTCCCACCTACATCCTCCTCGACGAACAGGGCCGGATCCTGGCCAGGACGAGCGGCCTGCCCGACGACTTCCTGGCCCTGATCGAAGAGACGGTGGGCTAGCGGTGCGCGCCAACCGCTTCGCGCTCGCCGCTGCGCTTCTGTTGCCGGCGCTCCTCGCGGGACCGGAGACGGGTTCCGCCCAGAGCCTCTCCGACGCGATCGCGGAGGACTACCAGGCCGAGCTGAAGTCGCTCTTCGAGCACTTCCACCGCAACCCCGAGCTCTCCTTCCTGGAGCACGAGACGGCCGCCCGCCTCGCCGACGAACTCCGCAAGTCCGGCGTCGAGGTGACGGAAGGCATCGGCCGCACCGGCATCGTCGGCATGATGAGGAACGGCGACGGTCCGCTGGTCCTCGTGCGGGCCGACATGGACGGCTTGCCGGTGGCGGAGAAGTCCGAGCTGCCCTACGCCTCTACCGTGACCCAGGTCGACCTCTCCGGCGAAGAGGTCCCGGTCATGCACGCCTGCGGACACGACATGCACATCACGACGATGGTCGGCGTGGCGAGGCGGCTCGCCGCGATGCGCGACCGGTGGTCGGGCACGGTCATGTTCGTCGGCCAGCCGGCGGAAGAGCGGATCATGGGCGCCCGCGAGATGCTCGAGGACGGCCTGTACGAGCGCTTCGGCGTGCCGGACTACGCGCTGGCGCTCCACGTCTCGGCGGGCAGGCCGGCGGGGAAGATCGAGGTGCCGCCGGGTCTGCTCGCGTCGTCCTCGGACAGCGTCGACATCACGGTGTTCGGAGTCGGCGCGCACGGGGCGTCGCCGCACCGGGGCAAGGACCCGATCTACATCGCGGCGCAGCTCGTCGTCGCGCTCCAGGGCATCGTCAGCCGCGAACTCAACCCGCTCGACCCAGGTGTCGTGACGGTCGGCGCGATCCACGGCGGCTTCAAGCACAACGTGATCCCGGACCGGGTGGAACTGCAGCTCACGGTGCGGGCGAACAACGAGGAGACGCGGGAGCAGTTGCTGTCGGCGATCGAGAGGATCGCGGAGGGTGTCGGCAGGGCGGCCGGACTTCCGGCCTCGCTGCTGCCGAAGGTGGTGCGCACGAAGGAATCGACGCCGGTCACCATGAACGACCCGGAACTCGCGGTCCGGGTGCGGGCCGCGATCGCCGCCGGCATGGGCGATGACGTGTTCTACAGCGCGCCTCCCTCGGGCATGGGCGCCGAGGACTTCGCCTACTTCGTCCGCACCGAGCACAAGGTGCCCGGCACCTACTTCAACGTCGGCGGCACGGACCCTGCGGACCTGGAAGCGGAGGAGGCCGGCGGACCGCCGGTGCCGGGACACCACTCGCCCTTCTTCCGCATCGAGCCGGAGCCGTCGATCCGCGCCGGGGTCGAGGCGATGACCCTGGCGGTCCTCGACCTGCTGCGGCCCTAGATGGCCAAGGCGGAAGGTCCGTTCGAGCCGATCACCGAGTCGGCGCTCCAGGAAGTGCTCGCGGAGCTGGAACGCTTGTACCCGGACGCGGACTGCGAACTCCGGCACGAGAACGCGCTGCAGCTCCTCATCGCGACAATCCTCTCGGCCCAGTCGACCGATGTGAGGGTCAACCTCGTGTCGGAGACGCTGTTCGAGCGCTACCGGACCGCCGAGGACTTCGCGAACGCGGACGTGGCCACCTTCGAACAGGAGATCCGGAGCACCGGGTTCTTCCGCAACAAGACGAAGAGCGTTCTCGGCGCCGCGCGCAAGATCGTGGACGAGTTCGGCGGCGAGGTACCGGACACGATGGAGGATCTGATCACGCTGCCCGGCGTGGCGCGGAAGACGGCGAACGTGGTGCTCGGCACCTGGTTCAGGAAGCCGGTCGGCGTGGTCGTCGATACCCACATCGGCCGCCTGGCCCGCCGCCTGGGCATCAGCCCCGAGAAGGACGCGGTCAAGATCGAGCGGGACCTGATGAACCGGCTGCCGCAGGACAAGTGGATCTTCATGGGCCACGCGATCATCTGGCATGGCCGTCGTGTCTGCGTCGCGCGGCGGCCCGACTGCGCGAACTGCACCCTGGCCGACTGGTGTCCGCGCAACGGCTTGCCGGACCCATAGGGCGAGCGGGCCCCGGCTCAGTCTGACGGCTTCCGGCCATACGGATGACCGGGTTCGCAGGCTGGTAGGCTGCCGCGATTCACGATGGAGGTGATCGCCACTACCGGACGGGCGCTTCGCTTGGCAGGCGTAGCGTTGTTCGTCACCGTGCCGCTCATCGCCGGCCCACCACCGGAGCCACCGCCGTTCTACGCGATCGAGGGCGTGCGGGTCGAGGTCGGCGACGGCACGGTGCTGGAGCGGGCGACCGTCGTCATCGAGAACGGGACGATCACGGCGGTCGCCGAGGAC
Organism: Holophagales bacterium; assembly: GCA_009837885.1. Lineage (GTDB taxonomy): Bacteria > Acidobacteriota > Thermoanaerobaculia > Multivoradales > Multivoraceae > Multivorans. The sequence continues at coordinate 35,672 of VXSP01000011.1, read as the reverse complement.
GCGGCGATCCCGGCTCACGCGTGGGTCATCGACGGCGAGGGACTCACGGTCTTTCCAGGGTTGATCGACGCGATGGGAAGTTTGCCGCAGCCCCGGCGGCCTCCAGGCGGTCCGGGAGGGGGCGCACCGGCGCCCGGCGGACAGCGGCGCCGTCCGGACACGGACCGGGCGCTGCCTCGCGGTCCTGAGGATCGGCCGCTCACGACCCCCTGGAAGCGGGCGGCTGACGACCTGACGCTGGACGCGGATGCGGTCGAGGCCTGGCGCAAGGCCGGTGTCACCTCGATCGCGGCAAAGCCGGGCGACGGGCTGTTCCCGGGCCGGCTGTCGCTGGTTCGGCTGGGCGTTCCCGGTCGCGATCCGGAACACCAGGTGATCGCCCCCGAACTGGCCCAGGTGGCTTCGCTGAGCAGTGGCGGCGGCTTCGGCTCCTATCCCGGCGCTCTGATGGGCAGGGTCGCCTACTTCCGGCAACTGCTCCTGGACGCCGCTCACTACGCCGCCGCGACCGCCGCCTACGAGGCCGATCCCTCCGGCTGGCGGCGGCCGGACTTCGATCGAACCCTGGCGCCCCTGGCGGCCGTCGCCTCGGGGGAGGAACGGATCCTCCTGCCGGGATCGAGCGCGGTGGAGATCAACCGGGCGCTTCGGCTCGGCGAGGAACTCGATCTCGACTTTGCGGTGTACGGCGGCCAGGAGGCCTACCGGCTGGCCGCCGAACTCGCGGATGCCGGCGTGGCGGTGCTGGTCGACCTCGACTGGCCGGAGCCGCTGCCGGAGCGTGACCGGGATCCGGACGCGGACCGGCCGCTCCGCGAGATCCTGCACGAGCGCCTGGCGCCGACGACGCCGGTCGAACTGGCCGAGGCCGGCGTGCAGTTCGCACTCAGTTCCGGCGGCGGGAACGGCCCGGACGACTTCCTCGCCGGCGTGCGCCGGGCGATCGAGGGCGGCCTCGAACCCGCGCGGGCGCTTCGGGCGCTCACTCGGGACGCGGCGGCGATCCACGGGCTGGACGACCGGGTCGGCACGGTAGCCGCGGGAATGGCGGCGGACCTCGTGCTGGCCGACGGCTACCCGTGGCAGGAGTCGGCACGGATCGAGGCGGTGTTCATCGACGGCGTCCGGTACGCCGTATCGGACGGTCAGGACGCCGAGGACCAAGGGGACGACGGCGGGAGTGAAGAGACCGCCGCGGAAAGCACATCCGGGGCGGAAGCGGCCGAGGAGGCCGAGGAACCGGAGGAACCGCGACGGCGCGGAGGCGGTCCTCGCGGTCCGGGTGGTCCACGCGGCGGGTCGAGCGAAGCGCCCGAGCCGATGCGGTTGGCCGACGTGGCGGAGAGGTACGCCGAACTCGCTGGCGACGCGCCGGTGCCGATGACCGGTCCCTACCGCGAGGACGACGTGCTGGCGATCACGGGCGCCACCATCCTGACGATGGCGGGCGAGACGATCGAGAACGGCACGGTGGTCGTTCGGGATGGCCGGATCGCCAGGGTCGCCAGCGGCGTCAGGCCGCCCCGTGGCGCGCACGTGATCGACGCCCGGGGACGCTACCTGATGCCGGGCATCTTCGACGCCCACTCGCACATCTCGACCGCGGGGGGCGTCAACGAGGGTAGCCTGGCGGTGACCGCGATGGCGCGGATCGAAGACGTGGTCGATCCGACCGACGTCGCGATCTACCGGGCGCTCGCCGGCGGCGTCACGACGGTCAACATACTTCACGGCAGCGCGAATCCGATCGGCGGCCAGAACCAGGTGCTGAAGCTCCGCTGGGGCCAGGACGCGGACGGCCTGCGTTTCGATGGCGCGCCGCCGGGCATCAAGTTCGCGCTCGGCGAGAACCCGAAGCGGTCACGATCCTTCGGCCCGGGGCCGCGCCGCTACCCGGCGACGCGGATGGGCGTTCTCGACGTCATCCGGGAGGCGTTCACGGAGGCGGCCGAGTACCGGGACGCCTGGGCGCGCCATCGCGCGGCGGAAGCCGCCGGCGAACGCAGCCGGCCGCCCGCGCGTGACCTGCAGCACGAGGCGCTGGTCGAGATCCTGGCGGGTGAGCGCCTGGTCCACGCCCACAGCTACCGTGCCGACGAGATCCTCCAGTTGCTGCGGCTCGCGGAGGAGCTCGGATTCCGGATCGCGACGCTGCAGCACGTGCTGGAGGGCTATCGGGTGGCGGACGAGATCGCGGCCCACGGCGCCGGCGCTTCCACCTTCTCCGACTGGTGGGCCTACAAGGTCGAGGCCTACGAGGCGATCCCCCACAACGCGGCCCTGATGGCGGATCGCGGCGTCCTGGTCTCGGTCAACTCGGACGACGCGGAGGAGATGCGCCACCTGAACCACGAGGCGGCCAAGGCGGTCAAGTGGGGCGGCCTCTCCGACGACGCGGCGCTGGCCCTGGTCACGATCAACCCCGCCCGCCAGTTCGGCATCGAGGACCGCATAGGTTCGATCGAGGTGGGCAAGGACGCCGATCTCGTGATCTACGACCGGCATCCGCTGAGTTCCTACGCCGTCGTGCAGACCACTCTCGTGGACGGCAAGGTCTACTTCGATCGCGAGCTGGACCGGCTCCGGCGGGAGCAGTTGGCCGCGCTGGAGCAGTCGTTGACCGAGCCCGCGGACGAGGACGGCGGAGAGGAGCCATGACCGGCGTGCGCGGCGGGATCGCGGCGGCCTGGACGCTGGCTTTGGCCCTGGCCGTCCCGGCCGCGCCGGCGGCCGCCCAGACGCTGGCGATCGAGGGTGGCACGGTGCACCCCGTTTCGGGCCCTTCCTACACCGGCACGGTCGTCGTGCGGGACGGCGTGATCGAGGCGGCCGGTCCGGATGTCGCCGCGCCGCGGGGCGTCGAAGTGATCGACGCCCGCGGCCTGCACGTCTATCCCGGGCTGTTCAATGCCTGGACCGTTCTCGGGCTGGTCGAGATCGACTCGGTTCCGGCGACGCTGGACCAGGCGGAGCTGGGCGACACGCCGCACCTGCTGGCGGTCGAGGGGGTTCATCCCGCGACCGAGATCATTCCGGTGACCAGGGAGACCGGCATCACGCACGCGTTGGCGGCGCCCAGCGGCGGACCCTGGGCCGGCCAGGCGTCGGTGATCCTCCTCGACGGTTGGACGGTGGAGGAGATGGAGGTCGAGAAGAGCGTCGGCGTCGTGCTCGAATGGCCGAGCCTCGCGACCCGGGAATTCGACTTCTCGACCTTCAGCGTCCGGGAGAAGAAGTTCTCCGAGGCGAAGCGGGACTACGACCGGACGGTAGGCGAGATCGGCGACTGGATCGAGGCGGCGCGCCAGTACGACCACGCCCGCTCGAACGCCGGTTCCGCTGTGGCCGTGGAGCAGGATCACGCCCTCGAGGCCGTGGCAACGGTCGCGCGTGGCGAACTGCCGCTCCTCGTCGTCGCCGATCGGGCCCGGGCCATTCGTGACGCCGTGGCGTTCGCTGAAGAACACGGTCTGCGGCTGGTCGTGGCCTCGGGACGCGACGCGGCGAAGGAGGCGGACCTGCTCGCCGAGAAGAAGGTGCCGGTCATCCTGAACTCGGTGCAGGCGCTGCCGGTCGAGGAGGACGACCCGTACGACGGACCCTTCTCCGCGCCGGGCGAGCTCCATCGCGCCGGCGTCCCGATCGCGTTCGGCACCTTCGACGCATCGAGCGCCCGGGTCCTTCCGTACGAAGCAGCGACCGCGGTCGCCTTCGGGCTGGCGCCGGAGGCCGCCTTGCGCGCCCTGACGCTCGGCGCGGCGGAGATTCTCGGCCTGGACGACCGCCTGGGCTCGATCGACGCGGGCAAGTGGGCGAACCTGATCGTCACCGACGGCGATCCGCTGGAGGTGCGGACCGGAGTCCGCCACGTGATCGTCCGCGGCCGCGACGTCGACCTCGCGAACCGGCACAGCCGGTCGTACGAGCTGTACCGCGGTCGTCCGGCGCCCCCGTAGCCGCGACGCGCGGCCGGGCCCTACCCTTCCTGGCCGGCTTCTTCCTGCTGCTCCTGCGCCTGGAGCATGCTGATGACCCGTTGCGTCAGGTCGACGCGGGCGCTGGCGTGGAGCACGCCGCCGATGCTGGCGTTCAGGATCAGGTCGTACCCGTTCTCGTCGATCAACTGCTGGACGATCGGACGGAGGCGCTCGTTGATCTGCTGCAGCGTTTCTTCCTGTCGCTTCGCCGCGCGGCGCTCGACGTCGTTGGCGAGACGTTGGGATTCGCGTTGCAGGTCCTCGATCTGGTGCTGGATGCTCCGCAGCTCGTCCGGCCCCTGGCCGACGGCGCTCTGGCGCAGCGCTTCGACCCGGCCCGCGTTTGCTTCCAGGGCGGTCCGGGTTTCCGTCTCGATCTGTTGGAGGAACGCCGCGAGTTCCTTCCCCTCACGAGCTTCGGCAACGACCAGTTCGACGTTGATCGAGGCGACACGAGTTGCCTCCTGGGCGTAGAGCGCCGGCGAGGCCAGGGCTACCAACAGGGCGGCAAGCAAACAGAGGACGAGGCGGCGACTGTTCATTTGGTTTCTCCACCGGGCGTGTAGATCGGCATCGGGAACGGCGTCACCTTCCGGCTCTCCGGGCGTTCCAGATCCCGTATTCGGGCCGTGCCCTGTTTCGTGACCTGGTCGATGCGCAGGACCGAGTGCATGGGCAGGTAGGTGCGGCGCACACCCTTGAACTCTCGCTGCAGTCGTTCTTCCGACGGGTCGACGACGACCTGGGTCCTCTCCCCGAACACGAGTTCGCCGATCTCGACGAAGCCGAGCAGGCCGCCCTGGGAGACCGAGCGGGCGTAGACCTCGTAGATCTCGCCCTGACTCAGGAAGGTCACCCGGTAGATCAGGTCGTCGGACACGGGCTACTTGGGCTGCTGGAGTTTGGCGAAGGCGGCGGCCATCACGTTCAGGCCGCTCGAGTCTTTCTGGCGCTGGCGGTACTTCTTGTAGTCCGTCTTGGTGCCGACGAGCTGCGATCCCGGAGGCGCCAGTCCCAGACGCCGCCGCTTGCGGTCGATGCTCTCGATCACGACCTTGATCTCCCGGCCGGGAGGGTAGGTGCGGCGCGCAAGACCCCCTTCGGGGAGCTTCACCGCGGACATCGGCAGGAGGCCGGTAAGCCCGGGCTCGAGTTCGACGAAGATGCCGAAACGCGACACCTGCTCGACCTTGCCTTCGACCTCGGCGCCCTCGACGTATTGCTTGCCCAGGTCCTTCCAGGGGTCGCTTGCCGGCACTTCGCGCAGCGAGAGAGCGATCCGGCGGCGCTTCGGCGCGACTTCGACGATCCAGCCTTCGATTTCCTCGCCGGCGGCGAACGCGGGATGGCTCATCGACTTGCCGATGGGGAGCTGGGACGTGTGGACCAGCCCGTCGAGGCCGGGCGCCAGTTCGACGAAGAAGCCGAACTCGCAGTGGCGGACCACCTTGCCCTTGAACTGGTCGCCTGCGCTGAAGCCCTTCGCCGTCTCCTTCCACGGATCCGCCTCGAGAGCCTTCATCGACAGCGAGATGCGCGCGCTGCGCTTGCCGTTCTTCGTTTCGACCTTCGTGACCAGGGCTTCGACCCGCTGGCCCACCTTGACGAGGTCGGCGGGTTCGCCGTTTCGTGTACGGGATATCTGGGTGCGGTGGACCAGGCCGCCGAGACCGCCGCCCAGATCGACGAAGGCGCCGAACTCGGTGACCGACGTCACCTTGCCGGTCACCGGTTCCCGGGACTCCTGCCTGGCGCGGATCTCGTCCAGCGCTTGCCGGCGCTCGCTTCGGATCGCCGGCCTCCGGGTAAGCACGATCCGTCGTCCAGCTTCCTTGATCTCGAGAACGTGGAACGCGTACGTGTTGTTGACGTAGTGTGAGGGAGGCTTGGGCCGGTTCCCCAGCTCCATGAGCGATCGCGGACAGAACGTCGTGACGCCGTCGCAGGCGATGTGAAAGCCGCCCTTGTTCCAGCCGATGACCTTGCCCTCGACGGGGTTCTTCGCCTCGAGCGCGGCCGCGAAGGGGATAGCCGATGGGGCCAGCGGAGGCTCGGCTACGCCTTGCTCTTCCTCCACTTCAGGAGCGTCCGCTTCACTGTCGGCCTCAGCTTCGCGCGGAGCCTCGTCCACCGTGGGCTGCACAGCCTCGGCGGCCGGCTCCTCCTCCGTTCCGGCCGCGGCAGCGACTTCGGACTTGGGCTCGGTCTGTTCCTCTTCAGGCGCGGAGTCATCCGAAGCTTCGTTCGCAGACGCCGCTTCGACCTCGATCGTCCCGGTCTCGTCGGCAGGTGCCGGCTCCGGCGTCGGCGCGAGCTCCTGCTCGGCTGGCGCGTTGCTCTCCGTGGCCTCCTGAGCGAGCGCTTGATCGTTCGTCTCAGTCATGGTGAGGAGGAGGAGGAGGAGAAGGGCCGCGGCTTCGGGGCGCGGCGGCGTCGGCGTTCGCCGGACGGCGATTGTAGCACCGCAGTCAACGAGAAAGGGCCCTGCCGAAGCAGGGCCCTCGAGGGTCGTCCGTCCGGGAGACCGGCTCAGGCGATGTCGATCTTCCTCGCCTTGGCTTCCTCGGCCTTGGGGATGGTGATGTTCAGCACCCCGTTCTCGAACTCGGCGCTCACCGCCGAGACGTCGACGTCGTTCGGCAGGTTGAAGCGCCGCGCGAAGCGACCGTAGACGCGCTCGACCCGGTCGGCGGTCGCACCCTCGTGGCTGGCCTGGCGTTCGCCCGACAGCGTGAGGGTGTGGTCCTCGATCGTGAGGTCGATGTCGGCCTTCGTCAGACCGGGCAGATCGACGGCGAGGGTGTAGGCCTCGTCGGTCTGCGTGAGGTCCGCGGCGGGCCACCAGGTCATGGCGGCAGCCTCGCCACCGTCGTGTCCGGCCACGCGGCTCAGGACGGGCGAGAAGAAGTCGTCGAGCATCGCCTTGCCGAAGAGCGGCTCGAAGGCTCCGATCAGGGGACGGTGAAACGGAGTGTGTCGAATCAGGCTACGGGTCATCGTGAGTGTCCTCCTTGGTTGATCGTTCGATTCGGTGTCGGCGTTCGGTTCTCGCTGCCGACGACTCAGGATTATGAGTACATCAGAGGCAGATGTCAAGTACTTGATGAATACCATATAAGATTCGAGTCCGTGTCAAGTTCGGATCTCGATGAACGAGCCAGCAGCCGGCGTCCAGCAACGTCCAGCCGGCGCGGGTCCGGGGAGAGGCTCCCAGGGGGCTGGAGGCAAGTGACTCCCGACACCGTGCCCGAAACCGACGCCCATGCGAAACGCAGCCGACCGAAGCGAGCACTCCAGTCCCTTTCACCAAGTGAGTGCGAGCATCCCCTGGGAGCCTCTCCCCGGACCCGCGCCGGCGGGTATCCGCCCAGACGCCGCCTAGCTAGGCACCGTGACGCCGGTGACGGCGCCGAGCGTCGGGCCGATCTCGGCGTGGAGGACGAGGTCGGCAATGCCGTCGAGGTCGGTGGCTTCGCGGTTCAGGATGACGAGCCTGGCGCCGGCCTGCTTCGCCAGGGCGGGGAAGCCGGCCGCCGGATAGACGACGAGCGAGCTGCCGATGGCGAGGAAGAGGTCGGCGGCCAGGGTCGCCTGGTGGGCGCGCCGCATCGCCTCTTCGGGCATTGCCTGACCGAAGGAGATGGTCGCCGTCTTGATGATGCCGCCGCAGGCGTCGCCGGCCAGGTTCTGCCGCTTGCAGACGGGCAGTTCCTCCCGCGCCTTGAAGGCGGCGACGATGGGCTCCAGCTCGTAGCGCTGCCGGCACTCGAGACACGCGGCGTAGGTCGCGTTGCCGTGAAGCTCGATCACGTCGTCGTCAGGAATGCCCGACTCCTGGTGCAGGCCGTCCACGTTCTGCGTGATCACGGCGAGGAGCTTCCCCAGGCGCCGGAGCTCGGCCAGAGCCAGGTGGCCGCGGTTGGGCTTCGCCTGGCCGATCGTGCGCTCGCTGCCGATCTTGCGCCGCCAGGACTCCCGCCGCGCCTCTTCCGAGGCCATGAACTCGCTGAAGTCGATCGGCCGGTACTTCGTCCAGATTCCCCCCGGGCTCCGGAAGTCGGGGATGCCGGATTCGGTGCTGATTCCCGCGCCCGTGAAGGCGACGATCCGGGACGCTTCCTTGAGCATTTGTTGGAGGTCCTGTAGCTGGTTCATGGCGTTTTGCGCCTCGCTTCGTAGATCATGCGTTCGAGATCCTGTGCTTGACTCATTCGTGTTCTCCGAGTTCTTGGGCCGACTCAGCCAGTCTACGGGCAGGTCTCTACCGACCGGTCGGTCTGTTACACTGCGCCCCGCTATCGCGAACTGTGCCTTGCATTGAAGCTGGATAACGCCGGCCACGCCGGAGGATAGAGGGCAGCATGTCTTTTCACGCGTTCACCGGGACCGACACCTACCTCGCATCGCCCGAACTCAGGGACTCGGTGAATGTCGCGTCGGCTCTCGAGAAGCCGCTTCTCGTGCGCGGCGAGCCCGGCACCGGCAAGACGGTGCTCGCGGAGGCGATCGCCGAGAACCTGGTGATGGAGCTCCTGACCTGGAACATCAAGTCGACCAGCAAGGCCCAGGAAGGCCTCTACGTGTACGACACGGTGCAGCGGCTGAACGACGCCCGCTTCGGCGACCGGGACATCACCGACATCTCGCAGTACATCAAGTACGGACCCCTCGGCGAGTCGTTCCTGAAGGACCAGCGCGTGGTTCTGCTGATCGACGAGATCGACAAGGCTGACATGGAGTTCCCGAACGACCTGCTGCACGAACTGGACCGGATGAGCTTCTTCGTTCACGAGACGGGCGAGCAGCACGCCGCCAGGTTTCGGCCGATCGTGGTCATCACCTCGAACAACGAGAAGGAGCTGCCGGACGCCTTCCTGCGCCGCTGCGTGTTCCACTACATCGCCTTCCCGGACAAGGCGGAGATGGAGGACATCATCCGCGTTCACCATCCGGATGTCGAGGACGAGCTGCTGCGGCAGGTGCTGCTCCGGTTCTACTGGCTCCGCGACCTGCCGGAGCTGCGCAAGAAGCCATCGACGAGCGAGCTGATCGACTGGATCGCCGCGCTGCGCCGCGGCGGCGTGAGCACGGAGTCCATCGAGAGTGAGCTACCCTTCCTGGGAGTGCTGATGAAGCGGGAGAACGATCTGGAAGCGGTCATGGCCGCCCATCGCCGCGGCCGCGTCAACTGACCCCAGCGATGTTCGTCGACTTCTTCTACCACCTGAGGGGCTACGGCCTGAAGGTGACGATCACGGAGTGGCTGTCGCTGATGAGGGCGCTGGCGATCGGCTATAGCCGGGCCGATCTGCACGTCTTCTACAACCTGGCCCGTTGTCTGATGGTCAAGCGGGAGGCCGACTTCGACAACTACGATCGGGCCTTCGCTTCGTTCTTCATGGGCGTCGAGAACCACTTCGACATCAGCGATGAACTGCTGGAGTGGCTGTCCAAGCCGGAACTGCCGCGCGAACTGACCGACGAGGAGCGTGCGAAGCTCGAGGCGCTGGACCTGGACGAACTCCGCGAGCGCTTCAAGGAACTGCTCGAGGAGCAGAAGGAGCGCCACGACGGCGGCAACCGCTGGATCGGGACGGGTGGCATGTCGCCCTTCGGCCACGGCGGCGAGCATCCGACGGGGGTTCGGATCGGTGGCTCGGGCGGCGGCCGTTCGGCCGTGCAGGTGGCGACCGACCGCCGCTTCCGCAACCTGCGCTCGGACCGCATCCTGGACACCCGGCAGATCGGGCTGGCGCTGCGCCGGCTGCGCAAGCTGGACAAGGACGAGGGGCCCGAGGAACTCGATATCGACGAGACGATCGACAGCAGCGCCCGCAACGCCGGCGAGATCGACCTCGTGTTCCGGCCGCCGAAGCGCAACCGGATCAAGCTGCTGCTGCTGATCGACGTCGGCGGTTCGATGGACCCGCACACCCTGCTGTGCGAGCGGCTGTTCTCCGCCGCGCACAAGGCGAACCACTTCAAGAAGTTCGAGTTCAAGTTCTTCCACAACTGCGTGTACGAGAACCTGTACACGGACATCAGCCGCTGGAAGGGCGAGGCCACCTCCCGGATCCTGAAGCGACTGGACCACACCTGGTCCGTGTGCCTGGTCGGGGACGCCTGGATGAGCCCGTACGAGCTGACCCATACCGGCGGCGCGATCGACTACTACCACACGAACCAGGTGACCGGCCTCGACTGGCTCCGCAAGTTCCGCGACCGCTGTCCGAACTCGATCTGGCTCAATCCGGAACCGCGGCGCATCTGGAACGCGCCGACGATTCACCTGATCCGGCAGGTGTTCCCGATGTTCGAGTTGACCATCGACGGTCTGACCGAGGGAATCGACGTGCTGCGGGGCATCCGGCCGAATCGCGCTCTCGCCGCCTGATCCGCGCTGAGCCCGGCAGCCGCGGCGCGGCGATGCCGGAATGACGGACGGATCCGAGCGGTTACACTGTCCCAATGGACGACAAGCCCACGGGTGGGGAACCGCCTGAGGAGACCTTGCCGGAGGACAGGCAGCCGAGGGAAGGGGAGCCGGACGTGGGCGGTCCGCGCTTCGACCTGCCCCTGGACCTGAACCAGGAGGGGGGCGTCCCTCCCGACGAGGAGCCCGCGGAACGTTCCGGGACGCTGACGGTCATCGTCATCGCGGGCCTGATCCTGATCGGCGCGGCCGTCGTCCTCTGGTGGTGGTACACGAGCCGCGGGCCCGGCCCGGCCGGCGATGGCGCGGCGGAGGCCCCGACCGCGGTCGTCGACGAGGCGGCTCCCGAACCGGAGGCGGAATCCGAGGCCGCCGAAGCGGCTGCGCCGGCGTCCGAGCCCGAACCGGACCTGGCCGGGAGCGACTCTCTGGTGCGGGAGCTCGTCGCAGGCCTGTCCCGGCACGCGGAGTGGCTCGCCTGGCTCGCTCCCGAGGAGCTGACGATCGGCTTCGTGCGCTCGGTAGGCGCCGTCGCCTACGACGAGCCGCCCCAGAACGGGCTTGAGCCGCTGCAACCCGAGGACGGATTCAGTGTCGTCCGGCGCGGACAGCGCTTCTATCCGGCCGAGACGAGTTACCGCCGCTACGACCTGGCGGTGGACGTGTTCGATTCGGTCGACGTCGCCGGCGCGGCCGGAGCCTACGAGCAGCTCGAGCCGCTGTTCGAGCGGGCCCACGACGAGCTCGGGTATCCGGGGGAGTTCGGCGACACGCTTGAACTCGCCGTGACGAAACTCCTCTCGACTCCGATGCCGGAGTCTCCACCCGAACTCCGCCTGCGGGTCATCAGCTTCGAGTACGTCGATCCGGCACTCGAGAGCCTGAGCCCGGCCCAGAAGCTGCTCCTGCGGCTAGGCCCCGAGAACGGCGACCGGGTGCGGTCCAAGCTCAGGGAGCTGTACGGAGCGCTGGAGTAGCCGGTTCAGCCGGCGGCGCGGCGTTGAGCCTCGGCATACCGGGGCAGCATGGCGTCATAGATCGCCGTAGCTTCCGGCCTTGGTTCGGCGGCAGGGCCGGGTTCGCCGGCGGGCGGCAGGGGAGGCAGCCGTTTCCCGGTGGCGCGTAGCGCGGCGCCGAGCGCGGCGCCGTCCGATACCTCGAGGCTCTCGACACGGCAGCCGAGCACGTCGGCGGCGATCTGCAGGAGTTCGCGGTTCTGCGCGCCGCCGCCGGTGGCGACGAGCCTTCTCGGCCGGGTCGCCATCCATGCGGAGTTGAGCCGCATCGACAGGAACTGGCCTTCGACCACCGCCCGGCAGTTCCCGGCGGCCTGCTCCGGCTCGTCGCGTAGCCCGCCCAGCCGGTGGACACGGGGCCGCGCCACGCGCGGCACGATCTCGGGTTCGAACCAGGGCAGCATCATCATGCCGTCGTTGCCCGGCGGCGTTGCCCGCAGGGCGGCGTCGAAGCCCGGCCAGTCCAGTTCGTACCGGTCCCGCACCGCCTCGCGCGCGAGCGAACCGTTGCGGAAGCAGATGAGGCTCATCGGGTGACCGCTCGGGGCGACGAACACGTGTCCATTCGCCTCCGGGTCGACCGCGACCTCCTTCAGGAGCCCGAAGTACGTGTCGCTCGTGCCCAGACTCAGGACCGCCTCCCCCGGTTCCCGGACGCCGACTCCGACCAGGGAGCAGGGGTTGTCGCCCGAACCGGCGACGACCTGTACCGAGGCCGGCAGGCCGTACCTGGACACGAAGTAGGGCGCGACCGGTCCGACGACGGTCCACGGCGCGCAGGTCGGCGGCAGTCTGCGGCCGAGCCCCTTGGCGGTTGCCGCCATCGCGGCCCTCGACCATTCCCGCCGGCGAATGTCGAGCAGGTTCATCCCGGAGCCGTCGCCATGGTCGATCGGCGCCAGCCGGCCGGCCAGGACCGACGTGACGAAGGAACTGACCAGACACACATGGGCCGTACGACCCCACGCCTCGGGCTCGGTCCGCGCGAATCGGCGGATCTGCGGGCCGGTGAACCGCTCGAAGGTGTCGCTCCCGGTCAGTTCGGCCGTTGCGGTTGCTCCACGGAGCTCCCGCCGGATTTCCTCGCATTCCCGCGTGGTTGAGGAGTCGGTCCAGATCGGCGCTTCCGCCCGGGAGAGATGAGGTTCGATCTGCCCGGCAAGGCCCTGCTGCGGAGTCAGGGACTGAAGTACGGCCTCGGACTCTGGTCGTAAGTAGACGGAACCGTGCTGCTGACCCGACACCGACACGCCGCTGATCTGACGGCAGGCTCCGGTTCCGAGTTTCTCGAAGGCCAGGTCCAGGGCTTCGAGCCACATGCACGGCGGCACTCGCCCTAGCGCCGGATCCTCGTTGGGAAGCTGTCCGTTGACGGTTCCATACTGAGGAAGTTCCGTGTCGTAATGAACACTGACCCGAGCGGCAATGCGGCTGGCACGATTCTCCAGCTCGCCTTCCGCCGGCGGCGCTTCGACCAGGATCGCGGTCAGACTCTGGGTGCCGACGTCGATCCCAAGGTAGAAGGCGCCGTTCACTCGATGCGGGTGCTGTAGAGATAGTCGTTCAGGATGCTCTCGAGTTCTTCCTGGCGTCCGCTCGTCTTCGGCGGTTCGCCGAGGCTGCCGGCCCACTGTTCCAGCTCCTCGAGAGTGGTGTCGCCAGCGAGCGCCTTGCGTCCCAGGCCGCGGCGGTAGCCGGCGTAGCGCTGGCGGATCCGCTTGCCGGCGAGACCGAGCACGCCGTCCTTCCGGATGCGCTCGACGATCAGCAGCGCCTTGGCGAAGACGTCCATCGAGGCGACGTGGGCGTAGAACAGGTCGACCGTGTCGAACGAGCCCCGCCGCACCTTGGCGTCGAAGTTCAGGCCGCCCCAGCGCAGGCCACCCTGGCCCCGGATGATGAGCAACGCCAGGACGCACTCGCGCAGGCTCATCGCGAAGTTGTCCGTGTCCCAACCGACGCCCTCGAGGCCGCGGTTGATGTCGACGCTGCCGAGCATGCCGGCGCCCGCGGCCGTCGCCAGTTCGTGCTCGAACGAGTGAGTGGCCAGAGTGGCATGGTTCGCCTCGACGTTCAGCAGGAAGTCGTCCATCAGGTCGAACTCACGCAGGAAGTTCAGGCAGTGGCCGCAGTCGAAGTCGTACTGGTGGACCGACGGCTCCTTTGCCTTGGGCTCGAGGAAGAACTTGCCCTTGAAGCCCTGGCGGCGCGCGTAGTCGACGGCGAGTCGCAGGAAGGCCGCCATCTGCTCGCGCTCGCGGCGCATGTCCGTGTTGATCAGGGACGTGTAGCCCTCGCGGCCCCCCCAGAACACGTAGCCGGTGCCTCCGAGTGCGATCGTGGCGTCGATCGCCCGCCGCACCTGGGCGGCGGCGTGGGCGAAGACGCGCGGGTCGGGGTTGGTCGCCGCGCCGTGCGTGTAGCGCGGGTGCGAGAACAGGTTGGCGGTGCCCCAGAGCAGCTTGACGCCGGTCTCGCGCTGCCGGATTCTGGCGAGCTGAACGATCTCCTCGAGGTACTCGTTGCTCTCCGCGATCGCTCGGCCTTCGGGAGCGACGTCCCGGTCGTGGAAGCAGTAGTAGCGCACCCCGAGCTTCGTGAAGAACTCGAAGGCCGCGTTCAGGGTGCGGACGGCGACCTCGATGTCCGTCGGGGCGTGGTTCCAGGGGCGGTCGTACACGGGATCCGGTCCGAAGGGATCCTGGCCGCCGCCCTTGAACGTGTGCCAGCAGGCGACGGCGAACTTCAGGTGCCGCTCCATCGTCCGGTTGCCGACCTTTCGGTCGCGGTCGTAGTACTTGAAAGCCAATGGCTCCCGGCTGGCCGGCCCGTGGAAGGGGATCGGCTTGGTGACTTCGGGGAAGAAAGGCGTCATCTCAGGGCTCGCTGGGCTGTTTCGTCAGTTGTCTTCGAACGCGGCGTCGAAGGCGATCGCGGACGGTGCGAAGTCGAGCGCCCTGACGAACTCCGCCGCTTCGGCGGCGCCATGCTCCCGGTCCATGCCGGAGTCCTCCCACTCGACCGAGAGCGGTCCGTCGTAGCCGATGTCGTTCAGCGCACGGATGATCTCCTCGAAGTCGACGGAGCCGCGGCCGGGCGAGCGGAAGTCCCAGAACCGGCGGTGGTCGCCGAAGTTCGTGTGGCCGCCGAAGACGCCGCACGGCTTCGGCTGGTCGGACCACCAGGCGTCCTTGATGTGGACGTGGAAGATGCGGTCGCTGAAACGGCGGATGAAGTCGACGTAGTCGACGCCCTGGTAGCCGAGATGGCTCGGGTCGTAGTTGAAGCCGAACGCCGGATGGCCTCCCACCGCCTCGATCGCCCGCTCGGCGCTTACCGTGTCGAAGGCGATCTCGGTCGGGTGGACCTCGAGGCCGAAGCGGACGCCGAGTTCGCTGTAGGCGTCGAGGATCGGCGTCCAGCGTGCGGCGAAGTCGGCGAAGCCGTCGTCGATCATCGCCAGCGGGACCGGCGGGAAGGAATAGAGCAGGTGCCAGATCGGACTGCCGGTGAAGCCGTTGACGACCGAGAGGCCCAGGGCCTTCGCGGCTTCCCCGGTGCGGATCATCTCGTCGGCGGCGCGCTTGCGCACGTCTTCCGGATCGCCGTCGCCCCAGACGTGGGGCGGCAGGATCGCTTCGTGCCGGGCGTCGATGCGGTCGCAGACGGCCTGGCCGACCAGGTGGTTGCTGATCGCGTGGAGCTCGAGATCGTTCGAGGCGAGCAACTCCCGCCGGGAGGACGCGTAGGCTCCATCGCAGCGGTCGACTTCCACGTGGTCGCCCCAGCAGGCGAGTTCCACGCCGTCGTAGCCGAGGTCCCGGGTCAGGGGGCAGAGGTCGGCGACGGGCAGGTCGGCCCACTGGCCGGTGAAGAGGGTGACGGGTCGGGCCACGGTGCGTCTCCTGGTATGGGTTACTGCCGCGTCAGGCCGGCATGCTGAGCCACTTCTGCTCGCTTTCGCTGCTGGCGACGACGGTCTCGATGAACTGCATTCCGCGCAGGCCGTCGTGCACGGTGGGGAAGTCGAGCATCGTGGCGTCGGGCTCGACCCCGCGACGGCGGCAGTCCAGTGTCCGCGCGAAGTTCCGGTAGAGGTTGGCGAAGGCCTCGAGGAAGCCCTCGGGATGGCCGGCCGGCAGCCTCGTGTGCGCCGCCGCGTCGTCGGAGAGCCCCTGGCTGGATGTGCGCAGGACCTCCCGCGGCCGGTCGAGCCACTTGAGGATCAGGGTGTTCGGCTCTTCCTGGTGCCACTCCAGGCCGCCTGACTCGCCGTAGACCCGGATTGCCAGGGCGTTCTCCTCGTCGATCGAGATCTGGGAGGCGTAGAGCACGCCGCGGGCGCCGTTGTCGAAGCGGAGCAGCATGTTGCCGTCGTCCTCGAGCGGCCGGCCGTCGACGAACGTGGTCAGGTCCGCGCACAGCGAGTCGATGCGGAGCCCGGTGATCGCCTCGGCGAGGTTCTCGGCATGGGTGCCGATGTCGCCGATGCAGCAACTGATGCCGGCCCGCTCCGGGTCCGTGCGCCAGTCCGCCTGCTTCTGGCCGTCCGACTCGAGTTTGGTGGCGAGCCAACCCTGCGGATACTCGACCACGATCTTCCGCACTTTGCCGAGCTGGCCGCTGCGGACACGGTGCCGGGCTTCCTTGACCATCGGATAGCCGGTGTAGTTGTGAGTCAGCCCGAAGGTGAGGCCGGTCCGTTCGACGAGTTCGACCAGCGCTTCGGCCTCGGCGGCCGACTTCGTCATCGGCTTGTCGCTCATCACGTGGAAGCCGGCCTCTAGCGCGGCTTTCGCCACCGGGAAGTGCATGTGGTTGGGCGTGACGATGGAGACGAAGTCCATCCGCTGGCGTGGGTCGAGGGCTGCTTCACGCTCCATCATCTCGTGGTAGGTGCCGTAGCAGCGTTCCGGCGGCAGGAACAGGTCGGCGCCCGAGGCCCGGGAGCGCTCGGGATCCGAGCTGAAGGCGCCGCAGACGAGCTCGATCAGGCCGTCGAGCCCGGCCGCCATGCGGTGGACGGCGCCGATGAAGGCGCCCTGGCCGCCGCCGACCATGCCCATGCGGATTCTCCGTTCCATCGCGTTCCTCCGCCCCGGGGCTTTGGGTCAGTTGGTCGTGACCAGTACGTTGTCGTAGGAGACCACCGACGGTGAATAGCCGAGCAGGCCGGGGGAGCCGCCGTGGATGGGATGCGGGTCAGTCGCGGTCACCGTCCAGTCGGCGGGCTCGTCCGTGCCGCGCGGCCAGACCTTGCCGCGGATCGTCGCCGTGTCGCCGGCGCTCTCGACGCGCAGCTTCATGGTGTACCAGCGGTCCATCTCGACTTCGAAGTCGGCCGTGCTCTCGACCCGAAGCTGCGCCGACCAGGATCTGATCTGCAAGCGCTGGTGAATGCCGAGCAGGTCCAGGATGTAGCCGCTGTTGATCAGGCCCGCGTCCGACTTGCGGCGGCCTTTCTGCGAGAGACGGACATCGGCCTGGATCGTGTAGTCGCCGAGGCTGGGCGGACCGATCAGCAGCGGCGAACGCAGCAGGCCCCGTTCCGCGACCGGCTTGATCAGAATGCTCTCGCCGTCTTCCTCGGCAATGTCGTAGCGGCCGCCGCCGATCCATAGACCGCGCTTGCCGCCGGCGAAGTCCTCGCTCCACGGCAGCGGCGGAAACACCCGGATCCGCGCCTCGGCTTCGAGGTCTCCGCTCTTTGCGACCAGCGCACCCGCGGCGAAGCCCGAATCGGCGGGGATCGTGAGGCGCGAGCCCGCAGGCTCCGTGTCGAGTCCTCTGACCGACCAGGTGGCATCGACCGGGCCGAGGGCGCGGCCCATGGCGTCGAAGGCCTCGACCTGGAACTCGTGGGTTTCGCCGGGCTTCGCGGTCACTTCGGCCGGAACGACGAGCAGCGTCGCGGGCGGACCTTCCGCCGAGCCTTCGTCACCGAGGCCGGGCGCGGCCGACGCCGTCACCTCGAACGGCACGTCCCTGTCGCCCAGGCAGTAGAGGCCCTCTTCCGTCGTGAAGTAGATTCGCCCGTAGGCGATCGCCGCCGACCCGTAGAACTCGGCGTAGCGCCGGTCGTCGGGCATCCTGATCTCGTGCCGGGCGAGGATCTCGGCGCTGTCGTCGCCGGGTCTGACGATGGCGAAGTGGCCATTCGTCTCCGGAACGTAGAGCTTGCCGTCGGCCCACACGGGCGACGCCTTGCCCACCGTACCGATGCTCACTTCCCAGTGCACCGTGCCCGTGGCCGCATCGACCGCCGCGAGATTGCCCTGGTTGCTCACGACGTACAACCGGCCGTCGTGAAGCGCCGGCGAAGGGAAGCCGGCCTTCTTCCGGTTCCAGCGCCACAGTTCGCCGGTGGCCGTGAGGTCGCCGCTGCCGGTGCCGTCGATCGCCACCACCCGGCCGAGCGTGGCTTCGTCGATGTTCTCCTCGCTGTGGGAGATGAAGACCCGGCCCGCGTCGTCGACCACCGGCGAGACGTTGATGCCGCGCTTCGACAGCTCGAACCCCCAGACCTTCCTGCCGGTCCTGGCCTGCAGCGCGTAGATGTGGCCGTCGGCGTTGCCGCCGATCAGCAGCCGCTGGCCGTCGATGACCGCGACCACCGGAGTCGACTGCGTGTTCCGGTCGTAGACGTTGCCGCCGGGCGTCGACATCCAGCGCACGGCGCCGGTGCGCTTGTCGAAGGCGTAGTAGCGGTGGCGCGGCGGCCCCTGGTTTCCCCAACTGCCGTTGATCATGTTCAGGATGACCTGGTCCTCGTCGATCACCGCCGAGGCGGTACGGCCGCCGTAGCCCTCGAAGCGGCCGTGCTCCTCCTTCAGCGAGCGCGACCAGACGATGTTGCCGTCGCGGTCGAGGCAGAGGAAGAGGCCGCTGACGAGTTGCGCGTAGATGTAGCCGGTCTCCGGGTCGCCGGTCAGCGAGGCCCAGCCGACCCGGTTCATCGCCACGGTCGTCAGGTAGAGGTTGTACCTGTTTTCCCAGATCGGCTCGCCGGTCTCGGCGTCGAAAGCCGCTACCACCGCCTGCTGGTCGACACCGGTTCCGGCGCGGCCGTTGACATACACGCGGCCGTCCATCACGACGGGGGTCGAGCGGGCGATGAAGTCCTGTCGCCAGATCAGGTTCTCGCCTTCCGGACTCCAGGTGTCGATCAGGCCGGTCGAGGGCGAGTAGCCGTTCTGGTGGGGACCCCTCCAGAACGTCCATTCGTTGGCGTCGGCCGGCAGCGCGACCAGGCTGGCGGCCAGGAAGCCGAGGGCGGGAAGAGAGGTGAGGTTTCGGGCCGCGGCCCTCGCAGAGTCCGTCATTCCGTTGCAGTCTCCTGACCGGTCGTTGCTCGCGTTGCGGTCGCGGGTCGGCAATGAACCCGGTAGAGTAGCAACAAGCACGACCGGCCCGCAGGGCCAGGAAAGACCCCATGTCGCTCACGCCTGAACTCGAGTCCCGCATCCAGGGCATCGTCGATTCGGCGCCGACCGTTCTCTTCATGAAGGGCAGTCCGGCCGCCCCGCAGTGCGGATTCTCGGCGCAGGTCGTCCAGGTGCTGAACCGCGTCCTGCCGGAGTACGAGACCTTCGACGTCCTGTCGGACGGCGAGGTGCGCGAGGGCGTCAAGGAGTTCTCGGACTGGCCCACGATCCCGCAGCTCTACATCGGCGGCGAGTTCATGGGCGGCTGCGACATCGTCAAGGAGATGTACGACAACGGCGAGTTGCACGACGCCCTGGGCATGGAACGCGTGGAGTTGTCCGCCGACGAGGTCGAGATCGCGATCAGCGCCGATGCGGAGCAGATCCTCCGAAACGCCCAGCAGCAGCAGGGGGCGGAGCTCCATTTCGGCATCGACGCGAAGTTCCAGCCGTTCCTCGGCTTCGGCCCGGCAGTGGGTACCGAGCTTCGGGTGCCGGTCGGCGGCCTGTCCTTCCTGCTCGACCGGGACAGCGCGGGGAGGGCGCGGGGCGCCTCGATCACGGTCGTCGACACCGAACACGGCCAGCGCCTCGATGTCGACATCCCGGCCGCCCGCGCCGGCGGCTGAGCTCGACGCGCGGAGTGGAGATCGCCGGCCAGCCGACGCCGCAGGAGACGGCGGCGCGGATCCGGGAAGCGGTGTCGGCGGCGCTGCCGGACGCCCTCATCGAGGTGACGGGAGAGGGCAATCACTTCAGCCTGCGAGTCGAGTCGGCGGCCTTCCGCGGCAAGCGGACGCTGGCTCGCCAGCGGCTCGTGCTGCGGGCGATCGCCCACCTGATGAAGGGCGACGCCGCCCCCGTCCACGCGGTCGACCGGCTCGAGACCGTGGCGCCGGCGGAGGCGGGGGGCATTAGCTGAGTCGTCACTCAGTGTGGTAGGGTCCGATCAACCGCAACCAGACCCTCTGGGAGGAAGCCCGTGATGTCACGCCGTTCCCGCTTCGCCGCTCTTGCCGTCATGGTTCTCGTTGTCGCGGCCCCGGTTCTTGCCGCCGGCCCGAACGAGCCCGACAGCCCCGACACGATCACGTTCCACGAGGACGTGGAGCCGATCCTGCAGCGCTCCTGCCAGGGCTGCCACCGCCCCGAGGGCGTTGCCTACGGCGGCATGAAGGCGCCGATGGCCCTGACTACCTACCAGGAGACGCGCCCCTGGGCCCGCAGCATCGCGCGCCAGGTCGAGGCGAAGGAGATGCCGCCCTGGTTCGCGACCGATGCGACTCACGGTCAGTTCACGAACGAACGGATTCTGACGACGGCAGAGATCGACACGATCGTCGGCTGGGCCAAGACCGGCGCCCGCCGCGGCGACCCGGCGAACGCGCCGGAACCGCTCGAGTGGCCGACCGGCTGGCTGATCGGCGAGCCTGACCTGGTGCTCGATCTGGCCGAGCCGTTCTGGGTCGACGATGACGTCAAGGACCTGAACATCAGCCTGAAGGCGGTCCTGATCACTGAGGAGATGCTGCCCGAGCCGCGCTGGATCCAGGCGATCGAGTTCCGCCCCGGCAGCGACGTGGTGCACCACATCGTCGGTTCGCGGGTTGCGACCGAGACGGAGACGCCGGGCGCCTCCGGCCTGCTCGGCGGCATCGCGCCGGGCACCGAGCCGTTCTACCTGCCCGAGGGCGCCGGCCGTCTGCTGGTGCCGGGCACGCAGCTCTACTTCTCGATGCACTACAACAAGGAGCCGGGCGAAGGCACCGGCGTCTGGGACCGTTCCCAGATGGCCTTCAAGTTCCATCCCAGGGACGCGAAGATCGACCGGTCCGCGGAGTGGGAAGGGATCGGCAACAGCGATTTCGAGATTCCGCCGAGCCACGACAAGTGGGTCATAGGCGCGTCGAAGGTCTTCGAGTACCCGACCACGATCTACGGTTATCTGCCGCATTCCCACCTGCGCGGCCTGTACGCCAAGTACACCGCGTACTACCCGGACGGTACCGAGGAGGTTCTCCTCGAGGTGCCGAAGTACGACTGGAACTGGCAGACGAACTACATCTACAAGAAGCCGAAGGACGTTCCGGCCGGCACCCGCGTTGACGTGTTGATGCACTACACGAACACCGAGGAACGCAATGCGGAGACGGTGCTCGAGCTCGACACGACCCGGGCCGTCCGGTTCGGCGGACCGACCACCGACGAGATGATGATCGGCTTCATCGACTACTCGGAGGATCGGGGCGGCGACCTCGTCACCGAGGCGGAAGGAGCGGCGGCGACCGCGGCGCCCGCCGGGGGCGGCGGCGAGTAGCGGCTCCGTCACGGCAAGAGCTTGGTCATGCGGCGCGTCCATTTCCTTGGGCGCGCCGTTTCTCCTTGTGACGCCGTCGCTCTTTGGGAGAATGGCGCGGTCGGATCATGACGACTGAGGAGCTCTACGGCGCCGTCGATCTTGGCGGTTCCCACATTGGACTGGCGCTGGGCTTCGTCGATGTCGATGCCGGCAACTTCCGCCTGGCCGCGCGCCGGAACCTCGAAGGCGGCGGCTACGACGGATGGGAGCCGATGCTCGACCGGATCGCCGAGGGCCTGCTTGAGCTGGAACGGGAGGTTGGCAGGCGCCCGGCCGCGGTCGGCGTCGGTTGTCCCGGATGGGTCGATCTCGAGGCCGGCGTCACCCGGTTCCTGCCCAACCTGCCGGGCCAGTGGCGCGATGTGCCGGTTGCTCGCCTGCTCGGCGCGCGCCTGGAGACGCCGGTCCGTCTCTTGAACGACGTTCGCGCGGCGACGCTGGGAGAGTTCCTCTTCGGCGCCGGTCGTGGAGTGTCGACGATGGCGCTGTTCGCGCTCGGCACCGGGATCGGCGGCGGCGTGGTGGTCGAGGGCAGACTGCGCCTGGGACCGCTCGGCTCAGCCGGCGAACTCGGTCACCAGATCGTCGATCCGACCGGTCCCCTCTGCGGCTGCGGCAACCGGGGCTGCCTGGAGGCGGTAGCGAGTGGCCCGGCGATCGGGGCGTCCGGCGTGCGGCTCCTGCGCTCGGGTCAGGCGCCCATCCTGCAGAAGATCGCCGGAGGAGACACCGAGAAGGTCAACCCGGAGACGATGGGGGAGGCGGCGAGGGCCGGTGACGAGTCGGTGGCGCGGGAACTGGAGCGGATCGCGGGTCTCGTCGGTATCGCCGCCGCCAACGTCGTCGTCACCCTGCATCCGGAGCTCATCGTGCTCGGCGGCGGCGTCGCCGGCCTCGGCGACCTGCTCTTCGACGGCATAAGAGAGACGATCGCGGAACGCGTCCGCGTCTTCCCGACGGACGGCGTACGCGTCGAGCCGGCCGCTCTCGGCACGGATGCCGGCCTGGCCGGCGTGCTGGCGTGGGCGGCTTCAGGCGGCGGGGCGGGTTTCGGCGGGGACCGGAATCACGGTTGACGCGCCGTGCCGCCGCCGGCGACGGAGCAGGAGTTCGGCGAGGAACAGGAGCGTCGCGGCGACCAGGAGGACGGACCAGAGGTCGAAGCGGCGGACGGCGGTGTCGGCGCTGGGGGCGGTGATGGCGCCGACGGCGCCCGCAACCGTTTCGTGGAAGAGGCCGGAGGTTTCCGCTGCGAGCGCGGCCAGCGCCGCGATGTCGGGAGCGCCGGGGCGGAGTTCGTCGCGGGCGGGGTAGAAGATCGTGCGGCCCGGGCCGATCGTCTCGGCGGCGCCGGCGGGGCCGGTGTGGACCTCCACGCGGTAGGGCTCGAGGCTGGGCGCGAGCAGCATGCCTTCTTCGGACACCAGGCGGTAGAGGCCGGGTCCGGTGCGTTGCAGCGGCGCCTCGATCCGGCGGTCGCCACGCAGGACGACCAGGCGGGGTGAAAGGTCGCTGCCGAAGCGGCCATCCTCTTCGACCACGCTGAGTGCCGCTTCGAGCACTCCGTCGCGACGGTCGAGATCGAACTCCCACTCGGCGCCGGCGCGGCGGTCGGCGGCGTCGCGGACCACCTGGGCGACGAGCCGGCCCAGCTCCGGCCAGCGCAGCCAGTCGCTTGCCCAGCGCGGTTCGAGGTCGGACGTGAACATCCAGGTCTTGCCCAGGCCGACGTAGCGGCTGGCCAGGATCGGATCCGCCTCACCAGCGGCGAGGATGACCTCGGCGCTGTCCTTGGCCACTGCCGCGATCCGGCCATAGAGCTCCGGCGCGCTGGCGACGTCGACTCCAGCCAGCGCGTCCGACTGGCCGCGCAGTTCGACCAGGATCGTCTCTTCGCGGGCCGAGTCGGGGAGCTGGTTCATCGTCTCGTCGATCAGGATGCTCTGGACGGAACTCGCGTCCTCGATCGTGTAGGCGTTGCCGTCGCCCCAGTCGGCGATGTCGGCGAGCAGTTCCCGGTCGGACTCGACGCCGATGGCGACGGTCGAGACGGTGATCTCCTCCTGCCTCATCCGCAGGACGAGCTGTTCGTACTCGTCGGGATAGGTCCGGCCGTCGGAGACCAGGATGACGTGCTTGACCTCGGACTCGACCGCGGAAAGCTGCTCCAGGCAGGCCTCCAGAGCCGGGTAGAAGTTCGTCTGGGCGCTGGCCTCGATGCGGTCGACTCTCTGGTTCAGTCGCTCCTGGTCGCGTACGAACTGCAGGCCGACGATGTCGTGGGTGTGCCAGTCGAAGGCGACGAGGCCGAAGCGGTGCTGCTCGTTCAGCATGCCGAGCGCGGCCTTGGCCGCCTCCTTGGCCAGGTCCATCTTCGGGCCCTTCATGCTGTACGACTTGTCGAGCGCGATCATCAGCGCCACCTCGCTGCGCTCCTCCTCGATCTCGAAGTCGAGCGGCAGAACGCGCTCGAGAGGCGAGTTCCGGTAGCCCTCCTCGCCGAATGTCTCCTCCCCGGCCACGAAGAAGAGTCCACCGCCCTCGTCCGAAACCCACTCGCCCAGGGCTTCCTGGGCCGGTTCCGGGAGGCTGGCGGCGGCGACGTTGCTGAGCAAGACCGCGTCGTAGCTTCTGAGCGACGAAGGCGACAGGGCGGCCCGGCTCGGGGTGGACCGGATCACACGCAGGCCCTGCGCCTGGAGCAGCCTCTGCAGGTCGGTCGAATGGTTCTGGGGCGCGAGCAGCAGGACGCGGTGCGGAGGCACGATCCGCAGGCTGCCTCGCCACATCGCGCCCTCTGAGGCAGCGGCGCCTTCGCCCGTTCCGAGGACTGCCTCGAAGGTCTGCATCCCGGGCTCGTCGAAGGTCCACTCCAGTTCGACGGTGGTGACGCCCGGCGAGAGCGCGACGCTGCGCAGCTCCTCGGCACCGTTGCTGCGCAGGGTCAGGGGAGCTTCGGGCAGCGACGAACGGCTGCCGAGACGGAGCACCCAGCCGTGGGCCTCTCCGGCGCGCAGCGGCCGTTCGTTGTCGTCGAGTTCGACCGATTCGATCCAGACGGGGGGCGCCGTCCGGCCGAGAACCGCGGTGTCGACCCGGAGTTCCGGGTACTCGGCCGCGAGCCGGGCGCCGGCGCCCGCGAGGCCTTGCCCGTCAGAGAGGAGCAGTACGCGGCGCACGCGATCGGGACGCAGCGTCGCGGCGGCCTGACGGAGGGCAGCGTCCGGCCGCGTGTTGCCGCGGTCGAGGGCGGCGGCGCCGGCCGAGGCGGTGCTGGAGTCGGCCACTTCGAGCCGCCTGAGGTCCGCCGGATCGGCGACGGTGGCGGCCCGATCGGCGTACGCGAACAGGCGTACGGGATCGTCGGGATCAAGACCACTCTCGATTGCCTCGAGGGCCCGGTTCAGGCTGGCCGGCTCGATGCTGGCCGAGACGTCGACCAGAACGGCCACGTCGAGTTCGCGCGTACGCCAGGTCGCGACCGGCTCCGCCAGAGCCAGCACGACGGCCATCAACAACGATCCGCGCACCCACAGCAGCCGCCGGCGCTGCCGGTCCGGCCGGTCGCTGCGCTGGGACCACAGGAGCGCCGCGACCGGCAGCGCGGCTAGCAGCCAGAGCGGTTCCTGCAACGTCATGGTGCTGGTACCCGCCCGGCCGAGAGCGCGGGGAAGGGTTCCCAGGGGACGCTCGCCCTCAGGGAGAGGAGGGGGAGGTTGGGCTCGCTGTTGTCGGCTGCGCTTCGTTTTGGCGTCGTTTGCTGGAAGGGCGCGGGGAGTCGCTTACCTCCGACCCCCTGGGAACCCTTCCCGGCGCTCCCGGCCGGGCTGGTCGGCGTCGGGTTGACGGGGCGGCCCCGGCGTGTGGGACAGGCGAGTTGCTCGATCACAGGGTCAGGCCGCGGAAGAAGGTGATGGCCTCGAACGAGGCGAGCAGGAGGCCGGCGAGGGCGAGGGTGCGCCAGGACCAGGGGCGGCGGTTGGGGCTGTCGAGGTTGGCGAGGTGGTTGGTCGGGACGGGTTCGAGGGTCGAGGCGTTGATGAGGGTCGCGCGTTCGTCCTGGAGGCCGGTGTCGGCGGGGAGATCGCCGGCGATGGCGGGGGTTTCCGTGAGCCAGGCTGCGGCGTTCTGGAACAGGGCGGCGAGGTCGGGGCGCTGGGCCAGGGAAGAGTGATCCAGGTCGAAGGCGACGGTGAGGGAGCGGGGGCCGCTGCCGGGGGGCGGCCCGCAGACAGCGATCGCTGTACGGTCTCCTGCTGAAGCAAGGGCGGCGCAGTGGGGATCCAGCTCGCGGGCGGCGACGACGACCGGCAGGTCGAGGAGGGAGACGCCTGCCAGGAGAGGATGGGAGGCGTCGGTCCGGTCGATCCGGCGTGGTGACAGGGGCGCTTCAGCGGCGGCTGACAGGCCGCCGGCCGCGATCGCCTGCGGCGGGGCGAGGTACAGGGCGGGCATCCCCGGCGGGATCGCCGGCGCGGTCCGGTGGAACGTGGCGATGTCCGCCGCGGGAGGCGGCTCCTCCGGTGGGGGATCGTCGGCGCCGGTTGCCGCGCGGACGCCTACCACGTCGACCGAGGCGTCCGCCTCCAGAGCGAGCGCGGCGGCGGAGCCTGCGAACGAGCCCGGGCTGCGGGCCACAACCAGGACGCGCCTGGGCTCGGTCCGGCTGCGGGCGTGACGGACGGGAAGACGGGTCGATGCGGTTCCGGCTCGGCCGGCGTCGATCAGGCCGGCCCGGTTGTCGAGCGGCAAGACGTCCCCGGGCGTTGCGATCCGCGCCGTGACGGGGCCCGGGGCGAAGCTGCCGAGGTCGATCAGGGCGGTGAAGCGGTCGCCGGGTTCGAGCTCGAGTTGCCGGCGGATGCGGATCGTCTCCGAATCGGCGACCGTCAACTCGACCGGTACCGTGCCGCCGGCCGGATCGGTCGCCAGGATCTCGAGCAGAGCTTCCGGCCCCGCGACGCGGGTTGCCGGCGGCCGGGTCGCGAAGCGGACGATGCCGGCGTTCCGGGCCGGGACGAGGACGGACACGGTGTGCGTTTCCGTACCGGGGTCGACGATCGGCGTGTACGGCCCGATTCCGTCGGTGAACACGTGGACCCGCCGGGCGGTGGGAATCGCCGGTTCCGTGTCGGGGGCGTTCGAGAGCCCTTCCAGCGGGTCGGAGAGGACCGCCAGCACCTCCGTCGAGGTCAGCGGCGTCGGATCGGCATTCACGGTGAAACGGCTGCCGGCTTCCGCTTCGAGGACGATCCGGCGCGCCTCGGCGGCGGCCAGTTCGATCCGGCTCGGGCCTCCATCCGGCAGGCCCGCCTGCATCGTCGGCGACGGGTCGAAGGCCAGGGCGATCGGGTCGCCGCCGCCGGGCTGCAGCCAGGGCGCCCGGCTTGCCCCGACCGACAGGAAACCGGCGACCGTCGTGGCCAGGAGCAGCGAGAGCAGCCAGCGCAGGCGGTCGCGCCGCCGCTTGCGCGCCGCCAGCAGGCGTCGCCAGAGCACCGTGGAGGCGACCGGCAGCGCCTGCGCGGTGGGTCGGATGAGGTAGATCGCCAGAACCAGCAGGGCCGTGATCCCGAGCGGTAGCCAGAAGGGCATCATCGACCCCGGCTGAGCAGACCGCGGCGCAGGGCGCCGAGCGCCAGTTCTTCGAAGGACGCTTCGACCGGGGCGTGGATGAAGGACCAGCCGCGGGCGGTGCAGCGGGCGCGGATCTCCTCCCGGTGGGCCTCCGCCTCTCGCTCCAGGCGGTGGAGCAGGTTGGGAGCGCCGTGGATCCGGAGTGAATCGCCCGTCTCACTGTCCACAAGGGTCGTGTCGCGGTCGAGCGGCGCCTCGAGATCGCGGTGATCGGTCACCTGGACGACCGCCACGTCGTGCCGGAGCGGCAGCAGGAGGTCGAGGCCGCCCTCCGTCGTGTCGGAGAGGAGGTCCGAGATCACGATGACGAGGCCGCGGCGCCGGCGGGCGGCGAACACTTCCCGGACGGTCCGGTCGAGGTGGGTCTCGCCGCCGGTGTCGAGATTGGCGAGGTAGTCGAGGGCGCGCCAGACCTGGCGGGAGCCGTGGAGCGGGCCGAGGATCTGATGCACGTGGCCGGAGTACGGCGCCAGAGTGACCCGGTCGAGGGTGGCCAGCGCGATGTAGGTCAGGGCGGCCGCTATTCGGCGCGCCGCGTCGAACTTGCGGCGGCCGCCTGGTCCGGGCGTCGGCGCCATGGAGTGGCTGCAGTCCAGCAGGATGTAGACCGCGAGGTCGCCGTGCTCCTCGAACATCCGGAGCAGCAGACGGTCAAACCGCAGGTATGCGCGCCAGTCGAGGTGGCGCACGTCGTCGCCTTCGACGTAGGGGCGGTAGTCCGCGAACTCGAGCCCGGAGCCGAGGTGGCTGGCGCGGTGCTCCCCCTTGAAGCCGCCGGCGGGCACGCGCCGGGTGAGCAGGCGCAGGCGCTCCAGCCGGGCGAGAAAGGCCGGTTCGAAGGTGAAGACGGAGTGGTCGGCCACGGCTCGGAGCTTGGAGCCCGCCCGCTCAGCCCTCGGGCACGCTGTCGACCAGGTCCTGGAGCAACTCGTCGAGGTCGACCCGCGCGGCTTCGCCCTCGAAGTTCAACAGGACACGGTGTCGCAGGGCGGGGAGCGCCACGGCGCGGATGTCCTCGCGGGACACGTTCGGCCGGCCCCGGATCAGCGCGTGGACTTTGGCGCCGAGCACCATCGCCTGGATGCCGCGCGGGCTGGCGCCGATGCGGATGTAGCGGCGCACCGCCTCCGCGGGATGCTCCCCCTCCGGCCGGGTCGCCAGCCCGAGCCGGATCGCGTAGTCCTGGACCGGGCGCGCCACCGGCGCCAGGCGGGCCGCGCGCCGCATGGCGACCACCTGCTCGGCGGTCCAGAGCGCATCGGCCTCAGGGTCGTGACCGGAGGTCGTGCGGTCGAGGATCGTGTGCAATTCCTCGGTCGCCGGGTAGATCATCCGCAGTTTGAACAGGAAGCGGTCGAGCTGCGCTTCGGGCAGCGGATAGGTGCCCTCCATCTCCAGGGGGTTCTGCGTGGCGAGCACGAAGAACGGCGGATCGAGGGGGCTCGTCTCGCCGCCGACCGTGACCGTCGTCTCCTGCATCGCCTCGAGCAGTGCGGACTGGGTCTTCGGCGTGGCGCGGTTGATCTCATCGGCGAGCAGCAGGTTCGCGAAGATCGGACCGCGCTCGAAGACGAGCCGGCGCCCTCCGGTCTCGTCTTCGCGGAGGACGTGGGTGCCGACGATGTCCGCCGGCATCAGGTCGGGCGTGAACTGGATCCGGTTGAACCTGAGGTGCAGCGCCTGGGCCAGGGTGCGAACGAGACGCGTCTTGCCGAGTCCGGGGATGCCTTCGAGCAGGACATGACCATCCGCCAGCAGGCCGATGATCACGCCGTCCACGACCTTCTCCTGGCCCACGATGACCTTGCCGATCTCGGTGCGCAGTTGGCTGCAACGGTCCGCGAACTCAGTCAGTTGCAGCGCGAGATCGGCCGCGGTCCGCGGCTGGGCGGTGTCGTTCACTCCCGATCCTCCTCGGCGTCACTGCCCTCCTCGGCTTCGGCCTCCAGCGCTTCCAGGTAGCGGCGCACGGATTCCCGGTGGCGCCAGGCGATCGGGTGGCGGGCGGCCGGCAAGTCTCCGTTCGAGGCCGCGGCTTCGGCGGCGACGCCGGGCGCGACCCCGCGCATGGCCACTTCCGCGGCTCGGAACTGGGTGGCGCTGGTCGTGGTCAGGGGGCGGCGTTCGATTTCCTCGATCGATTCGAGCAGGGCGGTTTCGAGGGCCTGTTCCAGGCTGAGAGCGGGGACGAGGAGGTCGCCGAAGGGATCGACCATCTCCTCCTGCGGTCCGGTGCCGACTCCGGCCGCGGCGCCGTCCGCTTCGCCGTCGCTCGAGCCCGGTTCGTCGCTGACCGCGGCCGCCGTGCCGCTCTCGTCGCCGGAACCCTCGCCGTCTTCGACGGGCTGGCCGCCCGAACCGTCGCCTTCGCCGGCTTCGGCGCCGGGCTCCGTCCCCTCGCCGCTGCCCTCCGTGCCGGGCGCGGTCCCCTTTTCCTCCTCGCCGGTTCCCTCGCGGTTGTCGAGTTCACGCATCAGGTCGGCGCCCGTTTCCGGGTTCGTCTCGTCCGTCAGAGCGTTGGCCGCGGCTTCGCCGCCCTCCGCCGTCGCGTCGAGCGCTTCGGCCTCCGCCCCGTCGCCGAGGCTGCCTTCGGCCGCGTCTGTCGAGTCACCGCTACGGGAGTCGTCTCCGGCGTTGGGTTCGCGGACGCGCAGCGTCACCAAGGGCAGGTCGCTGAGTCTCACGTCGAGTTCCGGTATGCCGGGTATCCGGTTGGGATCGTCTTCAAGCAGGGCGGCGGCTTCGAAACCGGGCGGGAGGTCGCCGGCCGCGTCGCCGCTCATCGCCGCGGCCAGCGCTTCGCCGACGAAGGAACGGGGCAGCGCTACCGGCAGCAGCAGTAGCAGACTGACTCCGGCGGATGGCAGGGTGCCTCGCGGAACCAGCCGCGGCACGGTCTGTTTGGGGCCGATTCGCTCGAGTCCGGCTACCGCGCGCTCGAGGACCAGGGCGATCCAGGGCAGGGGCCAGACTGTGCCGTCGCCCTCGCGCCGCCGGTCGGCGCCCGAGTCGTCCAGCCGGCGCTGCATCTCCAGCGCGGTGGCGACCGCGTCATGCAGGTCGCCCGTCCGGTCGACGGCGCGGGCGGCCGCGGGAAGGTCGCGGCCCAGTGCCGCCGTCTCTCGCAGGGCGAGCAGCAGGAGGACGGCGCCGCCGGCCCAACAGGGCCAGAGTGCGGCGAGGCCGCCCCCGCCCGTCGCGCCCAACGCCAGCAGCCAACTGGCGAGCAGCCACAGGCAGGCGGCGGGCCCGAACCAGGTGAGGGCCTTCAGCGCGCGCCGGAGGCGTAGCCGGCGGTCGGTGGCGGCGAGACCGCGCAGCAACCGGCCTTGCAATTCGGCGGCGTCTGCCTCCGAAGTCGCCGTCCGATCCGGGCCGGACGGTGTCAATTCGGTTCCCAGAGCGCGATACCCCCGGCCTGCTTGCCGATGTCGATCTGGGCTACGCGCCGGAACGCGCCGTTGTCGTAGACCTCGACGACGCCCGGCTCGCCGCCGACACCCTCGACGGTGACCAGGCTGAAGCGCCCGTCCGACGTGATGGCGACGCCATGAGGGATGCGACGCGTCGTGGACACCCGGGCGACTTCCCGGCCCTCTTCCAGGTCCCAGAAGCCGACCGAGTCGCCCTTCTTGTACGTGACGACCAGCAGCCGCTCGTCGGGCGCCACGGCGGCGTTGTAGGGCCCGGGTGCGGGCGTCTCCAGTCGCCGGGAGACCTTCCAGGCGCTCGTGTCGACCTCGTAGATCGCGTTCCCCGAGAGGGCCGTGATGTAGACGAGGCCGCCGGTGGTGGGCGGGGTGACCCACGACGGCTCGACGCTCGGCTGGCCGTGGGCGCCGTGCCCTGCCGAAGCGCCCGTGTGATCGCCGTGTCCCGCGTGCCCGCTCGCCGAGTGCGCGGTCCGGCCCAGCTTCAGGCGGCGGCCAACCTCGAAGCGCAGCGCGTCGATCTCGACGAGTTCGTCGTCCATCATGTTCGCGCTGTAGAGCTTCCGGCCGTCCCGGCTGAACCGGGCGCCGTGCGGCATGGTCCCGCTCTCGAACTGAGCGATCTCGGTCATCGTTGACGTTTCGACGACGGAGATCGTGCTCGGTACGTGGTCGCCGTAGAAGTCCGAGTTGACGACGAAGAGCAGCCCGGTGGTGGCGGCCACGTCGAGTGTGGCGGGAAACATGCCGACCCGAACGTCGCCCAGCCACTCGTCGGTCCCGGTTTCGTACTTGTGGATCGAGCCGAACGGGTTGCCGTGGGCGATCGACACGTACCAGTAGCGGCCGCCCGGCGAGATGTTGATGCCGTGCGGACCTTCCGTTTCGGCCGGGAAGCTGCCGACGGTGATCGTCTTCGTCACCTCGATCCCGGAGGGTCCGAAGCGGACGAGAGCCACCTCGTCCTCCGACTCGGCGCAGACGTAGGCGTAGTACTCCCGGGACGGCGGCGTGAGATCCGACTCCGCGTGGAGGGCGGAACCCGTCAAGACCGCGAAGGCGAGAAGCAGCGTTGAGGGCACAGCCGTCCACGGCTGCCGGCAAGTCGACTTGTGCATCCCAGACCTCCGGGTATGCCCCAGCAGGGGCCTAATGCGGTTCTCCAATGATCCGGTTCGGGTCTTCGGGGTCCTTCAGCTTGACCGCCCACAATCCGGAGTGCCAGTCGGAGAAGAAGATGTGGCCCTTGTACGGCTGCGGGCCCCAGACGAAGGGAGAGTTCGGCACGAGCGCCTGGCTGTCGTAGGGCAGGAACATGCCGATCTCGCGGCCCTGCCGGTAGAGATCTCCGCGCAGGTCGCCGGAGACGTCGACGACCCGAAGGCCGCCGTTGTAGTAGGCGACGTACATGATGTCGTCTTCGATCCAGAGGTTGTGGGTGCCGGCTTCGGGCACCTGGTAGCGGGCGACCTCGCGGGGGTTCTCCCAGTCGTCCCAGGAGATCACGTGGATCCAGCCGGCGGCCCGTGGCGGCGCCGCCCTCGGGTCCCGCCCCAGCTCGCCGTAGGGGAAGGCCTCGTCGCCGGCGAAGACGTAGAACTTGCCGGTCGACTCGCTGCGGTAGGGGTAGGCGGCGTGGTTCCAGCCGCTCGGGTAGGCGTAGCTGCCGAGCTTGACCGGGTTGTTCGGCGCGCCTCCCATGCCGGCGCCGCCGACGTCGATCGCGACGACGCCGTCCTCCCAGTTGGAGCTGAAAGCGACGCCGTCAACGATCCAGACATCATGGATCGAGTGTCCCGGCGTGTCGAGCTCGAAGCGGCCGACGCGGTGAGGCTGGGTCGGATCCTCGACGCTGATCACGTCGAAGCGGCGGCCGTTCGACAGGGCGTAGACATGCTCTTCGTGGATGAACACGTTGTGGACCCCGCCGCGCAACTGGTCGTCGAACCGGGACAGGATGCGCACGCCGACCTGCGGCTCGGAAACGTCGAGAACGACGAGTCCGTTCTTTCGGTCGGAGGCGCCCTCGCGGCTGATCACCGCGATCCGGCCGTCTTCGGAGACCTTGACGTCGTTGACCGTTCGGGCGTCCACGCGCACCGCGTCGATGAGCACGATGCTCTCCGGGTTCGTCACGTCCCAGATGTAGGCGTGACCCTCGGCGCCCCAGGTGCCGGTGATCGCGTAGTCCCGGCCGTCCGTGCCCTCCCAGACCCAGAGGTCCGAAGTGCGCCGGTCGTGGACCTTGCCCTGGCCGACGAACTCGATCTCCTTGTTCACCCGCCGCGGCGTCACCCGCACCGGCACGCTGTCGGAATGGCTGCCGGCCAGCGCGGTAACGGTGTAGATGCCCGAGCGCTCGGCGACGAAGGCGCCGTCCTGTTCGATCTGGGCGGTGGCGCCGGGGGCCAGGATGCGGTTCGCGGCCCGGCCGGCCGCCAGGAAGCGGATGGGCAGGTCCTCGACCTCGTCGCCCGAGGCGTCGCGGCCGACGGCCTCGAACCAGACGACGTCGCCGGTGCGCGCTTCCTCCGCGGTGGCGGTCAGCTCGATGCGCTGCGTCGGGTTCCGCGCGACCCGAATGTCGACCTGGGAAGTCGCGTCTTCGGCGGTCGCCGTGAGGGTCGCCGTGCCGGGAGCCACGAGGTCCAGACCTCCGAATCCGTCCGGCGCCGCGACGCCGGTGTTCGAACTCGAGTAGACGACATCGACGTTGTCGCGCACGACATCCGTGATGTCCACGACGCGGGCCTGCAACGTCAGGTGCGTGCCGCTGTAGAAGGCCCCGGGAAGCCCGACGATCTCGACGCTCTCGACCGGGGGATTCGGGATCGTGACGTCGACCTCGACCCGTAACAGGGCCTCCGCCCGCCGCGGTTCGTCTTCCGCCTCCTTCGGCACGAGGGCGATGACCGTGACGTTGCCGGGGCCGTGGGCTTCGACCTCGCCCGCCGGGTTGACTCCCAGTCGGCGGCGGTTGCGGGAGAAGAAGACGACATCGACTCCCTCGATCGTCTCGCCGTCCGCGCTGACGACAGTGGCGGTCAGGTTCGCCTTGTCGCCGACCTCGAGGGTCAGCTCGGCGGGGGAGACCTTGAGCTCGGCGCCGGGCGGGATCGGGGGCTGCTCTTCTTCGCCGGTGGCTTCTTCGCTGGTGGCTTCTTCGCCGGCCTGGTCTTCCTTGGCGGCGGACTCGGCGGGTTCCTGAGCGGCAAGCGGCCAAGCGATCAGGAGGAAGACGGCGGCGGGCAGCGCCAGGCTGAGAGGTGTACAAGTGCTTTTCATGGTCGCTGGAGTCTACATGTGGATGGCTCGGTCGTGGACGGCCAGCGCGGCTTCCTTGATCGCTTCGGCGAGGGTCGGATGGGCGTGACTGGTGCGGAAGAGGTCCTCCGCCGAGGCGCCGAAACTGATCGCCGCCACCGCCTCGGCGATCAGGTCGCCGGCGTGGCTGCCCAGGATGTGAACGCCGAGGATCGCGTCCGTCTCGGCGTGGGCAAGGATCTTGACGAACCCCTCGAGGCTGCCGGTGGCGCGCGCGCGGCCGATTGCCCGGAAGGGAAACGAGCCCTTCCGGTAGGGGGTGCCGGCTCCCCGCAGTTGCTCTTCCGTCCGGCCGACGGAGGCTACTTCGGGCTCGGTGTAGACGATGCCGGGGATCGCGTCGTAGTCGATGTGGACATAGCCGCCGGCGATGCCGTCGACGCAGGCCATGCCTTCCTCTTCGGCCTTGTGGGCGAGTTGCGGCCCGCCGATCACGTCGCCGATGGCGAAGACGCCGGGCGCGGACGTCGCGAAGCGCTCGTCGACCTGGATGAAGCCGTGCTCGTCCACAGCGACGCCCGCCTCTTCCAGTCCCAGGCCGTCGCTGATCGGCGTTCGCCCGACGGCGACGAGAACCCGGTCGCACTCGATCGGGTCCTGGCCTTCGACCTCGACGACGCAGCCGGCGGCTTTCTTGCCGTCCTTGATCGCCGCACCGAGAACCCGGCAGCCGAGCCGTATGTCCAGGCCTTGGCGGGCGAAGATCTTCGCGGCGGCGGTCGCGATCTCGGCGTCGGCGCCGGGAAGGATGCGATCCAGGTATTCGAGGACCGTGACTTTGGAGCCCAACCGATTCCAGACCGCGCCCAGTTCGAGCCCGATGTAGCCGGCGCCGATCACGACCAGGCGCTCCGGCACTTCGCCGTAGGCCAGCGCTTCCGTGCTGGTGCCGATGCGGTCGCCGTCCAGTTCGATGCCGGGCAGGCTGGCGGGCCGGGAACCCGTGGCGACGATCACGTTGCGGGCCTGAAGCGTCTGCTCACCGTCGCCGGCCGTCACGACGATCTCGCGCAGTTCGCCGTCGACTCCCCCGAGGCGGGCCCGGCCCTGGATGTGGGGGATGCTGTTCTTCTTGAGCAGCGAAGAGACGCCGCGGGTGAGGGTCGTCACGACCCGGTCCTTGCGTTTCATCATCGCCGCCAGGTCGAGGCCGATCTCGCCGGCGACACCGCCGTGAGCCGCGAGTTCGCTGCGGGCCGCGACCAGGCGCTGGCTCGATTCGAGCAGCGCCTTGCTCGGGATGCAGCCCACCCGCAGGCAGACGCCGCCGGCCGCCGGATGCTCGTCGACCACCGCGGTGCCGAGACCGAGCTGCGCCGCCCGGATGGCGGCGACGTAGCCGCCGGGACCGGCGCCGATGACGAGGAGGTCGAAGGAAGTCCCGGTCATTTGGTGTCAGGGATCGCAGCCATCCGGGAACGCCGTCGCGTCCGCGATCGCCGTAGCTGCCACTCCTGCCTCGTTGCGGTACTCCCGGACCGTGTCGGAGACCGTGTCCGTCACTTGGATCTTGTATCCGAGGTTCGTCGACGATGCGCCGTAGACCCAGACGTGGCCGTTGGCCGGACAGCCGTCGAGCACCTTGATCAGAACCTCCCAGTTGTCGTCCTCGAAGAACCGGAACAGCCCCGAGTCGTTCGTCCCTTCGTGGACGACACCACCGGCGCCGCCGGTTCCGTCGGCTCGCCACCAGTCGACCGTGATGGTGAAACGCGAATCGCGCAGGCATAGCGTTTCGGTGCTCGCCTCGCAGGTGCCGGCCGGTTCGCTTGCCTGAACCAGAAAGACGCGGGTCGTTCTTGATTCGGTGCCGGCGCCCGTCACGGTCAGGGTGACGGTGTAGAAGCCGGGCGAGGACCAGGAGTGGCGTGCGGTCCTTGGCCTTGATTGTCGATCGTCTCCGAACTCCCAGAGACGCCGGGTGACGGTGCCGGAACTCGTGTCGGTGAACACGAGTTCTTCACCGGTGCGGACGCGGCATGGATCTTCAGAACAGTCGGGGTCCACCGTAAAGGCGGCCTCCGGCGGCACCGGTGGCGGCGGTCCACCTCCTCCACCACCTGGCGGTGGC
>VXSP01000033.1 GCA_009837885.1 Holophagales bacterium | reverse complement strand
GCGGACCCACCCGACCCAGCCGATCCCGAGCGTGACGCCGGCGCTGGGGCGGGTGGGCTACGGGGCGGAGGACCTGGTGACCGCCACCGAGACGACCGCCGAGCACGCGGAGGCCTGCGCGGAACTGGTCGAGAGCGTCGGCCCGCTTCACAACGCGGGTCCGTACACGCCCTGGATCCACCGGGGCGCCGACGACCGGGGCGCCACCCTGCTGTTCCCGGGTCTGGCCGGCGGCCCGAACTGGGGCGGCGTTGCCTTCGACCCGGCGACGCGCCGGCTGCTCGCTTTCAGCCAGGACGTCGGCACGATGGGCTGGGTCGAGGAGGACACGGAGGCCGATGCCGCGACGTACGTGCTGCGGGTGGCCCGGCCGTTCTCCTTCGCGGTCCGGATCGGCGAGGCGTCCTGGCCGTGCCAGAAGCCGCCCTGGGGGACGCTGACCGCGGTCGATGCCGATACCGGTGAAGTCGCGTGGCGCCGGCCGCTCGGCGTAACGGAGGGCCTGCCGGCGGAGAAGCGGGAGACCGGCCGCCCGGGCCGCGCCTCGGCGATCGTCACCGCCGGCGGGCTCGCCTTCATCGCGGCGACCGACGACCGCCGCTTCCGGGCGCTCGACCTGGAGACGGGCGCTGAGCTGTGGTCGGCGGAACTGCCGCTCCAGGGCAACGCGAACCCGATGACCTACCTGGCGGCGGACGGCCGGCAGTACGTGGCGGTCGCGGCGACGGAAGAGCTGCTCGCCTTCCGGTTGCCGTAGGGAGCCGTAGGGAGCCGTAGGGAAGGAGAGGCCTTCGGCCTCACGATTCACCTTCGGTCGCCACCGCTTCGCGGCGTCGCCCGAAAGCCGGCGAGGACGCCGGCGCACCCAGTATGCAACTCCGTCGACGGTCCACACTGGGTACACCGACGGTCCACACTGGGTACGCCGGCGTCCCCGCCGGCGCATCCAGTATGCAACTCCGTCGACGGTCCACACTGGGTACGCCGACGGTCCACACTGGGTGCGCCGGCGTCCCCGCCGGCTGCCGCCAAAGGCGGCCAGGGAAACGCGCCGGCCGAAGGCCGGCTCCTATCCCGACGTTGCTACAGTCGCCGCAACAAATGTCCACCCACGACGAGAGCAAGGGTCCCGAGGGCTACGACCAACCCGCCGTCGAGGCCTGGATCGCCGAACACGTCGATAGCCTGACGCCGCCTCTCGAGTGGACCCGGCTCCAGGGCGGGCACTCGAACCTGACCTACCGGCTCGACGACACGGAAGGCCGCACGGCGGTTATCCGGCGGCCGCCCCAGGGCAAGCTGCTGCCCAAGGCGCACGACATGAGCCGGGAGTGGGCGCTCATCTCGGCGCTCGGGCCGACGCCGGTGCCGGTACCGCCGGCGATCGCCTTCTGCGAGAGCCCGGACGTCACCGGCGCCTGGTTCTACGTGATGGGCCTGGTCAATGGCCGGCCGCTCTACAGCTCGGATCACACGGAGGAGTGGGTGCCGCGGGAGCGCCGCCCGAAGCTGGCGCACTCGTTCATCGACGTCCTCGCCGAACTCCACGCCGTCGACCCGGACGAGGTGGGGCTCGGTGAACTGGGCAAGCGGGACAGCTACGTCGGACGCCAGCTTCGCACGTGGTACCGGTCGTGGACGGCGTCCATCGAACCGGCGGAGCTCGACGACCCGCGCGCGCACGAGCTGCAGCGCTACTTCCTCGAGCACCTGCCGGACCAGGGTCCGGCGCGGGTGGTCCACGGCGACTACGGCCTCCACAATTGCCTGGTCGGGCCGGACTCGACGATTGCCGCGGTCGTCGACTGGGAGATCTCGACCCTCGGCGATCCGCTGGCCGACCTGGCCTACGCGATGAACCAGTGGATGCCGGCGACGGACACCATGCCCACCGGCTCGGGGGGCGCCACCGCGGCGCCCGGCTTTCCTGCGCGCGACGAGTTGCTGGAGCGGTACGCGGAGCGGACCGGCCGCGACCTGTCGAATCTCGACTACTACGTCGGCTTCAACCGCTGGAAGTCCGCGGCGATCGTGCATGGCGTGTACGCCCGGTACATGGAAGGCAAGAAGAGCACCGAGGGCGTCGACATGCCCGAGATGCGACAGCGCATCCTCCGGACCCTCGACCTGGCCGAAGAAGCCGTAAACCGTCTCTAACACCGGGTGCGCCGGCGTCCCCGCCGGCCCCCGGGAGGCGTACGGGATCGCACACTGGGTGCGCCGGCGTCCCCGCCGGCCCCTGAAGGAATCGTGCGAGGCCGCAGGCCTCGCTCCTTGTAGCCAGCCGCTAGGCTTGGAGCATCGAGCACAGCCCGAAGGAGAGAGCGATGAGCACTCGCAAGCGCGGCAAGCAGCGGCCCAGCCGCCGCGCCTTTCTCGGACTCGCCGGCGCGGCCGCGGCGGGTTCGCTCCATCCCGCGGTCCGCGCGCAGACGGCGGACGCCATCCGCGATCTCGGCGAGACGCCCAGCGACTACGGACGGCCCTCGCCGTTCGAGGAGTCGAGGCGCTGGAGCCGGGCTCCCGACGCCACAGCGTCGTCCTCGAACACGCCGCTCGCCGACCTGGAGGGCATCGTCACGCCGTCCGGTCTCCACTTCGAGCGGCACCACACGGGCGTGCCGGCGATCGACCCGGACACCCACCGGCTCACGATCCACGGGCTCGTCGACCGGCCGCTCGTCTTCTCGATGGACGACCTCGTGCGGATGTCCTCGGTGTCGCGCTTTCACTTCATCGAGTGCTCGGGCAACAGCGCCCGCGAGTGGTCGCCTGCCGGCGCGCCGAACGTGCAGTTGAGCCACGGCCTGGCGAGCTGCAGCGAGTGGACCGGCGTGCTGCTGGCCGACCTCCTGGACGAAGTCGGGATCAGGCCGGAGGCGAGCTGGATCGTCGCGGAAGGCGCCGACGCCGGGCTGATGAGCCGCAGCGTGCCGCTGGAGCGGGCACTGGACGACGTGATGATCGCCTACGGCCAGAACGGCGAGGCCGTCCGCCCTGAACAGGGCTACCCGCTGCGGCTCCTGGTGCCGGGCTGCGAAGGCAGCATCAGCGTCAAGTGGCTGCGCCGGATCGAGGTCGCGCACATGCCGTCGATGGCCCGCGACGAGACCTCGAAGTACACCGACCTGCTGCCGGACGGCAAGGCGCGCCAGTTCACGCTCGTGATGGACGCCAAGTCCGTCATCACCCGGCCCTCGGGCGAGCAGAAGCTGGACGGGCCCGGGTTCTTCGAGATCCGCGGCCTGGCCTGGTCGGGCCGCGGCACGATCTCCCGGGTCGAGGTGTCGACGGACGGCGGCCGGTCGTGGATCGACGCCGAGATCGAGGGTCCGCGGTACGCGAAGGCGTTCACCCGCTTCCGCTCGCCCTGGCGCTGGGACGGCGGCCGCCACGTCCTGATGTCCCGGGCGACTGACGACACCGGCTACGTCCAACCGACCCTCGCGGCCCTGCTCGAGGCGAGAGGTCGGTCGACGATCTACCACAACAACCGGATCAAGGCCTGGGAGGTGCAGGAGTCGGGGGAGGTGGCGAATGCCGAGGCGTAGGGGGTGCTCCAGGAAGGAGAGGCCTTTGGCCTCGCGAGTTGTCTCGGCCGCCACCGCTTCGCGGCGTCGCCCGAAGGCCGGCGGGGACGCCGGCGCATGTATGGTCCGCCCCGCTTGTGCAAGGGCT
>VXSP01000010.1 GCA_009837885.1 Holophagales bacterium | reverse complement strand
CGCCAAAATGGCGCGGGTGGCGGCGCGCCTCGCGCGCGCGCACAGGCACTCGTGGGCAGCCACGCTCCGGTGCGCGTCCCTCAAGCCTTCTGCGTAGACCATCTCCGTCTCTCCAAACTCGCGAAAGTGAAGTTCGCTTTACTCTGCACGAGATGGAGCGCTCGCGCATATCCCATTTGGAAGGTGCGAAGGGACAGCCCTAGCAAGCGAGGACGCCAGAAAGTGTTCTATTCGGCTAGCATCGGAGACCTCTCAGTTTGCAGGTGATCCACCACAAGGAAAGCGGAGATTCGGCTGCGGCATTCCTGGCTGGCGCCCTACACAGCGCGCACGGACGCGCCGCGCAGCGCCACGGAGCGACAGGCCGCAATGAGGGCAGGTACGAACAGGTGCGGCCTCGCCACGCACGCGTAGTGGTCCGCATCAACCGGATGGACCTCCGCGCCCGGAATCGCAGCCGCCATCGCCTGTTGGTACTGGGCCGGGATGTGCTCGTCCCGCAGCGTGAGCACCACCGCGGCCGGCACGTCGATGTCGCCCAGCCAGTCGCTGGAGTCGAAGCGCGCGAGCGCGGCGGCGGCCTCGATCACCGAAGCCGGCTCCGTCGGGGCGAGTTGCTCCTTCAAAGCCAGACGCCGCCCGGGATCCTGGACGTTCTCGAGCATCCGCTCGCCCATGCTGTCCCACATCGACTGGGGCGCCACGCGAGCCGCGAGCGACAGCAGCGGTGCAAGTGTCGAAGCGGCCCGCTTGGCCCGCGGTCCGCCGAAACGCGAACTGGTCGCACAGAGAACGAGACCGGCGGTGCGGTCCCGGTGCCGGCGCCAGAACAACTGCGCCACCGCGCCGCCCATCGAGTAGCCGACCGGGATCACCCGCTCCACGCCCAGCCGATCGGCCAGTGCCGCCGCGTCGTCGGCGCAGTCTTCCAGCCTGAAGGCGCCGATCCGCCGGATCCCGCGGCCGTGGCCACGGTGATCGAGCGCGACGACGCGGAAGCCCCGCGCCAGCGCGGCGAAGCTGGTCGACCAGTTCAGAAGCGCGGTGGCCGCCAGACCATGCAGCAGCAGCAGCGTAGGCGCGCCGGGCGGTCCCGCGATGTCGTGAACCCAGGTCGCGCCCCGGCCCAGGAGGTCGATCCGTCGCCCCGTCGACGAAGAGTCCACGGCGTGATCC
Organism: Holophagales bacterium; assembly: GCA_009837885.1. Classification (GTDB taxonomy): domain Bacteria; phylum Acidobacteriota; class Thermoanaerobaculia; order Multivoradales; family Multivoraceae; genus Multivorans. The sequence continues at coordinate 29,602 of VXSP01000010.1, read as the reverse complement.
TCAGGCGTAGCGGCCGGTCTGCTGAGTGCGGGCGTAGACGTCGTCCACGACCCAGTGGAAGAGGCTCACGTGCAGGCTCTCCACCATGGCCATGTCGTCCAGATCGACGTGGACGCCGTCCTGTTGAAGCTCCTTCAGCTTCCCGCCATCGAATCCCGTCACGCCGAAGGTGCGGAGTCCGTGGCGGTTCGCCCAGTCCACGGCGGCCAGCACGTTCGGGCTGTTGCCCGAACCGCTGAAGGCGATCAACGCGTCGCCGGAGACGGCGGCGCTCATCAACTGCTGGACGAAGACCTGCTCGTAGTCCAGGTCGTTCGCGACCGCCGTGATCCAGGGCACGTTGTCGGTCAGGCTGACCACCCGCAGCCGGCGGTGCGACTCGTCCCGCAGGCGGTCGGCCGCCACGGTGCCCTTGCCCAGGTCGACGCTCAGGTGGCTCGCCGCCGCGGCCGAACCGCCGTTGCCGATCAGGTAGAGCGTACTGCCACGGCTCCAGACGTCGAACACGACATCGGCCCAGCGTTCCACCGCCGCCGTGTCGATCCTCGCCAACTCGGCTCGCAGACGGTCGATGTACGCCGACGCATCGAGGGTCGTGCCGAGCATGCCGGCATCGTAGCTCAGAGCCTGGGCTCTTCCGGGTCGCGGCAAAGGTCGAGCGGATTCCTCCAGCGCAGGCCCCTGAAACGGGCGAAGTCGCTGTCACAAGACATCAAGGTCGCATCGTGCGTGATGGCGAACGCCGCGAGATGTGCATCGGTAGTCAGGTTCGCAGCCGTGCCCGTGTCACCGAGAAGGCGTCGTAGCGTGCGCCAGTGCTCGGGCTTCTCGGTGACGGTTGTGACCATGTCAACCGTCAACCACCTGTCCACTTTGCCAAGAGCTTCGTCGGCCGACAACGGCGAAGGGTACACGCGCGGATTCGTCGCGATGCGGAGGAAGCCGAGCAACACAACCCAAGGGAGACCGACCGACTCGTCCCCGCTCAAGGCGTCCTCCCACCACCTCCGCACGGGCTCGTGGTGCTCCGCGTCCTCGTTGACTGCGTACAGGAGCACGTTGACGTCAACGATCATCACAGCGACTACTTCCTCAGCGAGAACCGGTGGAGGATCTCGGCGTCCTCGAGCGCGGCAGCGAGGGAGAGCGCCTTGTCCATCTCGACGCGAGGCCTGCCCATGCCCGCGGTCGCTTGTCGAAACCTCGGCTGTCGGCTCGCCGTCGACTCCGCGGCGAGGCCGGACCGCAACAGCCGGTTCAGCATGCGAGTCATGCTCAGGCCCTCGTCGTGGGAGCGCGCCCGGAGTGCCTCCATGAGATCGTCGTCGATTCGCACCGTACTGCGCATGGTGTCATGACCTCCCCACTAGTGATGACATGACATCACCACATCGCCTGCCAGATTGTCAAGGGGCAGGCGGGCCGCGCCCCGGCACGAATCCGAGTCCGGCGCCGAGGTCAGGCAGAACGCGTGCCGGTCCGCTACGACGACCGCTTCAGTACGGCTCGCGCGTCACGCGGTCCGCCGGCACATGGCAGATGCGACGCATCCGGTGGTCGCCGGCCTGGGGATGGGTCCAGCGCAGTTCGTCGCCCTCCATCCACCGTTCGACCCGGATCCAGGGAATGCCGTAGCCGTCCATTTCGAGGACGCCGTCCCGATAGCGGGTCCGGTTGCGGATCCGCGTGCAGCTCGGGTTCACGTCGTTGGCGCCATTCCGCAGAGTGCCGTCGGCACGCATGTCGTGAAGCAGACCCGCGGCGGTCACGACGACGCGGTTGCCGCACTGTTCGACGCGTTCCAGGTGCCCGCTGTCGGGGTCCAGCCAGAGGCCGCGCAGGTCGGGCGCACCAGCCGGAAGCGGCTCGGTGCAGGCAGCCAGCACCGGAACCGGCCATTCCGTGTAGCCCTCACAGCCGGGCGTGTAGGCGATCGGTATCTCGTCGGCGGTCAGGCCCGAGCCGTCGAGGACCGGCAGGTCGCAGTGGTCGACCTCACCGCCGCCGCCGGCGAGCAGTCTCGCTTCCGTCGTGTCCAGCGGCCGGGGCGCAAACCGGAGGTAGGCGCTAACCCCCGCGGCCGTCGACGCCGTCAGCGCCACGAGAACCAGCGCACCCAGCACCAGCGTACGTCGCTTGATCGCCACTCTCCGGCTACCTTCCGACCGGAGTCGAATCGATGAAGTCGGCGACGACCGTGGCCAGTTCCACGCCCCGGCCCTCCTGCAGGAAATGGCCACCGCCCTCTATCGTCCGGTGGGGCTGCCCCTTCGCGCCGGGAACTCTCGACTCGAAGGGCTTCTTGGCGCCGCCCGTCACCGGATCGTTGTCCGAGAAGGCGCACAGGAACGGTTTCGTCCACTCCGAGTAGACCTTCCAGGCTTCGATCTGGGCCGGCACGGAGGGGTCGTTCGGCAGCATCGGCACCCGGCTGGGCATGGCGCGGATCCCCGCCTTGTAGGACGGGTCGGGGAAGGGCGCGTCGTAGGCCGCGATCTCTTCGGGCGTGAGCGTCACTCCGTCGACGCTGCCCGCGAGGAGCATCCCGACCGGAATGTCCTCGGTCTCCCAGGTCCACTTCTGCCAGTACGCGAACTTCATCGCGGGGTCGGTTCCCATCTGCGAGATCTGCTGCTGCATTTCCATGATGGTCGGCGTCGGCGCCTCGCTCCGGAACTTCTCGATCTGCCGGACCGTTTCCTCCGACACGTTCATCGGGAGGGGCAGGCCCGTGTTCGCGGCAACCACGCGGTCGAAGCGCGCGGGATCGTCCGCCACCAGCCGCAGCCCGATCAATCCTCCCCAGTCCTGGCCGACCAGGGTGGCATGTACGACGCCGTTGCTGCGCAGCCAGGCGCCGAGCCAGTCGACCTGACGCTGGTAGGTGTAGTCCTCGCGTTCGGTCGGCTTGTCGGACCTGCCGTAGCCGACGAGGTCGGGCGCCATCACCCGCATCCCCCGCTCCACCAGCACCGGGATCATCCGGCGGTAGAGGAAGCTCCAGGTCGGCTGGCCGTGCATGAGAAGAACAAGCGGACCGTCCGCCGGGCCCGCCTCCACGTGGTGGATCCGGATGCCCTCACCCTCGCCGTCGCCCCTGGGGACGACCGTGTAACGGGGCTTGTAGTCGAAGTCGGGAAGGTTGGCGAAGCGTTCGTCGGGCGTGCGAAGGACTTTCATGGGGGCGTAGGATAGCGGCCCTTCCGAGCCTGAGGTGTGGTTTCGATGAAGCTCCTGATCGCCAACCGCGGCGAAATCGCGGTCCGCATAGCCCGCGCCGCGGCGGAGCTCGGCGTCCCGACCGTCGCCGTGTTCTCCGAGGACGACGCGCGGTCTCTCCACGTGTCGAGGGCGGACGAGTCGGCGGCGCTTCCGGGCGCCGGCCCGGCGGCCTACCTCGACGGCGGCCAACTGCTCCGCGTCGCCGGTGAGCACGGCTGCGACGCGATCCACCCCGGCTACGGCTTCCTGAGCGAGAACGCCGGCTTCGCCCGCTCCTGCATCGACGCCGGCATCCGCTTCGTCGGCCCGCCACCGGAAGCGCTGGAGCTGTTCGGCGACAAGGCCCGGGCGCGCGACCTCGCGGAGCGCCAGGGCGTTCCGGTCGTTCCGGGAGTCTCCGAGGCGGTGACCCTGGAACAGGCCCGCTCGTTCTTCGACGGGCTGCCGGACGGCGCGCCGATGCTGATCAAGGCAGTCGGCGGCGGCGGCGGCCGCGGGATGAGAGTCGTCCGAACGGCCGATGAGATCGAAGACGCCTACCGGCGCGCGGTGTCGGAAGCCGGCGCGTCGTTCGACACGGACGGCGTCTTCGTCGAGCAACTGCTGGCGGCCGTACGCCACGTGGAGGTACAGGTCGCCGCCGACGACAGCGGCGCGGTCCGCCACTTCGGCGACCGGGACTGCAGCCTTCAGCGCCGCCACCAGAAACTGATCGAGATCGCACCCGCGCCCGCGTTGCCGGACGGTGTGCGGAGCACGCTGCGGAAGGCGGCGGTCGCTCTCGCCTCGACGGCGGGCTACCGCAACCTGGGCACGGTCGAGTTCCTGGTCGAAACCGGCAGCCGGACCGAAGCCCGCTACTACTTCATCGAAGCGAACGCCCGGCTCCAGGTCGAGCACACGGTGACCGAGGAGGTGTTCGGCGTCGACCTCGTCCACCTCCAGATCGAGCTCTCTCGCGGCCGTCTGCTCGCCGACCTGGGCTTCGGTCGGGACGATCCGCCCAGGGCGCGCGGTTGCGCGGTCCAGGCCCGGGTCAACATGGAGACGATGGCCGCGGACGGCCGCGTGGTTCCGGGCGGAGGGACCCTGGCCGCCTTTGAGCCGCCCTCCGGACCGGGAGTGCGCACGGACACCTTCGGCTACGCCGGCTACCGGACGAATCCACGCTTCGACTCCCTGCTCGCCAAGGTCGTGGGTCGCACCCCAGGGCCCGACCTCGGCGCCGCGCTGGCCCGGACCTCCCGCGCGCTCGGCGACTTCAGGACCGACGGCATCGACACGAACGCTTCCTTCCTGCGCGCACTGCTGGAGCACGCCGAGGTCCAGGCCTGGAACGTCCACACGCGCTTCGTCGACGAGCGGCTGCCGGAACTGGTCGAGGCCGCCACCGTCTTCGAGGATCGTCCCTGCCAGGCGGCCAGGGGCGGCGACGGCCCTCAGGCAACAGGACCCGGACGCGGGCTGGCCGGCGTCAAGGTCGACACGGTCGATCCGCTCGCCGTGCTCGATCACGGCAAGTCCGGGGCGCCGTCGGTGGGCGTCCAGACGGCCGAACCGCCGCCCGTCGACTCGACGCCGGTTCCCGAGGGACTCACCGCGCTGCGCGCGCCCATGCAGGGCACGGTGCTCAGCCTCGAAGCGGAACCCGGGCAGGAGATCGCGCAGGGCCAGATCCTCTTCATCATGGAGGCGATGAAGATGGAACACGAGATCCGCTCGGACGTCGGCGGCGTGCTCCGCGATCTCCGCGCGGCCGTCGGCGACGCGGTCTGGGAGGGCCACGTCCTCGCCCTGATCGAGGAACGCGACGTGGCGGCCGCGACCGGCAACGAAGAGGGCGAGATCGACCTCGACGCCGTCCGGCCCGATCTCGCGGAGGTGCTCGAGCGCCACGCGGTGACCCTGGACGACGCACGCCCCGAGGCGGTTCGGAAGCGGCGCAACACGAACCAGCGGACAGCGCGCGAGAACATCGACCACCTCTGCGACGAGGGCAGTTTCGTCGAGCACGGACAGCTCGTGCTCACGCCCGGCACGGGCCTCCCGAAGGAAGAGGTCATCCGCAAGTTCCCCACCGACGGCATGGTCACCGGCGTCGGCTCGATCAACGGCCACCTTTTCCCCGGCGATCGCTCGCGTTGCGTCGTCATGGCCTACGACTACACCGTGCTCGCCGGCACCCAGGGCGCTCTGAACCATCCGAAGACGGACCGCATGGTCGAACTGGCTCATCGCTGGAAGCGTCCCGTTGTCCTGTTCGCTGAGGGCGGCGGCGGACGCGCCGGCACCGGGGGCAAGCGCAAGGGCGGCGCCTCGACCAGCAAGGCCGGCCAGGGCCGCAGCGCCGACACCTACCGCCCCCTGGACACGCCGACCTTCACCTCCTTCGCGCGCCTCTCCGGCCTGGTGCCGATCGTCGGCATCACCTCCCGCTTCTGCTTCGCCGGCAACGCGGCGCTGCTCGGCTGCTGCGACGTGATCATCGCCACCGCGGACTCGAGCATCGGCATGGGCGGCCCGGCCCTGATCGAGGGCGGTGGCCTGGGCGTGTTCCGGCCGGAGGAAGTCGGCCCGATGGACGTCCAGGTGCCGAACGGCGTCGTCGACATCGCGGTCGAGAACGAGGAGGAAGCCGTGGACGCCGCCAAGCGCTACCTCTCCTACTTCCAGGGCCGCACCGACGACTGGGACTGCCCCGACCAGCGGCTCCTGCGCCGAATCGTGCCCGAGAACCGCCTGCGCGTCTACGACATCCGGGAAGTGATCCACACCCTGGCCGACACGGGCAGCGTACTGGAACTGCGTCCCTCCTTCGGTCTGGGCATGGTGACCTCCCTGATCCGCATCGAGGGACGGCCGGTCGGCGTGCTCGCTAACAACCCCGAGTTCCTTTCCGGCGCCATCGACAGCGACGGCTCGGACAAGGGCGCCCGCTTCCTCCAGCTCTGCGATGCCTTCGACATCCCGGTCCTCGTGCTCTGCGACACGCCCGGCATGATGGTCGGCCCCGAGATCGAGCGCACCGCCCTGGTGCGGCACTGCTGCCGGCTGTTCGTGGTCGGCGCCAACATCACGGTGCCGTCGCTGACGATCGTGCTGCGCAAGGCCTACGGGCTCGGTGCCCAGGCAATGGCCGGCGGCGACCTGAAGGAGCCGTTCTTCACCGTCGCCTGGCCGACCGCCGAGTTCGGAGGCATGGGCCTCGAAGGCCAGGTCAAACTCGGCTTCCGCAACGAGCTCGCGGCAATCGAGGACCCCGAGGAGCGTCGCGTGCGCTACGAAGAGCTGGTCGCCGCGGCCTACGAACGCGGCAGCGCCCTGACCGCCGGCGCCTCGTTCGCCGTCGACGACGTGATCGACCCTGCCGACTCGCGGCGCTGGATCGCCCGCTCTCTCGACTCCGTGCCGCCGCCCCCGGTCCGCGACGGCAAGAAGCGCCGCAACGTCGACACCTGGTAGGGAACACTGGGTGCGCCGGCGTCCCCGCCGGCAGCAGGGGCGTTGCCGCGCAGCGGCGAGCCCGAAACGCTGGCCTACTCGGCCCCCGCCGGCTCGATCACGCCGTACATCATCCCGCCGTACGGCCCATGATCCCAGGTCCCGGCGTAGCGCTCGTCGTAGAACAGAACCCGCGCCCCGAACTGGTCGCCCAGGCCCGGTAGCTCGAAGTCCGTGATGCTGACCATCGGTGTATCCCCGGCCCAGACGATCGGCACGACGACCGGCACAGTGACGTCGACCGTCATGTAGACGACGCGGACGTCGAAGCGCCAGCGGTCGCCCTCCCCCTCGAGCTTCGAGACGCTTGCGATCTCGTACCGCTCCGGGTTTCGATCCCTCTGGACGCCCTCGACATCTTCCAGGCCCTCGATCCCCTCGATCGTGAAGTGGCCGACCAGGTCGACGTTCTGCATCCGCTCCGCGAACGCCCGCTCCCGCTCCGAGAGTTCTTCGAGCGGCACCGTTCGGCCGACACCGGTGGCGTGGACGAGCCAGCCGGCGCCGTAACCGATAGCGAGCAGGACAAGACCGGCTACAGCAACGGCGATCCAGAGAAGCGACTTCTTCATCGTGCGCGTGAAGGTAGCTTCCGCCGCTTCGCACGTCAACCGCCGGACAGGGAAGCTGGTACGGTCAGCGCCATGGAAGGCACCCGCCACGCTGGTATGGCCGACACCTACTCGAAGCTACTCGCGCTTCGCGGAAAGGTCCGCTTCAGCATCGACCTGAAGCAACTCCGGGAAGATCGACTTCTCGACCTGGACCTGGTACGCCCCGGTAAGGCGAGGGGCACGGACGCGCCCTAGCCCTTCTCGCCGATCTTGTACACGCCGCGCCGGTGTCTGACGAAGTGGACCACAAGCCGGCGCTCGGAGATGTCGCGGGTGTAGAGGACCCGGTAGGCGCCCACCCGTAGCTTGAGGACTCCCCGCCAGCGGCCTGTCAACCGTTCGGGCTTGATTGAGTCGGCATTCTCCGTCAACCAGCGGAGCCTACGGACGATCCGGCTGGCAACGGCGGGATCGAGACGGCGAAGATCGGACGCCGCTCCGGCCGTCAGCGCAACCTCGAACGTCAATGAGGGGATCCGAGGTTTGCCGCAACCTCAGAGAGGCCCATTGTCCCGCCCCCAGCCTCAGGGTCGGCCAGCGACTTCTTGAGTTCCTCGGCGAAGTCGTTCCGTAGTTCCAGGCCCCGATCGGGGTCGCCAAGCAACTCGGCGATGGAGTGCGTGACGGCTTCGTGTACCAAGTCCTTGAACTCACTCACTGTCAGGTCAGCGATCCTGGGGCTCGACATGCTTCGCTCCTACTCGATGAAACCGTCACAGAACTCAAGCGGACGACCCGCGCTTCTTGAGCGCACCCAAGAGTACGAGTCCCGTCGCCGGTTCGACGCTACCACCACACCGTCGAGAGAGGACCGCGCACGGCTAGAATCCTCCGGCCCGATGCGACATCTGACCGCCGCCGGCCTGCTGGTCGCAGCCGCCGTTGTACTCGCCGGCGCTGCCGGCGCCCAGGAGTTGACCGGCCACCCGTGGTCCGACATGGACTACGGGCCGTTCAAGGTCCACTCCTACATCGTCGAAGAGGGCAACAACGCGAACAAGGGGATCGCGATCCGGGTCGACGAGGGTCCGGGCGGTGTAGCCAAGGGGACGGTGTTCCTGCTCTTCGACACGGACACCCTGCGCTGGGCGGCCGGCTGGACCGATCCGGGATTCATGGACTGGAACTCGATCAACTACAACGGCAGGCATGTGGTGGAGCCGGCGATCGTCGGCGACATGGTGTTCACGAACCCGGACGCGCCGGGCTGGTCGCGGGTGGGCGACGACTTCCGGGACACCCGCATCATCGGTCGCGGCGGTCGTCGGTTCGGGCCTCAGGATCCCGCCGTCGCCCGCTGGCTCGGTCACTACGTTCATGGCGACCAGGTGGTGCTGCACTACCGGGTGGGCGACACGGAGGTGCTGGAACTCGGCGCGTCCGAAGGCGGCGGGCTGTTCAGTCGAACCCTGAACCTGGGCCCTCGGAACGCGGACCTCGTCGTCCAGGTTGCACACCAGCGGGACGTTCGGGCCTGGACCGACGGCGAAGCCGCCGGCTTTCGCGAACCCCACCCGAACGCGAAGGATCGAGGCGAGAACAGCGGACCCACCATCGCCGCCTTGGTCGGCGCGCCGTCAGGTGTCCAATGGGTCGAAGGCGACGGCGACGACCTCCGCCTGAGAGTTCACGCCGGCGACGAACCGGTCCGGTTCAAGGTCGTGATCGGGCGGCGTGGCCGGTCGAACGCGGGCTTCCTGGCGAGAGCAGCCGGAGTCGAACCAGCCGCCGATCTCGAACCACTGACCCGCGGCGGGCCGGCGCAATGGACCGAGACGGTCACAACCGAGAGCCGCGTCCTGGGCCGCAGGCGCGGTCCCTTCGAACTCGAGGCGATCACGACGCCGCTCGACAACCCCTACCGGTCGTGGATGCGCCTCGGCGGTTTCGACTTCCTGGACGGCGGCAAGCGGGCGGTCGTCGCGACCTGGATGGGCGATGTCTGGCTGGTCGACGGCCTGGGCGGCGAAGACATCGGGGCCGTCACCTGGAAGCGCTTCGCCACGGGGATGTACGAACCGCTCGGCGTGAACACGCGCGGCGGCGAGATCTTCGTCACCTCCCGCGACCAGATCACCCGACTGCGCGACCTGAACGGCGACGGCGAGGCGGACCACTACGCGGCGTTCAACCACGACGCCCAGGCCTCGGCCCACTTCCACGAGTTCGCGGTCGGCCTGGAGACCGACAAGGACGGCAACTTCTACTACGCGAAGGGCGCCGGCCACGACTTCGACGCCCGAGTGCCCCAACACGGCACGATCCTCAAGGTCGCGGCCGACGGCTCCTCGACCGAGATCGTCGCCAACGGCTTCAGGGCCCCGAACGGCTTGGTGGTCAACCCGGACGGGAGCGTGATCGTGACCGACCAGGAGGGCCACTGGATTCCCGAGAACCGGATCAACTGGGTCGAACCCGGGACATTCCACGGCTACATGCGGGCCTGGCGCGAGCCCGACCGCGATCCGGACGACTTCGTGCAACCGGCGACCTGGATTCACCACGACGTGGACCGCTCCCCGTCGGCCCCGGTGTGGGTGCGGAGTAACCGCTGGGGCGAGCTCGACGAGTCGTTGATCTACCTCTCCTACGGCAACGGCAAGATGTTCTCCGTGCTCTTCGACCAGGCATTCGTCCGGGTCTCATTCCCGGACGGCGACGGCCCGCCCCGCCAGGCAGCGGTCACCGAACTGCCAGTGACGGCCGCGCCCACCGGCCTGATCCGGGGCCGCTTCAACCCCGCCGACGACCATCTCTACGTTTGCGGCCTGTTCGCCTGGGCCGGCGACCGCACCCAGCCCGGAGGCTTCTACCGCGTGCGGCGCACGGACCAGCCGCTGCGCATCCCGGTGGCCTACGAGACCGCCCGCGACGGCATCGTCGTCCGCTTCAACACCGAACTCGACCCGGACGCGGCCGTCGACCCGGGCAACTACTCGATGCGGATCTGGCAGTACCTGCGCCAGGCGAGCTACGGCTCGGAGGACTACCGCGTCCTGGGCGAGGGCGTGGGCCAAGACGATCTCGCGATCCCGTCCGCCACTCTTTCGGAGGACCGGCGCTCGGTGTTCATCGAGATCCCGGACATCCTGCCGGTGCAGCAGTTCCACCTGGAGATGAACCTGAGAGGCAGGGACGGCGCGCGGATACGGGAGTTCGTCCACGGCACGATCCACGAACTGGGGACCCGCGCCGGCGCCGAGATCCTCGCAGGCGCCGACTGAACCGGGCGCCGGACTCGTCGTGCGCTTTCGCCGATTCGCCGTTCTGCCCCTGCTGGCGGCGACGTGCGTCGGCCCGTTGTCCGGACAGCTCACGCAGGCGGCCGCGGGTGACCTCGACCGGCCCGGCCTGGCACTCGTTCTCCGCTCACGCGCCAGCGAGGCGACGGACGCCCGCGTCGCGCGGCTCGCCGCGCTCTACGTACCCGAGGGCGAGCCATCCAGCCCGTTCCTCGAACCGGGCCCGTTCGAGGCCACCTTCCGCGGCGCCATCGACCTCGAGCTGAACGACTCCTTTCGCTTCGCCGTCCGCGGCAACGGCGGCGTGCGCTTGAGCATCGGTGGGCAGGTCGTTATCGCGCGCGACGCTCTGCCGGCCGACGGCGCGCCGGCCGCCACCGCCGGCGAAGTGCGACTGATCAAGGGCCTCAACCCGGTCGAACTGGTCTACAGCAGTCCGGCCCGCGGCGACGCTTCGATGCGTCTCACCTGGGGCAACGACTATCTCCCGGAGGAGCCGGTGCCTCCGGCGTCCCTCCGACACGCCGGCTCGACGGCGCTCGACCGGGGCCGGTCCCGGCGGGCGGCGGGTGATCTCGTTGCCGAGGACGCCGCGTCTCTCGCCCGGGTCGTGCCGGCCGAGTACGCGGAACGCCGAATCCGGCGAGACGGTTGCCTCGTCTGTCACAGCAGGGACGGCGCGCCCGCCTCCGGGCCGCCGGTCTCTGACGCCGGGCCGACACACACTCCCCCGGACCTGACCTGGGCCGGCGAGAAGTTCCGCGGAGACTGGCTGGCGGACTACCTGGCCGGCCACCCCGCCGACCTTCCGCGCCAGCACCCGGAGGCGCGAGCGACCGCCTCCCCCGACGAGACCGACCTCTTCGCGGTCGGTCTGCACCATCAGCACGGGCTCGCAGCGTCGCCGCCCGAGCCCGAACCCGTAGACGCCGAGCTGGCCGCGGTCGGCAGCGACCTCATCCGCGGCGACCGCCTCGGCTGCCATGCCTGCCACGCCCTGGGCGACGAACCGGCGCTGGGCGGCGAGGGCGCCGAGGAGGCGATCAACTTCAACCTCGTCCGCCGCCGCCTGCGGCACCCGTTCTTCGACTGGTTCCTCCGCGATCCCCAGCGCATCCTGCCGGGCACGAAGATGCCCCAGTTCGTCGACGAGGACGGCTACACCGCCCTCTACGACGTCTTCGACGGGGAGGCGGCGCGACAGTTCGAGGCGATCTGGCACTACCTGGGCACGATCGACTGATGCGGACGCCGGCCTCTCGGCCGGCGCGCCCGGTCTGTACTTGCACTGCCAGGGCCTTAGACTGACCCGATGCGACGGAGCCTCCTCGCCGCTCTCGGACTGACGCTGGCGCTTGCAGCCTGCACGGCCGCGGAGGACGCCGCGCCGAACTTCGAACCGGCTTCCACCGTCGCTGAGAACCTCCGCCAGCACCGCGCCTTGCCCGATCCCGCCGACGAGGTCTGGTGGACGGAGACCGGCGAGGCGATGGCCTGGCGCAACCGGAACCTCCACCAGGTCGTGCCGACCGTCAACGTCTACCGTGACGGCCCGGTCAGGGAGCTGGCGACCCGCCCGATGGCCGCGATCGCCGACCATCCGGTCGACACGCCGGCCGGCAAGACGACGTTCGACGCCTGGCTGCACGGCGAACACTCGACGACGATGGGCATCGTCATCCTCCACCGCGGCGACATCGTCTTCGAGCGCTACCCGCGGATGCAACCCCACGAGAAGCCGATCTGGTGGTCGGTCACGAAGGTCCTGCCGGCGACGCTGGTGGCGATCCTCGAGCACCGCGGCCTGGTCGACGCCACCCAGCCAGTCGACCGCTACGTGCCCGCGCTCAGGGGTTCCGACTTCGAAGGCGTCACCGTCCGCAACGTGCTCGACATGGCCTCCGGCGTCGACTGTCCGGACGGTGACTACACCGACCGGAGCACCTGCTACTACCAGTTCGAGGCCTCGCTGGGCGACGCCGTGCGAAGCGAAGCGACGCCGGACGACCCCTACACGATGCTCTCGGACCTTCGGGTCGGCCGCTGGGCCGAGCAGGGCACGGGCTACGACTACAGCGGCACGAACACCTTCGTCCTCGGTTGGCTGGTCGAGGAGGTCACCGGCATGCCCTTCCAGGACGCGCTGAGCCGCGAGGTATGGACCCGCATCGGCGCCGAAGCGGACGCCTCGATCTACGCCAACCGCTACGGGATCGCGCTGACTTCCGGCGGCCTGCTGGCGCGTCCCCGGGACATGGCTCGCTTCGGGCTCCTGTTCACGCCGAGCTACGGCAGGGTCTCATCCGAGCGGATCGTGCCCGAAGAGCACATCGACCTGCTGCTCCACGGCGGCCGGCCGGAACTGCTCGATAACGCCCGCTACGGCGGCAAGCCGCCCGGCGTCAGGCACAACGTCTACCAATGGGACCTCGTGTTCACGAACAACGATGTCTACAAGGGCGGCTGGGCCGGACAGGGGCTGCTGGTCAACCCGAGCCGCGACGTCGTCGCCGTGTGGGTCGGCTACACGGCCGCGGACTCCGACCCGGAGACCTATCCGTTACTGCCGCGCGTGCGGGCCGTGCTCGACGGCGTGTTCGGCGTGGAGAACGCGGACCGCTGAGTTATGGCGCCGGCCTGACGCTCTACTTGCGCGCCGCCTGGCAGCGGGCGAACTCTTCGCCTACGCCCGGCAGCTCGGCCTCCAGCAGGGGCAGCGACTCGATCGCCGGACCGGCACCGTGCTGACCGGTGGCGAGCCTGGCGCTCATGTTCGTGAAGGTCTCGAGCAGGGTCTTCGCGGTGCGCGGCGTCACGACTCTGGCGCCCATGCCGAAGGGCGGTTGCGGGTCGCTGACGCTCTTCTGGACGACCGTGACCGTTCCTTCCTCGTCGCCCGGCGACAGGAACCAGCGCGTGCGCATGCAGAGCACGCGTTTGCCCTTGAAGGCAGGCGTCTGATCGTCGGCGCCGACCATGTCGCCCACAACGTGGCCGTCGGCGGTCCGCCACCACGCCGCGCTGTTCATCGAGATCCGCCGGGTGATGCCCTTGCCGGAGACGCGCTGGCGGAGGGTCTGGAACGGGGCGTCGAGTGGCGTGGCCGTTTCTTCCGTGCACATGGCCTGCCAGTCGGAGCACGCGGCCGCATCGTCCAGAAGAGCGATGACTGCCGACATCGAGCCGGGCACCGTCATCTCGGCGCGCACCAGGGGGTAGTCGGCGTTCTCGATCGAACAGGATTCGACGGTGACGGGGCCTTCGGCCTCCCGGGGTTCGCATTCGGCGGCGGCTGCGGGCGGAGCTACAAGCAGCGTGAACGCAGCCACGACGAACAGCGTTCGGAGGCCGGCGCTTTGCGCCGGATGCCGGCGGGGACGCCGGCGCACCCAGTGGTTCCGGAATCGTTGAAGCATGGTCCTATCCTCCTATCTCGGACTCCGGTAGCGCGAAGGCAATCAGTTCATCGGGGATCCGGCGATTGCGGGCGCCACCCCCGGCGATCACGATGTACTGCCGGCCCTCGTGCATGTAGGTCATCGGCGGGCCGTGCAGCCAGACGTCGGTCTCCACTTCCGCGACGATCTCGCCGGTCGCCTTGTCGTAGGCGCGCAGCAGTCCGCCGCTCGAGGTGCGGGGCTCGTCCTCGTCGGGCAGGGCCAGGAAACCGATCAGCAGCGTGCGGGTCACGAGCAGACCGCCGTCCGCCGGCATGCCGATGTAGCGGGTGCCCATGTCGCCCAGGTTCAGGTGGGCGATCGTCGGATGATCCTTGGGGCCGGGACCGACCGGGACCTGCCAGAGGTGTTCACCGCGATTCAGGTCGATCGCCGTGATCGTCCGGTAGGGCGGCTTCGTGAGCGGCAGGCCCCGCGGCCCAGCCGTGTCGACGTAGGCGATCACGTAGCGCCAGTCGGGGCGGCGGGCCGCATCCGGCTCGATCAGGGACATGCCGGTCGGCCGGTGCTGCGACTCGACGAAGAGCACGCCGGTCATCGGATCGACGGACGCTCCGGGGTGGTTCGCGCCGCCGGCAGCCCCCGGAACCACCACGACGCCTTCCTTTCCGCCTTCGCCCTGGACGATCAGCGGCGGGAACATCGGCGCCAGAACCAGCTTCTCCGCGATCTCGAGCGCTTCCTCGCGCAGCTCCGGCGTCCAGTCGATCAGGTCGTCCTCGCTGACGCCCTGGCGCTCGAAGGCGGGCGGCCTGGTCGGGAACGGCTGGGTCTCCGCCAGCTTCTCGCCCGACACCGTCGACTGGTGGTTCACGGGCCGGTCCTCGATCGGCCACACCGGCTCGCCGGTGGCCCGGTCGAACACGTACGTGAAGCCGGTCTTCGAAACCTGGGCGACCGCCTTGATCAGCTTGCCGTCGACGACGATGTCGAGGAGGTTCGGCGCCGAGGCGATGTCGTAGTCCCAGATGCCGTGGCGGACGGTCTGGAAGTGCCAGACGCGCTCGCCCGTCTCCGCGTCGACGCAGACCAGGCTCTCGGCGAAGAGGTTGTCGCCGGGCCGGTCGGCCCCGTAGTAGTCGTTCGAGGGCGTGCTGATCGGCAGGTAGACGTAGCCGAGTTCGTGGTCGGCGCTCATCGACGCCCACACGTTCGCGTTGCCGGCCGTCCGCCAGGACTCGTTCTCCCAGGTCTCGACTCCGTACTCGCCGTCCCGCGGGATCGTGTTGAAGCGCCACTTGAACTCGCCCGTATGGACGTCGTAGGCGCGGACATGACCGGGCGGCGCGTCGCTCCTGATCGAGTAGTCGAAGATCTTCGAGCCGACGATCACGCTGGTGCCGACGACGATCGGCGGCGCGCCGTGGGTGATGTGGCGGATCGCGTAGTCGCCGGGGCCGAGATCCTGCGCCAGGTCGACCACGCCGTCCTCGCCGAACGCACGGTCGGCCTCACCGGTAGCGGCGTCGATCGAGACGAGCTGGCGGCCGATCGTGGCGACGAACAGCCGCTCCTTCCCGCCGTCCGACCAGTACTCGATGCCGCGGGCGCCGACCGGCCGCATCGTGGTGCCGCCGCGCTCCCAGGTCTTCGGGTTGTAGACCCATTCCTGCTCGCCAGTCGCCGGGTCGAGCAACGCCACCTGGCCCAGGCTGGTCGGCGCGAACAGGCGGCCACCGATCATCAGCGGCACGGAGCGGTAGAACCCGGTGTCGTAGCCCGGCAGCACGTCCAGCGGCACGTCGTGGTCCGCCGTGCGCCAGCGCCAGGCGACCTCGAGCCGGCCGAAGTTCGAACCGTCGATCTGGGCCAGCGGCGAGTAGCGGCTCGAGGCGTGGTCGCCGCCGTGGTGTTGCCACTCGCCGTGGGCGGAGCGACCCTGCTCGCCGGTCTCGGCCGCGGCGGCGGCGGCAACGAAACCGATCAGCGCCGCCGCGAACCCACAGGCCAGACCGACCTTCGCGTTCGAAGTCCTCACGCAGCAGAAGCCGGCGCTTCGCGCCGGATGCCGGCGGGGACGCCGGCGCACCCAGTTTGACATCCTTCGTGCTCCTCCGAATGCGCTAACCTACCGCACACCAACTCCGCTACAGAAAGGCACTTCCTCATGCCCGAACAAGACCTGAGCCGCCGCAGCGTGCTCGGCGCCGCTGCGGCCGGCGCCGGCTTGATGATCGTCCCCCGCCACGTCCTCGGACGCGGCGAAGAGGCGCCCAGCGACAAGCTGAACATCGCGGCCATCGGCGCCGGTGGCAAGGGCCGCAGCGACGTCGCCGGCGTCGCCAGCGAGAACATCGTGGCGCTCTGCGACATCGACTGGAAGCGCGCCGAGGAGACGATGAACGCCCACCCGGATGCGGCCCGCTACCACGACTACCGCGAGATGTTCGACGCACACAGCGAACTCGACGCGGTGCTGGTCTCGACCGCCGACCACACCCATGCCGCGATCACCGTCGCGGCGCTGGAGCGCGGCCTCCACGTCTTCACGCAGAAGCCCCTGACGCGCACGATCGGAGAGGCGCGGATGGTCGCCAAGGCCGCCCGCAAGGCCGGCACGGCGACCCAGATGGGCAACCAGGGCCACGCCGCGGAGGGCACGCGCCTGATCCGCGAGTGGATCGAGGGTGGCGTGATCGGCGAAGTGAACCGCGTCGAGTACTGGACCAACCGGCCGATCTGGCCGCAGGCGATTCCGCGCCCCAAGGAAGTCCACGAGGTGCCCGACCATGTCAAGTGGGACCTGTGGCTCGGCCCGGCGCCGGAACGCCCCTACCACCCCGACTACTACCACCCGTTCGCCTGGCGCGGCTGGTGGGACTTCGGCACCGGCGCCATCGGCGACATCGCCTGCCATGCGATGGACGCGGCGTTCTGGATCTTCGATCTGCGGGACCCGTCATCGGTCCACGCCGAATCGACGCCGTTGTTCAAGGAGTCGGCCCCGGCCGCCACGCGGATCACCTTCGAGTATCCGGCGCGCGGCAACCGGCCGAAGATGACGGTCGTCTGGCGGGACGGGAACCTCACGCCGGCCATGCCCAAGGTGTGGGAGGGCAAGTGGCCGCCGCGCAACAGCGGCCAGCTCTTCGTGGGCACCAAGGGCGTGATCGTCGCCGACATCTACGCCGGCAGGCCCACGATCTACCCGTCAAAGCTCCACGAGAAGATCACGAAGAACCCGCTGCCCCAGGTCTACGAGCGGACCGAAGGGCACTACAAGCAGTGGATCGACGCGATCAAGGCCGGCACGACGAACCCCGACGGCTCCAACTTCGCCGATCACGCGGGTCCGATGACCGAAACCGCGCTGCTCGGCAACCTGGCGGTCAGAAGCCAGCAGGAGATCGTCTGGAATCCGAAGAAGCTGAAGGTGACGAACGGCGTCGAGGTGCCGCGGGAGTACATCCAGCCGACCTATCGGGACGGCTGGACGCTGTAGAGGTTCGCGCGGCAGAAGGTCCAGAAGCCGGCGCTTTCGCGCCCGCGGACCCAGTTTCTGCCGCGCGAAGGGTCAGCCGGGCTGCTGGACGGCGGCGACCGCGGCGTCGCGGTCCGCCTCGATGCCCACGATCAGGCTGAAGCCGGAAACCTCGAAGAGTTCCTTCACTTCGTCGTTCAGGCCGCAGACGGCGAACTTCCCCTTGCGCGCCTGCAGTTGGCGGGCCACGACCAGTACGACGCGGAGGCCGGCGCTGCTCATGTAGCGGGTGCGGCTCAGGTCGAGGACGACGGCCTCTCCGCCTTCCGCGATCTCGGACGTCATCGCCTGCTCCAGGTCCGGCGCGCTCGAGGCGTCGACCCGCCCTTCCGGCACCCAGACGGTTACGTCGCCAACCGTCTCGCCCCCGATTGCCGACTTCCCGATCTTGATGCTCTCGATCACGTACACACCTCTTTGCGTCTTGTTCGCACTCAGTAGAAGGGATGATGCGCCGTCGCAGTCGCGGCGGCAATGTCCTGAACGGACTTCTGAATCGCCCGGCCCATCGCCTGACCGATCAGATCGAAGCCGCGCACCAACTCGATCCGGGCCGCGGCGTGGCGCAGTTCCTGCGCGCTCAGGATGACCTGGAAGGCGTTCGACGCATCGGCCAGGCAAATGAGGGCGACGTCTCTGGGCGCGGGAATCCGGTCGCTCAGGAGCACGTCGAGGATTCGCAGCTTGACTTCCCGCTCTTCCCGGTCGTCGACCATCGGATAGCGGCGGCTGCCGAACACCCACAGGAAGCTCCGATCCTCTACCCGGAGGATCCCCCGCTCGACGAGGCGCGCGAGGGCCGCCTCCTGGACCTGCTTGCTGCGGGCCGAGAGACGCACCACCCAGGTGCGGGCGTCGGCTTCGTCGGCGGCCTCCGCGATCTCCGCCAGCGGACCGTCCAGTATCTCCTCGCCCACCGGCGTCGGATCAACGACGACGAGTCGCTGGAGGTCGCAATCCAGGCGCCCGCGCAGCGCGAGGTCCATCAGGATCGCGCCGGCGAGCAGCAGCTCCATCACGTTGGGCGCGACACGCTTCATCGCACCGGAATCGTCGTCCAGGAGAAGAAGCAGAATCTCCTCCACGAAGGTCAGGTGGGGGCTCTCACTCACGTGGCTATGGCGCTCGCAGTTCGTTTCACGGAGGGGTCACATCCGCCGCGGAATCCTACAGGAAGGACGCGCTCTCCTGGCGCCCCGAAGCTCCTCGCAGGCTCGGCGCTTCGGCCCATCCCGTCCGCGCGGCGGAGCTTGCGCCCCGAACTCGCTTCGCTGCCTTGCGTGGCGCAAGCTCCTAGATTCCCGCCGCGTCCACCTGACCCGTCGGTTCCTGGCTGTCGCTGCTGACGACGACCGTGAGGACATCCGTATCGTGGTACTGCTGGTGCTGCACCGAAGTCGACACGTGCCGCAGCAGCCGCAGCGACAACTCGTTCTCGATGGGAGCTGGAGCATCGGGGGCCATGACCACCAGCCGGTCCTCGATGTTGCGTCCACCGGGCGCCGCGATGAACTCGAGCTCGGCCGTCTGGCGGTCGACCCTCGCGACCACGAGCAGGCTGCGCTTCCGGCCGCCTTCCTCCTCGTCGAGTCCGGCCAGGCTGAGCAACGCCTCTTCGCCCGCCGACCAGAGGCGATCGCAGGCCTCGGGCGTCCACCGCGCCCGTTCCGCCAGGGTCCGGAGAAAGCCGCCGATCCGTGAGGCGGACCCGGGCGCAACCTCGACCTCGAGCCGGCGCCGGCGCGGACCGGTCGATTCGAGAAACGCCGTCAGGCCGATGGCGGTCAGGCCGCCGGCGGTCATGCCGTTGCCCAGGATCGAGGCCACCCAGCCGCCGAGCTGGTCGCTGAAGATCAAATCGTTCTCGAAGCCGACGCCGATCCAGAACGAGACGCCGATCACCAGGGCCTTCCGGTAGTCGATTCCCCCGTGCCCGGCGATGCGGGCCCCGAGCACGAACAGGATGGCGATCAGCACCAGCCCGTAAGCGCCGACGACCGGACCGGGGATCGCGAGGACCAGGGAGAGCGCCTTGGGCAGAAAAGCCAAACCGAGGAAGATGATCCCGATCCACATCCCGACCCGGCGCGAGGCCACGCCGGTGAGCTCCGTGACCGAGATGCTGCTCGAGTACGTCGTGTTCGGCACGGTGCCGGCGATGCCCGAGAGCAGGTTGCCGAGTCCATCGGCGGCGACGGCGCCCTGGACAGCCCGGTAGTCAGGCGCCCGCGGCGTCCGCCAGGAGACGCGCTGGATGCCCACGGCATCGCCGATCGTCTCGACGGCTCCGATCAGCGTCACGATGATGAAGCCCGGCAGCAACGCCCAGAAGGCCGGTCCGAACGACAGGTCGAACCCGGGCCAGCCGCCGGCCGGAGCGCCGATCCACGCCGCAGCGGCGACCTGCTCGAAATCGTAGAGCCCGAGAAACGCGGCAACGATCGAGCCCGCCACGACGCCGGCGACCGGCGCCCACAGCCGCCCGATCCCCCTCGCCCGCAGGCCGAACCCGGCCATGACCGCGATGGCCACGACGAACGTGATCGGAGCAGCGCCACGGGGCGCATCGTCGGGAACCAGGGTCAACTGGGTGAACATGATCGGCATCACGCTGACCGAGATCAGCATGATGACCGTGCCGGTGACGGTCGTCGTGAACAGCCTCCGCAGCAGCAGGAGCCGCGCGGAGAGCAGGAACTGGAACAGCGACGAGACGATGACCAGCTTGGCGAGGAGCATCGGACCGCCAGCGCTCAGGGCCGCGATGCTGACGGCGATGAAGGCGCCCGACGTGCCCATGAGCAGGATGTAGCCGGCGCCGATCCGCCACAGACGCACCGCCTGCAGGATCGTGGCGATACCGCTCACGAAGATGGCCGCGAACACCGCCCAGGCCAGGTACTCGTCGCTGCCCCCGGCGGCACGGACGATGATCGCCGGCGTCAGCACGATGCCGGCGACGCAGAGGGTCGCGTACTGCAGGCCCATCGTCGCGGCGAGGGGCGTCGGTGTCCGCTCGTCCGCCTCGTAGCGAATGCCCGCGCCCGGGCTCTTTCCCGCGGCGGTCATGCCTGGTACAGCGGCGCGTCAGGCCGCCACGGAGACCGCTGGCCGGCGTAGACCGGCGGGCCGTTGCGGAAATGGGAGGCCTCGTCGAGCGTCTCGACGAACGGCATCTGCCTCGGGTAGAGATCGCCGTCGCCGCGCGGCCGCGGCCCGGCCTTGGAGACGTGGCCCCAGAGCGGATGGCCGACCACCTCCTCGGCGATCTGCGCCGCCTCGATCAGCTTGTCGAGCCTGTAGCCGGTCTCGATCCCCAGTTCGTGGCAGAAGTCGACGAAGTCCTCCGTCGGCACATGGCCCGCGGCGCGGCCGTTGCCGCAGTAGGGACAGCCCCCCATGCCGCCGATCGAGGTGTCGAACTCGCGCACGCCCAGCTTGAGCGCCTCGTAGTAGCTGACCATCGCCGCCCCGCGGGTGTTGTGCAGGTGGCAGTGGAAGTCCGTGATCTCGGGCCAGCGCTCACGGATCGCCAGGAGCGTCTCCCGCACGGTGTGCGGCATGTTCCAGCCCATCGCCTCGATGATCGCGCAGCGGGTGACCCGGAAGCCGGCCTCATGCCAGCGGTCGATCATCAGGGCCAGCAGGTCCATCCGCTGCTCGAGCGTGAACGCCCCCTCGAAGTTGGATCCGAACGGATTGCCGATCGCCACCGCGCCCGTCTCGGCGCCGCGGGCGCGGGCCTGTTCGATCACCCCCGGGATGCGCTCGATCTGCTGCGCCTGGGTCGCGTTGTAGTTGCGCCGGGCGAAGGTGTCGCAGAGCTCGACGTGGGTGCCGAATCTTCGCTGCCGGACGTCGAGCTTCGGGTACCAGCGGTCGGCGCGGTCGAATCCGATCTTGTTGAAGATCGCGGCGGTGTAGCGCACGCCGGGCTTCGGCACGAAGCGCTCGGCGATCTCGTCGATGCAGGCCATCTGCGGCGTCCACTTGGGGTGCGCGTAGGAACCGATCGAGATCACCCTGGCTCCGGTCTCGCCCAGCGCGTCGAGCAGCCGCAGCTTGTCCTCGACCGGAATGTCCGCGCTCTCGATCTGCAGACCCTCTCTCATCGTGTCGTCCGTGATGGTCACGGACTTCGGTAGCTGGCCCATCGCCTGGTTCCTCCGCCTGTCTGTTGCCGGCGATCCGTGAAGGGAACGGGTACCTTATCGCCGCGAAGGACAACGGAGCGCGGCGGTCGCCCCTTCCGATGGCAGGACCGCCCCTGTGGCAGGATCGATCCGTGCGAGGACGCCTGCTCCCCTACCTCGTCCTCACCGTTGCCGCCACCGCCGTGCTGCTGCCCGGGATCGGCAGCCGCGACCTCTGGAACCCGGACGAACCGCGCTACGCCGAGGTCGCGCGGGAGATGCTGCTCGAGCCGCGGGCGATCGAGCACTTCCTGGTGCCGCGCCTCAACGGCGAACGGTACGACCACAAGCCGCCGCTCCACTTCTGGAACATCGCCCTGTTCGGCGCCCTTCGCGGCGGTGTCGACGAGGTGGCTGCCCGTCTACCGTCGCTCCTTGCCGGCATCGGCTCGGTGCTCGTCGTGTTCGCCCTCGCCTGCCGGCTGTTCGACCGGAAGACGGCCTGGCTGGCGGCGCCGATCTTCCTGACCTCGGCCCTTGTGATGTGGAACGGGCGGGTCGGCCAGATCGACATGACCCTGACCTTTCTGGAGCTGCTCGCCATCCTGTTCTGGGCGCGGGGGCGGTCGTGGAGCCCGAACGATCCAGCCTCGCGTCCCGGCAACCAGCGCGCCAATCTCCTGTTCTTCGGCTGCCTGGGACTGGCCACCCTGGCCAAGGGGCCGGTCGGGCTGATCGTGCCGCTCCTCGCGGTGGTCACCGCGCTCGCGTTCGAGCGCGACCGGGCCGGCGTCGCCGATCTCCGACTGGGGCGCGGCCTGCTGCTCTGGGCAGCGATCGTCCTGGCCTGGTTCGGGCCGGCCGTGTGGATTGCCGGACAGTCCTACTTCGACGCCCTGATCCTCGACCAGACCGTGTCCCGCTATGCCGAGGCGACCTATCACCCCCGGCCCTGGCACTACTACTTCCGGACCCTGCCCGGCACGTTCGCGCCCTGGACGCTGCTGGCCCCGGTAGCGATCTACGCCGCCTTTCGCGTTTCCCACCGCGAGTCGGCCGGCCGCGAGGCGCGGGCGGTTCGCTTCCTCCTGATCTGGATCGCCAGCACCTTCGTCTTCTTCAGCGTGTCCGGCGGCAAGCGGACCGTCTACCTGCTGGCGCTCGCGGCGCCGCTCGCGATGCTGGTGGCCTGTGGCGTGCTGGCCATCCGGGACCACTGGCCCCGCTTCCGCGCGGCCTTCCTCATCTCGGCAGCGGCCGTACCGCTGCTGTTCGGCGTCGTGGCGGCCGCGGCGCCGGTCGCGGCGCGGGATCTGCCCGACGGTTCGATCCCTGAAGGAACGATCGCTTCGCTGCAGGCGGTCGCCGCCATCCCCCTCGCCGCGGGTCTGATCGGCCTCTACCTGGCTGCCAGGCGGCGGCCGGATCTGCTGGTCGCCTGCCTGGCGACCGGCCTCGGACTCACCATGTCGGTGACCGCCGTGCGCCTGCTGCCGCTGGGCGACGCCTTCAAGTCGGCCCGCGCCCTCTCCAGCGACCTGGTCCAGTGGGCGGAACCCGGCGAGCCGTACGCGATCTACCCCGTTCCCGATGCCGCCTTCCTCTTCTACACCCGCCGGTTCGCGGTCGACCTCCACGGCGGCATCCTGGCCCACGACGAGGGTGACGAGGAGGCCCTGCGACGTTACGTCGCCCGCACGGACCGGCCCGTCTGGCTGCTCATCGAACGGGACAACCTGGAGCGTCTTTCGCCTCCGCTCGACCTGGTCGAGGTCGCGCGCGACCACGATCCCGAGCAGGGCCACGTCCTGCTGACGACTCCGGAAGCGGCCGCCCGTGTTGCCGCGGCCGGGAGATCCGGGCGATGAACGACAGCCGGCGGCTTGCCGACCAGGGCCTCTTCCTGTTCCGGCACCGCAGCCTGTTCGTCGTGTTCCTGCTGCCCGCCGCGGCGCTGGCGGTGCTCGAGCGCCGGTCGGCGGTGCTGCCAGCGGACCCGGGACTCGGCTGGCTCGCGCTCTGCCTCGCCGTGTCCCTGCTCGGACTCGGCGTGCGGTGGGCGGCCCTGGGTTCCGCGCCTCCGGGCGCTTCCACCCGAAGCCGCAGGGCGCCGAGCGCCAGCCGCCTGAACGTGACCGGCATGTACTCGCTCTGCCGGCACCCGGTCTATCTCGGCAACCTCTTCGTGCTGATGGGCTTCGCGCTCGCCCTGAAGTCCTGGTGGTTCGTGGTCGTGGCTCTGCTCGTCTACTGGCTACTCTACGAACGGGTGATCGCCGCCGAAGAGCGTTTCCTCGGCGATCGCTTCGGCGCGACCCACCGCCGCTGGTCGGAGCGAACGCCTGCATTCTGGCCCCGGCCCCGGTTGTGGCTGGCGCCGGAGATCCGCTTCAGTTGGCGGACGGTCGCCCTCCGGGAGTACAACTCCCCGCTGCTCATCGCCTCGATGTTCCTGGTCCTGCGGATGGTCGATCAGGTCGTCGTCGGCGGCCTCGGCCCGAAAGAGTGGCTGACCCAGGATCTCGGCCTCGTGGCTGGCGTCCTCGGGCTGATGGTGCTGGTTTCCGTCGCGCGACAGGCGCGCAAGCGCGGAGGTTCGGGTCACTAGGAATCCGCCGACGCACCAACTCGTTGCAGAATCAGACAACGAGTCCTCAGATGACTGCCCGAACCAGGATCGCATCCGTCCTCGCCGCGTCGCTGCTGGTCGCGGCAGCCGCAGCGCAGGACACCGCGGGTCCGCGGCCGCTGGACTCCCGCTTCGTCCGCTGGCTGGAGCGGGTCGACCCGCTGATCAGCGACGAGGAGCGGGAGTTCTTCGTCGGCCTGCCCGAGGACTACCGCCGCGAGGCGTTCATCCAGGCGTTCTGGAAAGCCCGCGACCCCGACCCGCGAACACCCCTCAACGAGCTCCAGGTCCTCTGGGAAGACCGGGTCGACGCCGCGCTCACGCAGTGGGGCACGCTGGAGGACGCACGCGCCCTGTTCTACCTGCTGAACGGGCCGCCGGGCCGCTTCATCCTCCCTGACGGCCGGACCGCCGCCTACTGCCTCTCGCGGACCAGCGAACTCGAGATCTGGTTCTACGGCGGCAGCGACCGCACCTCCCGCCACTTCGTGGTCATCTTCCTGGCCACGAGCCGCAACAAGCCCTACGTCTTCTGGCACGAGAGCCCCGTGCGCCGCCCGACGTCCCGTCGCGGCCTGCCCACCACGAACATCACCGTCCTCTGCGGGGACGAGTGGTTCGGATGGTCCGCACAGGCGGTCCAGCGCGACCTGGCGAGCAACGGCGTCATCGAAGAGGTGTCCGCCCCTCCCGAGCCGCCCGATGAGTGGCTCGCGACCTTCGCCGCCTTCAACACGGACGTCCCGGAGGGCGCCCCCCGTTTCGACATCGACCTCGAGTGGGACTATCCGGGCCGCAACCAGACGCGCACCGTCACCCACGGCCTGGTGATGGTGCCGGGACCGAGCGCCGGCCGCAGGAGCTTCCAGCAACGCGAGTACCACAGCTTCCACATGACCGGCGAGGTCATCCGCGACGACCATCTGTTCGAGACGTTCCGCTACCGCTTCGAGCTGCCCGCAAGCGGCAGCGCCGAGGACTCGATCCCACTCGTCTTCACCCGCTACCTGCGCCCCGGAGAGGTCCAGATCCGGCTCAAGATCGAGGACGTCTTCGGCCAGCAGTTCGCCGTGGTCAACGAGACGATCGACGTGCCGAACCTGGAGGAGGCGCAGTCGCTGCGGAAGACCATCCTGGAGACCTTCCCGGCCCTCGCCGAGGCCAACCAGGCGGCGGCGCGCGGCGAACGCCTGCTCCGCCTCGTGCCCCCGCGCGATGAGCGCCTGCGCGTCGGCATGGTGCGCTTCTCCACCCATGCGATCGGCGACTTCGATGCCGTCGCCTTCTCGCTCGACGGCCGCGAGATCCTGCGCAAGCGCCGGCCGCCGTACGGCGTGGAGCTGAACCTGGGCTCGCACCCGACCGAGCACCGGATTCGGGTGGAAGGCCTCAAGGACGGCAAGGTCGTCGCGTCGGACGAGATGTCGGTCAACCGCGGCGGCCAGCGCTTCCGCGCCCGGTTCATCGAACCGCGCTCCGGCGAGCAGTACCTGCAGAGCACGCGCGCGGCCGTCGAGATCGCGGTGCCGGACGGGGAGGAGATCGAGCGCCTCGAGCTGTTCCTGGGCGAGGAACGGATCGCGACGCTCTACCAGCCGCCATGGGTGCAGCCGGTCGTGCTCGACGGTCCGAACCTGACCTATCTCCGCGCAGCGGCGTTCCTGGCCGACGGCAGCAGCACGGAGGACGTCGTCTTCATCAACAGCCCGAACCCGGTCGAGCGAATCGACGTTCAGTACGTCGAACTCTTCGCCAGCGTCGTCGACGCCCGGGGACGCCCGATTCCCGAGCTGGAGCAGGATCGCTTCCGAATCACCGAAGACGGCGTTCAGCAAACGGTCCGCCGCTTTGAATGGGTCGACGACACGCCCTTCCACGCCGGCCTCCTGCTCGATGTGTCGGCTTCGATGCAGGACGCGATCGGGCAGGTGCGAGCCGCCGCCCAGCGCTTCGTCGACAACACGCTCGAGCCCAGGGACCGGATGGCGGTCCTCGCATTCGCCAACCGGGCCCGGGTCGAGAGCCGGTTCACCAAGGACCGGGGCCAGCTCGCGCGGGCGCTGGCGGGCCTCAAGGCAACCGGCACGACGTCGCTCTACGACAGCCTCGTGTTCGCTCTCAGCTACTTCGATGGCATCAGCGGCCAGAAGGCCCTGCTGCTCCTGTCCGACGGCAAGGACGAGAACAGCTCGTTCACGTTCGAGAGCGCGCTCGAGACCGCGCAGCGTTCAGGGGTGACGATCTACGCCATCGGCCTCCGGGAAGCGGCCGCGGACCGAACGACGCGACGCGTGCTCGAGAGCATCGCCGAGGAGACGGGAGGGCAGGCCTTCTTCATCGACGGCGTCAGCCAGCTCGACGCGATCTACGCGCGGATCGAGCGGGAACTGCGGAACCGCTACCTGCTCACCTACCAGTCGACCAGCACCAGGCCCGAGAGCGAGTTCCGGGTGGTGCGGGTCGACGTCGACGCCCGCGACGCGGAGGTGCGGACGATGTCGGGGTACTACCCATAGACCGGGCCGTCAGGCCGCGAGCGCATCGGCGCCGAACCGCTCCATTGCCTCCAGCGTCTCCCGCACGTCGTCCCAACCCGTCGAGTGGTTGATGATGCAGAGCCGCAGCGAGAGGCGCCCGTGGAGCGAAGTAGACGAGACGAACGCGCGGTCATCCCAGAACAGACGGGCGAGAACCTCCCGATTGACGTCATCGAGCGTGTCGCTCGCCAGACCGGCGCCCTCAGGGTTGACGCGCATGCAGACGATGCCAAGCGAGGACGGCGTCACCAGTTCCAGCGTCCGACTCTCACGAACGTACTCCTCGGCCCGCTTCGCGAGGTCCATCCCGTTCGCGACGGCCCGGCTGAACGCGGACATGCCGAAGGTCTGAATCGACATCCAGATCTTCAGGGCGCGGAACGACCTGCTCAGTTGAAGGCCGCGGTCGTCGAGGTTCGGATGGTTCGCTCCCCAGACCGTGTCCTGCAGAACCGTCGCGCTCATGGCGAAAGGACCCTCGAGCGTGTGGGCGTCCTTCACCAGCAGGCAGCCCACCTCGTACGGTTGAAACAGCCACTTGTGCGGATCCAGTCCGATCGAGTCGGCTCGCTCGATTCCGCTGAGGAGCTCGCCGCCTCTCTCCGTGATCGCCGCGAAGCCGCCGTAGGCGGCATCCACGTGAAGCCAGATGCCCTCCGCCTCGCAGAAGTCCGCCATGGCGTGCAGGGGATCGATGGCGCCCGTGCTGGGCGCGCCGGCGTTCGCGCAGATTGCCATGGGCGTGAGGCCCGCGGCACGGTCCTCCGCGACGGCACGTGCGAGAGCCGCCATGTCCAGGCGGAAGTCCCCGTCCGTCGGGATCAGGCGAACGGCCTCCCGCCTGACGCCGACGACCATCGCGGCACGCGCCTGCACGCTGTGGCTCTGGTCGCTCATGTAAACCGCCGGACGCTCGGGATCGCCGGCCGCTTCCCGGGCCGCCACGAGAGCGTCGACGCAGGCGGCGGAACCACCGCTCGTCAGCAACCCGCCCGAACCGTCCGGATAGCCGAGCCAGCGCCGAAACCAGTCCAGAACGACGAGTTCGACCTGGCTGGGGCCGCTGGCAACCAGCCAGGTGCAGGTGTTCACGTTCCAGGCGGAGGCCAGGAAGTCCGCGACCACACCGGGCCACGTCGGCTCGGACGGGACGAACCCGAAGCAGCGGGGGTGGTCCAGCCGGGTCGTCATCGGGAGGATGTCGTCCACGACCCGTTGCAGGACCTCCTCAGCCGGGCGCCCGTCCTCCGGCGGATTCTCGAGCAGCAGTCGCTCGAGCCCTTCCTTGAACTCTCCGTCCCAGGCGCTCTCGCCGGGCAGGCTCTCGATCCGGTCCACCGCGAGCTCCGCGGCCTTCGCGGCCAGGGCCAGCATCGCTTCCTGCGACATCCCGAGGTCGGAGCGGCGTGGTCCCATGCCCGACCATTCTAGTCACCTACCAGAAGGGAGGCGCGACCTCCTCGATGAACCGGTCGAGGACCTCCTTCTGACGATCCATGCCGCCCAGGTTGAACGCCGGCACGATGAACTCGTGCACTCCGGCGTCGCGGTAGGCGCCGACCGCGTCGGTGATCTCCGGGACGCCGCCGATGTTCGACGGCATTCCCGTGCCGCGTGCCCGCACCTTGGCCAGAAACGCCTCGTCGTCGCTCAGGAAGAGCAGCGCCACCGCCGACCGCTCGATCTCCGCCGGGTCCCGTCCCACGTTCTCGCAGTGGGCGTCGAGCACCGTCATCTTGTGCTTGAGGATGTCCGCCGTTCCCCAGACGTTCCACTCGTCGGCGTGCTGGGCGGTGATCCGCAGGGTCACCTTCTCGCCGCCGCCGCCGATCATCAGCGGCAGCGGGTCCTGGACCGGCTTGGGCTCGAGCGGCGCATCGACGAGCTGGTAGGCGTCGCCAACGTAGCTCGCCCTCTGCGAACCGTAGAGCGCCTTGATCGTCCGGCAGGCCTCGTCCAGGCGGCGGAGCCGCTCGCCCATCGTGTAGAACGGGATGCCGTAGGCCAGGTGCTCGTTCTCCTGCCAGCCGGCGCCAAGGCCGAGCACCACCCGGCCGCCCGAGATGTGGTCGATCGTCGCCGCCATCTTCGCCAGCACCGCCGGATGCCGGTACGTGTTGCCGGTGACCAGTGGACCGAGACGCACGCGCGGCACCGCCGCCGCGAGAGCCGCGATCGTGGTCCAGCTCTCCGCCCACGGCGCCGACGTGTCCTCGTCGTTGGGCATGAAGTGGTCGGCGTACCAGATGCCGTCCCAGCCGGTTGCCTCGACGTGCCGGGACATCTCCAGCAGGTCGGTCCAGGGCATCGTGGGGGCGGGCCAGTAGCTGAATCGCATTCGCGGGACTCCTCCGTGGCGGCGGACAGTAGCACCGGCGCCTCCAGCTCAGCGCCGCAAACCCGCGAGTCGTCGGTTCGCCGCCGCTGGACTCCAGGCGACGCCGTCCGTCCTTAGGGCCGGCAACGGAACGCCGCGACGTCGGTGATCGCATCGGCCGGCATGCCCGGTTCGTTGCGATACTCCTTCACCGCGCCGGTCGCCGTGTCGGTCACCCGGATCACGTAGCCCAGGTCCGTCGTCGCCGCGCCGAACACCCACACGTGGCCGTTCGCCGAGCAGCCGTCCAGCAGCTTGATCAGCATCTCCCAGTTGTCCGCGTCGAAGAAGCGGAAGAGGGCTGACTCGTTCGTGCCGGCGTGGACGACGGCGCCGCCGCCACCGGGAGGGGCACCGCCGCCGCCGGGAGGGGGACCGCCGCCGTCGCCGCCGGGAGGCGGCGGTTGC
>VXSP01000023.1 GCA_009837885.1 Holophagales bacterium | reverse complement strand
GTCCCGGAGTGCGGGAACACGATCCTGATCGCCTCGCGGAGCGAGCCGCGGCAGTTCGCGGCGTGCGTCGTGCGGGCGGACACGCGCCTCGACGTGAACCGTCGCGTGCGGAAGCTGATGGGCGTGCGCAAGGCGTCGTTCGCGTCGGCGGAGGACACGGTGGCGCACACGGGCATGGCCATCGGCGGCGTGACGGCCTTCGCGCTGCCGGAGGGCCTCCCGATCTACGTCGATGCGGCGGTGTTCGACCTCGACCGCGTCATCCTCGGAAGCGGGGTGCGCAGCTCGAAGATAGCGCTCGCGCCGGACGCGCTGCGGCGCGTCCCTAGGGTGGAGGTGGTGGAGGGGCTAGCGCTACCTTTCGAGGACTAGCGACGTAGCGCGCGAACGTCGCCGATGAAGCTCTCCAAGGTCTGCAGGTATGGCCTAACGGGTTTGGGATAACGACTATGCAGCCTCGCAGGCACTACCAACTGAACACCAGAGTTCTGCATCGCTTCGAACTGGTTCTCCGACACGCCCTCTTGGAGGGTCAGGAGGTGCTTCGTCTCGATACGGGAGGCCTCGTCGAGGACCTGCGTCCACCGTTCCCGAACTGTGGACTTGGCAGCCAGCATGCGGAGCCGCTCGGCCGGAAACTCCCCATCCTCATAGGCACCGAGGCTAGGAAAGAGGAAGTCGGGGCGCTTCCCGCCGTCGACCACCGGCTGCCACGAGAAAGGAACCTTCTCCTCCCCAAAGATCTTCCTGAGGTGTAGCTCCAAGGAGCGTCCACCCCTTGATCGTCGCCGCTGGCTAATGGGCTGGGAAAACGATAGAAGGTCGTCCACGCTCTCGAAACCTTCCCGAATCCGAGCCAGATAGGTGGCGTCCTCAAGGCTTCGGTAAACCTCAAACTCACATTCACGTCGTGCCATCAGGCGTTGATCGACATCCGCCGATGTCTCAGGTCGGAGACCGATGGCTTTCTCGATGATCTCCTCGCCCTTTGGGAAGGAGTCCAGCCACGATGGTGGGATGTCCTCGGGCGCCAGACGGCACGCCGCCCTGCGACGCAGCGTGCTGAGAAGGTTGGGATACGTCATCCACTGACCAGGTTCTACAGGCCCGGTGCGCTCCTCGATGACGTCTTCCTCAATGGCATCCCGAGCTACCCAAACACGGCACCTTGGCCTTTCCGCCTCGCCTTGGGGCCAGAAGGCGAAGACCGTCAGCGCGCCTGTACTCTCAGGGTCCAGCAACGCCGATGAAGCTCCGCCGAATCCGGTGATTCTGGTCTCGTTCCGGCGCTGCGTTCCATCAACCTGATGGAACTTGTTGTTGTACCAGATTGCGGTGATTGTCTGGACATCGTGGTGGCTGTCGATTGCTAGTTCGAAGGAGACCCTCGGATTCAGCTTGTCGCGTTGCCCCAAGGCTGGAAAGAGATCGAACAAGAACTGCTTTGGGATATACGGACCTGCCTGATGAGAGCCGTTGGCCTGCGTATCGTTCGCCGACAACCGTTTGAGTCCCCAGATCACACCAGGCCCGTCTTGCTCCGCCAGCCAGACTCTCAGTTCTTGTATGGACACTAGGTACCTCGCTCGTCTTGGTCAGGCTCGACTCCCTCGAGCCAGTCACCTACCGAGTCCAGCAGCTCACCAACGGGCCGGCGCTGGCGCCCTTTCAGGGCGCACTCCCAAATCCGGAGTTGCCGCCAGCCCATTGCGGCGAGTTGCTGCCGGACAGCTTGGTCCCGCGCTCGGTTGCCCTCGATCTTCTCTCTCCACCACCCAGCCCTCGTTGAAGGCCACTTGAATAGAGGGCAGTCGTGACCGTGCCAGAAGCACCCGTGGACGAAGATGGCAGCCCTACGGGAGGGGAACACGAGATCAGGCTTGCCAGGCAGGGAGCGCGAGTGCAGACGGTAGCGATATCCGCGGGCGTGGAGGCCCTTCCGGATGACCATCTCGGGTTTGGTGTCGCGACCGCGAATGCCAGACATCATCCGGCTGCGGGTAGGCGCATCTACAACATCAGGAGCCACTGCGGCTACCCCACGGGAACGGGCGCGGGAACAAGATATGGAGCCATATGGCGGGCGACGGCGGCGGCAACTGGAACTACTACCGCGTTGCCGAACTGACGGTACGCCTGTGTATCGGAGACAGGTATCTTGAATTCAGCCTGCCCAGGTTCATCGAATCCCATCAAACGGGAGCACTCACGCGGTGTCAGGCGCCGTGGGTTCTTGTCTCCCCTACTCACGAGAATCTCTGAGCCATCCTTGTAATAGCGGGCAGACAGAGTTCGGGCCACGTCGTCCGGCCCCACCAACCCAAAGCCGAACCCATTCCCGCGGGCCCGATGCTTCGCCGCGTAGTCCTGCAGGTAGCACCAAAGATGAGTTGACAGCGCGTAGTTGCCAGCCACCCGGCCCTCGGCGTCCGTGTAGTGCCCATCCCTGCCTTCTGTTCCGTCTTCCGGATGCAGGATGGTATTGAGCCGTGGTCCGAAGCGCGGGTCAGGGACTTCCAGGTCATCCATCGCAAAGTCTGTCTCGTCCCGGAAACCGACAATGAATATTCGTTCCCGGTGCTGAGGGACAAACCCCTTGGCATCGATGACTCGCCACGACAGTGTGTAGCCCAAGTCTTCCTGCAGGGTTCCCTTGATTACTTCGAACGTCCGTCCCCGGTCGTGGTTGACCAGGTTCTTCACGTTCTCCAACAGGAATACCCGCGGCCGGTGGTGGGCGATGATTCGAGCTGTGTCGAAAAAGAGCGTCCCCTGAGACTCGCAGCGGAATCCGTGGGGCTGACCGATTGCGTTCTTCTTGCTTACGCCAGCGATAGAGAAGGGCTGACAGGGGAAGCCAGCCAACAGGAGGTCATGCTCGGGAATGTCGGCTGGATCAACGTCCCTGATGTCCCCGGCAATCTTGTGACCGAGTCCATCGTCGTAGTTTGCGGCGTAGGTCTTCTGGGCCCACTTGTCCCACTCGCACGTGAAGACGCAGTCCCCGCCCAAAGCGTCGAATCCGCGCCTCAGGCCCCCTATTCCGGCAAAGAGGTCAATAAACCGGAAGGCCGGGTCACTCACGCAGTCACACCCGCAGGCTCGTTATGTCGTTCTCGCCTGCAACTATTATGGCACAGATGTTCGTAAGGGTGTAGGCCCTTCTCAGGCCCGCTCGGGTGCGCGGTAGTTGGGGGGTGGGTCGTGGCCGACCCAGGTCTTGCCGATGTTCTCGTAGTGGCGGTACGAGATGAGGGCGTGGGTGGCGGACTGGTGGGCGTCGCGGAGTTTGCGCTCCAGGGGGCTGTCCATGCGGCTGCCGGTGGTGCCGGCGGCGTTGTTGAGCACGCCGACCATCTGCCGTACGGACTGGGCGGCGTGGGCGCAGGCCAGGTGGGCGAGACGTGCGTGCTCCCAGTCGGGGGTGAGGCGGCCGCCCTGTGAGGGGAGGGGGCCGAGGTGGGCCTCGAGGGCGTCCTGCGTCTCCATGACGAAGATGCGGGCGGCCTGCAGCGTGGCTTCCGCCTCGCCGACGCGGATCTGGGCCTGCGGCTGGTCCTTGAGCATGGAACCGGAGCCCCAAGGGGTCTTGACGTTCGCGAGCTCGATGAAGGAGTCGATGGCGCCGCGTCCGACCCCGAGGGCGACGGCGGCCTTGTTGTAGACGGCGTGCGTCGGGTTGCGGTAGGTGGGGTTCTCCCAGATCTCGCTGGAGGCGAGGGCGACTTCGGGGAGGGTGTGCTCGGGGGGCACGTAGCAGTCGGTCATGCGGACGTCGTGGC
>VXSP01000006.1 GCA_009837885.1 Holophagales bacterium | reverse complement strand
GGTCGGGGTTGCGGGCGGCGCCGCCTCCTCGGCGCTTGCGAGCAGGTCTCCCTGGGCGGAGGCGGCGGTCGCCGTTCCGGTAGCCGCGGCCGTGGCAGCCGGAGCCGGTTGCGCGGTCGCCTGGGCGCCTTCCTCGATCCGCGCGATCACCGCCCCGATCGGCACCGTCTCGCCTTCCGCGCAGACGATCTCGGACAGGACGCCGGCGACCGGAGACGGCATCTCGACGGTCACCTTGTCCGTCTCCAGCTCCACGAGCGGATCGTCCCTGCCGATGGCTTCACCGGGCTGTTTGATCCAGCGGATGATCAGCGCTTCCGTGACCGACTCGCCGATCTCGGGGATTCTGACTTCATACGTCATGCGGTGTGCCTTCGAGGAGTTCTCACGCGGGTCGGGGCATTCTCACGCGGATTCGGCCGACTCGGCGAACGCCGCTTCCATCAGTTGCTGTTGCTCCTGCTTGTGGCTGCTCGGAGAACCGGTCGCCGGACTCGCCGACTGCGGGCGGTACACGCCCGACAGCGGCCGGCCACCCATCAGGAAGCCGAAGTTGAGCCGCAGGTAGGACCAGGCGCCCATGTTCCGCGGTTCCTCCTGCACCCAGCGGATTTCGGCGTCGTCCGGGAACGCGGCCAGCGCGGCGTCGAGTTCCTCCTTCGGGGCGGGGTAGAACTGCTCCATTCGCAGGATGGCGTGATCGTGCGCTCCGGTTGCCTGGCGGTGGGCGTCGAGGTCGTAGAAGACCTTGCCGGCGCAGAGGAGGACCCGTCGCACCTTCGCCCGATCCCTGTCGCTGGCAAACGACGGATGGGGCAGGACAGGCTGGAACCGGCCGCCGGCGAGCTCGGCCAGGGACGATCCGACTTCCCGTCGGCGCAGCAGGCTCTTCGGAGTGAAGACGACGAGCGGCTTGCGCTGGGCGCGTTCGACCTGGCGCCGCAGCAGGTGGAAGTACTGCGCCGGCGTCGACGGGTAGACGATCTGCATGTTCTCTTCGGCGGCGAGCAGCAGCCAGCGCTCGACGCGGGCGCTCGAGTGCTCCGGCCCCTGGCCCTCGAAGCCGTGGGGCAGCAGGATGACGAGGCCGCTCAGCCGGTTCCACTTGTCCTCGGCGCTGGTGATGAACTGGTCGATGATCACCTGGGCCGCGTTGACGAAGTCGCCGAACTGGGCTTCCCAGAGCACGAGGCCGTCCGGGTAGTCCAGGCTGAAGCCGTACTCAAAACCGAGCACGCCGGCCTCTGACAGGGGACTGTTGAAGATCTCGACCGGCTCCTGGTTCTCGGCGATGTTCATGAGCGGCCGGTGGTTGTAGTCGGTCACCCGGTCGTGCAGCACGGCGTGCCGCTGGCTGAACGTCCCGCGCTCGCAGTCCTGGCCGCTCAGCCGGACCCGGTTGCCCGAATCGGCGGTGGCGGCGAAGGCGAGCGCTTCCGCGGCGGCCCAGTCGACGGGCCGCTTTCCTTCGGCCATGTCGGCGCGGGCAGCGAGGAAGCGCCTCAGGTTGCGGTGCAGGTTGAAGCCCTCGGGCAGCAAGACCATCCGTTTCAGGTAGTCGACCAGCTTGCCCTGGTCGACGCCGGTGTCCGGCTCCGGAATGTCTTCCATGCGCCCGCCGACGAACGCGTTCCAGACGCCGTCGTAGGCCTGCGGGCTCGTCTTTTCGTTCATCCTCCGGGCCGTGGCGAGCGCGCCCTCGAGCCGCTTCTCCTCGCGCTCGATGTGAATCTCCGCCTCTTCGGGCTTGATCTCGCCGAGTTCGAGTAGATGCTCCAGATAGTGGACCCGGACCGGATCCCGGGCCCGGATGCCGTCGTAGAGGATGGGCTGGGTGAAGGCCGGTTCGTCGCCTTCGTTGTGCCCGCGCCGCCGGTAGCAGTAGAGGTCGATGATCACGTCGCGGCGGTAGCGCTCGCGGAAGTCGAGGGCCACGTTGACGACCTGGGCCACCGCTTCCGGCTGCTCGCCGTTGACATGGAAGATCGGCGCCTGGAGCATCTTCGCGACGTCGGTGCAGTAGGTGTTGGAGCGCGAGCTCTCGGGCGGCGTGGTGAAGCCGATCTGGTTGTTGACGACAACGTGGAACGCGCCCCCGATGTGGTAGGGAGGAAGCTGCGACAGGTTGAGCGACTCCTGGACGATTCCCTCGCCGGCGAAAGCGGCGTCGCCGTGAATGAGGAACAGCACGGCCCGGTCGCGCAGGTCGTTGCCGATCCGGTCCTGCTTGGCGCGCACGCGGCCCATCGCCACCGGGTTGATGAACTCGAGGTGGCTCGGGTTGAACGACAGGGACAGGTGAATCCTGCGGCCCTGGTCCGTGGTCCAGTCGCTCGAGTGCCCCATGTGGTACTTGACGTCGCCGCCGCCCGTGTACTGCTCCGCGTCGAGGTCCTCGAACTCGCGGAAGATGTCGCGGGTCGGCTTGCCGATGATGTTGGCCAGCACGTTCAGGCGGCCGCGGTGAGACATCCCGAAGACGATCTCTATCGCGCCCTGCGCGGCCACCTTCTCGATCGCCAGGTCGAGGAGCGGGATCAGGCTTTCGGCGCCCTCGAGCGAGAAGCTCTTGGCCCCCAGGTACTTCTTCTGGATGAACTCCTCGAACACCGCGGCGTCGATCAACTTCTTCAGGATGCGCACCTGCTCGGCGCGGCTGAGCTGGACCCGGTTGCGGCTGACCTCCATCCGCTCCTGGAGCCAGGAGCGGACCTCCAGGTCGTCGATGTGCATGAACTCGGCGCTGATGTACTTGCAGTACGTTTCGCGCATCCGTTCGAGCACTTCGCGCACCGTTGCCGAGTCGGCGCCGGGGATGCCGGCCGTCGACACCGTGCGGTCCAGGTCGCTCTCGCGGATGCCCAGACCCTCGAGCTCGAGCTCCTCCGGCAGCACGGGCGGGTTGCGGAGCGGGTTGATGTCGGCGTAGAGGTGGCCGCGGATCCGGTAGTTGCGGATCATGTCGTCGACGCGGCGCTGCAGCTCGACGTCCGCGGTCAGGGCGGGGCGCGTGCTCGCCGGCGCCGGCGTCGCGGGTGGCGGGGCAGGCCCCGGTTCGGTGGGTGGCGGAGTTACCGGCGGAATGGCCGACGGAGTGGCGGCGACAGGACGCGCGATTTCGCCGTTGCCGCCAAACAGGGTCGAGGGCTGAAGCTCCGGTCCGATTGGACCGTTGCCCAGTTCGCCGCTGGCTGCCAGGGCGTCGAAGTACCGCCGCCAGGCCGGGTCGAGCGACGCCGGATCGCGGCGGTAGTCGGTCAGAAGCGCTTCGACATAGTCGAGGGAGAGGCTGTGCAACCCGGTCTGCTCGCTCATCGCTGCCTACCTCCTGGGCGGGGAGCCCGGCGGCGTCAGGCCCGTTCGGCCTGGAGCCGCGGGTCGATTACATCCCTCAGCGTATCGCCGACGAGGTTGAAACTCAGCACAGCGAGGAAGATCGCCACGCAGGCGGGCGGAATCATGTGGCCGGCGGTGAACAGATTCTCGTAGCCGGAGCGGAGGATCGTGCCCCAGGAAGCGTCCGGCGGCTGGACGCCGAAGCCGAGCCAGGAGAGTCCCGCTTCGATCAGGATGGACACCGCGATGCCGAAGGTCACGCTGACCAGTACCGGCGCCAGCGCGTTGGGCAGCAGGTGGCGGAGCACGAGCTGGGCCGGCCTGACGCCCAGCGAGCGGGCGGCGAGGGCGTAGTCCGTCTCGCGGATGCGAAGGATCTCGCCGCGCGCGAAGCGGGCGATGCCGACCCAGCGGGTCAGGCCGATCACGATCATCACGTTCTCGATGCTGGGCGGGAACCAGGCCAGGACGGCGAGGATCAGGAAGAAGGCCGGGAAGCACTGTACGACTTCGATGAAGCGCGAGATGACGAGGTCGGCGATGCCGCCGGCGTAGCCCGCGATGCAGCCGAACACGAGGCCCAGGATGACCGCGATGCCCATCGACAGGAAGCCGACCTTCATCGACACGACGGTGCCGTGGACCATTCGCGACAGGACGTCGCGCCCGGACTGGTCGGTGCCCAGCCAGTGTCGGCTGGAAGGCCCGGCCAGGGGCTCGGCGGCGATCTCCCTGGGGCCGTATCGCACCGGCGTCCACAGCGCCCAGTCGCCGCGCTCCGGGTCGAACTCCCGCTTGAAGTCGAAGGTCGCCAGCCGGTAGGGCCGCTGCTTCTGGATGATCAGGCTGGTGCCCGGGACCTGGTGGACGAGGTCGACGACCGCCGGATAGTAGAAGCCGCCGTCGAAGCGGCACAGGATGGGTTGCTCGTTCGCCAGGATCGGCGACAGGAAGGCCACGAGGAACAGCACGGCCACCACGCACAGGCCGACCATGCCGAGCCGGTGGCCGCGGAAGCGCCGCCACGTGATGTGCCAGTAGGAGCGCGCCA
Source organism: Holophagales bacterium (assembly GCA_009837885.1). Taxonomy (GTDB): domain Bacteria; phylum Acidobacteriota; class Thermoanaerobaculia; order Multivoradales; family Multivoraceae; genus Multivorans. The sequence continues at coordinate 135,798 of VXSP01000006.1, read as the reverse complement.
CGGGCGCCCCTCCGGTCGTTGTGTTCGTCGTCGCTTCGGTCGCCATCGTCACTTCTCGTAGCTGATGCGGGGGTCGACCAGACCGTAGGTCAGGTCGGCGATGAAGGTGATGCCGAGCACGAGCAGGGCGGTGATGAAATTGAGCGCCATGATCGTCGGATAGTCGCGCTGGAGGACGGACTCGAAGTACAGGCGGCCCAGGCCCGGCCAGTTGAACATGTACTCGAGGATCACGCTGCCGCCCAGCACGAAGGGGAGGGTGAGGCCGATCAGCGAGATCAGCGGGATCAGGCTGTTCGTGAACGCGTGCTTGAGCACCACGCTCCGCTCGCCGAGGCCCTTGGCGCGGGCGGTGCGGATGTAGTCCTGCCGCACCACCTCCAGCAGGTTCTGGCGGATGAAGCGGGAGTAGTAGGCCAGGTTGCCGAAGGTGAAGCAGAACGTGATCAGGACGTAGTGCTGGGCCAGATCCCACATCTGGCCGAGGGTCGTCATCTCGTCGTAGCCGTCGGACCTCATGCCGCGGAAGGGCAACAGGTCCCACTTCACGCCGAGGTAGAGGATGAGCAGCATGCCGGCGACGTAGTTCGGCACGGAATAGAGCATGTAGAGGCCGGTGCTGACCGAGCGATCGAAGCCGCCGCCCTGCCGTAGCGCGCTGTAGATCCCGATCGGCGTCGAGATGATCAGGGTCAGCATGAAGGAGAGCAGCGCCACCGACAGCGTCGGCCACAGCGCTTCGCCGATCTTCGCCGACACCCTCCTGCCGTCGTGGAAGGACGAACCGAAGTCGCCCACGACCAGTTTGCCGACCCAGTTCGCGTACTGCACGGGGATCGGCTTGTCGAGGCCGTAGAGCTCCCGCAACTGCTGGTAGACGCGCTCCGACACCGCGGCGTCGGCGATCTGGGAGGTCTGGATCTGCGCCGGATCGCCCGGTACGAGCTGGATGATGAAGAACGAGATGACCGAGATGCCGAACAGGGTGACCAGTCCGGTGACGAGCCGGCGGAGGATGTAGCTGAGCAACGGCGATCTCGATGAGGGTGAGGCTGCCTACAATACCGCCCCTTGAAGGGTGCGAGAACAGCGGGCGGCGGACGGCCGGTGCGGACCGAGTTGGGCGCCGTGGTGCGCCTGGCGGCGCCGGTGATCCTGGTCCAGGTCGGGATGGTGCTGATGGGCGCCGTCGACACGATGATGCTGGGGCGTGTGTCGGAGACGGACCTGGCCGCCGGGTCGATCGGCAACGCGCTCAGCATCGCCGTGATCTGGTCCTTCATCGGCATCCTGCTGGCGATCGACCCGATGGCGGCGCAGGCCTTCGGCGCCGGGGATCACCGGCGGATCAGCAGGGTGCTTTGCCGGGGTTTGGGAATGGCGGTCCTGCTCTCGGTGCCGGCGACTCTGATCGTGCTCGGACTGGATCGCGTGCTTCCGCTCACGGGTCAACCGCAGGCCATCGTCGAGCCGGCCTCCGCATACCTCCGGGGCATCGGTCCCGGAGTCATCGCGTTCCTTCTCTTCATGTGCCTGCGACAGACGCTCCAGGCGATGAGCATCGTGCGGCCGGCCCTGATCGCGATCGGCGTCGCCAACGTGTTCAACGCGATCGCGAACTGGGCGCTGATCTTCGGCCATCTCGGATTCCCGGCGCTCGGTGTGCGCGGCTCCGCCTACGCGACATCCGGATCCCGTTGGGTGATGCTCATCGTCGTCGCCGCGTTCGGATGGCGCTACCTGCGCCGCTACGTCGGCGGCTGGCGGTGGTCGTGGTTACGCCCGGCGGCGCTCCGTCCCTTCCTGTTCGTGGGTGTGCCGATCGCGGTTCAGGTGTCGCTGGAGGTCACCGTGTTCAGTTTCGCGGCCGTGCTCATCGGTCGTTTGGGGGAGGCGCAACTCAGCGGCCACCAGGTGGCGATCAGCCTCGCCTCGATCTCCTTCATGGTGCCTCTTGGTTTCGCCGGCGCGGCGACAACGCGCGTTGGCAACGCGATCGGCCGCCGGGACCCGGTGGGGGCGCGCCGCTCGGCGCTGGTCTGCCTCAGCCTCGGCGCGGGCGTGATGTTCGCCTTCGGCATCGTCTTCTTCTCGCTGCCGCAGCTTCTGGCGCGCGTCTTCAGCGACGTGCCGGCCGTGATCGCAGCCGCCGCCGCGCTGATTCCGATCGCCGGTCTGTTTCAGGTCGCCGACGGCTTGCAGGTGGCCGCCGCCGGTGTGCTGCGGGGAGCTGCCGACACGCGGTTCCCCGCCGTCGTCGCGCTCGTGGGGTACTGGGTCATCGGCATGCCGGCCGGCGCCTGGTTGACCTTCAAGGGAGGGCTCGGCCCAAGCGGCGTGTGGTGGGGCCTGACCTTCGGGCTGGTCTTCGTGGCGATCTTCCTGGCGTTTCGCGTTCGCTGGCGGCTCTGGTTGAGCGGCGCGGTGGGCCTGCTTCCGGCCGAAACCGCCGAGCACGACTGACGGGAGCTTCACCGCGGCCCGTTGCCCGGATAGTCTCCCGCCGGCCCGGAGCGGTCTCCGGTCCCGAGGGAGGTCCAGCCAGCCATGACGAGGAAGAAAGCCGTACTCGCCTACAGCGGCGGTCTCGACACGTCCGTCATCCTGCGCACGCTCCAGGAGAGAGGATTCGACGTCGTGGCCGTGATCGTCGACGTCGGCCAGCGCGAGGACTTCGACGCGCAGGCCCGCCGGGCCGAGGCGATCGGCGCCACGAAGGTCTACGTCGAGGACGTCCGCCGCGAGTTCGTGACGGACTTCATCTACCCGGCGATCGCGGGCAACGCGGTCTACGAGAACCGCTACCTGCTCGGCACCGCCCTGGCGCGGCCGTTGATCGCGCGCCGACAGGCCGAGATCGCGATCCGCGAGGGCGCCGACGTGCTCTCTCACGGCGCCACCGGCAAGGGCAACGACCAGGTCCGCTTCGAGTTCGCCTACGCCGCTCTCGCGCCGCAGATCGAGGTCTACGCGCCGTGGAAGGACGCGGAGTTCCTGAAGCGCTTCCAGGGCCGCACCGATCTCCTGAACTACGCCGAGGATCAGGGCATCCCGATCGAGGCCTCGTCCGAGAAGCCGTACAGCATGGACGAGAACCTGATGCACAAGAGCTACGAGGCCGGCCTGCTCGAGGACCCGATGCAGACACCGACCGAGGACATGTTCTCGCTCAGCGTGTCCCCGCTCGACGCACCGGACGAGCCCACCGAAGTCGAGATCGAGTTCAGGGACGCGCGTCCGGTGCGCGTACGGGACCGGACGAACGGCGTCGAGCACACGGATCCGCTTACGCTGTTCGAGTACCTGAACGAAGCGGGCGGCCGGAACGGCATCGGCCGCATCGACATCGTCGAGAACCGCTTCGTGGGTATCAAGTCCCGCGGCGTCTACGAGACGCCGGGCGGGACCATCCTCCACCACGCCCTGCGCGACCTCGAGGGCGTGGCGATGGACCGCGAAGTCCAGCGTCTGCGCGACGGCCTGTCGCCCAAGTTCGCCGAGCTGATCTACAACGGCTTCTGGTTCTCGCCCGAGATGGAGTTCATCCGCGCCGCCTTCCAGCAGGCCGAGCGGATCATCGACGGCACCGTCCACCTCCGCCTGTACAAGGGCGGCGTGACGATCCTCGGCCGCGAATCACCCAGCTCGCTCTACGACCAGAATCTCTCGTCGATGGACGTCGAGGGCGGCTACGACCAGACCGACGCGCGCGGCTTCATCCGGATCAACGCGCTTCGGCTCAAGGCCCACCAGGTCATCGTCGGCGGGCGGTCGTGAGGCGCACGCGGACCTGACCGACGACGCCTAGCCGGTACTCCCCGAGGTCGCTGGTCAGCGCGACCTGCGGACGCTCGGCCGTGACCTCGAGGTTCACCCGGTGGGGCGACCTCTGGCGCATCGAGTGGCGGACGCCGAGACGAAGGTGTTCCTTCCCGGTTGCCGAGGTGGCCACCGCCTGGGCGAACGGTGTCACCATGGAGGCGCCGATTCCCACACCCCAGGCGACTTCGGCCCGAGTGTGCGACGCTCCGGGATCCCTGCGAGCGGAGGCCGCGGCCAGCGCGTCGGATGACATCCCCATCCACCGGGGAGAGTCGGAGCGCCACAGGGCGTTCGCGCGTGCGGCCGCGCCGCCGAACTGCTGGGCGACGAGCAACGAGAGCCCCTCGCCGTCCCTCGTCGCCGGACGAAGCTCGATCGTGGCGCCGACGCCCTCTTCCTCGTAGCGCCCCCTGCCCTGGGTCACCAGAGTCCTGCCGGTGGCGTGGACGCGCAACCGGCCATCGGCGGAAACGACTTCCAGGCCGCCCACGAATTCGGTCCCGGTTCCGCTGATCGAGGAGCCGCCGTCATAGCGCTGGGCCACCTGGGTGAAGGGGCGGAAGACGAGTGCGCCGACCTTGCGGGTCAGGGAGCCCTCGAGACCGATGCGTCCCCGACCGGCGTCGCCGCCGAGGTCGGCGTCTCCGGCTGATCGGCCGGGATGGTCGGCCCCCTCGATCACGGCGGTCCCGATGTCGCCGCGCAGGGCGAACTCGAGCGATCCGGCGTTCGCCACCCGCTGGCGGAAACCGGCGAGGCCGAGCCGCATGCGGGCGTCGGACGACGGAGGCCCTGCCTCGGTCGAACCAGTGTCCCGAACGAGGTCGCCCTGGCCCATGGCCCCCACTGCCCAGAGTTCCGTCCGGCACGCTTTCCGGGACGGCCCGCTGCAACCCAGGGCGTAGCGGGCGTAAGGGTAGACACCGCTGAGGTCGAGACGCAGGGCACCGCTGCCCGCGTCCGCCAGCCGGTAGCGCCCGGTGGTGTCGAGCCAGGACACGGCGGTCCCGAGCATGAGCCGGCCGGCCGTGTAGTCGACGCCGACGAAGGGCAGTTCGGGCCTGACCGCGTACGCGTTCCCGCCTGAGCGTCCGCCGAACGACCGGCGAGCCCCGGCGCCCCAGAGCGCCAGCGTCCCGCCTGGGCGCTCTTCGTCGAGCGGCTCCACTTTGCGGACGAACTCGAAACTGTCGGTCGCGAAGTCGAAGTCCATGTCGGGAGTTCCGCACACCTCATGGCTCCCTGCGCGGCCGCCCTCCAGTCCGATGCGCTCCACGTCGATACGTTGTCGACGTCCTGCTTCGCAGCGGTCGAGCGACTTCAGCTTCACGCGGTTTCGGCCCGGCCCTTTCACGAACCGCCGGCCCACCGTGTCCGTCGCGCCAAGCAGCATCCCGCGCGCGAAGCCGCCGAGGACTGCTTCTTCCACGTCCTGTGTCGCGGCGCTGCGTGGGAAGTCGCCCGCTGCTGCCGCCCGCGCTGGTCCGAAGAGAAGGACGACCAGGGCCACGACGCAGAAGCAGCAGGAGGTTCGATGCACGGCGTCCGAGTCTATGCGTCTTTCTGCATATGGAGACGGGGGATCGCCGAACCTGCCTGCACCTTGGCCTTCGCGGTGTGCTATCCGGCCATCGCCTGGAGTTTCTCGGTCAGGAGGGGTACGACCTGCTTGTAGTCCTCGACGATTCCGAAACTGCAGTGCTTGAAGATCGGCGCGTCGGCGTCCGTGTTGATCGCGGCAACGACCTTGCTGTCGCCCATGCCGAGCAGGTGCTGGCTGGCGCCGGAAATCGCGATGGCGATGTAGAGCTCGGGGGCCACCTTCTTGCCGGTCTGGCCGACCTGCCAGTTGGGGGGGACCCAGCCGGCGTCGCAGGCGGCGCGCGAGGCGCCCTGTTCGGCGCCGATCGCGTCGGCGAGCTTCTTCAGCTCCTGGAACGGCTCGGGGCCGCCGAGTCCGCGGCCGCCGGAGACGATGACCGGCGCGTCCTCGAGCCGCACGCCTTCCTGCGCGGCCACTTCGCGGCCGGTGATGCGGATGCGCGGGGGATCGAGGGCGAGGTCGACGTTGGTGACGTCGCCGGGCGAGGGCTGTTCGGGGGCCGGCTCAAAGCCCCTGGCCCGCAGCCAGACGACCGCCGGCTGCTTCTTCAGCCGGTAGATGGAGATCGCCTTGCCGCCGTAGGCCGTGCGCTGGGCCAGCAGGTGGTCGCCGTCCGCGCGGATCGCGGCGGCGTCGGCCATCGAACTGCCGCCCAGGCGGTGGGCAAGCCGGGGCGCGATCTCCTGGCTGTAGGTGTCGTTGCTGAGCAGCACCGCGACGTAGTCGCCGCCGCCCGCCGCGTGGAGTTGCTGGGCCGCCTGCAGCGCCTGCTCGGGCTGGTAGTCCCCGAGCGCCTCGTTGGCGCCGATCACGACACGGTCGGCTACGGCCGCGAGCGCCGCGACCGCGTCGTCCGAGGCGGGGCCGATCACCAGGGCATGGAGTTCGCCGCCGATGCTCTCGGCAAGGGCGCGGCCGGCGCCCGCCGCGCCTTGCGCGGCGCGGTCGTAGCCGAGACTGCCCAGGACACAGACTGCAACGTTCGCCATCGGTCTTCCTTTCTCTCTTCCTTGGCGCGGTGCCGGTATCAGCCGATCGAGGCGACGACTTCGTGGATGCGCTTCGCCAGTTGGTCGACCCGTTCCTCGAGCGTGTCGCCTTCCGCCAGCTCGCACTCGACTTCGTCCGCCGGGATGAAGATCTCCTCGACCTCGAAGATCGACGAACCGGCCCGGATCTCCTCGCTGTCCAGCTCGAGGTCGGCGAGGCTCAGCTTCTGGAGCGGCTTGCGGTAGGACATCATGACGTCGCGCGTCTTCGGGATGCGCGGCACGTTGTCCTCGTTGTTCGTGATCGTGACGAGGAAGGGGGACTCGGCCTCGGCGACCTCGATGCCGACATCGGTCTGACGGCGGAGGGTGACGCCGCCGTTGCCGGGCTGGAGGCTCTCGACGAAGCCCAGCGCCGGCCGGCCGAGTTCCTCGGCCAGCAGGCCGCCGGTCTGTCCCACGCCCCAGTCGCCCGACTCGCGGCCGACGAGCACGGCGTCGAAGGGGCCGCCGTCCTGCTCCAGTCGCCTGATCGCCGCTGCCAGCACGCGACCCACGGCCGCCGCGTCCGGGTTCGTGTTGCCGTCGCGTTCGACCAGGCAGGCCTCGTCGACCGTCATCGCCATCGCCTTGCGCAGGCAGTCCTCGGCCGAGGACTCGCCGTAGCAGAGGGCGGTGATCTTCACGTCGCCGCCTGCCGCCTCCCGGAGCTGGAGAGCCGTCTCGACCGCGTTCTCGCAGAAGATGTTCGTCACCAGGTTGGCGCCGCCGCGCCTGGCGGCCCTGGCTGCGGGATCGATCTGGAAGTCCCGCGCCGGAACGTCCGGATCGAGAATCTGCTTCAGGCAGACGAGCAGTTTCATTCTCGGATCTCCTTGCAGGGCATTCTCGCGTCTCCTTCGCCGGCTACCCGGTCTCCTCCGGGTTTCCGGCGCTGGTGTAGTCGCCGCGGCTCAACACCGCGGAGATCGCCATGCGGGTCACCGCCGCCACCACTTCGTCGCCGTCCAGCCGGCCGTCGGTCCGGTACCAGCGCGAGATCCAGAGGATCATTCCCACCAGGCTGAACGCTCCGACGGTCGGGTCGAGGTCGACGACCTTGCCTTCATCGCGCAGGGCGGCGAGGGTGTCGGCGATGAAGTCGACGTAGTCCCGCTGCCTGCCGATGATGTCGGCGCGGTCGTCAGGGAGCAGCCCCTCCAGCTCGTTGACCAGGATGGTCAGCGCCGAAGAGTCCTGGGTGATCAGCCGGGCGTGGCGCGCGACGATCGTCTCCAGGCGGGCCTGCGGATCCTGGACGCGCCTGGCCGGCTCGATGACCTGCTCGTCGAGCTGGTCCATGGCGAAGCCCATGATCGCGAACAGGAGGTCCTGCTTGCCCTTGATGTAGTAGTAGAGGCCGGCCTTGGTCAGTCCGACGGCGGCGGCGATGTCGTTGATCGAGGTGGCGTGGTAGCCCTTGCGGTGGAAGATCCGCGCCGCGCTGCGATAGATCTCCGCCCGCCGGTCCTGCTCGCCGTTGGCCGCGGTGGCGACGGCCCGGAGAGCCGCGTTGTCCAGGGCAGTCATCGGGTCGAGGGGTCTCGGAAGGTCACGGAGAGTAGTCTACCGACCGCCCGGTAGGTTGGCAACGGGCTGCGGCGCCGACTCCCGCCGAGCCAGCAAAGCTCTCCCTTCACTTCACGAACCAGGGCGTTGCGCCGGTCGCGGGTGATTCGATGGCCTGTCGACCGACTGCGTGGCAGTAGTGCGCGGCTGGCCCGATGTTGAGTGACCCGGCGCCTGGCCAGTCACAGTGCTCCCTGTCCTTCGTCTTGCTTGTCACCAGGACCCTGGCGTTTGGGTGGCGGTTCGAGAAGGCGATGAGGCTCGTGAGTTCCTGGGGCTTGGAGGCCGGCCGGTCGGACCACTTCACGTCGAGGCACCAATCCGGTCTTTGCTGCGGGTCGAGGTGGACGATGTCCACTTCGCCTCCTCGCCGTCCGCTCCAGCGTGCGTAGTTGAGTCGGGCGTTCGAATGGAACCACTGAGCGAAGACTGCCGTCTCGACCATCGCCCCCATCGCAGGATGGTCGTCGTTCACTGGGCCGAACAGAGCTGTTCGGAGTGACGGACTGGTGACGTACACCTTGAAGTGTGTAGTCCGTTTGAAGCGCCGTGCGTTCTCGTCGATGCGGTGGATTCTCTTGATCAGGAAAGCGGCTTCGAGGTACTCCAGGTAGCGCCTCAGTGTGAGCTTGGTCACGCCGGAGTTCTGTGACAGGCCCTCCAGCGATACTTCCTCCGCTGTGTTGTAGGCCAGCGTCGTGAACAGGCGGTTCAGTTCCTGAACGTCCCGAATGCCGTAGAGACTCGGAAGGTCCCTGAGCAGCACCTTCTCGACGATGTCCGTGCCGATGTAGCGACCGGGGTCGGCACGGACGGCGCTGGACGTGATGGCTTCCGGAAAGCCGCCGAAGTTCACGTAGTCGAGGAACTGTTCGTTCAGTAGCTGGATGTCGTTGCTCCGGCTCTGGCCGCCGGGAAGCGGCTCCACAAGATCGCTGGCGTTCTGCAGGCGCAGAAACTCCCAGAACGTGAGCGGCGGCAGCAGAAAGTCGGTGAACCGGCCAGCGCCGCTCTCGGTGCTCTTGCGCTTCAGGGCCGCGGCGGCGGAGCCACAGGCGATGCAGCGGATAGCGGGATGGGAATCGACGAACGCCTTGAGATGGCGTTCCCAGTCGGCGAGATACTGAATCTCGTCCAGGAAGAGCACGCGAGGCCCGTTCTCCTGGCCGCTGGCGCGACGCAGAGCGGCGGCCGCCGCCTCGATCGAGAGACCCGTGTAGAGGGGTTGATCGAGCGAGAGGTAGGCGATCTCTCGCGGCGAGTACCGGCCGGCCTCGAGGAGTCGCTTGATCACGTGGTAGAGCAGAACCGTCTTGCCGACACGGCGGGGTCCCATGAGAATGGCCGCACGCTTGACATCGGCCCTCGTCACCAGGTCTGCGAAGCGCTGGCAGTAGCCCCGTTCGCGGAGGTCCTCGTAGTCGCGGCGGATTCGGCCATCCATCCACCACGGGTTGTCGGCTCGCATCCGCTGAAGCCGTTGCTCTAGCGAGATCTCGCGCATACGTTGAACCTAGCGCCTCCGCTAACTCGCGTCAAGCTAGAGAAAGTACAGTTACCTTAGTCCTCGTCGAGTCCGTAAGCTCCTTGTTCCGAGGAGCTTAGAGGTAGACGCCAGGCGTTGCCGGACGGTCCCGGCGTCCTGCGCGGACGCTTTGGCGCAAACCACGGAGGGCCGCTAGGGCGCAGCCTGGTCCGACTCGCCGACAGCGTCCCAGAGCAGCTCCGCCACGTCCTTGACCTTGACCTCGCGGTCGCCGCGGCGGGCGTTCACGCCGTCGTCGAGCATCGTGGCGCAGAAGGGACAGCCCACGGCCACCACGTCGGCCCCGGTGTCGACCGCCTCCTGGGCGCGCTCCTGGTTCACGCGCTGATCTGGCGGTTCGTCGACGAAGGCCATGCCGCCGCCGCCGCCGCAGCAGAAGCTCGTGTTGCGGCTGCGCTGCATTTCGACCTGGCGCGCGCCGCCGAGTTGCGCCAGCAGGTTGCGGGGCGCGTCGTACTCGCCGTTGTGGCGGCCGAGGTAGCAGGGGTCGTGGAAGGTGATCGTCGAACTTCCGTTCGAGCTGACCGCGGCGTCGTGCCCGTCGAGACGGCCCGACTCCAGCAGTTGATCCAGGAACTGGGTGTGGTGGTAGACCTCGTAGCGGCCGCCGAACTGCGGGTACTCGTTCCTGAACGAGTTGAAGCAGTGGGGGCAGGAGGTGACGACCTTGCGGACGCCGTAGCGCTGCATCGTCTCGACGTTGCCCTTGGCCAGCATCTCGAACAGGAACTCGTTGCCGACGCGGCGGGCGGGATCGCCGGTACAGGACTCCTCGCGGCCGAGAATCGCGAACTTGACTCCCGCCTTCTGGAGCAGCTTCGCGGTGGCGCGGACGGTGTTCCGGTTGCGTTCGACCAGGGCGCCGCCGCAGCCGACCCACATCAGAACCTCGGCTTCGTGCGGATCGTCCATGTCGGCCATCACGTCGATGTCGAGGCCCTCGGTCCAGTCGACGCGGTTGAACTGGGTGCCCGCGAACGGATGCTGGCGCGACTCGAGCGAGTTCATCATGTCCATCATCCCTTCCGGGAAGTCCGCCTCCTCCATGACGAGGTAGCGGCGGGCGTCGACGATCTTCGGCATCTGCTCGATGTGGACCGGGCAGGCCTCCATGCAGGCGGCGCAGGTGGTGCAGGCGAACAGCGCCTCCGGCGACACGGCCGTCTCCTGGTCGATGATCGGCAGCAACCCGTCGCTTCCGTCGGCGCCGCTTCCGTTCCCGTTGCCGTTGCTGTCTCCGTTGAGCAGGAACTGGTCGCCCTGCCTGTGCATCAGCCGCTGCAGGTCGAGGATGATGTCCCGCGGCGAAAGCGACTTGCCCACCGTGTTGGCGGGGCAGACGTCGGTGCAGCGGCCACACTCGGTGCAGGCGTCGAAGTCGAGCAGATCCTTCCAGGTGAAGTCGCCCAGGTGGTTGATCCCGAACCGCTCGGCGGTCTCGAAGTCGATCGTCTTGAGAGAGCCGCCGTAACCGTCCAGGTTGGCGGTGAAGATGTTGAGCGGCGCCGTGAAGACGTGCGACATCTTGCTGAACGGCACCCAGGCGATCCAGCCGAACGCCACGACCAGGTGGAACCACCAGATGGCGACGTGACCGGTCTGCATCGCCGCGTCGCTCATCAGTGGGTCCGAAGCGAGAGCGAACAGGTTGCCGATCGGCGACCAGGCGGCCCAGGGGTCGTCGGTGACGGCAATTCGCCAGCCCTCGATCATGAAGCCGGTGAGCGCCATGACAAAGATGGTGACCAGAATCCAGCTCGCTTCGTCGGTGTAGACCAGCAGCTTCGGCTTCGAGATCCAGCGTCGTATCGCGGCCAGCGCGACCCCGACCAGCACGAAGAGGCCGAAGATGTCGACAATCAGGGACTGGAAGATGAGGTAGAAGTGCCCCTTCATGATGTGCAGGGGCGTGTCGTGGTGGATCGCGACCACGGTGGTGGCCAGGAACAGCACGATGAAGCCGGTGTACACGAGCGTGTGGAAGAGACCCGCGTAGCGGCTCCTGATCGTGCGCCCCTGTCCCACGGCGTTCCGGAGGAAGAGCTGGAGCCGCTCGCCCAGCCGGTCGAAGCGGATTGCCGGCTGGCCAGCCCGCCAGCGCCGGACCTTGCGCCAGAAGCCCCAGCCGAAAACCGCCAGGGTGGGCACCATGAGCACGTACACCAGCCAGGTGTACTCGATGTTCCAGAAGACCTCTCGGGTCGCCTGCGTGGGGTCCATGAAGGGCACTGTACCGCCGACTCGAAACATCCGGCAATGCCGGTCAGTCGCCGGCCCGGCTTAACCTCTTGTTCATGAGTGACTTACAGTGAGTCGGGGGCTCGCACCATATCCGGTGCGGAATGGCCGTAAGTTACTGACAACAAAGGTCTTACAAGGTACGAAGATGGTTGCTTTCCGCAGGGTTTTCCGCAGATTCTGCGGACTCCGGGCGGCGCGGTAGCGCCTTTCAGGGCGTCGCCGGGCGGGGATATCCCAACTGGTAGAGGGTCTGCTCGATTTCGTCGAGGATCGCCGGATCGTCGATCGTCGGCGGCACCGTCCAGGACTCGCCGTCGGCGATGCGCCGCATCGTGCCCCGGAGCACCTTGCCGGACCTCGTCTTCGGCAGGCGCTCGACGATCGCCGCGACCTTGAACGACGCGACCGGGCCGAGCTGGTCGCGCACGCTCTGCACGAGTTCCGGGACGATCTCGGCCTCGGTACGGCTCGATCCCGCGTACAGGACCGCCAGCCCCAGGGGCACCTGTCCCTTGAGCGAGTCGGCCACTCCGATCACCGCGCATTCGGCAACGTCGCGGTGAGAAGCCAGAATCTCCTCCATGGCGCCGGTGGACAGGCGATGGCCGGCGACGTTGATCAGGTCGTCCGTCCGGCTCATGATGTAGAGGTAGCCGTCGCCGTCCAGGTGGCCCGCGTCGCCCGTCTCGTAGTAGCCGTCGTATTCGCGGAGGTAGGACTCGATGTAGCCCTCGTCGTTCTGCCACAGGGTTGGCAGGCAGCCGGGCGGCAGCGGCAGGCGGAGCGCGATCGCGCCGTTCTCGCCGGGCGGCATTTCCCGGCTCGAGCCGGGGGTGCCGGCATCGTCGTGGTCGAGGATCCGCACGTCGTAGCCGGGCACGACCTTCGTCGGTGAACCGTGCTTGACCGGCAGGGCGCCCAGGCCGACGCAGTTGGCGGCGATCGCCCAGCCGGTTTCGGTCTGCCACCAGTGGTCGATCACCGGCACGCCGAGCTTGTCCTCGGCCCACTGCACGGTGTCCGGATCGGCGCGTTCCCCGGCCAGAAACAGGGTGCGCAGACAGCTCAGATCGAACTTCCCGATCAGTTCACCGCGCGGATCCTCCCTCTTGATCGCGCGAAACGCCGTCGGCGCCGTGAACAGCGCCGAGACGTTGTGCTCGGAGATGACGCGCCAGAAGGCGCTGGCGTTGGGGGTGCCTACCGGCTTTCCCTCGTAGAGCACCGTGGTGCAGCCGTGGATCAGCGGCGCGTAGACGATGTAGGAGTGTCCGACCACCCAGCCGATGTCCGACGCGGCCCAGTAGACCTCGCCGGGAGAGATGCCGTACACGTTGGCCATGCTCCAGTCGAGGGCCACCAGGTGGCCTCCGTTGTCGCGGACGACGCCCTTGGGGACGCCGGTCGTGCCGGAGGTGTAGAGGATGTAGAGCGGGTCGGTGGCCTGGACCGGAACGCAGTCGACGGCTTCGGCCTCGGCCATCGCGTCCAGCCAGTCGAGATCGTCCGAGCCGAGTTCGGCGGTGTGCTGGGGGCGCTGGAGCATGACGGTCGCGACCGGCTTGTGGGCCGACATCGCGATCGCCTCGTCGAGGAGAGGTTTGTACTCGATGATGCGGGCGATCTCGATGCCGCAGGAAGCGGCAAGGACGACCTTCGGCCTGGCGTCCTCGATCCGGGTCGCGAGTTCCCTGGCCGCGAAGCCGCCGAAAACCACGGAGTGGACGGCGCCGATGCGGGCGCATGCGAGCATCGCGACGGCCGCCTCCGGCACCATCGGCATGTAGATCAACACCCGGTCGCCGGCCTCGACATCGAGGCTGCGCAGCACGCCGGCGAGCCGCGCGGTCTGCTCCCGCAGGTCGGAGTACGAGAGGATGCGCTTCGTGCCTGTGACGGGACTGTCGTGGATCAGGGCCGGCTGGTCGCCTCGTCCCGCTTCGACGTGCCGGTCGACCGCGTTGTAGCAGGTGTTGACCTCCGCGCCGGCGAACCAGCGGTAGAACGGCGGGTTTGAATCGTCCAGCACGCGGTCCCAGCGCCTGTGCCAGGAGATCGCTTCAGCGGCCTCGGCCCAGAACCCCTCCGGGTCGGTTCGGGCCCGGTGCAGCGTCTGTTCGTAGCGGGTGCTCACGGTCGGCCGCTGCGGACATCCTCCCAGATCCCGACATCGAACCGGCCGAGCGAGTTGGCCGCGCCGCGGAACATCGCGTTCGTGTTGAACTCCATCGCGATGGAGCCGTCCCTGCCGATCGCGATGATGCCGCCGTCACCGGGCTTCAACGTTTCGCCGATCACCTTGCGCGCCGCGTCTTCGACGGAGAGGCCGGCGTACTCGATCAGCGCCGAGACGTCGTAGGCCACCGTGTGGCGGATGAACTCCTCGCCCCGGCCGGTGCAGGAGATCGCCGCCGTCTCGTTGTTCGCGTAGGTGCCCGCGCCGATGACGGGCACGTCGCCGACGCGACCGATCTGCTTGTACATCGTGCCCCCGGTCGAGGTGGCCGCCGCCAGGTTGCCGTAGCGGTCCATGGCCACGGCGCCGACCGTGCCGAGATGGGAGGCGCCGCCCTGGCCAGGTTCCGCGCCCGCGTTGCCGGTGTAGTCGCCCTCGGGATTCGGAGCTCCGTCACCCTCCGAACCGGTGCCTCTCCGCCGGCTGCGGATCTCGCGGTACCGCTCCAACTGCGGCTCGGTCGTGAAGTAGGCCTGGACATTCCGGCGAACGCCGGCGTTGACCGCGAAGTTGTCGGCGCCCTGGCCGCTGAGGAGAACGTGCGGCGTGTCCTCCATGACGCGCCGGGCCAATCGCACCGGGTTGCGGACGTTCTTCACGCCCGCCACCGCGCCGCAGGCGAGCGTGCGGCCGTCCATGATCGCGGCGTCCAGTTCGTGGGTGCCGATCGAGGTGAACACGGAGCCGCGGCCCGCGTTGAATCGGGGGTCGTCCTCCAGCGCGGCCACCACCTCTTCGACCACGCGCAGGCTCGCTTCACCCGCTGCCAACTGCTCGCTGCCCAGCGACAGTACGTCGCGCAGGGCCTGGTAGTAGTCCTCGGCGTCCGTCGTGTCGCGACGGGCGCTGCCCGCGCCGCCGTGGATGGCGAGCGACCACTCGGGGGCCGGCTCCACTTCGGCCGCGGTTTCCTCAGCCTGATTCAAGTTCTGCTCTTCCTGATTGGCCTGGCGTTCCGCTGAACCACATGCTCCCAGTCCCATGGCGAGGACCGCGCAGACCGCCACCGGGAGAGTGGGGGGACGCAGTCGGGAACCGTTCACCATGTGCAGGCCCCCTGGTCGTTGAGGGCCTGATTCAGGGCGAAAAACCAGGGGGCGCCGGCCGGAGCCGGAACGGAGGACGTTAGCACGGTGGTCGCCGTTGCCGGTGGGGCATAATGCGCGCTCGGTGGCCAACACGAAACGTCTGGCGGACTACGAAGACGAGCGGGACCAGGACGCCTTCTGGGAGGCGATTCGCCCTGCCGACGAACCCCTGCGGCATCGCTGGTTCCTCCCCGCGGTCGTCGTGATCCTCGCCGTCAGCGTGCCCTGGTACCTGCCGCCATCGGTGGGCGGCCGGCTCGCGGCCGGTCTGCCCGTCTGGACCTGGATCACGATCGCCTGCGGTCTGGCCCTGGCGGTCATCACGGCTTTCGCGTCGTTGCGCCTCTGGCGGGATGGCGCCGACGAAGGCGGCGACGCCGCGAACGACGCGGCGCCGGCGGCCGCGTCCAGGGAGAACCCGTGAACAGCTCCGTCCCCGAGGTGACCTTCGGGCCGGGCGCGCTGGCGGTTCTCGGCGGTTACCTCGTCATCATGCTCGGCCTCGGCCTGCTTGGCCGCCTGAAGCAGAAGGAACGCTCGCTGCGGGACTTCTACCTCGGCGGCTCGACCTTCGGTTTCGCGGTCCTGTTCCTGACCCTGTTCGCCACCCAGTACAGCGGCAACACGCTGCTCGGCTTCGCCGGACGGTCCTACGTCCAGGGGGCGACCTACATCGTCAGCGTGACCTTCATGGTCCTCGTGATCACGGTGTTCATGATCTACGCCCCGCGTCTGTTCCGCCTGGCGCGGCGCTTCGGCTACATCACGCCGACGGACTTCGTGTACCACCGCTTCGGTTCCCATGCGCTGCGCGTCCTGTGCGTCGTCCTCCTCTGCTGGGGCCTGGCGAACTACGTGCTCGAGCAACTGGTGGCGATGGGGCACGGCGTCGAGGCGATCAGCGGCGGTCGCATGAGCTTCATGCAGGGCGTGCTGCTGCTGGTCGGCGTCATGCTGATCTACGAGTCGCTCGGCGGCATGCGGGCCGTGGCCTGGACCGACGCGGTGCAGGGTTCCCTGCTGCTGTGCGGCTGCGCCGTGATTCTCTACACCCTGGTGACGGCGGACGGCGGGCTTGCCGCGGCTTCGGAGGGGATTCGCGCCACGGCGCCGGAGAGGCTCGAAGCGCCGGACGCCCGGGGACTGCGGACCTGGGTCAGCACGCTCCTCATGCTCGGCCTCGGCGTCGCGCTGTACCCGCACGCGATCCAGCGCATCTTCGCGGCGAAGGGCGAGAAGAGTCTGCGGCGGTCGCTGGCCGCGATGGGCTTCATGCCGCTGGGCACGACCCTGCTCGCCTTCCTCATCGGCTTCATCGCGCTGAGCCGCTTCCCGGGACTCTCGCAGCTCGAGAGCGACAAGGTCACGATCTACGTCCTGGGGGGTCTGATCGACCGTTCGCCGGTGATGTACTGGCTCATCGTGATGGTGTTCGCGGCGGTGGTGGCGGCGATCATGTCGACCGCGGACTCGGCCCTCCTGTCGATCGGGTCCATGTTCACGAAGGACATCTACAAGAGCTACTTCCGCCGCGAGGCGTCGGCCCGCGAGATGCTGATCGTCGGCAAGACGTTCGCCTGGGGCATCATGGCGATCCTGATCCTGATGGCCTGGGTGTCGCTGGAGACGGAGAGTTCGATCTGGGTGCTGATCGAGCTGAAACTCGAGTTCATGGTCCAGCTTTCGCCGGTCTTCATGCTCGGCGTCTACTGGCGGCGGATGCCCGCTTCGGCCGTTCTCACCGGCATGGTGCTGGGCACCCTTCTCACCCTGGTCATCTGGTGCGGCGCCGCCTTCGACGTCTGGGCGACGCGCAGCCCCTGGGGAGTGGGCGCCGGCGTCTGGGGCCTGCTCGTGAACTACGGCATCTGCGTCGGCTGGACCGTGCTTCGCCCGGACCCGAGGCCCGCGACCGTCCCGGCGTGAGGATCTCTCCAGCATGAGTGGGGCGGTGCGCAGGCGCCGGGTGTTCTCCGGCATTCAACCGTCCGGAGTGCTGCACCTGGGGAACTACCTGGGCGCCGTGAAGCACTGGGCCGCGCGCCAGGACGACCGCGAGAACTTCATCTGCGTAGTGGACCTGCACGCGATCACGGTGCGCCAGGATCCGGAGTCTCTGCGCTCGGGCACCCGCGAGTTGACGGCGATGCTGTTCGCCTGCGGCATCGACCCGGAGCGCACGACCCTGTTCGTCCAGAGCCACGTTCGCGCGCACGCCGAGGCTGCCTGGATCCTGGGCTGTACGACCCCGATCGGCTGGCTCGAGCGGATGACGCAGTACAAGGCGAAGTCGGAACGCCAGGGGGGCCGCGAGCGAATCGGCGTCGGCCTGTTCACTTACCCGGTCCTGCAGGCGGCCGACATCCTGCTCTACGACGCCGACGAGGTGCCGGTCGGGGAGGATCAGAAGCAGCATGTGGAGTTGGCGAGGGACATCGCGGGCCGCTTCAACCACATCTTCGGGGAGACCTTCGTCCTGCCCGAAGCGGTCATTCCCACTGCGGGCGCGCGCGTGATGGCTCTCGACGATCCGACCGTCAAGATGTCGAAGAGCGAAACCGCCGGGCGTGGCCATGCCGTTCGCCTCACGGACACGGACGACGAGATCACGCGTTCGCTCAAGCGCGCGGTCACCGACTCGGGGCGCGAGATCGAGTTCAGTGACGACCCGGCGAGGGCGGGGGTCAACAATCTGCTTCTGATCTACCAGGCGATCACGGATCGCAGCGAGGACCAGGTCCTGGCCGACTTCGGCGGGGCTCGCGGCTACGGCGACCTGAAGATGGGCGTCGCCGAAGCGGTGATCGAGGTGGTGGCGCCGATCCGGCGGCGCTACGAGGAGCTGATGGCCGCGCCGGAAGAACTCGACCGGCTGCTCGCCATCGGCGCGGAGCGTGCGCGCAGAGTCGCGGAGCCGAAGGCGGCAGAGCTTCGCCGGTTGGTGGGCTTCGCCTGAAGCGACGTCACGAGTGCGAGCGGATCAGCTTCTCGATCCGCTCCATGCCGCGCTCCAGGGTCTCCATCGACGGACCGAAGCTGAGCCGGCAGTAGCTGTGGTAGCGCGCGTTGCGGCGGCGCTGGCCGGGGTTCACGTCGAAGAAGACGCCCGGAACCGTGATGACCTGGACCTGGAGCAACGCCTTGAAGAACTCGATCCCGTCGTTCAGCGGCGCCGGCAGGTCGGCCAGGTTGCCCCAGACGTAGAAAGCGCCGCTGGGTTCGTGCTCGACCTCGATGCCCAGACCGCGCAGCCGGTCGACCAGAAACCTGCGCTTGTTGGCGAACTCGGTCTGGATGGCCTGCGTCTCCTGCAGCACGAGTTCCGGCTCGAGCAGCGGCACGGCCGCTTCCTGGAAGGGGTGGTTGCCGCCTCCGTCCAGGAAGGAGCCGGCGCTGGTCACCCTGTCGATCACGCTGACCGGCCCGACGATCCAGGACACTCGCCAGCCCGGATAGCGCCAGTTCTTCGTCAGTCCGTCGACCAGGATCACGGGGTCGCGGTTCACGTCCTCGACGTGTGCGGCTGCCGAGACCATCCTCGCGGTGTCGGCGATCTGAGCGCAGGAGTCGGGCGCCGGCGTGTAGATGTAGTGCGAGTAGAACTCGTCGAGGATGAAGGTGCAGGCGTTGTCGCGGGCGACGCCGACCCACTCGGCCAGGAGATCGCCCTCGACCAGTTGACCCGTCGGATTGCAGGGATTGCTGCACCAGAGCGCGGAGAGGCCGCGCCCGACGATCTCCTTCTCGAGCAGCCGCCGCGAGGCGCGGTAGCCGTGGGCCGCGTCGAGCAGGATGGGGATCGGAATGAAGCCCTTGAAGGCGGTCAGGAGCTCCTCGTAGGCGGTGTAGTCGGGGATGAAGTGGCCGAGGTTCATCTCGCCCATCGCCGCCGCGATCCGGGTCATCGCCGGCCGGCCGCCGGGGGCGATGCTCACGTTCTCGCGCGTGTACTGCGAGCGCTTGTCGCGGCGGTAGAGGAAGTTGTAGAGATCGGCGACCCGCTCGCGCAGCTCGTCGATGCCGTCGACCGGCGCGTAGGTCTGGCGGCGCGGGTCGATGTGGAGTTCGTCGCGGCGGGGCGGCGCTCCCGGCAGCGGACCGACCTCGGGGGAGCCCTGGCCGAGGTTGTACCAGGTGCGGCCGTCGGCGCCGTGGCCGGCGGCCGCCGCGCGGTGCATCACATAGATCACGCCCGTCCGCGGCACCCGGCGAAAGCCGGGCGTCTCGGGGTCGGCAACGGCGCCGGTGGCGGTCGGGGTCACTTCCTCTATCATCTTCGGCCGATGTACTTTGTGGAGCGGGCCGTGGCCGGCAGCCGATCGAGCCCACTTCGTCTTTGGGCGGCCGAGCTTATTCGAGTGCGTTTGGCGTCGCGAGGGGTCTGGTTGCGGGGGCGTTCGTGACTCTCGATCCGGTCCTGAGTCATCTGCTTGGCGCTGAGCCCGCGCCGCTTGCCGGCGGTGACGATCCGGCCGGCTGGTACCGGTCCTTTCGGGAGGACGTACTGGCGCCGTGGCAGGCGCGCGCGAACGGCGGCGCCGACCCTTCCGGCCGCGATCACTTCGCCCACGGCCTGCTTGGCGGTTTCGTCGCCGATCGTCCGGCCTGGGCGATGGTGGCGGGACACCAGGCGGCGGTGAGGCGTCTGGCCTGGGAACGTGGTGGTCTGGAGCTGGTCCCCGACGGCGGCATCGTTGCCTTCTGCGCCAGCGAGGAGGGCGGAGCGCATCCGCGGGCCGTTCACTCCTCGCTCAGGAAGGCGGCCGACGGCGGATTCCGCCTCGACGGTCAGAAACGATGGGCCACTCTGGCGCCGTCCGCGGCCGCGTTGCTGATCATCGCCTCCCTGGGCCGTGACGGCGACCGCAATCGCTTGCGGGCGCTGTGCGTGCCGAGCAACAGGAGCGGGATCAGTATCGCTCCGATGGCAGTCACCTCTCCCACCGGAGGGGGCGACCGGAAGCCGTCCAATCCCGAGGTGCGGCACGCCGTCGTCGAGCTGACCGCCGTTCCGGTTGCGGCCGGCGAGGTGATGGACGGCGATGGCTACACGGACGCGATCAAGCCCTTCCGGACGATCGAGGACCTGTACATCGGCGCCGCGACGACCGCGTACAACCTGGCGCTCGCGCGGCGGTCGGGATGGCCCGAAGCCGCGATCGAGGATCTGCTGCTTCTACTCGTTGCCGCCGGCGCGCTGGCCTTCGGCCCGCTGGACGAGCCCGCCGCGCACCTGGGGGTCGCCGCCCTGTCCCGGGCGACGGCCCGGGTTCGCGGCGACCACGCGGAGCACTGGGCGCTCGTGGACGAGGCCGCGGCCGCGGCCTGGCGGCGCGCCGCCGGCGGCGGCGGGGTGGCCGCGCGCGCCAAGGAACTCCGGCGGCAGGGTGCGTGGGCACGACTCGCCGCGTCGTCGACCTGAGCCCGGCCATGCTCGACCGCATCCGCAGCTTCTTCGGTGAACGGATCGACCCCGAGCGGGCGGACGATCCGGACGCTCGTCTGCGGCTGGCGGCGGCGGCGCTGATGGTCGAGGTGATGCGCGCCGACTTCGATGCCGCCGAGGAGGAGAAGGAGGCTGTGCTGGCCGGCGTACGACGTCACCTCGGGCTCTCCGAGGGGGAGACCAGCGAGCTGGTGGAACTCGCCGAATCGGAAACCGAGGGCTCGGTTTGCCTGTACGAGTTCACCCGGCTGATCCACGAGTCCTTCGACAACGCGCGCAAGGGCCGGCTCATCGAGGAGTTGTGGCGGGTGGCGTTCGCCGACCGTGTGCTCGAGGCGCAGGAGGAGTTCCTGATCCGGAAGATCGCGAGGCTGCTGCACCTCCCGCATGGCGACTTCATCGCCGCCAGGCAGCGGGCGCGGGCACGGGTCCAGGAGGGCGGCGGGAAGTGACGACGGCGGCGACTCCGGCGGCATCGCCCCCGTCCGACCTGCATCCGATCGAGGCGAGCGAACTGCACGCGCGCCGCGAACGGGTCTTCCTCATCCTGGCGGGTTTGTTCCTGGGCTCGATGACGATGCTGAACATCCTGGGCGTGACCCGGTTCCTGGACCTGAGCTTCACCATCTTCGGGCTGCGCGTACCGATGCCACTGGCGATCGGCGTGCTGCCTTATCCGCTCACCTTCCTGTGCACGGACTTCATCTCCGAGATCTACGGCCGCGAGCGGGCGAACTTCCTGGTCTGGGTCGGCTTCCTGGTCAACATCTGGCTCGCGATCATCCTGTGGCTGGGTGGCGCGCTGCCGGGCTTCGACGCGCCGGTGCCCGGTCCGGACGGGCGGTTGCCGATCTTCTTCGAGATCCGCACGATGACGCTGGGCGTGATCGCGGCGTCGATGATCGCCTACCTGAGCGCGCAACTCTGCGACGTCTGGGTGTTTCACTTCTGGAAGCGGCTGACGAGGGGACGGCATCTCTGGCTGCGCAACAACGGATCGACCGTCGTCAGCCAGTTCGTCGACTCGTTCTCCGTCA
The DNA here is from genome assembly GCA_009837885.1 of Holophagales bacterium. Lineage (GTDB taxonomy): Bacteria > Acidobacteriota > Thermoanaerobaculia > Multivoradales > Multivoraceae > Multivorans. Next base: position 114,182 of record VXSP01000006.1, on the reverse strand, counting down.
TCACGATCACCCACTTCGCCGCGGGAGCGATACCCGTCGAGAGCGGGGAACCGATCTGGCCGCAGTTGTGGGTCTTCATCGGTACCGCCTACGTGTTCAAGTTCGGGGCGGCCGCGGTCGATACGCTGCCCTTCTACCTGGGCACGCGCTGGTTGCGCCGGTATCTCCAGATCGAGGAAGAGTAGGATTCGTCGCTCTCTTGTGAGCGGTGGAGCGATGAGCAACGCAGCGGACAACTGGAACCCGACGTCCTGGCGGAGCGCCGACGTGCGCCAGCAGCCGACCTATGCCGACCAGGCGGCGCTTCAGGCGACAGCCGTCAGGCTTGCCGCGCTGCCGCCGCTCGTGACCTCCTGGGAAGTCGAGACGCTCAAGCGGCAGTTGGCCTCCGCGGCGCGCGGCGAGCGCTTCGTTCTCCAGGGCGGGGACTGCGCGGAGAGCTTCGCCGAATGCACGTCCGACTCGATCACGGCGAAGCTCAAGATCCTGCTTCAGATGAGCCTGGTGCTCACCCACAGCCTGAAGAAGCGGGTGATCCGCATCGGCCGCTTCGCCGGTCAGTACGCCAAACCGCGGTCGTCCGATACCGAGACCCGCGGTGGCGAGACCCTGCCGTCGTACCGTGGCGACCTGGTCAACTCCCTCGACTTCAACGCCGCCGCGCGCGAGCCCGACCCGCTCAACCTCCTGCGCGGCTACCACCGCTCGGCGCTGACCCTGAACTTCATCCGGGGACTGATCGACGGCGGTTTCGCCGATCTGCACCACCCGGAGTACTGGAACCTCGACTTCGTGGATCACTCGAAGAACGCGGCCGAGTACCAGCGCCGGGTCGAGTCCATCGCCGACTCGCTGAAGTTCATGGAGACCCTCTCCGGCGTCGAGGTCGGCCAGATCGACCGCGTCGACTTCTACTCCAGCCACGAAGCCCTGCATCTCGTCTACGAGCAGGCGCAGACCCGGACGGTGCCGCGGCGGGAGGGTTGGTACAACCTGGCGACCCATCTGCCGTGGATCGGGCTGCGGACGGCGTTCCCGGGCTCCGCCCACATCGAGTACGCGCGCGGCATTCGGAACCCCCTGGGCGTCAAGGTGGGGACCGGCATGGACCCCGCGGACGTGGCGAACCTGGTCGAGGTGCTGAATCCCGACGGCGAGGAGGGGCGGCTGACGCTGATTCACCGCTGCGGCGCCGAGAGAGTGGCTCAGGAGCTGCCGCCGATCATCGAGGCGGTTTCGGCCACCGGCAGGCCGGTGCTCTGGATCTGCGATCCGATGCACGGGAACACGAAGAGCACGTCGGACGGCATGAAGACGAGGGACTTCAACGCCATCCTGTCGGAGCTGGAGCAGGCGTTCGACCTCCACGCCGACCACGGCACCATTCTGGGCGGCGTCCACTTCGAGCTCACCGGCGAGGACGTCACCGAGTGCACCGGCGGCGCCCGCGGCCTCGACGAGCGGGGACTGCGCCGGGCCTACCGCTCCCAGGTCGATCCGCGGCTGAACTACGAGCAGGCCCTGGAGATGGCGCTGCTGGTGGCGCGCAAGGGGGCCCAGGCTTCTTGAGGGTTGCGGCGGCCTGAAGGGTTACTATTGCGGCGCCCTTTGCGAAGGAGCGCTTGGCATCCATGTCCCCGGCTAGCCAGAGTTTCCGCTTCCGTGAGTCCCGCCGCCTGCTGCGGGAGGTGCCGGTGCGCCTGTCGGTGTCCGGCGAGGATGGCGAACTCGCCGCCCGGACGCGCGACATCGCGGTCGGCGGCATGTTCGTGGCCACCCCGGACGTCCGGCCCGTGGGAACCGGCACGGCGTTCGTGCTCGAACTGGGATCGGCGGACGCGCCCGACACGGTCCAGGGTGAGGCCGCGGTCGTCTGGGTGCGGGAGGCGCCGGGCGGCGCCGATCAGCCGGCGGGAATGGGCATGCAGTTCACGCGCGTCGACCCGCCTGGAGAGGAACGGCTGGCGATGCTGTTCTCCGAACCGCCCGACGAGGCGCCTGGTTCGGACGCCGCCCCGGAAGCGCCTCCGCCGGTGGCTGCCGAAGCGGGGGAGACCGAGACCGAGGAGGTCGAAACGGTGGACCACACACCGGACGAGGCCAGCGAAGAAACGGAAGAGCCGGAGGCGACCGCGGCCGATGACGATGTCGAGCCGGCAGAGCCGGCCGATTCCGTGGAAGCCGCGGAAGAGTCTCCTTCCGACGAGGCCGCCTCCCTGGACGACGGGGCGACCGACGACGGCGAAGCCGGCGACACGCGCGCCGAGCTGTTCGGCGACCTCGCGGGGGACCAGGACGACTGGATGAACCGGGAATCCGACCGACCTTCCTGGGTCTGGCCGACGGTTGTGGGTGTCATCCTCGTCGGCCTCCTGCTGATCTTCCTGCGTGGGCCGCTGATGCGGCTCGTCGGCATCGGTGGAGACGGCGCCGAAGAGCAACCAGCCCCTGTCGCACAGAGCTTTGAGGTGGCGGCGCCGGTCGAGGAACCGGCCCGGCCCGTGGACCCGCCCGCGGCCGCCATGCCTTCGACCGAGTCCGCGCCGGACCCGGTGGCCGCCGAAGCTCCCGATCGGACCGCGCCTGCCCTGTCTCCCGAGCCGACCCCGTCTCCCGAGCCGGCCACATCATCTCCCGAGCCGCCGGCCCCGCCTCCCGAGCCTGCTGCCCGGCCGCGCCCTTCGGCGCCTGCACCAACGAGTCCGGCGCCGACCGCACCGCCCGTCAACGCGACCGCGCTTCGAGCCATCAGCGCTTCGGTGCAGGATGGCCGGACGCTGGTCGAGATCACGGGCAACGCCCCGTTCGAGCGCCACCATGTGATGCTGCTTGAAGCACCGCCGCGGCTGCTCGTGCGGCTGATCGGCGTGCAGCGCGACTACAACGCGAGCGGGGTGAGCGCGTCCCGGCTGCGTGGCGTACGCACCGGCGTTCACGGCAGGGGAGCGACCCGGAACCTGCACGTGGTGCTCGATCTCGCGGCGCCCGACATCGTGGCGACGGTCGAGCGGCGCGGTGACCGGGTCGTCGTCCACCTTTCGGATTGACCCTGGCGGAGTCCGCCGGCAGAGAGAGCGCGCCGTTGGCGTCGAGCGGGGCGGCGCGCGTCGGGATCGGCATGTTGGCCAGCCGTGTGCTTGGGCTGGTCCGGGAGGCCGTGATCGCGAGTCTCGCGGGAGCCAGCGCTCTGGCGGACGTCGTCTCCGCCGCGTTCCGCGCGCCCAACGCGCTCCAGAACCTGCTCGGAGACCAGGCGCTCTCGGCGTCGTTCATTCCGGTCTACAGCCGGCTGCTGAGTGAGGGCCGGCGGCGCGATGCCGGCGCGCTGGCGGGCGCCGTCTTCGGACTGCTGTTCGCCGTCATGGCCGCCCTCAGCCTTCTCGGGGTACTTCTGGCCCCATGGCTGGTCAGGCTGTTCTTTGCCGGCTTCGCCGGTGACGCCGAGGCGATCGTGGCCGGGGAAGCGGTCGTCGACCGCCTGGCGCTGACCACGCGCGCGGTCCGGATCAGCTTCCCGATGGTGGCGGCGATCACGCTCTCCGCGTGGTGTCTCGGCATCCTCAACAGCCACCGTCGTTTTCTGCTCCCCTACATCGCGCCCTGCTTCTGGAACGCCAGCGTGATCGCCGTGGTGCTGTTCGTCGCCGCGCGGGTGACCGGCGGTGAAACGGACCGTGTGGAAGAGCTGGCGCTGGCCGCCTGCTGGGGCGGGCTGCTCGGCGGCCTGCTTCAGTTCGCCGTGCAGTTGCCGTCGGTGCTGCGCGCGACCGGTGGCCTGCGCCCATCGTTCAATCTGCGGGCGCCGGGCCTGCGGAGGACCTTGAGCCGGCTCTGGCCGGCGATCGCCGGCCGGGGCGCCGGTCAGCTCGGGGGCTATGTCGACGGCCTTCTGGCCTCCCTCCTTGCCGAGGGAGCGGTTGCCGTCCTGGGCTGGGGCCAGCGGCTGTACCTGCTGCCCATCTCGCTGTTCGGCGTTTCGGTGGCCGCGGCGGAACTGCCTGAGTTGGCGCGGCTCGACGGGGACGAGGAGGAGCGCTCGAAAGTGGCGGCGGACCGTGCTGAAAGGGCCGCGGCGGCGATGTCCTTCCTCGTCTCGCCGACGCTGGTTGGGTACCTGGCGCTGGGCTTGGGGATCGTCGGCGCCGTGTATCGACGCGGTTCCTTCGATCTCCACGACAACTGGCTCGTGTTCCTCGTGCTGGCCGCGTACTCGTTGGGCCTGCTGGCGTCGAGTACGTCACGGTTGCTGCAAAGCGTGTTCTTCTCGTTCGGCGACACCCGGAGTCCTGCCCGGATCGTCCTGGTGCGCCTCGTGATCGCGGCCGGACTCGGCGCGGGGCTGATGACGGTCTTCGATCGCGTCGCCGTCGCGTACCTGCGGTTGCCCGGCTGGCTGGGGCCCGCGGTCGCGGAGGCGCCGGATGGCCTGCGTCTGGGCGCCGTAGGGCTGGCTCTTGGCTCCGCGGTCGGCACCTGGTTCGAGCTGGCCCTGCTGCTTCGCGGCTTGCGTCGCCGGAGTGCTCCGGTAAGGCCGTGGCGGGCATGGGGACGGCATCTGCCCCTCGCGATGCTCTGTCTTGCTCCCTGGGCGGCGACGCAAACCCTCATGCCGGGTCCGCCCTGGATAGCCGGCGTTCTCCCGGTCATGGGCTTCGCCCTCACCTATCTGGTCGCCGCGAACGCACTCAAGGTGCCCGAGGCGCGGGCCCTCCGGCGCTGGTTGCTCGAAACCCGGCGCCGGCCCTCGCCGTAGTCACGATCAGGGAGAGGAGTGGCGAGATGGAGATTCTGCTCAGCGTCGGTCTTGGCATCGGGCTGGCCGCGGCTTGCGGCTTCCGGGTCTTTCTGCCCGTCCTGGTCATGGGCGTTGCGGCCCGGGCTGGCGCACTCGACCTGGCTGAGGGCTTCGAGTGGATGGCGGGAACCCCGGCCCTGCTCGCTCTGGGGGTCGCGGCGATCTGCGAGGTCGGCGCCTACTACATCCCCTGGCTCGACAACGTCCTCGACGTGGCCGCGATGCCGGCCGCGGTGACCGCCGGCGTCGTCGTGGCCGCGGCGAACATCGAGACCGCGACTCCCCTCGTTGGCTGGGCCCTCGCGGCGGTGGCCGGTGGGACGGCGGCGGCAGTGGTCCAGACCGGGACGACGCTTCTGAGGGGAGCCTCCACGATGGCGACGGCCGGGATCGGCAATCCCGTCGTGTCGACCGGAGAGGCCGGGTCGGCGGCCGGATTGTCGCTCCTGGCGATCACGATGCCCGTGCTCGCTCTGGCCGCGGTGGCGCTCCTGGTCGCGGTGGTGAGTGTCCGCCTCCTGCGGCGGCGGGTGCTCAAGGCGCGGCACGCCGACTCCTGACATCCATCGATCTTCCGGTGGCCGGACCACGGGAATCCTGAGGCATCCGTGCTGGTTGGTGAATCAACGGCGCTAAGATGGTTCGGGCGCCGATGGAGGGTGTGACCGCTGTGAGAACGGGGAACATCGAACCGCGAGTCGGGCGCCGCTGGCTGAACCGGCCGGCTGCGGCGGCGCTTCTGGCTGCGTTGTCTCTTGCGTGTGCCTCGACCGGGGTACGCGAGACCGGCGAGAACGCGCTGCTGCGTGAACTCGAGCGCCGCGAAGTCAGCCACGCCCTCGTGCCGTTCGCGCTGAACGACGCAATGGCCGCCTGGGTTCACGAGGCGGCCGGGGCGACCGACCGGGACAAGCGTCTCGATCGCCTGATCGAGGCGGTGACCGAGACGTCCATGCTCGGCGTGGAGTACAAGGCCGGGCGGACCGGTTCCGCGGTGGAGGTGTTCGAGACCCGGACCGCGAACTGCCTGGCCTTCACCCAGATGTTCGTCGGCATGGCCAGGGAACTCGATCTCGCCGCGTACTTCGTCGAGGTGTCGCACGTCGAGAACTTCGAGCGCGCAGGCGACCTGATCGTCATCTCCGACCACGTCGCGGTGGGGTTCGGGCCCAGGCACGCGATGCGGCTCATCGACTTCGGCCTGCGTGAGGACGAGCGGGGCTTCAGGGTCACGCCGATCAGCGATCTCACGGCGACCGCCCTCTACTACTCGAACCGGGGCGCCGAGGCGCTGCGGGCAGAGCGCCTCGACGAAGCCGTCGCCTGGCTCGAGGACGCCGTCCGGATCGACCCGGAACTGGCGTCCGCCTGGGCCAACCTGGGAGTGGCCCAGCGCCGGAGCGGCCGGAACGTCCAGGCGGAGCGGAGCTACCGGCAAGCCCTGGTCGTCGATCCGGGGCTCAGTTCAGCCCTGGTCAACCTGGCTGTACTGCTGCGGCTGGACGGACGGACGGAAGAGGCGGACGACCTGCTGTTGATGGCCGACGCCAAGCGCAACCGCAACCCCTTCACGTACATCGCCCTCGGCGACCTGAGCCTGCGTTACGGGCGTCTGGACGAGGCGGAACGCTTCTACAGCAGGGCGCGGCGGCTCGGACCGGACGAGGCGGCGCCCGCGGCGGCGCTGGGCGAGGTGCTGCTGCGCCGGGGCGAGCGGAAGGCCGCCGAGAAGCTGCTTCGTCGCGCGCAACGGCTGGAACCCGACGGCGACCGGCGGATCGATCGCCTGGTCCGTTTGCTGGCGGCCTCCTAGGGCCGCCTGGCGGCCGCGCGAACCGGGCTTCTGCCGTGCAGTCTCTCTGGCAGCTCTGGATCGATACCGGAGGCACGTTCACCGACTGCGTCGCGATCGATCCGGAGGGTTCATCCCGGTGCGTGAAGGTCCTGAGCTCTGGCGCCGTCCGGGCCACGGTGGTCTCGAATGGCGCGCACGGGCCCCGGCTCGAGACCCGCTTCGACCTGCCCGAGGGCTTCTTCGCCGGCTACCGTGCGGTCCCGCTTGGCGAAGGCACGCCGGCGCTGGTGAAGCGATGGTCGGCGGATGGAACCTGCAGGCTCCTGCCGGCGGCGAGCGGCGCCGCCACTCCGGTTCTTGAGCCCGGCCAGGTGCTGGAACTCCTGTCTCCGGAGAACGCGCCGATTCTCGCGGCGCGCATCGCCACCGGCAGGGCGCTGCACGAACCGCTGCCGCCGTGCGATCTCCGGCTCGCCACGACGCGCGGCACGAACGCCCTGCTCGAGCGGGCGGGATCGCGGACGGTGCTCTTCGTCACGGAAGGCTTCGCCGACCTGCTGCTGATCGGCGACCAGGCGCGACCGGACATCTTCGCGCTCGCGGTCGAGCGCCCGGCCCCCCTGTACGAACGGTCGGTCGAGGTCGGCGGAAGGCTCGACGCCGAGGGCAGGGAGCTGGAACCGCTCGACGAAGGCGGACTGGGAACCACCGCCCGCGCCCTCGTCGACGAGGGCTTCCGCGCCGCGGCCGTGGCGTTGATGCACAGCTACCGGAACCCGGATCACGAGCGGCGGGCCGAGCGCATCCTTCGCTCCGCCGGCTTCCGCACGGTGTCCTGCTCGGCCGAGCTGGCGCCGCTGATCAAGATCGTGCCGCGCGCGCACACGGCCGTGGTCGACGCCTACCTGGGGCGGGCGGTCGGCGGCTACCTGGAGACCACGGGCACCGCGCTCTCGGGAGGTGGCGGGTCGGAGGCAGGTGAGAACGACGGCGTTGCGCCCCGGGTGATGACCAGCGCCGGCGGACTTGCGGGCTTCTCGAGCTACCGCCCCAAGGACAGCCTGCTGTCGGGCCCAGCCGGCGGCGTCGTGGGCGCGGCCGCGGCGGGGAGAGCGAGTGGCCATGAACGGGTGATCGGCTTCGACATGGGAGGCACCAGCACGGACGTCTCGCGCTACGACGGCGATTTCGAGTACAACTTCGAGTTCCGCGTCGGCGACGCGGTCGTCGTGGCGCCGGCGCTGGCGATCGAGACGGTCGCTTCCGGCGGCGGCTCGATCTGCCGGGTCGATCACGGTCAGCTCAAGGTGGGGCCGGAAAGCGCCGGGGCGCGTCCCGGACCCGCCTGCTACGGCGCCGGCGGACCGCTCACGATCACCGATGTGAACCTGTTGCTGGGGCGCATCGATCCGAGGGCTTTCGGCCTGCCCATCGACGTCGCCGCCGCCGAAGAGCGTGCTGCCGAGGCGCTGGCCGGGCTCGGCGGTGTCAGCGAGCGACTCCTCGGCGGGTTCCTCGCGATCGCCAACGAACGGATGGCCGACGCGATTCGCCGCATCTCGATCTCGCGCGGCTACGACCCGACGGACTACGCCCTGGTGAGCTTCGGCGGCGCCGGCGGGCAGCACGCCTGTGCGATCGCTTCGGAGCTGGGCATGGAGGCGGTCCTCGTGCCCGTCGATACGTCGCTGCTCAGCGCCGTCGGGCTCGGCCACGCCGTGCTGGAGCGCTTCGCTCACCGGCAGGTCCTCGAACCGCTCGACGGCGGTGGGGTCGGTTCCGTGGTGGAGCGCCTGGAACGCGAAGCGCTGGGCCGGCTGCTGGAAGAACGCGGCGCGAATCTGGAAGGCGCCGCGGTGCGGCGTCGAATCGTCCGGCTCCGGTTGCTCGGCCAGGAGACCGCGCTCGAGGTGGAACCCGCTTCCACCGCGGAAGCCGCCTCGACCGAAGTCATCGCGGGTCTGTTCGCCGATCGGTACCAGGCCGTCTACGGGTATCCGCCCCCGGAACACCCGATCGAGGTCGAGTCGGTTCGCGTCCTGGCTTCGACCGCTCCCGCCGCGGCGCGGCTCGATCGCGCCGGGGCGGCCGCGGGCCGCGAAGCCGGAGCCGTTGAGTACCGGGCCTGGTTCGGCGGCTGGCGGACGGCGGCGCTCCTGCGCCGCGAGGATCTCGCTCCGGGTTTCGAACGCTCCGGCCCCTGTCTCGTGCAGGAGCGGCACAGCATCACGGTCGTGGAGCCGGGCTGGAAACTGCGGGTCGACGAAGCCGGCGCCCTGGAGCTGAGCAGGTCTTGACGCCGCCAAACCTTGGCGGCCGGACAACGTATCTCAGACAATCCTGGTCCCCTTTGGGGCCTTGATTGACTAGAGTTGTCCGGTCCTTCTCTGTTCGCGTCCTGATGCATTACTCATGCGAAGAGCCCCGTCGGACCCGGGGCCGCCGCCCCCGGTCTTTCGCGGCCGCGCTGTTGCCGGTGGTTGCCGGACTGGCGGCTCTTGGCTGCACCCACACCAGTGTCCTGGAGCGCATCCCGGAGGTCGCCGAACCGCCGGCCGGGTTCGACCGCGGAACCGACGTGGCGCCGGACGTGGCCGCGCCGGGCGCCTGCAGCGCCATGGGAGATCAGACGCTTCGGAGTCTGCAGGACCGCCTTGCCGGCCAGAGCTTCGACCTTCAGGCCGCCTGGAGGCGAGTCGAGGCGGCCGACGCCCGCGCCCGGGAGAGCGGCGCCTACCTGATGCCGCGACTCGATGCCTCCCTCACCGGGAACGATCTCACCTTCCCGGGCAGCGGCATCGTGAACCAGTTCCTGCTGGCCGGGGCGGCCTGGGACTCCAGCCTGGCGGCCAGCTTCGAGATCGATCTCTGGGGCCGCTTGCGGAATCGCGAACTGGCGGCTCTGCTGGATGCCGAGGCGTCCGTGCACGATCTGCGGTCGCTGGCGATCAGCCTGTCGTCGGGATTGGCCGAGGTCTGGTTCGGCGTCGTCGCGGAACGCGAACTGATCGCGCTCCTCGAGAGTCAGCAGCGGACGTCGGAGAGGTTCCTGGAACTGACCCAGCTTCGTTTCGGCCAAGGCCTGGGTCCGGCCCAGGACATCGGCCGTCAGCGGGAGCAGTTGCTGAGCCTTCGGGGGCAGATCGAACTCGCGCGCGGCCGGCTGGAGTCGCTCGAGTTCCAGCTCGCGACGCTCCTTGGCAGCGCTGAGCGCCAGACTCCGGACGACGCGCCTGGCCTGGGCTCGCTGCTGCGGACCGCCCAACAGCCTGAGCTCGGTGTGCCTGCCGCGCTGCTTGAGCGTCGGCCCGACCTGCAGGCGGCTCGCTGGCGGGTGGAGGCGGCGGACCGACGGGCGGCGGCCGCGGTCAAGGAGTGGCTGCCCTCGCTGTCGCTGAGCGCCCTGGTCACCGGGCGGGCTCTGGACGTCGCTCAAGTCCTGGACGACCTCGTACGGCAGATCGGCGGTACCGCCTCGCAGACCCTGTATGGCGCCGGCGGCCGGCGGGCGCGTATCGACCAGGCCTACGCGGCGGCGGAGGAGAGCCTCTACGCCTACGCGCAGTCCCTGGTCAACGCGGTCGGCGAGGTGCAGACGGCGCTGGCGGTCGGCCGCAGCAGCCGTGAGCTCGTCGCGAACCTGGAGGAGCGTCTGGGGGAAGCGCGCAGGGTGCTGCTTCTCACCAGCGAGTCGTACCGTGAGGGCGCCACGGACTACCTGAACGTGCTGACCGCGCTCCTGTCCCAGCAGGGGCTGGAGCAGGCGCTGGTCGACGCCCGGCGGCAGCAGCTCGCGAGCCGCCTGCAACTCTGCCGGGCGCTGGGCTTCGCGCCGGGCACGTCGGTGGAACGGCTGGCGGCGGGACTCGCCGCGGCGCCCGAAACAACGACTGCCGGCGGAGCGTCCTGACAGGCGGAACGACATGAAGGGTACCCTGATCCGCGTCGGCATCGTGGTGCTGGTCCTGGCGGTCGGCCTGGTGGCTGCCAGGGCGATCATCCAGGCCAGACCGGAGGCCGTGCAGAGGCCGCCGGACGATTCCGGCGTGCTGGTGGAAGTTGCCGAGGTGAAGCGGCTGCCGCGGCGCATCGACATCGAGGCCCAGGGGACCGTTCTGCCGGCCCAGAGGGTCGTCGTCCAGCCCCAGGTGAGCGGCCGGATCGCGTTCGTCATGTCGCAGCTCGCTCCCGGCACGCTGCTGCGCGAGGGCGACGTCATCTTCGCGATCGAGGACGCCGACTTCAAGCTGGCGGTGGCCCGGGCTACCGCGTCGGTCGCCGAGGCGGCTGCGCAGCTCGAACTGGAGCAGGGCCGTGGCCGGGTCGCCGAGCGGGAGTGGGAGCTGTTCCAGGATGAGCTGGACGTCGAACAGATGGAGGCCTCGCTGGCGCTCCGCGAACCGCAGTTGCGCTCCCGGCTCTCAGCCGTCCACACCGCCCGCGCAGCCCTGGCGCGGGCCCGGCTGGACCTCGAACGCACAGTCGTGCGCAGTCCGTTCAACGCCGTCGTCCTCTCCGAGTCGATCGAGGTCGGGCAGACGGTGACGCCGCAGAGTCAGGCCGTGACGCTGGCGGGCACCGACGCCTTCTGGGTGCGGGCCGCGGTCCGAACCGACGAACTCGAACAGCTCCGCGTTCCCGGTCTCCACGGCGACGTCGAGGGTTCGCGCGCGCTGGTGCGGCTCGATCCCGAGACCGACTACGTCCTGCCGGGCCGCATCGTCCGTTTGCTGGGAGACCTCGACACCGCGGGCCGGATGGCCCGCGTGCTGGTGGAGGTCGACGATCCGCTCGGACTCGCGCGCGGAACGGGCGGTCCCGCGGGACGAGGACTCCTGCTCCTGGACAGCTACGTCGACCTCCTGCTCGAGGGCGGCACGGTGCGCGACCTGTTCGAGGTGCCCAGGGAGTGGCTCCAGGAGGGCGGACACCTCTGGATGTACACCGGCGCGCAGCTCGAGCGTCGACCGGTCGAAGTGGCGTGGAGATTCGAGGACAGCGTGTGCATCGATGCCGGTCTGGCTGAGGGTGAGCTCGTCGTGACCAGCCGCATCGCCACTCCGATCGAGGGGATGAAGCTCCGCCTGGGAGCGGATGCGCCTCCGTTGATGGCCGCCGAGCTCCTCTCCGCCGCCAGCCGCTGGGACGTGTCGGCCTGGGGCGCCGTGCCGACGGGAGTGGCGCCATGAGCCTGATGTCGCACGACCACGGTCCGGTCGATCGCAAGGGGCCGATCGCATGGATGGCGGCCCATCCGGTCGCGGCGAACCTGCTGATGGGCGTCCTGGTCATCGGCGGCATCCTGTTCGCCTTCGGAACCAAGCGGGAAGTCTTCCCGGAAATCGACATGGACATCGTGACCGTGGTGGTCGCCTACCCGGGGGCGTCGCCTCAGGAGGTCGAGGAGGGAGTCGTCCTCGCGATCGAGGACGAGATCAGCAGTCTCGACGGCATCAAGAAGATCAACTCGATCTCCGTCGAGGGTGTCGGCACGGTGATGGCCGAGCTCCTCACCAGCGCGAGTCCGGACCGGACCTACAACGACATCAAGAGCACGGTGGACCGGATCACGTCCTTCCCGCAGGACGCCGAACGCCCTGTCATCTCTCTGGTGACGAACCGCAGACAGGTGCTGTCGCTGCTGGTTCACGGGGACGTGGACCTCAAGTCGCTCGACCGGCTCGCCGAGGAGATCCGGAACGAACTGCTCTCGGACGAGCGGATCACCCTGGTGGAGAAGACGGGGATTCCGCCGCCCGAGATCAGCGTCGAGGTGCCTGCCGACAACCTGCGGCGCTACGGCCTGACGCTGCCGCAGATCTCGACGGCCGTGCGAGCGGCCTCGATCGATCTTCCCGGCGGCTCGGTCAAGACCGAGGGCGGCGAAGTCCTGGTTCGCACCACGGAGCGGCGCGACTACGGCGAGGAGTTCCGGGACATCACGCTGATCGCCCGGGCCGACGGCACCCGTGTCCGCCTGCGCGATGTCGCCACCGTGGTCGACGGCTTCCGGGAGACGGACGAGGAGCTGTACTACAACGGTCAGCCGGCGATCGACCTGCAGGTCTACCGTGTCGGTGAGGAGGTGCCACTTCAGGTCTCGTCCGCGGTCTACGACCTGGTCGAGCGCCGGCAAGGCACGTTGCCGGACTCGGTGGGACTCTCGATCGTGAACGACGAGTCGGAGGAATACCGGGCCCGGCTGTCGATTCTCGGAAAGAACGGCCTGATCGGACTGCTGCTGGTGGTCACCGTGCTGGGCATCTTCCTGCGCCCGGCCGTCGCCTTCTGGGTCAGCCTGGGCATCTTCATCTCATTCTGCGGCTCGTTCTTTCTCATCCCGATCCTCGGCGTGTCGCTCAACATGATCTCGCTCTTCGCGTTCATCCTGGTGCTCGGCATTGCGGTGGACGACGCGGTCGTCGTCGGCGAGGCGATCTTCTACCACCGCCGGGGCGACAACCGGCTCGAGGCCGCGATCGTCGGTACCCGCGAGGTGCTGACACCGGTCACGTTCGCGGTGCTCACGACGATCATCGCCTTCATCCCGCTGGCCATCGTTCCCGGCATCACGGGCAAGTTCTTCCGCAACATCCCGTTCATCGTCATTCCGGTCCTGTTGCTGTCCCTGATCGAGTCCGTGTTCATCCTGCCGGCGCACCTGCGGCACGTGGGGCGGACGAAGCTGCGCGGCCGGAAGGGCCGCAGGCGGTCGCTCAATCCGTTCAAGAAGCTGGGCGCGGTTCAGCTCCGTTTCTCGGAGTGGGTGGAGCGCGTGATCGCGGGGCAGGTGCCGCCGATCGTCCGGCGGCTGGTGCGCGACCGCTACCTGACGGTGGCTGTCATGTTCTCGGGGCTGGTCGTCGCGGTCAGCATCGTCGCGGGGGGGCACATCAAGTTCAACTTCTTCCCGCGGATCGAGGGCGAGTTCGCGAACGGCGTGATCGAACTGCCGTTCGGCGCGCCGGTCGCGGACACCCGCGAGGTTGCGCGACGGATGACCCAGGCCGCGGAGGAGGTCGGCGCCGAGTTCGTGGCGGAGGGGCGGATGCGCCGGCGAGCGGACGGCTCGATGCCGGACACCGTCCTGGAGGGACTCCGGGCGAGGATCGGCAGTGCCGACACGGGCGCTTTCGGCCCCGGCCAGGGCTTCCCCACGACCGGCGGACACGTCGGCGTCGTCACGGCATACCTCGTTCCCGACGCGGAGCGCGAGTTCGGCTCGGCCGAGTTCACCGCGCGCTGGCGCGAGCGGGTGGGTGAAGTTTCGGGGGTGGACCGGCTGTCGTTCGACTTCAACACCGGTCCGTCAGCCGGCGCCAAGGTTTCGGTCCAGCTCGAGCACACCCAGACGCCGCCGCTCGAGGCGGCGGCGGCGCGCGTCGCCGCGTCGCTGGCGACCTACAACGGCGTCTTCGACGTCGACGACGGCTTCAAGGTCGGCAAGCCGCAGCTCGACCTCGTGCTCAAGCCGGCTGCCAAGGGTCTGGGACTCACCGAGCGGGCCCTGGCGGCCCAGGTCCGTGGCGCCTTCTTCGGCGCCGAGGCCAGCCGCCAGCAGCGGGGTCGCGACGAACTTCGGGTCTACGTCCGCCTGCCGCGGGAGGAGCGCGATTCGGTCCACGCGATCGAGAACCTCCTGATTCGCACCCCGGGCGGCGGCGAGATTCCGCTCCACCAGGCGGCGTACGTGCGGCCTGGGAGATCGTTCACCGAGATCCTCCGGGTCGACGGGCGCCGCACCGTCACGGTGACCGCCGACATCGACCCGACGGCCACTACGGGCAACGACATTCGGGCCGCCCTTGCCCGAACCATCCTGCCGGAAGTGGTGGCCGACACACCGGGACTGACTTTCAACTTCAGCGGCGAGCAGGAAGCGCAGGCCGAAGCGGTCGGTTCCCTGATGGGGAGTCTGCTGGTCGCCATGCTCGCCATGTACGCCCTGATGGCGGTCGCCTTCCGCAGCTACCTGCAGCCCCTGGTCGTTCTGTCGGCGGTGCCCTTCGGCATGTTCGGGGCGGTCGTCGGCCACCTGATCATGGGCTACGACCTGAGTTTCCTCAGCATCTTCGGGCTGGTCGCTCTTTCCGGCGTCGTGGTCAACGACTCGCTGGTCCTGATCGACGCGGTGAACCAGTTGCGGAGCGAGGGCAAGAGCCTGCTCGATTCCGTGGTCGGCGGCGTGACCCGGCGCGTGAGGCCGGTCATCCTGACCTCGCTGACGACGTTCTTCGGCCTGATGCCGATCATTTTGGAACGGTCGAACCAGGCCCAGTGGCTCGTCCCCATGGCGCTCAGCCTGGGCTTCGGCGTTCTGTTCGTGACCGGCATCGCCCTGGTTCTGGTGCCCTGCACGTACATGATGGTCGAAGACCTGAAGAACGGTCTGCGCTGGCTCGTGGGGCTGAGTCCGGAAGCGGGCGAACCGGAGCCGGCGCCGCAGCCCGGAGGCAGGTAGGAGCCGGCAGAGAACTTCGCGTCATGGACGACCTGCTTCGGGCCTGCGAACGGCTGTGGCCCCGGGGGGTCTCGATCTTCCTCTCCCACCAGGCCCGGTTCCGCAATCCATTGTCGCCTGTGGACCGGGAGGCTCTGGCCGACTCGGAGGCGGCAAGGGACCCCGCCGTGGTGGCGGTCGTCGCCGAGGAACTCCCGGAGCGGCTCGACCGGTTGGAGCGGGGCACCTACTTCCCGGTGCCGCTGGCGCGGGCGGTCGCCGGGGGGCGCGCCTTCGACGACGCGCTGATGTCGTTTCACTACCCGCCGATCGTCGTCGATGCGGAGCGGCGCTGGTCGTGGAAGGAGCAGCCGGTGGCTGAGCGCATCCGGCGTTTCTTCATCCAGCACATCGGGTTCGAACGAGCCCTCGGCGTCTGGTTCGTCGAGTACCGGGTCAACGACGGCTGGTGGGACAAGTGCTATCTCGACTGCGCGACCACGCCGCTGGTGGCGGTTCAACTGCGGGAAGGAGCTGAGGCCGGAACCGACCGGGTCATGGCCGATCTGAACAACGGCCACGCCGACACTCTCGATCCCGACTCACTGCGCCTGGACGAGGAGGAACGCCTGTTCGCTACGTCCGCGGACCACGGGCTGGTCGAGATCGCGGACGCGCCCCGTTTCGCGCTGCTGCGGACGGTTTCGGAAGATTGCCGGACGGTGGAGTTCGCCGGTACGCGGCGCAAGCTGCGCTGGCCGGACGACGACTGACACTGGGTGCGCCGACGTCCTCGTCGGCATCCGGCGCGAAGCGCCGGTCCGGATCGGCTTCTCTAGCTAGACTTCCACCGGGTTCCCGTCCGCGTCCAGGAACCGCATCTCGCCAAGCCCCAGCGCCCGGATCTTCTCCTCGATCCGGACCCGGTCGCCGACCACGATCCAGACCAGGTTGTCGGGTTGGAGTACGCGGTCCGCCTGGGCGCTGACGTCGGCGAGGCCGACTCCCCGTACGGCTTCCGCGAACGTGTCCCAGTAGTCGTCCGGCAGGTTGAAGCGGCTCATCTCGATGAGGCTCGCCATCACCGCGCCGTTCGTTTCCCAGCGCCCGGGCAGGGTCAGCGTGTTCTGGTCCGTCACCTTCGCCAGTTCGTCCGCGGTCGGCGGCCTACTGCCGCCGCTCCGGATGCCCCGAATCTCCTTGTCGATCTCGGCCATCGACTCGGCCGTCCGGTCGGTCTGGACCGGAGCGAACGCGTAGTAGGGGCGTTGCCCCGCGGCGTCGAGGAGGATCGCCCGGGCGCCGTACGACCAGCCCTTGTCCTCGCGGAGGTTCAGGTTGATCCTCGAGGTGAAGCCGCCGCCGATGATGTCGTTCATCGCCTCGATCTGGAGGTTGCGGGGATCGCCCTTCGGTGGCGCAAGCTGCCCGGCGAAGATGATCGACTGCGCGGAGTCGGGCCGGTCGATCAGGTAGACGACCGTCTCGGGCTTCGGCGCGACTTCGGCGAGGTTCTTGGCCGGCACGTCGCCCGCCTCCCAGCTCGCAAAGCGGGACTCGATCGCCGGTAGCAGGTCATCCATCGTGATGTCGCCGACGACGATCAGGGTCGCGTTGTTCGGCTTGAACCAGGTGTCGTGGAACGCTTGCAGGGCGTCGACATCGAGCGCGCCTACCGACTCCTCGGTTCCCGAGCCGGTCAGCGGATTGCTGTACGCGTGCCCCTCGCCGTAGAGGATACGGGGCAGGACGCGCTGGGCCATCGACACCGGCTGTACCTTCTCGCGGCCGATGCCGGCGAGCTGCTGTTGTTGCTGGCGTTCGAACTCGTCCTCCGGGAAGGAGGGGTTCAGGATGACGTCGGCGAACAGGTCGAGGGATTCGTCGAGATTCTCCGCGAGCGCGCTCATCGATACGGTCGACACGTCGAGGTTCGAGCCCGCTCCGAGGTTGGCGCCGAGGCTGTCGAGCGTGTCCGAGATCTCGAGCGCGCCCCTGGACGTCGTGCCCTCGTCGAGCATCCCCATCGCCATCCGCGCGGTGCCCGGCAGGGCGAACTGATCGGAGGCGTAGCCGGCGTCGAGCAGCATGGTCAGGTTGACGACCGGCACCGCGTCGCGCCGGGCCAGGATGAGGCTCAGACCGTTGTCGAGTTCCGCGGTTTCGCGCGCCGGGAACGAAGCGGAGGGGAACTCGGCGACCTCGGGCGGACCGGATGAGCGGTCGACCGTGCTTTCGCTCGTCGTGTAGGTGGCGAAGGGCCTCACCTCGACGGTCAGAAGACCGTCGTCCAGCCACTCGAGGGCGGCGCCGTGGACGTCGGCGACGGTGGCGCTCAGGAGGTTCGCTTGGGTCGTCTTGTGGCCGTCGGGGCTACCGAGGTAGACCTCGCTGGCGGCCAGCACGTCGGACTTGCCGCCGAAGCCGCCGATCCGTTCGACGCCGCGAATGAAGCTGGCCCGCGTGCTGGCCTGCGCCCGCGCCAGTTCGGCCGCGGTCGGTCCCGAGGCGAGGAAGGCCTCGAGTTCCTCGTCGAGGACGGCCTCGACCTCGGCGAGGTCCTGGCCGGGCGTGGCGGTCGCGATGACGAGGAACAGGCTGCCGAACTGGCGGGTCATGACGAAGGCGCTGACATCGGTGGCGATCTGATCGTCGTAGACCAGCCGCTTGTAGAGGCGGGAACTCTTGCCGGCGGCCAGGACGTCGCTGGCCAGGGAGAGGTGATCGACGGACTTGTCCCTCACCGTGGCGACGTTCCAGGCCTTGTAGACCCGGGCCTGGGGCACCCGGTCCTGGAGGACGATCCGGCTCGGCTCGCTCCGGCGGGCAAGGGAAACGTCGGGCTTGATCAGCGGCGGTCCGGAGGGGATGTGGCCGAAGTACTTCTCGACCCGCGCCTTCACGTCCTCGGCCTCGACGTCGCCGGCAACGACGAGAACCGCGTTGGCGGCGCCGTACCAGGTGTCGAACCACTCGTGCACGTCGGCCAGCGAGGCGGCGTTCAGGTCCTCCATCGAGCCGATCGTCGAGTGGTCGTAGGGGTGGCCGTCGGGGTAGGTGTTCTCGAAGATGGTCAGAAAGACCTTGCCGTAGGGCTGGTTCTCGCCCTGGCGCTTCTCGTTCTGGACCACGCCGCGCTGCTCGTCGAGCCGGGCCTGGTCGACGGCCGCCCGCATGTGGCCCATGCGGTCGGACTCCATCCACAGCGCCATGTCGAGCGCCGTCGTCGGCACGACCTGGAAGTAGTTCGTCCGGTCCTGGTTCGTCGTCCCGTTCATGCCGGTCGCGCCGACCCGGTCGAAGGGCTTGAAGTAGTCGTCGTTGAAGTGCTCGCTGCCGTTGAACATCAGGTGCTCGAACAGGTGGGCGAAGCCGGTCTTGCCGATCTTCTCGTCGCCGGCGCCGACGTCGTACCAGACGTTGACGGCGACGATCGGCGCCTTGTGGTCTTCGTGGACGATGAGGCGCAGGCCGTTGTCCAGCACGTACTTCGTGTTCGGGATGTCGACGATGTCGGCCGACGGGGTTCCGGTGCGGGCGGACTCGCCACAGGCCGTGGCTAAGATCAGGAGGCAGAGGGCAGAGGGCGCGCTGAGCAGTCGCTTCACGGGTTTCTCCTTGAGTCAAGAGGGGCGGTCGAATCCGTCGTCACCAGGCGATGCCGTAGTCCTCGCCGTAGTCGCTGGCGCCGCCCCACATGGTGCCGTTCTCGCGGTCGAACCAGATCGCGGTGATCGGTCCGGAGGTGCGGTCCAGCGTGCGGACTTGATAGCCCATGTCCCGGAGCTTCTGCCGCACCCAGGGCGGCACGTCGCGGCGGAGGTCGAGGTCTCCCGGTCGCGACTCGTGGGCGCCGAAGGAACTCTGCATCTGGTGACTGGTGATGTTCGCCGCTTCGACGGCTTCCTGGACGTTCATGCCGAACTCGAAGACGTTGAGAAAGAACTGGAGCAGGTTCTGGTCCTGGGTGTCGCCGCCCTGGACCGCGAATGACAGGTAGGGCCGGCCGTCCTTGAGCGCCATCCCGGGCGTCAGCGTGGCGCGGGGCCGCTTGCCCGGCTCGGGCAGGTTGTACGGGTTGAGCCCCGGGTCGAGCACGAAGCTCTGCATCCGCTGGCTCATGCCGATGCCGGTGCGGCCGGCGATCACGGCGGGGATCCAGGCGCCGCTGGGGGTCACGGACACGACCCAACCCTCGGCGTCCGCGGCCTGGATCGAGGTCGTTCCGGCGGTGAACGCCTCCTCGTAGGTCATGCGCGGCATGGGCTGTCGGCCGGCCGACGCCTGCTGGAAGCCCTGTTCGCCCTCGGCGTCCGCCGCCGGCGGGATCGGCGTCCATTTCTCAAGTAGGCCCAGGAAGGGATTGTCGCCGTCCTGGAAGTCATAGGGGTTGCCGGGGCGGGCGTTCTCGTCGTTTCGCTCCCAGTCGATCGCGTCGTACCGAGCGCGCGCGTAGCTCTTCGACAACAGGCCCTCGAGCGGTTCCGCGGGCGGGAAGTAGGGATCGCCGTAGTAGAAGTCGCGGTCGGCGAAGGCCAGGTTCATCGCCTGGTAGAGCGCGTGGATGTAACGGGCCGAGTTGTAACCCATCGCCTTGAGGTCGGCGTTCTCGAGGATGTTCAGCGCCTGCAGCATGACCGGCCCCTGTACCCACGACGTCAGCTTGTAGACGTCGACGCCGCGGTAGTTCGTGCGCACCGGTTCCTCGATATGAACCTGCCACTGATCCAGGTCGGCCATCGTGTGGAGGCCGCCCAGTTCGCGTGAGCCGCGGACGAACTCCTCGGCGATGTCGCCGCGGTAGAAGCGGTCGTAGGCGGCGGCCAGGGCCTGCTCCCGGGTCTTGCCCTGCTTGAGGGCGACGGCCTCAGCGTCGACGAGCTTGCGCAAGGTGTCGAGCAGGTCCGGCTGGCGGAAGATCTCGCCCTCTCTCGGCGCCGCGCGACCGTCGCTGTCCCCGGACGACGACCGGTGGGGCAGGAAGACCCGGGCCGAGTCCGGCCACTGCTGGAGCATCTCCCGGCGCCTCTCCATGTTGTCGGCCTGGGCGCGCTCGATCGGGTAGCCGTCCGCCATCTGAATGGACGGTTCGAGCACTTCGGCCAGGCTCATCGTCCCGTAGTGCGCGAGCATGACGATCAGCCCGCCTGGGGTGCCCGGCGTCACCGCCGCGAGCGGTCCGTACTCGGGTGGGTAGACATGGCCCTGGTCACGGTAGAACTCGACCGTCGCACCGGTCGGCGCGACGCCGAGCGCGTTGATTCCGACCACCTCGTTGTTCCGCGGGTCGAAGATCAGGGCCTGGGTTTCCCCGCCCCAGCCGAGCGTGTCCCACATCGTCGACGTGGCCGCGAGCATGGCGCACGTCGCGTCCACGGCGTTGCCGCCGCGGGCGAAGATCAGCGCGCCGGCCGTGGCGGCCAGCGGTTTGCCGGTCACGGCCACCCAGTGCCGGCCGTGCAGGACGGGCTTGACGGTGCGCTGGGCGAGGGCCGGAGCGGCGGCGCAAACGGCGGCGATGGCGAGCGCCAGGAGACGAACGCGGAAACCAGGGGCCAGCGTGGGGGTCATCAGGGCAGCTTATCGCCGCCGCTGGGCGGTGCTGGTCGCCGGCTGATCAGTTTCTGGTTGTCCTCGCCGATCACCCGTCCGTATGGCCGTCGACTTGGGACCAGGACGCACTAGTCCTGGACCGCAGGATCACTCGGTTCTTCTGCGTACTGGTTCCAGGCGCGGGCGAAGAAGCCGTAGCGTAGCCGGCCGTGCCACCGTGTCCAGGGGATTGGAATCACCCGTGGTTCCACGGTGTCGGTTGAATCGACGACATAGAGCCAGTACTCGGCTCCATCTTCCTGCTGCAGTGCGTCGTTGACTTGGCGGGCGGACAGGAGGACGCTGGCGTCCTTCTCGAATCGTCTTTGCACGCCCTTCACTTCAATGCGGCGGAGCTCCCTGCCGGTCTGCGGGTCTCGGCTGAGCACGTCGAAACCGGGCTGACCGTCTGGCGCTTCCAGAGCTTCCCGACCCTCCCTTTTCTCGAACTCGGCCTGGCTCGCTGAATTCGTCGCTTTCCGCAACAGGCTCGGCGTGGTCGTTCGTCCCCAGGTCGTCGAGATCGCTCTCCACGCCGAGTCCATCCGCCAGCGTCTTGAGATGTGTCCGGAACGACATCGAGTCCTCCAGCGCGAAGAGCGCTCCGGTCAGCCACGCGACCTCGTGGCCCCGCTGGCCAAGTCGGAAGTGGTTCACGAGCTGGTCGGCTGCCTCGACGGCGAAGCTCGAGGGTTCGCCGGAGAGCCGGAGAATGTCGCCCTCGACGTAGGCCAGGAGCGGACGCTCCGTGCCTGCGACGCGCAGAGTCAAGTCCTCGTGGAAGGTCAGTTTCTGAATCTCCTGTCGATCCTCTAGCAGGGCCAAGGTTTGGACAATTCGCTTGAGGCGGCCGGCCCAAGGCGTTTTCCGATCAACCGCTCTGCCGGCCTGGATCTTGACTTGGTCCGATAGTAGGTGGATGCCAAGGCGCTCGGCGACTCGACGAACGGATTTGGACGTTTCGCCCAGGTGGGCCGCCGCCACCGCGATTCGATTGTCGGGGAGGAGTTGGCGGATCAACGGTGACTGCACATCGGCCACGATGATCGAGGATGGGTCGACTGGCCGCCACTGACCTTGCCCATAGAGCCGGGCGTGCTTTCGACGCTGGTCCCACTGGGACACCGGGAGACTCCCGGCGTCGAGATCGTCCAGCACGTAGCGGTAGGCGGTGGCGACAAGCCTGCGTGTCGCTCCAGGAACAGAACCACGGCCCGTCGATCTTCGATGATCGCGTAGTCCTCGAGGAGTGCCGGGCTGCTCTGGAACAGGTCTCGGCGACAACGGCCATGGTCGACGAGCGGGTCCGCGAGCAAGGCTTCACGGGGTTTCCGGTCGCCATCCTCCGTCATCACAAGGGGCACGAGATTCTGGCGACGGTCGCCTCGGTCGGGACGGCTGGCACATCGTTCCACTCCCGGTCCTTGATGCCGTGCCAGAGTGCGAACAGAGCATCCGTCCGCCCATCCTCAGGCAGTTCGGCCAATGCACTCCACCAACGCGGCAGTGTGTCCGACCATCTGACGTCCAGAGTGGAGTAACTGCCTTTCGTGCCTCCATGAATCGGCACGACGTTCAGGTCGCCGATCGCGCGAGCGAAGTCCTGTTGGAGGTGTCCGAGCGCTTCCGAGAGTGGATCGTCGTCCTTCGTCGGATCGGCCAGGAGCCGGTACCCTCGTTCTTTGGACCCTTCCGGTTGCTTCTTGAGCCACACTAGGATCTGCCGGACGAGTTCGGGCACCTGGCGCACGATGGCTTGCTGCCAGGCGTTCTCCTCGATGGGCCTCAAGTTCTGGCGGTCGAGATCGACGAGCCAGTCGGCTTGTAGGTGGAAGCCAAACGGCACGGACGCCTGTGTCGGGAGTGTCGCGTAGGCGCGCCCGCGGTCTGGTGGAGCGGGTCTCCCCGTACTGTCCAGCGGTAGCAACGCGATGACTTGCCGCTCCGGCCGTTGGCCCCGAGCGTCACGTTGATCGTTGAGTTCGCGGCGCGCCTCGAGGAACGCACGCATCTCGTCGTTTCCGGGGCGGTAGTTGGAGGCAAACGACTGCCACCGGAAGAGCCTCCCCTCGGGCGACGATCGGACTTCAACGTCGCAGTCCTTGGCGGAGAGGCGCCACGTCACGTCGTCGATGCATACCTCTTCGAGGCCGCGGAGCGCCAGGACCGCGAGCGGGATCGGATCGTCGGGGGCCGCGAGACGCTCAAGGTCAGCCATAAGAGGCGGGTCGGGATCCGCCCGATGGCTGAGCTGAAAAACGGTGGTGTAGTCGGCTTCCGCGTTCAGCGGCGGGGACTCTTCGTCCCACTCCGGAAGCAGCGTGTCGAACCAACGGATGACTCTCGCTCCAAGGTCCCCTCGGTCGGTGGTGATGTTGAAGCGGAAGCGCCATCCGAACCCGGAGACTCGCGCTCGGCGAAAGCGGGAGAAGACCGACTTGAAGCCCACCCCCATGAACCCGATCGCGGCGAGCCCCTTCGTGGATTGGCCGAGCGACGCCAAGGCCCGGACGTGTTCCTCGTCGAGCGCTTGCGCGCCGTCGTGCCGGAAGCGCACGGTGTCTTGATCGATCCGCCGCCACTCAACTCGGCGGGCGCCCGCGTCGATGGCGTTCTGGGTCAGTTCGTACACGTAGGTCCAGGGACGGGAATGGCCGGCAGCGAGCATTCGCTCGACGGCTTGTCGGGCGGTCTTGCCGAACTCCTCCTCGTTTTCCCGCCGTACCCGAGATACGAAGTCGCGAGGATCGCGTTCGGCCTGCGGTGCCCGACTACTCATCGAGAAGCTCGAAGAGCCGTCTCCGGCTCATCCCGGCTGTTCGCATGTTCTTCAGGATGATCCCCACCGGCACGTCCTTGCCCATTGGGATGACCACCGGTCGGCTCGCCCCTACCTTGGTCAGTGTCAGATGCGAGCCGACCTGGTGCTTCCTGGTCCAGCCGTCCCGTTCAAAGGCGCGGACCAGCCGGCGCGGCCTAATAGGCCGTAGCGGCCTGGACAAGCTGCTGCCTCATCTGGAATGGCACCAAGCGATCGGTGGTGCTGGCAGCGGAATACCGGTTCTCGGCCGAGGCCTCAAAGCCGCAGTCCCTCAGGACTTCGTCCAGGGTTCCGATGTCGTAGCAAGTGAAGAGGAAGGCGCCCAGAGCTTCGCCCAGCATCTCCTGGGCCTCCTGCCGATTCGAGCCGTGGCTCGCCACGTCCAGAAGAGGACACGATGCGATCCACGCTTCTCCCTCCAGGTGGAAGTCCACGGGTACTGCCAAGCTGAAGTGGACGCGGTCCGGGCTGGCGTCAACGAGGATCCTGGCTTTGCGCATCGAACGGCTTCCAATCTGGGCCACGAGATTACACCAGCGCAGCCGCTGATAGCCTGCCGTTCCTCGTCAGGCCAAGCGCAGGCGACCGGGAGGTCCGGCGCGCGTCACTCGCCATCGGGAGGGGACTCACCGTCATGAAAGCAGCCGTACTCCACGAGGTCGGGCAGCCGCTCGAGATCACCGACGTCGCGATCAGCAAGCCGGGACCGCACGAGATCCTCGTCCGGAGTTCGGTGGTCGGGGTCTGCCACAGCGACCTGCACTTCGTGGACGGGCTGTGGCCGATTCGCACACCGGCGATCCTCGGCCACGAAGCGTCCGGGATCGTCGAGGAGGTGGGTTCCGAGGTGCGCTACGTCGAGCCGGGCGACCATGTGATCACCTGTCTCTCCGTGTTCTGCGGCTACTGCGAGTACTGCATGAGCGGTGAGCCGGCGCTCTGCGACAAGCGCGCTACGCGACGGCCGCGAACGGAGGAACCGCGGCTGGCGTTGCCGGCGAGCAACGGCGGCGGCCCGCGCCCTATCTCTCAGTTCGCCGATCTGGCCTCGTTCGCGGAGCAGATGCTGGTGCATGAGAACGCGGTGGTGAAGATCAGGAAGGACATGCCGCTCGACCGGGCGGCGGTCATCGGCTGCGCCGTGATCACCGGCGTGGGCGCGGCGTTCCGGACCGCGGCGGTGGAGCCCGGGTCGACGGTCGCGGTCATCGGCTGCGGCGGCATCGGCCTGTCGACGATCAACGGCGCGGACCTGGCCGGGGCCTCGCGCATCATCGCCATCGACCGCGTGGCGTCGAAGCTCGATCTTGCCAGGGCGTTCGGCGCCACCGACACGATCGACGCATCGGACGGCGACACGGTGAAGCAGGTGCTGGATCTCACCGGCGGCGGCGTCCACTACGCCTTCGAGGCGATCGGGCTCAAGGCCACGGCGGAGCAGGCGTGGGCGATGCTGCGGCCGGGCGGTACGGCCACCGTCATCGGCATGGTGCCGATGGGCCAGAAGGTCGAGATCCCGGGCCACGAGTTGCTGCAGTCCAAGTGTCTGCAGGGCTGCACGATGGGATCGAACCGATTCCGCGTCGACATGCCGCGCCTGGTCGAGTTTTACCTGGGCGGCCGGCTGAAGCTCGATGAGCTGATCTCGGACCGGATCGAGTTCTCGCAGATCAACGAGGCCCTGCAGAACCTGAAGACCGGCGAGGTCGCGCGGCAGGTCATCGTGTTCGATGAGTAGGCGGATGCGCGCGGCCGCCGCTGCCTGCTGCGCCCTCGTTCTCCTTCCTCTCGGCCCGGCAGCCGCCGGCGGGGTGGTGGAGAAGGCAGGCCTGGAGGCGGCGGTGGCGGAGCGCGCCGACCTGCTCTGGGACGCCGCGCGGAAGATCTGGGACTGGGCCGAGCCGGGCTACCAGGAAACGAAGTCGGCGGCACTGCTCGCCTCCATCGTCGAGGAGGAGGGCTTCGAGGTCGCGCGCGGCGTCGCCGGCATTCCGACCAGCTTCGTTGCCTCGTTCGGAGCCGGTCGCCCGGTGATCGCGATCCTCGCCGAGTTCGACGCTCTGCCCGGACTTTCGCAGGAGGCGGTTCCCACCCGTTCACCGCGCGAGGGACCGGACTGGGGCCACGCCTGCGGCCACCACCTGTTCGGCGCCGGCTCGCTCGGGGCCGCGCTGGCGGTGGCCGACGGCATCCGCGGCGGCGCGATCCAGGGGACGGTCCGGCTCTACGGCACACCCGCGGAGGAGGGCGGCGGCGCCAAGGCCTTCATGGCCCGCGACGGACTGTTCGATGACGTGGACGCCGTCCTGCACTGGCACCCGGGCGACGGGAACTCCGCCGGCGACCCGACGAACCTGGCCCGCGTAGCGGCGAAGTTTCGCTATCGCGGCCGCAGCGCCCATGCCGCGGCGTCGCCCGAAGCGGGCCGGTCGGCGCTCGACGCGGTGGCGATCCTGAACTACGGCGCCGAGCTCCTCCGTGAACACACGCCGGACCGCACGCGCATCCACCACGTGATCACCGCCGGCGGCGACGCGCCGAACGTGGTACCGGCGTTCGCCGAGGCGTACTACTACGTGCGCCATCCGGAAATGGACGTGGCGCGCTCGATCTACGACCGTCTGGTGCTCGTGGCCGAAGGCGCCGCCCACGCCACGGAGACCGAACTGGAGATCGAGTTCCTGGGCGGCATCCACAACCTGCTGCCGAACGACACCCTGTCCAGGATCTCGTTCGCCAACTTCAAGGCCCTTGTCGACATCGGCTACACGGAAGCGGAGAAGGCGTGGGCCGCGAAGCTCCAGGAGTCCCTGCTGAAACCGCGGCCCCTGGCCTCCGTGTCTGAACTTCGGGACGAGACCGGCAACACGACTCTCGGCTCGACCGATGTCGGCGACGTCTCCTGGGTGGCGCCGACGACCGGCATCCGCACCGCCTGCTGGGTGCCCGGCACGCCGGCCCATTCCTGGCAGGCGGTCGCCGCCGGCGGTACGACGATCGGCCGCCAGGGCATGCTGATGGCCGCCCGCGTTCTCGCCGCGACGGCCTGGGACCTGCTTGCCGATCCCTCGATCGTCGAGGCAGCGAGAGAAGAACTCGACCGCCGGCTGGCCGACCGCCCGTACCGGGCCGCCCTCGAAGAGGGCCAGCAGCCGCCGCTCGACTACCGCAAAGCGCCCGAACGCTGACGGCGTCGCGGCGACGGTGGCGGCATGCACCCGTCAGCAGCGGCGGCCGGAGGGAGAGGGTCCCAGCGGCCGCTCCCGCTCTCTGAGTGGAGGGGAAGCTGGCGCTCGCTTCGGTCGGCTGCGCTTCATACCGGCGTCGCTTGATGGGAGGGCGTCGAGCATCGCTTGCCTCCAGCCCGCTGGGACCCTCTCCCTCCGGCCGCCGCCGCTGACTGGACGTTGTCGCTGGGCCGGTAGCGGGGGCTTTGCGGTGGATGCCGGTGCGCCGGCCTTCTGGCCGGCAGTCAACGGAGGTACTCGGATTCGCGCTTGACGCGAGGCTGGCACGGGGAGACGGTTAGTTCAGTTTCTGCGGAATCGGATCCCGGTGTGGAGGCTGATGTCGACGGCGGAGCCGTACTTCGCCGTGTTGTTGCTGAGGCTGAAGTAGGCGGAGCGGTCGAGGCCGCTGCGAGAGGGTTTCAGGCTTCGGGTCCAGCCGATGTCGATCAGGGTCGCCGTGACGCCGAGGATCGAGAGGTTGAGCTGGCGGAACGGGCTCTGTTGGTGGCGGAGCTGAAGGACGATCGAGGATCCGGGGCCGACAGGGCGTTCGCCGGCGATGGCGACGGTGATGATGTTCTGCGGCGCGAGCGTCAGCAGGCCGTGGCTGCCGAGGCGGGTGACGCCGGCGTTGCCGTGGAGGGTCCAGCGCCGCCAGGGGCGGGATACGAGGTACTGGATCGCGGCGTCGACCGAGCCGGTGCCTTGGAATCTGTCCTCGTCGGCGGTTGGTAGCTTGAGCTGGACCTGGATGGCCTGCCGCCACGTGGCCGATTCCGGTCCGAGACCGGACTTGAGCGAGACGATCGTTTCCCCCAGGCCGAGTCCTGCCTGCTCGAAGCGAACGAACCGGAGCTGCTCGCCGTAGCCGCCGGGGCCGTCGCGGCGGAAGTAGAGGGCGTAGCCGTTCTCGAGGCTCTGGGGGCGCCCGGACTGGCGGAAGCCGAAGAAGTCGTGGAAGCCCTCGATCAGAGGGTCGACGAAGCCGCCGTCGGCGTTGACGACGCTGGCCTTGAGGCCGAGTTCCAGTCGCCGACCGAGGCGCCTGCGCGCGTCGAGCGTCAGCCGGTGGACCTCCATGTCGGCGAAGTAGATCCCCTCGAAGCCGGGCCACGGCGCGATTCCGTCGAGTTCCTCAGCCGTGACCGCTCCCCGGTAGCGGCGCGCCTCGATGACCTCGGAGACGGACGGCGACCGCAGCCAGAAGCTGGAGAGCCCCAGCGAGGCGGTGACCTGCCAGCGCCCCGTCCCGGGCCCGCCCGACGCCGGCGCCTCGATCGGCAGGCTCAGGAACCCGGAGCCGCTGCCCAGCCAGGCCTCGGCCACGGGCAGCGGACCGAACCGGTGTTCCTGGGCGCCGAGGGAAGAGGCAGCCGCGAGCACGCTCGCCGCTGCCGCGAGGACGGTCAGGCGGGATCGCAGGTTACTGCGCCGCTCCCGCCGCCTGGATCGCCTGCCAGACGCGCTCCGGCTTCGCCGGCATGTCGATGTTCGTGATGCCGAGCGGCCGCAGCGCGTCGACGATCGCGTTGACGATGCAGGGCGTCGCCCCGATCGTCCCCAGTTCGCCGATGCCCTTGGCGCCGAGCGGGTTGATCGGCGTCGGCGTCACCGTGTTGTCGAGCTCCATGCGCGGGAAGTGCTTGGCGCGCGGCACCGCGTAGTCCATCAGGGTGCCGGAGAGGAGCTGGCCTCCCTCGTCGTACTGGACCTCTTCCCACATCGCCTGGCCGATACCCTGAACGAGGCCGCCGAGGCGCTGGCCGTCGGCGAGCATGGGATTGAGCACCTCGCCGAAGTCGTCGACCGCGACGTAGCGCTGGATCTCGATCTGACCGCTCTCGGGATCGATCTCGACCTGGCAGAGGTGAGCGCCGAACGGGTATGTCGTCGCCGACGGTTCGAAGCGGGCGACCGCTTCCAGCCCCGGCTCCTCGCCGGGGACGTTGACGTTCCAGAGGTGGGCCATCTCGGCGACCTGTCGGAAGGTCAGCTTGCGGTCCGTGCCGGTGACCGTGAACTCGCCGTCCCCGTAGTCGATCTGGTCGACGGGCGCGTCGAGGTGGTGCGCGGCGATCCTGGTGGCCTTGGCGTGAACCTTGACCAGCGCCATGTCGAGCGCGGCGCCGCCGACCGCGATGCCGCGACTGCCGAAGGTCCCGACTCCGTGCTGGACCTGGTCCGTGTCGCCGTGGACGACGACGACGTCGTCGAGGCCGACGCCGAAGGCGTCCGACACCATCTGGGCGAAGACGGTCTCCTGCCCCTGGCCGTGTGGCGAAACGCCGGTGTAGACGGTGACGTTGCCGGTGGGCTCGACCCGCACCGTCGCGCTCTCCCAGGTGCCCATGCGCTGCTGCGGCGTGGCGCCGGTGGAGGGGCCGAGGCCGCACACCTCGGTGAACGTGGCGAGCCCGATGCCGACCAGCCGGCCCTCCTCGCGCGCGCTGCTCTGCGCCGCGCGGGCTTCGTCGTAACCGGCGAGCTCCACCAGCCGATCGAGCGACTTCTCGTAATCGCCGGTGTCGTAGGTCGCGCCGGCGGGTGTGGTGTGGGGAAAGGCGTCCTTGCTGATGAAGTTCCGGCGCCGCACGGCGACCGGGTCGAGGCCGGTCACGGCCGCCACCTCGTCCATCACGCGCTCGATGATGTAGGCGGCTTCCGGGCGTCCGGCGCCGCGGTAGGCCTCGGTCGCCATCGTGTTCGTGAACACCGACGACGTTTCCCAGGCGACGGCCTTGATGTCGTAGCAGCCGCAGGACATCGTGTGGGTGGAGAGGGCGATGAAGGGCCCGAAGAAGGAGCGGAAGGCGCCGATGTCGGCGATCGTTTGTCCCTTGAGCGCCAGCACGCGGCCGTCGTTCTGGAAGGCGACGTCGATCTTCTCTACGTGGCCGCGTCCGTGGGTCATGCCGAGCAGGTTCTCGGTGCGGGTCTCCGACCACTTCACCGGCCTCTTCAGGTCGCGCGAGACCCAGCACAGGAGTGCATCCTCCGCGTAGGTCGGGATCTTGGCGCCGAAGCCGCCGCCGACCTCGGGCGCGATGGCGCGGATGCGGATCTCCGGGATCCCCAGGCACATCGCGATCTGTTGCTTGACGGAGTGGGGCGCCTGGTTGGAGGTCCAGAGCGTCAGCTTGCCGGGGCCTTCCTCCCAGTGAGCGCAGATGGCGCGGCCCTCCATCGGAAAGGGCGCGACGCGCTGGTTGAGCAGCCGGATCGAAAGCGTCTGGTCGGCCTGCTCGAAGAGCTTGTCGGCCTCCGGGTTCGGCGCCGGAATCTGCAGGCAGACGTTGCTCTCGAGTTCCTCGTAGACCCTGGGTGCGCCTGGAGCGAGCGCGGCTTCGACATCCACCACGGCCTCCCGCGGCTCGATGTCGACCTCGACCATGGCGGCCGCGTCGCGCGCCGCGTAGGGACTCTCGGCGATGACGACCGCGACCGGGTGCCCGACGTAGAGCACGCGGCCGTTCGCCAGCAGCGGGTGGTCCGGCATGCCGGGTATCTCGACGCCGATGGGGGTCGCTCCGACCTGTCCGTCCATGTCGGCGTAGGTGTAGACGCCGACGACGCCGGGGTGGGCGGCGGCGGCCGTCGTGTCGAGGGAGCGGACGGCGCCGGCCGCGAAGTCGCTGCGGACGAACGCGGCCCAGGTCATACCGGGGAGCTTGACGTCGTCGGTGTACGTGGCGAGGCCCCGGATGAGGCGCGGATCTT
This sequence comes from Holophagales bacterium, assembly GCA_009837885.1. GTDB lineage: Bacteria > Acidobacteriota > Thermoanaerobaculia > Multivoradales > Multivoraceae > Multivorans. The sequence continues at coordinate 83,792 of VXSP01000006.1, read as the reverse complement.
CGCGCCGCTTGATCGGCCTGCCGACGGAGTTCGGCCGGAACGTCGTCATCAGGCGGCTCCCGCGGTGTCGGCGGCGTGCTGGACCGCGTCGACGATCTGCTGGTAGCCGGTGCAGCGGCAGATGTTGCCGTCGATCGCTTCCCGGATCTCCGCCTCGCTCGGGTTCGGGTTGTCGTCGAGCAACTGCTTGGCCGCCATGATCATCCCCGGCGTGCAGTAACCGCACTGGAGACCATGCTTCTCCCAGAAGCCGGCCTGCAGCGGATGCAGCTCGTCGGCGGAGGCCGCGAGGCCCTCGATGGTCGTCACTTCCTGGCCGTCGGCCTGAACCGCGAGGACGGTGCAGCTCTTCACGGCGCGACCGTTGAGATGCACGGTGCAGGCGCCGCAGAGGGTGCTCTCGCACCCGACGTGGGCGCCCGTGAGGTCGAGTTCCTCACGCAGGAAGTGGACCAGCAGCGTGCGCGGCTCGACGTCTCGTTCGTGCGTGCTGCCGTTGACCGTAACGGTAACGGGGACGGTGTCTGGCATCGATGCTCCTGTCTTGGTCCGGTTGGGTTGGCGGCGGCGATCGTATCGCAGCGCGGCCGCGCTATGATGAGCGCCTACCGCAGCAGTTTGCGCCCGGGCGCAGGGAGGCCGACATGAGGAAGTCGCTGATCGCTACCGCCGTTCTCGTTGGACTCGTCGCCGCCGCTTCGGCGGCCGTTGGCGTCGAAGGAGAGATCAAGAGGACGCCCAGCGGCAAGCCGGACTTCACCGGCGTCTACGACATCTCGAGCATCACGCCGTTCGCCAGGCCGCAGGAGTTCGGCGAAAAGCTGACCCTCACCCCCGAGGAGGCGGAGGCGAACGCGAAGCGGCGCGCCGACGCGAACGCCGCCCAGGACGGGCCCAGCGCTTCGGCTGGTGAGCGCGCGGCGCCCGAGAAGGGCGGCAACGTCGGCGCCTACAACAACTTCTGGTTCGAATGGGGAAGCCAGAACTTCATGATCGACGGCAAGTACCGGACGTCCGTGCTGACCGATCCCCCCAACGGCCAGATGCCGGCGATGACCGAAGAGGGCAAGAAGCGTTCAGCGGCCGCGCCGAAGTTCGCGTGGCCGAACCGGGGCTATGCCTGGTGGCTCGAGTCCGGCGACATCCCCTACGACGGGCCGGAGACGAACATCGTCGGCGTGCGCTGCATGTACCAGCCGACGGCCTCGGTCGCGATCCGTTCGTTGCCGTACAACAACGTGAAGACGATCGTCCAGACCGAAGACCACTTCATGATCATGATCGAGTGGATGCACTGGGCCCGGGTGGTCCGGATCGGCGGCGAGCACATGCCGGCCGAGTACACCTCGCTGAGCGGCGACTCGATCGGCTGGTGGGAGGGTGACACCCTGGTCGTCGAAACGAAGAACTTCCGCGACATGCCCGACCTGCGCGGCGAGGGCGTGCGCGTGATCGAGAAGTTCAGCCCGGTCGACGGGGACAGCCTGCTCTACAGCTTCACGGTCGAGAACCCGGAGTACGAGGCGCCGTACAGCGGCGAGCTGCCGTGGCCGAAGACGGACCAGAGAAGCTACGAGTACGCCTGCCACGAGGGCAACTACGCGATGGGCAACACGCTGCGCGGGGCGCGTCTGCTCGAGGCGGAGTTCGAGAAGGGCCAGTCCAGCTCCGGCCAGGAGTAGGTGCGGCTAGACCGCCTGGATCTGCCGGCTCACCCGGCCGACGATCCGAGGCAGGGCTTCGTGGGCCTCCGGCGGCACCCGGAAGGTTGTCATCCAGGACAGCGCGGCGAGGTCCTGCAGGTCGACGGCCTTCCGGCCGGCCAGTAGCGCCGCTCCGCGAAGGATCTTGATCGCCTTGACCAGGAAGGTGCGGTCGGTCAGCAGGGAGTTCGTCTCGTTGCACTCGAACTCGAGCACCAGCGTGCGGAGCACGTCGAGCAGGGCAGCACGCACCGCCGCTCCGACCTCGACCTGGTACATCCGCTGGTTCAGCGCGTCGAGCGTGGCGCGGTCGGTCACGGGGTCGGGATCGGGCTGTTCCACGACGGAGCCGGAGGCGAAGCGGTCGATCAGCGTCTTCGCCTCGTCGACGCCGCTCTGGATGAGGCCGGAGACGCGCAACTGGAGGGCGAACCGGTCCAGGTTCGCCGGGTCGAGCGGCTCGTTGTAGTACTCGTCGTCCATCGGATTGCCGGTGGCGATCGCGGCCATCAACGGGATCGGCTCGGCGCCGAAGCGGCGCTCGTTCAGGATCCGGAGAAGCACGTTGAGCGCCTCTCCGGGAGCGCGGGAAATGTCGTCCAGCACCGCAACCTCGGCCGTGAGCAGGCCCCCGGGTTCGATCCGCTGGTGGATCCGCTCGGCTTCGCCGGCGGTTCCGGGCTCGCCATCGTCCGTTTTCACCTTCCGGCGCTCCAGGACGATGTCGCCGACCAGCTCGGCGAGCCGCGTGTCGCGGTGCAACTGGTAGAAGAAGAAGTCGAGTTCCGAGCCCTTGGCCGCGACCTCGGCCAGCCGGGTCTTGGCGGTGCCCGGCGGTCCCTCCACGTAGATGTGCTCCCGGGTGATCAGAGCCAGGAGCAGGGCCGTCTTCACCTCGTCGTGGCCGACGACGTGGTGATCGAGCAGATCGCGGAGAGGGGTCAGGTCGCTCACGGAACGCGAGACTCTATCCGCACCAGGATTACCGCTCCTCCAGGCGGAGGCCGCCGCCAGCCAGGGGACGGCCGTGGAAGCGCAGCCCGCCGGTTTCCTGCGAGATGTCGTCGAGAACCGGCGGGCAGTCGCCGTTGCCCAGGAACACGGTGTGAAGGGCGACGCCGAGCCGCCGCGCCAGTTGACGCTCCCGGCGGACTGTCGTGTCGCCGATGATCGGCAGGCCGTCCGTCAGCAGGACGACGTGCCGGTTGCGGCCGGAGCCGCCGCGCAGGCCCTCGAGGGCGGTGCGGAGCGGCGCCTCGTAGTTCGTCTGGCCGACCGCTTTCGCCTGGCCGGCTTGCTCGGCGAGGCGTGAGTACGAGCGATGCAACAGCCGGCCGCCGACGTGGTGGGGCAGGGCGCGGTGGTGGAACTCGACGTAGCCGACCCGCATGCGCCGCCGCGCCGCGACCCGAAGGATGCCGAGGACGACCTGGCTCGACCAAACGGTCAGCCGGCCGGCCATGGAAGCGGAGATGTCCCGCAGGACGGCGACCGCGCCACCGGCGCTCCTGCGCTTGCGCTCGAAGGTGCGCGGCGCGCCGGGCAGGCGGCCCTCGGCGAAGAGCAGGGCCTCGATCACATCGGCGTCGATCAGTTCGTCCAGGTCGCGCAGCGGGCGGTAGCCACGGGGCTGGCCTCCAGGATCCGTGTCCGGGTCGATGCGGCCCCGCTCGATGCGGCCGACGAGCGCGCGCAGGAGGGGATCGACCTGGGCCGGCGGAGGCGGTTTCCCGAACAGGGTCGGGGGCGCCGGCAGGTCGGCCTGATCGTCGATCCACGAGTCGGAGGCCGGGGAGGCCGCCGCCGCGCCGTCGGAGTCGTCTCCCTGTGACTGCGCTCCGGGCATCTGGGCGCCGGTTTCCGCCATCGTCACGTTGGGCGGGTCGCCGAGCAGTTCCTCCAGGATGTGATCGAAGTCCTCCTGCACCTCTTCCGGCAGCCGGTGAGCGACCATGTAGCGGATGGCGCCGAGATCGCGTGGCGCGGCGGCCGGAGCGCCGCGCAGGAACGCGTGCGCGCGAACGAGCCGGAGCGCCGCCGAGCTGAACGAACGGTCCGACATGAGTCGGTCGCCCGAGGCCGACTCGTCGGCGCTGCGCTGGCGTAACCGGTCGAGGAGGCGGTGGTAGGCGTCGATGGTCCGCGGTTCGACCTGGAGAGCGGCGGCCGCCCGTTGCGCTGCCTTGCGTGTGGCGGTGCTCATCACCGCGGATCGCGGGGGAGGAATCGCGGCCGGAAGGGCATGGGCGCTGCGGGCGGGGGACCGTGGCGGTTGTCGAGCCGCCCCTCGTTCCAGCAGTACCGCGGCCTCGTCGAAGAGTCCTCCGGTGAGCAGGCCGGTCAGGCGAAGTTGCACGGCGAAGCGATCGAGTTGGCCGGGTTCGAGCGGGTCGATCGGGGCCTCTACCTGCTCCAGCGGTCCGGTTGCCACCGCCGACTCGAGCGGCAGCGGCTGCCCCAGAGCGTGCCGTTCAGCGAGAATGCGGAGCAGGGGTCCCAGAGCTTCGCCGGGAGAGCGAGGCAGGTCCTCGAGCAAGGCGATCTCGGCCTGGAGAAGGGGGCCGGGGATCAGCTCGCGGCGCAGGCGCTCGTGGCCCCGGTGACGGTGGCGGCTCAGCAGAACGTCGCCGAGCAGGTCCGTCTCGCGGATGTCCCGGTGGAACACGAGCGTGTGAGTGCGGGCGCCCGCCAGCGCGGCCAGGGCCGCGGCCAGCTCCGACTTGCCGCAGCCGGGCGGTCCTTCCAGATAGGCATGCTGCTCGGCCAGTAGCGCGAGAGTCAGTCCCGTTGCCGCGTCGTCCTGGCCGATCAGCACCCGTCCCAGCGCCGTCCGCAACTCGACGAAGGCGGCCGCGAACTCCGCGGTTCGACGATCCGGGACAGGAGAAGTCATGGCGGCGGCATGCTACTCGTCTGCCGATACCCGGAAGAACCTGACCGGGGCTTCGGTTGCTAGGATGACGGAAGCGTCGCTTTCCCGTGCCGTCGCCTCGTGCCGGCGGCGGGCACTCAGGAGTACAGGAGGTCCGGGGATGAAGAGATTTGCGACGGTTGGACGACGATTGGCGCTTGCTGCCGCGTTGGCTGGCGGCGCCGTCCTGTTGTCGGCCGGTTTCGGGTTTGCTGTTGCCGTGGATGACGCGGTTGGCGTCGAGGCCGCGGTCCAGGACGACGAGAAGAAGAAGCGGAAGGCGGAGAAGAAGGCAGCGGCTCGCGCCGCGAAGGAACAGAAGCGGCTGGAGAAGCAGCGCCGGCAGCGGGGCCGGACCGTGCGCGCGGTGGTCGTACCGTCGGAGCCGGCCACGGCGCCCGCGGTGGAGCCGGCAGCGGAACCCGCGGTTGCGGCCGTGCCGGAACCTGCTCCCGCACCGAAGGCGGCTCCGGAACCTGTCGTGGAACCGAAGGCCGAGCCGGCCAGAACGGTGGCGGCCGAGCCGGTTCGGACCGCCCCGGCATCGACTCCTGAGCCGGAACAGCCGCGGGCTGCCCAGCCCGCGCCCGCGCCAGCTCCGGCGCGGGACATCAGCCTGAACGAGCGCATCCGGGTGGCTGAAGTCCTGCTCGACGTTCTCGTGACTGACCGCAAGGGCAATGTGATCGAGGGCCTGGGCGCCGAGGACTTCGTCGTCCTCCACGACGGCGAGGAGCAGGAAGTGACGAGCGCCTCGTTCTACGGCGGACCGAGCGAGCTCGCGTCGCCGGGAGAAGGCGGCACGGCGCGGACCGACCGCTACTTCATCCTCATGTTCCATGACCAGCGGATGCAGGCGCCGCAGTTGGCGGGTCCGCAGATGGACAACGCGCGGTGGCTGAAGCGCTGGATCGAGGAGGAACTCCAGCCCAACGATCAGGTGGCCGTCTTCGCTTACCAGGCCCGGCTCAAGGTCTACCTCGACTTCACCCGCGACCGCGACGAGATCCTGGCAGCGGTGGATGCCGCCGCCACGGGAAAGAGAGACCTCGAGCGCTGGGTGACGCGATCGGATCCCGAGTTCGATCCGAACTCGCCGTCGCTCTTCGTCAACCTTCCGGTGGGCAAGGAACTCGCTCGCCGCAGCCGCAAGCTGCAGGAGGCTCTGGAATTGGTCGGAGAGGCGTCCGCGGGGATCGCGGGCCGAAAGAACCTGGTCATGTTCAGTCTCGGCTTCGGCGAGATCGGGCAGTTCGGCAGCTACACGCCGGATCCGCGGTACTACCCGCAGATGCGGGAAGCGCTGAATGCCGGCAACGTCGCCGTCTACACGATCGACACGATGGGCAGCCGTCGCCGCTCGATCGCGTCGGCGTCGCTCAACGACTCCCTGAGCCTGATCTCCAACGAGACGGGCGGTCACTACTACGCGAACTTCACGAACATCATGTCGCCGATGCGCCAGGTCGCCGAGGAGAACCAGGGCTACTACCTCGTGAGCTTCCGTTCCGAGTACGAAGCCGGCACCCAGGGCTACCGCGACATCAAGGTCAAGGTCCGCGACGGCAACTACAAGGTTCGCTCCCGCACGGGTTTCCGTTACGGCGAGTCGGCCGGTCCCTAGTGCTCACCCGCCTGCGCCGAATCCCGGGGGAAGGCTCCCATCGGCCGCTCGCGCCCGATTGGTAGGTGGGAAGTCCGCGCTCGCTTCGGTCGGCTGCGCTGCGCGGGGCTGTCGGTTGAGGTGACGATCCCGGGAGACGCTTGCCTCCAGCCCGCTGGGAGCCTTCCCCCGGGATTCGGCCCAGGCTGGAAGCACCGGCCTGACCCACGGCGGATCCGCGTTTGGTTGCTTCCGATCAGTCCACTCTTCACCGTGTAGGCTGCGCGGCTACGGCGACAGGCCTCCAACGAAACGAACGAGGGAACCGATTCAATGATCTCCGCCGAGCCGCGTTACGAGAAGAAACGGATCGAGGTTCATGGTCTCGAGATGGCGTACGTCGACCATGGCGAGGGCGATCCGATCGTCTTCCTGCACGGCAATCCGACTTCGTCGTACCTGTGGCGCAACGTGATGCCGCACATGGAGGGGAAGGGGCGCCTGGTGGCGCCGGATCTGATCGGGATGGGCGACTCGGCGAAGCTGCCGGAGAGCGGGCCGGACCGGTACCGGTTCGTCGAGCACCGGCACTATCTCGACGGTCTGCTGGAGGCGATTGGCGTTGCGGAGAACGTCGTCCTGGTCATCCACGACTGGGGGTCCGCGCTCGGTTTCGACTGGGCCAACCGGCACCGGGATGCCGTACGCGGCCTTGCCTACATGGAGGCGATCGTCAGCCCGGTCCCGAGTTGGGACGCCTGGCCCGAGGCGGCTCGCGGCATCTTCCAGGGCTTCCGCTCGCCGGCCGGTGAGGGCATGGTGCTGGCGAAGAACGTCTTCGTCGAGCGGGTGCTGCCCGGGTCCGTGCTGCGGAAGATGACGGACGAGGAGATGGCGGTCTACCGGCGTCCGTTCGAGGAGGAGGGCGAGTCGCGCCGGCCGACCCTCACCTGGCCGCGCCAGATTCCGATCGCCGGGGAGCCGGAGGATGTCGTCGCCATCGTGCAGTCCTACGCCGACTGGCTCGCGGAGTCGGACGTGCCCAAGCTGTTCGTCAACGCGAAGCCCGGCGCGATCCTCACCGGCGCCATGCGCGAGATCTGCCGGGCGTGGCCGAACCAGACGGAACTGACCGTCAAGGGCTCCCACTTCATCCAGGAGGACTCCCCGGACGAGATCGGTCAGGCGATCTCGGAATGGTTGCCTTCGTAGCTGACGTTCTCCTCCCCGATACCCACTTTCATGTGTGACGCCTGAGGCAATCGGGCTAAGGGGAGGAACCTCACATGCTGCGCAGGCTGCTCCGGGAAGGACGACGCTTCCCATCGACGGTCAGGGTCTCGATGCTGGGCGCCGCGCTGGGCGCGACGGCCGGGTTGGTGACGGCCCAGGATGACGAAAGGGGGCCGAGGTTCGAGGGACTGAAGCGCCTTGACCTGCCGCCGGAGATCGTGCGGGCGGCGGATGTGCGCTGGCTGGCGGACGGCGAGATCGTTCTCGGGGTGATCGGGCCGGGCATCCATGCCTGGCGGATTGGCGAGAGCGGCGCTCAACTCAGGGTTGCGCTGGAGGAGCCCGCCGACGACGTTCGCGAGGAGGACGGCAGGGTCGTCATCACTCGAAACCCGTTCGAACGGGACTACGGTCGCCTGGCCGTCTCGCCTCAGGGGATTGCCTTCTCGGACCTGTTCGCCGGGATCCATGTGACGAACGAAGACGGAATCAGCGGCGCGGTGGCCATCGAGTTCCTGGGCGACCTCGACCGCCGCGGATCGCTGACGGCCGCAGTTGGTCTCATGCCCGGAGATGCCGACGGCTGGGCGCCGTACGCGGCCTGGTTGATCCCGGACGGCGGTGGCTCGCCGCGCGGCCTGCTGCCGACGCGGGACGGCGGGCGCGGTCTGGAGCTTTGTCGCGACGCCGAGCTCTCGGTGATTCGCTTCATCCCGGATGGCCGCCTGATCGTGATCCCGGGCGCCGAGGCCGGCGTCTTCGTCTACGACGTCGACGGCGCGCTTCAAGACAGTCTCGACGCGGCGACCTTCTTCGCCGAGAGCGGCTGCCGTTTCGAGTTGGATCAGTGGGGTAGCTCGCCTCTTTCGGATGCCTACCAACGGGCCGACTGGTTGGGCCCGCGTCGCATCATCGACGAGGTCGTGGCCGACGGCGCCGGCAACGTGTACTTCTTCGTTCGGTACGGGGCGGAGCGTCCGGCGGAGGAGCCTGGAGCCGAAGTTGGTTCGCTACGCGACTTCGGCCCGCGGGCCGTCACGGCCGACATTACGGCGACGTTGCCCAACACGGATCCTGCCTGCCCCACGCCGCATTGCTACGAGCCCGCTACGCCGGGAGGACTGGTGCCCGCCACGAGCGCCTACCGCTGGCGGCCGGCACCGGGGTGGCGTGCCGAGGGCTCTCGGCGCCGGCCTTCGATCCACCACGTGGCGCTTCGTTCCGGCCCCAGGGCGGAGGGGTTGACCGGCCAGCCGCACGGCCTTCAGGCGTCGCGGCAGCAGCAGCCGCAGCCGCAGCCGCAGGGACGAAACAACCACCAGTGGTCGCGTCAGGACATAAATCGCATCCGGACCGGGAGGGTAGAGGATCTTGTCGCGGCTTCGGTACCGCCTCCACGAGGCAGAGTGTGCTGGGACCTGGTTCACGCCCACGTTGACGATCTGCGGACTGTTGCGAGACAACCATGCGTCCTCGAGTCGGAGTTCGCCGATACCCGGCTGCGCGCCGACCTCCTCGGCGACCGGGCGGTCATCCTGTTTCGCGGCGGGGCGGTGCGGGGAGCAGACGTCCGGGCTGCGGAGGCGTTCGAAGCCCGCCTGCTCCCGCCGGCCGGGTCGGGAGACTAGGGCGGTGCGGTCTTCAGCTTTCCTTTTCCTGGTCGCGCTTGGAGCGGTTGCAGTCCCGGCAGCGGGACAGGACGAAGCGGCTGCCGGCGACCAGTTCCAGTTCGTATGCCCCAGGGAGAGCGCTCCGGCCTTCCTCGACGGGATTCCCGTGCCCGCCGACAGGACGTGGGAACGACTGGACGACATCCCGCCAGGCGGTACGGCGCCGGCTGGCTGCTGGGCGTGGAGCGACTCCTGCCCATCCCGGGTTCTCGAGGCCGGACAGAGCCCGGCCGCTGCTTGCCGCGCCGGTGCTGGTTCAACCAGTCCGCTGAGCATCCGCATGCTCGTGCCTGAGGCCTCGAACGAGGCTTCCGCGGACGGGACCGCAACCGCGGACGGGTTCGAGGTCGTGGCGGCGCCGGTGGCGATGTGGCGGCAGGTGCCCTGGAATCTGCTGCCGACGATCACGGTCAGGTCCGAATCGCTCTCCCTGCTCCGCAGTGCCGAAACGTGGCGCGTCCAGGCGCTGGCGGGAGGCCTCGCCTCGACCTGGCGGGACGCGATTCCTGACGAGGGCTCGGTTGAACTCTCGTTGCGTCAGGCTGTGGAGTTCACCGTGCAGGCGACCGCCGGCGGCGCGCCTCTGGCCGGCGCGCGGATGTACCTGGTGCGACCGGGCTCGGGCATGTATGCCATACCCGAGCCTCTGGGCTTTGGGATCACGAACGCAGACGGCAGGGTGAACCTGACCTTGTCCGAGCGGGAGCGTTCCGCGATCCTCGTCTCCCACGTCGCGCGGACCGCGTCGGCGTTCGAACGTTTCGACGAGACGCCGCCGGTCGTCGAACTCCGTCCGGGGTTCGCCGTGACGGGCCGGACCGTCGATCCGGAAGGGCTGCCAGTGGCTGGTGCACGGCTCCTGGGCCTGTCGTGGGTTGGCGACGAACTCGCGGTGATGCAGCGCCACCTGGGCCTCTCGGGCTCCGACGGCCGCTTCCTGCTCTCCGGCTTCGCGAAGGGTGCCGCGTCCCTGCGAACCGATGGTGGCGAGCTGGAGTACTCCCGGACCTTCGACCTGGAGGGTCCCCTGGACCTGGGGTCGATCGTGCTGATGGCGCCCGAGCACTACTGGATCCAGGTCGTTGATGCGAGTCGCGGAACGCCGATTCCCGAGGCACGCGCTCTCTTCGAGGGCGTGGAGGCGACGACGACCGGCCGGGATGGGCTCGCGCGGGTGTCGCCCCGTTTCGGCCGGGTCCTCCTGGTCAACGCGAAGGGCTACCGGACGGCGCGGTTCCAGTTCGCTGGCGGCGGTGCCGCGGTCGAAGCAAACCCGCCGCCTGGCCTGGCGGCCCGTCCCGTCGATGTAACCGGCGACATCGGCGCTACGGCCGGGACGCCCCTCGTGTTGCGGCTGGCGCCGGCCTTCACGGTCGAGGGCGTTTTCGTGGCGGCCGACGGCGTGACTCCGGCCGCCTCCGGGCGCCTGGTTGCGACTGAGCGCGTGGCGGGAGGGAGCAGGAGTAGCTACAGCGCTCTCGCGGCGGACGGTTCCTTCTCCCTCGACATCGACCCGGGCGCCTACACGCTGGAGCTGACGGCCGCGAACGCCGGAAGGCGAGTGCTGGAGGTCTCCGGGTCGGCGGGGGAGGCGCGCGACCTCGGGATCATCATCGCCCCGGCGTCGACCTGGGTGTCCGGGACCGTCGTGAGCCCCGAGTACGCCCCGGTCCCGGGCGCCAGGATCTCCTACGTGCGCCCCACCCAGTTTGGCGCCTTGATGGCTCGCGCGATGGGACGGGTAGCGGAGGTCGCGGCCAATGCCGACGGCTACTTCGAAATGCACGGCCTGGAACTCGGCCCGTCCAGCCTGCGCGTGGAGGCGGAGGGGTTCGCTCCGCTGGAGTTCGAGATCGAGGCCGCGGCGATCCAGTGGGTCGATGCCGGTTTTGTCGAACTCTCGCGCGGGCGCCGGATCACCGTGCGTTCCGACGTCGACGACGGCACCGTGAGACTCGATCCGGGGGCCGAGCACGATCCTCTGGGTCCGATGACGGGCAAGGTGGTCGACGGCGAGGCCCTGTTCGAGAACGTGCCTGAGGAGCCTCTGCGCGTTCGAGTGCTGGACGAAGGCGTGCCCGTCTGCGAACGGCGCGAGGAGGCCGGTCCTGGCGATGAGATCATCAGATGCGATCGGAGCACGGTCACCGTCACGGGTCTGGTGACGGTTGCAGGCCAACCCGGGAAGGGGAGGTTGAACTGGCAGTCGAAGGTGGAGAATCCGCAGCCCGAAGGGATCTTCCGCACGCTAGGCGGGTCGGTACGGCGGAGCCAGATCGTCTCCAGCAAGATCGAACTGACGGCGCCCATCGACGGCGAGGGGCGCTACCGGTTGGAGTCGATGCTGCCGGGCGAGTGGAACGTGACCCTGTTTTCGGACAACGACGGATGGCAGCAGGAGCGTGAGGTCACCGTGCCGGATGCCCCGGGCGAGGAAGTCGCGCTGGATTTCCACTATGGCGGCGTGTCCATCGACGGGATCGTCGTCGGTGCCGAGGGACAGCCCGTGACCCACGCGACCGTCGACATCTTCCCGGGCCGCCGGGCGGTCGTGACGGGCCGGAGCGGTCGCTACGAGATCATGGACCTGGCGCCCGGTGCCTACCAACTCCGGGCGCGCTTTCAGCACTCACGTTCCGATCTCGTGGACGTGGAGCTCCGGGACTACAACGACCGCCAGTCGGTGCGACTGGACCTGCGGGACGATCCCACGAGCGACGAACTGGCGATCCGGCTCGCCGGTGGAGTCGGCGGCTTCTGCTTCGTCGAGATGGAGGGGGCAGGGCAGCGGACTGTCCGGATCGATGGCGGCGTCGCGAGCACCCAACTCACTCCGCCGCTCACCGACCGCGTCCGCGTCGCCTGCCGGGCGGACGGGCGCTGGGTCCTCACCGGCTGGCAGCCCCTCGAACCCGCTCTGGAGCGCGGCGTCGACCTCGACCCCTTCGAGTCGGAGTCCTCGATCGTCCTGACCGGCGAACCGTCGATGGCGGCGGTGCAGGTCACCGGCCCCGGCGGCTGGGATCTCGGCTCTCTCCGCATCTGGTTCGGCGGCGCTACGACCTTCTCTGTCGGCGAGACGATCTCCAACCTGCCGGAGGGCGAGTACACCCTCCGCTGGGGGAATCAGGTGCGAACCGTCTGGACCGAGCGCCGGCGTGCCGCGGAGGTCGAGATCGAGTAACAGGTCCGCCGTTGCGTCGGGCTTCTTTAGGTGGGCTGTGGCGCAAGGAACGCGCAGGTTGGCCCAGCGGCCTGGCTGAGTCTCCGGTCAAGAGTCGCGAGTGGGCACTCGAAGGCTTCTGCGATGGCGACGTACCAGGCGTCGTAGCTCGTCAGGTTCCCGCGTAGCTGCCAGACCCGTTCGGCGAACGGAGCGAACGGCAACAGTTCCAGGTCCAGGCGCAGAAGGTCAAGGAATGCGCTCGTGGCCTCGAGCCGTGTGATCGTGCCCGATGCTTCCAGACGCCGAAGAGTGTTCGCTGTCTCGACGAGAACCAGTTCAGGCGAAAGTAGTGGTCCGCTTGCCGTGACCCCGGCGGCCCAGTCGCCTTCGCTCCCGGAGTCCACGAGGGCGGCGACCAACGCGGAGGCGTCGATGACGACGGTCACTTCCGGTCCGCGTCGCGGGCTCGGAGGATCGTGTCCGTGTCCACTCGGGTTCCGGCGGCGTCCTTGCGCTCTCTCACCGTCTGGAGCCAGGCCTCGAGCGAGGGGCGTGATGCGATCTTTTCCAACTCGCCGCGAAGGAACTCCTGCATGGACTTGCGCTGGAGCGCCGCTCGGGCGGCGAGTTCGTCGCGAACCTGATCAGGGACGTCGCGAATCGTCAGTTGAACGGGCATGGAGCAAGAATGACATCACAGACAGCGTTCTGCAAGCACTGTTGGCGAGAAGGCCACTCGTGTCCCGCCCTGCCACTCGGCCTGCCTGCGTCTACTTGCCGCCGCTGACCGGCCACTTGGCCGGGTCATGGTGCCGGAGGTAGTCCTTGCGGTCGATCCAGCCGAGGATCATCGACCACGTCATCCAGCGCTTCTCGGGCAGGATGGCGAAGTAGACGTGGGCCACGGTGAGCGTGACCAGGACGACGCCGCCGACGCCGTGCAGGACGTAGACCCAGCCCCAGCCGCCGTCGCCGAAGAACTTGTAGTCGTCCTGGGCCCAGAGCGGCTGCTCGATCCGCCACATCATCAGGATGCCGGTGACGATCGCGGCCATGCCGGCCAGGGTCGCGGCGTGGTGGAACATCTTCTGCGCCGCCGGGTACTTGCCGGGTTTGGCGGGCGGCTCGCCGCCGGTCACGGCCTTGCGCATCTCGCGCATCATGTCGCCGAGGTCCGAAAGCCCGACCCACACGTTCTTCAGGCTCTGGAAGAAGGTGGCGTGGATGATGTGGAAGACGATCGACGCCGTCAGGATCAGGCCGGTGATCCAGTGGATCTCGAGCCAGGCGAACTGCAGGCCGACCTTGGGCAGGAAGCCGGTGATCAGCAACAGGATCATCGAGATCCCCATCACGGCGTGGAACAGGCGGGAGGCCAGGCTGTGCCGCTGGATCTTCTTCGGCAGGCCCGGATCGTCAGGGGCGTTGGCCGCCGCCTTCTTCTCCTCGCCGATCCAGCGGCGGCGAAGCGCCAAATGGAGGATCAGGAAGACGCCGCCGGCGATCAGAGCGATCCAGAACAGACTCCAGTCGATCCCCAGGAGAACGTCCTGTCCCCAGGGGTTGGTGGCGCGTTGGACGATTTCCATCGAGCTCTAGACCGGCGCCTGTCCGCGGATGGCCCGGCGGATGAGGTTTCTCATCAGCGGCACCTTGTAGCCATTGTGGCGGAGCGGCTTGGCGCCGATGACGCCCAGCTCGGCGATCCGGGTGGCGATGTCCTCGCTGATCGTCTGGCCGCGCAGGAGTTCCTCGCAGCGTTCCATGCGCAGCGGCACCGGTGAGACGGCGCCGACGGAGAGCCGGCAGTCCTGGACGGCCCCGTCCTCGATGCGCATGGCGGAGGCGACGTTGACCAGGGGGAAGTCCCAGGCGTTCCGGTCGCGGACCTTCTCGAAGTAGAAGTCGGCGCCGGCCCACGTGTCCGGGATGCGGACGGACTGCAGTACCTCGTTGGGCTGCAGGACGGTCATGCGCGTGATGTCGATCGCGGGGCCGACGAAGAAGTCCTCGGCGGCGACGGTGCGCTCGCCCCGGCGGCCGCGAATCACCATCTCCGCGTCGAGGACGATCAGCGCCGGCGCGGTGTCCGAGGGCGTGACCGCGACGCAGCGGGAAGCGTCGAAGATGCAGTGCTCGCGGTTCATCGACTCCGGCGTGTCGGCGTAGCAGATGTTGCCGCCCGCGCGGTAGCAGGGCCAACCGGCGCGGTAGTACCAGCAGCGGGTGTCCTGCACCAGGTTGCCGCCCAGCGTTCCCTGGTTGCGGATCTGGGGGGTGGCGACGGTTTCGGCGGCTTCGGCGAGGATGCCGTAGCGCTCGCGGATCAGCTCGCTCTCCACCACCTCGGTGAGCGGAGTCATGGCGCCGATCTCGATACCTCCGTCCGTTTCGCTGATTCCAGACAGTTCCGGGATCGCGCCGAGGTCGACGACCGCTTCGGGCCGCTTCACCCGGTCCTTGAACCAGTCGAAGGTGTCCATCCCGCCGGCCAGCACCCAGGCGCTGTCGCGGTGACGGTCGAGGACTTCGAGGGCGCCGTCCAGGCTCTCGGGCTGGTACAGCTCGAAGTCGGGGATCATGTCGTTGATGACGGCCATGCTTTGTTCTCCTCCGTGTCGCTGATCTGATCGCTAGCTCTGCCGATCGATCAGGTGTGCGCGGCCAGGAACTCGCTGTCCTGCTCGCGGCCTTCGAGCTGATTGATGATGTGGTCGGTCATGAGCGGCAGGTAGGCCACCGTGTCCTGCCCCAGCGCGTCCTGGATGGCGCACAGGAGCGCGGCGCAGCCGGCGCCCATCGGCGGCTCGCCGATTCCCTTGGAGCCCACCGGGTTGTTCGGGTCCGGCATGTTCACGGCGTCCCACTCCATCTCGAGCGGCACGTCGAGGATCGTCGCCGGCCGGGCGGTGTAGAAGCGGTTCGCGAAGGGGATGCCCCACTGCGGGTCATAGACCCACTTCTGGCCGACCGCGCAGCCGAAGCCCTGGACCGCGCCGCCGTGAAGCTGACCGCCGAGGCTCCGTGGGTTGAGGACGGTGCCGCAGTCGGTGACGGCCTTGTAGTCGGTGAGCTCGATGACGCCGGTCTCCTTGTCGAGCTCGATCTCGGCGTAGGCGACAACCCAGGAGTAGACGTCGCCGGCGCGACCGTAGTTGTCCTTGGCCGCGGCCAGCAGGCCCTTGCCCTTGAGAATCGCGGCGCCGCCGAGCGTGATCGGGCTCAGCCCTTCGTTGAGCTCGGTGCCGTCGTAGCGGCCTCCCAGCTCGAGCGCCTTCTCGGCGGCCTGGGCCAGGCTCAGGCCTGCCGCGCGGTTGCCGCGCCGGTAGACGCGCTCGCCGGCCACGACGTACTGCGAGGCCGATCCGCCGTGCACCTGGGCCGCGATCTCCTGGAGCTTCGTCTTCATGTCGGTGGCGGCCGCGTGGGTGGCTCGGGTGATCGCGTGCGTGGTCTGGCTGCCCGCCTGCACGCAGGTGTGGGGCACGCCCTTGCCGGTGTCGCCCCAGACCATGTCCACCTTCTCCCACGGCACGTCGAGCAGGTCGGCTGCGACGCGCGCGGTGTCGGAGTAGGAGTGGGTGCCCAGGTTGCCGATCCCGGTGTGAATCTCGAGCCGGCCTTCCGGTGTGATCAGCATCAGTCCGTCGAAGCCGCTCGAACCGGCGGTGTAGGTCGAACTCGCGAGGCCGACGCCGGTCACCTTCGAGCCGTTCATCTCCCCGCTGCGGGCCCTGGCGTCTTCCCAGTCGACCATCTCGGCCAGCCGGTCCCAGGCCTCGGTCACGTAGGCGGTGGTCACGTTGCGACCTTCCGCCTCGCCGAACTTGGCGCCGTTCTTCGCGATGTTGATCTGGCGGATCGTCAGGCGGTCGATCCCCAGGTGGTCCGCGGCGCGGTCGAGCAGGGGCTCCACCATCGCCGACATCTGCACGCCGCCCGGCGCCCGCTGCGGGGCCCGCGGGGGGGTGTTCGTCGCGATGGAGAGGCCGCGGTGGCGCATGCTCTCGGGCTGGTAGGTGAGGGACACCATGTTGCCCGAGGTGCCCATGTCGCTCTGCCGGCCGTACGGACCGTTGTCCTGGATCACCGCCCAGTCGAAGGCGGAGATGCGGCCGTCCTTCTTGAAGCCGATCTTCGCCCAACCCTGGAAGCCCGGCCGGGCCCGGCCGATGTAGTTCTCCTCGTAACGGGTGACCCGGTGCATGACCGGCTTGCCGGTCTTCTTGGCCAGGTAGACCGGCACCGCCATGTTGCTGGTGCCGACGATCTTGCTGCCGAAACCGCCGCCGGTGTACTCGGCGTGAACGATCAGGTTCTGAGGCGGCACGCCGACCGTGCCCTGGCCCGCGAGCAGCGTGAAGGCGACGCTCTGGGTCGAGGGGTAGAGGTGGCAGGTGTCGCCGTCCCAGTGGGCCATGCAACTCCGCGGCTCCATCGGATGATGGGTGACCGACTGGAAGAAGAGCGGCTCGTCGATGATGTAGTCGGCGTCGGCGAAGCCCTTCTCGAGGTCGCCGTTCGTCCACTCGTCCTGGAACACGCCCTCGGGCATCCTGCCCTTCTCGCCATTCGAGCCCCGCGCCGTGGCGAGGTCCTCGGCCTTCCACTCGACGCGCTGGACAACGGTCTCAACGCCGGTGTCGGTGCGCTGGCGGACGATGCTGTTGCCGTCGGGCAGCGAGTTGGCGCCTCCCGGAGCGATCGAATCCAGGGGATCCAGCGCGAACGGCAGCGGCTCGAAGTCCACCCTGATCTTTTCGATCGCGTCGGCGGCGATCTTCTCGCTCACGGCGGCGACGGCGAGCACGGGCTCGCCCTCGTACTTCGGATGGTTCGTCAGGGAACGCTCATCCAGCGGACCCGCTTCGCCCATGTACTCGGCGAGGTCGTCCGCGGTGAGAACCGCCTCGACGCCGTCCATCTCCAGCGCGGCGGAGGCGTCGATGTTCCGCACCCGCGCGTGGGGCATCGGCGACAGCAACTGCTTGGCGAACAGCATGCCCTCGGCGCGCCAGTCCTCGGCGTACTTGGCGCGTCCCGTGATCTTCTCGATCAGATCGGGTGGAGCGTAGTCGGTGCCGACAAGGGTCTTGGCCATGCTTTACTCCTCAGCTCAGGGTGGCGCGCGCGTTCTCGAGCGCGCGTTCTGCGGTGTTCAGGATCTTGTTGTAGTCGCCGCAGCGGCAGATGTGTCCGGCGAGCCACTTCTGGCAATCCGCGCGGGTCGCGTTCGGGTTGGCCTTGACCAGCGCAGCCATGCTCATGATGAAGCCCGGGGCGCAGAAGGCGCACTGGAAGCCCATCTCGTCGAGCACCGCCTGCTGGACCGGGTGGAGCACGCCGTCCTGCTCGAGCCCTTCGACCGTGGTCACCTCCCGGCCGCGCACCTGGTGCACCAGGATCGAGCAGCCGTAGTGGGGAACGTCGTCGATCAGCACGGTGCAGGCGCCGCACTCGGCGCGGTCGCAACCGAGCTTGGTGCCGGTCAGGTCCAGCCCGTAGCGCAGCACCATGGCCAGCGTGTCCATCGGCTCGACTTCCAGCTCATGGGTCTCGCCGTTCACCCGCAACTCGATCGTGCGGGCCACCGGCTCCGTGGCGGCGCGCAGCACGTCGGGCTGCAGCAGATTGCCGCCCGCCATCGAGACGGCGGCGCCGGTGGCGACGGAACCCTGGATGAAGGTCCGTCGGGTGACGTCCGAGGGGCCGGAGCCGTCGCCGTCCTCCTCGAGCTCCTGGGTTTCCTGCCGAAGTTCCTCGAGCAGGTCGTCCTGCAGGAGGGTGTCTTCTCTCAACTCATCCATGGTCTCCAACCTCCGTTGGGGGAGTCATGCCGGTGCGTTGCCTTGAGGCGGGCTGTCGTCAGCTTGTGCGGTCAGGAGCATACATCATGGTTTTCGGCGGAGTCCGGCGCGCCCGAGCTTCAGATCCGGCCGCCGATGATCACGTCGAGCAGGTAGGGGCCGCCCGTCGCGAAGGCCTCCCGCAGCGCCTCCTCGACATCCGCCGGGTCCTCGATCTTCCGCCCGGGAACGCCCATTCCCGCGGCCATCTCGACGAAGTCGAGTTCCGGCTCGGTCAGGTTCATGTGGGGATAGGGCCGGTCCGCCGGAATGCCGAAACGTTCCCGGTAGATGTCCATGTTGATCTTCAGGATCTTGTACTCGCGGTTGTGCAGGATCAGGAAGACGATCGGCATGTCGTAGTGGGCGGCGGTCCAGAGCGCCTGGATCGAGTACATGGCCGAGCCGTCGCCCGAGAAGACGATGACGGGTCGCTCGGGGTGGGCCAGCGAAGCGCCGATGCCACCCACCAGCCCCTGGCCGATGCCGCCGCCGCGGGTGCCGCAGTAGCGGTCGGGATCGTCGACCGGCAGGAAGCCGAGTAGATCGCCACCCGCGGTGATCGACTCGTTGACGATCACGGCGTCGTCGGGAACCGCCTTCGCGACCTCGGACATGAGCCGCGCCGGCGACATGGGCGCGTCGTCGAAGTGGGCCGCCAGCCGCTTCTGACGGGCGGCACTGGCGCCTTCGCTGGCCGCTCGCAGCTTCTCCATCCGCTCGGCGGCGGCGGTCCGGAAGGCGGAGTCAGCCGACTCTTCGAGCGCTGCCCGCACGGCCGCGAGCCCGGCCCGCGGGTCGGCGAGCATTCCCACCTCGACCGCGAAGTTGAAGGCGAGGCGGCCCGGCGCGTCCTCGATCTGGAGCACGGTCGCCTCGGCGCCGAACGGCGAATCCGGGTCGAACCAGACCTCCTCGAAGAACGAGCCGCCGACCAGCAGGACGACATCCGCGCCGCCGAGCGCGTGCTGGATGCCGGCGTGGTTGAGCGGCATGCGCGGCCGGAAGCAGGGGTGGCTCTGCGGGAAGTTCAGGCGCTGCATCAGCCCTTCCGGGTAGACCCCCGCGCCGACGAACTCGGCCAGGGCCACGAGTTCCCGCTGGCCGCCGCTTCGGGCGACGCCGTCTCCGATCACGATCGCCGGCCGGCGCGCCCGGCTCAGCACCTCGGCCATGCGGGCGGCCGCCGCCTCCTCCGGCTGCGGCGCCCGGTAGAGGTCGCCGAGCGGCCGTACCGGCTCGGCGGTCTCTTCCTCCAGGACGTTCAGCGGCAGGGCGACGAACACCGGCCCGGCGGGCGGATCGTGCGCGACCTTGAAGGCCCGGTGGAGGATCGGCGCGAACTCGTCGGCCCGCTCGACCTGGACACTCCACTTGACCAGAGGCTCCGCCATCGCCACCAGGTCGTGTCCGAGCAGGGGCTCGCGAAGCCGCGAGCGGGTGTCCTGCTGGCCGGCGGTGATCACCATCGGCGTGTTCGCCTCCCAGGCGTTGTAGAGCATGCCGAGGGCGTTGCCGAGTCCCGGCGCCACGTGCAGGTTGACGACTCCGGTGACTCCGGTCGACTGAGCGTAGTAGTGGGCGGCGCCAAGCGCCACGGACTCGTGCAGGGCGAGGACGTAGCGCAGATCCGGGTGGTCCCCGAGCCGGTCCATCAGGGGGCTCTCGGTCGTACCTGGATTGCCGAACAGGAACGGAATGCCGTACTCGGTCAGCGCCTCGAGCAGGACGTCTCCGCCGCGCTGGGGGCTGTGCTTGGGACGGATCGCTGGCAGGGTCATGGGCGTGGAGGGTAGCAGGAGAAACCGGCGGTTCTTCGGCGGCCGCGTCGACGTGGCCGAGGGCGCCCTTCCGGTGCTACGGTTAGCTCCTTCCGGCCCTTCCGGGGCCATCCACAACGAGCCGGATGGAGACGACGGCAATGGCTAGCGGCGAGACAGGCAACGGGGCACTGGAACAGCAGACGGAGGCGGCAGCGGCGTTCATGAACGCCGAGCGCTTCCAGGGCATCAGGCGGCTTCACACCGCGCGCGAAGTGGCGGCGCAGCGGGGCACGATTCCGCAGGACTACACGGTGGCGCGGGACGCCGCCGTGGCCTTCCACGCGCGGCTGCGGGAACTCTTCGAGCGGAGGAAGTCGATCACGACGTTCGGTCCGTACTCGCCGGGCCAGGCGGTGGCGATGAAGCGGCGGGGGATCGAGGGGATCTACCTCGGCGGCTGGGCGACCTCGGCCAAGGGCTCGATCACCGAGGATCCCGGACCGGATCTCGCCAGCTATCCCCTGAGCCAGGTCCCGGACGAGGCGGCGCCGGTCGTGCGCGCCCTGCTGACGGCCGACAAGAACCAGGCCTTCACCCGTTCGCGGATGAGCGAAGCCGAGCGGCGCGCGAATCCCGCGACCGACTTCCGGCCGTTCATCATCGCCGACGCGGACACGGGCCACGGCGGCGAGCAGCACGTGCGCAACCTGATCCGACGCTTCGTCGAGGTGGGGGTGCCCGGCTACCACATCGAGGACCAGAAGCCCGGGGTCAAGAAGTGTGGCCACCAGGCGGGCAAGGTCCTCGTGCCGCAGGACGAGCAGAACAAGCGACTGAACTCCGCCCGCTTCCAGCTCGACGTGATGGCCGTGGCTGGGCTCATCGTCGCCCGCACCGACTCGGAGGCCGCGACCTTCCTCGACGGCAACGGCGACGAGCGCGACCAGGCCTTCATCCTGGGAGCCACGAACCTCGATCTGCCGAGCTGCAAGACGGCGACCCTGGCGATTCTGCGGCGGCTGAACGCCCTGGGTGCGGAAGACGTCCGCGGCCACGAGCTCTACGACATTTCGGAGGCCGCCTATCACCGCGCCGACGTCTGGCTGGAAGGCGCCGCCGTCTACGAGCAGCTCGAGTCCGCCTACCGGAAAGCGGCCGCCAACGGCGGGGCGGACATGGGATCGGTGCTCGACGAGACGATGGCCTTCTTCCTCGACGCCTGGCAGTTGGAGGCGAGGCTCAAGACCTACCCGCAGGCGGTGGCGGAAGTGATCGCCTTCCGGGAAGAGGAGGGCGCGGTCTTCGACTTCTCGGTGGAGGAGTGGCTGCAGTTCGCCCACTCCGTGTCGGTCGATGAGGCGGCGGCCCGGGCGCGGAAGATGGGCATCAACCTGGTCTGGGACGCCGAGATGGCGCGCACCCCCGAGGGCTACTACCAGATACAGGGCGGTATCGAGTACGCGATTTCCCGTTCCCTGCACGCGGCGCCCTACGCCGACCTGATCTGGATGGAGACGGCGACCGCCAACCTGGCCGATGCCCGGCGGTTCGCCGAGGCGATCCACGCCGTGTATCCGGACCAGTTGCTGGCCTACAACCTGTCGCCTTCCTTCAACTGGGACACGACCGGCATGTCCGACGAGGAGATGAAGAGGTTCCCCGAGGAACTCGGCAAGCTCGGCTTCGTCTTCAACTTCATCACCTACGGCGGCCACCAGGTCGACGGCCTGGCGGCCGAGGACTTCGCCACCGCGCTGCGCGAGGACGGCATGCTCGCCCTGGCCCGGCTCCAGCGCAAGCTGCGCCTGGTGGGGTCGCCCTACAGGACGCCGCAGGCCCTCGTCGGCGGCGCGCGGCTCGACGGCGGGCTCTCGGCCGCGACCGGCCACACGGCGACGACGAAGGCGATGGGCAAGGGCTCGACCCATGTCCAGCATCTCGCGCAGACCGAGGTGCCGCCGCGGCTGCTCGAGGAGTGGCTCAACCTCTGGCGCGACAAGTACGACATCGACGAGACCTTGCGGGTGGAGCTCCGGCCTCACGTCGCCGGCTCCGAGCTGCTCGAACTGAACGTCATGGCGCGGAACGGACGCGAGGAGTCGAAGGCGGCGAACGTCGTGTTCGCGCCCATCCGTGACCGCCGCGAGCGGATGATCCTCTCGGTGCGCGACCAGAACACCTTCGACACCGACCTGAGGCGGCGTCGTCTCATGGCCGTGATGCACGTGTTCCTGATCCATCGCTACGGCGCCGTGTGGGTGCACTACGTGAGTCCGACGGACGACAACCAGCACCAGACCCGGCGCATGATCGAGCTGGGGATCTTCGAGAGCGCGAACACGGAGGTTGGCGAGATCATCGTGGCGGCGGTCAACCGGGAACGGGTCCGCGAGCTCGCGGAACCGGACCGCGAGTCGCTGACGGCGCTGATCGAGAAGACCGAGCCGGTGCCGGTGCGGGCCGCCTCGTGATCCGGGCCTGGTCGTCGAGCCGGGCCACGATTGCGATCGGGAGCCTTGCGTCGGTCCTCTCGATTCAGGGTCTTCAGGCGCAGGACGCCGAGGCGGAGGAGCCCCGGTCGATCTCGGAAGCCACCGGAGGCTTCGAGCATCTGCCTGGCTTTCTGGACCTGTACTGGGACGGCCGGGGCGGCAGGCTGTTCCTGAAGGTCGACGCCACCGACAGCGACCTCCTCTACATCGAGTCGCTGGCGGCGGGACTCGGCTCGAACGACATCGGTCTCGACCGCGGGCAGCTCGGCCGCACCCACCTGGCGAGGTTCGAACGGGTCGGGCCGAAGGTACTGCTGGTGCAGCAGAACACGCGCTTCCGCGCGGTCAGCGACAACCCGGACGAGCGGCGGGCGGTCGCCGACGCCTTCGCCCGATCCGTGCTCTGGGGGTTCGAGGTGGTGGCCGAAGACGACGACGGCGCGCTGCTGGTCGACGCAACGGACTTCGTGCTCCGGGACGCGCACGGCGTCGTGGCGCGGCTCCAGCAGCGCGGCCAGGGTAGCTACGGACTCGACGGCTCGCGCTCGGCGATTCATCGCCCGGGCGTCGCCGCGTTCCCGCGCAACTCGGAACTCGAGGGCACGCTGACCTTCACGCTCAGGTCTTCGGGCCGCGGGCCGGGAGCGTGGGTGCGCCAGGTCGCGCCTTCGCCCGACGCGGTGACCCTGCGCGTCCGCCACTCCTTCGTCGCGCTGCCCGAACCCGGGTACGAACCCCGGCGCGCCGATCCGAGGGCCGGCTTCAACACGACGGCCTACCTCGACTACGCGACGGCGATCGACGAGCCCCTCGAGGCCGTCTTCATCGACCGGCACCGGCTGGAGAAGCGCGATCCGAGCGCGGAGCGGAGCGAACCGGTCGAACCGATCGTCTACTACCTCGACCGCGGCGCGCCGGAGCCGATCCGCTCCGCGCTGCTCGACGGCGCCCGCTGGTGGAACGAGGCGTTCGAGGCCGCCGGCTACATCGATGCGTTCCGGGTGGAGCTGATGCCGGAGGGCGCCGACCTGCTCGACGTCCGCTACAACGTGATCCAGTGGGTTCACCGGTCGACCCGCGGATGGTCCTACGGTGGCGGGGTCACCGATCCACGCACCGGCGAGATCATCAAGGGCCACGTGACGCTCGGTTCCCTGCGGGTGCGGCAGGACTTCCTGATCGCCCAGGGTCTGCTGTCGCCCTATGAGCACGAGGACTCCTCCACCGACGTGCTCACGGAGATGGCGCTGGCCCGGCTGCGCCAGCTCTCCGCTCACGAGGTCGGCCACACGATCGGCCTGATGCACAACTTCGCCTCCAGCGTCGACGGACCGGACGGCCGCGAGTCGGTCATGGACTACCCGCATCCGCTGGCCCGCTTGCGCGATGACGGCACGATCGACCTGAGCGCCGCCTACGACGTCGGCGTCGGCGAATGGGACAAGCGGACGGTCCTTTACGGCTACGCCGACTTCCCCGACGGTGCGGACGAGGCGGCCGAGCTCGACGCCATCCTGCGGGGCACGATCGACGCGGGCCTCCACTACATCAGCGACGAGGACGCGCGGCCGGTGGGCGGCGCTCATCCCCTGGCCCACCTCTGGGACAACGGCCGTTCGGCGGCGGATGAGCTGCGGCGCCTTCTGTCGGTGCGGCGGGCCGCGCTCGAGCGATTCTCTGAGCGGAGCCTCCGGTTCGGCGCGCCGATGTCGGAACTGGAGGACGTGTTGACGCCCCTCTACCTGCTGCATCGCTACCAGGTCGAGGCGGCGGCGAAGATCGTCGGCGGCGTCGACTACAGCTACGCGGTGCGGGGCGACGGCAGGGCGCCGGTGTCGCTGCTGCCGCCGGCGATGCAACTCGACGCACTCGACGCGCTGCTACGGACGGTCGATCCGGCGGAACTCACGTTGCCGCAGCGGATACTCGACCTGATTCCGCCGCCCCCTCCGGGCCGCAGCCGGGGCCGGGAGCACCTGCCGTCCCGAGCCGGTCTGACGTTCGATCCGGTCGGCGCGGCCGAGATGGCGGCCGATCTCACCTTCGCCATGATCTTCGATGGCGAGCGCGCGGCCCGGCTCGTGGACCACCATGCCCGGGCGGCGGAACAGCCGGCTCTCGGCGCGGTGATCGACCGCGTGCTGGACGTGACCTGGCGCGCCGACCCTTCGCCGGGCCTCGCCGGAGAGGTCGGCAGGGCGGTCGACTTCGCTGCCCTGCGGCGGCTGATGGCGCTGGCGGCGGGCGTCCCGGTCAGCGCGCCGCCGAACTTCGACTGGCCGGTCGTGCCGGCGCGGTCGGGATCGTTTCAGGTGCGAGCCGTGGCGACTTCGTCGCTCACGGATCTGTACCAGTGGCTGCTTGCGAACCCCGGGGCACAGGGTTCGCCGGAGTGGGACCACCGGACGTACGCCGTACCGTTGATCCACCGTTTCCTGGAAGACCCGGGCTCGGTCGAACTGCCCGCGCCGCTGCGGGCTCCGGACGGCTCGCCGATCGGCTCGCACATCGGCTGCGGCGTGGGCATGGGCGGCGCGCACCTCCCGCCCTTCGCGCTGCCGGAATGAGCGGTCATCCGTCCGCGTCGCTCCGGTTGCCCGAGGCTGTTTCCGGGCTCTACGGCGCCGGTGCGGTTGCCGAGCTTGTAGGTCTCCGGCGAGCGCTCCACGCCGATCCCGAGCTCTCACTCCAGGAGGAGCGTACGTGTGCCCGTCTTCAGCGGACGCTGGACGAACTGGGCGTCGAGGGCGTAGCCCGCGTTGCCGGCACCGGCGTCGTCGGGCGCATACCCGGCCGCGACCGGAAGGCGCCGCCGGTCGCGGTCCGCGGCGACATCGACGCGCTGCCGATCCAGGAAGACACCGGCCTGCCGTTCGCGTCGCGCAACGAGGGCGTGATGCACGCCTGCGGCCATGACGTGCACGCCTCGTGGACGGTGGCGGCTGCCCGCCTGCTCCGCGACGATCCGGCAGCGGGCGACGTGCTGATCGTGCTGCAGCCTGCGGAAGAGACCGGCGAGGGGGCGACCGCGGTGCTCTCGACCGGCGTTCTGGACGACGTGGCGGCGATCTTCGGCGCCCACGTCGACCTCACCTTCGAAATCGGCCAGGCGATGATCCAGCCCGGCGCCGTGGGCGCCGCCGCCGACCGCTTCGAGGTCGAGCTCCGGGGCAAGGGGGCCCACGGCGCAAGGCCCCACCAGGGCCTGGACCCGATCGTCGGCGCGGCCCAGGTCGTATCCGCCCTGCAGACGGTCGTCTCCCGGCGGATGCCGCCCGATCAGCCGGCGGTTGTCACCGTCGGCGCCATCGAGGCGGGCACGGCGCACAACGTGATTCCCGACCGTGCCGTGCTCAAGGGCACGATGCGGTCGCTCGACCCGGCCATCCGGAAGTCGCTGGCGGACGAGGTGCGGCACGTCGCCGAATCGGTCGCGGCGGCCTGCCGGCTCGAGGCCCGGGTGCGAATGCTCCAGGGAACGCCGGCGGTGCTGAACGACAGGCGAGCCGCCGCCTGGGCGAGTGACGCCGCGGCGACGGTGATTGGCGCCGAATCGGTCAAGCCGCTGCCGGTCGCCAACATGGGCGGCGAGGACTTCGCCTTCTACCTGGAGCGGATCCCGGGCTGCTTCATCCGGGTCGGCGCTCGACACCCCGGCGACCCGGTGGTCGGCGCCCACACGCCGTACTTCGCGCCGGCCGAGGAGGCGATCTTCGTCGGTGGGGCACTGCTGGCGGCTGCGGCGCGTCGCGCTTCGGCGGAGCTCGCGGGCTGGCGTGGACCGAAGCCGCGCTAGAAACCCGTCCAGTCGGGAGCGGATCCAAGAGGGCTCTCTCACCGCTGTAGTCGCGAGGGAGCCTTGAGGGGTGTCCTATCCTGCCCCGCATCTCGTACATGACGATGGACTCCGGTAGCGCTCCTCTACCAGCGATTGCTGCCTCGACACTTCTCTATCCTCCGCGGCTCTCCACCGAGGGAGGCCTTTCTTGCGGCTACCACTCTCGACAGCGAGGCGGTCCGCCTACGCTGCCTGATCGGCTGCCCGCTCCCGCGCGACCATCGCCTCCAGGTGAGGAGGCGGTCGCCAGAGGCAGTCCATGACGTAGCGGAGGTCCATCGGCTTGCCGTCCCAGGCGGGCATGGACTCCTTTCCGGTGACGAGGATGCCGGCATCCTCCAGGTGCCTGACGAGATCGCGGGCAGCGCGAAGGCCTATGGCCGGCGGAGCGGGGCTCCGCTCGAGCGGCCGGCCGGCACGGTCGAGGAACTGTGCTTCGCCTTGCGCGTCCATGCGCACGCTGCAGCCTCCCTCGTGAAGCAGTCGGTGATGGCGGCGGCACAGAAGCACGAGGTTCGACAGCTTCGTCTCGCCGCCGTCTGCCCAGTGCTCGATGTGGTGGGCGTCGCAGTGCTTCGACGTGCACCCGGGGAAACGGCAGCCCTGGTCCCGAAACTCCAGAGCGCGCCGGATGGGGGGAGGGATGGTGCGGGTCTTGCGGCCGACGCTGAGGGTCTCACCGTTCCCGTGGACCATCCGCACCGTTGCGGCCTCACACGTGAGGCGCCGGGCCGTTTCCGCGGAAACGCGGATGTGAGAATCGCCGAGCCAGGCCCCGCGCAGGTGCGGGTCGGTCGGTGGCGTTTCCGCGGAAACGCACCCCTTGCACGTTTCAGCGGAAACGTGAGCGACGGATCGTTGCGCGACTGGTGCGGGGCGGCGCGGTTGCCGTTCCGTTTCGCAGGCCGGTTCGGGTGAACGAAGCTCCTCCTCGTCGACGTGGACAACCACCTGGTAGCGGTCGCCTCCACGGGCCGGGGCCAGACCGCCGGCGAGGGCGCTCTCCGCCACCAGAGCCAGGGCGTCGGCCCGCTGCTTGCCGATGGGAGGACGGTCGTTGCTGTCCTTGTCGAAGAGCTTCTCGCCAGCGGCATCGAGCGCCTTCAGAAGCACCTCTCCCGCCTCCGGCGCGAGCCGGCCGCGGATGACGAACATGCCGTTCTCGTCGATGTGAGCCGAGACCGTGCTGGTGGCGTCTCGCAGTTCATCTTCGCGGGCCTCGACAGTCCGGTCGATGCGGCGCCAGGCGCGCACGACGCGTTCGACGTGCGCGGCCGTGCCGGTCTGGCCGAGGTCGACGAGCGACCCCTCTGTGTCGGGCGTGGCGACACGGGTGAGCGCCCGGACCTTGGAGTAGGAGAGCTGGCCTCGCTTCATCGCCTCGCTGATCCGCGGCAGTTCGGCGAGCGCCCTGGCGACCCGCACCCGCTCGCGAGCGGCGTTGGGCGCGAGTCCGATGCGCCAGGTGAGCCAGTGGGCGCAGCTCGCGAAGCCGTTCGACCATCCTTCCTGCTCGTCGAACGAGCGAATCAGGACGAGCAGTTGGTAGGTCGCAGCATCGATGCGCGCGGCGAGCGTCGCGATCTGTTCACCCAGCCTTTCCGTGGGCGTCAGGTGCGCTAGGTCGGTGTGTCTGTCAGCCATTTCTTCGAGTCCAGATGGGGTGGGTGTGACGACCGGAGGACTTCGGGCGCCGTGTTGGCGGCTCCGACGATGAGGCGTAATTATAGCGTAAATCGAAGCGTAACGCTTCCCGCTTGTCGGGGGCGCGAGCGGCTTGGCGAGGTCCTCTCGGCCCAGGAACGTTTCCCTGGACCGTCGCTCGTCAGAACGCGAAGACCAGGCCGGCGCTGACCAGGCCCTGGACCAGGTCGTCGCGTTCGGCTCCGTAGCAGCAGCCATGGCAGCACGCGTCCTCGTCGCTGGTGTTGGTCACCAGCAGGCGCGCGTCCAGTCGCAGGCCGACGTGGTCCGTGAAGAAGACCTTCACGCCGCCGCCGAGGCCTATGGAGAAGTGGCTCTCGGACTCCGGCAGGAAGTCGCTGCTCGGCGCGAGCCGGGTGACACCGGCGGTCAGTGACGCGAAGGGACGCACCTGACCCAGTGACCCGGTCCACGACACGCCGGCCTGGTAGTAGTCGACGTCCATCCCACCGAGATACGCGGCGCCGAGGAAGGGGCCCTCGTCCAGCCCGAAGCCGGTCTCCTGCTCGTTGACGAACAGCTCGAGCTGGAGATTCCGCCGGAGCGGAATTCCGATTACTACGCCGTCCACTGTGCCGTCGTCGATCTCGAGATCGAGCCTTCCGAACTCGTAGTCGTCGATCTCGAAGCTGCCGAGGAAGCTGTGTCCGTAGTACGGAGTGATCTCGAAGCGTACCTTCTGGGCGACGGCCGGTGACGGTGTCGCGCCGGCGGCTACGGTCAGCAGTGCTGTGGCGGCCAGGGTCCAGATCAGGTGACGTCTGGGGGATTCAAGGCGTCGGACTTGCGTCATGGTCGTCGATCCTCCATGGGGCGAGGAAAGAGACTGCAAGTTCCGGGCCGGCGCTGCGTTATGGACCGGCGCTGCGCTATGGAAACAGGGGCGGAGCGGCCGGTATCGGTCCACTGGGGAGGTAGTCAGTCGACGTCACACGAGGAGGAGCGGACCGCTCTGCCCCTGTCCCCGGTTTACGCAACCGGGACGGACAGGGTTTCGGGTGAGGCGCGCTAGCCGCGCGTGGTGTCCCGGTCCGGGTGGCGCATCGCGGTGATGTTGAACCCGGCGTCCACGAAGTGAATGCCGCCGGTGGTTCCGGCGCTCAGGTCGGACAGCAGGTAGGCGGCCGTGGCGCCGACATCGTCGACGGTGATGTTGCGGCCGAGCGGCGCCCGTTCCGGCATGACCTTCAGCATGCCGCGCATCCCCGAGACGCCGGAAGCGGCGAGCGTCCTCACCGGGCCGGCGGAGATGCCGTGCACGCGGATGTTCTTCGGGCCCAGATCGACGGCGAGATAGCGGATCGAGGCCTCGAGCGCCGCCTTGGCGATGCCCATCACGTTGTAGTTCGGGGTCGCCTTGGTGGCGCCGTAGTAGGTCATTGCGATGATGCTGCCGCCCTCGCTCATCAAGGGCTCGGCGGCCCGGGCGAGCGCGATCAGGGAGTAGCAACTGATGTCGAGCGCGGTGACGAAGCCGCTGCGCGACGTGTCGACGGTGCGCCCCAGGAGGTCCTCGCGGTTGGCGTAGGCGACGGAGTGGACGAGGAAGTCGAGGCGTCCCCAGCGCTCCCGCAGCCCGGCGAAGACGGCGTCGATCTGGTCGTCGTCGGTGACGTCGAGCGGCTCGACGATGGTGGAGCCGACGCTCTCCGCGAGAGGCCGTACCCGCC
Source organism: Holophagales bacterium (assembly GCA_009837885.1). Taxonomy (GTDB): domain Bacteria; phylum Acidobacteriota; class Thermoanaerobaculia; order Multivoradales; family Multivoraceae; genus Multivorans. Next base: position 54,193 of record VXSP01000006.1, on the reverse strand, counting down.
GTTCGAGGGCGTCGCCCTGGAACGTGAACGCGAGTTCGGCGCCTTCCTCGTGGGCGCGCCGGGCGATGCCCCAGGCCAGCGAACGCTTGTTGGCGACGCCGACGACCAGTCCCCGGCGGCCGGCGAGCAGTCCCTTCGACCTGGCGTCAGGTGCCGCCTCGGACGGGAGATCGCCGGGCGTTGATTCGGGCGGAGTCACGGGCGCCGGGATTGTAGCGCTCCACGGCGCAAGCCCCTAGACTGATCGTGGCGCATGGTTTCCCTGCTCGGCATCGTGCTCGTCGTCGGCGCGACGCTCTGCTTCTCGCTGTTCGACCTTCTGCGCAAGAAGCTCACCGGTCGCCTGAGCGACGCCTTCCTGGTCATGGTTCTGGCGCTCGGCGCCGTGCCCCTCTACGGCCTGTGGGTGGCATTGCAGCCGCCCGCCGCGGTGAGCGCCGCGTACGTGTGGCCGGGCGTCGCCTCCGTCGCGTGCAATCTGGGCGCGAACTACGGCTTCCTGCGCTCCGTGCGCCTCTCCGGGCTGAGCGCGGTGATCCCCCTCCTCTCGCTGACGCCGGTGTTCACGTCGCTGCTCGCGATCCCGCTGCTTGGTGAACTGCCGGGCGCCCGCGAGTGGTTCGGCATCGCGATGGTCGTGTTCGGCGCTCTCGCGCTCCAGTTGGGCGAGGGGACCGGAGAGCGCCGCCAGCCGTGGAGACTGAGCGCGGGCGCGTGGTGGATGATCCTGGTCGCCTTCCTCTGGGCGTCGGCGCTGCCGCTCGACAAGCTCGCGACCGAGGCCTCGAACGCGGCCTTCCACGGCCTGATCCTGCACCTCGGCGTCGGTTTGTCCGTGTCGACGCTCGTCCTTCGCGGCCTGCGCGAGGCGCCGGTGGTGCGCGGCCGGGCGGACGTTCGCGCGGGCGCCGGCACCTGGACCCTGCTGCTGACCGCCGTCGTCCTCGGCGCCGCGGCGCAGGGACTCCAGTTGCTGGCGCTGCAGCATGCCTGGGTCGGTTTTGTCGAGACGGTGAAGCGGGGCATCGGCTCCTCGCTGGCGCTGGTGCTCGGTCGCGTCTTCTTCGCCGAGCCGCTCACGCTGCGCAAGGTGTCGACGGTGGCCGTGATCGCGGCCGGCGTCGCGGTGATGCTCTGGTAGCTTGATCGTTGATGGCCAGCGGTTTCCCGGTCCGTTCCCGGCTGCCCCTGGCAGCGGTTCTCGGCCTCGTGGCGATCGGCGCCGGCGGCGCGGGCGCCCAGGTGTCGCGCCTGTCCGAGATCGAGTTGCCCGATGGCTTCTCGATCGCGTTCTTTGCCGAGAACGTCACGGGCGCGCGGTCACTCGCGCAGAGTCCCGGCGGCACCGTCTTCGTCGGTACGCGGCAGGTGGGCCTGGTTCACGCGCTGGTCGATTCGGACGGCGACGGCGCCGCGGACGAGCGGTATCGCATCGCTTCGGGTCTGACCTCGCCGAACGGCGTGGCCTTTCGCAACGGAAGCCTCTACGTGGCCGAGATCAGCCGGATTCTCCGATACGACGACATCGAGAACCGGCTGGATTCGCCTCCGCGGCCGTTCGTGGTTACCGATCGCCTCCCGACGGACGAACATCACGGCTGGAAGTTCATCCGCTTCGGGCCGGACGGGCGGCTCTACGTGCCGGTGGGCGCCCCCTGCAACATCTGCAACGAGCCCGATCCGTACAACGCCATCCTGCGGATGGCGGTCGACAGCGGCACGTACGAGATCGTGGCGCGGGGAGTTCGAAACACCGTCGGCTTCGACTGGCATCCCGGCACTCGACGGTTGTGGTTCACCGACAACGGCCGCGACTGGCTGGGCGACGACAGTCCGCCGGACGAGCTGAACGTGCTGGCGTCGAACGGCCAGCACTTCGGCTACCCCTTCTGCCACGGTCGAGACGTCCGCGATCCGGAGTTTGGTGCGCTCCGTTCCTGCTCCGAGTTCCGGCCTCCGGTCCAGGAGCTCGGACCGCACGTGGCGGCTCTGGGCATGCGCTTCTACACCGGCGAGATGTTCCCGGAGCGTTACCACGACCAGATCTTCATCGCCGAGCACGGCTCCTGGAACCGCACCGATCCGATCGGTTACCGCGTCATGGTGGTGCGTCTGGGGGCTGGCGGACGAGCCACCGGATACGAGGAGTTCGCCACCGGGTGGCTTCAAGGTGGGACGGCCTGGGGCCGGCCGGTCGACGTGATGGTGCGCGACGACGGTTCGCTGCTGGTCTCGGACGATCGGCGGGGAGCGGTCTACCGCATCGTCCACGAGTCCGGGAGCAGCCCTGAGCCCGACCCCGAACCGGATCCCGACCCACCTCCGCCTGAACCGGACGGTCCCTGCGTGCCGAACGCGGAGACCCTCTGCCTGCACGCCGACCGCTACGAGGTCCGCGTCGAGTGGTGGACCGGCGACGGTGAGACGGGCTCGGCCCAGGTGGTGCCGGAAGCGACGGACGACTCCGGCCTGTTCCGATTCTTCGAAGCGGACAACTGGGAGATCCTGGTCAAGGTGCTCGATGGCTGCGAGGCCAACGGTCACTACTGGGTGTACGGCGCTTCAACGACGACGCTGGGCTACGTGATCCGCGTCAGGGATACGGCGACGGGTGACGTCCGGGAGTACCGGAACGAGCCCGGGCAGTCGGCGGCCGCGATCACGGACGCCGATGCCTTCCCGGACAGTTGCCGCCGGTAGCGATACTCTCGCCAGGCCTTGTTCGCGTCCTGGCTCCCGGCGCCTGGCCTCGGGAGGTCTAGTTCAACCACATCAGGATCCTCAGCATGCTCCGTTCCCCGCTTCCCCTGCCGCGCCGCCGGCTCTCTTCACGCGACACCGTGCTCCGCTTCGGTGCCTTCTTCATGGCCGTGGCTTTCGCCGTTGGGACCGTGTCGGCCGCCGACGACGAACTCCGTCTGGACCAGATCGAGCTGCCGGCCGGCTTCTCGATCGACGTCTTCGCCGCGGAGATCGACGTCGCCCGCTCGCTGGCCCAGAGCCCCTCCGGCACCGTCTTCGTCGGCACCGGACGCAGGGGCGGCGGAGTCGTCCACGCCGTCGTCGATCGGGACGGCGACGGCAGGGCCGACGACCGCTATCGCATCGGCGCCGACCTGAACTGGCCGAACGGCGTCGCCTTCCACGACGGCGACCTCTACGTCGCGGAGATCAGCCGGGTGCTCCGTTTCGAAGGGATAGAGAGCCGGCTCGATTCGCCGCCCGCGCCGGTCGTGGTCACCGCCGACCTGCCGGAGGAGACTCATCACGGCTGGAAGTTCATCCGCTTCGGTCCCGACGGGCAGCTCTACGTGCCGGTGGGCGCCCCGTGCAACATCTGCGACGAAGGGGATCCCTTCGCGACGATCCTCCGACTGGACCAGACCGGCGACTACGAGGTCGTTGCCCGCGGCGTGCGCAACACGGTCGGATTCGACTGGCGCCCGGGCACGAGCGAGCTGTGGTTCACCGACAACGGCCGCGACATGATGGGCGACGACATTCCGCCCGACGAGTTGAACGTGCTGACGGAGGACGGCCAGCACTTCGGCTATCCGTACTGCCACGGCCAGGACATCCCGGACCCGGAGTTCGGCGACGAGCGTCCCTGTGGTGAGCTCGTGCCGCCGGCTATCGACCTCGACCCCCACGTGGCGGCGGTTGGCATGCGTTTCTACCAGGGCGATGCCTTCCCCGATCGCTACCGCGGGCAGATCTTCATCGCCGAGCACGGTTCCTGGAACCGCAGCAACAAGATCGGCTACCGGGTCATGGTGGTTCACGTCGACCGGGAAGGCCGGGCCACGGAGTACGAGGAGTTCGCCACCGGTTGGCTCCAGGGTGAGGACTCGTGGGGGCGGCCGGTCGACGTGATGGAACGGGCCGACGGGTCGCTCCTCGTGTCGGACGACCTGCGAGGCGTGATCTACCGCATCGTCCATGACGGCGCCGCGTCGGCGGCCGCCGGAGAGTAGGGGCGTGCCGGCGATCGATCCGGCCATCGTCGAAGCGGCGCGCGGCCGGTACGACGCCGCCCGCGCGGCGAACCTCAGCCTCGACATGACCCGCGGCAAGCCGTCGCCGGAGCAGCTCGCCCGCTCCCATGGGCTCCTGCGCGCGGTCGACCGTGAGGACGACCGGGCCGGCGACGGCACGGACTGCCGCAACTACGGCGGCGACCCGCGCGGCCTGCCGGAGATGCGGGCGATCTTCGGCGAGATCCTCGAGGTCGATCCGGACCTGGTCTTCGTCGGCGGCAACGCGAGCCTGCAGTGGATGCACGACCTTGTTGTCCAGGCGATGCTGGTCGGCGTGCCGGGCGGCGATCCGTGGGGCGGTCCCAAGCGCTCGACGCCGGTGAAGTTCCTCTGCCCCTGTCCCGGCTACGACCGTCACTTCTCCGTGCTGGAGCGCTACGGCATCGAGATGCTGCCGATCGGGATGGGCGACGACGGCCCCGATATGGACGAGGTCGCGCGACTCGCCGGCGAGGACCGGAACGTCAAGGGGATGTTCTGCGTGCCCCGCTACAGCAATCCGACCGGCGTTACCTACTCGGACGACGTGGTCGAGGCGATCGCCGGGATGCCAACTGCGGCGCCCGACTTCCGCGTCATCTGGGACGACGCCTACGCCCTGCACGCCTTCGAGGGGGAGCCGGATCGGCTGGCCAACCTGTACGACCGTTGCGTCGCTCACGGCCACGAGGACCGACCGTTCATCGTCACCTCGTTCTCGAAGGTCACCTTCGGCGGCGCCGGTCTGGCCGCGGTCGCCGCGAGCCCCGGGAACGGCGACTGGATCCGGAGTTTCCGTTCGATCCAGACGATCGGACCGAACAAGCTGAACCAGCTCGCTCACGCCCGCTTCTTCGACGGCAGCCTCGCGAGTGTCCGGGAGCACATGCGGGGGCACGCGGAGCTGATCCGGCCGAAGTTCGAAACCGTGCTGCGTGTTCTCGACGAATCGCTGGAGGGGCTGGGCTCCCTGGAAGAACTGGGCGTCGCGACCTGGAGCAGGCCCCGGGGCGGCTACTTCGTGAGCCTGGACACCGAGCCCGGCTGCGCGCGGGCCGTGGTCGAGATGGCGGGCCGGGCCGGCGTCAAGCTGACGCCCGCGGGCGCTACGTTCCCGTACGGCATCGATCCGCAGGACCGGAACATCCGCATCGCGCCGACGCTGCCGGGCCTCTCGGAGATCGAGACCGCGACCCGGCTGCTTGCCGACTGCGTCGTGCTGGTCGGCGGCCAGTAGCCTGGGCGGCGGAAACTGGGTGCGCCGGCGTCCCCGCCGGCATCCGGCGCAAAGCGCCGGCTTCCGGACCTTCTGCCGCGCTAGTCGATGTAGCCGAGGCTCTTCAACTGGCGGACGTCCTCCTCGCTGAGGACGGTCCCGCTCCTCGCCTCGTACTTCGGCAGGTCCCGGTACCAGTTCACGAGACGGCGGCCGAGCGGCGGCACCAGGTCGACCGGCGGCGCGGGCAGCGGCCGCTGCTCCTGGGGGTCGGCGGTGAGATCGAAGTAGACGGTCTCCCGTTTCGAGAAGTCGTGGAGCACCTTGGCGCCGTCGACCTCCATGCTGATCTGCAGGGGGTCCTCGTAGGGTGCGCTGCGGCGCGACCTCGCCATCAGGGCGCTGTGCTTGTCACCGATGACGTAGCGAGGCCGCGCCTCGCCGGGCGGCTCGTCGCCGATGGGAACCAGGCTCCTTCCCGTGACGTCCGCCGGGGCTTCGAGCTCGAGCAGGTTGAGAACGGTCGGCAGCACGTCGACCACCCCAACCGCGGCGTCCACGCGCCGGCCTTCGGGAATCCCCGGACCAGCGAGGATCATCGGTATCCGCGCGTTGGGCCAGTGGACGTTCTTGCCGTGTCCCCAGTAGCCGTGCTCGCCCATGCTCTCGCCGTGGTCGGCCAGGAACAGGGTGAAACGGGGGCCGGCGAGAAGTTCGTCGATCGCCTCGGACAGGCGGCCGAGCCAGTGATCGACGTAGTTCACCTCCGACTGGTAGCGCCAGCGCCGTTGCCAACCACTGCCGCGCTGCTCGCGGGGCGGCTGCGGGGGCGTGAAGCCCCTGCGTTCCAGGTAAGGGCTGTGTGGATCGGAGAAGTGGACCCAGAGGAAGAGCGGGCGCGCGCGCCGGTCCTCGTCGCCGTCGCGCCGGCGCAGCCATCGTTCAGCGGCCGTGGCGATGTCGTCGGCGTGGCGCTCCATCACGCCAACGGCGTTCCGGGCCTCGGTGAACTCCTCGTCGTAGTGGTCGAAACCGCGGTTCAGACCGACCAGGTCGGAACGCAGCGTCCAGTTCGAGATGAACGCCGCGGATTCGTAGCCGGCCTCGCCGAGAATCTCGGCAAGCACGGGGATGTCGCTTCGCATCCGCTGGGCGTTGCGCCGCGCCCCGTGTGTCGGCGGGTAGAGGGACGTGAAGATCGAGGCGAAGGCCGGGCCCGTCTTGCCGATCGTGGTGTGCGCGTCCTCGAACAGCACGCCTCCGGCGGCGAGGGCGTCGATCGTCGGCGTCGTGGCCGTCTCGCCGCCGTAGGCCCCCAGCGCGTCGGCGCGCAGGGTGTCCACGGAAAGCAGGACGAAGTGCGGCTCGGCCGCGGGCAGCGGCGCGCAGAGAGCGGCCGCCAGGGCGGCCGTCGAAACGAGGCGCCGTCGGACGATGGTCACGCCGTGACGGCCCCGAAGGCGATCGCCTCCTCCTGCGTATCGATATCGCGGGCCAGGGACATCGCGTCGAGGACCGGCATCCGGACCTTCCGGTCGGGATGCCTGCGCCGGTGGCGTCGCTTGATGAACATGCGGCGCAGTGCGAGTTCCAGTTCGGACTGCTGGATCACCTTCTCCTTGAGGCGCCGCGCCGCGCGCGTGCCCGACAGCAGCGTGTCCCAGGTAAAGGTCGGCAGCCGCAGGTTCAGGAGGTGGATGAAGTCCTGAACGAGCATGATCCAGAGCAGGCGTCGCGCCATGTAGGCGTTGCGATAGAGGATCGGCCGGTTGCGTGTCCGGTAGCCGAGGTCCATCAACCGGTAGATGAACTTCCAGCGGAGCGCCGCGGAGTCGAACATGGCCAGGTGACCGGGCAGCACGGGGACGGGCGCGGAACCCCCCTCGGGCTTGACGTGGTACTGCGGCTTCCACCCGGATTCGCCGAGCCGTTCGGGGTCTCGAGGCGCCCGGATCATGGGGAAGAAAAAGTCCAGGGGACTGTGGCTCCAGAAGTCGTTGACCACCCGCTTCATCTCGACGGGATCGGGGACGATGTCACAGGTGACGATCGCCAGCGGTCCGTCGCCGTGCCGCTGGCGGGCCGTCTCGACGCCGACCTGGATGTTGCGGCCGAAGCCACCGTCGGTGTCGACGGAGATCCCGTCGGGCAGGGACCGGTAGGCGTGACCGGGTCCGGCGACGTAGATCGGGTCGAAGGCTTCCACCTGTCGGATCCTCTCGATGACCACTTCGATCAGCCGCCTGCCCCCGATCTTCACGTCGACGCCCTTGATGCCGGCGAGCGGGTGCTTGGAACGTCCTCCCGGGGGCATGTAGGCGGGCCTGCGGTCGCTGCCTCCCAGGATGACGAGTGGTACGGATCTGTGGGCCATCGGTCGTCTGTCCGGTTCCAAGGTCGGGCGGTTCGATTGTACGACGCGGACTTGCGACACCCAAGGGTCCATGTGAGCGCCCGCTACTGGCGCTAGCATCCGGCCGACGACGGTCCTCGCCTGGGTCGCCGCCTGCCTGTTCAATGACCCTTCCTCCGCCGCCGGCCCCCGAGGTCGTGGACCGCGACGATCGGCTCGCCGGCCTCGCCGAGCGCTGGCTGCGCGAGCCGGCCGTCGGCCTGGACACCGAGTTCGTGCGGGAGCGGACCTTCTTCGCCCGGCTTGGCCTGATTCAGGTGGCGGATTCGCAGGGCTGCTACCTCGTCGACATGGTCTCGATCAGGGATCGAGCGCCGCTGGCTGCCGTGGTCCAGGCGCCGGAGGTGACGAAGGTGTTCCACTCGCCGAGCGAGGATCTGGAGATCTTCCACAACGCGCTCGGGTGCGCTCCGGTACCGCTGTTCGACTGCCAGGTCGCCGCCACCCTCTGCGGCCTGGGTGGGTCGCTGGGCTACGTCCACCTGGTTTCGCGGCTCTTCGATGTCGAGCTGGGCAAGGGCGTGCAGCGGTCGAACTGGTTGCGGCGTCCGCTCAGCGACGAGCAGGTGCGGTACGCCGGTCTCGATGTGGCCTACCTCCTGCCGGCCCACGAGCGGTTGCAGGCGCGGCTCCGGGATCTCGCTCGGACCGCCTGGGCCGAGGAGGAGTGCGGCCGCCTGTTGAAGAACGCCGAAGCGCGCCTGGACCCGGCCTGGTCCTACAACCGGCTGCGGCGGCCGGGCATGTCCAGGCGTCAACTGGCGGCGCTCCAGGCCGTGTGCGATTGGCGAGAGGCGCGGGCCCGGCGGCGGGACGTGCCCCGGGGTTTCGTGCTGAAGGACGAGACCCTGGTCGACCTTGCGCGACGCCTGCCACGCAAGTCGGAGGATCTGGCCCCGGTGAAGAGCCTGGGGCCGCGCCAGGCACGCCGGTACGGGCCGAAGCTGCTCGAGCTGGTGCGCAGCGCCCGCTCGCTGCCGGAGGATCGGCTCCCCGAGCGTCTGGAACGCTCCGGCAGGCGATCGTCGAGCGGTCTTTCGGAGGGGCTTCGGAAGCTGGTTGCGGGCGTCGCCGCCGATCTCGACGTACCGGCCGAGTTCCTCGTCCCAAGGAGGACGCTCGAGGCCTGGGCGGCGCGGAGTCTCGAGCGGGGCACGTGGACCTGGCCGCCGGAGATCGAAGGCTGGCGCCGCTCGGTGCTCCAGCCCGAGGTGGAGCGTTCCGCCTTGCTCAAGTCCCGGTAGAGTCCGCCGCCGTGAAGGAGGTGTTGGCGCAGGCGCACGACATTGGCGACCTGTACGGCCTGTTCGGCCGGCGGGCGCCCGAAGCCGTGGTCGTACAGCGGGCTGCCGTTCCACAGCCCCAGCGTGCTCTGCTGGATCACGAAGACCACATGACCGTGACCCTGGAGGCCCACCATGGCGGCGTGGTCGACGTCGATGTCCTGGACCGCGTGGCGTACGACGGACGGTACGCGCGGAGAATCGTGCTGCGGCGTGCCACGGGCGCCGTCGTCATGTTCGGCATCGTGTTGATGGACTTCCGGTTCACGACCGAAGCGGCCCGGCGCGAAGTCCTCGGCGAAGCGACTCCGCTCGGCCACGTGTTGATTCGCCACAGTCGTTTGCGGCGGATCAGCACCCACTGCCTGCTCGAGATCGAGCCGGACCGCGAGATGCGGCGCCACTTCGGTCTGGGTGACGGCGTCGACGGCAAGGGATCGCCGGTTCATGGTCGTCTCGCGACGATCTTCTGCGACGGGCACCCCGCGGTCGAACTCCTGGAAGTGGTGCCGCCCGGCCCGGCCGCCGAGGCTCCGAACCCGACCTGACGCCAGCCCGCGGGGGCGGCTTCGATTCGCGCCGGCCGCCAGGCCGGCACCGTTCCTCCTTCAGGCCCGTTCCACCGGGAACGAGATGAGTTCCTCGATGCTCCCGGCTCCAAGTGCGAGTCCGAGCAACCTGTCGAAACCGAGGGCCACTCCGGCACAGGACGGGAGCCCCGACTCCAGCGCGGCCAGGAACCGGGACGGCACCGGCGGCAGCGGCCGGCCGGTTCGGCGGCGGCTCTCCAGGTCGCGTTCGAGGCGCTGCCGCTGTTCGGTGGGATCGCAGAGTTCGCCGTAGCCGTTGGCCAGTTCGATCTCCCCGACGTAGGCCTCGAAGCGCTCGGCGGTGCGGGGATCGGAGACGTTCAACTGTGCCATCGCGGCCTGGGTGGCGGGGTAGTCGTAGACGACCGTGACGCGGTCGGGCGCGAACCGGGGCTCGACCCGCTCACCGAACAGCCGCGATAGCAGGTCGTCCCGGTCGAGGCCGCCGGTGTCGACGGGCGAAGGGGTGTCCTCGACGGCTTGCCGAAGAGCCTCGGTCGAGGCGTCGTACGGATCGACCCCGGCGTGACGCCGCAGGAGGTCCGCGTAGCTCGCGTAGACCGCCGGCTCCAGGCGGTGCGAACCGGCGAGCAGAGTCTCGATCAGGGCCGCGACTTCCCTCATCAGCCGGTGCACGTCCCATCCCACGCGGTACCACTCGAGGATCGTGAACTCGGGGTTGTGCCAGCGGCCGCGCTCGCCGCCGCGGAACGCCTTGCATACCTGGTAGATCGAGCCGGAACCCGCGGCCAGCAGGCGTTTCATCGCCAGTTCCGGCGATGTCTGGAGGTACATCCGCCCGCGCTCGACGCCCGGCGCATCGACCCGGGAGCTCAGGGGTTCCAGGTGCAGGTCGAGGGTGGTCTCGGCGGACAGCAGGGGGGTTTCGACCTCGAGCACGCTTCGCTCGGCGAAGAAGGCGCGCAGCTCGGCGAGCATCGCCGCGCGTCGTTTCAGGGCGGCCAGCCCGGCGGTGGGCCGCCACTCCGCGGCGTCGCCTGTCACCGCCCGCCTAGGTCTTGCCGCGGGAAACGTACTCGCCGGTGCGGGTGTCGACCCGGATGGACTCGCCGGTCTGGATGAAGAGCGGCACCTTGACGACCGCGCCGGTCTCGAGTTTGGCCGGCTTGTTGCCGCCGCTGGAGGTGTCTCCCTTGAGTCCGGGGTCTGTTTCGACCACCTCGCGAGTCACGAAGTTCGGCGCCGCCACGAGGATCGGATGGCCGTTCCAGAGCGTCACGTTGCAGATGTCCTCTTCCTTGATCCACTGCTCGGCTCCGCCCAGGGCCGAGGCGTCGGCCTCGACCTGGTCGTAGGTGTCGGGGTTCATGAAGAACCAGTGCTCGCCGTCGGTGTAGAGGTACTGCATCGAAGTCTCGATGACGTCGGCGCCTTCGAGCAGGTCGCCCGGCTTGTAGGTCTTCTCGTTGACCCGTCCGTTCAGGAGGTTGCGCATCTTGACCCGGGTGAACGCCTGGCCCTTGCCGGGCTTGATGAAGTCGCACGAGATGATCACGTTCGGTTCGCCGCTTTCGAGCACCTTGAGCCCGGTGCGGACCTGGTTCATGTTGTAGCTGGCCATCGCTGCGGTGAACCCTAGCAGCCGGGCACCGGTGAAACCCGCCGCCTCCTGCCTCCGTTGTAAGGCGGTAAGGGCGTCAGATCCCGGTCCTTCCCGGCCGCGACGGAAGCCCTGCCCCGAACCAGGAGAGCGAGATGACCAACCAGCCTTCGACCCCCGCTCCGGATTCCAACACTCCGATCAGTCGCTGCGGACCGCTCCTGGCGCGTGGCGGCCTTGTAGTCGCCTCGCTGGTCGCGGCGACCCTTCTCCCGGCGCCGGCGCTCGCCGAGTTCGACGAGAGCCACCGCTTCGACGCCCGCACCCTGGAGGTCACCAACCTGATCGGCAAGGTCGACATCGAGCAGGCGACAGGCGACGAGTTCGAGGTCGAGGTTTCCGTGCGCGGCGCCGACGGCGTGCGGCGCAACATCGGCATCGAGCAGGAGCGCGGTTCCCGCGCCCGGCTGGACGTCGTCTTTCCGGTCGACGACGAGCGCCGCTTCGTGTATCCGGAGTTCAGCCTCCGGCGGGCTCAGCTCTGGTTCCGCGAGGGTCGATCCAGCAGCCTGCTGGGCGAGATCCTGCGGGCCGTCTCGGGCCGCCGGATCCGGATCCAGCGGAGCGGCAGCGGCATGGAAGTGTGGGCCGATCTTGTGATCCGCGTGCCCGAGGGGGCTTCGCTCACGCTCGAACACGGTGCCGGCGACGTGGAAATCCAGAACGTCGTCGCGGATCTGGACGTCGAGGTGAAGGCCGGCATGGCCGAAGCGGCCGGCCTTGACGGCGACGTGAAGATCGACGTCGGCAGCGGCGGACTGGCGGTGCGGGACGTGCGCGGCCGACTGGTCATGGACACGGGAAGCGGCGGCGCAAGTCTCGACGGCTTTGAGGGTTCGGCGCTCTCGATCGACACCGGCAGCGGCTCGGTCGTGGTGACGGAAGTGGCCGCCGAGGCGATCGACATAGACACCGGCAGCGGCGGGGTCACGGTGGACGGCCTGGAAGCCGAACGCTTCCTGATCGACACCGGGAGCGGCAGCGTGCGAGTCGAGTCCGCGGGCGCCGACGCCGCGGAGATCGACACCGGCAGCGGCAGGGTGCACCTGGCCCTCGAGCGGATGGGCGACGGCAGGTTCGAGATCGACACCGGCTCAGGCGGCATCGTCATGCTGGTTCCGGACGATCTATCGGCCCGGTTCGACATCGACATCGGCAGCGGCGGCATCGACGTCGACGTGCCGATCGCGAAGACGCTGCACAAGTCGCGGGGCGAGATGCGCTTCATCGCCGGCGACGGCGATGCGAGCGTGATCCTCGACACGGGCTCCGGAAGCGTCCGCGTCGCGAACGTGGACTGATCGTCATCGGGCCCGGGCGGGATTCGCCTTCGTCCGACGGCTCGGATCGGCGCTGGGGCCAAGAGATTCGCCGGCGTAGCCCCTTCTGGGGCTTTGTAGCGTTAGTCTCCGGCCATTGGCACTAACTGATGGTCGGCGGGTGGAAGCGCCCCGAGTGAGCGAGGGTTCGAAGGCGAGCGACTTGGCTTCCTTCCGGGAGGAGTTCGTGCGAGCGCGGGGGATCCGGCGGCCTGACTCGCGGCCACTCTGTGCCTACCGTACGACCGGCGATGAGTTCCGGCGGTTGGGTTCACTGATGCGTGAATCAACGGCCGACGGCGACATTCGGGCGGGGTTCGACGCGCTGTTCTGTCTCTACGCGGCGGAGTGGTGGCGCCGTCACCACGAGGGGGGCCCATGGAAGTGGGAGGGCGTTCTCGCCAGCGTCGGACAGGACTTCTCCAACCCACAGAGAATCCACCGTAGCGTGGAGAATGGACTGAGGTACTGGGAGCGGGAGCTGATTCGGGGTGGCAGCGCCCGCCGGATGTTCCTGGTGACTCTCGCTTGCGAGGGGGGCTTGCCGCTGCGGATGATCCGTTCGAACGGCAACCGTTTGGGTCAGTACTTCCGGGAGTTGCTCGATCAGTTCGATGCCTACCGGTCAGTCGGGTTTGGTCCCACTCGGCTCGCCGAAGCGGCTGGTCACCGGCTGCCGGCGTCGTTTCGCCAACGGGTCGTCTTCGAGGTCACCGGCCAACTCGTCGACGTCGTTTGGAGGCGGCGGGTGCAGGTGAAGGGTCTCCCCGACCCCGTGGCTCACCTGGATGAAACGGACGCGGCCTGGCGCGACGCGCTGCCGATGGCGCTTGATGATGAAGTAGCCGAGTCCCTCCTTCGCGGGCTTGTTGTTGACGCCGCGAAACAGGCTTCGGGCACTCGAACGGGTTTTCGCTTGGTACGGGAACTGGTGCGGCTTGCCTCGGGCTCGTGGCGCCTCGTCGGCACGCTAGAACTGCCCGGGGCGGTCGCAGCGGGACTCCTGCATGGATCGCCAGTACCGAACCAAGCTGGTTCTCCGGGCCGATGCGAACTGTTCGTGGCCGACGCGATGGGAAGGTCGAGGTTTCTTGCTCTGGCGACTCGGCGAGGCGCCGCGGGCGACGAGTATCTGATCGAGACCGTGCGGCGCGGAGGCCGGATCGAGCAGCGTGGTGAAGCCGCGGCCGGCGCCTTGCGAATCGAGTCGAAGTCGAGCAAGGGCGTGTGCGCCGTGCATCTGCCGAAGTCGGACAGCCTCTCCGAGTTGCCGTGGGTGTTCGCCGACCGCCGCGGAGACGGTGCGCGCTTTCGACTGGTCGGCGAAGGAAGCCTGCGCACCCGCTACGAGCGGGTCGCGGTGGCTGTCCCACCGGGCGCCGACGTACGGATCATGGATGCGGGTGTGTGTGAAGCCGCGGGCGAAGTCGAGGAGATCGGACGGGAGGTCTTCATCGTCGGCGGGTCGGTCGACATCGTCATCGACGACGAACGCTGCGTCGTTCGGACCGGGCAGGAGAAGGATGAGACCGTTCGCTACCAGCTCGACGGTAGCGTGTTTCCTTCGACTTCCCCCGATGCCGCTGCCGTCCATCACGGCTGGCCCCGACTTCGGCGCTATCCGGCGAGCGAGCCGCCAGCAGAGATTCGCTGGGCGGATGCTCAGGTCAGAGCCGCGGGCAAGGGTGCGGCGTGGACCGAGTGGTCTCCCGACCATTTCGGCTTGTTCGACGTCCGGCACATCGTGGCCGGCGTCCTGGAGTACCGCGGCCGCGTCGCCGTCGTGCCGAAGGCGGCCTCCGTTTCGTCTCGCCCCCTGCCCGGCGACCGGGAGGTCGAGACGTTGCTGGACGGGCTGGGCGGCGCCGAGATCGGCCTGCCGGGTGAGCAGGACGCGCGAGTGGAGCACTCTCCCGATCGGACTCTCGTCGTATCGAACGCTCGACGCCTGTCGTCGCTGGCCGTCCTGCTCCGCTTCCCGTCTGGCGGTGGGGACCTTCGGCTCGACCTGCCGGTTGCCACAAGCCATGGTCGATTCGTACGCAGCGACGGCTCCGGGATACAGAGTCACGAAGCGATCGGCGTTGACGAGTTGAGCTCGGTACGGGCGATCGCGACGGCGGCGCGTGGTGGAACGACGTTCGATGTCATGGGCTCACTTGAGGCGGAGGATCTGCCTCTCGATACCGGCGGCGCCGCCTCGCTGGTGGAGAGAATGCGCGACGCGGGCGGACTGCACGAACTGCCTCTGGCGTTCCTGCAGGAGTCGATCCGCCTGCTGCTTGAATCGTCAAGCGATCTCGGGGCGGAAGTCCGCCTGCGGATTGCCTGCAATGGCGTGGAGAGCGCGCCCCATGTGCGGATCAAGCGATTCGGCCTTCGCATCGATTGGGACGAGTCCGGGTTGCTTGCCTGCGTGCGCGAAACGGGCGCACGGGAATCGTCAATTGAGTTGAACGCCGAAGCACGTCCGTTGTGGAGTCCCGATCACGAGAGTCGCGAGCTGTCGAGAACGGTCGATGGGGGGTGGTCCTTGCCGCCGGACCTTGAGCAGGGGCCGTGGCTCGTCAGCGTACGGCAAGGCGACCTCTGCGTGGCGCAGCCTCGCGTCTGGCTGCCGCCGTCGTCGGACACGGAACTCGCGGAGGACCGCGTGCCGTCGCTTCCGAGCCTCGAAGAGGCGATTTGCGTGCGGACGCCGGGTCTACGGCGCGAAGCTCTCGACGCGGTGATCGCCGGGCTTGTAGAGCGGCCCGACCAAGAGGACTGGGAACTGGTCCGAAGCTCGTTCCTGAACTACCGGGACGTGCCACCCTCGGCCATAGACGTACTCACGGCCGTTGCCCGTTCGGCCCCGGCCGCCGCCATGGCGCTCCTGCAGGCGGGCGATGAGGACTTCGACGCGGTTTGGACGGCCGTAGACCAACTCCCTCATCCTTGGTGGTCGGTTCCCGTCCACGTCTGGGTGGACGTCGCTCGACAGCTCCATCGACAGTACGTGGCAGAGTACGGAGAGGAGTTGGCGAGCTTCGCCTTCGATGTGTTCGGGCACCGAGCTACCGAGCGCGACGAGTACATGAAGGTGGTCCTCGCCGTCGTTCAGGCGACGGCGCTTAGCGGCGGCGAGGTAGCCGGCCAGGCACTGAGCAGCCCGGAGGCGAAGGCGTTCATCTCTTCGGAACGGGAAAGGGCATGGCAGCAACTTCTGCACCGGCGGCATGGCGACCAGTGGCCTCAGGCTGCCGTGGTCGCCGAGTGGCGTGATGGCCTTGGCGCGAACCTCTCTGACGAGCAGAGGGCTGCCTGGCCGCGAACGGAGAACATCGCCGGATTCCGCCGAGCGACGCGTTCCGCCCCTGCGGTCGCCGCACTGAGCGCGGTGCTCGGACTCCCGGTTTCGCAGTCACTGGTGTTGGGGCTCCGCAGTTTGAGGGCCTTCGACCCGGACTGGTTCGAGACCGGGTTGTGGACCACCTTGGCCCTGGCGATTCCGTGGCGCGACTACGGGGGTTGAAGATGGAGCAACTCAGCTTCCTGGCCCTCAGCCATGATCTGCGGACCCGTGCCGCGAGAGCGACGCTTGACCAGCTTGGACTTGCGCCCGGAGCCCTTCGGGGTCACCTCCGGACCATTCTGGATCGGCCGGCGGGTCACGACGGTAGCTTTCTCGCCGATCCGGTCTTCGAAGCGACCTTCCCTTGGCGGACGGTTGAAGAGACCATGTCCGACCTTGCCGGTGAACTCCTCGAGCCGGCCCTGGTGCGGTCGATGGACGCACCGCCGGCGGAGTTCAGGAAGGAGTATCGGTTCCCGAAGACCCGCTGTCCCTACGTTCATCAGGTCGAGACATGGCGGACCCTGCTCGCTCCTGAGCCGCGCTCGGTCGTGGTGACGAGCGGCACAGGTTCGGGGAAGACGGAGTGCTTTCTCGTCCCCATCCTGAACGATCTGGCGGGCTCGAGCCGGGCGCGCCCGTTCGACCCTGGCGTGAGGGCACTGTTCCTCTACCCGCTGAACGCGCTGATCAACAGCCAGCGGCAACGGCTAGTGGCCTGGACGGCGGGTTTGGGAGGAAAGGCGAGGTTCTGCCTCTACAACGGGAACACACCCGAGGAAGCGCCATCCCGGAAGCAGGCGCAGGCGCCTCAGCAGGTTCTGTCCCGGAAGCTGCTCCGAGAGAGCCCGCCCCCCATTCTCGTGACGAATGCGTCGATGCTGGAAAACATGCTGGTTCGTTCCGTCGATCAGCCGATCCTCCAGGCGTCGCAAGGAAAGCTCCGCTGGGTGGTTCTCGACGAGATCCACACCTACTTGGGTACGCAGGCAGCAGAGTTGGCTCTCCTTCTGCGCCGGGTTCTCTTGGCGTTCGGCGTCGACCCGGGCAGCGTCCGTTTCGTCGCCACCTCGGCGACGGTGGGTGCCGACGATTCGGACACATCGGAGGCGCTGCGGGACTTCTTTGGGGACCTGACCGGCGGGAGTGCGGCCCAGGTGCGGGTCATCGGAGGGGAGAGAGCGCCCGCGCCCTTGGCGACGGCGCCCAACGGCCTTGAGCTCGACTCGCTTCTGGACGCCGTTCGTGCCGGGGAAGAGATCTCGTACGACACTTTGGCGTCAGTACGGGAGCTTCGCAGTCTCCGCGACTCGCTGGCTTCAGGAGGGATGGCCCTGGGCGATGTCCGCAAGCACGTCGGGATCGCGGAGGCCCTGCCCGCCGAAGAACTCCTCGGTCTGCTTGACGCGGGCGCGCGCGCTCGGCGTGGGGAGGAGTCGTTCCTGCCGCTCCGGGGCCACTTCCTACACCGCACGCAGCCTGGAATGTGGGCTTGCGCCAACTCGCGTTGCAAGGGGCGGTCGGGGGACCTGGCGGATGAGACGTGGCCCTTCGGCGCGGTGTTCCTGGAACGTCGGACGCACTGCAAGCACTGCGACTCGGCCGTCTTCGAGATCGCGAGTTGTCGGGACTGCGGAGTGCCCGCGCTGACGTGCGAGGAGTCGCGGTCCGCTGAGGGCGTCTGGACGCTCCGCGCGTCCCGCTTCGATGACGACGCAGCCGATGACGACGATGAACTCGAAGCACTGGAAGGGGATGATGAACTCGTCGAGGCTGCCCAGATTGGGGGGGAGCAAGCGGTCTACAGGAGGCTGATCGTTGGGCCTGTCGCCGAGGGCACCGACATACGCGATGTCGGAGACCCCGCCAGCCCGGTCCAGTCGGCTGCGGTCAACCTGGAAACCGGTCAACTCCTGGAGGACGGGGAGACCTCGACCATCGGCCTGGTGCAGCCCGACGAGAAGGGCAGACTCCGCTGTCCCCGTTGTGGCGCTGGGCCGAGAGCAGGCCGCGAGACGTTTCGCCCAATGCGCCTGGGCATGCCCTTCTACTTGAACATTGCCGCGCCGACTCTCCTGGACAACACGCCGGGATTGGAACAGGGCCGGTCGCTTCCGCACCGGGGGCGGCGGCTCATGACCTTCAGCGACAGTCGACAGGGGACCGCTAGGTTCGCCGTGAGCGCGCAACTGAGCGCCGAGCGGAACGCGGTGCGCAGCGTGCTCTATCACCAGTTGGCTGCTGGACGGACAAGCGGGGAGGACCGGCTTTCCCCTGAGCAACGAGAGCAACTCGAAGCACTGGACGCCGAGGCAAGGGAGAGGCGGTTGCCCCCGCCGCTGGAAGGCCTCAGGAGGAGCCTTCGGGAGCGGGGTAGCGATGTCGGGCCCAACACACTTGGGTGGGAAGAAGCTCGCCAGAGATTGGCGTCCGCCAAGGACATGAACCCCTGGATGCGCGACCGGTGGCGGGACCTGATGGTGAGCAGGGCAAGCGACGCCGATATCGCGGAGTTCTGCCTCTATCGCGAGTTCCTGCGTCGTCCGCGACGAGCGAACTCGCTCGAGACGCTCGGCCTTGCGGCTCTTGACTACGAGAAGATCGAGAGGCTGGGCGACCGGGACCGGCCTGCGCCGTGGCGCGCCCGGGAGCTTCCTGCCGCCGACTGGAGGACGTTTCTGGCCGTCGCCCTGGATCACATGGTGCGGGCCAATGGCGCCGTCGGAATGCCGGATGGCTACTGGAGATGGCTGGGCGTGCCCTGGCGCGAGCGCTACATCCAAGGGCCCCACGCGGACGTTTCGGCGGACCGTCGAGTCGTCCGGTGGCCGCAGATCAGGAAGGGCCCTTCGCGCTCGCGACTGGTCTGGTTGCTGGCGACGTACCTCGGCTTGAGCCAGACTACTCAGGCGGACGCGGACACGATCAACGATGTCCTGCTGGCGGCCTGGCGGCAGATCAGGGGCCTTCTGGTGGAGTCGGAACTCGGCCTCCAGTTGGACCTGAAGCGGGGTGCCGTCCTGCGCGATGTTCGCGAGGGTTGGCGATGTCCGGTCACCCGACGCGTCTTGCCGCGTGCCTTGGACGGCATCACGCCCTACCTGCTCGGCGCCGAGGGCGGCGCGTCGAGTCGGTGCGAGCGGGTGACGATGCCTCGGTTGCCCCGCGGCTTCTGGCGGGATGGCGACGGTCGCGAGTGGTCGGAGGCCGAGATCGACGCTTGGCTACGGGAGGACGACCTGGTTCGAGAGGCGCGGCGGCAAGGCGTCTGGGGCGACATGAACGACCGGATCGCGCGTCGCGCTCCCTACTTCGTCGTCGTGGAGCACTCCGCCCAGCTCCCCAGCGAACGCCTGCAGCAGTATGAGGAGCGGTTCAAGGAAGGGAACGTGAACCTTCTCAGTTCGTCGACGACGATGGAGATGGGCGTGGACGTCGGCGGTCTGACCGCGGTGTGCATGAACAACGCGCCACCGAGCCCTTCCAACTTCCTCCAGCGCGCCGGCCGGGCGGGTCGCCGAGGGGAAGGGGCCGCCGCGAGCCTGACCGTCTGTCCGGCGACGCCTCACGGCGAGGCGGTGTTTCGGGATCCGATGTGGCCGTTCCGAGCCTCTGTCGCACCGCCGCGGGTGGCCATGGACAGCGAGCGAATCGTTGCTAGGCACGTGAACTCGCTGTTGCTGGGGCGCTACCTCGTAGGCCACGACGCGCACAGGTTGACCTGCGGCTGGTTCTTCGAAGCTTCGTCCGCCGAGGCTCGCAGCCCGGCTGGGCTCTTCGCGACCTGGTTGCGTCGCGGCGCGAAGGAGGAGGTGGTCGGAGCAGTGCGCTCCCTAGTTCAGCGAACGGCCCTGGCGGGGCGCCCGCCGCGGCGATTGCTCGACGCCGCCGCGGTCCAGATCGAGACGATCGTCGAACGTTGGACCTCGGAATTGCGCGCCCTCCTGGAACAGCAGCGGGAGAACGCCGACCCCGTGCACTACGACCGCTCCGTCGTCCAGAAGGCAATCGCGTTGCAACTCGAACGTCTGCGCGACGAGTATCTGCTTGCGGAGTTGATCGCGCGGCGCTTCCTGCCGGCCTATGGCTTTCCCACGGGAGTCGTCCCGTTCGTTAACACCACTTGGCGCTCGTTGTCCGCCTCTCGGAGTGCGCGACCCGAAGGCCGTTTCGGCGCCAGCCGCGGTTACCCCTCTCGCCAGTTGGGCATCGCGGTCAGGGAGTACTCGCCGGGCGCGGGCATCGTGCTTGACGGGCGCATATACGAGTCTGGCGGCGTGACCTTGAACTGGCACATCCCTGCGGGCGAAACGGACGTCCGCGAAACGCAGGCGTTCAGGCGTTTCTGGCGCTGCGGACGCTGCGGCGAGGTCGGCGCCGCCGGCCATCCGGTCGATCGTTGTCCTTCCTGCGGTTCCGAGAATCTGGGTCGCTGGGAGTTTCTCGAGCCCGCCGGCTTTGCCGTGGATCTCAACTACAAGCCGCACAACGACCTGACGAAGCTGCCGTACGTGCCCGTCGAAGGGCCGTTGATTTCAGCGGCCGGCGCGGAATGGGTGGACCTACCCGCGGGTTTGGGGCGCTATCGCCACAGCCCGGAGGGCCGGGTCTTCCACAGAAACCGAGGCAGGCGCCAGTGTGGTTTCGCGGTCTGCCTGCGCTGTGGGAGGGCAGCCGAGGAGACTTCGGCCGACGCGAGGGAGCTGCCTTCCGAACTGAAGGCGCATCGCCGGCTGAGGGGTTCGTCCGGAGGAGAACCTCTCTGCGAAGGGAACGACTCGGACTGGGCCATCAAGCGGCGGGTGTGGCTTGGCGGCGAGGAACGCACCGATGTCTTCGAGCTGCGCTTGGAGGAGGTGGAGACGGGTTTGCCGATCAACGATGAAGTCGAGGCCTACACCATCGCGGTGGCGCTACGGTTGGCTCTTGCCGAGTCCTTGGGCGTCGATGCGCGGGAACTCGGTTGTGCCACGCAGCGAGTTCGTAGTCGGGAGGGCTCGACGGGCCGCGCGATCTTCCTCTACGACACCGCGAGCGGCGGTGCCGGTTACACGGCCGCGGCGGCCCGCACAATCGTCGACCTCCTCAAGGAGGCCCGCCGTAAACTCGAGTGCCCGCGCCGGTGTGATTCAGCCTGCCACGGCTGTCTGCTGAGTTTCGACACTCAGTATCGGGCAGACCTGTTGGACCGCCATCGGGCAGCGTCCGTGCTTTCCGGATCCGCTCTCAGGCGCCTCGACTTGCCGGACCGGATGAAGAGATTCGGGGCGGGCACGAGGCTTGAGACGCGGGGTCTTCGGAGCGCGATCGGGCAGGAGTTAGCGCGGCCCGGTACGGATCGGCTGCGAATCCACCTTGGTGGACGGCTTGAAGACTGGGACGTAGAGGATTGGCGCCTGGCGCCGGACCTCGTTCGTTGGCGGGCGGACGACGTCGACGTCGAGTTGTTGATCCCGGAAGAAGCGTTGGAGGGACTTGATCTCGCTGTCGCCAGTTCGTTGGCGAGCCTCGCCGAGGTTTCCGGTGCAAGGCTCCTCGTGGGGCGGTTTGAACCGCCGGCAAGGGGGCCCGCCGCCGAAGTCGGGGGCGCACGGGGCTCGGTGAGGTGGGCCGTGATTGACGAGGCCGGACGAGCGCCCGGCCCCGATTGGGGAAGAGGCGAAAGTAGCGGCGTCTGCGTCAAGGTCGTTTCGTCGAGGGCGCTGCCGGAATCCGGCGCTGCGGTCGAGTTCCGCGCGGCCGACCTCAGGCGGACGCCCGAAGGCACCGTGGAGGAAGTGCGGATCGCGTCGGAACTGGACGGTTCCGCGGGTGGATTCGGCAACCGGTTTTGGGATCTGGTCAAGGGCAAGGCGCCGGGTCTTCGCCGCCAGATAGAGGCGGGAGGACCGGTTTCCGAGATCCGGTACGCCGACCGCTACGTGAGGCATCCGCTCACTCTTCGCCTGTTCGTCGAGATCGCGGCAGCCTTGGGGCCAGAGGGGGGCAGGGGAACTCGGCTGGCCGTCAGCTCGGCCGGCTACGACGCGGACCATGCGTGGGCTCATCGGATCAACCACGCGTGGCCGCTCGCTTCGGACCGGGACGGGGTTGGTGACGCTCTGGCGCGCCTCAAAGGCCTCGAGCCGAGCTTCCAGACGGTTGCGCCCCGGTATCTTCCGCACGCCCGCGAGTTCGAGATCGTATGGGCTTCGGGCCGCTCGGCGGTGCTGCGCCTCGATCATGGTTTGGGCTACTGGGATGCGAGCGCGGCCTTCGAGTTCGCCGCGACTCCCGCGCGGCAGGCCCGGACGCTCAACCGGATAGCCCTTGAGGTCAAGGCTCGCCATCCGGCGCACCCGACGATCGTCTACGTCACGGCGGTTCGCGGTCCCGGTTGAACCAGGCCGATTTCAGAGTGGTTCTCTATGGCCTGTCGATACCGGCCATCGCGCACACGATCCGCCACTCCCGTTCGGTCACCGGCTGGACGGACAGCCGCTGGCCCCGGCGGAGCAAGGCCATCCCCTCCAGGTCGGGCCGCTGGCGTAGCTCGGCCAGCGTGACGGGCTCGTCGAACTTGCACTCGAACTCGATGTCGACGAGGTACCAGCGGGGGTTCTCGGGGTCCGACTTCGAATCGTAGTGCGAGTCGTCCGGGTCGAACTGAGTCGGATCGGGGTAGGACTCGCTGCACACCCGGGCCTGTCCGACCACCGCGGTCGGCTTGGCGTTCGAGTGGTAGTAGAGGACGCCGTCGCCGATCCGCATCCGGTCGCGCATCAGGTTGCGGGCCTGGTAGTTGCGCACGCCATCCCAGTACGTCTTGCCGTCGCGCTCGAGGTCGTCGATCGAGTACTCGCCCGGCTCGCTCTTCATCAGCCAGTACTGGCGGGGTTCATCGGTCATTGGCGGTCTCCTTGCAATGGCGAGAGGCCCGTATTCTGCCCTGCCTTCGACTGGAGGGTCGGATACCATCGCGGATAGCGATGGGCATGAAGAAGGAGCGTTCGACGTCCGGACCGATTCAGTTCGCCCTGAAGCTTGCGGGGTCGTGGCATCTGAGTCACGACGAACTCGTCGGCCTGCTTGGATTCGGCCCGGGAGACGCTGCCCACGCGGCGGCGCTGCCGGCGGGGAGGGCCGAGCTTCACGGCCGGGACGTGCGCGGCCGGATCGCCCACCTGTTCCGGATAAGAGAGACGCTCTACTCGCTCTTCCGGGATCTGGAAGTCGAGAACGAGTGGCTGCGAGAGCCCCACGAGCTCCTTGCGGGCAAGTCTCCCATGTCCTTGATGGTCGGTGGCTCGATGGAAGACCTGCTCCTGGTCAGAGAGTACGTGGACGAGGTCTGCGGATAGTCCCTGAACTCGGGCGAGAGAGCCGTGAAACGACCAGCCTTCAGGCGCGACAACGTCAAGGTGCGGGAGGTCTTGCCACCACCCGACGGCATCGATCTCGACCAGGTGGCGGCGTCCTGCCGGTACGTCGGGAGCCCCTACCATAAGGACCGTCCAGGCTTCGCTGGCATGCCGGTGCGTAGGCCGGACGCTTCTCTGTGCCCTTCGGAGTTGGCCGATTGTCGTGACGTCGTTGAGCAGTGGCTTCGCGCTGCGGTTCTTGGTGGACGCACTGGAAAGTGGGAAGGCGGATTCCCGAGATACGTCTGGCATCGCGAAGGCGATATCGTCTTTGAGGCTAAACAGGGTTCGCCTGGATCCGGCGAGTATCACGGATATCCACTGGGTTCTTGGCAGACCGTAAAGGGCTTTCCGAGATGACCGTCCGTTTTCAGTTTGAGTGGATAGATGCCGGGCCGTCACCAGACAAACTCGCCCAGGTCACAATGGCTGCTCTCCGGATCGATGTGGAAAGCTCGACGATCACTGCTGTCATCGACCGTTCTGACCGAAGATACAGCGAGACGATCAACGTGCCGCTGTTCAGCGTCGCGGAATGGCTGGTTCTCAACTGGTTTTCCATCTGGCATGAGGTTGCCGACGCGGGCGAACACTCTCTGGACTTCGAATCGCGGCACAACCTGGGCGTTGCCGGCGACGGATTCGCGTTGCCGAGACTCCTCATGTCCCCCGCATCGTCCGAGCGAATGAACCTGGAGTGGGAAAGTCACAGGCCTCAGCACTCCCGCGTCGAGTTCCTTGAAAAGGGCGCCCGGAGCGTCGAACGACAGCAACTCGACAAGGAGCTTCGGACTCTCATCGAGGCGGTCCTTCAGCGTACTCAGGAGAATCCCGAGACCAAGGACGCATCTGAGGAGCTTCGTCGGGTTTGGAGTGCGCTCAACAACCTTGCGGACGATGAAGTGGAGTTCAGTCGCGCCGCTGCCCTGTTTGGAGCTGATCCCTTCCAGATAGAGGATCACGAGGCCGCCGTCATCACAGAGTTCTGGAGAAGTGCTCACGCATCCGTCCGGGAAGATGCCTTGGCCATTGCCAAGGGGGCAGGGCTATCTCCAGTCGCCGACTGGCTGAAGCGCGCTCAGACCGCCCTTGCCCAAACGGGCCAGCACACCGATTGGCCGAAGGTGCGGGATGGGTTGCCTGCAGTCGCACCTGGTGATCGGCCTTGGGAGCGAGGCTACGAACTCGCACGCCACGCCCGCAGTCAGGTCAAGGAGAATGGTAGTCCGATTGACCTCCAGCAAGGCCCTGCGGCGGTTCCCCACTTGGAGGTGAGTCCGCCGTCGATACGAATCCAGGGATTCGTCGGAGATGATGGCCCCGCATGCGTAATGGCGCCGCGGAGTGCTCTGGGCAAGAGGTTCATTCAGGCGCGCGCGTTGGGCGACTACCTGGGCCGTAGAACAGCGGGATTCGGGCTACTCAGTTCCCTGGCAACTGAACGCCAAGCGGAGTCACGAGCATTCGCAGCCGAGTTTCTTGCCCCCTCTACGTCGTTACGTCAACGCATCAGCGCGGAGCGGGTCGATAGCGAGCAGATAGATGATCTCGCGCGAGAGTTTTCGGTTGCCACGACAGTGATTGAGCATCAAATTCGCAACCATCGTCTCGCTGAGGTTGTTTCCCTTTGAGTTCTTCTTGACCTGATCTTCGATGGTGCCGGGCGATCGGCGCCGGGTGGGACGCGCGTGGGCGACCCACCGGCCGTGGCGCCCGCTACAGGATGCTGCGTCCGAACAGGGAACTCAGCAGGCCGAGGGCGAGCTTCGCGGTCTGATTCCGGGTGTCGAGAATGGGGTTGACTTCGACGACGTCGACGGACCCCAGGCCGCCGTGTTCGGCGATCAGCTCCATCAGCAGGTGGCCCTCGCGGTAGCTCAGGCCTCCCGGCGCCTGGGTGCCCACGCCCGGCGCTTCCCGCGGATCGATCGAGTCCATGTCCAGGCTGACGTGGAGGCGGTCCACGTGGCCCAGGCGTTCGAGAGCTTCGTTGGCGAGGGGAGCCAGACCCCGCTCGTCGATCTGGCGCATCGTGTAGACGGTGACGCCGGCCTGGTGGATCAGCGCCTGCTCGCCCGGGTCGAGGTCGCGCACTCCGAACAGGACGACGTCCTTCGGTCGGAGCTTGGCGCCGGGGCGACCGGCATCGACCAGCTCCGGCGCGCCGTAGCCGCAAAGCGCCGCCAGAGGCATGCCGTGGAGATTGCCGGTCGGGGACGTCTCGGGGGTGTTGAAGTCGCCGTGGGCGTCGATCCACAGAACGCCGGTCCGGTGCTCGTGCGAGACGCCGCCCACCGTTCCCACGGCGATCGAGTGATCGCCGCCCAGGACCAGCGGCAGGGCGCCGTCGGCCACGGCTTGCCTGCTTGCGTCGTAGATGCGCTCGCAGGCGTCGACCACCGGCCGCAGGAAGCCCAGGCCGGGCTCCTCCGGCAGGGAGTCGCGCTCGACGGTCTCGATGTTGCCGCGGTCTTCCACGCGGTAGCCGAGGCCCAGGAGGGCCGACTTGAGACCGGCGTAGCGGAGTGCGGTGGGACCCAGGTCCACGCCCCGGCGCGCCTGCCCGAGATCGAGCGGCGCGCCGACGATCTGGATCGTGGCCTGGGCTGTTGCCGCGGAGGGAGACATGACGGGGAAGTTAGCGCACCTTGGGACACAAGCTCATAGGATGCGGGCTGCCCATGTCCGTCCGCAACTTCTGCATCATCGCGCACATCGACCACGGCAAGTCGACGCTCGCCGATCGCCTGATCCAGCACTGCGGGGCGATCGAGGACCGGGACTTCCGCGACCAGATCCTCGACTCGATGGACATCGAGCGGGAGCGGGGGATCACGATCAAGAGCAACACGGTGACCCTGCGGCACCAGGATGCGGAGGGCCGGCCCTGCCGTCTGAACCTGATCGACACGCCAGGCCATGTCGACTTCTCGCACGAGGTGCGCCGCTCGCTCATGTCGTGCGAGGGTGCGCTGCTCCTGATCGATGCGTCCCAGGGCGTGGAGGCGCAGACCGTCGCCAACCTCTACCTGGCAATGGAGTACGACCTGACGATCATCCCGGTGATCAACAAGATCGACCTGCCCTCGGCCGACGTGGACCGGGTGCGCGAGGAGATCGAGAGCGACCTGGGCCTGGACCCGTTCGAGGCGGTGCTGTGCTCGGCCAAGACGGGCGAGGGCGTCGAGGACGTGCTCGACGCGATCGTGGAGCGACTGCCGCCGCCGGAGGGCGATGGCTCGGCGCCGCTCAAGGCGCTGGTCTTCGACGCCCAGTACGACCCGTACCGCGGCGTCGTCATGCTGGTCCGTGTGCGCCAGGGCACTCTCCGGCCGAAACAGAAGATCCGCCTGATGCACACCGGCAGCGAGCACGAAGTGGAGGAGATCGGGACCCTGCTGCTCAAGCGAAGGCAGCGGGAGGAACTGGAAGCCGGCGCCGTGGGCTACGTCATCGCCGGGATCAGGAAGATCTCCGAGATCGACATCGGCGACACGATCACGAGCGTTTCGGACGGCGCCGCGGAGCCGATCCCGGGCTACCGGGAGGCGAAGCCGGTCGTCTTCTCCTCGATCTATCCCGTCTCGAGTCACGATTACGAAGATCTGACGCGCGCACTCGAGAAGCTGGCCCTGAACGACGCCTCGCTGACCTACGAGAAGGACTCGTCTTCGGCGCTCGGCTTCGGCTTCCGCTGCGGGTTTCTCGGCCTGCTGCATCTGGATGTCGTCCAGGAACGCCTGGAACGGGAGTACGGGCTGTCGCTCGTGCTGTCGGCGCCTTCGGTGCGCTACGAGGTGACGATGTCTGACGGCGCGGAGCGGCTGATCGACAACCCGGCCGCCTACCCGGACCCATCCGAGATCGAGAGCGTCGCCGAGCCCTACATCAAGGCCTCGATCATGCTTCCGGAGCGCTACCTCGGCGCGGTGATGGAACTCTGCCTCGAGCGCCGCGGCGGCAAGACGAACATCCACTACCTGGCCGTGGGCCGGGTCGAGCTGACCTGCGAACTGCCGCTGGCCGAGGTGCTGTTCGACTTCTACGACAAGCTGAAGACGGTGACCCAGGGGTACGGCTCGTTCGACTACGAACTGATCGGACTGCGGCAGACCGACCTGGTCAAGGTCGACATCCTGGTCAACGGCGAACGGGTCGACGCGCTGTCCCAGCTCGTTCACCGGGACAAGGCGCGACGCCGGGCGCTCCGCTACTGCGAGCGGCTCAAGGACACGATCCCGCGCCAGCAGTTCAAGATCGCGATCCAGGGCGCGATCGGCGGCCAGATCATCGCCCGCACGACGATCAGCGCCTTCCGCAAGGACGTCACCGCCAAGTGCTACGGCGGCGACATCACCCGCAAGCGGAAACTCCTCGAGAAGCAGCGCGAAGGCAAGAAACGGATGAAACGCGTCGGCTCCGTCGACATCCCGCAGGAGGCGTTTGTGTCCGTGTTGCGGAGTGACGGATGACGGACCGGAAACAGCCGGATGGCACAGAGACGCCGGCGGTGGCTCGGTTACGCGGTGTGCTGAAGGACGCCGGCCTGGTCGGCGAGGGCGACTACGCCGCGCACCTGGAGGAGAAGCACCTCCGGGACGGCGAGGCCCATGAAGACGCTCGCGGACACAAACGCCGTGGCCCCCTCCGCAGGCCGTCAGCCAAGCGGTCGGAACAGGACGGCGACGAACAGCCCGGCATTCTCGATCTGTTCGGAACCCTGGAGTGGGACGAGAGCTACGACTACAAGCTGGAGCGATCGAGAAGGCTGAGGTCGCGCCGTCAGGCGGGCTCGCCGGAGTAGAACGCGGCTGTGCGCTGGGCGGCGGCGCGGGCGGCGTCCGGGTCTTCGCCGGCGGCGATGCCAGCCTCGCCCCAGGCTTCGGCACTGCCCTTGATCAGGGCTTTGCCTTCGGGCGACGTGGCGAACTCCTCCTCGTCCAGCTTCGGTTCGGCCGGCCGTTCGAGGTGGAGCGCGAGTCCCAGCAGGCCGAGTTCCCAGCCGACTCCGGTGGCGGCGGGGCCGTACTGGTCCCAGTGGGGGGAGTGGAGCATGGTGTGCGTGAGTTCGAACCGGGCGCCGCATTCGGCGTCCCCGGCGCAACGAACCTCGACCCAGCTCGTGTCTCCGGCGAACTCCCAGGTGACGGCGAAGCGCGAGGGCGGCTCGCAGGCGGTGATGACGCCGCCGGCGTTTCGTTCCAGTTGGAAGCGGCCTCCGGGTTCGAGTTCGCCGGTGATCGGCAGGAACCAGCGCGGGATCCGCTCGCTGTTGGTCACGGCGTCCCAGAGGTCCTCTTGCGGAACGGGAAAGTCACGGCCGAGAGTGATCGAGCGGGCCGGCCGGCCGTCGCGTTCGGGCGCCGACACCGCGCGTGCCACGGCGGCCAGGTGGCCTTCGACGTCGATGCTCATCGTTCCAGACGGCGGACTGTATGGTTCCGGGTGCGCACGACCGGCGCGACCGGCGCGGAGGGCAGTTGATGTTCAGGCATAGCCATCGGGTTCGGACAGGCTTCCGCACGAACGGGATGGGGGAGGCACGCTCGGCGGGGCTGGTCCTGGCGCTCGCCCTGGCCGCACTCGCGGTGCCCCAGGCCGCGGCCCAGGAGCTCGACGCCGACGACGCCGACCACCCGGGCCGGACCTTCCGTGACTCCCTGGCCTCCGGCGGCGACGGTCCGGAGATGGTCGTCGTTCCGGCGGGCAGCTTCCGGATGGGTTGCGTGTCCGGGGTGGACTGCTACCCCGGGCGGGAGGAGCCGGTTCACGAGGTGACGATTCCGCGGCCGTTCGCGGTGGGCAGCCACGAGGTGACGTTCGCCGAGTGGGACGCGTGCGTTTCGGCCGGTGGGTGCGAGCATCGTCCGGACGACCGGGGCTGGGGCCGTGATCGGCGCCCGGTGATCAACGTGTCGTGGCAGGACGCGCAGGAGTACGTGAGCTGGCTGTCGGGAGAGACCGGCGCCGCGTACCGCCTGCCGAGCGAGCCGGAATGGGAGTACGCGGCCCGCGCCGGTTCGAACACGGCCTACGCCTGGGGAGACGAGATCGGTTCTGGCCGCGCGAACTGCGCCGGTTGCCGGGGCGGTTGGTCCCACCAGACGGCGCCGGCGGGCTCGTTCTCTCCGAACTCCTGGGGTCTGCACGACATGCACGGGAACGTGTGGGAGTGGGTGGAGGATTGCTGGCACGAGAACCTCGACGGCGCGGCGCCAGACGGCGCCGCGCGGCAGTCGGACGACTGTTTACGCCCCGCGCTGCGCGGCGGTTGCTGGGTTTCCGGGCGGGGTCTCGTCCGCGCCGCCACCCGCATCGGCCACGGTTCCGGTATCCGCGTCGGCTACCTCGGTTTCCGCGTGGCCCGGACGCTCGCTCCCTGAAGCCGCGGCTCGCGAGGAGCGATAGCCGGTCAAGATCACGGCGGTTGCCGCGATGACGAGTCCGGCGAGTGCAACAGGTTGACGATCAGCCGGATCATTAGGTCCTTGTTCGCGGGCACGCTCTCCGCGATCAGGAGCGTCAGCGCCGTGAGCGCCTGCGGATTCAGATCGTGTTCCAGTTCCTCCTGGCGAAGATAGAGCAGGAAGAGGAGCGAGCCGATCCGCTTGTTTCCGTCGGTGAACGGGTGGTCCTTGACCAGGAAGTAGAGCAGGTTCGCCGCTTTTTCCTCCCGGGTCCGGTAGAGCGGTTCTCCGAACATGGTCTGCTCGATGTTGCCGAGAATGCCGTCCAGTGCGTCGCCCCGGGGAACCCCGAAGAGCGCGGACGCTTCCCCGCGCTCGATCAGCGCTGCCTTGAAGTCCGCGACCGCCGCGATCGTTTGCTCCATGTCGAGCGCGGACGTGGGGGCCCGCGTGCCGGGCGGCGCCTCCAGGCGGTCCTCGTCGTACTCGAGCAGAAGCCGCCACGTCCGGGCGTATCGGGTCACGATCTCCAGCACGGCCTCGCCGGTGCCGGTGACGAGCGATTGGCTGCGCAGGGTCTTCGCGAGCAGATCGAGCGTCTCGTGGGCCTCGCGCAGGCCGCGCTCCGCCAGACGCCGCTCGTTCACGACGTAGCCGCGAACGAGGAACTCCCGGAGCGTCTGGGTGGCCCACTGGCGAAACCGGACGGCGCGCTTCGAGTTGACCCGGTAGCCGACCGAGATGACGGCGTCCAGGTTGTAGTGCGGCACCGATCGCCGGACCTGGCGGGTGCCTTCGGATCGAACCATGAAGAAATCCTTCATGGTTGCCGTCCGGTCGAGCTCGCCGTCGCCGAACACGTTGTCCAGGTGCATGCCGATGTTCCTGGTGCTGGTCCGGAACACCTCCGCCATCTGTGGCCTCGTCAGCCAGACCGTCTCTTCTTCCAGCCGTACATCCAGCCTCACGTCGCCGTCCGGGGCCTCGTAGACGACGACCTCGCCGCTGGGAGGCGTCTGGGCGGCCCCCTGCATCGTGCTCGCGTCCTCGTCGCCGGTCGCGGCACCCTGGCCTCTTCTCCTGGCTGCCATCGCGAGGCCCTCGCCTCCTTGTCGGATTGCCGTTTGCGGTCCGCCGAGTCCGATTCCCACGTCCGGGCGGCGGATGAATGCTACGCGATGGACGCGGGCGGCTTGCGGGAGATGATGACGCCGTCGGCGTTTCCAACTCAGAAGAACAACCGCACCAGCTCGCCGTCGATCGTCCGGACCGCGGACAGGTCGGACGGCCACGCCGGCTCGGCGAGCGACGCCTCCCACCGGTCGAGACGGCCGCGGAGGCGGCGCACGCGGCCGGGCATCCGGCCGGCGAGGTTCGTGCTCTCGGCCGGGTCGCTCAGGAGGTCGTAGAGCAGCGTGACGCGTCCGTGAGGCGAGGGCACGGGCTCCGCGTCCGGCGCCACCGGCGCGACCGGCGCGCCGCCCCCGTCCGCGGCCGCGGGATCGGCCCGGTTGATCTCCAGCAGCTTGAAGCGGCCCCGGCGGACCGCCCGGTTGGGCCCGGCCCGCCAGTACAGGGCGTCGTGCGGAGCGCCGCGGGCGCGCCCGGTTAGATACGGCAGCAGGTCGACGCCGTCGCGCGGCGGGCCGCCGCGCGTTGAGGCCCCGGCGAGGGCCGCGAAGGTCGCGAAGAAGTCGAGGCTGACCACCGGCTCGCGGTAGACGGCGCCGCCGCTCAGGCCGTTCGGCCAGCGCATGATGAGCGGCACCCGGATGCCGCCCTCCAGGTGGAAGCGCTTGAAGCCGCTGAACGGCGCGTTGCTGCAGCCGACGTCGAGATAGCCGACGCAGCCGTTGTCGCTGGTGAAGACGACGAGGGTGTCGCCGTCGACGCCGTGGCCGGCGAGCGCGTCGAGCACCGCGCCGACGCCGCGGTCCACCGACGACACCATGGCCGCGTAGGTCCGGCCGGGGCCGTCCTCGAGGTGGGCGACGGCCTCCAGGTCCTCCGGCGTCGCCTGAAGCGGCGTGTGCGGGGCGGTCCAGGAGAGGACGAGGAAGAACGGCCGGCGGGCCGCCGCCTGCCGGCCGATGAACCCGGTCGCCTCGCGGGTGAGCGCGTCGGTCAGGTAGCCGTCGAGCCGGGCCGCTTCCCGCCCGCGATCGACGACGGCGTCGAAGTAGCCGCTGTCGCCGCCGAGCACGCCGGTGAACTCGTCGAAGCCGCGCGACAGCGGATGCCGGTCCGGGCTCCGGCCCAGGTGCCACTTGCCGACGTAGCCGGTCGCGTAGCCGGCGCCGCGCATCAGGTCGCCGAGAGTTCGCTCCTCCTCCGCCAGCCCGAAGTCGGCGTCGCGGCCGGCCAGGTTGAACTCGTGGCCGTGGCGCTGCGGGTAGCGCCCGGTGATCAGCCCGGCCCGTGACGGGCTGCACACGGCGGCCGCGGCGTAGGCGGCGGTGAAGCGCACGCCCTCCCCGGCCAGGCGGTCGAGCCGCGGGGTGCGCATCGTCGCGCTGCCGTGGCTGCCGAGATCGCCGTAGCCGAGGTCGTCGGCGACGAGCAGGACGATGTTGGGCCGCTGCGGCCGGCCGGACCCGTCTGGCCGTCCGTCCGCCCGCCCTGGCGACTCGACCGGCGGATTGGCGGCGCAGGCGCCGGTCAGGGCGCAGGCCCCTGCGGCGACGAGCCGGAGCGGAACGGACATCCGGCCGCGTCCAGCGCTCCGGCGGTGCCGTGCCGGCGGTCTAGCCCTGGCCATCGTCATAGCCGCCAAGCCGGTAGTCCTCGGCGTAGCGCCAGCGGAGCAGGGCCTCGGAGTCGGGGTCCGGCGCCGCGTCAGCCAGCGCCGCCGGCCGGGGATTGAGGCGCGGCAGCGCCCGGCAGGGCATCTCCAGCCGCTCGCACACGGCGCGCCAGTCCGCCTCGATGCGCTCCACGCGGCCGAGGAAGTCCGGCAGGCGTCCGCCGGCGTCGCGGATCTGCCGGTGCTGCGACAGCCAGTGCCGGTCGGCGAAGGCGTCCGCGCCGAACGGCGTCCCCAGCCAGCGGCAGAACTCCTCGAAGCTCATGCCGGTGCGCAGCCCGTACCAGGGGCGGATGAACCAGCGGTAGGCGTTCCGCTCGGTGCGCGCGAGCGTGTGCTTGTCGGCCCAGGCGGACAGGGCGCGCGCGGCGGGGTGGCGGAGGAACGCGAAGCGGAAGTACCCGCGCGCCTCGGGGCGGCGCTCCAGCACCTCGTCGAGCGTGCGCCGCCGGATCAGCTCGGCGCCCGGATCGGCCGCCCGCAGCGCGGCGATCAGGCTGCGCGAGGCGGCCTTGGGGTTGCAGATCCACAGGTAGCGGTAGCGCCGGGAGACGATCTTCTCGGCGCGGGTGTCGGGGCGGCGCCCGGCGGTCCGCACGAGCGCCAGCGCCGCCCGATGGTCCCCCTCGCCGGCCGCCGCTCGCAGCGCCTCCGCCACCTCGCGGTGCTCCGGCGTCGCGGAGGCCGCCAGCGTCGCCGCCAGGCGCCCGTACCGGCGGTCCAGCGCCCGGCGCCGGATGCTCGCGCCGGCGCGCATCTTCCCGTTGCCTGAGCGCGGCAGCAGGCACGGCGCCAGGGCCTCGAGGACCCGGCCGCTGCGCCGGGCCACGTCATGCGGATCTACTTTCGTCACGCGGCGTCGGATCCTAGTCCGATTTCCCACGCACGGAACTACGAAAACCTCTCAAATGGGAGTGCTGCGTGGGATTGGTTTTCTTGAGAAACAGGTGCCATTTCTCAATACCATCCGCTCTATTGAACCTCCAAAATGGGATATGACAAACCGCTTTTCTCTTTTCAAGAATAGCGGCGTGATGAGTGCTGTTCCCGCGTTCTCTGGTTGCCCACTCCTCCTCCCCCCCCCCCCCTGCAAGAAAGGTGCAGGCCGCGGGAGGCGGCGGCCGGTGAGACGGCGCCTCGCCCCGCTGCTGTGGGCGTTGCTCGGTCTCTCGCTCGCCGCGCAGGCGGCGGCGCAGACTCCGTCGTTGCCGTCGCGGTGCGTTCATGGCGGCGCAGGGGAATGGATTGGCAGCCTCACTGCGACCTCGAGGTCCATCACGCTTACGTTCGAGAATCCCCTGCCGAGCACACGCAGCGGCTTTGTGAAGATCTGCAACTCGACGCAAGGTCCGGCGATTGCACGTCGCATCGATGAAATCGGTAGTCCTACCAGTTACTCCCCGACCGCCGGGGGCACGGTGACGGTGAACCGGGTAGGAGGGGGCACCAGCGATCCCGTGTTGACAGCGGCCACCGACTACTGGATTGCCTTTGGGGGGGGATCAATCAGCGCGTCGAGCAGTTGGATGCACATCCGCACGGCGCCCGCCGCCCCGCCGGCCGTGGTCAGCGTGGCGTTCGTGGGAACGCCGGCGTCGGGTCAGAGCAACACCTACAAACTTGGCGACACGGTGACCGCGCGGGTGACCTTCGACAGCGCCGTGGACGTCGTGGGCAGTCCGGTGCTCAAGTTGCTGTTCGCCACGGGCACCGAAAAGGACATGACCTTCGACACGTCGAAGGCGCGGACGAACACGATGACGCTGGACTTCACCTATACGGTGACGGCGACCGACACCTCGGCGGGCCTCGGCTTCGCGGCGAACAAGCTGAGCGCGGGGGCGGGGGTAACGATCAGGGAGACGGGAACCGCAACGAACGCGACCCTCACGCACTCGGCGGTCGCCGCGGACACGACACGCAAGGTGGACGGCTCGGCACCCACGTTCTCGAGCGCGACGGTGGACGGCACGACGCTCAAGGTGACGTTCTCCGAGTCCCTCGCCTCGGGCGGGAGCAAGCCGGCGAGCAGCGTGTTCACCGTGACGGCGACCAGCGGCGGCACGGTCACGACGGTCAACGGCAGCGCGACGGCGGTGACGATCAGCGGCTCGACCGTCACCGCGACGCTGGCCTCGGCGGTGGCCGCCGGCGCGACGGCGACGGTGGCCTACGTCAAGCCGACGTCCAACGCGCTGGCGGACGAGGCGGGGAACCAGGCGGACGCGTTCACGGGCAAGTCGGTGACCAATCAGCAGGGGGGCGTGCCGAGCTTCGACGACGGCGCCACGGCGTCGTTCTCGATCGCGGAGAACAACGCGAACGCGGCGTCCGTGGGCACGGTGGCGGCGACGGACCCGGACGGCGACACGCTGACCTATTCCCTGGCGAGCGGCGGCGACAGCGCTTCGTTCACCATCGTCTCCACCACCGGCGAGATCAAGGTGGCGTCCGGCACGACGCTGAACTTCGAGTCCAAGGCGGAGTACTCGCTCACGGCCCAGGTGACCGACGGCAAGGACGCGGCCGGCAACCCGGAGACGACGAAGACGATCGACGACACGATCGCCGTGACGGTCACGGTCACCAACGTGGAGGAGCCGCCGGGTGTGCCGACCGGGCTGACGGCCGACTCCACTACGGCCTCGTCGACGAAGCTCAAGGTGAGCTGGGCGGCGCCGTCGAGCACGGGGGGCAAGGCGATCGTCGACTACGACGTGCGCTACTTCGCGGGGACCTCGGACCCGGCCGACGCGGCGGACTGGATCGAGGAGGGGGAGACCAACGGCCACACCCACACCGGCACGGGAACGAGTTCCGTGGTCACGAACCTGACGCCGGGCACGGCGTACCGGTTCCAGGTGCGCGCGGAGGGCGACGGTGAGGGCGCCTGGTCGGCTTCCGTGAGCGGGTCGACGCGGACTCTGCGAATCACGCGAGTGGGCTTTGGAAACGCGGCAAAGGGAGGCCAGAACGACACCTACAAGCTGGGCGACAGTATTCAAGTACTGGTCGACCTCTCCGAGGCAGTCACCGTCACGGGCATTCCGGTCCTGAAGCTACAACTCGCCAGCGGCGTACAGAGGGACATGGCCTTCGATTCGCTCACTCGGAGCAACGCAACGCTCAGCTTCACCTACACGGTGGCGGCGGGAGACACATCGGCAGGCATCTCGATCCCGGCGAACAGTCTGAGCGTTGGAACCGGGGTGACGATCCGGGTGCCAGGGACGTCGCATGACTTTCCCCTCACCCACGGCGAGCTGGCCAGGTCGACGTCGCCCGAACGCAAGGTGGACGGCGTGGTGCCGACGTTCTCGGCCGCGGCGGTGAACGGAACGGCGCTCACCGTGACGTTCTCCGAGCCGATCGCCTCGGGCGGGTCGAAGCCGCCGAGCAGCGTGTTCACCGCGACGGTGACCGCCGGCGGCATGGACACGACGGTCAACGGCACTAGCGCGGCGGTGACGGTCGACGGCGCGAAGGTGACGGCGACGCTGACGTCGGCCGTGGCTCTCGGCTCGACGGCGACGCTGGCCTACGTCAAGCCCTCGGCGAACGCGTTCGCGGACGCGGTGGGCAACCAGGTGGCCGCGTTTTCGGGCAAGACGCTGTCCGCCGTCCAGCACACCGCGCCGGGCTTCGACGACGGCGACGACGTGACGCTCACGATCGCGGAGAACAACGCCGACGAGGCGTCCGTGGGCACGGTGGCGGCGACGGACGCCGACGGCGACACGCTGACCTACTCGCTGGCGAGCGGCGGCGACAGCGCCTCGTTCACCATCGTCTCCGGCACCGGCGAGATCAAGGTGGCGTCCGGCACGACCCTCAACCACGAGTCGAAGGCGGAGTACTCGATCACCGCGCGGGTGACCGACGGCGAGGACGCGAGCGGCAACACGGAGACGACGGCGACGATCGACGACACGATCACGGTGACGGTCTCGGTGACCAACGTGGAGGAGCCGCCGGGCAAGCCCGCCGCGCCGTCGGTCACCTCGACCGCCCTGACGACGGTCGCCCTGAGCTGGACGGCGCCGTCGAGCACGGGGGCGAAGGCGATCACCGACTACGACCTGCGCTACTTCGCGGGAAGCACGGACCCGACCGACGCCGCGGACTGGATCGAGGAGGGGGAGACCAAGGGCCACACCCACACCGGCACGGCGAGGACGGCGACGATCGCGAACCTGACGCCGGCCAGGGCGTACCGGTTCCAGGTGCGGGCGGAGGGCGACGGCGAAGGCGCCTGGTCGGACTCCGTCGGCGCGACGACGGCGACGCCGGGCGTGAGCAGCATCGTCCTGGGAGAGACGCCGACGGGCCAGAACGACACCTACAAGCTGGGTGACGTCGTGGGTGTGAGGGTCAACTTTGGCGCGGCGGTGGACATCGTGGGCAATCCCGTGCTCAAGCTGCGGCTCGCCACGGGCACCGAGAAGGACATGACGTTCGACACGTCCAAGACGCGGACGAACACGACGACCCTGGACTTCACCTATACGGTGGCGGCGGGAGACACCTCGGCGGGGATCGGCTTCGGCGCGAACAAGCTGAGCCTGGGCACGGGGGTGACGATCAAGGCCACCGGCACCGACACGGACGCCGTCCTCACGCACACGGCGGTCGCGGCGAGCACGGACCACAAGGTGGACGGCGTGCTGCCGGCGTTCTCGAGCGCGACCGTCGAGGGGACGACGCTCGTGGTGACCTTCTCCGAGTCCATCGACTCGGGCGGCACGAAGCCGGCGAGCAGCGTGTTCACCGTGACGGCGACCAGCGGCGGCACGAGCACGACGGTCAACGGCAGCGCGACGGCGGTGACGATCAGCGGCGCGACCGTGACGGCGACGCTGGCCTCCGCGGTGGCCGCCGACGCGTCGGCGACGGTGGCCTACGTCAAGCCGACGGCGAACCAACTGGCGGACTTGGCGGGGAACCAGGCGGACGGGTTCACGGGCAAGACGGTGAGCAACGAGCTGGACACGGCGCCGACCTTCGACGACGGCGACGAGGTGACGCTCATGATCGCGGAGAACAACGCCGACGGAGCGTCCGTGGGCACGGTGGCGGCGACGGACGCGGACGGCGACTCGCTGACCTATTCGCTGGCGAGCGGCGGCGACAGCGGCTCGTTCACGATCGTCTCCACCACCGGCGAGATCAAGGTGAGGTCCGGCACGACGCTCAACCACGAGTCGAAGGCGGAGTACTCGATCACCGCGCGGGTGACCGACGGCGAGGACGCGAGCGGCAACACGGAGACGACGGCGACGATCGACGACACGATCACGGTGACCGTCTCGGTGACGAACGTCGAAGAGCCGCCGGGCGCGCCGACGTCGTTGACGGTGAACACAATCGGGACAACGAGTATCGCCGTGAACTGGACGGCGCCGTCGGACACGGGGGCGAAGTCGATCACCGACTACGACCTGCGCTACTTCGCGGGGAGCGCGGACCCGACCGACGCTGCGGACTGGATCGAAGAGGGGGAGACCAACGGCCACACCCACACCGGCACGGCGACGACGGCGACGATCGCGAACCTGACGCCGGGCACGGCGTACCGGTTCCAGGTACGGGCGGAGAGCGACGGCGAGGGCGCCTGGTCGGACTCCCTCGGCGCGACGACCGCGCGGCCGGCGGTGTTCCGAATAGGGATCTCGACCTCTCCGACCTACAACCGCACCTTCAAGACGGGCGACGTCATCCAGGCCTTCGTGGATTTCAGCGACCCCGTGGACGTGACCGGCAGTCCGGTGCTGAAGATGCTGCTCGCCACCGGCCAGGAGCGGGACATGGCGTACAACCGGGATGCCGGTCACACCAACGTGACCCGCATCTTCTTCGACTACTCGGTGGCGGCGGGAGACGTTTCGACGGCCGGGGTCGCCTTCGAGGCGAACAAGCTGAGCCTCCCGTCGAGCGCGGCCATCAAGGCGACCGGACACTCGGTGAATGCCTTGCTCCCGCACGACGCGGTCGCGGCGAACGGGAACCTCAAGGTGGACGGCGTGGCGCCGACGTTCTCGAGCGCGGTCGTGAGCGGGTCGACCCTGGTGGTGACCTTCAGCGAGTCGATGAACGAGACGGTCTCCGCGGCGACGAGCAGCGTGTTCACGGTGACGGCGACCACCGGCGGCACCCCCACGACGGTCAACGGCAGCGGCACGGCGGTGACGGTCAGCGGCGCCACGGTGAGTGCGACGCTGGCCTCATCCGTGAATGCGGACGCGACGGTGACGGTGGCCTACGTGGTGCCGACCCACGGGCCCAAGCTCCTGGACGCGGCGGGCAATACGCTGGCCGCGTTCTCGGGCAAGACGGTGAGCAACGAGTCGCACACGGTGCCGGCCTTCGACGACGGCGACGACGTGACGCTCATGATCGCGGAGAACAACGCCGACGAGGCGTCCGTGGGCACGGTGGCCGCGACGGACGCCGACGCCGACACGCTGACGTACTCGCTGGCGAGCGGCGGCGACAGCGCCACGTTCACCATCGACTCCGGCACCGGCGAGGTCAAGGTGGCGTCCGGGACCACGTTCAACTTCGAGACGAAGGCCGAGTACTCGTTCACCGCGCGGGTGACCGACGGCGAGGACTCGAGCGGCAGCCCGGAGACGACGGCGACGATCGACGACACGATCGCGGTGACGGTCGAGGTGACGAACGTGGAGGAGCCGCCGGACGCGCCGGGCACGCCGAGCAACAGCGCTGTTTCCCCGACGAGCCTCACGATGACCTGGTCGGCGCCGTCGAGCACGGGGGCGAAGGCGATCACCGACTACGACGTCCGCTACTTCGCGGGGAGTTCGGACCCGGCCGACGCGGCGGACTGGATCGAGGAGGGAGAGGCCGGGGGCCACACCCACACCGGCACGGCGACGACGGCGACGATCCTGAACCTGACGCCGGGCACCAAGTACCTGGTGCAGGTGCGGGCGGAAGGCGACGGCGAGGGCCCCTGGTCGCTCACGGGCGCAGCGACGACGACGCTGCCGGTGGTGAGCAGCGTCCAGTTGTCGGGATCGCCGCCGTCCGGTCAGAGCGACGGCTACAGGGTGGACGACGTCGTCAACGCGCAGGTGACGTTCGACTACGACGTGGACGTGACGGGTAGTCCGGTGTTGAAGTTGCTGCTGGCCACGGGCGTCGAGAGGGACATGACCTTCGACACGTCCGGATCGGTGACGAACACCCGGACTCTCGACTTCACGTATACGGTGGTGGAGGGAGACGTCTCGCGAGCGGGGATCGGCTTCCCCGCGAACGCGCTGAGCGCGGGGGCGGGGGTGACGATCCGGTCGTCCGGCAGCACGAAGGACGCCGACCTCACGCACTCGGCGGTGCCGGCGAGTTCGAGCCACAGGGTGAACTACACGCCTCCGCCGCCGGCGCCGCCGGGAGGAGGCGGCAGTCCGCCGCCAACGGAGCCGCCGCTGGCGGAGGAACCGAGGGCCGCGGGGCCGGAGGTGACCCTGACCTTCGAACGGGCGCTGGACCCGACCTCCGTGCCCGATCCGTCGGACTTCACGGTCACCGTGACGGAAGCCTCGTCGTCCGCCGTCTCGTCGTCCAGCGGGCCGGAGACGGTCGCGACGGCTCAGGAGGGGGAGTACCGGGTCACCGCGGTGTCGATCTTCGGCTCGACCCTGCGGCTCACGATCTCGCCGCCGATACCGGCGGGCGCGAGCGTCAGCGTGCAGTACACGAAGGGCGCCAACCCGCTGCGGGTCTCGGACGGTCAGCCGACGCCGACCTACCAGGAGGTGCCCGACTTCGAGGAAGAAGTGACCAACGAGACGCGGCCCGGAGGTGGCGAACCGGATCCCGCGCCGGACCCGGAACCTGAACCCGAACCCGAACCCACCAACGGCCTGCCGGTGGCCGCCGCCGGGGCGGACCAGGACGCGGCGCCGGGCGCGAGGGTGCAACTCGACGGCTCGGGGAGTTCGGACCCGGACGGCGATCCGCTGACGTTCCGGTGGACGCAGACCGGCGGCGCGGCGGTGACGCTCGACGGCGCGGACACGGCCCGGCCTTCGTTCACGGCGCCACAGGCCGGCGGCGGGCTGACCTTCTCCCTCGTCGTCAACGACGGGAACGCCGACAGCGAGCCGGACGAGGTGACGGTTTCCGTGCGGGATGTCGCGCCGAGCTTCGGCGATGCCGAGATCAGCACGAAGCGGTTCATCCTGAACCAGCCGGTGAGGCCGCGGGTCCTGCCGGAGGCGAGCGGCGGCAACGGCGCCCTGACCTACACCCTCGAGCCGCTGCCCGCGGGGCTGCGCTTCGAGGACTCGTCGCGGCGCATCGTGGGCACGCCGACGGTCGCGGGCCGGTTCACGGTGACCTACACGGCGACCGACGCCGACGGCGACACGGCGAGCCTGGAGTTCGCGATCCGCGTGTTCGACAACCGGCCGCCGACGGCGGACGCCGGCGAGGACGTGGAAACCGACCCGGGCGAACGCGTCGAGTTGGACGGTTCGGGGAGTTCGGACCCGGACGGCGACGAGCTGAGCTACGCCTGGCTTCAGACCGGCGGCGAGACGATCACGTTGGAAGAACCGTTGACGGCGCGGGCGGCGTTCACGGCGCCGGTCCAGCCGGGGACGTTGACCTTCTCGCTGACGGTGAAGGACGGCATGGCCAGCAGCGCGCCGGACGAAGTCGCCGTGCGGGTCCGGGACCTGGCGCCCAGCTTCGGCGATGTCCCGTTCCAGCCGCCGGCCCTGGTCCAGGGCCGGGCGATCGAGCCGGTCGTCCTGCCCGAGGCGACGGGCGGCAACGGCGCCCTGACCTACAGCCTGACGTCGTCGCCGATGGGTCTTGCCGGTCTCGTGTTCGACGACACGACGCGTGTGCTGTCGGGGACGCCGACGGTGGCGGGCGCCTGGACCTTCACCTACCGGGTCGAGGACGCCGACGCCCACCGTGGCGACGGCGATGCGGCGCTGATCATCTTCCGCGTCACCTCGTCGCCGCCGACGGCGGAGCGCAGGGCGGTGATGGAGCAGACGCTCGCGTCCGTGGGCAGGACGGCGATGAACAGCGCGGTGGACGCGATCGGCGCCCGGTTCGCGTCCGCCGGGACGCCGCGGTCGAACGTCACGATCGCCGGCCAGCAGTTGACCGGCGGCGGTCCGGGTATCGCGGGGCGGCCGAGCGGCGGTTTCGGCGGTCCGGGAGGCGCCGGTTTCGGCTACGGCGGCCCGGGCGGATCCTCGGGCTTCGGCCTCGGTCTCGGTCAGGGCCTGGGCCAGGGTCCCGGCCAGGGCTTCGGCCACGATCCCGGCGGCCAGGGCCTCGGGCGCCTGCGAAGGGACGCCGAC
Source organism: Holophagales bacterium (assembly GCA_009837885.1). Classification (GTDB taxonomy): domain Bacteria; phylum Acidobacteriota; class Thermoanaerobaculia; order Multivoradales; family Multivoraceae; genus Multivorans. Next base: position 12,447 of record VXSP01000006.1, on the reverse strand, counting down.
AGCCTGCTGCTCGGCAGCTCGTTCGAGTGGTCGTTCGGCGGCGGCGCCGCCGAAGAGGCGGAAGGGGGCGGCGAAGGGGCCACGCCTCGACTCTGGTCGGTCTGGGGCCGCGGCGGCCTGAACTCCTTCAGCGGTCGTCCCGAGCAGGAATCCCGTTTCGACGGCGACCTGCGCACCGGCTACCTCGGGCTCGACATCCAGTCCGGCAGGTGGCTGGCCGGCGTCGCCGTGTCGAGAGGTTCCAGCGAGAGCGACTACAGCTTCGGCGGCGGCGACGCCGACTTCAAGCGCGGCAGCCTCGACACGTCGCTCACCACCGTGTTGCCCTACGCCCGCTGGAAGCTCTGCGAGGCCTGCGGGGACGCCGAGGTGTGGGCGGTGATGGGTCTCGGCTGGGGCGACGCGACGCACGCGTCCGCCGATGCCGCGGACCAGCCCGAGAGCAGCGATCTCTCGATGTGGATGGCCGCCGGCGGCCTGCGCAAGTCGCTGCCCGCCTTCCGCGGCTTCGACCTCGCGCTGCGGGCCGACGCGGGTCTCGCCGAACTGAAGACGGACGGCGGTTCCCGGGCCGTTGACAGCCTGAGCGCCGGGAGCTGGCGCATGCGGGCGGGCGTGGAGGCGTCGCGGAGCTGGCAGGTCGCCGGGGGCGGCGTGCTGACGCCCTTCACCGAACTCGCCGGCCGCTACGACGGCGGCGACGGCGCGGCCGGGATGGGGATCGAGGTGGCCGGCGGCGCGCGCTACGGCAACGCCCGCTTCCAGGTCGAGGCCCGCGGTCGCATGCTGGCCCTGCACAACGAGAGCGGCTACGAGGAGAGCGGCGTGAGCGTGAGCGCCCGGATGGCGCCGAAGGAGACGGGCGAGGGCCTGTCGATGGAGTTCGGTCCGCGCTGGGGCGCCGCGGCCGGCGACGCCGAGACGCTCTGGCAGGAGCAGTTGCCGCAGCACCATGGGGCAAACGGCCTCGCCGCCGGACCTGGCGGACACGGAGTCGACGCCGCTGTCGGCTACGGCATCCTCGTGCCCGGAGTCAACGGCCTGCTGACGCCCTTCGTCGAGGCCGCCTTCGCGGGCCAGGGAAGACGGTACCGGCTGGGAACCCGCTTCCTCGTCGCGCCCCTCGAACTCCAGCTCGAACTGGCCGCCGAGCAGGTCGAGGCCGGGTCGGCCGAGCACGCGACGGCGGCTCGCCGGTACGTCCTGAACCTGGGGTTCCGCTTCTGAGGGCGTGACCACGCTGCCGCCGGTCTCGGTGATCGTTCCCGCGCGCGACGCGGAGGCGACTCTCCCGGAGGCGCTCGAGTCGATCCTCGCCCAGGACTACGAGGCGGGCTTCGAGGTCATCGTCGCCGACGGTTCGGAGCGTGACGCCACCCGGAAACTCGTCCGCACCCGCTTTCCGGACGTGCATCTCGTCGCCAACCTCGGCCGCTCGATCCCGTCCGGCCTCAACCGCGCGCTCGAGGCGGCCCGCCATCCGGTGATCGCCCGCTGCGACGCGCGCGCGACGCTGCCGCCGGACTACCTGACCCGGGCGGTCGGCACACTGCGCCGCACCGGCGCCGTCAACGTCGGCGGCCGCGTCCTCCCGGCGGGCTCGACCTTCTTCGAGCGCGCGGTGGCGCTGGCGACGAGCACGCCGATCGGCGCCGGCGACGCCCGCTACCGGGTCGGCGGACCGGAGGGCCCGGTCGACACGGTGTTTCCCGGCGTGTTTCCGCGGTCGGCGCTCGAAGCCGCGGGCGGCTGGGACGAATCGCTGCCGCGCAACGAGGACTACGAGCTGAACTGGCGGCTGCGCGAGAACGGCGGCGTCGTGTGGTTCGACCCGGATCTCGCCGTCTCCTACCGGCCGCGCGGCAGTCTCGGGACGCTGGCGCGGCAGTACTTCGACTACGGGCGCTGGAAGCGGGCGGTTCTCGCGCGCCATCCGCACTCGTGGCGGTTGCGGCAACTGGCCCCTCCGCTGCTGCTGGCTGCGCTCGCGGCCTCGGCCGCGCTGGCCGCGGCGGGCGCCGCCGTGCTGGCCTTCGCCCCGGCGGCATCGGCAACCGGCACGGCGCTTCTCTACGCGGCGGCGATATGCCCGTTGAGCTACGCGTCGCTTCTGCTCGCCGCCGCCGCGGCCATCGGCCTGTGGCGAATGCGTCCGGAGGCGGGTCTGGTTCCGCTCGCGGCGGCGACGGTCCACCTTGCCTGGGCGGCGGGCTTCTTCGCCGGCCCGCCACGCGGCGAGACGGGCGCATGAAGCAGGCGCCGGCCTACCCGGCACTCGAACGCCTGTTGCGCCTTGCCGTGTTCGCGGGCATCGCGCTGGTGCTCCTCACGCCCTTCGTGGTCACCACGGGACTCGTGTATCCGTTCATCGTCGGCAAGGCCCTGTGGTCCCGCTCGATCATCGAAGTCGTCTTCGCGCTCTGGGGGGTGCTGGCCCTTCTCAACCCGGACTACCGGCCACCCAGGTCCCGGCTGCTGGGACTGCTCGCGGCGGGTTTCGCCGTATCGGCGGTCTCGGCGGTCTTCGGCGTGAGCCCGCTGCGCAGCGTGTGGTCGACGTACGAGCGCATGCAGGGCCTGGTCGACGCGGCCCACTGGCTGGCGCTGGCGGTGGTGCTGGTTTCGGTGTTGCGGACGCGCGCGGCGTGGCGGGGGCTGCTTGGCGGCATCGCGGGGACCGGCGCCGGGATGGCCCTGGCGGTGGTCGCTCTCGCGCACGGCGCCGATGTGCCCCACTACGGCGGGCTGCCGGAGTTCGATCCGCCGCGGATCGGCGGGCCCCTGGGCAATCCGACCTTCCTCAGCGGCTACCTGCTCGTGGGCGTGATGGTTGCGCTCGGCCTCGCGGTCCGCGCCTGGCTCGTCGCGGCCGGAGCCGACGCTGCGTCGTCGTCCGGCGCCGGGACGCGCACCGGAACCCCGCCTCGGCATGCGAGCGCGAGGGAACGGAAGACCTGGCAGCGTCGGGCCCGCGCGGCCCAGCGCGATGCTCCGGCGCAGCGGTCCGCGCCCCCGGGGTCGCCAAGGGCCGCTTTTGTGCTGTGGGCGGCGGCAGCGGCGCTGATGCTCTGGGCGATGGCGCTCGCGGGATCCGTCGGAGGCTTCGTCGGTCTGTTCGCGAGCCTCGCGTTCCTGGCCGTCGCCGGCGCGGTTCGCGCGCGGGGGCGTTTGCGGGCGATCGCCGCCACCGCGCTCGTGGCGCTGCTGGGGATCGCGTCGGCGGCCGGGGTGCGAGCCACCGCCGTGGATCGGAGCGCGGTGTACCTGCCCGACCACCCGGTGGCGCGCTACGTCCTGGCGACGCACGTCACGCGTCCCGGCGTGCAGAGCCGTCTCGCCGCCTGGGAGGCGGGGCTCGAGGGGTTCCTGGAGCGTCCCGCGCTGGGCTACGGCCCGGAGAACTTCATCGACGTCTTCGGACGCCACGTTTCCGGCTACGGGAGCTTCGCCGAACCGCACGACAGGGCCCACGGCAAGCTCGTCGAGGTGGCCGCGACCACGGGCGTTGCCGGTCTCGCCGCCTGGCTGGCCATGTGGTCGCTCGCTTTGCTCGCTGTCTGGCGTGCCGTTCGGCGCCTGGAGACGGCCGAGCGGGCGCTCGTGCTGTTCGCGGGCGCGGGACTGGTGGGGCACCTGGTTCAGGCGCAGTTCCTGTTCTATACGCCCACATCGTCGCTTCAGGCCACGGTGCTGCTCGCCTTCGCAGCGGGACTGGAGGGCGCCGCGTTCGCGGATTCGCGGGGGCCGCGGCTTCCGGAGTGGCTGCGAGCACGCCGGCGCGCGCTGTTCGAGCTGAAGGCGGTCCGCGTCGCACTTGCCGCGGCGGCCCTCGGGGCCGCCGTTGCCGGGCTCTGGGTTCACCGGTCCATCCATGCTGCCGCCGGCGTCGAGCATGTGTCCGGAGAACCGCCGCTCGAGGTCCTGGCGGGCGCCATCGACGGCTTTCCGCTGCTTGCCGATGTACACCGGCGGTTGCTGCTCGACGGTCTCGGCAGGGAGTGGACACGGATTCGCGCGGAGGACGGCGCCCGCGCCCGTCGTCTTCTGGATCTGGCGGTGCGGGAGGCCGTGGAGGCGGAGCGCACCAGGACGGCGGAGTGGCGGCTCCACCAGGGCGCGGCGCGTTTGTTCGCCGTTGCCGCCGCGACGGACCCGGAGTACGAGGAGGAGGCGGAGCGGTTCCTGGCCAGTTCGCGGGCTCTCGCTCCGAACCGGCCGGTCTTTCTTCGGGCTTTGCGGGCGCCTGATGCGCTCACCGGAGCGCGGCGGGCGGACGGCCGCTACGAACTGCGCTGGCGCTGGCCAGAGTCGGCCGGCTACGTGGCGATCGAGGAATCGGGCGGCGGCTCTCCGCGGCGCTTCGTTCTCCACGCCTACGATCCCGCTCAGACCTCCTTCGTTCTGCCGGCAGGTCGCGAACCGGGCGTTCTTCGCTATCGCATCAAGGCCTGCCTGTATCCCGGGCAGTGCAGCGCCAACGTCGAGTGGCCCGCCGCCGGACAGGGGAGCGACGGATGAGCGGCCGCGAGACCTGGAAGCGGCCGTTCGATCTCGTCCTGTTGCTCCTGGCGCTGGTGCTGCTGGCACCGCTGTGGCTCGCGCTCGGCCTCGCGATCGTTCTGGCCATCCGGCTCGACGACGGCGGACCGGCGCTGTTCCGCCAGGCCCGGCTGGGGCGCGGGGGCAGGGTCTTCGAGATCCTCAAGTTCCGCACGATGCCCGTCGACGCCGAGGAGCGGTTCGGACCGCAGTGGGCGGCGTGGAACGACCGCCGGGCCACGCGGGTGGGGCGGGTGCTGCGCCGCTTTCACCTCGACGAGCTGCCGCAGGCGGTCAACGTCCTGAAGGGCGAGATGAGCCTGGTCGGTCCGCGTCCCGAGCGCCCCGGCAGAGCCGAGCGGATCACCCGCTCGGTGCCGGGATTCGCAGAGCGCCTGGCCGTGCGTCCCGGTATCGCCGGCCTTGCCCAGGCCCGGGGCGGTCACGACGTCGGTCCGCGCGACAAGCTGCGCTACGACCGGCTCTACATCGAGGCGATGAGCCCCTGGCTCGATCTGAAGCTGTCCGTGACCTGTCTGGCGCGGGCGCTGCGGGCCTCCCCGTCACCGGCGGGTCGCGGCCGGGCTTCCCGCGCCGCTCGCCGTCCCGTAGCCTCCGACCAGGATTCGGCCGGTGTCCACGGCTCCCGGACCGGTGGTTGAAGCGGCCGTGGCGATCACGCCCCGGCCGGCCGCCGTGCGTGGCAACGACTGGCGCGCGGTCGAGCTGCCGGCGCCGGGCACGTTCGCCGGGACCGAGCCGCCCCTGAGCGTCGTCGTGCCCTGTTTCGAGGCGCCGGAGGCGCTGGAACTGACGCTCGCGGGCCTCGAGGGCCAGGATTACCCGAAGGAGCTGTTCGAGGTGGTCGTTGTCGACGACGGCTCCTCGCCACCGGTCGCGGTTCCCGGCTCGACGCCGCTCGACGTGCGGGTCGTGCGCCGGGAGGCCGGCGGCTTCGGGCTCGCCGCCGCGCGCAACGCCGGGGCCCGGGCGGCGGCGCACGAGATCCTCGTGTTTCTGGACGGCGACGTGATCCCCGAAGCCGGCCTGCTCGCCGCCCACGCCTGCTGGCACAAGGGCGTGGCGGACGCGCTCACGCTGGGTTTCTGCGCCAGCGTGTCGGCCGCCGGCCTCGACGCCGCCGCGATCCGCGGGCGGACCGGACCGCTGGCCGACCTGCTGGCCGGCCGGCCGTACGACCCGCCCTGGCTCGAACGCCACATGGCACGGACGGACGATCTGACGTCGCGGCACGACGATCTGTTCCGGGCCGTGACCGGCAACAACTTCGGGATCCGCAGGGCGTTCTTCGAGGAGGTGGGCGGATTCGACGAGTCGTTCGACCGCTACGGCGGGGAGGACACCGAGTTCGGATACCGGGCCTGGTGCCGGGGCGGACTGCTGGCGCCGGTGCGCGACGCGTTCGGCTGGCATCAGGGCCGCTGGGGAGCGGACCGCGAGCGCAAGCAGCGCGAGCAGGATCTCCAGGCCGTGAAGCTCGCGGAGCTGATCCCCGACCCCGGCTTTCGGCGTCACGGCCGCGGGCCCGTCTTCGCGGTGCCGTGCCATGTTGCCGCCATCGACGCCGGAGACACGCCGGCGGAACGCCTGCTGGGGCTCGCGGACCGGCTGCTGGCGGATCCGGCCGGCGATCTGGTCGTCCGGATCGAGATGCCGGCGGACCGCGACGATCGGCGCTTCCCTCCGCGACCTCTGGGCACGAACACGAGGATCACTCTTGGACCGGCGGGGACGGCGCTGGAGCGGTTCCCGCACTCGCCGTTCCACATCGCGATTCCGGCCGGCGTCGAGCCGCCCCGTCGCCTGGTGCCGAAGCTGCGCGCCGCCCTCGGCGACGCCGCGAAGGCGGAGGTCGTCCTGCCGGACGGCGCGCGGATCGTCATCGCGCGAACCTGGGCCCTCCACCGCGCGCGCCGCGCGGGTGGGTGCGTCGAGGAGATTGGGGAATCGCGCACCGTCCCGATGCCCCGCTTTCGCTTCCGCGCAGGCCGCCCCGTCGCCTGGAGCGCTCCCCGCGCGCGCCCGCGGCGGGGCGCCTGCGCCGCAGCCGCGCGGATCCTGGCCGAGGTCCGGCAGGCGGGCGGAAGCGGGGGATTGCGCCGGCTCTTCGCCTGGCTCGCCGCGGCCCTGCGCTGGCGGTTGCGCGAACTGCGCGAACTACGCGATGCCGCCGGGCCCGGCGCGGCGCCGGGCGGGAGATCGGAACGCTGATCTCCCACCGGCATCGGTGCATCTACGTCAAGGTCCCGAAGTGCGCGAGCACGGCGATCCTGGAGTGGTTCGCGGAGCACGGCGGCGGCTGGCACAGTTACCGGCCTGACTGGTACGGAGGGCTTCTCGCGGAGCGCGCCCGGGATCTGGCACGGCTGATCAACCTCTACCCCGACTACTTCACCTTCTCCTTCGTGCGCAACCCCTACGCGCGCTTCGTGTCGCTCTGGCGGCACGCGCGGCGGGTGGCGTCCGACCGGGCCCGCCTCTCCCCCGAATGGCCCGGTCCGGAGCACTACGGCGATCTGAAGCAGTTCGCCGAACTGTGCGCGGAGCTGCGCGCGGACTTCCGCGACCGATGGGGCCGTGACGCGCGCGCGTTCTTTCGCGCCAACCGCGCGAGGACGTACGGTCCCGCGCGAATCGAACTCCGCCATCTGCGCTTCGTCGTCATCCACATGCCGCCGCAGACCGACTTCCTGCCGGACTGCAACCCCGAGCGCCTGTTCGGTGTGCGCCGGGTCAACGCCGATCCCCTCTCGTTCGTCGGGACGGTGGAGACGATGGAGGAGGACTTCGCGCGCCTGGCAGCGGCGCTGGGTCTGCCGGACGACCGGCTGCCGGTGCGCAACGCTTCGGGGAAGGAGGCCGGCGGCGGCTACGCCGGCTACTACGACGCCGCGGCCCGCCGCCTGGTCGAGGAGCTCTACGCGGAGGATCTCGCGTTCACCGGCTTCACGTTCGATGGAGCGCGTTCCGCGCCGGCCGCGCCGGACTGGCCGCCGGAAGGCGTCAGGGAGCGCCCCGACCGGCGGCGCAGTCCGCGCACCCTGCCGGTGCGCGCCTGGCGAAGGCTGGCCGCGCTCGAGATCAGGGCCGAGGAGCGCCTCGTCCGCTGGCCGGCCGCGGTGCGCCTGTTTCGCCCCCTCAAGGCGCTGCGCGGCTTGCCGCGGTGAGCGCCGGGGCCCTGGTCGCCGGCCGCGTGATCCGAAACGCCTACTCCGGCGTGTACCAGATCGGCGAGGACCAGGCGCGTTCCTGGATCGTCGGCGAGACGTCGTAGCGGGGTTCGACGCCTTCGCGCAGGGCGTCCCAGGTCGACCAGCGGCAGGTCGGGTTCTCGAGGACGCGCACGTAGTAGAAGGCGCGCTTCGAGGCGTCGAAGTCGGGGTCCGTCCAGACCGCCTGCAGGCTGTCCGCTCCGGAGTCGTCGCTGATCTGGCAGGTGGCGAGGTCGACGGTGGCGCCGTTGTCGGGGCAGCGGTGCGTGGCCGGGTCGACCTCGGCGCCGTCGGAGCAGGCGACGTCGTAGACCATCTCGGCGCCCTGGCCGTCGCTCGACCATCCCTTGACCACCTGCACGCGGTCGAGCGGCGCGGCCATCGAATCCCTCATCGCCATGACGGCGAAGGTCGGCGCTTCGCCGATGTCGGCAGCCAGCAGGTCGCCGCCCATGGGCACGCCTTCGGCGTAGGCCCTGGTCAGGAACTCGGCATCGTCGAGGTCATCGTCCGTGAAGGCGCCGGCGAAGAAGCGGACCATCATGCGCGGTCCGGACGTGCCGAACGTCTCCTTGTTGCGCATCGCGTCGAAGATCGCCTCGCGGGTGTTTTCCTCGGCCCAGACGCCGGCCAGGCCGGAGGCGCCCCAGGTGTAGTAGTAGGTGTCGCGGAAGGTCCGGCCCGAGCCGTCGTCGGTGCGCGTCGCCGCGTCCGACTGCTGGGCCGCGTCGCCCAGGGTCTGGTTGGCGCCGGTGCCGGGCACGGAACCCCGAAGCTGGGGGGTGGCGTCGAGGAGCCCGACCTTGGACCAGTAGTCGTCCTCCCGGAAGGCGCCGCCGGAGACGTGGGTGTCGCTGGCGCCGATGATGCCCAGCTTGTACGGATTCGTCAGACCGCCGTCGGCGAGACGGATGCCGCGGAGCAGGGCGTCACGGACGTAGCTGCCTTCCGGTTGGCTGATGATCGTCGTCGCGATCTTGTACGGCATGATCTCGAAGTCGGCCCACTCGTCGTTGGGCGACAGTGCCGGATGCGTGTCCGACGTGCCCTTGACCTGGGTGATCTCGACGAGCGGCTCGTTGCGCATCCGCACGTCGACGTAGTTCTCGTCGAGAGCGTCGCCGTAGAACTGCTCCATCTCGAACATGCGGCCGCCGGAGCCGTTCGGGTTGTGCGGAATGGCGAGCGCGTCCATGCCGAGATCCCGCCAGCCGTCCATCGCCGCCCAGAGATCCTCGGGGTTCTGGGAGTCGATCCGGCTGAACGGAGCGTCGGGGGCGGCGGATCCGCGGAAGACCACGTTGCGGTGCAGGTTGTCCCGCTCGTAGCCGGACGAAGTGAACTCGTAGGCGATGAAGGCCGTGAAGTTCCCCGGGTCGTTGTGCGCTTCGGCCGCCTCGATGATCTTGGACCAGGCGTCCCGGACGACGTCCATGTTCAGATGCTCGTCCTCGCCCTGCCGGGCGCCCAGGTAGGGACGCATGCCGACGAAGATGCCGCGGCGCTCGTCGGCCTCCTCGGCCGCGCGCATGTCGGCGGCCATCGGGTGGCCGTACGCCGCGGAGCCCTCTTCGGTCATCGCCGGCAGCATGCCGAGGTACATGCCGTGGTCGGTCACGCCCTGGAAGTCGAGCGGCCGGTCGAGCTTCATGTCGAAGCCGGCGGGGTGCTTGATCGTGCCGCCCTTGGCGAACTCGTAGGCGTCGTTCGGATCCGTCGTCGTGCCGAAGATGAAGGCGTCGAACGAGTAGCGGGTGTGGACGTGGAGGTCGCCGAAGTACGCGTTCTTCGTCGGGTTCGGTGCTTCCCTCGCAACAGTCGCCGCTTCGCCTCCGTCCGCGGCGTCCTCGCCGGGAGCGCAGGCGGCCAGGAACACGGGAAACGCGGCGAGCGCCGCGACGATGGTCAGCTTCTTCATCGGCTTCTCCTCAAGAGCGGAATCGCGGCAGTCTACTATTGGCGGTTCTGCGAGCAGTGTCTGGGATTCCTGGTCGGGATCGTGAAGGGAGGTCTCGTTGTGCGGAAGCTGACCGGCGGATTCGTTCTCGGTGTTGCCGGAGTGCTGGCGCTCGGCTCGCCGGCCGTGAGTTACGAGCTGGACCCCGATCTGAGGGCCCGCGTGGACGCGCTGATCGCGGACGTCGGGCGTGCGCCGACCACCGCCGAGACCATCGCCGAGCGCATGCCGGTGCTGTGGGAGTGGGCGAACGCCGTCTCCATGCAGGGCGGGTTCGTGCCCAAGAACCTGCCGCTCGTTGCGTTCTTCGGACCCTTCCCCCGGCCTGGAACGGAACCGGCGCCCTACCAGTTGGCGTCGGTGGACGACTACGTGCGGCAGCTTGCCTGGCTGGACGAGGACGAGGAGGCCTTGGGCGCCGTGACGCGAACCGGGTCCGAGGTGTTCGAGGCGCGGAGCTGGGTGACCCTCGAGGTCGTCTACACGGCCGGCTCGCTCGGCATGGAGGAGGGTGGCGGGATCGTCGTCTCGACGCAGGGAATCGGCGGCTACGGCCGGCTTCAGACGACGGACCCGGCCGGCGATCACTACGTTTCCGCCCGCGTGAGCCGGGAAGGCATCCGGCTGGAGCAGGACACGCACCGGATCTGGGGTCCGTACGGCGGCTTCCGTGGCCCGGCCGGTTTCCCGACTCTTCGGGTTCGCGGCGGCGCCCTGTCGCCGGGCGACACGATCACGTTGACCTATGGAGACCGGAGCGGCGGCGGTCGCGGTCTCCGAGTAGGGCAGTTCAGCAACGACCGGATCGCGCTGCCGATTCACGTCGACCCGGGGGATGGCAGGGTCTACGAGATGCCGCCCGCGACGTTCGAGGTCGTGGGCGGCGCGGCGGAGCGGGTCCATGGCTTCGCGCCGTCGATCGTCGGCACGGGCGAACCGTTCCTCATCTCGGTGCGCGCCGAGGACCGCGCCTACAACCGGGCGACGCGGGACATTCCGGGCCTCCAGGTGCTGCTCGACGGCGAGCAGGTGGTCGAGCTGCCGGCCGGCCAGGCGATCCACCTGGTCGAGCTTGTGGCCGACGCGGAGGGAGTGCAGCGCTACACGTTCCGCAGCCCGGACGGCGAGGTGACGGGCGCTGCGAATCCGGTGTGGGTGCAGGCGGACCCCGAACACCGTCTCTACTGGGGCGAGACCCACGGCCACTCCGGCTTCGCCGAGGGCCAGGGCACGCCGGAGGGCTACTTCTCCTTCGCCCGCGACGATGCCCGTCTCGACTTCATCACGATGAGCGAGCACGACATCTGGCTGACGGACGGCCTGTGGGAGGAGCTGAACGAAGCGGTCCGGAAGTTCCACCGGGAGGGCGAACTGCTGGTCTTCGCCGGCTACGAGTGGACGTCGCCGCGGCAACGGGGCGGCCACCACAACGTGTTCTTCCGGAACGTGGGCATGCAGCGGGTGGGCGTGCAGGAAGCGCCGAACCTGTCGGACCTCTATCGCGGCCTGCGCGCCGAGTACGACACGGACGATGTCCTGATCATTCCTCACGCCCATCAGAACGGCGACTGGCGGCAGAACGACTTCCAGATGGAGAACCTGATCGAGATCATGTCCGGCCACGGCACCTTCGAGTGGTTCGGCAGCCGGTACCTTGAGCAGGGCTTCCGGGTCGGCTTCGTGTCGGCGTCGGACGACCATCTGGGCCATCCCGGGTACTCGCCCGGTCATCAGGCCGGCGCCTCCGGGCGGCGATCGAACATCTTCCAGTTCGGCGGCCTGGCCGCCGCCTGGGCGCCGGCGCGCACGACGGACGCCGTCTTCGGCGCGCTCAAGGCGCGCCACGCCTATGCGACGACGGGCGCGCAGCGCATCGTGCTCGACGCCCGGCTGAACGGCGCGGTGATGGGGAGCGAACTGGACCAGACGGATCGCCGGGTGCTGGAGGGACGGGCGATCGGCACGGGGCCGATCCGCCGGGTCGACCTGATCCGCAACGGCGAGGTCGTGGCGACGTTCGACACGCGCGGCGCCGGCGGCTCGGCGCTGCCGGAGGGCCAGTTCGAGGCCCTGGTCAGCTTCTTCTCGGAAACCTGGGTCGACATTCGGGACAACCCGCGCGGACAGCGGCCGTGGCGGGGCACGGTGGCGGTGGACGGGGCGAGGCTGGTCGGCGGTCGTCTGACCGGGCCGCCGCTGCCGTCGGACGGCTTCGGAGTCGACGGCAACGCGGCCAGCTTCGACTTCACGACGCGCGGTTCGCGGCGCTCGTTCGCGCTGGTGCTCGAGGGCGATCCGGCGGCGGTCCGGCTCAGGCTCGAGATCGCGGCCGCCAACGAGTACGGCACCGCGCCGACCCAGGTGCGCACGCCGCAGCAGTTCGCGGCAGCGGAGTTCACGCTCGCCCTGCCGGCGGCGCCGGGAACGTCGGCCGGCGCCCGCGGCGGCAACGAGCACGTCTTCAACGAAGGCGACTACGAGGACAGCGTGCGCGTCGACTTCGTCGAGGGACTGCGCGACGACGTGACCTTCCGCTTCACCGACTTCGGCGAGGAGGAGGACTGGTACTACCTCCGCGTCGAGCAGATCGACGGCCACCTCGCCTGGTCGAGCCCCTGGTGGGTCGGCGGCGAGAAGCCGCGCTAGGAGCCTGCGCGGCACAAACTGGGTAATGGGATGGTCCGCCCCGCACCTTTACGGCCTCTCGTTGGGGCCAGA
>VXSP01000042.1 GCA_009837885.1 Holophagales bacterium | reverse complement strand
CGCGGTTCCTGCCCCTGCTCTACAACCGCCGGCACCTCGGCGTCTGCGTGTTCCTGCTGGCTCTCGCCCACGGCGGGTTCTCGATCGTCCAGTTCCACGGCCTCGGGGTCCTGAATCCCCTGGTCAGCGTGCTGGCGAGCAACGGGAACTACGACAGCCTGAGCCAGTTCCCGTTCCAGGCGCTCGGCCTCGCGTCGCTCGTCATCCTGTTCCTGCTGGCGGCGACCTCGCACGACTTCTGGCTCGCCAACCTGACCGCGCCGGTCTGGAAGTCGCTCCACATGCTGGTCTACGTCGCGTACGGGCTGATCCTCGTCCACGTCGCGCTGGGCAGTCTGCAGGCCCCGGAGCGGCCGCCGGTGCTGGCCGTCCTGCTGGCCATTGGCTTCGTCGGCATCGCCTCGTTGCACCTCGTGGCCGGCTGGCGCGAACGCGTCCAGGCGCCGGCCGCCGCGCCGGACGGCTCCGCCGTCGACGTTTGCGCCGTCTCCGACATCCCGCTCGACCGCGCGCTGATCTTCGTCCTCAGCGGCGAGCGAGTCGCCGTGTTTCGCTATCGCGCGGCCGCCGGCGAACGGATCGCGGCCGTCTCCAACGTCTGCCAGCACCAGAACGGCCCGCTGGGTGAAGGCCGGGTCATCGACGGCTGCATCACCTGCCCCTGGCACGGCTACCAGTACCGTCCCGAGGACGGCTGCTCGCCGCCACCGTTCACCGAGACGATTCCGACCTTCGACGTCCGTGTCGCCGACGGCCGGGTGCTGGTTGATCCCCGACCGAACCCGCCTGGAACCCGCGCCGAGCCGGCGCGGGTCGGCGCCGCAGCCCGCGACGAGGAGCCTTCGTGACCGGCGAACGCCATGACGAGCTCTACGTCGGCTACCTCGACGAAACGCCCCCTGGTATCGGCCGGTTCGCGCGCCGGCTGGCCGTCGGGCTGTTCGTCCTGGCGGCGGCGACCGGCCTCTGTCTGGCGCTGCTCCTCGAACGCTTCGACGAGGGCGTGTTCGAGTACGGCACGGTGCGAGACTACGAAGGCGAACTGCTCGTCGACCCCCATCCCCGGCTGCTCACGGCGGACGGTCCGGCCGACGGGTATCTTCTGGTCGCCGTCGGGAAGCATGGACTCGAAGTGGACGAGGCGCCGAGCCGACCGTGGCGTCCCGGCCCGTCACAGAAGATCGCACTCGCAGGCACGCTGATCCAGAATCCGGAAGCGGCGATGCTCGAAGTGCACTCCCTGACGTTTCCCGACGGACACGCAGCCGGCGCCGCCGTCCCCGACACGGGGTCTTCCGTTCGCCCGGAGACGACGCCAACCGGAGAGCACCGCGTCGTGGTGCATGCCGACCAGCTCGTCGGCGAGCTCGTCGACACGAAGTGCTACCTCGGCGCGATGAAGCCGGGCCGCGGCAAACCACACCGCGACTGCGCCTCGCTGTGTATTCGGGGCGGGATTCCCGCCGCCCTGCTGGTGCGGACGGAGGACGGAGCGCGGCATCTGGTGCATCTGATGAGCCTCGGCCGGCCGGTCGGCACCGAAGTGCTCGCTTTCGTCGGCCAACCGGTTGAAGTCACCGGCCTGCTGAGAAGCATGGATGGGCGCCTGTTCATGGACGCGTACTTCTTGAAGGCGATCCGTTCGTCAACCCCGCCTCTTGACCTTCTCCGGCGGGCGACCTCCGGCGGACCGGAGAGCAGCCCATGACGGACCCGGCCCGAGAAAGCACCTCGACGACCGCGACGGCCGCCACCGCTGCGATCCCGAGCCCCGAACACCTTCCCGACGGACAGATCGAAGCCGGTCCCTACCGCCTGCGTTTCGCGCGCACCGCCGAGGACATCGACCGGCTGCTGACCCTGCGCTTCAAGGTCTTCAACCTGGAGCTGGGCGAGGGACTCGACGAGTCCTACGACACCGGCCGCGACACGGACGACTTCGACGCGAGTTGCCACCACATGCTGGTCGAGCGGATGGACGGCACGATGATCGGCACGTACCGGATGCAGACGGCCGCCATGGCGGCCCGCGGCAACGGCTTCTACTCGGCCATCGAGTACGACCTGAACGCCCTGCCCCGCGGCGTGCTCGATCAGTCGGTCGAGATCGGCCGCGCCTGCATCCATCGCCGGCACCGGAAGCGGACGGTTCTCTTCCTGCTCTGGCAGGGCCTGGCCCGCTACATCGTTCACAACCGGCTCCGCTACCTGTTCGGCTGCTGCTCGCTCACAAGCCAGGACCAGGCCGCCGGCATCCGGCTCTACCGGCAGCTCGTCGCGGCGGGCAAGGTCCGGCCGGACCTCGACGTTCCGGTCCTCGAGCACGCCCGCTGCGAGGCGCCGCCCGAGACGGTCGAGGAAGTTCCGGAGGTCGAGATACCACCCCTGTTCGCGACCTACCTGCGCTACGGCGCCCTCGTCTGCAGCCGGCCGGCAATCGACCGCGACTTCAAGACGATCGACTACCTGGTCCTGATGGACACGGCCACGCTCAGCAGGCGGATCCGGCTGATCTTCGGGCTCGACCAGGCTCCGGCGGCCGCCACGGCGCCGCCGGCTGCCACGTAGAACCGCCAAGCCCGTCGCAGGCTCCGTGTCCGGCCCCAACGTTCACTTCCTCCGCCGCCTCGCGCGCCTGTGGCGGCTGTCCTGGCGAGGCCCGGCGTTCCTCCTGCTCACCGTGGCTGCGTGGCTGCCGCTGTTCGTCCTGAAGCCGTTCCTCGCACGCCGCCGCTATCCGGCCTGGCGGAAGATCCGCTCCGGCATCATGCGCCGCTGGGGCCGCGCATGCCTGGCCGTGCTCGGCTGCCGGGTCACGGTCCGGGGCGCGCCGCCCACGCCGCCCTGGCTGCTCGTTTCGAACCACATCTCCTACGTCGACATCCTGGTCCTCGCCGCGCACTCGCCCGCGCGCTTCGTCTCCAAGGCCGAGATAGCCGACTGGCCCCTGGCCGGGACCGTGTGCCGGACGGTCGACATCATCTTCGTCGACCGCGGCCGGCGGCGCGACGTCACGCGGGTCGGCGACCAGATCGCCGAGGCTCTGGAGGCGGGCGATCCGGTCATCCTGTTCCCCGAAGGCACCTCGACCCCGGGCGACGCCGTGGCGACGCTGAAGCCCTCCCTGCTCGCGCCCGCAGCCGCCAGACAACTGCCCGTCCACTGGTCCGTTCTGCGCTACGAGACGCCGGACGACGAGGATCCCGCCTTCCTGAGCGTCGCCTGGTGGGGCGAGATGCCGATGACGCCGCACGCGCCCGAGCTGCTCAGGCTTCGCCGGATCGATGCCGAACTCGAGTTCGGAGAAGGAGCGTTCCGGCACCCGGACCGAAAGGTGCTCGTCCGCCGGCTGCGGGAGCGGATGGCTGCCGCGTTCCGGCCCATGGTGTCGAGTGAGGAAGCGGCCGCGTCGACCGGCGACCGCCGCTTCCCATGACGGCCTCCAGTCGGCGGCCGTCCTGGCTTCGGATCGCCCTCGGCGTCTACTGCGCGGCGCTTGTTGTCTCGACGGTCGTGCGGTTGGCCGGCGACGAACAGCAGCCGCTGCCGGAAGATCGCCAGACGATGGAGATCCCCACACCCAGTGGCGAACGCACGCTGCGCATCGCCTGGAAGCAAACGGGCTCCCACCGTCCCGAAGCCCTTCCCCTCGTGCTCCTGCACGGATCGCCAGGCAGCGCGGACAACTTCGATCTCCTGACGGAGTTCGCTCTGCTACGGGCGATCGTCGAACGGCTACTCAGCAGGGCTGACGACGAGCGAGCGGACGACGGCCACGCAGATGGCGCCGGAGAGGACGTTGCTGTCCGCAGGCGGAGCCGGGCGTACCTTGATCGACCGACCATCGCGCCTGATCTCCCTGGCTTCGGCGCATCCGACCACCGAGTGGCCGACTACTCCTCCCGGGGCCACGGCGACTCGACGCTCAAGCTGCTCGATCGGCTGGACGTCGAGCGGTTCCACGTCCTCGGTTTCAGCATGGGCGGCGCGGTCGCGCTGCACCTCGCCGACCAGGCGCCCGACCGGGTGGCCTCCCTCATCCTGATGTCCTCGATCGGCGTCCAGGAACTCGAGCTCCTCGGCGACTACCGGGTCAACCACGGCCTCCACGGTCTTCAGCTCGGCCTGTTCTGGGGAGTGCGGAACCTCGTCCCGCACTTCGGCGCCCTGGACATGGCCCTCGCCCACTCCTACGCCCGCAACTTCTACGACACGGATCAGCGGCCGCTTCGCGGCATCCTGGAGTCCCTCGAAGCGCCGGTCTTCATCATCCACGGCGCCCAGGACCCGCTGGTGCCGGCCGCCGCGGCGCGGGAGCATCACCGGATCGTGCCGCACAGCGAGCTGTGGATGCGGCCGGACAGCCACTTCTTCCTGTTTCGCGGCGGCGAGGACCTTGCCGTCCGTATCGAGGACTTCCTGAGCCGGGTCGAGGCCGGCGAGGCGCCGACCCGCGCCGACGCCGAACCGGAGCGGCTACGGCGGGCGGCACTGCCGTTCGACGACCTGGACCTGCCGCCGTTCACCGGGCCGGCCCTGCTGATCGTCTTCCTGCTCCTCGTGTTCGCCGCGTACGCCAGCGAGGACCTCACCTGCATCACCGCCGGCCTGCTCGTGGCCCAGGGCCGGCTCGACTTTCCGGTCGCCGTCGCCGCCTGCTACGTCGGCATCCTGAGCAGCGACCTCGGCATCGCCTGGCTCGCGCGGGTACTGGGCCGGCCGGCTCTCCGGCTGCCGCCCTTCAAGTGGTGGGTCAGCGAAGCCAGGTTCGAAGAAGCCTCGGCGTGGCTGCGCCGGCGAGCCCTGGTCGTCGTCCTGGTCAGCCGGTTCCTGCCCGGAACGCGGCTGCCGACGTGCCTGGCGGCCGGCATCCTGCGCACCAGCCTGCTCCGCTTCTGCTTCTACTTCGCCCTCGCCGTGGCGATCTGGACCCCGGCCTTCGTCGGCGTCAACGTGCTTCTTGGACGCGAGGCGGTCGAACGCTTCGGGGGACGCCTGCCGGGGGGCCTGCTCGGCGCCGTGCTGGCCCTGGCCCTCGTCATCTTCACCGTACGGAGCGTCGTCGTGCCGCTCTTCACCTGGCGCGGGCGCCGCCTCTGGCGCGGCAGGATGCTGCGCATCCGCCACTGGGAGTTCTGGCCGACGTGGGCGTTCTACCCGCCGCTCGCGCTCTACATTCTCTGGCAGGGCCTGCGGCGCGGCAGCCTGACGGCGTTCACCGCGATCAACCCCGCCATGCCGCTCGGCGGCCTGCTGGGCGAGTCGAAGAGCGACATCCTGGACGGGCTGGCCGGAATCGGCGAGGCGCTGCCGGCCTGGAGGCGTCTGCCGACCTGCAGCCCGGAGGAACGCGTCGCGGCTCTACACCGGTTCCTCGAGGACGAGAACCTCGACTACCCGGTCGTGCTCAAGCCGGACACCGGCGAGCGCGGACGCGGCGTCGCCGTGGCGCGCTCCGACGCCGAAGCGGCCACGTTCTTCGAAGCCACGCCCGGGCGCGCGCTCGCGCAGGAGTACGTCGACGGCGAGGAGTACGGCGTGTTCTGGACGCGCCACCCGGGCGCACGGGACGGCTACGTCTTCTCGATCACCCACAAGGTGCGCCCCAGCGTGACCGGCGACGGCGCCAGCACCCTCGAACGGCTGATCCTCGACGACCCGCGCGCGGTAGCCATCGCGCACATCTACCGGCGCGAACATCCCGAAGCGGCGACGCACGTCCCCGCCGCCGGCGAGAACGTCGAGTTGACCGAAGTCGGCGCGCACTCGCGCGGAACGATCTTCCTGGACGCCAACGACCTGCACACGCCGGAACTGGAGCAGGCGATAAACGCGATCTGCACCGCCTACGACGGCTTCGACTTCGGCCGCTTCGACGTGCGCGTCCCGAGCGCCGAGGCCCTCCAGCGCGGCGAGGACCTGAGGGTTCTCGAAGTGAACGGCGTGACGTCGGAGGCCACCCACATGTACGACCCCCGCTACGGCTTCTTCGCCGCCCACGCGATCCTGCGTCGCCAGTGGGAGCTGGCCTTCGAACTCGCCGGCGAGCGCATCCGCGCCGGCGCCGCACCGGCCACCGTGCCTGAGGTCCTCCACGCCGTGCGGGTGGAGCGACGAGCCCGCCGCAAGAGCAGGACGACATAGCCGCGCTCCAGACCGGGTGCGCCGGCGCCCTCGCCGGCATCCGCCGAAGGCGGACTCCGTCCTGACGGTCCCGCCTACCCGGTCTTCGCGGACGCCTTCTTCGTCGTCTTCTTCTTCGCCGTACGCCGCCGCGGTTTCGGCTTCTCAAGCGCATCGAGCCGCGCCTCGATCGCGCTCAGCCGTTCGATCACGGCCTCCAGGTCCGCCTGGCCGGGCACGCCGAGCTTCTCGAGTCGCCGCTCGAGGTGTTCGTCGATTCCCGTCCGCGCCTTGGTCTTGGTCTGCTCGATCCCCTTCTCGGCCGCGGACCGTACCTGCTGCACCTTCTCCTCGGCCTTGTCCCGCCAGCCGCTCAGGGACTCCTTGCCCTGGCTCTCGACCTTCGCGCCGCGGGCGACCAGCCGGTCGAAGACCTTGGCGCCCACATCTGCCGCCTCGCCGGCTACGCCGGCGCCGGCGAGCGCCACCTTGTGAGCCGTTTCGACGGCTGACTCGACGACCGATCGGGCTTTCGAGTCGCTATCCCTGGTTTCCGTCGCGGATGCTGCTGTCATCTGATTCTCCCCTTGTCGGTGGGGCTTCGTTTCGCGCAGGCCGCGATCCCATCAGGAACCCCGGGCCTCCGCCAGCCGCCGTTTCACGGTCTCGATGGGGTTGCGGTAGTCCACCGTGCCCAGACCGCGGTTGGTCAGCTTGTAACCGATCAACGCCTGCAGCTTCTCGGGCATTTCCACCACGACGTCCCACGGCACGCCGACGAACTGGTTCTCCCGCTGCTTGAGCCACGCCAGGTTGAAGTTGAAGTTGAGGGAGCGTCGGTACCCGTTCTGTGTCGAGTTGCCGCCGCCCCGGTGCCAGACGGCGCCGTCCCAGAGGAAAAGCGCCCCGGCCGGCATCTCCACCGTCAACGTCGGCACGTCGGGATCGACCGGATCGGCCGAGCGATGGCTGCCGGGAACGATCTCCGTCGCCCCGTTCTCCACCGTGAACGGATCGAGGGCGATCAGCGTGTTGGCGATCAGCGGAACGTGCGGGCGCGGAAGCGGATAGTGGCCGTCGTCCTGGTGCATCCGCTGGGGACGGTCTCCCGGTCCGGGCCGCATCGCGGCGACGCCCGAGACCTGGTAGTCGGGGCCGAGCACGGCCTCCACCAGCCCCAGCAGACGATCGTCCATGAGAAGCTCGTCGACGGCCCGCGTCTTGGCCAGCAGGTTGTGCGTATGGATCGTCTGCTGGCCGTAGTCGTCCGTCATCCGACTGCCGATCGCCTCGAAGACGGGCGCGAGATCGCGGAGCAACCGCTCCAGCGTCTCTTCGTCGAGGAAGTCGGGCTCGACGGTGTAGCCGTCTTCGCGGACGCGGCGTGCTGCGCTCTCGATGTCCATGGAATCCTGTGAGCGGTGATCCGATCAGCGTTCCGCGGCAGCGTAACAAAGCGGATAGCCTCCCCTCCATGAGAAGAAGTACGACGTATCGGCAACCGATGTTCCGGGCCGTTCTGGCGACGCTGGTCGCGCTAGGTGCCTTCACCGGCGCCTGGGCGCAAAGCGAAGCCTCGACCCAGTCGTTCACGGCCAGTGACGGCGTCGAGATCCACTACCTCGTCGAGGGCCGCGGCGACCCGGTCGTGCTGCTCCACGGCATCACCGGCACCGCCGCCTCGAACTGGGGCGCCGCCGGCATCATCGGCCGGCTCGCCGAGGAGTTCCAGGTCATCGCCGTCGACCAGCGCGGCCACGGCATGAGCGGCAAGCCGCACGATCCCGCGAGCTACGGCGAGCGCATGGCCATGGACGTCGTCGACCTGCTCGACCATCTGCGGCTGCAGCAGGCGCACGTCGTCGGCTACTCGATGGGCGGCTTCATCACGATGAAGCTGGTCGCCCTGGCACCGGACCGGCTGATGTCCGCCGTCGTCGGCGGCGCCGGCTGGCCCAGTCCCGAACTGCGCGACGACGCGATGTTCGACGCGCTGGCCGCCTCCCTCGAGGCGGGCAAGGGGGGCGGTCCCCTCGTCGAGTTCCTGTGGCCCGGCGAGGAACCACCGACCCCCGAGCAGGTTCAGGCGATCGGCCAGGCGATGGTCGCCTCGAACGACCAGATGGCCCTGGCGGCCGTCGTCCGCGGCATGGCCGCCCTCGACGTGACCGCCGAACTCCTCCGCATCAACAAGGTGCCGACCCTCAACATCATCGGCAGCAACGACCCCCTGAAGCCCAACGCCGACGCCCTCACCTCTGTCATGAAGGAGCACCGCCTCCACGTCATCGAAGGCGCCAACCACATGACGACCCTGAACTCTCCCGAGTTCCTCGACACCGTCCGCGCCTTCTTCATCGAACTCTGCAACTGCGCGTAGCGACGGCGTCGGCGGCACGGGCGGGTTCCGCGGGCGCCGCTACGCGGACAACTGCGTCTCGACGAGGGTGGTCCAGTAGCGCATGCCGACGGGGAGGACATCGTCGTTGAAGTCGTAGCGGGGGGTGTGGAGGCCGGCGCTTTCGCCGTTGCCGAGGAACATGAAGGCGCCCGGGCGTTCCTGGAGCATGTAGGCGAAGTCTTCGGAGCCCATCACGGGGGCAAGGCTGGTGGTGACTTCCCTGCCGACCTCGCGGGCGGCGTTCGCGGCCTTCTCGGTCTGGTCGGCGTGGTTCACCGTGGCCGGGTAGTAGTGGCGGTAGTGAAACTCGAAGCCGGCGCCGTGGGCGGTGCAGATGCCGCGGCCGATCTGGCGCATCCGTCGCTCGACCAGCTTCTGCACCTCGGGCAGGAACGCGCGGACGCAGCCACCGTGAACGACCCGGCTCGGGATCACGTTGTCCGCGTGACCGCCGTGGACACGGGCCACCGTGATCACGGCGCTATGGAGCGGATCCACGTTGCGGGCCACGATCGTCTGCAGGGCGAGGACGATCTCGGCCCCGATCGGGATCGGGTCCACCGTACCGTGAGGGAACGCGGCGTGGCCGCCGGCGCTGGTCACCGCGAACTCGAACACGTCGATGGCGGCCATCAGCGGCCCGGCGCAGAGGCCGAAGTTGCCGATCTCCATTCCCGGGTAGTTGTGGACGCCGTAGACCTCCTCGGCCGGGAACTGTTCGAACAGACCCTCCTCGATCATCACCCTCGCGCCGCCGTCCTTCTCCTCCGCCGGCTGGAAGAAGAAGTAGACGGTCCCTTCGAAGGACCGGTGCTCGGACAGGTGCTTCGCCGCTCCGAGCAGCATCGCCGTGTGGCCGTCGTGGCCGCAGGCGTGCATCTTGCCGGGGTTCCGCGAGCGGTGCTCGAACTCGTTCTCCTCCTCGATCGGCAGCGCGTCCATGTCCGCGCGGAGCGCGATGCTGCGGTCCGACGAGCCGGACTTCAGCACGCCGACGACCCCGGTGCCGGCCAGGCCGCGGTGGACCTCGATGCCGTCGAACGACTCCAGCAGCGCGGCCACCTTGCCACTGGTCTCCACCTCCTCGAACGCCAGCTCCGGGTGTCGGTGGAAGTCCCGGCGCCAGGACCTCATCTGTTCGTGCAGTGGATCCATGAGCCCGAATGCTAACCCGGCCCTACGCCGGGAGCCCGCTCCGTTGATAGCTTTGCGTCAAGGTCTGCAGGAGGACCGACACCATGACGAGCGAACGAGCGATCGAGAACGACCAAGCTGCCTCACTTCCGGACAAGGTCTGGGCAACCCTGGACCGGATCGCGCAAAGGGCTGAAGAGGACCGCCAGAGGGCCGAAGAAGAGGACCGTCAGAGGGCCGAAGAGGACCGCCAGAGGGCCGAGGAGTGGGACGAGAAGATGGACCAACTACGAGCGTCCATCCGAGAGACCGGCGAACGGATGAAGGAGACCGACCGGCGGCTCAAGAAGGCGGAGGCACTGTTCACGACCCAATGGGGGAAGCTGGTGGAGAGTCTCGTCGAGGGCGACCTCGCACCTCTGCTGAAGGAACGCGGCATCGACGTGGAGGGAACGGCGGAGAGATCCAACAAGAGGCGAAACGGCGAGCACATGGAGATCGACATCGTGGCGGTCAACGGAGCGGAGGTCGTGGCCGTCGAGGTCAAGACGACGCTCCGGCCGAACGACGTCAAGCACTTCCTGAACAAGCTCTCCCGGTTCTTCGAGTGGTTCCCCGAGTACGGCGGCCGCCGGCTCTACGGAGCGATGGCCTACCTGAGGAGCGAAAGCGAATCAGCGGTTCACGCGGAGCGTCAGGGGCTGTTCGTCATTCGCGCCACCGGCAGCAGCGCCAGCATCGTGAACGCGCCAGACTTCGAGCCGCGGGCGTTTCCGTGACGGCGTCCAGCCGGCACGTCTACGACGCCGGCGAGATCGAGCCGAAGTGGCAGCGGATCTGGCGCGAACACGACGCCTTCCGCACCCCTGACGACCCGGAGAGCCTGAAGAGCCGGCCGAAGTACTACGTCCTCGACATGTTCCCCTACCCCTCCGGGGCGGGGCTGCACATCGGCCACCCGGAGGGTTACACGGCGACCGACGTCGTGGCGCGCAAGAAGCGGATGCAGGGCTTCAACGTGCTCCACCCGATGGGCTGGGACGCCTTCGGCCTGCCGGCCGAGCGCGCCGCGGTGCGCGAGAACCAGCACCCCCGCCTCATCACCCAGCGGAACGTCGCCAACTTCCGCCGCCAGATCGAACGGCTCGGCTTCTCTTACGACTGGGACCGGGAGGTCAACACGTCGGCGGCTGACTACTACCGCTGGACGCAGTGGATCTTCCTCGAACTCCACCAGCGCGGCCTCGCCTACCTCGAGGACGTGCCGGTCTGGTGGTGCCCGGCGCTGGGCACGGTGCTGGCCAACGAAGAGGTCAAGGACGGCGCCTACGTCGACACCGGCGACCCCGTCGAACGGCGGACGATGCGGCAGTGGATGCTCCGGATCACCGCCTACGCCGAACGCCTGCTGGAAGACCTCGACCAGGTCGACTGGCCCGAGTACGTCAAGGAGATGCAGCGCAACTGGATCGGCAAGTCCCACGGCGCCGAGATCCGGATGTCGATCGCCGGCGCCGACGACAGCTTCCCCGTGTTCACGACGAGACCGGACACGCTGTTCGGCGCCACCTACTGCGTGCTGGCGCCGGAGCATCCGCTCGTTTCCGAGGTCACGACCCCCGAACAGCGCCGCGCCGTCGACGCTTACGTCGAGGAGGCGGTCAACAAGAGCGAGCTGCAACGGACCGACCTGGCCAAGAGCAAGTCAGGCGTGTTCACCGGCGCATACGCCACGAACCCGGGCACCGGCGAGCCGATCCCGATCTGGGTCGCCGACTACGTGCTGATGAGCTACGGCTCGGGCGCCATCATGGGCGTCCCCGGCCAGGACCAGCGCGACTGGGACTTCGCCGTCCAGTACGACCTGCCGATCGTGCGCACCGTCGAACCGCCGGCCGGCTGGGAGGGCGACGCCTACCTCGAAGACGGCCCCGCGATCAACAGCGGCTTCCTCGACGGACTCCTGGTCGACCAGGCGAAGGAGCGGATGATCGAGTGGCTGGTCGAGCAGGGACACGGCACGCGCCGGGTCGAGTACCGGCTGCGGGACTGGCTGTTCTCGCGCCAGCGCTACTGGGGCGAGCCGTTTCCGGTCCTCCACGTGCTCGGCAACGACGGCGAACCCACCGGCGAGATCCTGCCGGTGCCGCGCGAGGACCTGCCGGTCGAGCTCCCCGACGTCGACGAGTTCAAGCCGACCGCCGACGGCCGGCCGCCGCTCGCCCGCGCCGGCGACGACTGGCTCATCGTCACCCTGCCGGACGGCCGCAAGGCAAGGCGCGAGACGAACACGATGCCCCAGTGGGCCGGCTCCTGCTGGTACTTCCTGCGCTACATCGATCCGAAGAACACCGAGGCGCCCTGGTCACGCGAGCTGGAGCGCTACTGGATGCCGGTCGACCTGTACATCGGCGGCGTCGAGCACGCGGTGCTCCATCTCCTCTACGCCCGCTTCTGGCAGAAGGTGCTGTACGACGCCGGCCTGGTCTCGACCCCCGAGCCGTTCGCCCGCCTGTTCAACCAGGGGATGATCCTGGCCTACAGCTACCGCGACAAGTCGGGCAAGTACCACCACCCGGACACGGTCGACTGGCGCGACGACCGGGTGTTCCTCGCCGGCACGGACGAGCCGCTCGAGGCGCGGGTCGAGAAGATGTCGAAGTCGAAGCTGAACGTCGCCAACCCCGACGACGTGATCGGACGCTGGGGCGCGGACACGCTGCGGCTGCACGAGCTGTTCATGGGGCCGCTCCACCAGCAGAAGCCGTGGCAGACCAAGGACGTCGACGGCGTGCACCGCTTCCTGCGGCGGACCTGGCGTCTGATCGTCGACGAACGGACCGGCGAACTCGCCGGGAAGGTCGGCGACGACGGAGCGGCACCCGGCGACGACCTGGAACGGCAGCTCCACAAGACGATCCGCAAGGTCGGCGAGGACATCGACTCGCTCGACATGAACACCGCGATCTCGCAGATGATGATCTGGGTGAACGCGGCGACCGCAGCCGACCGCGTGCCGCGCCGATTGCTCGAGGCGTTCCTGCGCATCCTGTCGCCCTTCGCGCCGCACATCGCCGAGGAGTTGTGGTCCCGGCTCGGCGGCGAGGGCCTGATCTGCCACCAGGAATGGCCCGCCTACGACCCGGAATTGGTCGTCGACGAGACGATCAATGTCGTCGTGCAGGTCATGGGCAAGAAGCGCGACGTGCTCCAGGTGCCCGCCGGCGCCGACCCGGCGACCCTGGAGCAACTCGCGCTCGCCTCGGACAACGCCCGCCGCTTCATGGACGGCAAGGAACCGCGCAAGGTGATCGTGGTGCCGGGGCGGCTGGTCAACATCGTCGTGTAGCGGGAATTCGGGTATCATCGCCCGCCCTCGGAGGCGTCGCGGCGTATCCGCCCTCCTGGGCCCAACCCGAGCGAGAGACACCATGAAGAGCGATATCCACCCGAAGCTGCACCCGGTCGTGTACATCGACCCCTCGGCGGACGCCGAGTTCATCTCCCAGTCGACGATGACGAGCGAGAAGACCCGTGACATCGACGGCGTCGAGCACTACGAGATCCGGCTCGAGATCTCCTCCGCGTCACACCCCTTCTACACGGGACGCCAACACTTCGTCGACAGCGCCGGCCAGATCGAGAAGTTCCAGCGCCGGTACGGCCGCAAGTAGCGCCGCGCCGCGCTAACCGAGCGCCCTCCAGACCTGGGCGACGGCGAAGCAGAGCAGGAAGCCCATCGCGATGGGCAGCAGCGCTGAGACCGCGGTCCAGCGAACGCTGCGGGTCTCCTTCCAGATCGTGTACAGCGTCGTCGAACAGGGATTGTGCACGAGCGAGAAGAGCATCAGGCAGACGGCGGTCAGCAGGGTGAAGCCGCCGGCTTCGAGGACCTGGGCGGTCGCGACCTCGGAATCGAGCTCGAACATGACGCCGGCGCCGGCGCCGACTCCCGGCAGGCCGGCGACGAGCACCGTCAGCATGAGGATCGTCGGGATCACGATCTCGTTCGCCGGCACCGCGATGATGTACGCGACGAGGATGATCCCGGACAGTCCCAGGACGTAGCCGAACGGGTCGAGGGCGCCGATCAGCGTCTCGGCGAGCGAGGCGTCGCCGGCGCGGATGTTGCCAAGCAGCCAGATCAAGGCCCCGGCGGGAGCCGCGAACACGACGGCGCGCCAGAGGACGATCAGCGTCCGGTCGATGATCGAGGTGTAGATCGTCTGCAGGACCCGCGGTGGCCGGTAAGGCGGCAGTTCGAGCGAGAAGGCGGACGCCTCTCCGCGCAGCACGGTGCGCGACAGGAACCAGGAGACGGCGAAGGTCAGCAGGACGCCCAGCACGGCGACCCCGACCACCGACAGGGCCGAGACGGCGCCGGCGAGATGGGCCGGCACCAAACCCCCGATGAAGATGGAAGCAATGAGGATCTGCGTCGGCCAGCGTCCGTTGCACAGCGAGAAGTTGTTCGTGATGATCGCGATCAGGCGCTCGCGCGGGCTGTCGATGATCCGGGTGGAGACGATCGCCGCCGCGTTGCAGCCCCAGCCCATCGCCATCGTCAGCGCCTGCTTGCCGTGGGCGCCGACGCGATGGAACATCCGGTCGAGGTTGAACGCCACCCGTGGCAGGTAGCCGAAGTCCTCGAGCAGGGTGAACAGCGGGAAGAAGATCGCCATCGGCGGCAGCATCACCGCGACGACCCAGGCGGTGGCCAGGTACACGCCATCGATCAGGAGCCCGTCGAGCCACCAGACCAGGCCGAAGGCGGAAGCGACCTGCTTCAGGAGCGGATGCACGGTGTCGATCAGGAGAGTCGCGAGCATCGAGGACGGCACGTTGGCGCCCGCGATCGTGAGCCAGAAGACGACCGTCAGCATGAGCAACATCAGCGGGAAGCCGAACACCCGGCTGGTCACCAGGCGGTCGAGCGCGGCGTCGAAGTCGAAGCGGCGCCGCTCGCCGTCGCGGGAGACGGCGCGATCGGCGATGCGGGCGGCCTCGGCGTAGACCGCCTCGGTCAGGGCCTGGTGGAAGTTGCGGCCCACTCCCCATCGCAACTGGCCTGCCAGTTCGAGCACCGCGGCGCGGGCCGCGGGTTCGGCGGCAACCGGGGGCTCCGCCAGCTCGGCGGCGGCCGCTCGGGTCGCCTCCGGCTCGGCGACGGTCGGGGGACCGGTTTCGTCGCCGTCCTCCCGCACCCCCAGATCGACGAGTTCCGCCAGCGAACCGTTCTCCACCGCCGTTGCCAGCGTCCGGTCGCCGTCGAGGAGCCGGAGAGCGACCCACTGCGGATTCGGCAGCGCGGGGAAGGTGTCCTGAATCGCTCCGGACAACCGGCGCGTCGCCTCGCTCAGCACCGGCGACCGGCCGCCCACCCGCCGCGGGCGGCAACGGTAGGAACCCGTCGCCACCTCCGCGACGACCCGGTTCAGTTCCTCCAGCCCCTCACCCGAGCGCGCGGCCGTCGCCACCACCGGCACGCCGAGGTCCCGCGCCAACCGCCGCACATCGACGGTCAGTCCCTTGCGACGCGCCTCGTCCATCAGGTTCAGGCAGACGACGGCACGATCCGTGATCTCCAGCACCTGCAGCGCCAGGTTCAGGTTCCGCTCGAGGCGAGTCGCGTCGACCACGATCACGGTCACGTCGGGGCGGCCGAAGAGGATGAAGTCGCGGGCTGTCTCCTCGTCGAGGCTGGACGAGAGCAGTGAGTAGGTCCCCGGGAGGTCGACCAGCTTGTAGCGGTCGCCGCCGTACTCGAAGCCGCCTTCGGCGCGAGTCACCGTCTTGCCGGGCCAGTTGCCGGTGTGCTGGCGCAAGCCGGTCAGGGCGTTGAACACCGTGCTCTTGCCCGTGTTCGGGTTGCCGGCCAGAGCGACGACGTAGTCCCAGTTGCTCATGTCGACGCCGAGCCGGACGAGATTGCCCGGATGGTGCGCCGGACAGTTGGCGCAGTCGTGCGCCATTGCCGGTTGGGTCATGCCGTCGCCTCCTGCGGGAGCTGCTGGACGTGGATCTGCTCGGCCTGGGAACGCCTCAGCGCGATCACCGCGCCGCGTACCCGGTAGGCGACCGGATCACCCGAAGGGCTGGCCATCTTCGTTTCCACCAGGGTTCCCGGAAGCAGCCCCAGGTCGAGCAGCCGGCGACGCTCCATGCCGCGGCAGAAGCGGGAGAAGCCGACCACCAGCGCCTGTTCGCCGACGGCCACGTCCGACAGCGATCCGGTGGCGGCCGCGGCCGCCGAGGTCGCGTCGGACGCCTCCTCCGCGGCCGGCACGGCAAAGATGTTCGCCGCGATGATCGGCGCCAGCACGACCTCGTCCAGGTCGGCTTCGAAGCGGATGCGCTCGGGCGCCACGGACGTGATCCGCAGCTTCATGCCGGGATGCACGCCCTCAGCCACCAACTGCGCGTAGATCGCGGCGGGCTCGTCCTCGACATGGACCACATCGACGTCGTCGCCGGCGGCGAAGTCCGTCAGCGGCCGGCCGGCTCGGGGCGGCATGTCGCCTTCCTCGGTCGGGATCGGGTCGCCATGGGGGTCGAAAGGCGGATGCCCCAGCCGAACCGACAGCTCCTCCGCCTGCTGGGGCGATGTGCGGTGCTCCCGGCGTTCCGCCTCCAGGTGCCAGCGCTCCGGCTCCAGCCCGGTCTCGTCGGCCAGATAGCGTTCCCACAGCCGGTGAATGCGAATCACGCGCAGCGCCTCGCTGCGTCCTTCGGCGGTCAGCCGAAAGCCTCCCTCCGCCGACACGATGAGGCCCACTCTCTCCATTCGGGCAAGGAGTTCGGTGCTCCGCCGGCCCCCGAGCCGCAGCACCCCGACCAGACTCTGGTGGGTGGCCTGACGCCCCTGGTACTCGCAGTCGAAGAGGTGCTTGAGAGCGTCCTCGGTGCGGGTGCGGTGCAGGGCCCGCCAGCCGGTGCGCCAGCGCCACAGCCAGCCGCGGTCCGGCCACGCCACCAGGACGGCCAGACCGGCGACCACGGCGAGAATGAGGAGGGCGAAAAGAGGGCTCATGCGGGCTATTCGCTGGCGCGAATCGGAAGTTTAGCCTACACTAACTTTTCTCACGCGGCGCTCTCGTCGAACGAGCTGGAATCGGCCCGACCGCAGGAATGTTCCGCGACGATAGAGTGATCCTGCAATGACGAGCTTCATGCAAGCGACCTGGAGCGTGCTCGCGGAGCTCGCCCCGTGGCTGCTGTTCGGCGCCCTGCTCGCCGCGCTGCTGCACGTCCTGCTGCCCCGCAACCTGATCCGGCGCCAGCTCAGCGGCTACGGCGGCGCGGTCAAGGCCGTTGTCCTGGGCGTGCCGCTGCCGCTCTGCTCGTGCGGGGTGATCCCGGCCGGCATCGGCCTCAAGCGCACCGGCGCCAGCAACGGCTCGGCGATGGGCTTTCTGATCAGCACGCCGCAAACGGGTGTCGACTCGATCCTGGTCAGCGCGACCTTCCTCGGCTGGCCCTTCGCCCTGTTCAAGGTCGCGGCGGCGGCGGTGACCGGCATCGCCGGCGGCTGGTGGGTCGAGGCGATGAAGGACGACGGTGCCCCGGTCGAGGACGAAGCTCCGGTCGAGGAAGGCGGTGTCGAGGCGGGCGGCGGCTCTCGAGTCGGCGGAACCATCGTCCCCAAGATCAGGGAGATGATCGACCACGGCGGGGAACTCCTGCAGAGCATCTGGCGATGGGTCGCGGTCGGCATTCTCGTCTCCGCCGCGATCGAGGTCCTGCTGCCGCAACAGGCATGGCTGGACCTGGCCGCGCTGGGAACCTTCGGAGCGGCGGCGGCCGCGCTCGTCATCTCCCTGCCACTCTACGTATGCGCCACGGCCTCGGTGCCGATCGCGGCCGCCCTGGTCGCCAACGGGCTGCCCCTCGGCGCCGCCCTCGTGTTCCTGATGGCCGGCCCCGCGACCAACGTCGCCACGGTGGGCGCCGTCTACCGCGGCTTCGGCCGCAAGGTCACCGCCGTCTACCTGGCCACGGTCATCGTAGGCAGCCTCGCATTCGCCGTGCTGTTCGAGAGCGTGATCGGCGGCGGAGCGCTCGTGGCCGGTCCCGCACACGAGCATGGTGTGCCCTGGTGGGCCGCGACGACTGCGATTCTGCTACTGCTGATGTTCGGCTGGTTCGGCCTGCAGGAGTTCAGGCGCTGGCGGCGCAACGCCAAAGCGGACCAGTGGTCGGCCGGGCAGGTGGCGGCCGGCGAGCCGGGCGGCAGAGCGGTGGAAATCGCGGTGACCGGCATGACGTGCGGCAACTGCGCGGATGCGGTCGAATCGGCTCTGCTTGCCGCGCCGGGGGTCCAGGCAGCGCGTGTGGACCTGCCTGGCGGCACCGCCACCGTATGGGGCGCCGCCGCCGCCTCGACCCTGCGCGAGGCCGTCCAGGACGCGGGCTTCGGAACCCCCTGAGCCTTCCAGCGCTCTCGAGCAACCCCTCCCGTTTGCACGCGACGCCTCCGGGACATAACCTTCGCGCGCGGACATGAGAGCCGGAGTCGTACGCGAGACGCATCCGGGAGAGCGCCGGGTCGCCCTGGTCCCCGAGAGCGTCGCCCGAATTCACGCCAAGGGTGTCGACTTCCTGATTGAACCGGGCGCCGGCGCCGCGGCCGGCTTCAGCGACGACGCGTACCGCGAAGCCGGCGCCGAGATCGCCGCGACCGCCGCCGACGTGCTCGCGGCAGCCGATCTCGTGGTCCGCGTCCAGGCGCCGGATGCAACAGAGATCGAGGCGTCGAAGGCGGGAGCGGCGGTCGTCGGCCTGCTCTTCCCGCTGACCGCCGCGGAGATGGTGCAACAGCTACGTTCCGCCCGGCTCACCGCGATCGCTCTCGACCGGATTCCCCGCGTCACGCTCGCGCAGTCGATGGACGTCCTGAGTTCCCAGAGTACCGTCGCCGGCTACCGGGCCGCGGTGCTGGCGGCCTACCGCCTGCCGCAGTTCTTCCCGCTGCTGATGACGGCGGCTGGACGCATCGATCCGGCCCGGATCCTGGTCCTCGGCGCCGGCGTGGCCGGACTGCAGGCCATCGCCACGGCCCACCGGCTGGGCGCCGTCGTCGAGGCCTATGACGTCCGCGCCGTGGTCAAGGAACAGGTCGAGAGCCTGGGCGCCTCCTTCGTTGAGGTGCCCGCCATCGAGGACGCCGAGACGGAGGGCGGCTACGCCCGGGAGGTCTCGGAGGAAAGCCAGCGGCGCGCCAACGAGGTGATCGCGGAGCGTCTGCGCTCGACCGACGCCTGCATCACCACGGCGTTGATCCCGGGTCGCCCGGCGCCGAGGCTGATCACGGCCGAGATGGTCGAGGGCATGCCGCACGGCTCGCTGATCGTCGACCTGGCCGCCGAGCAGGGCGGCAACTGCGAGCTGACGAAGCCGGGCGAAGAGGTCAACGTGAACGGCGTCACGATTCTGGGCCCGCTCAACCTGGCCAGCGACCTCGCCGCCGACGCCAGCCGCATGTTCTCGCGCAACGCCGAGAAGCTCGTGCTCTACCTCTTGAACGACGGTGAGTTGAGCTTCGATTTCGACAACGAGATCGTCAAGGGCTGCGTCGTCACTCACGACGGCGAGATCGTCGACAAACAGGTCGCCGAAGCACTGGCCTGACCCCACAGTCAAGGCCCGAACCCCGCGCAAGGAGGAGCAACCGAAATGCTCGAGATCTTCCTTGGGCTGTACATCTTCATGCTCGCGGCCTTCGTCGGCTACGGCGTGATCAAGGGTGTACCTGCCCTGCTCCACACTCCGCTGATGGCGTTCACGAACGCGATCTCCGGCATCTCCCTGGTCGGCTCCCTGGTCGCCGCCGGCGCTCACTACAACAACGTGAGCACCGTGCTGGGCGCCATCGCCGTGCTCTGCGCGACGATCAACGTCGTCGGCGGCTTCTGGATCACGGACCGCATGCTGCGGATGTTCAAGAAGCAGGACCCGAAGGCTGACGCGGCCGGAGACGCCTGATCGTGGTCGACCAGGTCGAGACGCTCTATCTGATCGCGTCGTTCCTGTTCATCCTCGGGCTGCGGGGCCTGACCGCGGCCCATACCGCCCGCCGGGGGTTGATCCTGGCCGAACTCGGCATGGTGTTCGCTATCTGGGGCACCGTGATCCACCCGGACATCATGGCCCACCTCGAGATCGCCGGCTTCTTCCAGACGTACAAGTGGATCCTGCTGACGTTCTTCATCGGCAGCGCGATCGGCATCGCCATCTCGGCGCTCATCCCGATGACCCGGATGCCCGAGCGGATCGCCCTCTCCCACGCCTTCGGCGGACTCGCCGCGGCGCTCGTCGGCGTCTCGGAGTACTACCGCGAGCAGGTCATCGCCGGGCACATGGACCACACGACGATGGCCGCGATCGGCTTCGAGGTGCTGTTCGGGGGTTTGACCTTCACCGGCTCGCTGATGGCCTTCGGCAAGCTCTCGGGCCTCATCCCCGGCCGCAACATCACCTGGCCGCTTCAGAACCAGAGCAACATCCTGATGTTCGGCGGCACGTTCGTGCTGCTCGTCGCGGTCACGATCGATCCGTCGAACCAGGTCCTGTTCTACGCCGTGGCCGCGATGCCGCTGCTGCTCGGCATCCTGTTCGTGGCGCCGATCGGCGGCGCCGACATGCCGGTCGTCATCACCCTGCTCAACTCCTACGCCGGCCTGGCCGCCTCGGCCACCGGATTCGCGCTGAACAACAACGTCCTGATCATCGCCGGCGCGATCGACGGCGCCTCGGGTTTCATCCTCTCCGTCGTCATGAGCAAGGCGATGAACCGTTCGTTCCGCAACGTCCTGTTCGGCGCCTTCGGCAAGGTCGACGAGGAGGACGCCGCGATGGCCGCCTCAGGAGGCGAACGGGTCCAGGAGGCCTCGGTCGGGGATGCCGCGATGCTGCTCTCCGGCGCCGGCTCCGTCATCGTCTGCCCGGGATACGGCATGGCCGTGGCTCAGGCCCAGCACGTCGTCGGCGAACTGGCCGAGATCCTGGAGGCGAACGGCACCCAGGTCCGCTACGCGATCCACCCCGTCGCCGGCCGCATGCCCGGCCACATGAACGTCCTGCTGGCCGAGGCGAAGATCCCTTACACCTCCCTGATGGAGCTCGAGGAGATCAACGACGACTTCAAGAACGCCGATGTCGCCCTCGTCGTCGGCGCCAACGATGTCGTCAACCCAGCCGCCAAGCACAACCCGGCCAGCTCGATCTACGGCATGCCGGTGCTGAACGCCGACCTCGCACGCTCCTGCATCGTGCTGAAACGCTCCATGCGACCGGGCTTCGCCGGCATCGAGAACGAGCTGTTCTTCGCGCCGAACACGGTGCTGACCTTCGGAGACGCGAAGGACACGTTGACGAAGGTGGTTGAGGCGTTGTCGTAGGCCTGTCCTCCTGGTTCAGGGACGCCGCACCACCCGGAAACCAGCACCACCGTGATCCCTACGGAGACGTTGGCCCTTATCGCTGGCTCGCCCCCAGTTCCGCCTTGAGAGCCGCAATCTCTCGCCTCGACGCATCGAGTGCGGCGCGGACCTCCTCCACCTGAGCGGACTGCTCGAACGCCTCCTCGCAGGTGGGCAGGTACCTGCGCTTCGCAACGTCGAAGAAGCGAAGCTCGTCCCGCTCGAGCCGAAGCTCCAGGCCCAAGTCGCTGCGGAAGCGGAGGCTGCCATCCAACTCGGTAACGGCCTTGATCGGCCGATACCGGCCGTCGACCAGCCGCGACCCTTTGAGCGAAGGGTCGAGGTAGTCCCCGGTGGGGTCGTACTGCCAGTACTCGCTGACGGCGAGCTCACGATACAGGCGGCGTTTGCGGCCCTCGTCGACCGCCTGAGTCGCCTTCGACGTGATCTCCAGCACGAAGTCGGGCGTTCTACCGCCCTCCGCCCACACCAGCCAGTTGTCCCGTGGCGGCAGCTTCGGCGCGCCCAGAACGACGAAGACGTCGGGCGCTACGGTTCGTTTCGGGTCGCCCTCGACGTAGTAGAGCAGCATGTCCACGCCGACGTACACGTCCGGGCGATCCCGGAAGTGCCACCCGAGCGCCTGACGCGCATCCATCGTGACCATGGCGTGGCGTTCGGTCTCAGCCATGGGGATGCCGTCCGAGCACGGGTACTCAACTGCAGCGAGGGCGATCTGGCTCTTCGTTTGAACCATCGGGGTGGACCTTTCGAGTCGCGCAGCGAGGGTGTGGAAATCTCGATGACCGCGACTCACGGTAACACCTCCTCAGACAAAGACGGATTCGGGAGGAGATTCCGAGCGAGAGAGCTGCCGGCTCTACCCGAGCCGCGGGTCGAGCCGGAACGGGCGCAGGTTGCCCGCCTCCACCTGGTCAAAGTCCCGATGCAACGGGTTGATGACGACGTTGCGCTCCAGCGGGTTGACGATGCTCGGCACGGCGATAGCCAAGTGGCGGTCCAGGGCGGCAGCGCCCAGGCTCTGGCGGTCGGGGGCCGCCGGTTCGACGTCGAGATGGGCGATCGAGTCGTCCGGGACAGTCAGATCGACGATCCGGTACGCCGGATGGTCCACACCGAAGGGCAGGCCGACCAGAATCTCCAGCACGGCCAGGGACGAGGTCTCGCTGCAGTAGACGGCCCGCATTCCGGCCGGACTCCACCTGCCGCCACGGCGCAAGGCGCCTTCGCCGTTGAGAATCGTGTCCACGTCCGGCGCCCACAGTGTCCGGGCGAGCCGCCAGACCTTCACGTCTCGCTCACAGGGGGATGCCGTGGGCGAGACGGTGGAGGACTGTCAGGACCTCTTCCGCTCCTACTTCCGTGTCGGAATGTTCAAGAGGTGTTTCGCCGCCCAAGGCGGGATTAACGTGCTTCAGCCAGCGGACGGCGCTCTCGTGGTTGTAGTCGAAGAACTCGAGCGCCGCGTTGTACACCCGAGCCAGCCGCGCCGCCCGGTCGCTTTCGTGCCGGGTGAGACGTCCCTGCTTCAGCCGACGCAGCATCGTCTGGCGCGGAATGCCGACGACTGCGCCGAGCTCCAGGTCGGAGACCTGAAGCAGCCGCTTCAGGTCGGCGAGGATGTGCGCGGAAGCGCCGCCCCGGATCTGCTCGAGATCCGGAACGCTCAGTGGCTCTGCTTGTGTCGCTCTGGCATCCATTTGGTACAGACTACCGTACCAAATGGATGCCCCTTACTCGCCGAGGCAGATGCCGAGGTCGCGGGCCGTGGCGACGACGTCGGCTTCGAGCGGGACGCTCTTCATGCGGCTGACCGCGAGTTCAAGCGGCACGGCACGCACGGTCGGCGGATCGAGCGAGACCATGACGCCGAACTCCCCCTCCTCGATCTGACGCACGGCGGCGGCGCCGAAGCGGAGCGCGATCAGGCGATCGTACGGGATCGGCTGACCGCCGCGCTGGAGGTGGCCGAGAGTGACGGTTCGCGTCTCCTTGCCCGTTCGCTCGTGGATTTCCGTCGCCACCCGCTCGGCGACGCCGCCGAGGCTTTCGGTCCGGCCACCGATCCGCTTCGACCAGGTGAAATCACCGCCGACGGGCCGCGCGCCCTCGGCCGCGACGACCACCGCCCAGTGCCGCCCCCGCCTCTCGCGCGCCATCAGGTGATCGCAGACTTCCTCGATGTCGTACGGGATCTCCGGAATGAGAATGACCTGGGCCGTCGCCGCGACTCCCGCGAAGAGGGCGATCCAGCCAGCGTAGCGGCCCATCAACTCGACGACGAAGATGCGGTCGTGGGCCTCGGCGGTCGAGTGCAGCCGTTCGATCGCGGCCGTCGCGACGTCGACCGCGGTGTGGAAGCCGAAGGTGACGTTCGTGCCGGCGAGATCATTGTCGATCGTCTTCGGCACGCCAACGACGGGTATGCCGTGCTTGTGGAGCTTGAGCGCGAGGCGCATGGAACCGTCGCCACCCACCGCGACCAGCGCGTCGAGTCCGAGACGATGGAATCCCTCCACGGCCTCTTCGGTCACATCCTCCACGACGACCGAGCCGTCGTCCTGCTCGACCCGCCGTTCGAAGGGGTAGGCGCCGCTGCGCGTGCCCAGGATCGTGCCGCCGAGATGCGTCGTGCCGCGCACGGCGGGGCGATCGAGGATCCGGATCTGGCTCGGATCAAAGAAGGCGCCGTAGCCGCGCATCAGGCCCACGACCTCCCAGCCGCGCCGGATCGAGGCCAGCGTGACCGCCCGGATCACCGCGTTGAGGCCGGGCGCGTCGCCGCCGCCGGTGCTGATGCCGATCCGCTTCATCGGACTGCGGAGAATCGCACAGCGGGGCGGCTAACGTCTACTGGCCGAGCTACTTTCCGCCGTAGACGAAGCGCTCGACCTCACCGTGAACCCGGGCCACCGTCTCGCGGGAGGGGCCGGGTGTCACCGTGGAAACGGCAACGGCAAGGAGAGTGTTCGCGAGCAGTCCCCAGAGCCCGCCGTGCATGCCCAGCGGATGGGCGCCCCAGGGCAGCGCGAACCCCAGGTTCAGCGGCAGCGTCAGGGCCAGGGTCACGAGCCCGGCGCCGAGGCCGGCGAGGACACCCGCGCGGCTCAGCGACCGCCGGCCGGGAAAGCAGACGCCGACGATCCCCGGCATCAGTTGCAACGCTCCGGCCCCGGACAGTGTCACGATCGCCACCAGCAGGTCGCTCTCGGTGATCGATAGCGCGAAGGCCACCGCCAGGAGTGCGAAGACGATTGCGCGCCCGACGAAGACGTAGTGGGCCTGGCTCTTCCCCCGCGCAACGTAGCGCTGGTAGACGTCGCGGGTCAGCACGGTCATGTTCGCGTGCAGGATGGAATCCAGGGTGGACATGGCGGCCGCCGCCGCGCCGGCGAGGATGATCCCGGTGAGCCACGCCGGCGCGTGCTGGAACAGGAGCTCCGGGAACACCCGGTCCGCCTGCTCGAGCTCCGGCATGACCAGCGCCCCGCCCAGGCCGACCAGCGCCGCCGGGATGTACAGCGTCATCAGGTAGATCGGCGTCGTGGCGCCGAGCAGCTTGAGGGTCTTGCCGTCCACCGCCGTGTAGTAGCGGATCATCATGTGGGGCTGGAAGATGATCCCGAACGACAGTGTGAGGACCATCCCGACCCACATGCCGGGCGTGAAGAAGCCCTCGGGACCGGGCAGGGTCAGCATGTCCGGCCGCTCGCTCGTCACCCGCTGCCAGAGTTCGACCGGGCCGCCGAAGAGCTCGAAGGAGAGAACGAGCGCCCCGGCCCAGATCGCCACGTACATCCACGCGCCCTGGAACACGTCGGTCCAGTAGACCGCGCGCAGGCCGCCCACCATCAGGTGGACGACGGCGACCGTCAGCATGATCAGCACACCCAGCTCGAACGGCACGCGGCCGTCGGTCGCCACGTCCATGATGTAGCCGAGCGCAAGCGCCTGGACCTGGATGTAGAGGATCGTGAACAGCACGGAAACGACGGCGACCGCGACGCGCACCGCCTCCGACTCGTAGAAGTCGGCCAGCAGATCGGCGGGCGTGATGTAGCCGAACGCCTTGCCCAGCGCCCAGATGCGCGTCCCGATGACGTAGGTGGCGGCCCCGACCAGCAGGGTCCACGCGCCGGCGGACCAGAAACCGATGCCGTGGGTGAAGAAGAAGCCGCCGGAGCCGAGAAAGGCGAACGCCGAGTGATACGTGGCGACGACGGTCAGGTAGAGGACGATGAAGCCGGTGCGCCGGCCGCACAGGAGGAAGTCCTCCATGTCGACCGTCATGTGCCGGTTGGCGACGACGGCCACGCCCAGGGTGATCAGCAGGTAGACGCTGATCAGGCTGGTGGCGACGACCCAGGTTTCCATCAGCGCTGCCTGGACGGCCGGTCGACCGGGCGCGACCGCTTCATACGCCGCGGCGGTAGGCCCAGATCAGCACGGCGATCAGGGCCACGTAGACGCCGAACAGGGCCAGGTACAGGAACGGCACGCCGAGAACGCTCGGCTCGACCCGGTTCAGCACCGTGTGGGTGACCGGCGGCATCGCGAGGAGGAAGACCGCTCCGAAGGCGATGGTGGCGATCCAGCCGTCGCGGGTGCGCGGCAGGAACCGGAAGGGGCGTGGAGGTTCGTTCATCGCCGCGGGGCGCGGCAGAAGGACCAGAAGCGGCGCTTCGCGCCGAATGCCGGCGGGGACGCCGGCGCACCCAGTCTTCTGCCGCGCGGGGAGCCTAGTCCGGGTTCTCCATGCGGTGATACATCCGCCGCACCTCCACCTCGGAGGGCTGCCGCTGCGGAAACGCCGTGGCGGAGAGGTCGAGCGTTCCGGACACCTCTTCGGCCGGTACGCCGGCCGCATGCATCTCGGCCGTCCGCTCCCACAGGACGCGGTAGTACTCCTGCGACTTCTCGATCGCACTCAGATCCTCGAGCGGCGGGCCGTGCCCCGGAACCACGAGGTCGAAGTCCAGCGTCTTCAGGTTCTCCAGCGTCTGGGGCCACTCGTCGACGTAGCCGTCGCCCATGAAGGACGGGCCGCCGAACAGGATGTCGCCGGTGAAGACGAGCCTGTCCTGCGGGAAGTAAACGACGACGTCACCTCCGGTATGGGCGCGACCCACGAAGACGATCTGGATCTCCCGGCCGCCCCGGAACAGGGTCATCTTCTCGTTCATCGTCACGTCGGGCGGCAGCGGATCGATCTCGTCGAAGTCCGCGGCGTGGACCGCGAACATCGCGCGGTACGTCTCGAGTCCCTCGCGCTCCTCCTCGTCCTCCGCCGCTTCGATCTCTTCCGCCAGCCGCTCCAGCGTCGCCGCGTTGCCAGTGGTGCCCTGGACGTAGGTCGGCTCCTCCAGCGGCGCGGTCGCCATCTTCATCCGGGTGTACTCGTGGCCGATGATCGGCACGTCCGCGAACTCCTGGTTGCCGTGGGCATGGTCCCAGTGGAAGTGGGAGTTGATGACCGCCGTCACCGGCTTGTCAGTGATCGCCGGAATCGAGGCGATCAGGTCGCGGGCCTTGGCCGGCGTCACGTGGGAGTCCACGACGACGACGTCCTCGTCATTGACGATCACGAGCGCGTTGCTGTTGAACACCTGCGCCGTCGTCTGGGTCAGCCAGATGCCGTTTCGGACCTCCATGAACCGGTGGGTGTCGGTCGTCGTGGTCCAGTCCTGGGCCCACAGCGAACCCGCCGCGAACACGATGGCCGCGGTCAGCACGGCACGAATCGTCAGTCGAAGAGCGTGTCTCATGGATCCTCCTTACCTGCTGTCTACAATACCCGCATGAGAATCCCCCTCCTCAGGCTTCCCGTCGCGGCCCGACCGGCCCTCACCCTGATCTGCATCGCCGCCCTGGCCACTGCTGTGCCCGCGCGCGCTCAGGAGGACGACGGCGAACCCACGGCCGCCAAACCGCCCTCTCCGCCCGGCCGCTGGGAGACCAGCCACTCGATCGAGGTCGGCGGCGAGGCGGTGGAGTACGACGCCGTCGTCACCGGCATCCAGCTCGACAACGACGACGGCGCCCCGGCCGCGCAACTCTGGTACACGGCGTACTTCCGGACGAACGGCGCGTCGCCGCAGGAGCGCCCCCTGGTGTTCTCCTACAACGGGGGCCCCGGCTCGGCGTCCTTCTGGCTGCACATGGGGATCATGGGCCCGCGGCGCGTCGTCACCCCCGACGTCGGCCCGCAGGGAGCACCGCCCTACCCTCTCGAGGACAACGCCTGGACGATTCTCGACATCGCCGACATCGTGATGGTCGACCCCATCGGCACCGGCTTCAGTCACACCCTGGGCGAGACTCCAGGCTCGGACTACTGGGGCATCGACGAGGACGCCAGGTCGCTTGCCCAGTTCATCCGGAGGTTCCTGAGCGCGCACGACCGCTGGAACTCGCCCCGCTACCTGCTCGGCGAGAGCTACGGCACCACCCGATCGGCCGTGCTCGCCAGCCACCTGCAGCGCGCGAACATCGACCTGAACGGCATCGTCCTGGTCTCGTCGGTGCTGCAGTTCAACACGATCCAGTTCGCGCCGGGCGACGACCTCCCGTACATCGTCAACCTGCCGTCCTACACGGTTGCCGCCCGCTACCTGGACGCGCTGCCGGAGAAAACCCCGGCGGACCTCGAGACCCTGATGGCCGAAGTCGAGGAATGGGTGCTCACCGAGTACGCCACCGCGCTGCTCCGGGGCAGCACGCTCGACCCGGACACCCGCGCCCGAGTGGTCGACCGCATGCACCGCTACACCGGGCTCTCGCACGACTTCATCGACAAGTCGGACCTGCGGGTGACGGCTCCGGCCTTCGAGGCCGAGCTGCTCCGCGACGAAGGAAAGATCGTCGGCCGTCTGGACGCCCGCTTCACCGGCCCGGCCGGAGACACGCTGGGCGCCCGGCCTTCCCACGACCCGCAGTCCACGGCGATCAGCTCGGCCTACACGTCGGCGTTCAACAGCTACCTGCGGAGCGAACTCGGCTACGACGGCGACCGCGAGTACGTCCCGAGCGGCGGCGTCCGCGACTGGAACTGGGGCCGGGTGAGCGCCGGCCGCTTCTCGCGTGGCGACGGAACGCCGAACGTCGCCCCCGACCTCGCCGCCGCCATGCGCCGGAATCCGGCGCTCGAGGTGCTCCTGATCAACGGCCTGTACGACCTGGCGACACCCTACTTCGCGGCTGTCTGGACGATGGACCATATGGGTCTGCCGCCGGAACTCAGGGCCAACATCCACCGCGAGGACTTCGCCGCCGGCCACATGATGTACGTGGAGCAGTCCCTGCTGCCCCAGTGGAAGGAGACGCTCGACGCCTTCGTCCTGCGGACTTCGGACAGCGGAGCGCGGGACGCCGAGTAACCGGCGCGTCTCACCCACCCGTTCCCGTCCCGGAATCGACGGGACTGATACAGTGTTACAAGTTCGTCCGCACCGGAGCCTTCTAGCCCGTGCCATACGCCATGAAGCCCGATCTCAGAATGGTGCTGGCGCTCCTCAGCGCCGCGGCGCTAGCGCTGCCTGTGGCGGGCGCCTCTGACGAGTCAGGCGAGACAAGCGAGGCGGCGCCCCTGGCGCTGACGCCGACCGAGTACAACAACACGGTCGCCGACCTGCTCGGTTTCCCCAGAGACGGAGAACAGTGGCCAAGGCGACCCGCCGTCGCCGACCGGATCAGCCCGCGGCGCACCGCCAGCAAGGGCGTGTTCGCGCCTCCTCCGCCGCCCGACCCGTGGCCGTGGCCCTTTCCGGCCGAGCCCGGGTCGGACGGCTTCGAGGGCATTGCACAGGGCCAAAGTCCGTCCTCCTACCAGGTCGAGGAACTCCACCTCGCCGGAATGCACTTCGGGGCCTTCGCCCTGCTCTCGCCGACCTTCTTCAACTGCTCGGGGTGGTCCGACCTGCCGGCCGCGGAGCGCGAGGCCTGCGCCGCCACGAGCATTCTCCGCTTCGCCGAGCGGGCGTATCGCCGGCCGCTGCGCGACGGAGAACGCGGTCGGATCGAGGCGTTCTGGCAGGCGCAGATCGCCACTGAACCGATCGACGAGGCGGTGGCGCTCGCCGTCGCCGGCATCCTTCAGGCCCCGGCGTTCCACTTCAAGCTCGAGCCGGACGCCACGGAAGCCACGAGCCTCGATTCATGGCAGCTCGCCACGCGGCTGTCCTACTTCCTCTGGGACTCCATGCCGGACGAGGAACTCTTCCGGGCGGCCGGCGCCGGCGAACTCGGCACCCTGGAAGGCGTTGAACGGCAGGCGCGGCGCATGCTCGACGACCCGAAAGCCCGGCCAGCCGTCGTCCACTTTCATCACCAGTGGCTGGGCACGGATCAGGTGCTCCTGATCGCGCCCGCCCGCCGCGCCTTCGGGCCGCGGTTCGGCCTTTCCCGAGTCCTCAGGAACGCGCGCGACGACGACACGAAGTGGCCGGCGATCCTGGGACCGATCCGGCACTCGATGAGGCTGGAGACCGAGCTGTTCGTCGAAGAGGCGATCTTCGACCGCGCGGGAACGTTCACGGAACTCATGACCGGTAACCACGGCTACCTGTCGCGCGGCACCGCGCCGATCTACGGCGCAACGACGACCGCGGACGAAGGGCGCGCCGCCGTGACCCGGCAGATCGAGTACGTCACGGCATCGGTCGGACGAAAGAAACCGCTCACGCTCGACCCGGTCGTGCTGGACCCCACGCAGCGGGCAGGCGTCCTGACCCTGCCGTCGGTGCTGGCCATCGGCGCCTACGCCGTGCAACCCGGCCCCATCCCCCGCGGCGTTCGCGTCCTGGAGCGCGTCGCCTGCATGGAAATGGGCGATCCGATCGAAGGCGTCGAGAGCGCGTTGCCGCCCGACGCGCTGGGCGTCGAGAGCACGAACCGCGAACGGACCGCCGCCGCCACCAAACCCAGCGAGTGCAACTCCTGCCACCGCCGGATCAACCCGGCCGGGTTCGCCTTCGAGCACTACGACGCGATGGGCGCCTGGCGCGCCGAGGACAACGGCCAGCCGGTCGACGCCAGCGGCTCGCTCCGGCTGCCCGGCGCCGAGGAACTCACCTTCGCCGACGGCGTCGAGTTCGCGCACGAGCTGGCGGCGAGCCGCCGCGTGCGGGACTGCTACGCGCTCCACTGGACGCGCTACGCACTCGGCAACCATCTGGACCGGAACGCACCCGGCCTCGAACCCATCCGGAAGCGCTTCCGAGAAAACGACTCGGTCAAGGAACTCCTCGTCTCCATCGCCACCAGCGACCTCTTCCGCGCTCGTTCCGCCGGGGTAGGCTTCGAAAGCGGCCCATGATCTCGAGACGCCACCTGTTGCAACTCGGAGGGCTCACCGCGCTCGGCGCCGGCTGGCCGGGCGGCGCCCTGCGCGCGCTGGCCCAGAGCCCGGCCCAGGTCCGGCGCCTGATCCTGATCAGCCACTGCCACGGCTGGCCCTACGCCACCTGGAAGATGCGCCCGGACGGCGTCTCCGAGAGCGAACCCTGGTCGGTCGACCTGGAGCAGCTCCCGGAGACGGCATTCAGCAGGCCCCTGGCGCCGCTCTACGAGCACCGCCGCCGCATCCTCGCCCTGGACGGCCTGTCCCTGGCCACCGCCGAACTCGACGGCGGCGGCAACCGGCACGACCGCGGCTGGGTCCACGCCTGGACCGGCAACAACGCGGACTTCGGCGCCCGCGACACCCGCTCGACGTCGGCCTCGCTCGACCAGCTCGTCGCCGCGCACGTGGCCCGGGCCGACCGGTTGCCGTCGCTGGAGGTCTCGGTCGACGCCGCGCTCGAAGCGGGCCGGCCGATCAGCTACAACAGCGGCGGCGTACGGCTGCCGGCCGAGAACACGCCCCTGCGCGCCTGGAACCGGGTCTTCGGACCGGCGTCCTCCGGCGACACGGTCGGCGCGTACCGGCGCAGCACCCTGGACTTCGCGTACCAGGAGTACCGGGCGGTCGCGGCCCGCTTCGACGCCAATGACCGCGCCCGGCTCGAGTCGCACTTCGGCCTGGTCGACCGGCTCGGCCACCGGCTCGAGGGCCTCGCGTCGCTCTCCTGCGACGCGCCTCCCCGGCCCGCCGCCTCGTTCGACCGCTACGACCTGCAGTTCGACGCCTTCGCCGACATCATCGCCGCCGCCTTCAGTTGCGACATCACGCGGGTCGTCTCGTTCTCCCTCGGCGAGATGCCGACGGCGGAGTTCGGCGCGGACCACATCAGCGACAAGGTGCACAAGGGCATCGCCCACTACATCCACGAGGACATCCGCAAGCACGACGCGATGACGCAGTACGCGGCCTACCACGGCCAGCAGGTCGCCCGTCTCGTCAGCACCCTGGAGTCGATCCCTGACGCCGGCGGCGGCTCGCTGATGGACAACACGCTGATCGTCTGGGGCTCCGAACTCGGCGACGGCTGGCACGGCTACCGCAACTACTGCCCCGTCCTCATCGGCGGCGCCTGGGCCTTCGACACCGGCCGCTACCTGTACTGGCCGCACGAAACCCCCGCCGAGATGCGGGTCCCGGCCCAAGTGGCCCCCGGCGGCCTCACGCGGTTCGCCGGCGTCCCCCACCAGCACCTCCTGGTCAGCATCGCCCAAGCCATGGGCCTCGACACAAACCACATCGGCCTCCACCACACCTACGGCCAACGCGGCGACCTCATCTCCCTCGTCGGCCCTCTGGCCGGCCTGCGGGCGTAACGGCGTCACGCCGCTCCGCGGCGCGACGGCGCGACGGCGCGACGGCGGTGGTTGTACCCGCCAGGCGAGGGGCCGGGAGGGGGTCCCAGCGGCCGCTCACCCCTTCTTGGTGAGTGGGGGGATGGGGGTTCGCTTCGGTCGACTGCGCTCCGTTGCGTCGTCAGTTTCGGTAGCGCCGTTGCCCGTCGCTTGTCTCCAGCCCGCTGGGACCCTCCCCCCTGAGCCCACCGCGGGCTGGACGTCGCCGGGTTTCGCCACGTCGTCGGCGGGCGTCCCGGACAGGCGCTGATCGCGGAACGAACGCAGGCAGTACCGCCAACACCGGTGCTCCGTTTCCGACTGGCACCAAGACCCGATCGCTGCACCTCCTTTCGGTTTCAGGTCCAGGAGCGCAACGACAGTGCTCCGGATCTTGAAGAAAACACCGTCGCCCGACGGCCTCAGCCTCGGCAGGCCGTCACTCCGTCCGGCGCTACAGCGCAGGCAGCGCGGACCAGCCAGGCGAGGGGCCGGGAGGGGGTCCCAGCGGGCTGGAGACAAGCGACGGGCAACGACGTAGCCGCAACCAACGCCGAC
>VXSP01000031.1 GCA_009837885.1 Holophagales bacterium | reverse complement strand
GTGAACGGCACGCTCGACGGCCGCGACCAGATGCTTCAGGTCCTGGGGACGATCAATGACGACGACGAGAATGCGGCTCTGGTCGTGCAGATCGGTCCGTCAAC
The DNA here is from genome assembly GCA_009837885.1 of Holophagales bacterium. Classification (GTDB taxonomy): domain Bacteria; phylum Acidobacteriota; class Thermoanaerobaculia; order Multivoradales; family Multivoraceae; genus Multivorans. The sequence goes on along the minus strand of VXSP01000031.1, from coordinate 144,850 downwards.
CATCACCATTCGGGAGAGAGGCCTCGACCCGGCGTTCGTGCAAGCGCGGCTGAACCGGAAGCCCGGACGCCGAGTGGGGGTCCAACTGGTTCCGATTCGCCATGGAGGGGGGGCGACGAGAAGTGATTGGAACCTCTGGAGTGACGTACTCAGGTTCGGCTCTCGGACCCAGGGACCCCTTTCCTTCCATGTCTTTCCGGCATCGGACAGGGTTGACGATGATTGTGAGTGGGTTGAGTTCGGCGCCAGGTCCTTGACTGAGGGCGTCACCGTGAAGGGGGGGGTGACGGTGGGCATTTACGAGGACGTGGATGAGTGCGGCGAGGGCTGGCCTCCTGCTCCCCGCGGCTTCGGCTCGCCTCCCGGCGGTGGTGGCGGAGGTGGCGGTGGAACGCCTCCATCGCCCGAACCCGAACCCGAACCCGAACCCGAACCCGAACCGCCGCCACCACCACCGTCCCGACCGCCGGCCGCGGCGTTCACGGTGGAGGGAGCGACCTGCGACGAGGAAGTCTGCCGTGCGGTCGCCGGCGAGGCGCTGCGCTTCACCGACACCAGCACCGGCACGGTGCGCTTCCGCCGCTGGGAGTTCAGCGACGGGACAACGTCCCGCTCTGGCGCGCCGGTCCACGCCTGGTCGTCGCCGGGCTTCCACGAGGTGACGCTGGAGGTGAGCGACGGTTCGGCTCCGTCGACGGTGCGGCGGACCTTTCTGGTCACGGCGGCGGCGCCGGCGGGAACCTGCATCGCCGACGCGGAGACGCTCTGCCTGCAGGACTCCCGCTACGCGGTGACGGTGGAGTGGCGCGACGGCGCCGGCGGGAGCGGTTCGGGCCGGGTGGTCCACGCGGGCACGAACGACTCGGGAATGTTCAGTTTCTTCGACCACTCCAACTGGGAGGTGCTGATCAAGGTGCTGGACGGCTGCGCCGCGAACGGCCACGCGTGGGTGTTCGGCGGGTCGACGACGGACCTGGGCTACGTGATCCGGGTGACGGACACGGCGACGGGTGTGGTGAAGGAGTACCGCAACGAGCCGGGCACGGCGGCCGCCGCGATCACGGACATCGCGGCGTTCCCGGGCGGCTGTGATCGGTAGCCGGCCGCAGACTGGTTCTCGTCCGGGACGAGGGCGTCTGGCTGCCCTTCCTCTTTCGTTCTCTTGCCCCCAACACCTCTCAAATGGGAGATGCGCAACCTTCCCCGAAACGGGTATAAGACGGATCAAGAGGAGGCTCACACCGTGAAACGCATTCCGATCTTCCTGATACTGGCTTTCGCACTCGCCGGCGTCGCGTTCGCGCAGGGCGCCGTGTCGGACGCGAGCACGACCGTCACGTTCGACTGTCCCGACGATGAGTGCCATGTCCTTCCGTACTTCAAGGGTGAAGGAGGCTTCATCGGCAGGATCCTGCCGGGGCTCGAGGAAGTGACTTACCACATCATCTGCGGCGACGGTTCGGTTACCCGGAGTTCGACGCCCGACGGCGGCGGCATCGTGTCGGCGCTGTTCAACCCAAACAACGGCCTGGCATGCGATCGGGATGACGGAGAGTTCCAGATTCACGGCGTGATGGACGGAGGCTGGTACTGGATCACCGACGAGGAGAACACGGCCGTTTCGTTCCTGATCCCAAGCGGGGTTCTCGCCAACCGCAAGATCGCTCCGGCCAACCCCGGCTGGCCCGGCCTCACGTTCAGCGCCAGCCGGGACGGCAGCGTCAGCTTCGTCAAGGAAGTGGGCAGCGGCCGCGTGGGCATCCTGCCGCACATCCTGCCGCTTCCGGGCGAGCCGGAACCGGCGCGGTGCGGCCAGTACAAGGAGTGCGAGGGGAGTGGAGAGTGCGAGGCGGAAGCCAGAGTCACGAAGCAGCGGACGGACGACTGCCTGCTGGACGCGGTCTACTCGGTCCGCGTGACGACGGGTCTCGGCACCGGCGCCGAGAACGCGATAACGAGCGGGCAGATCTTCCGGCCCGGGTCCGGCACGACGACGCTGACGCTGGGGCTCTACGGCACGGGCCATCTGGACATCACCGAGCCGCTCGGCGCCGGCTTCGACCAAACGCTGACGGCGACGTGGACCGCCACCGCGCGAGTCGAGGGCGCCGCGGGACTGCCCGCGGCGATCGGTACGGAACGGGCCTGGGGCATCTCGGGGGATCTCGACAACGGCACGCTCACCGTTCACAACCCGACCGATTCGGATGAGACCTGCACCGAGCGCATCGGCTACACGGTGGTGGTGGAGATCAAGGCGACTGCCGGCGCGAACGACATCGTTCCGGCGGTGCCCGGCGAAACCCTGGCAGGCGATTTCAGACCTTCGACCATGCTCAGGATTCGTTGTCCGGGCGCGGCCGCGGCCGCGGCGGGACGAGAACTCGTGCCGGACGACCTCTTCAGCAACTAGCTGAAACCGAAAGAGAAAGGAAACGTTGACGATGACTACAATCCAGGGACGGGAAGAAGACACGGTCGGACGCTTCGGCGGCATGGCGATGCGGCGGTTCGCAACGTTCGTTTTCGCAGCCCTTCTGCTCTCGATGGCGACTGCGCTCGGTGCCGACGACGGGGACGCCGACGGTTGCGTGGAGAGCAGCGAGGTCATGTGCCTCCAGGACGGGCGTTACGAAGCGACGCTCGAATGGACGGGGTCCGGCGGAGAGGTGGGAACCGCCAGGGTGGCGAGGCCCCGCACCAGCGATTCGGGTCTGTTCTACTTCTTCAGCTACAACAACTGGGAAGTGCTGCTCAAGGTGCTCGACGGCTGTGGCGTCAACGAGCACCACTGGGTCTACGCCGCGTCGGCGACCGATCTCGGAATGAGGCTCGTGGTTCGGGACACGGTTACCAAGCAGGAGAAGACCTGGACCAAGGAACCGGGCAGTCCGGCCCCGGCGATCACCGATTCCGGGGCGTTCACAGGCGTCTGCGAGTCCTGAGCAAGGTCGGGCGCTGGTAGTTCAGGCGTCGCCGATCCTGCTGGCGATCGCCAGGCCCATCCCGGTCGTCGATACGGCGGCCTGCCCTTCGGGCGCCAGATCGGCGGTACGGAGCCCGTCGTCCAGGACCGCAGCGACCGCCGCTTCGACCCGGGCCGCCTCCGACTCCAGGTCGAGGCTGTGGCGGAGCAGCATCGCGGCGCTGAGGATCGCGCCGATGGGATTGGCGACGCCGCGGCCGGCGATATCGGGCGCCGAGCCGTGGACCGGCTCGTACAGGCCCTGGCTGCCTGAACCCAGGGACGCCGAGGGCAGCATGCCGAGTGAGCCGGCGAGGATCGCCGCCTCGTCGCTCAGGATGTCGCCGAACATGTTGCCGGCGAGGATGACGTCGTAGTCCGCGGGCGAGCGCATCAACTGCATCGCGAAGGCGTCCACGAGGTGGTGGCTGACGTCGACATCCGGATACGCACTGGCGACCTCGGTCACGGAGCGTCGCCACAGCCGCATCGAGGCGAGCACGTTCGCCTTGTCGATCGACGCGACCTTGCCGCGGCGGCCCCGCGCCGCCCGCAACGCGACGCGGGCGACGCGCTCCACTTCGGCCGTGGAGTAGACGAGGGTGTCGTGCGCGACGTCGCCGTCGCCCTGTTCCTGGCGGGGACCGAAGTAGATGCCGCCGGTCAGCTCCCGCACGAAGAGCAGGTCGACCCCGAGCAGCAGCTCCGGCTTGAGCGGCGCGAACGGGGCGAGAGACTCGAACACCGGCACCGGACGCAGGTTGGCGAACAGGCCCATCTCCGCGCGCAGGTCGAGCAGCCCCTGCTCGGGCCGGAGCTCGGCGGTCGGATCGGACCACTTCGGCCCGCCGACGGCGCCCAGGAGCACCGCGTCGGCCGCCTTGCAGGCGGCCAGCGTTTGGGGCGGCAGCGGATTCCCGAAGTCGTCGATCGCGTTGCCGCCCATCGGGTGGGACGCGAGCTGGAAGCCGTGCCCGCCGAGTTCGGCGACCGCGTTCAGGACGCGGGTCGCTTCCGCGGTGACTTCCGGCCCGACGCCGTCGCCGGGCAGGAGGACGATGTTGGCCTGCATATGAAGCTACCCGCTGAAGAGAGAGGCGAACGTCAGGGGGCCGCCCACCACGATTCCGACCTGAATCGACTTGAATTGCTCCGTTTCCGGTCGACGGTTTGGCCGCACACGCTGCTTGTCAAGCCTCTCGCCGTACCTCTCGCTAATCACGAAGTAGCGAAGCCTGAGTTCCACTCCCTCGTCTGTGCACTGTTCTTCAAGCTGGCACAACGACTTCAAGTACATGAGGACGGGCGGCGACCGGCGCAGTTGCTCCATCGCCTTCTCCTTGCCGGTGTCGAGCGACTTCTTGAGCTCGACGAACACGACCTCGCTACCATCGACCTGATCGAGTGCGAACATGTAGTCGCATCTCTGCTTCCAACGACCGTTCTTGACGCCGGAAAAGTCGCCGATGTGCTGGAGGTTGACCGTGGCGGCGCGCTCTGGGATCTGCAACACGCTCACGTCCATCACGTCCTGCTCGCGAAGCGTGACGCTGCCATCGGCCTCCGGCGATACCAGAGTCTTCGATTCAAGAATCTTCTTTAGCCGCGCTGCCAACACGGCTTCACTCTTCGGCCTCGAGTGGTAGGCGAGCGGCCAACTCGTTCGCCGTCCTGTTGATGGCGTCGATCGTCCGATCGAAGACAGGAAGATCGGCCCCGTATTGATCCACGCTGCAGGCGGAGAGGCCACCGTCTTCAGCCACGTATGCCCTTAGTTGCCGAGGCCGAACCTGGTCGGCCTCGGTGTAGGCAAGCTTGCGCAGGAGTGCGCGGTCTTTCCCCTTGAGTTGGCTGAGCATTACGAGGTTGTTGACTTCCTTGACGAGGTAGTCGCTGTGTGTCGTCACGAGGATGCGGAGACCGGCACCGACCATGCGTGCAAGCAGGCGGGCAAGCCGAACCTGATTGGCTGTGTCGAGATGACTCTCGGGCTCGTCGATGATGAGGAGCTGCTGTCGCTTGGCAACGTGCTTCAAGTAGAAGTACAGGTCTGACAGCCCTCTAGCCGAGGAAGAGGCAAGATGCAGGGGTATGTTGAAGTGGTTGGTCTTTCGCGACTTGGAGATGAAGCGCAGATCCTGGCTTGCGTTGCTGTAGTACCCCCCGAGGAGGTCCTTGATGTCGTTGAAGAACTTGTCGTCGTGAAGATCGCTCCTGTCGTTCTTCAGGTCCGGGAGGCTGCGCGTGTAGTCGATGTTGTCCTTGACGGGTAGCGAGTATCGACTCGTCGTCTCGTCGAGCAACCAGTACGGGAAGGGGCTGTCGCGGTCCTTTCTGTACTGCTCCTTCTGTAGTGCGTCGACAAGCTGGTTGCGTCGATAGTCCAGATCCTTGTAGAAGAGGGAGATTCCGAAGCGCTCTGCGGACAGGATGAAGGGATCAGGGAGAAGATGATCGAGGAGCAGGCGGGCGTACTCCTGGATGACGGCCGTCTCGATCGCAGGGGTGAGGCGAGGTTCGTGACGGGTCCCGGAAAGGGAAGCCACGATGCTCCCGCCGTCGAACTCGAAAGCGAGAGCGGCCCGCCCAGGGAGGGGAACGGTGGTCTCGTAGGCCTCCTTGGGATGTATGTCTCCGAGGTCGAGGGTCAGACGCGCTCGGGCGAAGTCCTCCTGTTTTGAGCTGAAGACTCCCGCGAGGTGGTGCTTGGAGAAGTACCGAGCGAGGTGCTTGGCAAAGGCGGCTCTGTTTCGCGCAAGGGCGTCGTCGTCGGGTTCCCAGGTTGCGCTTCCCTCGAGTACGAGTTGGTCGAAGAATGCGCGGAGTTCCGGGAACAGGTCCCGGGACTCCCGAAAGGCGCGGCGGACGGCGAAGGGGGAACTTCGCCACATCTTGAGGAAGCCGTAGAGGGTGTAGACGGTGTAGGTCTTGCCCGTGTTGTTCCTGCCGGCGATGAGCGTCAGGTCGCCTAGCTCAAGGGTCGTGGCCTTCACTGGGCCCAGATTGTTGAAGCGGAACTTCATGGTGATGATTGTCTCACTCTTGCGACCGCTCAGCCCGAACGGGTGTCGAGCCGGGCCGGGTGGGTAGCCTCGAATGCCTGGATCGCGGGCGCCTGGTTCAGCAGGTAGCCGAGCTGGTCCGTGCCGTCGAGCAGGCAGCGGCGGGCGAAGGGATCGACCTCGAAGTTCGTCTCGCCGCCGCCGGGCAGGCTGAGCGCCTGCGCTTCCAGATCAATTGTGACCTCGGTGGCCGGATCGGCGGCGACGGCGTCGAACAATGCGGCGGAGACGTCTTCGGCCACCGGCACGACGAGCAGGCCGTTCTTGAGCGCGTTGCTGCGGAAGATGTCGGCGAAGGATGTGCTGATGACCGCGCGGAAGCCGTAGCCGACGAGCGCCCAGGGTGCGTGCTCGCGGGAGCTGCCGCAGCCGAAGTTGTCGCCGGCGAGGAGAATCCTCGCCGCGCCGTGCTCGGCGCGGTTCAGCACGAAGTCGGAGATGGGATCGCCTTCCGGGTCTCCGTCCCGGTAGCGCCAGCGGGAGAAAAGGCCGGAGGCGAGGCCGCTGCGGTCGGTGACCTTCAGGTAGGACGCCGGGATGATCTGGTCGGTGTCGATGTTCTGGATCGGCAGCGGCGCCATCGTCCCGGTGTAGCGGGTGAAGCTCGTGCTCACGAGAGCACCTCGCGGACGTCGGTGACCCGACCCGTAATGGCGGATGCTGCCGCGGTCAGCGGGCTGGCCAGGAAGGTGCGGCCACCGGCGCCCTGTCGGCCCTCGAAGTTGCGGTTCGAGGTGCTGACGGCGTACTGGCCGGGCGCGAGCTGGTCGCCGTTCATCGCCAGGCACATCGAGCAGCCGGCTTCGCGCCACTCGGCGCCCGCGTCGACGAAGACCTGGGCGAGGCCGTCCCGTTCGGCCTGCCGCTTGACGGCGTCCGAACCGGGCACGATGAGCACGCGCAAGCCGTCGGCGACCTTGCGGCCGCGCAGCACGTTCGCCGCGGCCACCAGGTCGCTGTAGCGCGAGTTCGTGCAGCTTCCGACGAAGACGACGTCGATCGGCTTGCCCTGAAGCTGCTGGCCGGGTTCGAGAGCCATGTAGTCGAGCGCCTTGCGGAAGGACGCCCGCTTCTCGGGTTCGATGGCGTCGTCTTCCGGAACCGCTCCCGCGATCGGGATCGCCATGCCGGGGTTCGTGCCGTACGTGACCATCGGTTCGAGCGCCGAGCCATCGAGAGTCGTGGTCCGGTCGTAGACCGCTCCCTCGTCGGTGGGAAGCGACCGCCAGTCGTCGAGCGCCGCCTCCCAGGCATCGCCGGCGGGCGCCATCGGACGGCCCTCCAGGTACGAGAAGGTGACCTCGTCGGGAGCGATCAGGCCGGCGCGGGCGCCGCCCTCGATCGACATGTTGCAGACCGTCATCCGGCCCTCCATGTCCAGCGCGCGAATCGCTTCGCCGGTGTACTCGAAGACGTGGCCGGTGCCGCCGCCGATGCCGAGCCTGGCGATCACGGCGAGGATGATGTCCTTGGCCACCACGCCTTCCGGCAGGCGGCCGTCGACGCGCATCTCGTAGGTCTTCGGCCGGTGCTGCAGCAGGCACTGGGTGGCGAGCACGTGGCCGACCTCGCTGGTGCCGATGCCGAAGGCGAGCGCGCCGACGGCGCCGTGGGTGCTGGTGTGGCTGTCACCGCAGACGACGGTCATTCCGGGCTGCGTGGCGCCGAGTTCCGGTCCAATCACGTGAACGATGCCGCGGCGCTCGTCGCCCATCGCGTAGAGCGGGATGCCGTACCGCTCGCAGTTCGCCTGCAGCCGGTCGAGCTGGGCGGAGCCCTCCGGGTCGAGCACCCGGAGCCGTGCGTCGTCGATCGAAGGATCGGTCGGCGTCGAGTGGTCCATCGTCGCCAGCGTCAGATCGGGCCGCCGGACGGGGAGCCCCCGCTCGGCCAGTTCGGTGAACGCCTGGGGCGACGTCACCTCGTGCACCAGGTGCAGGTCGACGTAGATCGTCGCGGGCAGGCCCTCCGCTTCCGCGGTGACGCCTTCCGGCGGGACGACATGGCGCCGCCAGATCTTCTCGAACAGGGTCCTCGGTCGACTCATGCGTCCACCGGCTGCGGTCTTGAGACCCTGAGCGTGGCGGGACCTCCCTCGCCGGCCGTGTACTTCGTGCCGATCGCGGTGAGCATCCGGTTGAGAGCCGCCAGGTACGCCTTGGCGGAGGCGACGATGACGTCCGTGTCGGCGCCGTAGCCGCCGAAGACGCGTCCCTTGCCGCGGCCGGAGGTCGGACTCTTGATCCGGACCGTGACCTCGCCCATTGCGTCGATGCCCTCGGTGACGCTGTGGACGTTGTACTCGAGCAGGGTGTTCTCAGCTTCAACCACGGCATCGATGGCCCGGAAAGTCGCGTCGACCGGGCCGGTGCCGACGCCAGGCGAGATGTACTCGTGACCGTTTGGCCCGCAGAGCCGGGCGGTCGCGGTCGGCATGCCGGGCCGGCCGCAGGAGATCTGCAGCTCGGTCAGGGTGAAGATCTCGGTCGGCGCCAGGATCTCCTGGTTCGCCAGCGCCTGCAGGTCGGCGTCGGTGATGTCTTTCTTCTGGTCGGCCAGTTGCTTGAAGCGGCGGAAGGCCTCACCGAGTTCTTCCCGGTTCAGCTCGAAGCCGAGTTCCTCCATGCGCATCCGGAGCGCGTGCTTGCCGGAGTGCTTGCCGAGCACCAGCCTGCTCTGGGTCAGGCCGACTGTCTGGGGGGTCATGATCTCGTAGGTGCGCTGATCCTGGAGCATGCCGTGCTGGTGGATGCCCGCCTCGTGGGCGAAGGCGTTCTCGCCCACGATCGCCTTGTTCCGGGGCACCGCGATGCCGGTGTAGTGGGCGACCAGGCGACTCGTTCGTACGAGTTCGGTCGTGTTGAGACGGGTGCCGACGCCGTAGATTTTCGGCCTCGTGTGGAGCGCCATGACGACTTCCTCGAGCGAGGTGTTGCCGGCGCGCTCGCCGATGCCATTGATCGTTACCTCGACCTGCCGCGCGCCGGCCTCGATCGCCGCCAGCGTGTTGGCGGTGGCGCAGCCGAGATCGTCGTGGCAGTGCGCGGACCAGATGACGTCTTCGGCGCCGTCAGTGTGCTCCATCAGGTAGCGGAAGAGGTCGCCGTACTCGACCGGCATGTCGTAACCCACCGTGTCCGGGATGTTCAGCGTCGTGGCGCCTTCCTTGACGGCGAGCGAGAGCACCTCGACCACGAAGTCGGGATCGGAGCGGCTGCCGTCCTCGGGACTGAACTCGACGTCGTCGCAGAGGGAGCGCGCGTGTGCCACCATGTGGCCGACTTGGCTCAGGACCTGCTCCCGGGTCATGCCCAGCTTGCGGTCCATGTGCAGGTCGGACGTGGCGATGAAGGTGTGGATGCGGGGTTTGGCGGCGTCCCGCACGCCCTGCCAGGCCTTGTCGATGTCCTCGCGCCAGCAGCGGGCGAGCCCGGCGATGACCGGTCCGTCGCCCTTGCCGACTTCGCGGGCGATTCGGCGGACTCCCTCCAGGTCGTCGGGACTGGCGGCCGGGAAGCCCGCCTCCATGATGTCGATGCCGAGAACGGCGAGCTGGCGGGCCACCTCCAGCTTCTCGGCGCTGGTCATCGTCGCGCCCGGCGACTGCTCGCCGTCGCGCAGCGTGGTGTCGAAGATCCGGACGTAGTCTCCGCTCTGAGCGTGTCCTGCCATCGCTACACCTCCTTGGCGTCGAGGAACGGCATCATCCGACGCAGTTCCCGGCCGACCTCCTCGATCGGGTGGCTTCGCTCCCGCTTCCTTCGGGGATCGAAGCGCGGGCGGCCGTTCCGGTTCTCGGCGATCCAGTCGCGGGCGTACGTCCCGTCCTGGATGTCGCGGAGCACCTTGTCCATCACGGCCCGCACGTCCTCCGTGATCATCTGATCGCCGGCGTGGTAGCCGCCGTGTTCGGCGGTGTCGGAGACGCTGTACCACATGTAGCCGAGCCCGCCTTCGTACATCAGGTCGACGATCAGCTTCAGCTCGTGCAGGCACTCGAAGTAGGCGACCTCGGGCTGGTAGCCGGCCGCGACCAGCTTCTCGAAGCCGGCGCGGACCAGGGCGGACGCGCCACCGCAGAGGACGATCTGCTCACCGAACAGGTCGGTCTCCGTCTCCTCCGCGAACGTGGTCTCGATCACGCCGGCGCGGGTGCAGCCGATCCCCTTCGCGTAGGCCAGGGCGTCGGCCAGGGCGCCGCCGGTGGCATCGTTTTCTACCGCGACCAGACCCGGCGTGCCGGCGCCTTCGGTGAACACTTCCCGCACCCTGTGTCCCGGTGCTTTCGGCGCGACCAGGGACACGTCGACTGCCTGCGGCGCGTCGATTTCGCCGTAGCGGACGTTGAACCCGTGCGCGAACATCAGGGCGTTCCCCGGTTCGAGGTTCGGGGCGATGTCCTGCTCGTAGAGCTCCGCCTGCACCGTGTCGGGCGCCAGGACCATGATCATCTGCGCCCGCGCGGCCGCGGCGGCGTTGCCGAGCACCTCGAGCCCGTCGGCCTCCGCCCTGGCGGCGCTGCCGCTGCCCTCGCGCAGACCGACGACGACGTCGACTCCGCTGTCGCGCAGGTTCAGGGCGTGGGCGTGTCCCTGGCTGCCGTAACCGATGACGGCGACGGTGCGGCCGTCGAGCCTCGAGAGGTCCGCGTCGTCGTCGTAGTAGAGCTTGGCCATCTGGTTCGTTTCCTCGTCTGGTGGTTCGGTCCCGTCTGGTGATTCGAGCAGATTGTGTTCAGAGCACGTTGCGGCGCGCTGCCGCGCGGCTGCGGTTGGGCTTGAAACCCTCGTCCTTCAGCGTGTGGCCGCCGCGGCCCAGGGCGATCATGCCGGTGCGCACCATCTCGACGATGCCGAACGGACGCACGAGTTCGGTGAAGTTCTCGAGTTTCTCTTCCTCGCCGGTGATCTCGACCACCAGGCTTTCGGCGGAAACGTCGATGATCCGGGCGCGGAAGATGTCGCAGAGCTGGATCACCTCCCGCCGGTTCTCCGAGGAGGCCCTGACCTTGACCAGGGCCATCTCCCTCACCACGGAGGGCTGGCTGTGCAGGTGGTCCACATGGACGACGTCGACCAGCTTGTACAGGTTCTTGACCAGGCGGTCCGCTTCCGCGCTGTCCGACTCCATGACGATCGTCATCCGGGACATCTCGTCGCGCTGGGTGCGGCCGACGGACAGGCTGTCGATGTTGAAGCTGCGCCGCCGGAACAGGTTCGCCACGCGGGCAAGCACCCCGGGGCGGTTCTCGACCAGCGCTGCCAGGACATGCTTCGCCATCTCGGGACTCCTCGAGAAACGCCGGCCTCAGACGCCGAACCGGGAGCCCAGGGCGGCCGCCGCCGCGGGCGCCTCGGACTCGGGAGTCTCGGACTCCGGCGTTTGGGGCTCCGGGGCCTTCGCGGCTGTTGCCCGCTCCCGGCGCTGTTGTTCGAACTCCTCGGGAGTCGGCCGGCGGATCATGTCGTCGAGGTCGGCGCCCGCGGGCACCATGGGAAAGACGATCTCCTCCTTCTCGACCACGAAGTCGATCAGGGTCGGTCCGGCTGTCTGCGCGCGCGAGGCGTTGACCGCCTCTTCGATCTGGCCGCGCTCGGTGACGCGCACGGTCGGGATGCCGTACGCCTCCGCGAGCTTGCAGAAGTCCGGGTTGACCATGGGCGTCTGGTTGTAGCGCTCCTCGTAGAAGAACTCCTGCCACTGCCGGACCATGCCGAGGAAGCCGTTGTTGATGATCGCGATGTGGACGTTGACCTGCTCCTGGACCGCGGTGGCGAGTTCCATCATGGTCATCTGGAAGCCGCCATCGCCGACGATGGCCCACACTTCCTGGTCGGGGCGGGACATCTTGGCGCCGATCGCCGCCGGCAGCCCGAAACCCATCGTCCCGAGGCCGCCGCTGGTGATCAGGCTGTGCGGCCGTTCGTGGTGGTAGTACTGGGCCTCCCACATCTGGTGCTGGCCGACATCGGTCACGGTGATCGCTCCGCCATCCGTGAACTCGAACAGGTCGCGGATGACCTGGGCGCCGAGCAGCTTGCCTTCGGGGACCGCGGGATGCTGAGCCGCGTCGGCCGGCCGCACGATTTCCCGCAGCTCCGAGTCGGCGCGCCACTCGGCGATGCGGTCGAACCAGGCCTCGTTCGGTCGTCGTTCGACCCGGTCGAGCAGTTGGCGCAGGACCTCGCCGAGGTCGCCGACGATGCCGACGTCGACGTTCACGTTCTTGTTGATCTCGGAGGGGTCGATGTCGACGTGGATCTTGCGCGAATCCCGGGCGTAGGTCGCCAGGTTGCCGGTCACCCGGTCGTCGAAGCGCATGCCCAGCGCGATCAGCAGGTCGGCCTGCTGGATCGCGTGGTTCACCTCGGCGCCGCCGTGCATTCCCATCATCCCCAGGCAGAGCGGGTGGTGTTCGGAGATCGCGCCCTTGCCGAGCAGGGTCAGGGCGATCGGAATCTGCGCCTTCTCCGCCAACTGCGCGAGTTCACGGTTGGCGCCGGCCATCGAGATGCCATGGCCGGCGAGGATGATCGGCCGCTTCGACTTCCGAATCAGCTCCAGGGCCGCGTCGACCTGGCGCGCCCGGGCCGCCCGCGGCGGGCTGTAGCCGGGAAGTTCGATCGGTTCCGCCGGGTAGACGAACTCGGCTTCCTGGATCTGGACGTCCTTCGGGATGTCCACCAGCACCGGCCCGGGGCGTCCGGTGCGGGCGATGTGGAACGCCTCGCGCATCACCTCGGGCAGTTCCTCGATGCTCGTCACCAGGTAGTTGTGCTTGGTGATCGGGAGGGTGATCCCGGTGACGTCCGTCTCCTGGAAGGCGTCGCTGCCGATGGCGCCGGTCGGCACCTGTCCCGTGATGCAGACGATCGGAGACGAGTCCATCATCGCGGTGGCGATACCAGTGACGAGGTTGGTTGCGCCGGGGCCGCTGGTCGCCATCGCCACGCCGACCTTGCCGGTGGCGCGGGCGTAGCCGTCGGCCATGTGCGACGCGCCCTGCTCGTGGCGGGTCAGCACGTGGTGGAGCTGCGGGTACTTCGTCAGCGCGTCGTAGGTGGGCAGGATGGCCCCGCCCGGATAGCCGAAGACGATGTCGACGCCCTCGCGCAGCAGGCACTCGCACACGATCTCGGCGCCGGTCAGCACGACGGCGTCCGTGCTCGTGCCCGCTTCCTCGTTCGCTCGGTCCGTCGCGGTCGTTTCGTCACTCATCTCGGCCTCCTCGCATCACCCGGCCAGGGGCGGTGCGGCCTCTTGCAGCCGGGGTACCTGGGTGAGCCAGTTGTGGCGGTCGGGGAGCCGGCCTTCGACCAGCCCGAAGAACTCCTCCTGGAGGTGGTGTGTTATCTCGCCACGCGTGCCGCTGCCGATCGGGATCCGGTCGACGGAGCGCACGGGACTCACCTCGGCCGCGGTGCCGGTCATGAACAGTTCGTCGGCGAGATAGAGCTCTTCACGGGCGATCGGCTGGAAGCGGACGTCGTACTTCAGGTCGCGGGCGATCGTGATGACCGAGTCCCTGGTGATGCCGCCCAGGATGGAGTTGTAGAGCGGCGGCGTGTGGATCACTCCGTCCCTGATCAGGAAGAGGTTCTCGCCCGCGCCCTCGCAGACCAGCCCGCGGTCGTCGAGCATGATGCCCTCGGCGTAGCCGTGCTCGCGGGCCTCGATGGACACGAACTGGTTCGTCACGTACTGCCCGCTGATCTTGCCCAGCGGCACGGCCGTGTTCGAGTTGAAGCGTCGCCACGAGCTGATCGCGGCGTCGACGCCCTGCTCGATCGCCTCCTCGCCGAGGTAACGCCCCCAGCGCACGGCGTAGATCGCCAGCCTGGAACTGCAGGAGGTCGGGTTGAGGCCCATCTCCTCGTTGCCACGGTAGATCAGCGGCCGGATGTAGCACGACTCCAGACGGTTGCGAGTCACCGCCTCGATGCACAGCTCCTCGACCTGGTCCTGGGTGTAGCCGGGTTCCATGCGCATGATCCTGCAACTGTCGAACAGGCGCCGGACGTGCGGGCCGAGGCGGAAGATCGCCGTCGTCTCGCCCGTGTCGTAGGCGCGAATGCCCTCGAACACCGACGAGCCATAGTGCAGGCCGTGGGTCGTGAGGTGGACGGTCGCCTCGTCCCAGGGCTTCCACTGGTCGTCGATCCAGATCCACTCTGATCGTTCTATCGGCATGCAGTTACTCCACTAGCGGCTGAACCAAAAAAGCCCCCAGGCGGTGCTGGGGGCTTGAAGTCGCTCAGTTTCCTGTTGGCGCGCCTGGTCAGCCCCCTGGGGTCGCAAGGACCAGAATCAGAACCAGAACCAGCAACAGGAGAATGGCGGGACGAGTCATGGGACAAGGAAATCCGTTGATCTACCGGGCGGTAGGTCGTGCGGGAGAGCGTAGGAGAGGAGAGGAGCGGCTGTCAAGTGTCGGCCGGAAGACGCTACCGGCCAGCCTGGCACGAGTTGGGGAACGCCGCCGGGTCGGCCAGCGCCGAGAGCTCGTCCGGCCCCTTCGCGTAGTGGTAGACCTCCCCGGTCTCGGTGTCCGTGATCGACATCTCGAACGGCAGGGAAGTCGCCGACGCCGTGTACACCCAGTAATGACCGTTCACGCCGCAACCGTCCAGCACCTTCACCAGCACCTCCCAGTTGCCGGGATCGAAGAACCAGAACAGGCCCGAATCCTCCGTGCCCCGGCGCACCGTGCGGGCGACGCCGCGGTCCTCCGCCGACGACCACTCGATCTCCGCCTCGAAGCGGCCGTCGTCCAGAAGCAGCGTCTTGCCGCCCGCCAGCGCCGACCATCCGGTCCGCGCCGACGGCGGTTCGCAGTCGCTGGAGAAGGCCTCGGGCTCCACCACGGCCCACGCCGTCTGCCCCGTCTCGTTATGGAACTCCCTCGTCTCGCCGGCTGCCGTGTCGGTCACCCGGATGGTGTAGCCGAGGTCCGTCGCCGATGCCGCGTAGACCCAGTAGTGGCCGTTGATCGAGCAGCCGTTCAGGACCTTGACCAGCATCTCCCAGTTGTCGCCGTCGAAGAAACTGAACAGGCCGGAATCGTTCGTGCCGGCGCGAACCACGCGCGCGGCGTTGAGCTCGCCGTCGGGGTGCTGCCAGTCCACGGTCACCTCGTAGCGCGAGTCCTGGAGACAGGCCGTCTTCGGCCCCGGTGCGCAGATTCCGGCCGGCTCCGCGGCGTCCACCCGGAACGTCCGCGACGCCGTCGACTCGACTCCGGCGCCCTCGACCGTCAGCGTGGCGCGGTAGAAGCCGGGCGACGGCCAATGGTGGCTGACGCTCTTCGCGGACGGGGTCCTGCCCGTGGACTCGAAGTCCCAGGATCGCCGGGCGACGTTGCCCGAACTCGTGTCGGTGAAGGTGACGTCCTCGCCGGTCCGGGCGCTGCAGAGACCGTCCTCGCAGGGCAAGTCGACGGTGAACGACGCCACCGGCGGCACCGGCGGCGGAGGTGGCTCCGGTTCAGGCTCTGGCTCGGGTTCCGGCGGAGGCGCGCCGCCGCCGAACGACGGCGGTGGTGGCGTCAGGGGATACAGGTACTTGATCCCGTTCACGTCGTCCGTTCCCAGACCGGGGTTTACTCCATTGAAGTCCATCGAGGGCGACATGATCGCGCCGGCCTCATACGAGTGGTCGAGACCCAGGGCATGCCCGAGTTCGTGGAGCATCAACTCCGTGAAGTCGTTGGCCTTGCCGGTCGCGGTTGAAACGCTTCCCAGGTGCGAGGCCGCGAGCGGAAAGGTGGAGATGCGCGCGGCAATGGCCTTGGCGGCCTGGACCTCGGTGCCTGGAATCTTGTGCAGGGACCCCGGGGTCACCTCTAAGTGGACCTCGTCGTCACAACCCACCGCCAGGAAGGCGCCCCCAACAGAGAAAGGAGAGTCCGAGGGACTTAGCGAATCACCGAGTTTGATGGCCGCAACGTCTGCGGCGCCGTCAGGGTACTCCGGCAGGTCCGCGCCCGACCAGGTCGCGGCCAACGAGACGCCTGGCGCCACGCCGTTCCAGTCTGCCATTGCGGCCCTGATGCCCGCCATCGAATCAGCCACCTTTGTAGTCTGGCCGGCGCCATCCGCCGACAGGTTCTCCTGAAGGCCGTAGACTCTGAAGGTCAGCGTTCCACCCGTGTCGAAACGCCTCCATCGGGGTGTCACGTAGAGTTTCTTCCAGCCTGCCACCGAGTCGGGTGCGCCCTCTTCGACCCTTTCCCCCGAGAAGCAATAGTGGTTGGACTGCTTGCCGAAGACAATGTACGGCGACGCGATGGCATGGGGGTGGTCCGCCGGGTCGGTGGCGAGGTAGTCGACGCGGCTCTCTCGGCCTGCCGCCCGGTCCGCGACCCAGCGCCGGAACCGGACGCTGTCCCGCGCTGACCGCTCTTCGGCGATGTGGCCGAAGGCCAGGTGCGGCGCGTGGCGCACGAGGATCCTGCGCCCCAGGTGCGACGCCTCGAAGAAGGTGCCGAGACCCAACCCGACCGTGCGGTACACGTTTTCGTGTTCCTCCAGGAAGAGCAGCACGCGGTTCCCTTCGGAGAGCATCGGCAGACCCATCAGGATCTCCAGCGTTCTGCCGTCTGTTCCTCCAGGCTGGCGGACGGTGACGACGCTGCCGGGAACCCGGCCCTTCAGCACCCTCTCGACTCGCACCTGCGCGTCGGTCGCCAGTGTGGCGCCGAACTCGCCGGTGCCGGCAAAGCTCGCCGGCGCTGTGCCCAGGACCTCGCCGTAGACGATGACCGGCGAGTGGCGGAGCAGCTCTTCGTCGGTCTGCATCAGGTAGACGATCGACGCCGCCGGGCTGGCGCACCCCGCGACAAGAACGAGAGCCCCGAACGACGGTGTTCCTTTCATCTCTTGCCTCCTGCGACAACCTGTGTACAACAGGTGGCGAACCTGCGCATCTCTCATGTGAGAGGTGCGGGATCCGGCAAAGAGGCGAGATGTTCGCGGCCCGAACCGCCGTCCGAAGAAGGCCGACAACGCCTCCCTATCGGGAGGTTCTGAGGCCGGAAGAGGGTGAGAACCTGCTGAATCAGCCTACGTCGGCGAGCAGCAACCGGCGGATCCGGCCGGTGACCCCTTCGAAGCCGGCGTCGTTCATGAACAGGCAGTACAGCAGGTCGTCGTGGTCCGGGAAGAAGTTCAGGTCGGCGAAGAAGAAGCCGTTGCCGCCGTTGTGGCCGACCATCCGCTCGCCGTTCGGGAGGTGGAAGGTGACCCATCCGTAGCCGTAGAAGGAGTCGCCGTATCCCTCGTCGACATGCTCGCCGAACAGGGCGTCGAGCGACTCGGCGTCTAGCACTTCACCGCCGCGCAGGGCCCGGACCCAGCGGGCCATGTCCTCGACCGTCGAGTGAATGCCGCCGTTGCCGACCAGGTGCCACGAGAAGCCGTCTTCGTCGGTCTGCATGTCGATGACCCGGCCGAAGCGGCGGCCGTCCCGGTAGCCGGCGGCGACGTGCGCCTCCGACCAGTCGGCCAGGCGATAGCCGGTGTGTTGCATGCCGAGCGGGTCGAAGAACTGCTGCCGCAGGAAACCCTCGTAACTCGTGTCGGAGCGGAGTTCGACGATCGCGGCGAGCACGGAGTATCCCGTGTTGGAGTACTCGTGGCGTTCGCCCGGCGGGTCGCGGAGTTCCGTTCGCCACACCGCCTCCAGGTAGCTGTCGCGACCCATGTACTCCTCGTCCGAGCCCAGGGCCGGCGGCAGCCCCGCGGTATGCGTGAGGAGCTGGTGGATCGTGATCCCGGCCTTGTCGGGTGGCGCGTCGGGGAAGAAACGGCCGACCGGATCGTCGACGCGCAGGCGCCCCTGCTCCTGGAGCTTGAGGATCGCGGCGCCGGTGAACTGCTTGGTGATCGAGCCGATCGTCGACACGGTTTCGGGCCGGAAGGGCACGCCGGCTTCCCGGTCCGCCAGGCCGTAACCGGCCAGGTGGAGCACCTCGCCGCCGCGGGACACCAGCACGCTGCCGGCGAAGCCTCCCGCCACTTCTTCCAGCAAGAGGTCGTCGAGGCCGGTGGTGTCGGCCGTGGGCGGAGCGGCGCAGGCCGCGGCAAACGCGATGGCCGCGAGCGGTGTGAGATTCCTGATCGTCATCGTCAGAAAGGCTAGCGCCGAAACGAACACAACGCTCCGAAACGGCGCTACAATCGAGCGTTTACGCGCGCGCTGCGTCTACCTCCCGTGAAGCTGTTTCCACGCCTCGAGTTCCACCGCACCGGGATCGGCCTGCTCCCCGATCCCCACGACCCTGAACCCGGTTCAGCCGTTCATCTGGCCAGGGTGGCCGGGTCCAAGCGGCCGCTGACGTTCTGCAGTTGCTCCACGGGTCGCCGGAGCGGTTGCCGCCACCTGAAGCAGCTCGAGGGTCAGATCCGGGAGCTTCATCAGGTCACCGGATGCAGTTGGTTCGACCTCTTCGCTCACAGCGGCTGGTTTCGGCTGGCCCAGACCCTGTTCGAGGAACGCCTGCCGGCGGCTTCCGAGTGCCTGGTTCTGCAGGAAGGAGCCGGCGAGCCGATTCGCCTGTTCGGTCCTGACGGAGTGGAGGTCCTTCGCTACCTCGAGCAGGCGCCTGCCGCGGTTCGTTTCCTGGAAAGGGTCGGGAAGCTCGCGGGCGGCGTGTCGACCGCGGACCGGTCGGGTCTGCTGGACCGGCTGTCGACGTTCATGCGGACGCCTGAGGAACAGCATCTGAACAAGGCCGGAATGCAGACGAACCGGCAGTTCTTCGAGGGCAGTCTGTGGTTCCGCGTCGCCTACCACGCCCTCAGGGAGTACGGCGACATCGCCGGCGGGAGACCCGAGGCGGGCGGGGCGGCGGTGAGACTCGAGCCGTCGATCGAGTTCTCGAGCGGCAGTTTCTTCCTGGCGGTCAGCGCGGCCGCGGGTGGGCCGGACCTGCTTCAGATCGCCGTTCCGCGGCGCCGGGTGGACGCGGCGCTGGCTTTCCTCACGGAAACGGGGCAGACCTCGGTGGCGCCGCTGTCCGCCGCGGACCTTCTCTACGTGGGCCCCGACACCAGAATCGAGGAGGAACACAAGCTCCAGATTCTGCGCCTCGCCGCGGAAGGGGAGGACGTCCTCGATGAGGGCCGACGCGAACGCTTCCAGTATGGCGAGCTGGTCTTTCTCGAGGAGCTGGGTGTTCTCGTCCGGCGCTCGGACCGGGGCGAGGGCGGCTGGCGCGAGCCCGCCGCTCTCGATCTCGAGCCGGCGCGGGTTCCGACCTTCCGGACCGTGAGGCCGATTCTGGAGCCCGAGCAGGCCTTGGCCGAGAACCCGCTTGCCGCCGTCGGCATCCTGACGGAGTTCGACTACATCGAGATCGAACCGGACGGAGACGAGTCGCTTTCGATCCGCTATGGCTTCGGCGACAGTGACGTGAGTCTCGAGGAACTGTTGGCGGCGAGGGGCGCCGGCCTGCCGTACCTCGAGACGGCGTCGGGCTGGATCGATCTCAACGCGCCGGCCCTCAGGAACCTCGGATCGCTGCCCGCTCAGGCGAGGGCCCGCGCCGAAGGCGCCGGCGGCAACGGCGACCACGGAGGTCTGCGCCTCTCCTCGGCCGAGCTGCTGCGGCTCCAGGCCTCGAGCACGGCGCCGATCCGGGTCGAGGGCGAGGGAAGCCGGCACGACTTCCTGCGGCGCTTCCTGGAGCTCCGCCCGGCCGATCCGATGATCGATCCGGACGGGCTCACGAGTGTCCTGCGTCCCTACCAGAGGCTCGGCGTCGAGTGGTTGAAGTTCCTGTTCGAGAACGACCTGGCCGGCCTTCTGTGTGACGACATGGGTCTGGGCAAGACCCACCAGGCGATGGCCCTGATGGTCATCCTGCGGGAGCAGTTGGGGGTCGACGAGCCGTTTCTGGTCGTCTGCCCCCGCACCGTCATCAGCCACTGGCGCAACAAGCTCCGGGAGTACGCGCCGGGGTTGTGCCCGGCGTACTACCACGGGCCGCAGCGCGACCTCGAGGAGTCGCTGGCCGACGGCGACGTGATCCTCACCTCCTATGGGGTGATGCGAAACGACGTCGAGCGTTTCGGCGAACGGCGCTGGGGCCTCATCGTGTTCGACGAGGTGCAGCAGATCAAGAACCGGAGCACCCAGGGGTACCGTGCCGCCGTGGCGCTCGGGGCCCGGATGAAGCTGGGGTTGACCGGAACGCCGATCGAGAACTCGCTCACCGAGTTGAAGGGCCTGTTCGATCTCGTGTTGCCGGGTTACCTGGGAGGCGACGACACCTACCTCGATCTCGTCGGAACCAACGAACTCGATGCCGACTCCTGGTACGCGGTGAACCTGCGGCGGTTGACCGCTCCCTTCGTGCTTCGCCGGGTGAAGACGGCGGTGCTGGACGAACTGCCGGAGAAGATCGAGGACGTCCGCACCTGCCGCCTGAGCGCCGAGCAGTTCGACCTGTACCGGCAGACGATCGAGACGAAGGGCGTGACGTTGATGAACGCCCTGCGAAGCGAGCGCGGCGCCCTTCCGTACATCCACATCTTCGCCCTGCTCAACATGCTGAAGCAGATCTGCGATCATCCCGCGCTGGCGGTGGGCGATCTCGACCGCTACGAGAACTACGAATCCGGCAAATGGGACCTGTGCAAGGAGTTGCTCGAAGAGAGCTTCGACAGTGGCCAGAAGGTCGTCGTCTTCAGCCAGTACCTGGGGATGATCGGGATCCTGGGACGCCACCTGACGAAGCTCGGCGTCGAGTTCGTCACTCTGACGGGTTCGACCCGCGAGCGCGGCAAGGTCGTCGACCGCTTCAACGACGACGAGGACTGCCGTGTCTTTCTGGGCAGCCTGAAGGCGGGCGGCACCGGCATCGACCTGGTCGGCGGTTCAGTCGTCATCCACTACGACCGCTGGTGGAACGCGGCCCGCGAGGACCAGGCCACCGACCGGCTTTACCGCATCGGCCAGAAGAGGGCGGTCCACGTCTTCAAGCTGATCACCGAGGAGACGCTCGAGGAACGCATCGCCGCGATCATCGACCGCAAGCGCCGTCTCATGGAGAGCGTGGTGCAGGAGGACGACCCGCAGCTCAAGAAGATCTTCTCGCGCGAAGAGTTGATCGAGCTGCTGCAGGGGCCGGGCCTCGACGAGCCGCTGTAGGGCCGGCCAATAGGGTATTGGGCCGATGACGACCAGGATCGAGCTGTACGACACGACGCTCCGCGACGGGACCCAGCGCGAGAACATCTCCCTGTCGCTGGCGGACAAGCTGGCGATCGCCCGGCGGCTGGACGCCTTCGGCATCCCCTACCTCGAGTGCGGCTGGCCCGGTTCCAACCCGAAGGACGCCGACTTCTTCGCCGCGATCCGCGATGTCGAACTCGAGCAGACGAAGATCTGCGCCTTCGGCAGCACGCGCCGCAAGAACGACACCTGCAACCGCGACGGCAACATCCAGGCCCTGGTGGCGGCGGAGACGCCGGTGGTGACGGTTTTCGGCAAGAGCTGGGATCTCCACATCGAGAAGGTGCTGGAGACCGACATCGCCGAGAACGAAGCGATGGTCCGGGACTCGGTCGGCTACCTCAAGGACCTCGGACGCGAGGTGATCTACGACGCCGAGCACTTCTTCGACGGTTTCGCCGCGAATCCCGAGTGCGCCCTCGGTACCCTGCGCGCCGCGGCCTCAGCGGGCGCCGACTACGTCGTGCTCTGCGACACGAACGGCGGCTCCCTGCCGTGGCAGATCGAGGCCGGCGTCGAGGCGGTGGTGGCCGAACTGGGCGGCCAGGCGCGGATCGGCATCCACACTCACGACGACGGCGGTTGCGGCGTCGCCAACTCGCTCGCCGCCGTGCGCGCCGGGGCGGTCATGGTCCAGGGCACGATCAACGGCTACGGTGAGCGGGTAGCAAACGCCAACCTGGTCACCATCCTGCCCGACCTGCAGTGCAAGATGGGCTGCTCCTGCGTCCCCGACGAGCGCCTCCGGGAGTTGACGGCCCTGTCGCGCTACGTCGCCGAGGTGGCGAACATCGCGCACGACGACCATCTGCCCTATGTCGGCCGGAGCGCCTTCGCGCACAAGGGCGGCGTTCACGTCGCCGCCATGCTCAAGGAGCCGGCGAGCTACCAGCACCTGGAACCCGAACGCGTGGGCAACGAAATGCGCGCCGTGGTCTCGGAGCTCTCGGGCCGAGGCAACATAGCGCATCTCGCGGCGGGCGCCGGGATCACGGAGACCCCCCACGCGCGTGAGGTGCTGTACAAGGTCAAGGAGCTGGAGAACCGCGGCTACAGCTTCGAGGCCGCCGAGGCGTCGGTCGAGCTCATGCTGCGACGGGCGGAACCGGGCTACGAGGCGCCTTTTCGGCTGATCGACTTCCTCACCGTCGTCGAGCACCGCGATGGTCGGGGTCTCGTCGCCGAGGCGACGGTCAAGGTCGAGGTGCCGGACGGCACGATCGCCCATACGGCCTCCGAGGGCAACGGCCCGGTCAACGCGCTGGCGCACGCGCTGCGCAAGGCGCTGGAGCCCCACTATCCGGCGTTGGGCGAAATGCGGCTCGCCGACTACAAGGTCCGCATTCTGGACAGCGCCCAGGGCACGGCCGCCACGACCCGGGTGCTCGTCGACTTCGTCGCCGGCGGCGAGCGCTGGACCACGGTCGGCGCGGGCACGAACATCATCGAGGCGAGTTGGGAAGCCCTCGCCGACGCGATCGAGTTCGGCTTGACGAGTTAGACGAATCAACCGCCGTCGCACCTCCCGAATGGGAGATGCGCAGGCCCGCCGCCTGTTGTAAGTACCTACCCGGAGGAGGTACAGGCGGGATGAGGTCGTCGTCGGCAACGAGGTTGCTTGGGTTCGTCGCGCTGGCGGCGTTGTTTGCGGCGCCTGCGGGGTCGATCGTCTACGACGTGCCGACCGACGCGGAGCTGGTCGCGCAGTCTCCGCTCATCGTCTACGGCCGCGTCCAGTACACGGCGCCGGCGCCGGACGGCGACTTCACGGATGCCACGGTGCGGGTCGAGCGTGTGCTGAAAGGGCTCCTGCCCGGTAGCCCGGTAGTCGTGCGCCAGCAGGGCGGCGGGGGCGTCGTGGTCATGGGCCTGCCGATGCTCCGCAAGGGGGACCGGGCCCTGCTGTTCCTGCACCCGGGACTGGGCGGCGTGTACCGGACGGTGGGCATGGGGCTGGGGATCTTCTTCGAGGATCGGGGTCACCTGGTTCGCCACGACGTGCCGGAAGACGGGTTTCGCCACGCGGAGCGGTTCGGCCGCTGGATCGAGGATCGGGAGGCCGGCCTCGCGCGGCCGGCGGACTACCGGGTCGAGGAGATTCCCGGGCCGGGGCGGGTTCGGCAGGAGGCGAACTGGATTACCGAGCAGGGAGACTACTTCTGCGGGGGCGGAGGAACAACGCCGCAGTACATGAGATGGGCTCAGTGGGACGGCGGCTTCTCCCGTATTCTGGATGGTTTCGGAGAGTGCTGTTCGGAGCCGGAGTTGTCCACGAAGGTCACGGTGACCGCGGGCGGGTGGACGGATGCGCAGGCTCTGACGATGACCGATGCCGCTGCTGCGATGTGGAACGGCGATTCGGGCAGCAGGGTCGCCATTCCGCCCGCCGGCATCGTCGTGAACAGGGACACGTGGCTGAACCATCGGCAGGCTATCCAGTCCTTCATCGGCGTCGAGTACGGCGCGAACCCTGGTTGCGTTGGCGGCGTCAAGACGGTGCGGGCGACGTACGAGTACAACGGCGCCGAGAGGCCTCTGTTTGACGACGTGCGAACGCATGAGGGGGAGGAGGTGGCCGTCGTCATGTTCGACGAGAACGGCGCGTCGACTCATGCCGCGACGAACAGCTACAGGTGCCTGAAGTGGAACCAGACGACGCAAGGCTCCGGCGACGGAACGAATGCGGGCGACGCACTCTGCGCAACGCACGAGGGCGCCTACACGCCGCAGGGAACGATCGAGGTCGTGAACACATGGGTCTGCGACAGCTCGCACGTTCTTGGATCAACAAACGTGACCATTGCTTGCAGTATCGACGAGCCCCACCACACGCTGCACCCGATTCCGGGCGGCGGCGGGCAGGCTCATCGGATCGGCTACGCCTGGGTGAAGATCTACGAGAGCGCCATGGCCAAGGCGAACGCAAACCAGATTCAGACGATCGTGGCTCACGAGTTGGGCCACGCCCTGGGGATCGACCACCCGGCGGACGGCATCGAGGCAGTCATGAGCGCGTCGGTCGCCACCAGCTACACGGCCCTGCAGCCCGACGACCGGACCGCCGTGCGCAAGCTGTACCCGGTCGTCACCAGCGGTGGTGCACCGCCGTCTGATGGTGGTGGCACGCCGCCGGGTAGCGGCGCGGTTCCGTCGGAGCCCGAACCACCCCCGCCCCCGCCTCCGGTCCCGCCGGTGGCGTCCTTCACCGTCGATATGGCCTGCGCGGACGGCCTGTGCAGCGCCCGGACCGGCGAGGACGTCACCTTCACCGACACGAGTTCGGGCACGGTCGCCCGGCGGTCCTGGGACTTCGAGACCACGGACAGGACGCCATCGGGCAAGAGCGTCACGCACACCTGGTCGTCGCCCGGCTTCTACCGCTCGACGCTGACCGTCGAGGGCGCCGGCGCCGAGTCGACGTCGGCGCGGATGTTCCGCGTGGACGCCGCGTCGCCGGCGGGAAGCTGCGTGCCGGGCCCGGAGACGGCCTGCCTCCAGGACTCGCGTTTCGAGATCGAGGTGGAGTGGCAGGGCGCCGACGGCGCGTCGAACACGGCCCGGGTGGTCCACGCGGGCACGAACGACTCGGGCCTGTTCAGCTTCTTCGACCGGGACAATTGGGAGATGCTGGTCAAGGTGCTGGACGGCTGCTCGATCAACGGCCATCACTGGGTTTACGCGGCCTCCGCGACGACTCAGCCGTTCGAGATCTCGATCACGGACACGGCGACCGGCGAGGTGTACCGCTACGTGAAGGCGGCTGACGAACTCGCAGCGCTGGCCGATCCGGCGGCTTTCGTGAACTCCTGCGCGCCCTCCCGCTAGCGCCGGTTTTCCTTTCTGCGAACCCCCCAGGTGGGAGATGCGCAGGCCCGCACTTTGCTGTAGAAAGAAAGGGCCGCGAGAGGAGGGACCCATGATTCGGAAAGACCCGTTCCGGCTCGTCGCGCTGGCGGCGCTGGTTGCGGTGCCGGCGGGGTCGATCGTCTACGACGTGCCGACCGACGCCGAGCTGGTGGAGCGAACGCCGCTGATCGTGTACGGGGAGGTCGAGTTCACGGCGGTCGCGGCCGATGGGCAGAACACCGACGCCGTCGTCAGGATCGAGCGTGTTCTGAAGGGGTCCGCCAAGGCCGGCACGGTTCTGGTGCGACAACCCGGGGCGGGCACCGTCAGGGTGATGGGCTTGCGGATGCTCCGGAAGGGCGACACGGGGCTGTTCTTCCTCGCGCCCGCGGAAACAGGGATCTACCGAACGGTCGACCTTGGTCTGGGCATCTTCCGCGAGGACCGCGCTCATCTCGTGCGCGACGTCGGGGAATCGGGATTCAGGAGCACCGAGCGCTTCAGTCAGTGGATCGTCGATCGCGACTCCGGAATCGAACGGCCGGAGGACTACCTCGTGGATTCCATTCCTGGACCGCGGGGCGTGGCTCAGGAAGCTACATGGATTCGCGATTGGGGATGCGGACTACGCGAGTATCCCCCTGCGGGCTACTCCTACGAGTACCGCGGGTACGAGGGAATCTGCTACAAGGACTCCAACGGAAACGGCTATCTCGACCCGGTGGAGACCTTTGACGACGACAACGGAGACGGCGAGTGGAACCCGGGCGAGCGATTCAACGACCGCAACGGCAACGGTGTCCTGGATGACCCCGAGGAGATCGTCGACTGTCTTCCGGGCCCATATGACGCCACGAAGCAGCGGTACGATTCGCAGGGGCACTTCTACTACGTGGATGCCGATGACAGCGAAACCTACAATCCTGACGCAACGACGAATCCCGATGAAGTGAAGGTCACGGGAGACGCGATCGACTTTCGGTACGTTCGCTGGCCTCACTGGAACCAGACCGTCACCTCGTCTTCCAGAGCGGCGAACGGCAGCGCTCGACTCGATGCCGTCAACGCGGCCATCAGGCTGTGGAACAACGATGGCGGGAGTTCGGTGGCACTTCCTCTTGCCACGGAAGCAGAATTCAGTATCGACCGCACGAAGGTGTGGAAGAACCGTCTCGGAGTCGACTTCGACGTTCCGGACCTCTGCGCCGTTTCGTGGGATCTGAATGACAATGAGGTATGGGTACCGAGCTGCAGCAGTGTGCTCGCCCTGGCCATGGTCACATACGTATGTGAGTTCGATGGCACGTCAACGCTGCACGGCGTACCGGGAGGCACGGGGCAGGCTCATCGGATTGACGTGGCGAGGGTTTACCTGTCGTCCGACGCCGTAAGCTCGGATGATCCCGGCAGGGTCGGTCATCTTCTGGCGCATGAGCTCGGACATGCTCTTGGTATTCATCACTCTGATTCGGACGATACGGCCGATGTCATGGATGCCGTCTACTCCACGGCCTTGAGCGCTCTTTCCGCGGACGATCGGTTGGCCGTGCGGAAGTTGTACCCGGCGGTCAGTGGCGGCGGAGCGCCGCCGCCCGGTGGCGGCGCCCCGCCGGGTGGCGACGCGGTTCCGTCGGAGCCCGAACCACCTCCGCCTCCGCCGCCGGTCCCGCCGGTGGCGTCCTTCACGGTCGACATGCCCTGCGCGGACGGCCTGTGCAGCGCCCGGACCGGCGAGGACATCACCTTCACCGACACGAGTTCGGGCACGGTCGCCCGGCGGTCCTGGGACTTCGAGACCACGGACAGGACGCCATCGGGCAAGAGCGTCACGCACACCTGGTCGTCGCCCGGCTTCTACCGCTCGACGCTGACCGTCGAGGGCGCCGGCGCCGAGTCGACGTCGGCGCGGATGTTCCGCGTGGACGCCGCGTCGCCGGCGGGAAGCTGCGTGCCGGGCCCGGAGACGGCCTGCCTCCAGGACTCGCGTTTCGAGATCGAGGTGGAGTGGCAGGGCGCCGACGGCGCGTCGAACACGGCCCGGGTGGTCCACGCGGGCACGAACGACTCGGGCCTGTTCAGCTTCTTCGACCGGGACAATTGGGAGATGCTGGTCAAGGTGCTGGACGGCTGCTCGATCAACGGCCATCACTGGGTGTACGCCGCCTCGGCGACGACCCAGCCGTTCGAGATCTCGATCACCGACACGGAGACGGGCGAGGTGTACCGCTACGTGAAAGGGGCTGACGAACTCGCGGCTCTGGCCGATCCGGCGGCGTTCACGGCCTCCTGCGGCGGAGAGCCCTCCCGCTAGAACTGATTCTCGCCCGAAACGAGGGCGCGGCGGGTCGGCCGGTCTCCCCCTTCTGCGGCCTCCGCAACCTCCCAAACGGGAGATGCGCAGGCCGCCACCCTGTTGTAAAAGCCTTCCCGGAGGAGGTACAGGCGGATGAGGTCGTTTGCGGGAACGAGGTCGTTCTTCGGGCTGGTCGCGCTGGCGGCGTTGCTTGCGGCGCCGGCGGGGTCGATCGTCTACGTGATGCAGAGCGACGAGGACATGCTCCGGCATGCGCAGCTCATCGTCTGGGGCGAGGTCACGGGCACGGCGTCGGCCAGGCTCGACGGCCGCCTGGTCACCGACGCGCAGGTGCGCGTCGAGACGGTGCTGAAGGGTCGGCTCGCCGGCAGCGTCGTGA
Source organism: Holophagales bacterium (assembly GCA_009837885.1). Classification (GTDB taxonomy): domain Bacteria; phylum Acidobacteriota; class Thermoanaerobaculia; order Multivoradales; family Multivoraceae; genus Multivorans. The sequence goes on along the minus strand of VXSP01000031.1, from coordinate 117,050 downwards.
CCGTCCGGCAGCCTGGGGGAGTGGAGGGCGGGAGGAGCGAGTTCCTGGCGGGTCTGCCGATGCTCTCCGAAGGGAACCGGGTGCTGCTCTTCCTGGAGAAGCACGAGGACGTGTATCGCACGGTCGGCCTGGGCCTTGGCGTCTTCTTCGAGGCGTCGCACCTGGGCCGGAAGATCCTCGTGCGCGACGCGCCGCACCTGGCGTCCGGTCAGGTCGCCGAAGAGGGCTCGGTGCGGGACAGCTCCCGGTTCCGGCGCTGGCTCGAGGACCGGGCCGCGGGCCGCGAGAGCCGGGCGGACTACCTTGCCGCCGACCCGGCGGACGGGCCGCGGTCCGTCGCGTCACCTTACGTTCTCTTCGGTCAGTCCTCGGGCCACAAATGCGAAGGGGAAGAGTACTACGACCCAAACTCCGGTTGGACCCGCGACGAGTTCTGGGTGGTACCAAGGTGGAGGCGCTTCGATGCCGGTGGGACGGTAAGTTTCCATGTCCGGGGGCTTCAGGAGAGTTTGTCGGCAGAGGATGCCAGCGAGGCCACGAGGATCGCTGATGCGATGTCCGGCATAAGGGCCGCGATGGCGGCGTGGACCAAGGCCAACTCCGCCGTCAGATTGGCCGCGATCTGGGACGGGGCCACCTTGCCGAAATGGGGGGAAGCCAGGTACCGCAGGCTGGCCACGATCGAGCTTAGCGCTCCGACCCTCCCGACGGACCACCCCTTCATCGTGGCGGGTGCCATTTTGAGCAAGACCTGTAACTACAGTTTGGGCGAGGGCTTCTCGCACATCGCCCGCCCCGACTCCGTGCACACGATTCCCGGGACCGACGTGAAGGCCGCCGTCGTCGATGGTGCGCGTATCTACACGCACCCCCTCTTGGCCGTACACCTTGCCAAGCTTGAAGACGGCGCGGCCAACGACTTCGTCGAGGTCATCACTCACGAACTCGGGCACACCCTCGGTCTCCACCACTCGAATGAAGCGGGCTCCATCATGCGGTCCAGGGCCACGATCGATGGGGTAAACCCGGGTCTGGGCACGGACGACGTGAACGGGATCAAGTTCCTGTACCCCGTCGTGGCTCCGCCGCCGTCTTTCGGCGGCGGAGCACCTGCGCCGGAGCCGGAACCCGAACCGGAGCCTGAACCGCCACCGCCACCGCCGCCGGTCCCGCCGGTGGCGTCTTTCACGGTCGACATGTCCTGCGCGGACGGCCTGTGCGGCGCCCGGACCGGCGAGGACGTCACCTTCACTGACACGAGTTCGGGCACCGTCGCCCGGCGCTCCTGGGACTTCGAGACCGGCGGCAGGACGCCGTCGGGCAAGAGCGTCACGCACGCCTGGCCGTCGCCCGGCTTCTACCGCTCGACGCTGACGGTCGAAGGCGCCGGCGCCGAGTCGACGTCGACCCGGATGTTCCGGGTGGACCCGGCGTCGCCCGCCGGAAGCTGCGTGCCGGGTCCGGAGACGGTCTGCCTGCAGGACTCCCGTTACGAGGTCGAGGTGGAATGGCACGGGGGCGACGGCGCGTTGAACGCGGGCCGCGTGGTCCACGCGGGCACGAACGACTCGGGGTTGTTCAGTTTCTTCGATCGTGACAACTGGGAGATGCTGGTCAAGGTGCTGAACGGCTGCTCGATCAACGGCCACCACTGGGTGTACGCGGCCTCGGCGACCGACCTGGGTTACGTGATCCGGGTGACGGACACGGCGACGGGGGAGCTGCGGGAGTTCCGCAACGAGGCGGGGCAGGTGGCCTCTGCGGTGGTGGACAACGAGGCCTTTTCGAACGACTGCGCGGCGCCGGCTTCCCGGGCCGGCTGGTCGGCTCTTGCCGGCGGCGAGACGCTGTCGCTCGGTGACGGCCGTTTCGAGGTGGGGATCGAGTGGTCGACGGACGCCGACGCCGGCGTGGCGCGGACGGTGCGGCGCGGCACGGAGGACTCGGGCCTGTTCTGGTTCTTCGATCCGGGGAACTGGGAGGTGTTGGTGAAGGTGCTGGACGGTTGCGGAGTGAACGGCCATCACTGGGTGTACGCGGCTTCGGCGACCTCCCTGCCGTTCGAGATGTCGGTCACGGACACGGAAACGGGCGAGGTGTACCGCTACGTGAAGGGGGCTGACGAACTCGCGGCGCTGGCCGATCCGGCGGCGTTCGTTGACTCCTGCGAGGCCGCCCGCTAGGGCTGGTTCTCGCCCGAAACGAGGGCGTCTGGCGCACCTGCGGGCGCACTAGAATGGGAGCGTGAACTCGAAGACGCGCCTCCGCTCATCGGGAAGACCAGGGCCGGCGAAGGCCGTCGGGGAGTTCCGAGCGGTCGTCAAGGAGGGTCGCCAATGAAACTGTACAGGCTTGAGTTCGTCCTCAAGGAACCGTCGGAAGAGACGGAGGGCATGTACCTTGCGGAGGTGCCCGCGTTGCCCGGCTGCCGGGCCTGGGGGAAGACCGCTGCCCTTGCGCTGGAGAACCTGCAAAGCGTCACTGCGGCGTTCATCGAGTCTCACCGCGCTCATGGCGATCCGCTCCCTCCCGAAGTCGCTGCCGCGGCGGTGGACGTTGGCGGGCAACGCGGAGTCGGCGAGGTCATGGTCGCCGTTTGACGTACCGCGAATTGACGCGAAGGCTCCGGCGCCTCGACTGCGAGCTGGACCGTAGGGGGCGCGGGAGCCACGAGATCTGGATCCGGCGATCGACGCGAGTGCGCACGACGATCCCGAACTGGGGAAGCCGCGACCTCCGGGCAGGCACCGTGCGGGCAATTCTGCGAGACCTCGGGATCAGCAGGCAGGAGTTCGAACGAGCCTGAGCCGTTCACCGCGTCTCCCGGGGTGGTGGGCGTCGGGTTTGCGGCGGTCCAGGCGCCCCCGTCTCCTTCTCGGCCTCGGAACCTCCCAAACGGGAGATGCGCAGGCCGCCGCCCTGTTGTAAAAGCTTTCCCGGAGGAGGTACAGGCGGATGAGGTCGTTTGCGGGAACGAGGTCGTTCTTCGGGCTGGTCGCGCTGGCGGCGTTGCTTGCGGCGCCGGCGGGGTCGATCGTCTACGTGATGCAGAGCGACGAGGACATGCTCCGGCATGCGCAGCTCATCGTCTGGGGCGAGGTCACGGGCACGGCGTCGGCCAGGCTCGACGGCCGCCTGGTCACCGACGCGCAGGTGCGCGTGGAGACGGTGCTGAAGGGCCGGCTGCCCGGGAGCGCCGTGACCGTCCGTCAGCCTGGGGGAGTGGAGGGCGGGATGCGCGAATTCCTGGCCGGCTTGCCGATGCTCTCCGAAGGGAACCGCGTGCTGCTCTTTCTGGAGAAGGACGAGGACGTGTACCGTACCGTCGGCCTGGGGCTCGGCATCTTTTTCGAGGCGTCGCAGCGGGGCCGGAGGATCCTCGTGCGCGACGCGCCGCACCTGGCCTCCGGCCAGGTCGCCGAAGAGGGCTCGGTGCGGGACAGCGCCCGGTTCCGGCGCTGGCTCGAGGACCGGGCCGCGGGCCGCGAGAGCCGGGCCGACTACCTTGTGGCCGGCCCGGCGGATGGGCCGCGGTCCGTCGCGTCGCCGTACGTCCTCTTCGGCCGGGCCAGCAACCACTTTTGCCTTGGGGAACGGACCTTCAAACCTGACGGCCCCGAATCGGTGGGAGGTCGCAAGAAAAACTACATGGCGCCGAGGTGGAGGGACTTCGACCTCGGTCGAACGATAACCTTCAGAATCTACGGCGTTCAGCGAGATGCGCTGACCGACGATGACGCCGACGAGGCCACGGAGGTGGCTGATGTAATGAGGGGCATCAGGTCCGCGATAGGCGCCTGGAACCGAGCGGCTCCAGGCGTGTCGTTCGCTGCGAGCCATGTCGGGCGCGACATTCCGCCATCATGGGGAAGAGATCCGAACCTCGCGGAGATATGGCTTGATGTAGGACATGGCGCCGACGGGGTTCTGGCGATCGCTAGTGTGTCTGATCTTTGCGACGGATACGAGGACATTTCCCTGCGTAGACCCCACGGTGCGTTGCTTCCAGGCCCTCAAGAGCACACGATTCCAGGCACGAACGTGATGGCTTCGACCACCGATCAGGTGACAATCAAGACTTACACATTGCTTACGGCCTACCTGGAACTCTCTAGTCTACGCTGTCCTCCCGACAGTTTTGAGACGCTGCGTTGTTCCACTGAGGGCGCGTTCAACGACTTCGTGAAGGTCATGACCCACGAAGTCGGTCACGCGCTTGGTCTTGATCATTCGGATGATAGTGGCGCCATCATGAGGCCTTTGTTTACCATGGATGGGGTCAACACCGGTTTGGGAACCGACGACGTGAACGGGGTCAGGTTCCTGTATCCCGCGGTGTTCGTGCCGCCGTCTTTCGGCGGTGGCGCCCCTGCGCCGGAGCCGGAACCCGAACCGGAGCCCGAGCCTCCGCCTCCGCCGCCGGTCCCGCCGGTGGCGTCGTTCAGCGTCGACATGCCCTGCGAAGACGGCCTGTGCAGCGCCCGGACCGGCGAGGACGCCACCTTCACCGACACGAGTTCAGGCACCGTCGCCCGGCGCTCCTGGGACTTCGAGATCGGCGGCAGGACGCCGTCGGGCAAGAGCGTCACGCACACCTGGTCGTCGCCCGGCTTCTACCGCGCGACGCTCACCGTCGAGGGCGCGGGCGCCGAGTCGACGTCGTCGCGGATGTTCCGGGTGGACGCCGCGTCGCCGGCGGGAAGCTGCGTGCCGGGCCCGGAGACGGCCTGCCTCCAGGACTCGCGTTTCGAGATCGAGGTGGAGTGGCAGGGCGCCGACGGCGCGTCGAACACGGCCCGGGTGGTCCACGCGGGCACGAACGACTCGGGCCTGTTCAGCTTCTTCGACCGGGACAATTGGGAGATGCTGGTCAAGGTGCTGGACGGCTGCTCGATCAACGGCCATCACTGGGTGTACGCCGCCTCGGCGACGACCCAGCCGTTCGAGATCTCGATCACCGACACGGAGACGGGCGAGGTGTACCGCTACTCGAAGGGTGCGGACGAACTCGGGGCTCTGGCCGATCCGGCGGCGTTCGCCGACTCCTGCCGGCCGGCCGGCTAGTAAGGCCTGGCTAGGGTCAGCGGGCGAAGGCGCCCCTGGCGCCGATCGCCTCGAAGGGCTCCATGCCGACGCAGGTGCAGATCAGGTGGCGGTCGCCGTGGGCGTTGTCGACCCGGCCGACCGGAGGCCAGTACTTGTGTTCGTCGTTCCACGGGGCCGGGAACGCCGCCTGCCGGCGGGAGTAGGAACGGTTCCACTCGTCGGCGCTGATCGCCGCCGCGGTGTGCGGCGCGCCGCGCAGCGGGCTGTCCTTGATCTCGATGTCGCCGCGTTCCACCGCCGCGATCTCGGCGCGGATCGCGATCATCGCGTCGCAGAAGCGGTCGAGCTCGGCCTTCGACTCGCTCTCGGTCGGCTCGACCATCAGCGTGCCGGCGACCGGGAAGGACATGGTCGGGGCGTGGAACCCGTAGTCGATGAGTCGCTTGGCGACATCGTCGACCTCCACGCCCGAGGCCTTGAAGCCGCGCAGATCGAGGATGCACTCGTGAGCCACCAGGCCGCCGGCGCCGCGGTACAGGACGGGGTAGTGGGTTTCGAGCCGGCGGGCGATGTAGTTCGCGTTCAGGATCGCGACTTCCGTGGCGTGGCGCAGCCCGGCGGCGCCCATCATGCGAATGTAGGCCCAGGAGATGGGCAGGATCGAGCCGCTGCCGACGGGCGCCGCGCTCACCGCGCCAACCGCCCCGTCTCCCTGGCTGCCGGCACTGTCCGACTGCCCGATCGACGCGAGGGGGTGCCGTGGCAGGAAGGGCGCGAGATGGGCGGCGACCGCGATCGGACCCATGCCCGGACCGCCGCCGCCGTGGGGGATGCAGAACGTCTTGTGCAGGTTCAGGTGACAAACGTCGGCGCCGTACTCGCCGGGCCGGCAGACGCCGACCTGGGCGTTCATGTTTGCGCCGTCGAGGTAGATCTGCCCGCCGCGGTCGTGAACGATGGCGCAGATCTCGCGGATCGCCTCCTCGAACACGCCATGGGTTGACGGGTAGGTGACCATCAGCGCCGCGAGGTCTTCGCTGTGGGCTTCCGCGCGGGCGCGCAGGTCGTCGAGATCGATGTTGCCCTCCTCGTCGCAGGCGACCGGCGCGACCTTCAGCCCGGCCAGCACGGCGCTGGCGGGGTTCGTGCCGTGAGCGGAGGTGGGGATGAGGCAGACGTTGCGGGCTCCCTCGCCGCGGCTCTCGTGGTAGCTCCGGATCGCGAGCAGACCGGCGTACTCTCCCTGGGAACCGGCGTTCGGCTGCAGGGAAACGGCGGAGAAGCCCGTGATGTCCGCCAGCCAGCCTTCCAGGTCGCCGCAGAGTCTCCGGTAGCCCGTCGTCTGGTCTTCGGGGGCGTAGGGATGCATGTGGGCGAATCCACGCCAGGTGATCGGCATCATCTCCGCCGTCCCGTTCAGCTTCATCGTGCACGACCCGAGCGGGATCATGGACGTGGTCAGCGACAGGTCACGCGCTTCCAGCCGGTGCAGGTAGCGGAGCAGCTCCGTCTCGGACCGGTAGCTGCTGAACACCGGATGATCGAGGCAGGGCGTGGTGCGGCGCAGCGCGGCCGGCAGGGGCTCCGTCTCGCCGGCCGGAGACTCGTCGGCCGGAACGGTCGCGCCGACTTCGGCGAACGCCGCGAGCACCGACTCGATGTCGTAGTCGGTCGTCGTTTCATCGCAGGCGACCGAGATGGCGCCCGAGCCCCACTCCCGCAGGTTCAGCTTGCGGCGCCGGGCCGCCGCGAGCACCTGGCGTTCCTCCGCGACACTGCCGACTTCGGCCGTCACCGTGTCGAAGAACGTGCCGGAGCGAAGCGTGAAGCCGAGGGAGCGCAGGCGTTCGGCAAGACGTGCGGCGCGGCGGTGGACCGCTCCGGCGATCGATTCGAGCCCTTCCGGACCGTGGTAGACGGCGTAGAAGCTCGCGATCACCGCCGGCAGCACCTGGGCGGTGCAGATGTTGCTGGTGGCGCGGTCGCGGCGGATGTGCTGTTCCCGGGTCTGGAGCGCCAGGCGCAGCGCCGGCCGGTGATCGTCGTCGTGGGTGACGCCGACCAGGCGGCCCGGCAGCCGCCGCTTCAGCCGGTCGCGTACGGCGATGTAGGCGGCGTGCGGTCCGCCGAACCCCATCGGCAGGCCGAAGCGCTGGGTACTGCCGACCGCGACGTCGGCGCCCCAGGCGCCGGGGGCCTCGAGCAGGCAGAGGGCGAGAGGATCGGCGGCGGCGATCGTCATGCCGCCGGCTTCGCGCATCCGTTCGGCCAGCCCCCGGTAGTCATGAACGCTGCCGTCGGTGGCCGGTTGCTGGACCAGGGCCGCGAACACGCCTTCCGGGTCCAGGTCCCCCTCCGGGCCCAGGTCTTCGTGATCGCCGACCTCGACCTCGATGCCGAGCGGCTGGGCGCGGGTCCGGACCACCTCGATCGTCTGCGGGTGACAGCCCTCCGACACGAAGAACCGTCCCTGGCGCCGCTTCTCGGCCCAGCACAGCGTCATCGCTTCGGCCGCGGCGGTCGGCTCGTCGAGCAGGGAGGCGTTCGCCACCTCGAGGCCGGTGAGGCTGGCGATCATCGTCTGGAAGTTGAGCAGCGCCTCCAGCCGGCCCTGGGAGATCTCCGGCTGATACGGCGTATAGGCCGTGTACCAGCCAGGGTTCTCGAGGACGTTGCGCTGGATGACCGGCGGCGTCACGCAGCCGTGGTAGCCCATGCCGATGAAGCTGCGCAGCACCTGGTTGCCGGCGGCGATCTCGTCGAGTTCGACCAGCGTCGCGGCTTCGGAAGCCGGCGGCGGCAGTTCGAGGCCGCCGGTGGCAATGTCGCGGGCGGAAGTGTCGCCGCGGATCGCGGCCGGTACGGCGGCGTCGATCAGGCTCGCGAGCGAGGACTGACCCAGCGCCTCGAGCATCTGCTCGATCTCGGCGGCACGGGGGCCGATGTGGCGGTCGGCGAAGGGCAGGGCGCCGCTTGCGGTGGATTCGGCCGGTGTCATGGTTTGCTGCGTCATAGCTTGCTGAAGAGCCAGGCCACGTAGCCCCCATAGGCTGCCACGAGCAGCGTGCCCCAGGTCCTTCCGATGCTGCGGCCGTGTCGCAGCAGGTAGACGGCGAGGAACATGAGGAGGCTGAAGAAGAGCATGACCGAGGCGTCCAGGCCCTCGGCGAGGAAGGTGGTTTCGAAGGGGCGGATGAGGATCGCGGCCGGCAGGACGAGCAGGATGTTGAACACGTTCGAGCCGACGATGTTGCCCAACACGATGCCGTGTTGATTCCGGTAGGCCGCCACCAGGCAGGCGGCGAGTTCGGGCACGCTGGTGCCGAAGGCCACGACCGTGAGTCCGACGACCTTCTCGCTGACGCCGAGATCCAGCGCCAGTTCCTTCGCCGCGGGTACCAGGAGTTCGGCCGCGCCGAGGGCGAGTAGCGCGAGTCCGACCAGAGTGCCAAGGACGGACTTGATCGTGCTGACGCCCTGAGGATCGGCCGTTTCGGTGTCGCCATTGCGGACCAGGACGACGAGGAAGTACGCCATCAGCGCGAGCAGCACCACGCCCTCGAACCGGCCCAGGCGGCCGAAGGCGGTGAAGGTCAGGACGAGCAGGGAAGTGGCGAGCATGAAGGGCAGCTCGCGGCGGACCAAGCGGATCGCCTGGCGTTCGGCGCCGTCGCTGTGGTTGTGCAGAGGCACCACGAGCGCCGAGATGCCGAGGATCAGGCCGACGTTGGCGATGTTCGAGCCGACCACGTTGCCGTAGACCAGCCCGGCGGAGTCCCGCAGCGCGGCGGTTATCGCCACGCCGAGTTCCGGCGCCGAGGTGCCGAAGGCGACGACGGTCAGCCCGATCACCGTCGGACTGACGCGGAGAACGGCGGCCAGGCCGGTCACGGAGCGTACGAGGATCTCGCCGCCGGCCCAGAGCACGGCGATGCCGAGAACGATCAGCAGCAGCGAGATCAAGAGGGCAGTCTTGGGTCTTGGGCGAGCGGTCCGCGGCTACGGGAAGATACCCGCGGTGCGGTAGGAGGCGGCGACCTTATCGATTGCCAGGACCATCGCCGCCGTGCGCAGGTCGACCTCGGGGCCCAGCTTGTTCCGGTAGCGCCGGACGTGGTGGTAGGCGGTCGCCATCGTCTCCTCCAACCCCGAGTTCACGAGGTCGATCTCGTCCGCTCCCCGGGCCAGGATCCTGACCTCGTCCTGGCTGAAGCTGGCGCCGGTCGCCGAACTCATCGCGTTCAGCAGATCGCGGCGCACGCTTTCCTCGAACCGCTTCTGCATCCGTCCGAAGCGGACGTGGGAGAGGTTCTTCAGCCACTCGAAGTAGGAGACGGTGACGCCGCCGGCGTTCAGATAAACGTCAGGGATCACCAGGATGCCGCGCTTGGCCGCCGCGGCGCTGGCTGCCGAGGTGGTCGGGCCGTTCGCCGCCTCGGCCAGGATGCGGCAGGAGATACGGCCGACGTTTTCTCTCGTGATCTGGTTCTCGAGTGCGGCCGGCACCAGGATGTCGCAGTCGAGCTCGAGCGCCTTGTGGCTCGGCTCGACGTTGGAAGCGCCCGGGAAGTCGAGAATCGAGCCGGTGCTCCGTCGGTGCTCGACCACGTCGTCCAGGTCGAGGCCGTCCGGACCGGAGATCGCGCCCTCGTACTCGGCCAGGCCGACCAGCTTGGCGCCGGCGTCCTGCAGGTACCTGGCGGCGTGATAGCCGACGTTGCCGAGCCCCTGGATCACGATCCGTTTGCCGGCGACACCCGGTTCGAGGCCGAGCTTCGCCATGTCGTCCTCGAACGAACAGGCTTCGCGGATACCGAAGAAGACGCCCAGTCCGGTCGCCTGGGTGCGGCCCTGAATGCCGCCGTGCTCGACCGGCTTGCCCGTTACGCAGGCGGCGACGTTGACTTCGCCGTGCTCGATCTGGGAGTAGGTGTCGGCGATCCAGGCCATCTCCTGCTCGCTCGTGCCGTAGTCGGGCGCCGGCACGTCCTTGCCCGGCCCGATGAAGGACTTGCGCTGGAGTTCGGCGGTGTAGCGGCGCGTCAGGCGTTCCAGCTCTCCCTTGGAGTAGTTCCGGCGATCGATGCAGACCCCGCCCTTGGCGCCGCCGAAGGGAACGTCGACGAGAGCGCACTTGTAGGTCATGAGCGCCGCCAGCGCCATGACCTCGTCCTCGTTCACGTTCGGCGCGTAGCGGATGCCGCCCTTTGTCGGCAGCCGGTGATGGCTGTGTTCGGCACGCCAGGCGTGAATGACCTCGATCGTGCCGTCGTCCCGCCGCAGCGGGAAACTCATCCGGTAGACCGAGTTCACCCACTTCACCTGCTCCAGCAGGGTGGGGTCGTGGTCCGTGTACTTTGCCGCCCGGTCGAAGGCGACGTTCACCTGATCGAAGAACGTCAGGTGCGGCGCGGCCTGCCCCGCTTCCGGATTGACCGCGGCCACCGTCACTTCGGAATCCTCGTCATCTTCATGCACCTCCTCAGAGGTCAACCGCTTTCAGGGGCAACCTATGCCCAGTGCTCGGACTCGTCAATCGGAACCGTCCAGTCGCCGCGCTTCGACCGGTGCTGCGGGATAGAGATTGCTGCGGTCGGCGGCGACGAAGGCGTAGACGCGGATGCCGGCCAGGTGGGCGATGTCCAGGGCCAGACTCGACGGCGCGCCGACCGCGGCAAGCACCGGGATGCCGGCCACCGCCGCCTTCTGCACGATCTCGAAACCGAGGCGGCCGCTGACCGCGAGGATCGTGTCGTCCAGGGGCAGCCGGTTCGCTCGCAGCGCCTTGCCTGTGACCTTGTCGACCGCGTTGTGGCGTCCGATGTCCTCGCGAAGCCAGAGCAGTTCGGCCTGCCCGCCGGCGACCTCGAACAGGGCGGCCGCGTGAACGCCGCCGGTGTCGCTGAAGAGGGGTTGACCTTCCTGCATGGCCGCCGGCAGTCGCTGAACCAGGAGTCGCTCGTGGTCCGGGTCCAGGTCGAGCGGTCGGATCGCTGGCAGCCGCACCCACAGGTCCTCGAGCGAGGGCTTGCCGCAGACGCCACACGCGCTGGTCACGCGGAAGGCCCGTTCCCGCTTCCTCGTCTCGCCGCGGCGGCTTGCGGCCCGGCGTCCCCTTGCCGAGAGCCGGACATCGACGATCGATCCGGGGACGCTCGGCTCGGCGCCTGCCGGCAGTGCATTGTCCAGCCGCGGCGCTCCGCCGACGGTCACGTTCTCGACGTCGGCCATCTGCTCGATCAGCCCTTCGGCGTGGAGGTATCCGAGCGCGAGGTCCCGCTCCGCGCCGGGGCTGCGCATCGTCACGACGACGGCCTCGCCGTCGACCCGGATCTCGAGCGGTTCCTCGACCGCTACGACGTCGCGGCCGATGTCGCCGGAGCGCTCGACCAGTGCGCTGCGCTCCGCTGAGGTCTCGGGTGCGGCCGGCTTCACGCCGAGGCTTCCGTTCGTTCTACCCGTACCCGGACGCCGTACTCCGGCTCGCCGGAGTCGGGGTCCAGGGACCAGGGCAGCAGCTCCATGCACTCGGGCCAGTGCGCTTCGACGTTGCCGGCCTTGATCTGCCCGAAGCGGGCCACGAACTCGATCCGTGACACCGGCGACGAGACGACGACCCGCTGGCCGGCGGCGATGTCGCGCGCACGTCCATCCTCCGCGTTCATCAGCAGGTCGGAGCGCTCGAGGCCGGTCAGGGGATCCCGCCCGGCGTGGACCATGGAGTTGAACTGCCGCCCGCGGCGAGTGGACAGGAAGAGCTCACCGTCGAGCAGCTCCCGATCCGCCGGCGGTTCGACGGCATGGAACCTGGCGCGGCCGGATGGCGTGGCGAAGCGCCCGTCCTCGAACAGTTGGGCGCCGCCCCACTGGAACTGGTCGCCCTTTCGCTTCAGCTTCTCGATCCCGGCGTAGCGGGGTTCGACCAGGGCGATCTCGGCCCGGACCGCCGCCGTGTCCGCGAAGTCGAGCGCGCCCGCCGGCTCGGGGCGGACCCTGGAGACGACCTCGCACAGCACCTCCCACTCCGGCCGGCACTCGCCGAGCGTTCGGCTTTCGGCGCCGTCGTGGCGAATCGAGGGCGAGAAGACGATGCGTCGCTCGGTCGTCGTTTCGGTCACGCCGCCGGGAATCTCGTAGCGCGTCGTGGCCGGCAGCAGCAGCACGGTGTCGCTCGGCTCGACCAGCATCGCGCTGTTCAGCACGACGTCCTGGTGGATTCGCAGTGCCGGGCGGTGCAGCGCGCGTTCGACGCGCTCCCGGTCGGGAGTCGTTTCGAGGAAGTTCCCGCCCGCTATCCAGAACGCATCGATGTCCCCGTCGGCGGCCGCTTCGATCTGTCCGGTGGCCGCGAGGCCGGGACCGCGCGGCGGTTCGAAGCCCCAGACCTCGGCCCAGTGGTCGAGAATCCCGGTTTCCGACACCGGTGCGCAGCCGACTTCCGACCCGCCCTGGACCCCGGAGTGGCCGCGAATCGGCACCAGGCCGGCGCCGGGGAGACCCGGGAGTCCGCGCACGAGTCCCAGGTTGCAGATGGCGAGCACGGTGTCGACGCCGTGGCGGTGCTGGGTCAGGCCCATGGACCAGACGAGGATGGTCTTCGGTCTGGCGCAGAGGAGCCCGGCGAAGCGTTCCATCTCGGCTCTCGACGCCCCGCTCGCACTCTCCAGTTCCTCCCAGGAGGCCTTTCCCAGGGCCGCTTCGAGAGCGGCGAAGTCCTCGGTGGAGCGGTCGACGAAGTCGCGCGCAACGCCTCCGGGGAGGTCGAGCAGGGCTTTCATCGTGCCGTTCAGGAAGGCGAGGTCCCCGCCCGTGTCGACGGCGAACCAGTGTCGCGCCAGGTCGGTGCCGAACACCGCGCTCGAGGGAACCGAAGGCACCCAGTAGCGCTCGAGGCCCGGTTCGCGATACGGGTTGACGACCGCGATCTCGGCGCCTCGCCGGACCGCATGGTGGAGGTACTTGACGGTCACCGGCTGGTTGTTCGGCACGTTCGAACCGAAGAACACGATCAGGTCGGCGTCGAGCCAGTCCGTGTAGGAGTTCGTTGCCGCCCCGTACCCGTAGGCCCTCTTGAGGGCGATCGTCGAGGCGGCGTGACAGAGGCGGGCGGCCGTGTCGACGTGCGGCGTGCCGAAGAACCGCGCGGCCTTCTGCGCCACGTAGTAGGTCTCGTTCGGAATGCCGCGCGAGGTCAGGAAGAAGGCCGCGCGCGTGGGGTCGCGTTCGCGGACTCCGGCCAGCCCGGTGGCGGCGATGTCGATCGCCTCGGGCCAGGAGATGCGCCCGAAACCCGGCTCGCCGGCTCGACGCAGCATCGGGCAGGCCAGTCGCCCCAGGCCGCGCAACGCCGTGGAGCCGCGCGAGGCCAGAGCTTCGGCGTCGCCGAGCAGCGCCGGGTCGAGCGCCGGCATCGTGTTCAGCCGCAACAGATCGAGCCGGACCATGCACAGGTGTACTCCGTCCAGCGTCCAGTCGCGCAGCCCCGACGTCCCCAGCGCGCAGCCGTCGCAGACGCCGTCGCGAAGGATGCGCCACGCATAGCCCGCTTCGTCCCGGTTCCGCCAGGCCACCCTGGCCATCTCCAGGTAGTGGCGCGGCTTGGTTTGCCCCAGGCCGAAGGGTGTCCTCAAGCTGGGGCTCACCGACGGATCATGGAAGCTGCTTCGAGTCGCCGGATCGCGTCGTCGTCCTGCAGGTTCAGCACCTGAAGTCCGGGAAGGTGCTCCGAGACGGCTCTCGTCAATCGGCGATCGTCGGTGACCAGGGTGGAGTGCGTGCGCTGGGCGCAAGCGATGTAGAGGCAGTCGTAGACCGGATGACCAAGTTCGACGGCGAGTCGAGCAGCCTCCGCGAGCAGATCCTCCGTGTCTCGGAAGGAGAGCACTTCCCGGAGGTTCTCGACCTCCCTGAAGTAGGGAGTGAGGTCGTCCAGCTCACCGCGGCGGACCTTCTTCCAGAGGACGTTCGCGCATTCAACGGGCAGGAAGGTAGGGGCGTAGCGCGCTATCCGCCGACCGCGCAGCAGGTACGCCTCCTCATGTCTCGGTTCCGCCACGAACCACTTGACCGCGACGCTCGCGTCGACGGTGACTCTCACCGGTCGCGGTCTTCGCGAATCAGGAGGGTGCTGTCCGACTGAGGGGTGCCGATTGTCTGCTTGGCGAGGCGACGGGTGCGCTCGAAGAACTCGGCGGCTCGCGTGTGGTACGCGCTGTCGTAGACGCTCTCGGTCAGTCGGTGGCGGACCTCCGCTTCAAGGGAACGGTGGTTCACCTTGGCGGTCTCCTTCAACTGGTCGATGACGTTGTCGTCGAGATTGCGTACAGTCAGGTTGCCCATCGTCATGGTCCTCCGTCGATCCCGCGGGGCATGTGAATGCGAAACGCTAGCACTATGGTTTCATACCGGCAAGGAACGCAGCGGGCCCGGACTCTCCCGGGGCTCAGGAACTGCATCAAGGCACTCCCTGTTCTGCTTGCGGTCGTGCCGGCCGCCGCCTTGGCGCAGAGCAGGCAGGCGGAAGTCACCCCGGCTTTCGGGACCGAGGACTTCGCCGCCGCCGTCGATCCGCGGGCCGATGGTTGGGACACCGAGGCGCTCAGCGAACAGGCCGAGGCCCAGCTCAAGAGCGTCGCCGCGTGGCTTGCGGAGGTTGCGGCGGGCGGCGCCGATGCCGTGCCGTCCGGCGAAGTCGGGTCGGTCGTCGATCAGGCGTTCGAGTCGCCGGGGTTCGTGCCCGGAGAGCTGACCGCGCGCTACCGGGGCACGGCCTTCGCCGTCGAGAGCGGGAGCGTGAGTGGTGCGGCTACGGCGTATCGCGGCGCCGAGGGCTTCAGGCGCGCGCTAGGCGCCCTCGCCGGACGGATGGCCGGCGGCCCGCCGCGGGCGGACTTCAAGCTCTACTCGGTCGACGCCGGGTCGGACGGCTTCACCACGCTGGCGTACTTCGAGGCCTCGGTCGCTGGACCGGCCGGCAGCCGGCAGTTGAACGCTGTCTGGTCGACGATCTGGAGGTTGCCGGCGGACGGCGACGGCGTTCCGCTGCTGCTGAGGGTCGAGGTCTCCGACTACGAGGAGACCTCGACTCCCCGCGGCCCCCTTTTCGTCGACGTCACTGAAGCCGCGGTCGGTCACA
Source organism: Holophagales bacterium (assembly GCA_009837885.1). Classification (GTDB taxonomy): domain Bacteria; phylum Acidobacteriota; class Thermoanaerobaculia; order Multivoradales; family Multivoraceae; genus Multivorans. The sequence goes on along the minus strand of VXSP01000031.1, from coordinate 101,869 downwards.
ACCCGAGCTACCGGGACCAGTTGCTCCAGCCGCCCGACGCCTGGCTCAACCGGATCCCGAAGGCGGCCGGCTACAACAAGACCGGCTGGCAGGGCGTGTCGGTCGCCGACGTGAACGGGGACGGGCTCGACGACATCTTCCTGCCCGAGCAGGGCGGCCTGCCGAACCGCCTCTACATTCAGAACCGGGAAGGCACGTTCGACGACCGTTCGGCGGAAGCGGCGGTCGACTACCTGGAGCGCGCCCTCGCCGGGCTGTTCGTCGATCTCGACAATGACGGCGACCCGGACCTCGTCCTGTCCAGCCGGCCCGCGGTGCTGGTGCTCGAGAACGACGGCAGCGGCCGCTTCGCCCGCGTTCGCCACGTCGCCGGCAACATCCCGGACAGCAACTCGCTGTCGGCCGCGGACTACGACGGCGACGGCGACCTCGACCTCTACGTCTGCGCCTACCGGCGTGCCTACGACGAGCGCGGCGTGGCGAGCCCGGTGCCCTACCACGACGCGAACAACGGCGGCCGCAACGTGCTGCTGCGCAACGACGGCGGCTTCCGCTTCGTCGATGCGACGGCCGAGGCGGGACTCGATGTGAACAACCGCCGTTTCAGCCTGGCCGCGTCCTGGGAGGACTTCGACGGCGACGGCGACGCGGACCTCTACGTGGCGAACGACTACGGCCGCAACAACCTGTACCGCAACGACGGCGGCCGCTTCGTCGACGTGGCCGGTGAGGCCGGCGTCGAGGACATCTCGTCCGGGATGTCGGTGAGCTGGGCCGACTACAACCGGGACGGCCGGATGGATGTCTACGTCGGCAACATGTTCTCCGCCGCCGGCAACCGGATCACGTATCAGCGGAAGTTCGAGCGCGACCGCCAACGCGCCGGCCCGCTGGCGGAGGTCCAGCGGATGGCGCGCGGCAACTCCCTGTTCGCGGGTACTTCGGGCGGCGGCTTCCACGATCGCAGCGTGGACGCCAACGTCACGATGGGCCGCTGGTCCTGGTCGTCGGTCTTCGCCGACATCGACAACGATGGCTGGGAGGACCTGGTCGTTGCCAACGGCAACCTGACCCAGACCCTCCCGGACGACCTGTGAAGCTTCTTCTGGCGGCAGGTCGTGCCGCGCGCGCCCAGTTCGCCGGATGAGCGATCGCTGGAGCCGTACCTCGAATCACTTCGCGCGCTCCACGAACGGCTCGACGAGGGACTCTCCTTCAGCGGCAACGAGCGGAACTGTGTCTTTCTGAACCCGGGCGAAGCCGGCGGCGCCTTCGCCAACGCGTCGGCGGTGAGCGGTCTGGACTTTCCGGACGACGGCCGCGGCGTCGGCTTTCTCGACCTGGAGGGCGACGGCGACCTGGATGTGGCGGTCAGCAACCGGACCGCGCCACGGTTGCGGCTGATGCGGAATGAGTTGCCGGCGGGGCGACGCTTCGTCGCCCTGCGTCTTGAGGGAGACGGCGCCGGTACGAACCGGGACGCGGTCGGAGCGCGGGTGGAAATCCCAACCTCGTCCGGCATCCTCCGGCGCTCCGTCCGAGCCGGCGAGGGTTTCCTCTCGCAGTCCAGCCGCTGGTTGCACTTCGGCCTGGGCGACGGCGAGGTTTCGGGTCCGGTGAGCGTCCACTGGCCCGGGGGCGGCAGCGAGACGTTCGCCAGCGTAGAAGCCGGTGGCCGCTACCGGATCGTCCAGGGTAGCGGTCGGACCGAGGCCGTGCCGGGGCCGACGGGGCGAACACCGTTGATTCCACGCGTCCAGGAGCCGCCGGCGCCGACCACGGGCGCGCGGGTGGTACTGGCGCCCCGTCCACCGGCACCTTCCTTCACGCTCCGCTCCTTCGACGCCGCAGAACCGGTGGCGGTCGAGACGGGCCAGGGCCGGCCGGTGCTGGTCAACATCTGGGCGAGTTGGTGCGTTCCCTGCCGTTTCGAGCTCCAGGACCTGGCGAACGAGGAGGATGCGCTCCGTGCTGCGGGTCTCGACATCGCCGCGCTGTCGACGGACGGCATGGGCGAGGTGGCGACGACGACCGAAGCGGCGGCGCGGAGCTTCATGGACGAGATCGCCTTCCCGTTCCTGCACGGGATGGCGACGGAGGAGACGCTGGACAAGGTGGAGATCGTCAAGAGGTCGTTGTTCGACCGGCGTTTTCCGCTGTCGCTACCGTTCTCCATGCTGCTCGACGGCGAGGGCCGGGTCGCCGTGCTTTACCGCGGAGGCGTCACCGCCGGTGACCTGATCGCGGACCTCGAACTGCTGGAAGCGCGGGACTCCGACCTGCGGGTGGCGTCGGCGACGCTTCCGGGCCGCTGGTACACGGAGCCTCCGGACGAAGTGTCGCTCGCGAGCTACGCGCGCTGGTACGAGGAGCGGTTTCCGGACGAGTCGGTGGCCCTGCTGCGGCGTTCGGTCGAGGTCGAGCAGGCGCGCCTCGACGATGGCGGTGGAGCTTCGTTCGAGCGACAGGGAGCGCGAGACCGCCTGTTCAAGTCGCTCCAGCGCCTGACCGTGCTCGAAGGCCGGCGTGGAGACAACGAAGCCGCGGCCCGCTACGCCCGTGCCGCCCTCGACCTCGAACCCGACGATCCGGCCGCGCGGGCCGCCTGGCAGAACTCTCTCCTCGACGCTGGCGACACGGCCTCGGTGCGGGCGCAGGCCGAGGCGGCGCTCGCCGCCGATCCGGGAGACGTGTCGGCACGGGTGCGCCTTGCCGAGCTGCTCGACCGGGAGGGACGAACGGACGAGGCGTTGCGGGAGCTTGGCCGCGCGGTGGAGGAGAGTCCGCGTGACGTGGAACTGCGGTATCTCTACGGCCAGTTGCTCGGCAAGGCGGAGCGCCTGCGGGAGGCGATGGAGCAGTTCGCGGCCGTCGTCACCCTCGATCCACGCCACGTCGAAGCGCACCGGGTCCTGGCGGAAGCCGCCGTCCGCAGCGACGAACTCGGCGCCGCCTGGGGACACTACCGGGCCATCCTCGACGTCGAGCCGCGGGACACCGAAGCGCTCTACGGAGCGGCCCGGATCGCGGCCGCGGCGGGCCGCCTGGAAGAGGCGATCGAGAACTACCGGGCGCTTCTCTCGCACGACCCCGATCACGCGGCGGGCCGCCACGAACTCGGCCTGACCCTGATCCGCGGCGGTCCGGCCGGCGCCGCCGAGGGCGCGGAACACCTCCGTCGCGCCTACCTCGAGGACCGGAACCTCCTGGCGCGGGGCAACGACATCGCCTGGACCCTGGCGACCCATCCGGATGCCGGCCGGCGCGACGGCCAGCTCGCTCTCGTGATCGCCCTCGAACTGAACGCGGTCTCCGGCGGCGCCGAGCCGGCTCTGCTCGAGACCCTGGCAGCCGCCCAGGCCGAGACCGGCGACTTCGAAACGGCGGCGCGGACAGTGGCGAAGGCGCTCGAGATCGTCGGTGACGCGCGAAACGACTCGCCCGACCGGGAGCGGCTGCTCGAGCTGCTGAGCCGCAGGCTCGAGCAGTACCGGCAGGGGATTCCGCTGCGCTCGGGGCGGTAGTTCACCGGAAGTCGTGACTCGGAATCCGCTCCAGGCGGTCGATCGGCCAGAACCTGTCCGCCTTGACGGATAGCGAGCCGTCCTTCTTCTGCAGGACGCCTTCGACGATCAGGCCGGAGGAGGAGACGATCGTGCGGCGGTGCTTCTTGAGCTGGTCCGGCATGACGACGGCCTGACTCATCCCCGTCTCGTCCTCCAGGGTCAGGAACAGGAGGCCGCGGGCGGTGCCCGGGCGCTGGCGGACAATGACCGAACCGGCGGTGCGCACGCGGCGGCCGGCGGGCTTGTCCGGGAGCGCCGCGGCGGGTACGACGCGGCGGCGGTCGAGCGCCCGGCGGTAGTACTCCATCGGGTGGGGGCCGGTGGTGATCGAGGCGACGTGGAAGTCGGCGGCGGTCTCTTCCATCGGCGTCATTTCCTCGAGCGGCGACGGACTGGCGGTTGAAAGACCCGAGAACAGCGGTCCCTTCGGCTTCTCGACCTGGGCCGCCTGCCACAGCGCGGCGCGCCGGCCGCGCCCGGGCAACGCGCCGATCGACGCCAGCGCCGTGAGTTCGTTCCGGCGCAGGCGGCAGCGCGCGGCGAGATCCTCGATGCTCGCAAAGCGCCTTGCCGTTTGCTCGGCCTCGATCCGCTCCGCCGCCTCACGTCGCATTCCCTTGACGTAGCGCAGCCCGAGGCGGATCGCGCCCGCCGGAGGCGGTTCGCCGGGCCGTGACGCCTCGCTGACTGCGACGGCAGTCGGCGGGGACGCCGGCGCACCCAGTCCGCCGGCATCCGCCGGCCGGTCCTGCCAGCGGCACCTGACCCCCGATTCGTTCACGTCGATCGGCAGCACGGCGCTCCCGGCGCGCTGCGCCTCGCGGACCAGGGTCGCCGGGTGGTAGAAGCCCATTGGCCAGGCGTTCAGGAGCGACAGGAAGAAGGCAGTCGGGTGATGGCGCTTGAGGTAGGCGCTGGCGTAGGCGATCAGGGCGAAGCTGGCGGAGTGCGACTCGGGGAAGCCGTAGAGCGCGAACGAGGTGATCGCCTTGACGATCTGTTCCTGGGCTTCGCCCGTGATGCCGCGTTCGTTCATCCCCGAGCGCAGCCGCTGCTCGATCTCGTGCATGCGTTCGACGGAGCGCTTGAAGCCCATTGCCCGCCGCAGGTCTTCCGCCTCGCCGCCGGAGAAACCGGCCGCGACCATGGCGACCTTGAGGATCTGCTCCTGGAAGATCGGCACGCCGAGGGTGCGCCGCAGGATCGGTTCGAGCAGCGGGTGGGGGTAGGAGACCTCCTCGCGGCCGACCCGGCGCTCGAAGAAGGGATGCGCGATACCGCCGACGATCGGGCCGGGACGGATGATCGCGATCTGAATCACCAGGTCGTAGAACTTGTACGGCTTGTGGCGCGGCAGGGACGCCATCTGCGCCCGGCTCTCGATCTGGAAGACCCCGACCGTGTCGGCGCGGCAGATCATCTCGTAGGTTGCCGGGTCGTCGGGCGGCAGGTGGGCGAGGTCGACCTCCTTGCCCTCGTGGCGGCGGATCAGGGGCACCGCCTCCTCGAGCGCGTTCAGCATGCCGAGGCCGAGCAGGTCGACCTTGATCAGTCCCAGGTCGGCGCAGTCGTCCTTGTCCCACTGGACGATGACCCGGTTCTCCATCGCCGCCGGTTCGAGCGGCACGATCTCGTCGAGCCGTCCGGCGCAGAGCACCATGCCGCCCGAGTGCTGACCGAGGTGGCGGGGGTGGTTCTGGAGCTGCCGCCACAGGCGGACGAAGATCCGGATGCGCCGGTCGCGGGGGTCGAACCCGAGCTCGGTGAGCTCCTCGTCCATCTCCTTGCTGTCGCCGCGGGAGAGATCGTAATGCCAGTGGCCGAGGCCCTTGGCCAGACGGTCGACCTGGGACCTGGAGCACCCCAGCGCCTTGGCCGCCTCGCGCGCGGCCATGCGGTCGCGGTAGGTGATCACGTTCGCGGTCATCGCCGCGCCGTGCCGGCCGTAGCGCCCGTAGACGTACTGGATCACCTTCTCGCGCTGGTCGCCGGACGGCAGGTCGATGTCGATGTCCGGCCATTCGCCGCGTTCCTCGGACAGGAAGCGCTCGAACAGCAGGTCCATCTTCACCGGGTCGACTGCGGTGATGGAGAGCGCGTAGCAGACGGCGGAGTTGGCGGCCGAGCCGCGGCCCTGGGCGAGGATCCGCTGCTCCTTGCAGAAGCGGACGACGTCCCAGACGATCAGGAAGTAGCCGGCGAGGTCGAGCTTCTCGATCAGCGCGAGCTCCTTCTCGAGCTGCGCTCCGGCTTTAGCGGTCAGCGGCCGGAAGCGCTCCCGTGCCTCCTGCCAGGTCAGTTCGCGGAGGTGGGAGATCGGCGTCTCGCCCTCGGGCACCGGGTAGTCCGGGAAGCGGTAGCCGAGGTCGGCGAGGGTGAAGTCGAGTTCTCCAATCAGTTCGTGCGCGGCGTGAACGGCCCGGGGGAGATCGGCGAACAGCCGGTGCATCTCTTCCGGGCTCCTCAGGCGGCGCTGACGCTCGCGGGCGAGGCGGGCGCCCGCGTCGTCGACCGTCACGTGGTGCCGGATCGCGGTCATCAGGTCATGGAGGGGCTTGTCGCGGGCCGCGGCGTAGCGCACGCCGCCGGTGGCGACGACCGGCACGCGAAGCCTGTCCGCCAGCCGGACCAGGGCCTGGTTGCGGTGCTCTTCGGCACGGATGCCGTGGCGCGAGAGCTCCACGTGCAGGCGGTTGGGGAAGACGGCGTGCAGACGTTCGAGCTGGCGGCCGGCCGCTTCCAGCCCTTCCCGCGCCAGCGCCCGCCCGACCGGATCGGTTTCGGCGCCGGCCAGGCAGTGGAGACCTTCCGCGTGTTCTTCCAGCAGCGTCCAGTCGATCCGCGCCTCGCCCTTGGGGTGCCCTAACGCCCCGGCGGTCAGCAGGCGGCAGAGGTTGCGGTAGCCCTGGCGGTTTCGCACGAGCAGGTTGACGCGGGTCTCCTGGTCGTCCAGGGCCGGCCGCTCCTCGCGCTGCCGGGAAACCGCCGACGCCTGCGGCCGGTCGATCACCGCCTCGGCGCCGACCAGCGCGCGGATCCCCGCTTCCCGCGCCGCCTTGTAGAAGCGCGGCGCCCCGGAGACGCCGTTCCGGTCGAGCAGGGCGACCGCCGGCAGCCCCAGTGCCGCCGCCCGCGCCACCAGGTCCTCGGGTTGCGACGAGCCGCGCAGGAAGGAGAATGACGACGCGGCGTGGAGTTCGGCGTAGGGCGGGGGCCGAAGCCGGCGTTTCGGCGGAGCCCGGAACCGTCGCCGTCGCAGTTGCTCCTTGACCGCACCCGGCGCGGCGTAGCCGGGGTTGGGTTCCCCCCGGGCGTCGAGCAGGTCGTTGCCGCCGCGGTCGCCGTAGCCGCTGCCCTTGCGCACGGAACCGGAAAGCCCCATGTTGCGGGCCGGCACGTTGACTTCGGGTTTGGGGACCTTGGGTTTGGGAGAACTGTCCCGGGCCATCCGTGAAGCGTAAATCAGGCGGTAACGGAAAGCAAGATAGTGGAGGCACATCTGCCCGCGCTGTGGCAACATGACCCGGTACGGCGTTTTCGCCAAAAGATCACGCCGTTGAGGAAAAGGAGATGCGAAAGTGGCGAAGTATCTGATTGAGGCGAACTACACTCACACCGGCGTCCAGGGCCTGATCCAGGAAGGCGGCAGCCGTCGGCGGAAGGCGCTCAGCGCGACCGTGGAGGGCGCGGGCGGCACGGTGGAGGCCATCTACTACGCGTTCGGTGGCGCCGACCTGCTGATGATCGTCGACCTTCCGGACAACGAGACCGCGGTCGCGGTCTCAATGACCCTGAATGCCGGCGGCGGCATCAAGGTGACGATGCGCGTCCTGATGACGCCGGAGGAGATCGACGGCGCGGTGGCGAAGAGCGTGCCCTACCGCGCGCCCGGCGCCTGAACCCGAGCCGGAGCTGGGTGCGCGGGTCGTCTGACCCGCTGCCGCCAAAGGCGGCCAGAAAGATGCGCCGGCCGTGAGGCCGGCTCCGCTGGGCCGTCAGGGCGCCCGTAGCGGCTGGCGGGCCTGGTAGAGCGCCAGCCGGTCGAGCCGTTGCGGCGAATTGCCGCCGGCAGTCTGACGCTCCGCTTCCAGCGCCCGCTGCTGCCAGGTGACTGCGTCGTCGAACCGACCGGCCTCGGCCAGAGCCATGGCCAGGGTTTCCAGGTGGTCGAGCGCCGGCTGCTCGTCGACGACGGACTGCGCCAGCTCGACCGCGCGAGCGCCGTCCCGCACTCCCTCCTCGGGGCTGACCGCGAGGAGGCGGGCGAGCAGGTGACGGGTGGCGACATCGCCGGGAAAGCGGCCCAGCGTGTCGTCGAGGGCTCGGCGCGCCTCGGCGTAGCGGCCGGTCTCGAAGAGGATCAAGCCCAGATTGAACCGCGCCTGAAGGTCATCCGGCGTCAGCGCGACGAGGGCCTGAAGCTGGTCCGCGGCCGCTTCCGCCCGTCCTGAGCCGATCAACAGGGCGGCGAGAGTTCGGCGCGCCTCGATCATCGCGGGGTCCTGAGCGACGATCCGCTCTAGCTCGGAGATGGCGCCGGCCGCATCCCCGGCGCCGGCCCGCATCTGGGCCCGCTGGAGCCGCCAGGGCAGGTTCTCCGGCATGAGGTCGGCTGCCCGCTCCAGGTGGACGGCGCTCTCCGTTCGGCGGCCGGCGCGGTTCAGGAACATCGCGAGCGCGTAGTGGGCCGGACCGTGTTCCGGGTTGAGCGCGATCGTCCGGCGCAGGTGCCGTTCCGCGCGCTCGTCCTCGCCGACCAGGAGCAGCGAACCGGCCAGGCGGAAGTGAACCTCTTCGTCCGTCTCGTCCGCTTCCAGAATCTCCTCGTACAGCCGGATCGCCCGCTCGTAGTCGCCCTCCGCGGCCGCGGCGACGGCTCGATCGAGCGGCAGGGTCACGTCCTCCTCGAGCGGCCGCAGCCGTTCGAGCAGCGGGTCGTACATCGGGATCAGGACGTCCTGGTTCAGCCGCCACGCCTCGGCGGCCCGGTCGGCGTCGCCCAGGGCGCGATAGGCGAGACCGACGTGGTGATTCGCCTCGCTGCCTTCGGGCTGGGAGGCGGCGACTTCCTGGAAGATCTGGAGCGCCTTCGCCGGGTCGTCCCGCTCCAGGGCGATGTAGCCGAGCCCGACGCGGGCCGTGGCGCTCTCCGGGTAGGCCTCGATCGCCGCCTCGTAGGCGGCTTCGGCAGCGTCGATGTCGCCGGCAGCCACCTGGAGTTCGCCGAGGCGGATGAGCGTCGACGGATCGTCCGGCCGGATGGCCAGCGCCTCCTCAGCGGCTGCTACCGCCCCTTCGAGGTTTCCGGAAGCGATTTGCAACAGCAGTTTGAAGTAGGCCCACTGGAAATCGGCGGGCGCCAGCTCCCTGAGCTGGTCCAGGCAGACCGCTGCCGCGTCGTGCAACGCGTAGTGCAGGTAGCGCGCGCAGAGATCGCCGAAGGTGTTCGCCGCCAACTGCGCCTGCATGGGCTCGGCGGCATGCTGGAGGGCGCCGGCCGTGAGCGTCCGATAGTCCCGAAGCCGTTGGGCGTCGACCGCCGGAACCTGGCTCAGATCAGGCTCCGGCACCCGGCTGAGATCGAGCGTCTCCTTGACGCGCCGGATCTCCAGAAGCTCGGCGAAGTCCTGGGCGACGGCGGGCAGCGGGGCGGTCAGCAAGAGCGCGACGATGGCCGCGGGCCGGCTGTGGGAACGAGTCATGCTCCAGCTAGCTGCCGTTCAGACCTGCTGATGGAAGTAGTAACAAAGCCCGTCCGGCGCCACGACGAAGAAGACGCGGAACTTCTTGCCGTCGCGCTTGTCGATGCGCCAGTTCTTGACCTTCACGCCGTTGCTCTTCAGCTCGGCCCGAGCCGCCTTGATGTCGGTGACCAGGATCGCCGCGCCGTCCATGCTGGCGTCGCCGCCGTTGATCGCGAAGCCGATGCGGACGCCGTCGCGCTCGAGGATCACCGTTGGCACGGGCTCTTCGCGGCGTTCGACCTCGTGCAGCCCGAAGGCGTCCGCGTACCACTGTGCCGTGGCGTCGAGATCCTCAACCGGCAGGGCCAGCACGTCTTCCTGAAACGGGTAGGCGGCTTCGTAGAGCTTCATGGAGCACAGCCTATCGACCGAGGTCGTGGAATCATCGCCGCCATGGACCCTGAAGCCCTCGACCGCGCCCGGCGCAAGGCGGAGGCCATCGGCATCGCCAACGTGCAGCGGCACATCTTCTTGTGCTGCGACCAGACGAAGCCGAAGTGCTGCGACCGGGAGCTGTCGCTCGAGTCCTGGGACTACCTCAAGCGCCGCTTGCTGGAGCTGGGGCTCACCGAGTTCGGCACGGTGATGCGAACCAAGGCGAACTGCCTGCGGATCTGCGACGCGGGTCCGGTCGCGGTCGTCTACCCGGAGGGCGTCTGGTACTGGGGCTGCACGCCCGAGGTCCTGGAACGGATCATCCAGGAGCACCTGATCGGCGGCCGGGTGGTGGCGGAGCAGGTGATTGCGGGCGCGAATGCGGTCTAAACCTCCTCAGTCGTACACCCCGTCCGCGTACCAGCGCTCCGATGTCCGGTCCCGATAGATCCGGCACACCGCGCCGTTCCGCAGTTCCACGTCCCAGTAGTCCCGCAGTGCCGGCGCTTCCCGCCACCAGCCCTCCTCGATTTCCCAGGGTCCGGCGGCGGTGCGGACGGCGCCCTCGATGCGGACGTGGCGGTCCTCGGTCGGTAGCGGATTGATCTGTCGCGGTGCGGGGCAGGGCGCGACGCGATCCGTCTCTTCGCTCTCCGCGGTCAGCACCTCGACCTCGACCGGCGGCCGCAGGGTGCGGACCGCCAGCATGCCGCGCCCCGGCCTCGGTTCGAGCCGGATCCGCGGCGGCGGGGGCGGGTCGTAGTCGGCCAGGCGGAAACGCTCCGGCAGGTGGCCGTTCCGTGTGCGCGGCGAGCCGACGCGGTTCGGGCCGAGCAGGGCGAGCAGTCGCGCGGTGACGGCGGCCAGGCGGTCGGGCGACAGGGCGGCCGGTCCGAGCAGGCTGAGTTGCGCCTGGCGCGGAACGTCGGGATGGGCGAGCAGTTGCATGGACGTGATCGGGGCTCGCGGCGGCTCGGCCTCCAGGTGAAGACGGATCAGCGACAGCAGCGTCCGCGCCTCGCGGGTGGGCGCCGGCAGCTCGATGGCCAGTTCATGGAGGCCCTCGGGCTCGACCTTGAGCGACAGTTCGAGCCGCTTGCAGCCCATGCCCCGGGCGTCGAGCCGGGCCGCCAGCCGGGAGACGGCGCCGCGGGCTACGAACAGGAACGGCTCCAGGTTGTCGATCGGCCACTCGAAGGTCTGCGATTCGCGGAAGGTGGGCGGCGGCGGACGGGGAGTGAGCGGCTCCGGATCGACACCCCGGGCGGCGGCGTGGAGCGCCGCGCCACGCTCGCCGAGGCGGCTGTGGACCTCGGCGGCCGGCAGACCGGCCAGGTCGCCGACCGTGCGCAGTCCCCAGAGCTTCAGCGTGTGGAGGATTTCCTGGTCGTCGCCGTCCTGCGCCGGGCTGGGGTCGCGGCTGCCGCCCTCGAACAGGGACTTGAGCGGCAACGGCGCCAGAAAACGAGCCTCGCCGCGGGGCGCCACGACGTTCGGCGACCGCGGCAGGGCGGCCGCTGCCCTCGCTGCCAGCTTGCTGCCGGCGATGCCGACCCGGCCGGGGAGGCCGGCGGCGTCCATGTCCCGCATGATCGACTGGCCGAGGCTGTGCTCGTCGTTGCCGGCGCTTGGGGGCAGCAACGTGTCGGCGGCGGTCTTGCCCCGTTTCCTGGCGCCGTTCCCGGCGGATGCCGGACTGATGCCGCCCAGATCGAGGTAGACCATGCCCTCGCCGCCATCCTCGACCCGGGGCGAGAAGGCGCCGGCGATCTCGAGCAGCACCTCCTGCGCGGTGTGCTCGCGCTCGGGATCGCGGGTGCGAGAGACCAGACCGGATTCGATGTTCCGGGCCTGGGCCACGGTCAGCCCCGGCCGCACTCCGGCTCGTCGCGCCAGCCGGGAGGCGGCGACGATCCGCGCCGACGGACCTTCGTGGACCACGACCGCCTCGCGGGCGAGTTCGGGAGCTCCCCGCAGGTAGGCGGCCAGTGGAAAGAGGGCCGCCCTCATGCAGGCGATGCGGGCCTTTCGCTTACCCGGCATGTTGCGATCCGCGGCCGCGGGCGGCGAGAGGGCTGTGACCCTCAGAAGCCGCCTTCATGCAGGCGATGCGGGATCTCCGGCGTTCAGCCGGCACGGCGCAGGACCTCGACGTGAGAATTGGCGCGGCGGTTCTCCGTCCGACGGGGCGGCGCGCTGGGCAGGGGATGCCGCAGGCTGCTTGCGAGCACGCGCAGCTCGACTTCGGCCGCGGCACCCGGCCGCTCGCCACGCGACTTGGCGAGTTCGAGCCGGGTTGCGAGCCCGTCGAGCAAGCGCGGGCTCCTCGGTGCGGCCCGCGCCCAGAGAGCGCGGACCGGCGATGTTCGCGACCCGAGACCGAGGACCTTCTGCGGCGCCGTGCCGCCGGCGCGGTACGGCGCGGCGATCAGCAGCGCCGCCTGATGGTCGTCCGCCGCGCGCCGCAGCCGCAGCCACGCCGATTCCTTGCCGCGGCCGCCGGGGACCGGCGGCAGACCGAGGTCGAGCACGACCAGGGGGAAGCCACCGCCGATCAGCACCTCGGCGCTGCCCAGCGCCTGCTTGAGCCGCTTGGGCCGCGCCCAGAGCAGTCGCTCGAGGTCGACTCCGGCGCGCGCCGCCGTTTGCGGGTCGAAGTGGTCCCCCAGATCGACCAGCGCCGCCGATTCACCGCTTTCGGTGGCGCCGGCCAGCAGTTCCAGCACCAGGGAGAAGCGGCCGCTGCTCCGGGGACCGACCAGCTCGATCGTCTGCCCGCGGCGGATGCCGCCGTCCAGCAGGCGGTCGACGTCCGCAAGCCGCGTGGCGAAGACGTCGGTGTCCCCTTCATGGATTCCGGCCGGGTCGTCGCCGCTCACCAGATCCCGTCCGCACCGGATCTGGCGCACCAGGGACCGCGGCCACTGCGAGTCGGTGAGAGCTGCGGGCAGGGAAGTCACGGCGCCGTGGAGCGGAACGAGAGAAGTCGAAGAAGTGGGAAGAGAGCATCTTAGCGCAACTAAGGCGTAAACGGGAAGGACTCTCGCGTCGCCGGAGGCCGCAAGCCTCGGGGTGTCGTACTAAGATTTCGGCGCGAACTCTGAATAGGCCGAGCTCCTATTCAGAGTTCGTGCACACGGAGAGCGTCGGCCGTTCGGGGCGCTGGTGCACTGCTGGATCAATTGGAGCGAGGCAGGCAACTGTTCCCGGCCCCGCCTATTCAGGGTTCCTGCATAAGGACCGGAGTCCCTGCGCCGTGATAAGACTTTCATCCTAACTCTTCATACGAAGGGGGCGGGGTGCATCGATGAGACGTGCAATGCCGGGTCGCTACGAGGCTACCGCTGCAGGCGGCGAGCGGGTGCGTGCGTTCATACCGGCACCGTTGCCGCCGAAGCCGCCGCTGAATCTGCAAGGCCCTCTTCTGCGTTCTTTAGAGGCTGCCAGTCTCGCCTTGGGGCGGCTGGAGGGAGCCAATCAACTCCTGGAACCGGCGCTCTTCGTGTACTCGTACGTCCGCAAGGAGGCGGTGCTCTCCTCCCAGATCGAGGGTACACAGTCTTCGCTTTCCGATCTCCTGTTGTTCGAGCTTGACCAAGCTCCGGGTGTGCCGCGTGACGACGCGGTCGAGGTCTCTCGCTACGTAGCGGCCCTCGAGCATGGCCTGAGACGGCTGGGCGAGAACTTCCCGCTCTCGAATCGGCTGATCCGAGAGTTGCACCGGATTCTGCTGTCCGCTGGCCGTGGCGCCAGCAAGGAACCGGGAGAATTCCGCCGCTCCCAGAACTGGATCGGCGGCACGAGACCCGGAAACGCGGTCTTCGTCCCGCCGCCGCACCTTGTAGTGCCGGACTGTATGGGCGACCTTGAACGCTTCCTGCACGCCGACGACGATGGCCTGCCCACCCTTGTGCGTGCCGGCCTGGCGCACGTTCAGTTCGAGACGATCCACCCGTTCCTCGACGGCAACGGCCGTGTCGGTCGGCTCCTCATCACCCTGTTGCTGTGTGAGGCAGGCCTGTTGCGCGAGCCGCTCCTGTATCTCAGTGTGTACTTCAAACGCCATCGGGAGCGCTACTACGAACTCCTCAACGGTGTTCGGCAGACCGGTGATTGGGAGGCGTGGCTGGCATTCTTCCTTGAGGGTGTGCAGGAGACCGCCGAGAACGCTGCAGCCACGGTCGTTCTTCTCACGGAGCGTTTCTCTTCGGACCGTCAACGCATCGCGACCGAAGGCCGTCGTGCTGGTTCAGCACTCCGGGTCCTTGAAGCCCTTCAGGAACGACCGATTCTGTCCATTCCCGAGACGTGCAAGCGCACCGGCCTCTCGTTCCCGGCCGTTTCGTCTGCGCTGAGGCTCCTGGAACGGGCAGGCATCGTCCGGGAGATCACCGGCTTTGCGCGAAACCGGGTCTACGTGTACGGCGGCTACCTGAAGATCCTGAACGAAGGCGTCGAGGACGAGTGACGGGCGCGCTCAGCGCAGCCGCTGGAGGAACCACCAGTGGTGTCCCTCCAGGTCCAGGGCTCCGTAGCTCCGGTCGACCCAGTACCCCTCGCCATAGTCCTGGGTCGCCGGCTCCATCGTGATGACTGCGCCCGCCGCCCGCGCCCGCTCGCAGTGCGCGTCGGCGTCGTCGACGTACACGGCCAGCGACTGCGTGTTCACGCCGCCGACTGTCCGCGGAGACTGCTGGTACTCCCGGTCCGGCTGCAGACGGGTCTGCCCGACCATGATGAGGCCGCCGTCCAGGACGAGCTGCGAATGGACGATGCGTCCCTGTTCGTCCTCGACCCGTTCCTGGACCTCGAAGCCGAAGGCGCGGACCAGCCAGTCGATCGCGGCCGCCGCGTCGTCGTAGAAGAGGGAGGTCGAGATTCTCGGCCAGCCTTCAGGTGGGTTCTTCATGGGATCTCCTGGTTGTGTCTTGCGGTAGGGAATCGAGTTCCCGGATCTCGCCTTCACGCAGAACGAGAAAGCGGTCGGCGAGTTCCGCCAGCGATCCGGCTTCGTGGGTTGCGACGAGCGCCACGCCGCCGGCCTCCCGGAGCGCCTTGAGCCACCCGTGGATGCGGCCTCGCCAGTGTTCGTCCATCGCGTCGAGCGGCTCGTCCAGGATCGCCGTTCGCGGTGTTCCGATCCAGGCGGCGGCGAGGAGAACCCGACGGCGCTGGCCTCGGGACAGCTCGCGAATGGACAGGTCGGCGGAATCCTCGAGGTCCGTTTCGGACAGGACCTGGTCGACCTGCTCCGCCGGCTGCGATCTCAAACGGCAGACGAGGCGCAGAACCTCGCGAATCGTCGCGAACGGCGTCACGTCGGGTTCCTGGGGAACGAACGCCAGGTCGGAGCGGGCCGCGACTTCTCGCCGCCACAGATCGGAACCGTTGACGAGGACTCTCCCGGCGTCCGGTTTTTCCACTCCGGCCGCGAGCTTCAGCAAGGTCGTTTTGCCGGCGCCGTTCTCACCGGAGAGCAGGGTCACTCCGCTCACGACCTCCAGGTTCAGATCGCTGAAGATCGGGGCCCGGTCGTCGTAGGCGAAGGCGACGCCTTCCATTCGGAGGCCTCGCGTCACGATTCCGCCTCCCGGGCAGCGTTGAATCGACGTTCCAGGAAGAGGCCCGCCTTGAGCGCGCGCTCGCGTCTGGCGGACGCTTCCAGCGCGAGCGGCGAGGCGAGGCCCAGGACGAGCGCGGTCAGAGGCTGCAGGCTCGTGAGGAGGGCGGCCAGGAGAGCCTCGATCCAGGTCCACGCTCCGAGTCGCGTGAATCCCCGGAGCGAGTTCCGCATCCGTCCCGGCAGCCGAACCGCCAGAAAGACGAGGAGCGCGAGGACGGAAAGGCCACTCGAGGCCGGCAGGTAGAGAAGCGGGATCAACAGGGGGCTGGCGATCAGCAAGAGCAGGACAGCGTCCGCGGCGACCCTCCGTCTCGCGGACCACGGGAGCGAGCGGGACCAGGCCCAGGGCGGCCGGCGCGCGCTCAACAGCGTCGCCACGGCGAGAACCGTCGCGGTCACGCCCAGCGAGGCGCCGAGGCGCAGGACGAGGTCGGTCTGATCGGCTGTGAACTCGTTGTTGTGGATGGCCAGGCCGGTCGGCGCCGCGAACAGGGCGGCGGGCAGGTGGGCCAGCGTGATCCACAGTCCGAGCGCTCGCAGGGAGAAGACGAGTTGCCCCGTCGGCAGACGCCGGCCGAGCGACCGAAGAGAGGACGGAACCGAGGGAACTCGCGCGGAGCGCGGTGACCAGCGCCCGGCCTGGAAGTACGCGAGGGCGAGAAGGGCAATGGCGGCCGCCAGACCTGGAAGCGAGGCGCTCGCCGCCAGCGGTACCGTCATGGCGGCGCAGGTGCGTACCCGTACCGGCGCCGGCGTCCAGGCGCCTGCGGCTGCCAGCGCTACGAGCGGCAGAGCAACCAGGGCTCGGGGTGAGGCCGGCTCACCGAGCACTCTGCCTACGATCCAGAGAACGACCCACAAACCGGCAAGATGGGCGAGGGTCGACGCGACGCCCAGGACACCGGCGGTCCAGCGGGTCCGCAGCCCGACGGGCAGATGAAGCTGCCAACCACGGTGGGCCGGCGCCAGACGCCGCGCCGCCGCGGCAGCGGCCACGACCGCCCAGACCGCGAATCCGAGCCTGGCCGCCGAGAACATCTCAGGCGTCGCGATGCCGGCGGCCAGACCCTTGAGCAGAAGCTCCCGCGCCGCAGGTGGCTGTAACGCCAGCAGAACCAGCAGGAGGACCAACTGGAAGGTGGCGAGACCGAGGGCGACTCGCGCCCCGGAAGAAAGGTGGAACCGGTAGCTCGCTCCCAGTCCGGTTGTTGTCACCCGCTGGTGCACCGTTGGGGAGGATAGCGGCCACGAAGAGTGAGCGTCGTTCCCTGACAGCGACGGCGTCCGACTATGCACCGGGTCTTCTACTTTGCGAACGCGATCCTCGTTCCCCTTCGGCAAAGCCAGGAGCTTGGGCGGCAGAAACTGGGTGCGCCGGCGTCCCCGCCGGCATCCGGCGCGAAGCGACGGCCTCTGGACCTTCTGCCGCGTTAGGCGGCTCGGGGCGTCTCTTGTTCCCGCGCTACCTTTGCCTCCAGGTGCGGTGGCGGCTTCCACAGGCACTCCATCACGTAGGGCAGGTCGAGTGGCCGGCCGTCCCAGGTCGGCATCGACTCCTTGCCCGTGATCAGGATGCCGGCGTTCTCCAGGTGCTCGACCAGTTCTCTAGCGGCGCGGAGGCCGACCGGTGGTGGCGCGGGACTCTCCTCCAGCGGCCGTCCCCGGCGATGGAAGAACTGCACGGCGCCCTCCTCGCTCATTCGCACGCTGAAGCCGCCTTCGTGGAGCAGTCGGTGGTGTCGCCGGCAGAGGAGCATGAGGTTCGAGAGCTTCGTCTCGCCGCCGTCGGCCCAATGGACGATGTGGTGGGCGTCGCAGTGCTTCGAGGTGCAGCCGGGGAAGCGGCAACCCTGATCGCGGAACTCCAGGGCGCGACGGATCGGCGGTGGAATGGTGCGCGTCTTGCGGCCGACGCTCAGGATCTGGCCCGATCGGTGAGTGATCCGGACTTTGCCGGCGTCGCAGGCGATGCGCCGGGCCGTTTCCGCGGAAACAGGAACGTGTGAGTCGCCGAGCCAGGCGCCGCGGGGTGAAGACCGGCCCCTTCGCGGTTGGAGACTCGTTGGCGTTTCCGCGGGAACGTGTTCGGCTTCAGCCCTCGCTGCAGGCTGGTGCTGCGGGCGAGTCGGCGGCGTTCCCGCGGAAACGTGTGCCGCGGCCGTTTCCGCGGAAACACACGACGCGCAGCCGACCTCGGGAACCGCCTCCCGGGCCCTCAGTTCCTCGTCGCTCACGTGAACGACAACTTGGTAGCGGTCACCGCTTGAGCCGGGATCGAGACCGCCCTTGAGTGCGCTCTCGGCGACGAGCGCCAACGCATCGGCCCGCACCTTGCCGGCGGACGGCCGGTCCTCCGGGCAATCCGCGTAGAGCTTCTCGCCGGCTGCCTTGAGCGCCTTCAGTACCACCTCGCCCGCTTCCGGCGCGAGACGGCCGCGGATCACGAACATGCCGTTCTCATCGATGTGGGTCGCCACTTCGCTCGATGCGTCGCGCAGCTCGTCGTCCGCAGCCTCGACCGAACGGTCGATCCTGCGCCAGGACCGGACGACCCGTTCGATGTGTGCCGCGGTTCCGGCCCTGCCGAGGTCGACGAGGTCCTTCTCCGTTTCGGGCCGAGCGATGCGGGTGAGCGCTCTCACCTTGGAGTAGGAGAGTTGGCCTCGTTTCATCGCCTCGCTCATCAGGGGCAGTTCGCCCAGGGCCCGGGCGACCCGCACCTTCTCGCGGGCCGCGCCGGGTGCAAGTCCAATTCGCCAGGAGAGCCACTGCGCGCAACTGAGGAAGCCGCAGTTCCAGCCCTCCTCCTCGTCGAACTTGCGAATCAGAACAAGCAGCTCGTAAGTCGCCGCGTCGATCCGCGCTGCGAGCGTGGCGATCTCCTCGCCCATGCGCTCCTTGGTGCTCATACCGGCTTCTTTGTCAATCATTCGGTTGTTATCCAATGCTGGATCTGACGGTCGGCTTGCCGGGTGTCGGAGGTCGCGAGACCGGCCTGTCGGGGACCTCCGTTTGGGAGACTGAATCTATCACTTGATCGTTGAGATACGAAAGGAACTCCAATGCAGTGGAGCGGCGTTCGTGTTTCTGGAGTCCGGAGGCCGACGTGACACCTCAATCGATAGTGAGGAATCGGTGGCAGGCACCGGATTCGGGCTCCACGCGGCTCGCATTGGAGTATGGGCTATAGTCGCGCACGATGAGGGGAGAAGGCCTCCTGTGAACGAGGACTTCCCCATTTCGGGTCGTCAGTGAAGACCGACGCGAGCAGTGAACGGGTTTTTCTGAACCCTCTCGGTGTCCTCGAAGAGGGCAGTTCCTCCGATGACGCCCTTCGGTTCCTCTGTAGCCATGAGATCGTTGTCCTTGGCGGGGCAGACGTGGACAGCATCATCGAGCGAGACAGAGAGATTCGGCCAATTGCGGGATCGCTCGGAGACAAGCTGACGGTTTGTCGCCTCGATCAGAAGGACTTGGCCGAAATCCTATGGCCTTTGAGGGCGGCAGGCTCGGCTTTCTGCACAGGTCACTATCTCGCCACGATCACGATGGCAGGTGTTGCCGTCGAACAACTGTTCGTGCGGGAAAAGCCTGATACTAGAGCGGAGAAGTGGCCCTTCGGGAAGCGACTGAATGAAAGCGGTTGGGACCAGTCCGACTCTGGCAAAGGAGAGAGACTGAGAGTCCTGCGGAACGACGCTGTTCATCGGGCGCGAGGCGGAAAAGCGGAGGCGCTTGAAGCCTTTCGGTTGGCTTCCTTGTTGGTGGGCGCAAGGCTTGGATGGCGCGGCCCTGATTCCGAGACGGGCACCATAGTTCTGCCTCCGGATAGGCCATGAAGGTCCAACCCAGCGAAGCGACATCTACGCCTGCTGGCGGCCGTTCTCCTATATGGTCGCCAGCCCTCGCTCGCTCGGCTATCTTTGCAGGACGTTCAGGGCGTCACGGAACCACGTCGCCCCAATTCGGCGCGGCGGCGGCTTCGCCTTCGCCTGCCGCCCATTCGATCGTGTCGCCGACCCAGGCCTGGAACATCTCGTGGTCCCAGACGTCCTCGCGGTGGCCCATCGCGTTGTAGAGGACGCGGCCGGTGCCGAGTTCGCGGCACCAGGCGATGGGGTACGGGGCGATGTCGTAGACCTCCTGGTTGGCTCGCTCTTCGCCGGGGTCCATCAGCGCCAGGACGTGGAGCTTGTCCTCGGCGAGGTTCTTGAACAGATACCACTCGTCCATGATCTTCCAGCCGTCTTCGACGGCCTTCATCGTCGGGTGGCGGGCGTCGGCGACACGGACGATGCCGGGAAACTGCCTGCCGTGGTGGGTGAACTCGCCGCCGATCATGCCGACGTAGGGAGTGACCTCGTCGTTCTCGCCGTGGAAGGTGTCGGTCGCCGGGTGGAAGCCGACGAAACCGCCGCCGGCTTCGATCCAGGCGATCAGGTCGGAGACGCCGTCGGCGCTCATCGGGGGATTGCCGTCGCCGCGGAAGATGCCCTCCCCGGCGCCGCCGCGCTGGGTCAGGTCGCCGGTCGTGTAGAAGACGACGACGTCGAAACTGGCGAGTTGCGCCTTGTTGATCAGGCCTGCGTCCTTGGTGGACGTGATCTCAAAGCCCCGCTCGGCCGCTACCTGGGCGAGCACGGTGTCGACGTGGCTGGGATGGCCGTCGGTCCGCTTGATCGCCGAGTGCTGGAAGCCGGACGACTTGCTGACGAAGAGGACGCGAACGGGCTCGTCGGCTTCGGATTCGGAGGCGAGTGTGGGGGTGGCTGCGAGGAGGAGAAACGCGAGGGCGAGGAGCAGGGGGCGAGTGAGGCTGGCAGCGTGGATCATGCGGAGGAAGTTACCACCGCACGGGCTCGCCGCTTCGCGGCATCGCGCTTGATGCGGGTCAGAAGACCCGCGCACCCAGAGATACGGCGTCGGGCGGCGAGATTCTCTACGCAGATGTTGGTCCATCACTGCGGCCGGCCGGCGGGGGCGCCGGCGCTCCCAGTGGGTTGCCTAGCTGAACTTCGAGATCACGTTCTCGCCGAACTGGGCGAGCTTGTCCGGCGGCATCGGCGGGAAGATGACGCGGGAGACGCCGATTTCAGCCATGCGTGCCACGTGGTCGGGCGGTCCGCCGTTGGCGGTGATCTCGATCGTGTCCGGGTCGCGGTCCGCCGCCTCGGCGCTCTCGCGCATGACGCCGAGCAGGTGCTTCAGCTTGTCGATGTCGCCGAGAGCGGGGAAGAACCCGTCTCCCAGTTCGCCGGCGCGGCGGGCGGCGCGCTCGGAGTGACCGCCGACGACGATCGGCACGGAACCCTGGACGGGCTGCGGCCGGCTGTAGCAGTCGGAGAAGGAGACGAACTCGCCGTCGTGACTCGGGCAGTCCTCGGTCCACAGCGCCCGGAAGGCGCGAATGTAGTCGTCCAGGCGGCGTCCGCGGCCGGCGAAGGGCACGCCGAGGGCGTTGAACTCCTCCTCGAGCCAGCCGACGCCGACGCCCAGGACGGCGCGGCCGCCGGAGAGCTTGTCGAGCGTGGCGACGGCCTTGGCCGTGACCAGGGGATTGCGCTGCGGGACGATCAGGATGCCGGTGGCGAGCTTGATGCTCGTGGTCGCCGCGGCCACGTAGGATAGCCAGACGAGCGGGTCGGGGATGTCGAAGTCCTCGCGTCCGCCGGGCATCTTGCCGCTCTCGTCATAGGGATAGGGGGAGGCGTAGCCGCGCGGGACGACGACGTGCTCCACGGTCCATAGCGAGTCGAAGCCGGCCGCTTCGGCCGCCTGAGCCAGACCCGCGGCCGGCGGGCCGTCGACGAACGGGCCGGTGTTGGCGAACATGATGCCGAATCTCATCTCTTCTCCTCGTTCTTCGGGCCTCATCTGCAAGGCCACTGGCGCGCGGGACTGTAGCAGCGTTCCATGAGCATGAGACGGGCACTCGACGCGGTTGCGCGCTGGACGATTCGCTCACCGCGGAGCGCGATCGCCTGTGCCGTCGTGCCGGCTCTCGCGCTGGCGGCGTTGCTGCCGACGACCACGGTCGACCTCACGTTCACGGGTGTCATGAACCGCGGCAACGAGCATGTCGGCCGTTACTTCAAGATGTCCGAGCAGTACGAACTCGGCGGTCTGCTTCTCGTGCTGCTCGAGGGCGAGGAGGAGCGACTCGACGAGGCCGTCGACCGCGCGATCGAGGCCGCGTCGGTGCTGCCGTCGGTCGCTGCCGCCAGACGCCCGCTGCCACTCGAGTGGCTCGCGGAGCAGGCGCCGTGGCTGGTCGAACGGCCTCTGTTCGACCGTTGGCTCGCCCTCGTCGAACGGCCGGACGACGTTGCGAATCTGGCGGAGTTCGCCGCCTCCGCCGTGGCGCTTCGCGGCGCGGTGGCCAGCGTGCCCGGCGCCCGCCTGGTCGAGATCAAGATGGCTAAGGATCCGCTGGCGGAAGAGGTGGGCGCGAGCCCGTTCTTCAAGATCGAAGCCGCCATCGAGAGCGCCCTGGCCGGTTCCGGGGTGACGGTGGGCTTCTCGGGCCTGCCGGCGCTGTCGGCGGGCGACCAGGAGCAGACGTTGGGCGCGATCAAGCGCCTGACGCCGATCAGCCTCGTGCTCGTCCTGCTTCTCTTCCGGATCGTCGAGAAACGACCGGGCGGCATGCTCTCGGTGGCCGCGGTTCTGATCCTCTCGATTGGCGCCGCTCTGGGCGCCGTCGGCCTCCTGACCGGGAAGCTGACCGTGATGGAGACGTTCTTCGGCGTCACCGTCTTCGGACTCGGCATCGACTTCGCCGTTCACCTGTTCGTGCGCCAGAGAGAGGAGCTGGCTCATGGTCGTTCGTTCGAACAGGCGCTGCGCCGAACACTGTCCGGCGCCGGCCGCGGCGTCGTCGCCGGGGGCATCACGACGGCCGGGGCGTTCCTCATCGCGGCGACCTCGCCGGACCCGGTGGCGCTGCATCTCGGCCTGTCGGGCGGTCTCGGTCTCCTGTTCTGCCTGCCGCTGACGCTGCTGATCCTGCCGTCCGTGTGGGTGCTGCGCCAGCGGCGGCACCGCCGGCGCGTAGAGACGGCGACGGAGGCTCCGGCCGGGCGCGCGACGCCCGTCCGCGTTCCCGGCCTCCCGTCCGTGGTGCGGTGGGCGACGGAGCGACCGGTTCGCTGCTTGCTGGTAAGTGCCGGCTTGCTGGTGGTAGCGCTCGCGGGTTTGCCGCGGCTGCAGGTGGAGACGCGGCTGGAGCGGATCATGAATCGCGGTGTGCCGGCCATCGCGCTGGTCGACCGGATTCAGGAAGTACTCGGCACGAACGGCGCGCCATGGATCCTGGCGGCTGACAGTCTCGACCAGGCGAGGGATTTCGCGGGCCGGCTGGACGGGCATCCGCTGTTCAGCGAGACGATCAGCCTCGGCACCATCTTGCCGGCCGATCTGGCGGAGCGGGCTGCTGAGCTACATCGGGTGTTCGGCCCCCAGGGTGGGCCGGTCGAGGCCGTTGGGGGGATAGCCGATCCCCGGGCCCTGGCGGTGGCAGCGCTCCGTCGAGCCGCGGCGGCCGGTCCACCCGACATCGACTCGCTGCCGCCCGGCCTGCGCGAGAAGTTCATTGCGCCCACCGGCGAGTTTCTGGTCTTCGCCTACGCTGCGGACTCGAAGGCGGACGGCGCCCTGGCACGGCGCCAGCGCGAGGTGGTGCAGGCGATCGACCCAAGGTCCAGCGGGCTGCTCGCGGTGGTGGAAGGCATGATGATCGGCGACCGGCCGTGGATCCCGTGGATCGCCCTTTCGATCCTGGGATTCGTGCTGGTCGTCCTCTGCGTCGACTTCCGGCGGCCCGCCTCGGTCCTGCTGGCGGTGCTGCCGGTGCTGGCCGCGGTGCCGTTCACCCTGGGCGTGCTGTGCTGGGTCGGCATTCCCTTCAACGTGATGACGTGGCTCGTGTTGCCGCTGATCTTCGGGCTCGGGATCGACGACGGCATCCACGTCGTCCACCGAATCCTCGACGATCCGGCTCAGCCGATTCGCGGGGCGGCCCTGTCGGTCGGGCGGGCGATCGCGATGACGACGCTGACCACGACGGCCAGTTTTTCGATCCTGCTGTTCACCGACCACCCGGGCCTGGAGACGATGGCGGCCGTCATGCTGATCGGCCTGCCAGCGTGTCTGCTGGCGTCGGTGACGGTGCTGCCGGCGGCGGCGGTTCTGCTGGTCGGAAGACGGTAGGCTGCCGGGCTCGCCATGCCGGAACCGATCGCACTCTGCTTCAGCGGCGGCAAGGACAGTTGCTTCGCTCTCCAGGAACTGCGCCGGCAGGGCCGTTTCAAGGTGGTGGAACTGGTCACCACGGTGACCGACGCCTTCGACCGGGTCAGCATGCACGGCGTCCGCCGTGTGTTGTTGCGGGAGCAGGCGGACTCGATCGGCCTTCCGCTGACTGAGGTCGTCGTGCCGCCCGAGCCGTCGAACGTCGTGTACGAGCGGGAGATGGGAAAGGCGTTCGCGAAGCTCCGCGAAGGGGGAATCAGCCGCGTCGGCTTCGGGGACCTGTTCCTCGAGGATCTCCGTGAGTACCGCGTCCGCCAGCTCGCGGAAGCGGGCCTCGAGTGCGAGTTCCCGATCTGGCACACGCCCACGGACGAACTGGCTCGGACCTTCATCCGTGACGGCTTTCGGGCCGTGACCGTCTGCGTCAACCCGGCGGTGCTGCCCGTCTCCTTCGCCGGACGCGCCTTCGACGACACCTTCCTCGCTGACCTTCCGGCCGGAGTCGACCCGTGCGGCGAGCGCGGCGAGTTTCATACCTTCGTGTTCGACGGCCCGATCTTCGACCGCTCGATTGAAGTCGAGAGCGGCGGGGTCACGGAGCGGGATGGCTTTGGCTTCTGTGACCTTCTGCCAGCGGGCTCCCCGGTTTCCGCGGAGGCGGCCACGGGATGACCGAGCCCCGCATCGTCTCGCTGATCGCCAGCGCGACGGAGATCGTCTGCGCCCTCGGCTTCGAGGACTGCATGGTCGGCCGGTCGCACGAGTGCGATTACCCACGGTCGGTGGAGAGGCTGCCGGTGTGCTCCTCGTCGAAGGTCGACGTCGACGGATCGAGCCGAGCGATCGACGACCAGGTGCGCGCGATCGTGGCGGACGCCCTGTCCGTCTACCGGGTCGACGCAGGTCTTCTGGACGAACTGGCGCCGACCGTGATCGTGACCCAGACCCAGTGCGAGGTGTGCGCGGTCAGCCTGAAGGACGTGGAGCAGGCGGTCTGCGAGCTCGTGTCGTCCGAGCCACGCATCGTGTCGCTGGAGCCGATGGCTCTCGGTGACGTGTTCGACGACATCGGCAGGGTTGCCGAGGCGCTGGGGCGACCTGACCGGGCACAGCAGTTGACGGCGGAGTTGACCGGACGCCTCGACGCCATCCGCGGGCGCGCGGGCCGGCTTCCTGAACGCCCCGTGATCGCCTGCATCGAGTGGATCGACCCGTTGATGAACGCCGAGAACTGGGTGCCGGAGCTCGTGGAGATCGCCGGAGGCAAGGTGATGCTCGGCGAGGCCGGAAAGCACTCGGGCTACTTCGAGTTCGAGCGGGTGATCGAGGCCGATCCCGATGTCATCGCGGTCATGCCCTGCGGCTTCGATATCCCGCGTACCGCGGCCGAGATGCCGCCGCTGGCCGCCCAGCCGGGCTGGTCCGAGCTCTCCGCCGTGCGTAACGGCCGCGTCTTCCTGACCGACGGCAACCAGTACTTCAACCGGCCGGGGCCGCGGGTAGTCGAGTCGGCGGAGATCCTGGGCGAGCTGCTGCACCCGGGGGTCTTCGACTTCGGCCATCGCGGATCCGGCTGGACGGAGTGGGTTGGCCTCTAGAAGATTCGTAGACGGGGTTGGTCTCTGGTGCGCCCTGGGCTACGCGGGCCTCGCGCTGCTGGCGCGCCAGCCGGGCGAACCCGAACTCGGCTGGTTCTTCTTTCTCGTCGCCTGGACCGGACTTCCGGTCTTCGGTCTGTTCTACCGCTTCCTGAGGACCGGCGAACCGCTCCCGGTTCGCCGCCTGCTGGCCTGGGCGGTCGTCTTCCGCCTCGTGGGGCTCGTCGGCGGGCCGTTCTACGAGGACGACTTCTACCGCTACCTCTGGGACGGATTCCGGTTCGCCACCGCGGGAACGCCGTACGGCGCAGCGCCGGAGGAGTTCTTCGTCGACCCAGCGGTGCCCGTGCTTTTCCAGGGCGTGCTGGACGGCCTCAACTACCCGGAGCTGCCGACGATTTATGCGCCGGTCACGCAGTTCGTCTTCCTCGTCGCGTACTGGATCAAGCCGGCGAGTGTTGCCGTGCTACAGGCGTTCCTGATTGCTGTCGATCTGGCAGTCGTCCTTCTCCTGCTCCGTCTGGCGCCCGCACGGAACGTGCTGCTCTACGCATGGTGTCCGCTGGTGGTCAAGGAGATCGCCTTCACTGCGCATCCGGACGGTGTCGGCGTCTGCCTGCTGCTGGCCGCGATCGTGCTCGCGCGCGACCGCCGATTGGGGTTTGCCGCCGCGCTGCTCGGGCTGGCCGTGGCGACGAAGACGTTCGCCCTGGTACTGGTGCCCCTGGTTCTGGTCGGTGCGCGGCCCAAGCACTGGGCGCTGTTTGTCGGCACCGTGGCGGCGGTGTACCTGCCGTTCATCGTCGCCGGCGGCACCGATCTCGTGTCGCTCCTGACCTTCGCGCGCGACTGGGAGTTCAACTCGGCGGTGTTCGCGTTGTTCAAGACGGTGGTTGCGCCGTCCGCGGCGCGGCTGGTCGTCGGGCTGCTGTTCGCCGCCTTCTGGGGCTTGTACTGCCTTCGCTACGCCCGCGGCGAGGAACGCGGAATCCCGCGCGGCGATGTGCTGTTCGGCGTTCTGCTGGTGTTGTCGCCGGTGATCAACCCGTGGTACCTGCTCTGGCTGCTGCCCTTCGCGGTAGTCTTTCCGAGCCTCTGGGCGTGGACGGCATCGGTGGCGGTCCTGTTCAGCTACATCACCGGGCTCAACCTGCCCGACTACACGTTGCAACCTTACGAGCAGCCGGTCTGGGGCCGGGGGCTGGAGTTCGGTCTGATCGGGCTGGCGCTCGCGATCGATGTGATGGTGAATCGCCGTAGAGGGATGCGAAAGGAAACGGAATGACGAATCGCAAGTTGATTGGTGTCGCGGCCGCGATGGCGATCGTGTTGGCCTGTGGAGCTCCGGAGTCGAGGGAGATCGCGGGGTGGGACGTCAGTGACGAAGCGAGTACCGAGACGCTCGATCACCGTCCCTGGCAGGAGATCCTCGACGCCTACGTCGGCACCGACGACACGGGAGTCAACCTGTTCGACTACGCGACGATCTCGGCCAGTGCCGCGGACACGGCGAAGCTGGGCGACTACCTCGACTACCTGCAGGGGCTCGATCCGTTGGCCTACTCCCGAGCCGAACAGATGGCGTACTGGATCAACCTCTACAACGCGCTCACGGTCCAGGTGGTGCTTTCCGAGTACCCGGTGGATTCGATCAAGGAGATTCACGAGGGCGTCGTTCCGAACACCGGCCCGTGGCAGGACCCGCACGCGCAGGTGAACGGCCGGGATCTGAGCCTGGACGACATCGAGCACGGCATCCTGCGTCCGCTCTGGCGGGACAAACGGATCCACTACGCGGTGAACTGCGCGGCGTACGGCTGTCCCCATCTGTTGGCGACGGCCTTCACCGCCGCCAACACGGAGGAGCTGCTCGAGCAGGGCGCACACGACTACGTGAACAACCCGCGCGGCGTCGACTTCGTCGACGAGGACTTCATCGTCATCTCGAGCATCTACGACTGGTACACCGAGGACTTCGGCAACACCGAGGAGTCCGTCGTCGCGCACCTCATCGACTACGCCGACGAAGAACTCGCCGCGCGTCTCGAGGCCTTCGCGGGTTCGATCGACTACGAGTACGACTGGAGCCTGAACGAGCCCTAGCTAGGTGACGGGCGCTGGAGTCAGAACCCGCCGCCGCCGAAGGTGAAGCCGACGCTGAGGCCGAGGACCTCGGAGTTCGGTGTGTTGCGGCCGCCGATGACGTCGCCATAGGTCAACGCCAGGCTCGTACTGCCCGTGAGGCCGATGTTCACCGTGCCGTAGAGAAGGTCGATGTCTTCCTGAAGCTCCGGGAAGCGGGCCGGTGAGAAGGGCGGAACGCCGATGTCGAGCCCCGAACCGCCGTCGGTCATCCGGTAGCCGACGCTCAAGCCGACTCGTTCTCCGACCAGAACGCCGGCCGAGAGATTCAGGATGATGTCCTCCGGAATGTCGTCGGTGCGGTAGCGGTAGCCGACCTCGGCGGACAGGACGCCCCGCTCACCGACGTACTTGCCGATCAGCAGGGAGACTTCGGCGCCGTTGCCGCCGTCGCCCAGTGAATTGATGTAGCCGGTGTCGTAGTCGCCCGCGAGGATGGCGCCGAACCGCAGCGCCATGCTCGGGCCCGAAGTCACGACCTCGTCCCGGAACCGCCAGGTCAGGCCGGCTCTCGCGTCCTGGAGCCCGCTCAGGTCGTCCTTGTTCGGGTGCTTGGGGCCGCCTCCAGGGTACTGGCTGTCCGACGTGCCGATCTGGAAGTCGAGCGCGAGGGCGTCGGATATGCCGTACGTCCCGTTGACCCAGACGGTGTCGAGGCCGAGCGTGCCGGCGAGCTGGATGGTCGTCGAGTCGGCGCCGGCCATGCTTCGCCACCGCTCGGAGCGCTCGTAGTCGGTCGCCTCCTGGGAGACATAGGAGAAGGTGACCGTGCCCGATCCGGGTGCCGGCAGCCAGGGGGAGCCTTCGGCGACCAGGGGCGGCGCCGCGAAGACGAGGACGGCAACCGCCGTCAGAAGGAGCGGACGCGGGGAACGTCTGTTCATCGTCATCTCCGGGCTACAGCTTGTAGCGGCGGGTCAGGTAGAAATGAACGAGTTCCTGCTCGTCCGGTGCTTCCGCGCACGCGGCTTCGCCGGCCCCGGGGCAGAGCACGTTGATGTGCTCGTCGTCGTCGGTGCCCGGCTTGTCGGCCTCGTCGCGAGCCTCCAGGCTGTTCTTCAGGCTGAGAGCGCGGTCACGGTCGAGGTCGCGCTTCTGCAGGGGACAGGAGGGACAGACGAGCTTCTGGAACGTGAGTGCCTTGCCCATCGTGTAGGCGTCCCGCGGGTTGATGCCCTTGCCGGCGGCGATAGTGCCGGATGCGTACAGGCCCGCCTGCGCAAGGCAGGCAACGAGGATGCAGGCCGACAGGCCGATGATGAACCGTTTCATCCTTGATGTGTCTCCCGTCTCAGAGCTGGAAGGGCTCCGCGAATTGCGTGTTGAAGGTGGGCGCAACGTAGCACAGCGCTGTGCCACAATCACCGGCCGTCAGCGAACAACGACCACCCAGGAAGGAGCGGCAGGCATGATCCAGACGGGCGAGTTCAGGGGCTTCGAGGTGTCCATGGAGGATCCGGGGATCCTGGTCATCACCTTCAACCGGCCGGACCGTCTCAACGGCATGGACGCTCCGATGAAGCGGGATCTGCTGGAGACGCTGACCCAGGCCGCGATGGAGGACCCGGTCCGGGTCGTCCTCTTTGCCGGCAGCGGCAGGGCGTTTTCCGCCGGCGACGACATCAGCGGCCAGGACAAGGGCCGGCGCGGCGAAGCGCTGGTGCCGGACATTCACCGTGGCCACGACAACGTGCTCGGCACGATCAACGGGCTGCGCAAGATCTCCCAGCCGATCAACACGGCGATCCGCGGCATGGACAAGCTGACGATCGCGGCGATGAACGGCGTAGCGGTCCAGACCGGCTTCTCGCTGGCGCTGAGTTGCGACTTCCGAATCGCCTCGAGCGCGGCGCGAATGGGCAGCGGCACGCTCCGCTTCGGGCTTCTGCCGGACGAGGGCGGCCACTACCTGCTGCTGCAGATGATGGGGCTACCGAAGACGATGGACTTCCTCATGCGCAGCAGGCTCGTGGGTGCGGCGGAGGCGCTTGAACTACGGCTCGTCCACGAGGTCGTGGAACCGGACGCGCTGATGCCGCGCGCCATGGATCTCGCTCAGGAGCTCGCCAACGGGCCGCAGGTGGCGATGCGGCTGCTCAAGCGCAGCCTCTACAACGCCGCCGATCAGACCTGGGAGCAGTCGCTCGAGGACATCGCCGCCCGGACCCCGATGGCCGACCATCACCCGGACTCCCGCGAGGGCGTGGCGGCGTTCCGTGGGAAGCGGAAGCCGTCCTTCAACGCCTGGCTGGAGGAGTGACCGACCGACCGGACGGTAGGTGATAATCTCCCGCAGCCAACGGAACCCGACACCACAGCAACCATCCAAGCCAGGGAGCCTTTCCATGACTGACGCCGTCATCATTTCCACCGCCCGCACGCCGATCGGCAAGGCCTATCGGGGCGCCTTCAACAACCTCGAGTCGCCGACCATGGGTGCCGCGGCCATCGAAGCGGCAGTCGAACGCGCCGGCGTCGAGAAAGGCGAGGTCGACGACGTCGTCATGGGCTGCGCCATGCAGCAGGGCACCCAGGGCAACAACGTCGCCCGGCAGTGCGCGATCCGGGCCGGCTTGCCGGTCGAGGTGTCGGGAATGACGGTGGACCGGCAGTGCTCGTCGGGCCTGATGGCGATCGCCACCGCCGCCAAGCAGGTCGTGATCGACGGGGCGCCGGTCGTGGTCGCCGGCGGCATCGACTCGATCAGCCTGGTGCAGAACGACAAGATGAACCACTTCCGTGTTCCCGATCCCTGGATCAAGGAGAACAAGCCGGATCTCCACCTGCCGATGATCGACACCGCTGAAGTCGTGGCGAAGCGCTACGACGTCACCCGTGAGCAGCAGGACGAGTACGGCCTGCAGAGTCAGCGGCGGACCGCCGCCGGGCAGGAGACAGGCGCCTTCGACGACGAGATCATCACGATGAACGCGACGAAGATGATTCTCGACAGGGCGACCGGGGACATCAGCTTCGGCGAGGTCGAGCTCAGCCAGGACGAGGGCAACCGGCCGAGCACGACGATCGAGGGTCTGTCAGGGCTGAAGCCGGTGCGCGAGAACGGCACGATCACCGCCGGCAACGCGAGCCAGCTTTCCGACGGCGCGTCCGCGTGCGTGGTCATGGACTCGAAGCTGGCGGAGCAGCGGGGCCTCGAGCCGCTCGGCATCTACAAGGGGATGGCGGTCGCCGGCTGCGAGCCGGACGAGATGGGCATCGGTCCGGTCTTCGCCGTCCCCAAGCTGCTGGAGCGCCAGGGCCTGACGATGGACGACATCGACCTGTGGGAGCTGAACGAGGCGTTCGCGGTCCAGGTCATCTACTGCCGCGACCGGCTGGGCATTCCGAACGAGAAGCTGAACGTGAACGGCGGCGCGATCTCGATCGGCCATCCCTACGGCATGAGCGGCGCGCGCATGGTCGGCCACGCGCTGATCGAGGGCAAGCGCCGGGGCGCGAAGAACGTGGTCGTCACGATGTGCATCGGCGGCGGAATGGGCGCCGCGGGGCTGTTCGAGGTGGCGTGAGGCTCGGCCGCGGCGGGCGAAGTGAGTTCGGGCGGCGCCGTTTCGCCGTCGCCGCTCTGGCCGCTCTTGTCACGGCCTCCGTTCCGGCCGCCGCGCAGACCGAGTTCCACTTCCAGTTCGGCGAGTTGCTGAACCCGTTCTCGGCTCAGGAGGAGGAGAGCTTCGTCCTCACGCTGCAGCAGGCGACGCAGTGGAAGTACGGCGACAGCTTCTTCTTCATCGACTACCTCGACGACAGGGGCCGGGACGGCTTCAACGAGCGGGATTTCTACGGCGAGTGGTACCCGACCCTGAGCCTCGGCAAGATGACCGGGAAGACGGTCGGCGGCGGCCCGCTCGCCGACGTCGGCTTCATCGCCGGCTTGAACGCCGCCGGCGATGCGAAGGTCGTCAAGTACCTGCCCGGGCTACGCCTGGCCTGGAAGGCGCCCGGTTTCATCTTCCTGAACACGGACCTGATGCTGTACCTCGACGGCAGCAGCGGTGTCGGCGCCGGCGGCGCGCCGCGAACGGACGACAGCTACTGCTTCGACGTCAACTGGCTGTACTTGTTCTCGGTGGGCGAGCAGAGCTTCCAGATCACCGGCCACGCCGAGTACATCGGCGCGGTGACGAACGAGTTCGGACAGACCTACGGAGGGTCGATCCTGGCCCAGCCCCAGTTCCGCTGGGACGCGGGAAAGGCGTTCGGCGGCGACGCCGGCAAGCTGTTCGCGGGCATCGAGTACCAGTACTGGAGCAACAAGCTCGGCACGTCCGAAGACGAGAGCGCCGTGCAGTTGCTGCTCGCGTGGCAGCTATAGGCGCAGGGGCTACGTCGGCTCCCAGGTGAACACGTCTGTCGTCCGGTCGAGGTCGAAGAACGACCCGGCGAGGGCCGGCATGCCGCGCTCTGCGATCGATTCCGGGGTCCAGCCGTCGCTGTTGTGGACGGAGCGGACAGGTCGCGGCTGGCTCATCAGGAAGATCTCGTTCTTGCGAACGGCGAAGATCTGGCCGCTCACGTCCTTCGCCCCGTCGCTCAGCAGGTAGACCGCGAGCGGCGCGACCAGGGCCGGCGTCATCTCTTTCATCTTCGCGACGCGCGCGGCCTGCGCCGGATCGGCGGTCGGGATCGTGCCGATGAGCCGCGACCAGGCGAAGGGCGCGATGCAGTTCGAGCGCACTTCGAAGCGCTGCATGTCGAGCGCGAGGGACTTTGAGAGTCCGACGATGCCGAGCTTGGCGGCGGCGTAGTTGGCCTGACCGAAGTTACCGATCAGACCCGACGTCGACGTCATGTGGACGAAGGCTCCGCCGATCTGCTTGCGGTAGTGCGGCGCGGCGGCCCGCGCCATGTTGAAGCTGCCCTTGAGGTGGACGGCGACCACCGCGTCCCAGTCGCTCTCCTCCATCTTGTGAAAGATCACGTCGCGGAGGATGCCGGCGTTGTTGACGACACCGTCGATCTGGCCGAACTCGTCGAGCGCCTGCTCGACCATGCGATTGGCGCCGTCGAAGTCGGTGACGCTCTCGTAGTTCGCGGCGGCGCGTCCTCCCGCCGCCGCGATCTCGTCGACGACGGTCTGCGCGGGCGTCCGGTCGGCGCCGTCGCCGCGCTCCGAGCCGCCAAGGTCGTTGACGACTACGGAAGCGCCGTGGGAAGCGGCGAGCAGGGCGATGTCGCGGCCGATGCCGCGGCCGGCGCCGGTGACGACGATCACCTTCTCGTGCAGCATGCGAGTGTTCATTTCGGAAGGTCTCCAGTCTCAGGCCGCGGCGATCGCGGCGATGGTTCGGCAGCCGTCGAGGTACTCCTGTACGTCGACGTACTCGTCCAGGGTGTGGGGGTTGTGCTGTCCCGCGCCCAGGGTCACCGTGGGCAGACCCTTGGCGTTCAGGTAGTTCGCGTCGAGTCCGCCGTTGGCGACGAGGTACTCGGCCTCCACGCCGAGGACCGTCCGGACCCTTGCCGCGGCGAGTTGCACGGGCGGCGAGTCCTTCGGCATCTCGAACGCCTCGTAGTCCGTTTCCGCCCGGAAGTCGGCGCGGCCGCACTGGCCGTCGGAGCTCGTGACGCTCCTGGCGGCTTGCTCGAAGGCGTCACGGTAGGCGGCGGTGATCTGCCCCAGGAACGTTTTGTCGTGGCTGCGCGACTCACCGGACACGAAGACGTGGTCCGTGACCTGGTTGCTGGCCTCGCCACCGGCCATCCGGCCGATGTTCGAGGTGCCGCTGCCGGCCGGAAGGTCGATCTTGCCGAAGAAGCCCCGGGCGGCCACGTCGGCCACCGCGCGGGAAGCGATCAGCGCCGCGGAGATTCCATGTTCTGGATGAACGCCCGCGTGCGAGGACTTGCCATGGATGTCGACTTGCCAGCGGTCGGCGCCGGTGGCGCCGATGATCAGCACGTGCGGTGCGCCGGAGTCGATATTGAAGCCCAGTTCGGGACGACCGAGTCGATCGAGTTCCACCGTTCGCGCGCCCCACAGGCCGACCTCCTCGCCGACTGTCATCAGGACCGTGATCGGCGGCCGGGCTACGTCGTGAGCGAGCAGGGTCTCGACCATCGTCACGAGGGCGCCGACCGATGTCCGGTTGTCGCCTCCGAGCGCCGTGTCCCCTTCCGCTTCGATCCGTCCGTTGCGGCGCACCGGCACCGCTCCGCGGCAGAGCGGCACCGTGTCCATGTGGCCCATGAACAGCCGCCGCGGCCCGGGCCGTGTGCCGGGCAGGTCGACGATCAGGTTGCCGACCTCGTAGTTACCGGGGATCCGCTCGTTCGCGTCGTCGTGGCCGATCCAGGACGGCTCGCAGCCGGCGGCCAGCAGCTTCTCCCGGACCGCGGCGGCGACCTTGCCCTCGCGGCCGCTCAGGCCCTCGATGGCCAGCAGGTCCATCAGGTGGTCGAGGGCGCGGGTTTCGTCGATTCGGGGTGGGCTCATTGGCGGCTCGTCCTGAAGGCGTGTTGGCGGTGCATCGTTGCGACGAGGCAGCGACCGGGGTCAAGCCTCGGTAGTCTCCGCGACCGATGATGATCGGCCGCCATCCTGCCACGTTCACCCTGCTCGCCTTCCATGGTTTGCTTGCGTCGTACATATCTGTACGGATAGCATGACCGGCGATGAGTTCGTGCGCCGCGTTCGTCGGCTGGGTCGCAAGCGGGGGGTTGCGGTGCGTTTCGACGCCCGAGCGGGAAAGGGCAGCCACGGCCGCCTCTACTACGGGGAGCGTTTCGCAACGGTGAAGGACCGGCGGAAGGAGGTCGGCGCGGGGCTCCTGGCGGGGATGCTCCGACAGCTTGGGATTCGGCGCGAGGAACTGGAGTAAGGACCATGGGAGAGACCGGCGTGAGGCAGGAAATGAAGTGGCCAGCCGAGTTGGAGCCGCAAGATGACGGTTCGATTCTCGTGACCTTTCCTGACATCCCCGAGGCACTGACCGAAGGGGCGACGCCGGAGGAGGCGTTGGAGTTGGCCCAGGACTGCCTGATTGCCGCGCTCGGCGGCTATGTGGGTGAGAAGCGCGCCGTGCCTTGGCCGTCTCCCGCGCTTGGGCGCGCCACCGTTGCCTTGCCCGCGCTCGCCGCCGCGAAGATCGCGCTCTACGGCGCCATGCTCGCCGAGGGCGTAGGCAACACCGCCTTGGCCAGGCGGCTTGGCCTCTCGGAAGGAGCAGTGCGCCGGCTCGTCGACCTGGACCATCGTTCACACATCGGACAGGTCGAGACGGCGCTTAAGGTTCTGGGCCGGCGGTTGATGGTCGGAACGCAGGCGGCATAACTTCGGGAATCACTCTCGCCATCGCATCCGTGCGATGCCACGAACGTGGGCGAGACGAGGACGGATGCGGCTCCGGAAAGGCGGGACGTCGTTGTGGAAGGATCATCTGCATGGCCGGCGGTCAGCAGTTCGTGCAGCTTGCTTGCGCGGCACTGGACAGGGCCATCGCTGCCGTGGCGCAGGCGGAGTTTGTTCGTCTCAGCGACGGTCTGGAAGTGGACGAAGTCGCCGGCTCGATCGAGGCTACGTTCGAGTCTCTCGACCGGCTCCGGCCTGGCAAACAGCCCGAGCAGCCAGACTACGACGGGTGGGACTCACTCTTCTACGCTTCCTGGTATCAGCCGCGACAGGTACATTTGGTCTACGCCATCCTCAGGCATCTCTGCCCGCGCGGTGTCCCCGACCAACTCCACGTTGTCGATGTCGGATGCGGGGCTTGGGCCGTCCAGATGGCCCTTGCCATTCGGGCGGCAGAGAGCCGCCGGAACTCGTGCGACAGCCCTGTGACCGTCCACGGGATCGACCCCAGTGCGGACATGCGCCGACTGGGCGAGGAGCTGTGGGTTGAGTGGCGGAACTGCTCGGCGGCGGATCGCCGCCTGGAAAGGCTTGTCGACCAGATGGATGCTATGAGCGTTTCCTGCGGAACGTACAACTCATACGAAACGTGGGCGTCTTCGGCCTGTCTTCGCCACACGCCGAGATCCGGCGTTCGGCGGTGGCTTACGGCCGTGCATGCCGTGTACAAGACCCGCATCCACGAACTCGATGAACTCTATTGTGGGGTATGGGATCATTTGGTCGACCTGAGGGCGTCCGGCGAACTCGACCTCGTGATCGCCACTAGCGATGGGTCCAAGAAGGTGCTTGTGGACTTTCTCACTGACGAAGAAGGCAGCGAGCTGCGACCAGATCCCGTGTGGAGTGGAGCGGCCAGCCACACGACGGCATGGCGCCGATCTATGCGGGAGCGTCTCGAATCACATCTTGGATCCAAGGGAAGGGCGTATCTCAACAACGACGTGAAGTGGGACTATCCCCGCAATCCGATCAGGCGGGATGCCGTGAGAGTCCTGACTCCGGGGCGATGACCGCGCCGCAACAGCAGTCGCTCCTTCCGGTCCTGCCGGACTCGGCGGCGTTGGCGGAGCGACCTACGCGGCTCGCACAAGCGGAGATCGAGTACGCCCCGGCGCGCGAGATCCTCACTCGGGCGACAGGTTTCATGGACGCCTACGACTTCACGTTGAATCCCTACGCCGGCTGCGCCTTCGGATGCACCTATTGCTACGCGGCCTTTTTTTCTCGCAGCCCGGACGAGCGCGATCGCTGGGGGGAGTGGGTTCGAGTGAAGGAGAACGCGGTCTGCCTGCTCGCGCGCCGGCGGAAGGGCAGCCTAGACGGAAAGTTGGTTTACATGAGCAGCGTCACCGACCCGTATCAGCCGGTGGAGCGCAAACTGCGGCTGACGCGGGGACTTCTTGAGGTATTGGCCGAGAGCCACCAGCCGAAGCTCGTGGTGCAGACCAGGAGCCCGGACGTAGTGCGGGATGTCGACCTGTTCGCTGCCATCGCGGCTCGGGGTGGTCGCGTTCAAGTGAACGTGACCGTGACGACCGACGACGAGGATGTCCGGCGAGCGTTCGAGCCTGCCTGTCCGAGCAACGGCAACCGACTGGATGCTGCTCGAAAGCTGATCAGCGAGGGCATCGACACGTGCGTGACGCTGACCCCCTTGTTGCTGGTTCAGGCCGCGGAGGCGTTTGCGGAAGCTCTGCTGAAGACCGGGGTGAGGGAGTTCATTGTTCAGCCGTTTCACTTCCAGCGCGGGAAGTTCGTGGCCGGTACCCGAGACGAGGCGTTCGGCATCATGGCGGCGAAGCTGGCCTGCGACGTGGACACGTTTCAGAACGAGTATCTGGCGCACTACCGGGACGTTCGGGATGTGCTCAGGCGTCGGCTGCCGCGGCTCGGCGAGGGCAAGGAGGGCTTCAGGCCGCCGTTCTAGCGGCGGATGTTCGCCGTGTAGCCGCACGGGGGTTCGGAGAGCCAATCGCTGCAACCCCAGAACGGGCCGGCCGAGCCGTCGTTGAGAGTCAGCACACCCAGGCGGCACTCGGGACAGGGAGTGGCGGTAGGCTGGCAGGCGGCGTTCGTGCATCGGGTCCGATGACCCTCCCGTAGCAGGAATCCGCGGTCGCAATCGGTGCACCGAGGCGCCATGTGTGGACACATGGGAAAGTAGGTGCAACGGAGGTTCTTGCCGCTCTGCGAAGGGACGAGCGATCCTTCGCAGCGTGGGCAGCGGGGTGCCGGTTCAAGGCGCACACGACCGATCTGTCGCAGTTCGGGGTGCGATTGCAGCACTTCGACGACAAACTCCGAGGGCTGTTCGGCGTCGGCGATGAGGTACGTTCCGCGCTTCGCTCTGGTGGCCGCCACGTAGAACAGGCGGCGTTCCTCCGCGTGGGGCACGGCGTTCCTGCCGGCCGGCAGCACCAGGTCCATCAGTGGGTCGTCTTCGATCCGGGAGGGGAAGCCGCGACGGTCGTTCTTCAAATCGAG
The DNA here is from genome assembly GCA_009837885.1 of Holophagales bacterium. Taxonomy (GTDB): domain Bacteria; phylum Acidobacteriota; class Thermoanaerobaculia; order Multivoradales; family Multivoraceae; genus Multivorans. The sequence goes on along the minus strand of VXSP01000031.1, from coordinate 64,718 downwards.
GACGATCGCGTAGTCCGCCTCAAGCCCCTTGGCGCGATGCACGGTGCTGAACTCGATCTTCAAGTCTCCCGCCTCGTTCTCGGGCAGGTCGGGCCTGCTGTTTCGATAGCGTCCAAGAACGAGGACTTCGGCCTCGACTGGCTGATTGGCCTCGTCCGGGCCAGGCGGCTCGTCGGGAAGGGCGGCGAGCGCGGCGTTATCGGCGTCCCGGTCGTTCTCCGATTGCCGTTCTAGGCGTGCCGCGATGTCTCGCAGCGCCGTCTGTACGCCGTCCAGTTGCTCCTTGGCCGCCACTACGGTTACGCCTTCGTCCGTGGCGTTGCTTCGCGTAACCAACTCCCGTTGGGTCTGCTTGGGGTTGCGCTGCACGAACGCGGCGGTCGGACCGAGGATTCCTTCGCGGTAGCGGAACGTGGCGCTCAACTCGCGCCGGCGGACGTGGCCCAGGTAGTCGCCGCAGTTCGGAACCAGGCTGACGTCGCTGCCTGCGAAGCGGTAGATGGACTGCCAGTCGTCGCCGACGACGAAGAAGGCTACATCCGGGCCGCGCAAGGCTTCGAGCAGTGCCATGCGGCCGGCCGAGATGTCCTGGAACTCGTCGACCAGAACGTAGCGGTAGTGAAACCGCGAGCGCTTCTCTCTGATCGCGCTCGCGGCCCGGTTGATCAGGTCGTGGAAGTCGATGGTGCCTTCCGCGGCGAGGTGCTTCTCGTAGGAGTCCTGGAACGACTCGAAGATGCCCAGAAACGTCGCGGTTCTCAGGGGAGCGGGGAACATGGCGGCCTTTTCCCACAAGTCGTCGGCCGTCAGGTTGGCGGTCCGCGTGTGATGAAGGAAGGTCGTGAGCAGCCTCGCCAGCACGAGCGGCCCCCCGTTGCCGATGCGCGGCAGCCTCTCGATCAGCGAGTGTCCGGGGAGTCGGCGGAGTTCCACGCCGGCCCGAGCAAGTGCTTCCTTCAACGAGTCGCCGAGCTGCCGGCTCTGACACATCCAACTGTAGGTCTCGATGACACGGGTGCCGTGGGGCAGGTGGTGCATCGCCTCGCGCTTGAGCGAGAGGGCCTTGGAGAGGCCGCCCGGGTGCGGAGGAATCCTGTTGTTGCCGTTCAGCTCGAAGTGCTCGATGTAGATGTCGTGCTCGGGGAGGAAGAAGTCGAACCTGCATGACTTGCGCTTGCGGCCGGACCGCCAGCGAAACGACTTCCCGCACTCGTACTCGACGCCGTGCAGCCAGAGGAAGTTGGCGATCTCGAGTTCTTCGAGGTTCTTTGCCTCGTACCCACCACCGAACGGCTTCCGCCAGCAACGGCGAAGAAACGAGTTGTGAGCGGCTTCGTCGCGGAAGTCGAAAGGCGAGACGGAGACGTTCTGGCCGGTGACGAAGTCGGTCAGCGGCGTCCAGCCTTGCTTGACCAGTCGACGCACTCCGTCATCCACGATCCGCTCATGCAGTCCGCTTTGCGTCGCGAGTTCGGAGATCGCCGACGATTGGCCGCTGCGCCGGAGCACGTGAAGTCCGAAGGAGTGGAACGTGCGGACCTCGGCGCGCTTCAGGTCCTCGGGCAGACGGTCACGGATCTCCTCCGCGGCCTTTCTGTTGAAGGCGAGGACCAGGATCTGCTCCGGGGCGACGCCATCGTTTCGTACCAGATGGGCGATCTTCCCCCTGATCACGGCTGTCTTCCCCGTTCCGGCGCCGGCGAGGACGAGAGTCACATGCTCGTCGGTGGCGATGGCGTCCGCCTGTTCATCGGTTGGCGGATAGCCCAGATCGTGGGCGGCGGTGCGAACGGTCTCCCGCTGAGTGGCCGCGTAGGCATCGTTCGCGGCGTGGCGAGCTGCTTCGAAGCCTACCGCGGTGCGCAGGGGCCAGAGGTAGTCGAATGCGGCTACGGCCGATTGCGGCAAGTACTGCCGGATCGACTGCTTGAGGCTACGGTCGAGCGCGCGGGCGACCGCTTCGCGAACGCCTGTGGCTTGGTCGTGGCGAACGTAGACCTCACTGTTGAACAGCGCCTTGACCCGTCCATGGAGCTTTGCCAGGGGCTCCGCCAGCTCGCCGGCCTTACGTTTCTGTCGCTGGATCCGATCGAGCCGTCGCTTCTCCCGGAGACGATCCGCCGCCTTCATCTCCGAGACGGCGTCGGCGACAGCACGGGCAGCCGGGATGTTGACGCCGCCGACGATGCACATCCGGCCGTCGGCCAGGCTGATGCTCAGTCGCCGCCATACGACGATCCTGTCGACAAGGACATCTTCGACCTCGTCCGACTTGAAGTTGACGCTCGTCCGTGGTCCTGACTGGAGTTGGACCGCGCTACGGGTGCACCGGACGGCGGAGTAGCCGCCGAGAAGAAGTCGGTACAGACGAGAGCTATGGGCGGCGGCGATCGGTTGCTCGGTCAAGTCCTTGGGGGTGTCGGGAGGCCGGCCGGCTTGAGAGCCGTAGGTTCGAACCGGAGCGGGTTCGCTCAATCAGCAGGCTGAGTTGGGAGAACAGCGGATGCTACAGAAGGAGGTGAGCGCTGCAGCACGCTGATTGGAGGCGCCGCACGAGGCTAGACTCCCCCCTCTCTGGAAGGAGGCGAGTCATCGTGACGACTGGAAAGAGCCATCCAGTTGCTGTGGGTGCGCTGCTGGCGGGTGCGGTCCTCGCGGCGTGCGCTCCGCAAGAGACAGACTCTCCGGTTCCATCCAGCCGGCCCCCCAACTTCATCATCGTCTTTGCCGACGACCTGGGCTGGGGAGACCTGGGCAGTTACGGCGCGCCGGTGATCCGGACGCCGCACCTGGACCGGATGGCGGCCGAAGGCCAACGCTGGACGAACTTCTACGTCACCGCCTCGGTCTGCTCGCCGAGCCGGGCGGGCCTGCTGACCGGGCGGTTGCCGGTGCGTAACGGGCTCTACGGGGATCGGGCGCGGGTTCTGTTCCCGGACTTCGTGGGCGGGATCCAGGATGAGGAGATCACGCTCGCCGAGGCCCTCCGCGACCTCGGTTACGCGACGGGCATGTTCGGCAAGTGGCATCTGGGCGACGGGCCGCGGTACCTGCCGACCCGCCACGGCTTCGACTACTGGTTCGGCATCCCCTACTCGAACGACATGATGTCGACACTGCCTCGCGAGGAGCGTCGCGCCGCGTTCCTCGATCCGAAGATCGAGTACTGGGACGTGCCGTTGATCCGCTCGGAGCGCGATGAGGCCGGCGAGATCGTCGCGGAGACGCTGGAGCAGCCGGCGGACCAGACGACGATCACGAAGCGCTACGCCGAGGAGGCGGTGGACTTCATCCGTGCCCACCGGGACGAGCCCTTCTTCGTCTACCTGCCGCACAGCATGCCGCACGTGCCGCTGTTCCGGGCGCCCGAGTTCGAGGGCCACAGCGAGGCCGGCCTCTACGGCGACGTGATTGAGGAGATCGATTGGAGCGTCGGCAGGATCCTCGAGACGCTGGAGGAGGAGGGGATTGCGGAGAACACGGTCGTGTTCTTCAGCAGCGACAACGGCCCCTGGACCGCATTCCGCACCCAGGGAGGGCTGGCCGGCCCGTTGCGCGAGGGAAAGGGGATGACCTGGGACGGGGGTATGCGGGTGCCGGGGCTGTTCTGGTGGCCCGGGACGATCGCGCCCGACGTGGTCACGAACGAGATCGGGTCGACCAGCGACCTGTTCGCGACGTTCGTCGGCCTGGCGGGCGGAACCGTGCCGGGCGACCGTCCGATGGACAGCCTCGACCTGGCCCCTGTGCTGCGCGGAAGCGGTGAAGGCTCGCGTGAGGAAGTGCCGTTCTACCGCGGCAGCGAGCTCTACGCCTACCGGGTCGGGAGCTTCAAGGCGCACTTCGTCACCGAGGGCGAGTACGGGCTCGCCAGCGGGCGGCTGGAACACGATCCGCCCCTGCTCTACGACCTGTCAGTCGACGCTGGAGAGCAGTGGAACATAGCCACCGAGCAACCCGAGGCGCTGGCCGAGGTCACGGCCCGCGCAGTGCAGCACCTCGCCGGCGTCGATGTCGCTCCGTCCCAGTTCGATCTCCGCACCGGCGAGGATTGAACTCAGGGGTCGGCGCCGCCTGGACTTCCCTCGTCTTCGGTTGTCTGCTTCAGACCTTTCGCGAGCCTTCTCAGCCGTTCGACGCGCCGCTGCCAGAGCAGGGCTTCGTGCGCGACTTCCCTGGCGGCCCGCATGCTGCGGAGCCACCAGCCGAAGATCGCGCCGACCAGCCCCGCGGCGACTACCCAGACCCAGATCTCGAACAGGACGTAGAGCACGCGGACCCAGCTTCAGGGGCGGTGGAGAACCCGGAATTCGATGCCTTGACTGATACCGGCGCCGTCTTCGTCAGCCGCACTGTCGCTGCCGTAGCCGAAGGCCAGCAGGCGGTCGGGATGGACACTCGCGGACAGTACCTCGCGGATGGACTCGGCCCGCGCGATGCTGAGCCCTCGGTCCGCCTCGGGATCGCTGCCGAGATCCGTGCGGACGAGGATCTCGACCCGGATGTCCGAGAACGCGTCCAGCAGTTCTCCGACGCCGGCGATGGCGGTCCGGGCGTCCTCGGTGAGCGCATCCGTTCGACCCTGGAACGTGATCGGCTGCTCCTGCAGCAGGCGGCGGATCCGGTTCTGGGCGACCCTGTTCACCGCGACCGGAGCGATCACCATCTCATTGGCGATCGTCCAGCCGGTTGCGGTCGCTTCGGCAATCGCGGCCATGTCGAACTCCAGGCGGTCGCGCATGGCTTCGCTCGAAGCGTGACCGGTCACGGTCAACGTCCCGTCATGCAGCCTCAGGCCGGGTCCACCGTGCACCAGCCGCAGGAGTTGGATCAGCCTCGGAAGAGTCGGGATCCAGGGTGGCTCGGTCACGGCCGCGTCGACTTCCGTCTCGTCGATCACGTTGCCCTGACCCACGATCGCCGCCGCCGCGTCGAACAGCTCCTGACGGCTCTCGGGGGTCGGGAGGCGTCCAGCCAGCAACCAGATGTCGCCGTCAAGGCCGAACTCGAAGCTCGGCTCGCCCGCCATCACCAGACGGTTCTCGACGCTTCGCACTCCCGGCTCGCCCGCCGCGCGCCGCGCTGCCTCGAGCCCGATCTCCGCGAAGGCGATCGTGCCGTGGAGCGTGACCTCGCGTCCGTCCGCTTCGATGCGGAGGTCGCGGACGCCGACATCCGCGAGCGTCGCGGCGGTTCGCCTTTCGATCGTTGCCTCGATGCGGGGGACTTCCAGCGCGAAACAGACGGCTCCCAGCACCAGCAGGAGGACCACGCCCATCAGGATGACGCTCGGTTCTCTCATCTTCCTTTCATCGTGGGCGCGGTCATCATCGTCGGCGCCGCGGCTTGTCGCGGCTATGTCCTAGCTCGAGGTGTGATCGGCGACGATCAGCCACCGTTCCCCGTGCTGCTCCACGAGCAGGGTGAACAGACCGGTCGGTTCGTCGGATTCCCGCGTCAGCCGGAAGCGGCCGAAGACCATTGCCACGTGCTCGGAGAGCACCCGGACGTCCAGTTCCTCGAAGGCCAGCGTACCCATCGCGGCGCGGTCGGGGTAGGTCTGGCGGTAGCGTTCCAGGGTTTCCCTCCAGCCGTGGCGAACCTCGTTGCCTGAGGTGAAGCGCAGCTCCCCGCTCCGCAGGTACCCTGCCATGAAGCCCTCGATGTCGCCTTCGTTCCAGGCCTCTACCTGCGTGTCGAGTACCTCCAGCACCGCCGCGGCGACGGTTTGCGGGTCGAACTCCGGCGCCGGATGCTCGAGGTCCGGCGGTTCGCAGGACGCGAACAGCAGGCAGGCCGTGAGGCCGGCGAGGACGGATGCTGCGAGGCCGTTCTTCACTGCGCGAGCTGCTCGACGTGGACATCGCGGTGCTCGATGCGCGAGACGAGGGGCAGTTCCTCGGCGACGTATGTTGGCGTGATGTCGTCGACCGTCAGTCCTCCGTCCGGAGTGTTCAGGCCGTAGTTGTCCGCGTCGTAGAACAGCAGGCCGCCGATGCGGCGGTAGTTCCGGAGGGTGCGGAAGCGGAGTCCGGTGCCCTTGCTGTAGTCGTAGGCGAACTGCTCGAGGCGGGCGGTCTCCGGGTCGAACCAGTAGACGTAGGCGCTGTCTGCGCCGTCGCTCGAACCGGGTTCGAAGGTCACGCGGACCCGGTGCAACGGCCGTCCGTTCCATTCCTCGTGACCCTGGTCTTCCTTGTAGGCGCCGGGGTCGTTCAGCTTGTAGGGCAGGAGGAGGAAGTACATGCGCTGGTTGACGTAGCTCTCCGCGCGCACGCGCTGACTCTCGTCCATCTCCATCGGTTCGCCGCTTTCGGTCACCTCGAGGACGCTGTTGTCGCGCCGGTACTCGCGCTCGTCGCTTCCTTCCGAGGCCCGGATGACGTACTCGAAGCGGTCGCCGTCGGTCGTCGAGTCGACGTCGAAGCTCCCGGAACGCGAAGCCACCGTCAGTCTGACCCGAGAATGCTCGAAGAGGTCGCCGCCGTGGTGCTCGATGGCGCGGTCGACGATCTCCAGCCGATCCGACGTTCCCAACGGAGCAGTGGGCGGCGCGGTCGGCCGGGGCTCGGACGCCGGCTCCGCGTTGGTGCAGGCGAGGAGGAAAGCGGCGGCGAGGGCGAGCGTCGCGCCGGCGGTTCCGTTGAGGGCTCTGGGTCGCAACATGGGTTCCATGTTAGCCGCCGGACCTCGACCGGAAGCGCTGCTACGCTTGGCCGCTCACTCTGAACAGCGGCTGGAGGCCAAGCGAATGACCGAGTACGAACTCATCAAGTACGACGTGGACGATCCCATCGCGACGATCACCCTGAACCGTCCGGAACAGTTGAACGCGATCACCGGCAGCATGCTGGCCGAGATGAAGCATGCGATGGCCTCGGCCGAGCGCGATGAGCGCGTCGTCGGCATCGTCCTGACCGGCGCCGGCCGCGGATTCTGCGCCGGAGCGGACATGCAGGGCCTCCAGGCCACGAGTCGCGGCGAGCGCGGCAGCGGCAGTGGAAACGCCTTCGAGGACGCCCAGGCGGGCGCGATCGATGAGATGGGCAAAGACAACTTCGGCGTCACCTATAACTACCTGATGGCGGTGCGCAAGCCGATCGTCGCCGCGATCAACGGTCCCTGCGCGGGTCTCGGCTTCGCGATCGCGATGCTCTGCGACATCCGCTTCGCTTCGGACCGGGCGGTCTTCACGTCCGCGTTCGTGAACCGCGGCCTGATCGCCGAGCACGGGCTGAGCTGGATCCTGCCGCGCGTGGCCGGCCCGGCCAACGCGCTCGACATCCTCTGGACGGGCCGCAAGTTCTACGGTCCGGAGGCGGCCCAGATGGGCGTCGTCAACCGCTCCGTGCCGCACGACCGGGTCGTGCCCGAGGCCGAGAACTACGTCCGGGCGCTCGCCGAGCGCTCCGCGCCGATGTCGCTCAAGGTCATCAAGCAGCAGGTCTACCGTCACCTGATGATGGACACGGGCGACGCGCTGCGCGAGTCGAACGAGTTGATGGCCGAGAGCCTCCAGCGCGACGACTTCAAGGAAGGCGTCGCTTCCTTCGTCGAGCGCCGCCCGCCGAAGTTCCAGCGCATCACGAGCTGAGCAGGGCCCGAGCCGCCTTGTAGACCTCCGCGTCGGACGGTTGCGGATCGCCGCGAAGTGTCCGCGCCGCGGCTTCCGACGTCCAATCGAGGATCGCGTTGGCGGTGGCGGTCCGTCCCGGGGGAACCTCGAGAACCGCGAGGGGACCTTCCGACGTCGGTACGATCTTCGCCGACTCGACCGGCCAGTCCATCACCGCCAGCAGCCGCCTCGCCTGAACCAGCCAGGCGGCCGCCGTTTCTTCGGGAGCCGCGTTTCCCGTCGTCTCCAGGAGGAGCCGGCTCTCAGTCGACGCGGTCCCGCCTTTCCTTGAGCTCACGGAAGGTCGTCAGCACCAGGCCCTCGTCCTCGATCGCCTGCTGCACGCGGGGGTCTAGCATCGCCAGCATGTCGCCCTTGCGGGTGGGGCCGGAACTCGAAATGTGCTTGAAGTTCTCGCTCGGGTCGGTCGAGTGCAGGATGACCATCGTGACGCCGGGGCGCAGGTCGCGCAGGGTCTGGACGTAGCGCTCGACCTTGTAGTCGGTCAACTCCTCGTCGGTGGCGTCGGCGCCGCTCTCCGGGACCCATCCGTAGCTCACGGTGTGGAGGTCGTCGAGGACGGGCAGGCCGGCGTCCCAGATCCGCTCGCCGAGTTCGGTCGCGCGGCCGAGTCCCGGCGGCGTGTCGCGTCCCTGGGCCCGGTACTCGGCCTCGAGGATCTCGTTGTGGCCACCGGGGAACATGAGCGGGATGCCTTCCTCGATGCCGACTTCGATGTAGCGCTCGAGAAAGTCCATCGTGGCGAACAGGGTGCCCATGTGCGAGTCGAGGTGGGTCGGTTCGAAGCCCATCGTTCGGGCGCGGCGGATCTGCTCGCGGATCTCCGCTTCCACCTCGTCGGGGGAGGCGTGAGCGACGACCTCGGCGACGCTCGACCACAGGGCGCCCTCCGGGTCGACGAGGCCGGGCGCCGCTTCGCGGCCCACCAGCGGTCCCCAGCGGTAGTCGTCCCACTCGGCGGTCAGGGTCAGGTGAAGGCCAGCGTCGATGCCCGGGTTCTCCTCCAGGCTTCGTACGAGTTCCGGCACCCAGGGGCAGGGCATCATGACGCTCATCGAGTTCGCGGCACCCTCCAGGATCGAGCGGAGGGCGCCGACGTTCGAGTCGCGCGACATGCCGGCATCGTCGACGTGCAGGATGACGGCGCGGGTACCGGCGGGAAACCCGAGCTTCTCGGCGTACGTCTGCGCCTCGGCCTGGCAGCCCGCGACGAGGACCGAGGCCAGGCAGAGCGTGACGACGACGGCGGCGACCGCCCCGAAACGCCTCGCAGGCTCGGAGTTTCGGCCCATCCCGTCCTCACCGGGACCTTGCGCCGTCGGACTGTCGTTGCTGCGTTCTCCGGCGCAAGCTCCCGGTCTTCGCACTTTGCGCATGTTGGTCTTTCTCCTCCCTTGGGCTTAGCGATCGGCGAGCCGGTCCGTGCCGTCGAAGCCCTCGAAGCCGGCGATGCTCGTGACGTCGATACCGAGGAGCGGGGCCAGGCTGGGCGCCAGGTCGATCGTGTTCGCCCTCGCTTCGACCACCTGGCCCGCGCCGTCCTGGCGGCGGATGATCATCGGCACGTGAGTGTCGTAGGCGTACGGCGAGCCGTGGCTGGCGACGATGACGGACGCCGGTACGGGCAGTACGTTCGGCTTCACCACGACGACCAGATCTCCGCTGCGCTCGGGGTAGTAGTTGTTCAGGTACAGCTCGTGGAGAGGATTCGCCGGGTCGAGTTCCGCCGGCCGGACGACCTCGGCGATCAGCGGACAGTCGCTCATCGCCTCGATGATCTCGTCCTCGATCGCGGCCCGGTTGGCCTCTTCGGCCGCGATCGTCTCGCCGTCGAGGTAGAAGGTGTCGACCAGGAACTCGCCGCCGCCGAAGCGGCCTTTCAGACGCGACTGCAGGCGTTGCAGGCAGAGGGTCTGGTCGGTGCCGAAGCGGCCGCCGTCGCCACCGTCCCGCACCACGAGGTCGGGGACTTCGCCGACACCGTGGTCGGAGGAAAAGCCGACGACGACGTTCTCCATGCCGATTCGCTCGTCGACGAAGTCGAGCAGCTCGCCGATCGTGCGGTCGAGCCGGAGAATGACGTCAAGCGTCTCGGGGGCGTTCGGGCCGTAGCCGTGACCCACCGTGTCGAGGGCGGAAAAGCTGACCGCCAGCAGGTCGGGAACCTCGTCGGCGCCCAGGTTTTCCGCCTCGATCAGGACCTCGGCGAAGTCCTCCAGGTAACCGTCGACGAAGGGCGAGGTGTAGACGTCGCGGTAGAACGCTTCGCGCTCGACAGTGAAACCGCCGACCGCGTGAGGGAACGTGTCGATGAAGGGGCCGCGGTCGAGCGGTTCGATGTCGTAGGCCGACGTGTGCTCGAGCGGGAGGAGCGGCTTCCAGGCGTTGGCGAAGTGGACGGCCAGCCGGTCCTCGTCGTTGAAGGCCTCGACCCATGCGGGTTGAGACTCCTCGTCGCCGTAGTAGGTCGACGTGACGAAGCTGCCGGTGGACCGCCCGTACCACCAGGCGCCGTCCGCGTGGTGTCCGCCCATCAGGATCGCCGCGCGGTCCTTGGCGCTGGCGGCGTACACCTTGGCTTGCGGATACGCGGCTTTCAGCAGATCGCCGAGCGCTGGCACCAGCATGTTGCGCGGTGAGACGCCGTGGTCCGGATCGCCGCAGCAATAGACATCGGACCCGCGTTCGCGGTCGAACCAGGAGTTGCCGACGATCCCGTGCCGCTTCGGGAACACGCCCGTGGCCAGGGTCGCGTGCCCGGGGGCGGTTTCGGTGGCGGCGTGGAAGTGGTGCGTGTCGGTGAAGACGACGCCTTCCTGGAGCAACCGCCCCAGCCCGTGGTTCAGAAGGGGGCGGAAGCGCTCCAGGTAGTCGCCGCGCATCTGGTCGACGACGATCAGGAGAACGAGCCGGGGCGTGCCTTCGGGGACGGCGCTACCGGTGGTTTCTTCGCCGCCGGCTTCGGCTTCCGGAGCGTCGGCCGGAGCGCCGCATGCCAGGGCGAGCAGTGCGGCCAGCGCCGCCAACGTTGCGAGCTTCTTCATGTCTGGAGTGCCTTCAATGGGTGGCGGCCGTCGACGTGTCCCATGAACGGGGGGTGGATGCCGTAGCCGATCAGTTCCTGGATGGTCTCGGACAGACGCGGCACTTCGCCGGCTGGTACCCCGAGGATGAAGTTCTCCTGCTGGCGGGCCCAGGCCGGGCAGTACTGGATGGTCAGGCCGAGCCGGGACCCCGCCGAGCAGTTCTCGCCGCCCCCGTGGTAGAGCGTGCCGAGGAAGATGAGCAGGGAACCGGCGGGCATGATGACGGGCCGGGCTTCCGCGTCGTCGGACCGGTCGCCGTTCCAGCGGTGGCTTCCGGGCACGACGCGGGTGGCGCCGTTGTCCTCGGTGAAGTCGTCGAGCGCCCAGATCGTGCTCACACCGAGCGCCTTTCTGGGGCGCGGCAACGGGTAGAACGAGTCATCGTGGTGGAGGCTCTGCGCCACTTCGCCCGGGTGGATCAGGATCGCGTGAGCCACCGAAAGCAGGAAGCCGGGTCCGAGCGTCGTCTCGCAGGCCGCCATGACCGCGGGGTGCGCGACCAGCGCGTCGAACAACCGCGACTTCGCGAGCAGGCCGTAGACCCGCTGCGTGTTGTGGCCTTCGAAGGGGTTGCGGCCGAACAGATGGCGTTCGAAGTGGGGCTGGAGCACTCCGCGCAGCGCCTCCTGCTGCTCGCGGTCGAGTACCCCTTCCAGGATGACGTAGCCGTTCCCTTCGAGTTCCTTGAGGTGGCTCATCGCGGATGAGACTATCCTCCGCCAACTGTATGAAGATCTTCGACGCGGCGCGGACCGCCGAACTGCTCCCCTGGTGCGCTGTTGTGGACGCACTCGAGACGGGTTTCCGCGACGGTTGCGAGATGCCGGTGCGTCATCACCACGGGGTCCAGGCGCCAGCCGGCGACCCCGATGCGACGCTGCTCCTGATGCCGGCCTGGACCGTCGGCGGCTACCTGGGCGTCAAGGTGGCGACGGCCTTCCCGGGCAACGTGTCGCGCGGCCTCGACACCATTCAGGCCAGCTACATCCTGGCGTCGGGAGAGACCGGCGAGCCGCTGGCCCTGATCGACGGCGCGGAACTGACGCTGCGGCGCACCGGGGCGGCGTCGGCGCTCGCTGCGCGGTTCCTCGCCCGGGCGGACGCCCGTCGCCTGCTCGTGGTGGGCACCGGCAACCTGGCGCCCCACCTGGCCGGGGCCCACGCCGCCGTGAACCCGAGTCTCGAGGTCGAGTTCTGGGGTCGCCGCCCCGAGCGTGCGCTCGCGGCGTCGCGGTCGCCGCTGCTCGAAGGGCTCGCGACGGGCACGGCAAGCGACCTGGAGGCGGCGGTCCGTGCCGCCGACATCGTGAGCACCGCGACCCTGGCCACGGAACCCCTGGTCCAGGGCGACTGGCTCCGCGCCGGCACGCATGTCGACCTGGTCGGCGGCTTCACGCCGGCGATGCGCGAGGCGGACGACGAGGCGGTGCGTCGTTCCACCGTGTTCGTCGACACGCGCGAGGGCGCTCTGGTCGAGGCCGGCGACCTGGTTCAACCGATCGAGTCCGGCGCGCTGAGGGCCGAAGAGGTCGCCGGCGATCTCCACGAGCTGTGTCGGGGCCGGCACGCCGGTCGTCAGGACGCGTCGGAGATCACCCTGTTCAAGTCGGTCGGCGCCGCGCTGGAGGATCTGTTCGCCGCCATCCTGTTGTGGGAGCGGAGTGGTGGCTAGACTCCCACACCTATGCCAAAGGTACTTGCTGCTGTTCTTCTCCTGGCCGCCTTCGCCGTGACCTCCTGCGCCGGTCCCGCGGCGGGTCCCGGCGAGCCACCACTCGCCGAGGCCCGTCCCCACGAACTCGAGACCCACGGCGACGTGCGGGTCGACGAGTACTACTGGCTCCGGGAACGCGAGAACCCGGAGGTGATCGCCTATCTCGAGGCGGAGAACGCATACGTCGACGCCGCGCTGGCGCATACCGAAGCGCTCCAGGAGAGCGTGTTCGCGGAGATCCGCAGCCGCGTCGTCGAGGACGATTCGTCGGTTCCCTACCGCGATGGAGACTACTGGTACTACACGCGCTACGAGGAGGGGAAGCAGTACCCGATCCACGGCCGCCGGCCTGCCGATGGCGACGTCTTCGGCGGCGACCAGGCTCCCGAAGCCGAGGAAGTGCTGATCGACGTGAACGAGGTTGCCGAAGGCAGGGAGTACACCGCGGTCCGTCCGTCTGTCAGCCCGGACCACCGGATCCTGGCGTACGGCGTCGACGACGTGGGACGCCGCTTCTACACGGTTCGGTTCAAGGACCTGACGACGGGTGAAACTCACGCAGACGAGATTTCGGACGTGACGGCGAATCTCGTCTGGGCCGCCGACAGCGCAACCCTGTTCTACGTCCGCCAGGATCCCGCCACGCTGCGCGCCTACCAGGTGTACCGCCACCGCCTGGGTTCCACCGAGCCGGACGAACTGGTCTACGAGGAGCCGGACGAGACGTTCAGCGTGTTCCTCGGGCGGTCGCAGTCACGGAAGTACCTGCTGGCGACTTCCAGCCACACCCTCCGTACGGAGGTGCGCATCCTGCGGGCCGACGATCCGGACGGCGATTTCGTCGTCTTCGAGCCGCGGGGAGAACGGCACGAGTACAGCGTCGATCACCTGGGGGATCGCTTCTGGGTGCGGACGAACGACGGGGCACGGAACTTCCGGCTCATGTCGACAGCCGAAGGCGACACCGGGCGCGCGGCGTGGCGCGAGGAACTGGCGCACCGCGACGACGTGCTGTTCGAGGGCTTCGAGTTGTTCGATCGTTTCCTGGTGCTGGCGGAGAGGCGCGAAGGTCTGGAGCGGCTCCGCGTCGAGCCGATGGGCGGAGGGTCCGGCGCCGGGGACGGCGCCGTCACGGGCCACGACCTCGACTTCGGCGAACCGACCTGGTCGACCGGGTTAGGCGCCAACCCGGATCCGTCGTCCGGGACGCTCCGCTACGTCTACCAGTCGCTGACCACGCCGCGGTCGGTGTTCGACTACGACCCGGCGACCCGCGAGAAGACCCTGCGCAAGCAGGACCAGGTGCTCGGCGGTTTCGACGCCGCGAACTACCGGAGCGAACGGCTTTGGGCGACCGCCGGGGACGGTACGCAGGTGCCGGTGTCGCTCGTCTACCGGCCCGACCTGCGCGCCGGAGCGGGCGGCAGTCCGCTGCTGCTCTACGGCTACGGTTCCTACGGCGCGAGCATGGATGCGTCGTTCAGTTCGCCGCTCCTGAGCCTGATCGACCGCGGCTTCATCTACGCGATCGCCCACATCCGCGGCGGCGAGGAGATGGGCCGCTCCTGGTACGAGAACGGCAAGCTGCTCCGCAAGAAGAACACCTTCACGGACTTCATCGCCGCCGCCGAGCATCTCGTGGCCGAGGGCTACGCGGATCCGGACCGCGTCTACGCGATGGGCGGCAGCGCCGGCGGCCTGCTCATGGGCGCCGTCTTCAACATGCGGCCCGATCTCTGGGACGGCGTCGTGGCCCGGGTGCCCTTCGTCGACGTCGTGACCACGATGCTCGACGCGAGCATCCCGCTCACCACCTTCGAGTGGGACGAGTGGGGCGACCCGAGGGTCCGCGAGTACTACGACTACATGCTCTCCTACTCGCCCTACGACAACGTCGAGGCGCGGGACTATCCCCATCTGCTGGTGACCACCGGGCTGCACGACTCGCAGGTCCAGTACTGGGAGCCGGCGAAGTGGGTGGCGCGGCTGCGGGCCAGCAAGACGGACGACAATCTCCTGCTGCTCGAGACGAACATGGGCGCCGGCCACGGCGGCGCGTCCGGCCGCTACGACCGTTACCGGGAGACGGCCCTGGTCTACGCGTTCCTGCTCGATCTGGCCGGCCTCGGCGACTCCTGAGTTCGAGACGTGGCGATCGACTTCAGCGACCGGCGGGACCAGCTCAAGCGGCAGCAGGCCGGGAGCCTGCGCTTCGTGCGCGTCGTGGTGCGCCTGGCCCTCCTGTTCGCGATCGGGGCGCTGGCCGTGTTGCAGGGCTTCTCGCCGACCTCGTGGTTGCTCCTGGGCCTGCTCCTGGTCTGGGGCGCGTCCATGCCGTTCCTGCTGCGCGGCATCCTGCGGCGGGTACGGGAGCTCGACCATCTCGCAAGGTGGCAGCAGTTGACCCTGATCTGGACCGCGGCGCTGATCCTGATCGGTGGTTTCGCCGTGCTGGCGCGGTACGTACTGCTCCCCTCCGCGCCCGGTTGATGGATTTCACTCTCACCGGACAGCAACGGGCCCTGTGCGAGGGAATCGCGCGCACTTGCGCGCGATTCGACGACGAGTACTGGCTCGAAGTCGACAACGAGGTGCGGTTTCCGAACGAGTTCCACCGCGCCATGGCCGAGTCCGGCGCACTCGGCATCGCCATGCCGGAGGCGTACGGCGGTTCCGGTCTGGGCGTCACCGAAGCCGCTCTCGTGATGCACGAAGTGGCCCGCGCGGGCGGCGGCATGAGCGCGGCGTCCGCGATCCACATCAACATCTTCGGACCGCACCCGATCGTCGTCTTCGGGACGGAGGAGCAGCGCCTGCGGTTCCTGCCAGAACTCATCGAAGGCCGGGCGAAGACCTGCTTCGCGGTCACCGAGCCCGACGCGGGTCTGGAAACGACGGCGATCACGACCCGCGCCGAGCCGCAGCCGGACGGCGGTTACATCGTCCATGGCCGCAAGATCTGGACCACGACCGCCCAGGAGGCGGACCGCGTGATGCTGCTCGCGCGAACTACGCCGCGGGCCGAGACGGGGAAGGCGACCAAGGGCCTCTCGCTGTTCTACACGACGCTCGACCGGTCCCGGATCGAGGTCCGGCGCATTCCGAAGATGGGCCGCGCGGCGGTCGACTCGAACGAACTGTTCATCGACGGCCTCGAGGTGCCGGCTGAGGATCGCATCGGCGAGGAGGGGCGCGGCTTCGAGTACATCCTGCACAGCCTGAACCCGGAGCGGATCCTGATCGGCATCGAGGCGGTGGGGGTGGGCCGCAACGCGCTGGAACGGGCAACGGACTACGCGCGCGAACGCAGGGTCTTCGGTCGCCCGATCGGCCAGAACCAGTCGATTCAGCATCCGCTGGCGGAATGCTGGATGGAGCTGGAGGCGGCGTTTCTGATGGCGATGCAGGCGGCGTCGCTCTACGACCGCGACGAACCCTGCGGTCACTACGCGAACGCGGCGAAGTACCTCGGCGCCGAAGCCGGCTTCAAGGCCTGCACCCAGGCGGTCATGACGCACGGCGGCATGGGCTACGCGAAGGAGTTCCACGTCGAGCGGCTGATGCGGGAAGTGATGATCCCGCGCCTCGCTCCCGTGAGCCCGCAGCTCATCCTCTGCCACATCGCGGAGAAGGTCCTCGGCCTGCCGAAGAGCTACTGAGAACGCCGGCCGCGGCGTCCGGGCTGGCTCCAGGAGGTCACGCCAGCAGGCGATCGACCGCGGTGAAGACCGCGAGCAGAAGGCTGACACCGCCGAGAACTCGCCATGTCTGCGCTGCAAGGTCGGCGCGGATCTCCGCCTTGAAGTCGGCCAGGTCGGCTCGGACTTCCGCCTTGAGTTCCGCGGCGCCGGCCTGGACTTCAGCTCTGAGTGCGTCGATGTCGGCTCGGACTTCCGCCTTGAGTTCCGCGGTGCCGGCCTGGACTTCAGCTCTGAGTGCGTCGATGTCGGCACGGACTTCCGCCTTGAGTTCCGCGGCGCCGGCCTGGACCTCAGATCTGAGTGCGTCGATGTCGGCGCGGACCCCGGCCTTGAGTTCGTTGATGTCGGCGCGCACCCCTGTCTCGAGTCCGGCGAGGTCGGACCTGGTGGCGCCGCCCTCGGTGACGGCTCGGCGGATCGCCTCGGTGACTGCTTCGGCCGACCTGGTTTCCATGCCTGCTTCTTCGAGGCTTCGGACGGTGGCGAGCGTGTCGATCACGTCGTGCATCATATCGGGCAAGCTCCTGTCTCTGGTTCCATGACGCCGGATTCGCTCCGGCCCTACGGACCAGGACGGGATTCGGCGACTGGAAGTCCGGCGGGTCTGTTCAGTTCGCCCGCGTGGCGACGGCTGCCCGCAGTTCGGCTACGGTTTTCCGCTGACCGGGGTGCCAGGCGGCGGGTGCGATCTCGCTCAGGGGTTCGAGGACGAAGTGGCGCCGGTGCATCCGTGGGTGCGGCACGACGAGGCCGGGTTCGTCGACGCGGCTGTCGCCGAACAGCAGCAGGTCGAGATCGATCGCCCTCGGGCCGGCTGCGCCGGCGGTCCGGTCGCGGCCGAGGGCGGCCTCGATCCTGAGCAGAGCGTTCAGGAGCCCGCGGGCGTCGAGGTCGGTTTCGAGGACGGCGGCCGCGTTCAGGAAGTCCGGATCGATGGCTCGCACGCCACTCTCGGGGACCGCCCTGGTTCGATGGAAGCTCGATATCGCGGTCACGTCGGCGATGGCGTGGAGGCGTTCCAGCGCGGCGCCTAGGTTGACACTCCTCGGCGCCAGGTTCGATCCGAGGGCGACGAAGGCGCGAGCCCGGGTCACGGACGCCAGTCGATCTCGGCGCCGACTTCAGCCGCGCCGAGTTCCTGTGCGGCGCCGGGCTTCAGTACCCGCACCCGCAGCGATTCGATCCGGCTCCACCGGGTGGATCCGCCGGCCGCCTGCGGCGTTTCCCGGCCTACAGTGACCGCAATCCGTTCCGCCAGCGTTTCGACGAGTCGGTACTCGTCGCGCCCTGCGACCGCCTGGGTGATGGCGGCAAGCTCGGCGTAGTCCACCGTTCCGCCCAACTCGTCGCGTGCTCCAGGAGGCTGGTCCGTCAGGGTCACGTCGATGTCGACGAGGAGCTTCTGCGGCTTCGCTCGTTCCGCGGCCGTGACGCCGATGCGGCTCCGGCACTCGATGCCGCGGGCAAGAACGCGCCGCCGCGGCGCTGGCGCCCGGCGCTGGCGGCGCAGGGCCCCGATGCTCTCCGCCAGTTGCCGGTGCTCCCGAACGTCGTGGACTCGCAGCACGTCGACGACGTCGAGGGCCGCCGCCCAGCCGTTGACTGCCAGGGTTCCGGCCAACCGCTCCTCGACCGCCACGCCGCCTAGCAGAAGGTCGAGGAAGGACTTGCGGGACACTCCGAGGACGATCGGCACTTCCAGTTCGCGCAGCTCGCGCAGGTTCGCGAGCAGGTCGAGGTTGTGTTCCAGGGTCTTGCCGAAGCCGATCCCCGGATCCACCAGCACGTCGACTCCGAGGTCGCGGCCGGCCGCCACCCGCTCTGCGAGGTAGTCGCGAATCTCCGCCACGACGTCGTCGTAGCGCGGCGCGCGCTGCATCGTCCGTGGCTCTCCCCGCATGTGCATCGCGATGACCGGCGCGCCGTGACGGGCCGCGACCTCCAGCATGGCATCGCCGGCGCCGGAGACGTCGTTGATCATCCCCGCGCCCGCGGCGAGCGCCCTGTCGGCCGTTTCCGGCTTCGCCGTGTCGACGCTCAGGGGCACGCCGAGGTCGAGGGAGGCGACCCCCTCGATCACCGGCAGCAGGCGCGCGAGTTCGTCGTCCAGGTCGACGGGTTCCGCTCCCGGCCGGGTGCTCTCGGCGCCGATGTCGATCAGGTCGGCGCCCTCCGCCGCCATCCGTCGCGCGTGTTCGATCGCCTGCACCGGACGGTCGAAGCGACCGCCGTCCGAGAAACTGTCGGGCGTCACGTTCAGGACGCCCATTACCAGGGGGCGATCGCCGAAGGTCAGGAGGTGATCGCTCATCACAGGGGGCGATCGCTGAACGTCAGGAGGTGATCGCTCATCACAGGGGGCGATCGCCGAACGTCAGGAGGTGATCGCTCATCACAGGGGGCGATCGCTGAACGCGAGCGTGTGTGCGCGGCAGGTCGGTTCCATGGGTGGAGTCTAAGGGGGCAGGCCGGGCTGCTAGCGTCGCCCGATGGGTTGGCGAGGCGGTGTCCGGCGGTTGGGCGTCGTTCTTGTCGTCGTTCAGTCATTCGGTTTCCGCCCCGGCCTGGCCGCCGCCCCGGAGGACTGCGGGTTCAGCTTCTCCGAGGTAGCCGCCGAAACGGGGCTTCGTTTCCAGCACGACGCGGGCGCTGCCGGCGGCCTGCACCTGCCCGAGACGATGGGCGCCGGCGTCGCCTGGATCGACTTCGACGGCGATGGCTGGCTCGATCTCTACCTCGTGCAGTCCGGTCCGTTTCCGCCGGACGTCGGCGCGGCGGCAGCTGACCGGCTGTTCCGGAACCTGGGACCGGACCAGGCAGGGGAGTTCCGCTTCGTCCCGGCCGGCGCCGGCGACCTCGCCAGCGGCTACGGTCAGGGCGTCGTGGCGGCCGATGTCGACGGCGACCGGAACGTCGACCTGCTCGTGTCGCACTACGGCCCGACCGTGCTCCTGCGCAACGACGGCGCCGGCCGTTTCGCAGCGCCGGAGGCGCTCTCGGCAGCACGCGAGGACGAGTTCCCCTGGGGCTCCTCGATGGCCCTCGCCGACGCGGACGGCGACGGGGATCTCGATCTCTACGTCAGCCGCTACCTGGACTACGACCCGGAGCACGGACTGGACTGCCGCCGTGACGGGCCGGGTTCGCCGCCCGAGGTGTGCGACCCATCCCTGTTTTCGGGCCAGCGCGACCGCTACTACGAGAACCGTGGTGGCGGCTCATTCGAGGATGCGACGGAAGCCACAGGTCTCGGCGGGGCCGACGGCAAGGGCCTTGGCGTTCTGTTCACGGATCTCGATGCGGACGGGTGGCCCGATGTCTACGTCGCGAACGACCTGACGCTGAACCTCCTGTTCAGGAACCTGGGAGATGGTGGCTTCGAGGACCTGTCCTTGCTCTCGGGCGCCGCGGTCAACCGCAGCGGACGGCCCGAGGCGGGCATGGGCCTGGTCGTGGCCGACTTCGACGTCGACGGCGATCCCGATCTGGCCGTGACCAACTTCGACGTGGAGACGAACACGCTGTATCGCAACGCCGGCCCGGCGTCGGGGATGCTGTTCGAAGACGTGTCGGCCTCGACGGGTTTCGGCCAGCCGTCGTTCAACCTGCTCGGCTTCGGGATCGTCGCCGAGGACCTCGACCGCGACGGCGCGCTCGACGTCTACGTGGCGAACGGCCACATCTTCGCCTCGCCGCGGCGGGACAACACGGAGCACCGGCAGCGGAACCTCCTGTTGCGCGGTCTTGCCGGTGACGGCCGCGGGCGGTTCGTCGAGGCGCTGTGCGCCTGGGCCGAGGAGGAGCCCCTGGTCAGCCGCGGCGCGGCAGCCGCGGACTTCGACAACGACGGCGACGCCGACCTGGCGGTCACCGCGAACGACGGTCCGGCGCGACTGTGGCGGAACGATACGGCCGGGGCGGAGGGCGCCACCTGGCTGGGCCTCGAACTGCGCGGCCGGTCGCCGAACACGCAGGCAGTGGGCGCTGTCGCGGCGCTTACCGGCGTCGGAGAGCAGCCGCCGGCACGACGCTGGGCGATCCGAGGCGACAGCTACCAGTCCTCGAGCGGACACCGTCTGCGCTGGGCGGTTCCGGCCGGCAGCAGCTCTCTGCAACTTGACCTCCGCTGGCCGTCCGGCCAGCGCACCCGCATCGTCGATCCGCCGGCAGGCGCCTACCTCGTCGTCGAGGAACGCCCGTGAAACCCGTCGTCGCCGTCCTTCTTCTTGCCGCGCTTTCTTCGCCGGCGGCCACTGGTCAGGTTCCACCGCCGAAGCTCGAGCCCGCGCACTTCCAACTCGACAACGGGATGACCTTCCTGGTGGTCGAGCGGCCTGGAAGGCGTCTCCTGGCCGCCGTCTGGGCGGTGCGAGGCGGCTCGGCGGCGGACCCGCCGACCAGCCGCGGTCTGGCGCATGTCGTGGAACACCTCCTGTACGCCGGTAGCCGCACGGTCGGCACTCGCGACTGGGAGGCAGAGGCGCCGCTCCTGAACCGGTGGGAGCGGTTGTATGGGCAGGCTGTCCGCAAGGGCGCTTCGGTGCCCGGCCTGGCCGACGTAGAGCAACGGTTGGCCGGGATTCAGTTGCCGGGCGCCTACGCGGGTCTCTACACGCGGGCCGGCGCGGTGGGGATCGAGGCGTTTACCCGGCACGACTCGACTGCCTTCCAGGCCCTGCTGCCGACTGAGAAACTAGAGCTCTGGTTCTGGCTGGAGTCCGATCGGTTGCTCGAGCCCGTGTTTCGCGGCTTCCGTCGCGAGCTTGCGGTAGTCGAACAGGAGCGCCGCCAGCGCATCGACTCGAGCCCGACGGCGGCGTGGTTCGAACGGTTCGACGCCGCGTACTGGGGCGCGGGACACCCCTACGCTCACTCGCCGGGGGGCAAACGTCTCGACGTCGAGCGGTTGCTTCCCGAGGACGCGCGGGCGCACTTCAAGGCTGCCTACCGACCCGAACGGATCGTCGCGGTCCTGATCGGCGACCTGTCCGTGCCACGCGTTCGGGAACTCGCGGCGCGCTACTTCGGGCGGCTCGGAGGCGGCAGTCGCATGGCGGGGACCCCGGCCCGGCCGGAGGTGCCGGAGCCGGCGCTCGGGTCCCTGGAAGGTCTCTGCGCCTGCCGGAGCCAGGTCGAGATCCGATACCCCACGCTGCCGTTCGCGGCGGCCGGCGACGCGGTCGCGCTCGACGTTCTGGCCGGCCTGCTGAACAGCCGCTCGGGACGGCTCTACCGTGAACTCGTGGTGGGCGGGGATCGGGTCGCCTATGCCGCGTCCGCGGAGCATGTGTCCCGGAAGCTCGGAGGCTACTTCGCGGTACGGATCGAGGCCGGTGAGGGAGCGAGTCTCGAGGAGTTGACCGCGGCCTGGGACCGGCTGCTTGGAAGGGTGCGGGCCGGCGGCATCGAGGACGCGGAACTCGCGCGTGTCCGCCGGCAACTCGTGACCGATTCGTGGCGTCAGCTCGAACAGGACGCCGGTATGGCCCACCGGCTGGCCGTGGCCGAAGTTCTTGGGGGCTACGGACAGTTGGCCCAATGGCTGGACGCCGCGGCCGCGGCTTCCGGGGACGACCTGGAACGGGTAGCCGACCGCTACCTCGTTTCGGCCGAACGGGCGGTCCTCTCCTTGACCCGGGCCGGGGGGAGCTGACGTGCTCCGGCTGCTCACCTTCGCTGTCGTTGTGGCGTGCCCGCTGACCCCTGCACAGATCCACGCACAGGCGATTCCGGACCGGCCCGAAGGTCTCAGGTTCGCGCCGTCGCACTTCGATCCGCCTCCGGTCGCCGGACTCCGCTTCGAACTCAGGAACGGCTTGCCCGTCTATGTCGTGCCCGACCGCACACTGCCTCTGGTCGACGTCGTGCTGGCCCTGCCGGTCGGCGACCGCAACGAGGGGCCGGGAGAGGATGGACTGGCCTCGATGACGGCGGCGATGGCCCGGCGCGGCGGTGCCGGCGAACTCGGTCCCGAGAAACTCGACGACGAGGTCGACGCGCTGGGCGTCCGGCTCCAGGGGAGCAGTACCTGGGCCCGCACCGTGCTGGTGCTCGACACGGGTTCCGAGGCGCTCGACCGGGGCCTGGAACTCCTGGCGTCGATCCTGTTCGAGCCGCGGTTCGACGAGCAGCGGCTGGCGCAGGCGAAGGACAGCCTCCGCGTCAGCCTGCTCGCGGAAGCAGACGACCCGCGTACCGTCCTGGATCGGGAGTGGTCGCGCCTGGTTCACGGGCCGGCCTCCCCGCGGAACCGGCGCTTGACGGAGGCCTCCGTGGCGGCGTTCCAGCGGGAGGCGCTGATCCGCTTTCACCGCCGGCACTGGCGCCCCGAGGGCGCCGTGATCGCCGTGTCGGGCGACGTGGACGGCGAGGCTCTGGTCGCTCGGCTCGATGAGCTCTTCGGCGGCTGGGAGGCATCGGACGGGACGGCGAGCGAGACGATGGAAGTGTCCGCGGAGCCCGAATCGCAGGGCACTCCGAAGAGACGCACACGCCCGGAGACCGCTGCCGCGTTTCCGGGCTGGTGGTTCGTGGACCGGCAGGGGACGCAGGCCGCGCTCGCGCTTGGCCACCGAGGCGTCGTCTTCAGTTCCTGGGACCACCGCGACCGCTGGGCCCTGATGTTGCTGGCGGAGATCCTGGACGGTCCCGGCGCGGTGTCTCGCCTGCGTTCGCGCCTGCAACTCGAGGAGGGCCTCACCTATCGCGTGTTGACCTGGTTCGACCTGGATGTGGTCCCGGCCGTGACGGTTCGCCGCCAACCGCCGGCTCCCGGTGCGGGCGAGTTCCGGATCTTCCTGGAGACGGCGCCCGAGTCTGTCGCGGTGGCCGTCGCGGCGGTGCTCGAAGAACTGGGACGGCTGCGACGGGGCGAAATGGCCGATGCGGAAATCGCGACTGCCAGAACATCCCTCCTGGCGCGGCTGCCGCTGCTGTTCGACCGCGCCGAGGTGATCGCCGGCCGCTACGCTGAGGATGAGCTGCTGGGCCGCCCTCACGAGTACTGGTCCTTCTATCGGCAGCGCCTCGGCACGGTGACCGTTACGGACCTCCGGCGCGTGGCGCAGCGCTACATCGACATGGACGGGATCGCGCTGCTTGTGGTCGGCGACTCGGCGGCGGTCCAGGCGGGCCGGGGCGCAGGCGAACTGGGTCGCCTGCTGGGTCCGCCGGCAGGCGTTCCCGACTAGTAAACGCCGGTGTCCGGGTAGAACGCGTACCAGCCGAACCAGAAGGCGACGTGGCCGGGAACTCGCGGCAGAAGGTCACCGCCCCCGGCGGGAGCGAGCCCTTCCTCGCCGAGCCGCCAGACCGTGCCGTCTTCAGCGCTGAGTTGGTGGACCGGCGCTATCCCCGGGATCCGGAACCTGCGGTCGCCGCGCTCGTACGCGCGCACGGCGCCGCTCGCGGTGTCGAGGAAGATCACGATCGGTACGCCGCCCAGCGTGTCGTGGATCAGGATCTCCTCCCGCAGCTTGTCGAGCGGGTAGGCCTTCGCTTCGCCGTTGATCCGCAGTGCGTAGATCCGCGCGTTTCGTTCCAGCGCGTCGCTCCGCCTCCACACCGGAAACTCGACGCCGGCGCGGGCCTCGTCGGCGGCGCCCTCGATGTAGCGGTAGCCGCTTCGCTGGGCAGCGGCCGGATCGGGGCGCATGATCGTGGTCTCCGGGTGACGCTGCCGCCAGGAGTCCCACCGGGTGAGGGTCATCGGCAGCATCACCAGGCGCCCGCCCTCGGCGGCCCGCTCGCCGACCACCGCTTCGCCGGTCAGGTTGCTCCACAGGCTGAGAGTGGCGCGGTCGAACATCAGCTTGTTCGAGCGGTAGAGCAGGCCCGAAGTGCCGAAGAGAAGGCGATTGCCGGTCGCGTCCTCCGCGAGGTAGAGAATCCCGGAGCCGCAGAGCGTGCAGAACGAGAGAGCGATCGGCCGGCCGCCGACCGTGTCGTTCAGCAGCTCGTGCCAGCTCAGGACCTTGACCGGGTAGGCGCGGCGCTCGCCGCCCAGGCTGACGCCGAAGACGGTGTCCGTGTCGCGCATGAAGCGGGCGTCGCCGGCAGGTACTGCCTCCGGATCGTCGATCGTGGGAATCCCGTCGAGGGGGACGCCTCCCCACTGGACTTCGCGCAGTCTGAGACGAACGGTCGTCTCCGGGCTCAGGATGCGCCGGTAGGCCGGGTCGATGCGGGAGAACAGCTCTCCCTTCCAGGCGGTGTACCCGGGGGGCGCGTCGAGGTCTTCGCGGCTGCCGACGTACTCGAACCAGTCGCGGTAGCGGCTGCCGAACTGCTTGCCGGAGAGATCCTCCAGGGCCTGTCTCAGTTCCGGGCGCGCTTCGTTCGGGGAGAAGAAGTAGGCGTCGACCAGGGGGATGAGGACGGACTCGTCGGCCCTGGCCAACGCCCTTGCCGCCCGCTTGCGCGCCTTCGGCTTGCCGGACATGAGGCGTCGGACACGGTCGTAGAACGCCGGCTCGGTCGCGCGCTCCGCCGTGGGCAGGTCGCCGAGGCGGAGTGTCGGATCGTCTTCTTCGGTGAGCTGCTCGTCGAACTGGGCAGGGAGATCGGCAGCGCCGAACAGGGCCAGCAGGATCAGTGGCGCCAGCAGCCGTGGCGGGAGGTTCGTGGGCATGGTCGAAGAGTTCCCGTCAGTATTATCCATGGGGTGTCGAACACAGGGGCCGCGGCCGGGGCTTCCGCCGCCAGAATCGCGTCATGGCGTCCGTCAGCGCCGTCACTGGCGGTCATGGCGGCGTTGGTTCTCGGCCTGTTGGCGGTCACCGCGTCGTCCGCGGCTGACGAGCCGGAGGTCGTGCTCACCGGCTTCGAGGTGACGCCGGCGGCGCCCGGTCCGGAGACCCTCTGCCGGCTCGTCGCGACCATCGACAACCGGGGCGGCCGGGCCGTCTACAGCTTCGGCTTCGACGTCGAACTGAACGGCCGGGCGCTGCCGGTCTACGAGCAGCAGCTCTTCCTCCAGGTGATCGAAGCGGGCGAGTCGGCCGAGGTGGCGCTCTACAACTTCTGGACCTCCGAGCAGGGGCGGCCCGCGCCCGCCGACGGCAAGCTCGAAGTCGTCGTGCGATTGCGCGAGGCACGCTGGGTCGAGGTGACCGAGGTCGAAGAGGACGGCGAAACGGTCGAGGTGTGGACGCCGGTCGGCGACGTGGCCGGTTTGCCGCAGGCGGCCAGCCGGACGCTCGAACTGAAGTGAGGCGCACCGCGGCGATCGCGTTCGCGTGCGGGAGCGCGCTTCTGGCCTGCACTGCGCCGCCGGCCCCGGAAGAGGAGCGGGCGAACCGAGCGGCCCGGCCGAACGTGGTGTTGATCTCGATCGACACCCTGCGCTCCGACCGGCTGCCGGCCTACGGCTACGACGGGGTCGAGACGCCGGCGATCGACCGTCTGGCCGCCGACGGCGTGCTGTTCGAGCGCGCCTGGACCCACGTCAACGTGACCCTGCCGTCTCACGTCAGCCTGTTCACCGGGTTGCTGCCTCATGAGCACGGCGTGCGAGACAACGCGGGCTACCGGCTGGACGCGGGGATCCCGACGCTGGCCGAGACGCTGCGCGGAGAGGGCTACGCCACCGGCGGTTTCGTCTCCTCTTACGTCCTGCGCGCCGGGACCGGAGTGGAGCGTGGTTTCGATGTCTACGACGACGGTGTGCGGTTCGAGACCGGCCGCGACTTCGGCGAGCTACAGCGGCCGGGCCCGGAGACGCTGGACGCGGCCGCGCGCTGGATCGGCGACGTGAGGGATTCCCCCTTCTTCCTGTTCCTGCACCTGTACGAACCGCACGCCCCCTACAACCCGCCGGCGCCGTTCGCGGACCGCTACGACGATCCCTACGACGGGGAGGTCGCGGCCGCGGACGCGGTGGTCGGCGACCTCCTTCGCCGGCTCGAGGAGCGGGGGCTCTACGACGACGCCCTGGTCATCCTGCTCTCCGACCACGGCGAGGGTCTGATGGATCACGGCGAGATGGATCACCTGATCCTCATCTACCGCGAGGTGCTGCAGGTGCCCCTGATCGTCAAGCTGCCCGGCGCCGAGCGCGCGGGCGAGCGGGTGGCTGCCAACGCGCAGCTTGGCGACGTGGCGCCGACGGTCCATTCGCTTCTGGGGCTCGGCCAGCCGGAGGGGTTCGTCGGGACCGATCTGCTCGCCCTCGGCGCGGGGCCGGTGGCGGGCCCGTCGCTCCGCCAGATCGTCTCCGAGAGCGTCTATCCGCGCATCCACTTCGGCTGGAGCGATCTCGCCTCGATCGTCGAAGGGGACCTCCACTTCATCGAATCGCCGGAGCCGGAGCTGTTCCGGCTGTCCGAGGATCCCGGCGAACGAAACAACGTCATCCTGGAGGAGCGCGCGGCAGCTCGCCGGATGCGTGCGGCAATCGAAGCGATCGACCGGTCGCTTGGCTCGCCTGTCGAGGACGATCCGGAGATCCGGCGGCGGCTCGAGTCGCTCGGCTACCTGTCCGGCGGCGCGCGCGCGGCCGAGGGTCCGCTGCCCGATCCGAAGAGCCGGATCGGCGTCGTGGAGGAGCTGGCGCGTGCCGCCCGCCTCGCCGCCGACGGCGAGCTGGAAGCGGCCGAGTCGGCCCTGCAGTCCGTGCTCCGGACCGAGCCGCAACTCGTCCAGGCCTGGCACGAACTGGGAGAGATTCTGGAGCGTCGCGGCCGTCCCGCGCCCGCCCTGGATGCCTACCGCCAGGCCTTTGAGGCCTCCGGCGGCGATGCCGCTGCGTCCGGCATCAAGGTCGCCGAACTGCTGCTCCGAGCGGGCCGGGTGGCGGAGGCGCGGGAGCACGCGCTGGCGGTCGCCGACCGATCGCCGCTCGCGTCCCAGGTTCTGGCGGAGGCCGCACTGACCGAGGGCGACCTGGAGGCGGCGGCGGAGCACCTCGAACGAGCCTTGGCGGAGCGGGGACCGCGGATCACGCCTCTCATCGTCCGGACGAGCCTGCTGAACGCACAGGGCCGTTTCGAAGAGGCCCTCGCGCAGAGCGACGAGGCGCTTGCCGAGTTCGGCGACCGTCGCGATCGTTCCGTCCTCGCGCGCCTCTACCTCCATCGGGGGACCGCGCTCGGAGCGCTTTCTCGGGCCGAGGAGGCGGAGCGCTCGTACCTGGAGGCGATCGCGCTGGACCGCAGGCTGCTCGGAGCCTACTCATCGCTCGCCTTCCTCTTCGCGATCGAGGGGCGGGCTGCCGAGGCCGGCAGGACGCTCCAGGAGATGGTCACCGTCAACCCGGCGCCCGAGGCCTACGCGGAGGCGGTGCGTACCCTCCGGGCGATGCGGGACGAGCGCTCCGCCGAGGCGGTGCTTGCCGAGGCGCTACGGCGCTGGCCCGATAGCGACGCGTTGGCCGCCGCAAAGCGGTAGGCTCTCGCCATGACCTTGGCGGACTCCACCGCGATCCCTCGCCGGTTCAACTTGCCGGCGGCGGTCCTCCTTGGACTGGCCGCCGCGCTTCCGGCCACCGCACAGCCGGGGGACGCGCGTTCGCCCTCGGGACCGGGTTTCGTGGAGGTCGTCAACGTCGAGGTCGTCAACATCGACGTCTACGTCACCGGCGCCGACGGCGAGCCCGTGCTGGGCCTGGGGCCGGACGACTTCGAGTTGAAGGTCGACGGGCGGCGTGTGCCGATCAGCAACTTCTACGCGGTGGAACAGCAGGGCGACGAGCTCCTCGTGCGCCGAGGCGGCGAGTTGACGGCGGAGCCGCTGCTGCCGCCGCCGCCCGACGATCCGCTCGAACGGGCGGCGGCCGCGCGGCGGCCGGTGACGGTGCCGCCGGAGCAGGCGCTCCACGTCGTCATCTACATCGACAACCTGAATCTGACGCCGCCCAACCGCAACCGCGTCATGCGGGAACTCCGGGCCTTCATCCGCGAGCACCTGAGGCCCGAGGACCGCATCATGCTCGCGAGCTTCGACCGCTACCTGAACTCGCGCATGCCGTTCACGAACGACCGCGATCAGGTGCGGCGGGCGCTGCTCGAACTCGAGACGTTCACCGGCCAGCGGGTGCACCGCAACAGCGAGCGCCGCGACCTGTTCGAGGTGATCAACGACGTCAACACGGAGATCGAGAACCGGACGGACAGCGAGCGTCGGATCGAGGCGGCCCGCCAGGGCGGTCTGATTGGCGGCAGCGCGGTGCTGGCCCGCGAGCAGTTGATCAACTACGCGGGCTCGGTGCGCAATGAGACGAACATGGCGATCGATGGCCTGATGCGCCTGATCGAGAACCTGTCCGCGGCGCCGGGTCGCAAGGCGGTCGTCTATGTCGCCGACGGCATCCCGATGATCGCCGGCGAGGACATCTTCTACTTCCTGCACGGCGTGTGGGAGCAGGCGGTCTCGCTGATCGAGATGACCGAGTACGACATGTCGCGCCGCTTCCAGCAGCTCGCGGCGTTGGCGAATGCGAACCGGGTCAGCTTCTACGCGATCGACGCTCGCGGGCTGACGGTCTACTCCCAAGCCACGATCGACAGCGCGGTCGCGGGCCTGCCGGGGCAGATGGCGCAGATCGACACGATCGTGAGGACGAACCTCCAGAGTCCGCTGCAGTTGATGGCGGAGGAGACGGGCGGCCGGGCGATCATCAACACGAACCGTGTGATGCCGGACCTGCTGCAGGTCGCCGCGGACTTTCGCAACTACTACGCTCTCGGTTACATGCCCGATCTGGCCGGCGACGGGACGTACCACCGGATCGAGGTGATCTGGAAGGACAGGCCCCGCGACGCCGAGATTCGCTACCGGAAGGGCTACAGGAACAAGACCGTCGAGTCCCGGATGATCGAAGGGACCCTGTCGGCCCTCAACCTGAACATGCTGGAGAATCCGCTGGGGGTCCGGATCCACAACCTGCCGCCGAAGCGGCGGCCGGACGGCAACTATGACGTCCCCCTGGTCATCGAAGTGGCCTGGGAGGACCTGACGCTCATCCCGCGTGACGGCGTCCACCACGGCCGCATCCAGCTCTGGATGGCGGCCCGGGACGAGAAGGACCACACGACCGAGCCGCAGCGCACGGACCTCAACATCGCGGTGCCGGGAGACCGCCTGGCCGAAATCGAGGGCGGCACCTGGCGTTACGGCCTGGAGCTCACGATGGAGGGCGGCTACCACGACCTGGGCATCGGCCTGCGGGACGACATCGGAGGACGTCAGTCGTTCCTGAGGGGCGGCGTCAACATCCGCTAGTCCTCCTGTCGGTGCGCCGGCCTGACATCCGAGCGCCCGAGGCGGGCGCTCGGACTGTGATGCGGCTGGCGCGGGGCCGCGCCAGCCGGATGCTGGCCGGCTTCTGCCGCCAGCCGGGCGCTATAGTGGTTTCGTGACTACTTCTGTCTTGGGCCGGTCCGGGGGCGCCCCGGAGCGGGCCGTCTTTCGACGGCGGCGGCTCCTGCCGCTCTGTCTCTTCCTGCTGTTCCCGGGAGCGAGCGTCCAGGGGCAGCGGCTACTGGACCTGGGTCCCGTCATCGTCAATCCGGAGGTGGCGGAACCCGGTGTCGTGCCCTACGCCATCGACCTCGACATCGACCTGATCCGCTCCGCCCCGCAGCGCGTCGAAGTGCCAGCGCCGGACGGGCGGCTGCTGGTCGCCGAGTTGAGCCTGTTCGAGGATCGCGGTGAGGGCGACGCGATGTGGGCCGGCCGGGTTGTCGGTTCGGACTACGAGAGCGTCGTGTTCACTGTCGCGAACGACCACCTGGTGGGCCACTTCGGCGTGCCGGGCGGGGCGAAGTACCGGATCTCGGCCCGGCCCAACGGCAGCGGGCGGATCGAGAACATGTCGACGATGGAGCGGAAGCCCAAGGAGGAGTTCTGCCCCGGCGGTGTGGTCCCGGATCGGTCGTTGCCGGTGGCCGCGATCGAGGCGCAACGCGGGGCCGATCCGGAGCATGTCGTTCAGGCGTCGAGCCACAACCATCTCGACATGCTGATCGTCTACAGCGAGGCGGCCCGCCAGCGCTACGAGGCCCGCGACGGCTCGGTGGACGCCCCCGTGCAGGCATCGATCGACTACCTGAACACGGTGTTCCGCAATGGCGATCTGGACGTGGTCGCCCGGTTGGTGCATCACGAACAGGCGCCGGCTTCGTTGAGTGTCGAGGGTGGGGGTAGCGCGGTGCTTCGCGGGCTCCGGAACAATCAGGAGGTGCGGTCGCTGCGCGCCGAGCACCAGGCGGACCTGGTGCACATCTTCGTGACCGCTGAGGTCAGGGATGTCTGCGGCATCGCCTACTTGCTCACCAAGGGCGAAACGGCGGCGTCGTTCTCCCCGGCGGGTTACGGCCTGACGGTCATGCAGGGCTGCGGCGACGAGACCTTCGCCCACGAGGTGGGCCACAACCTGGGCGGGCAGCACGATCCACCGAATGCCGGAGGTTGTTTTGAGGATGCGGATTGCCGGAACAACACGTTGATCGCGCCCTACGCATTCGGACACACCTGGTTCAGCGGATCGGCTCCGAACCCGCCGGACAAGGACACGATCATGAGCTACGGCAGCGGTGAAGTGGAGCCGTGGTTCTCTACCGTGCGGGTTCAGCCGAGAATCGGCGGCCGCCAGATCGCGTTCGGAGTCGCCGGCGAGCGGGAGAACGAGCGGGCGTTGCGTGAGGTCTCAGTCCCCATTGCACCGCACTACAGCGACTCGCTGCCTGGAGGTCCGGGTCCCGATCCGGGTCCCGACCCGGGTCCGGATCCGGGCCCCGATCCGGGCACGGGACCGACGGCGCCCGGCGACCTGACCGGTACATCGACGGGTCCCACCAGCGTTCGCCTGAGCTGGGTGGATCAATCAGACGACGAGACCGGGTTCGAGGTTCAGGTGCGGCAGAGAGGCGGCGGCTGGCGGACGGATTCCACCGTGCCCGCCAACACCACGACCGCCGACGTGACGGGGCTGACTCCGGGCGGGCGCTACGACTTCCGGGTGCGGTCGTTCAACAGCGGCGGCCGTTCCGCGAGCGACCTGGTGACCATCGTCCTGCCGTCGACGGACTTCAGTGACTGCGTGCCGAGTGCGCCTCTGATCACGTTCGACCACGGTTTCACGGTGAGCATGTGCGTCGAGTATCTGGAGGGCGGCGTGGGTCCGATCGTCAAGGAGGATGCGAAGAACTACGGGCTCGAGTCTCGCGAGTCGGGCCTCCTGTACTTCTTCGACCGCGACAACGCGGAAGTACTGGTCAAGGTGCTGGACGCCTGCGTCGTGAACGGCTTCCGGTGGGTGTTCGTGGCGCCGGTCACGGACCTGGCGTTCAACCTGTACATCGACGAAACGGCGACCGGGGAACGCTGGATGCACCAGAATCCGCGGGGCGGCGTGACCGCGGCGCCGGAGGGCGACGTGACGGCGTTTCCCTGCACGGCGGGAGTGGCGGGCGCTGCCGTGACCGCGGCTCGCGCCGCCGACGGTCCCGCTGGCGTGAATCTGGTCGATGCCGGCCTCGCGCCGGCGTCGGTGGTGGATGCGATCAACGCTGGCGAGGCGCCGGATTGCGAGCCTCAACCGGTGCTGACACTGAGCCGTGGCCATCAGGTCAGCATGTGCGTCGAGTTCCTCAAGGACGGGGCGCCTGAGAGCGCGGAAGTCAAGGACTACGGACTGGATTCCGAGCAGTCGGGCCTTCTGTACTTCTTCGACCGCAACAACGCGGAAGTCCTGATCAAGGTGCTGGACGCCTGCGTCGTGAACGGTTATCGCTGGGTGTTCGTGGCGCCGGTCACTGACCTCGCGTTCAATCTCGCGGTGACGCCTCCCGGCGGCGGCGATCCGTGGACGCACAGCAACAACCTGGGACAGACGGCGGCCACCGCGGGCGACACCAAGGCCTTCGCCTGCAGTCCGTAGCAAGACCCCCTGTTGCCGGCCGCTCCCGTGGTTCTGATGCCTGGTTCTCGATTGGCCCGGTCCGGGGATTCCCCGGGTCTGGCGGTTCTTCGCCAGTGGCGGTTCCTGCCGCTCTGGCTCTTCCTCGTGTTTCCGGGAGGGAGCATTCAGGCCCAGCGCCTGCTTGATATCGGTCCCCTGGTCGTGGACCCGGTGGTGGTCGACGAGGGTGTCGTGCCGTATGCGGCGCGGCTCGACATCGACCTCATCCGGTCCGCCCCACGGCGCCTGGAGGTAGATGTGCCCGATGGTCGCCTGGTGGTGGCCGAACTGAGTGTGTTCGAGGACCGTGGCGGCGGCGACGCGATGTGGGCGGGCAAGGTTGCCGGCTCAGACTACGAGAGCGTCGTGTTCACGATCGTCGACGATCACCTTGCCGGCCACTTCGGTGTGCCCGGCGGCGCGAAGTACCGTATCTCGGCCCGGCCGGACGGTCGTGGCCGGATCGAGGATCCGACCACGATGTTGCGCAGGCCGAAGGAGGAGTACTGCCCCGGGGGCGTGCCCCTGGACCGGCCGTTGCCGGTGGCCGCGCTCGAAGTGCAACGCGGCGGCGTCGCGGAGGGCGTGACAAGCGCGTCGAATCACAACGTCATCGACATCATGATCCTCTACAGCGAAGCGGCCGGCGAGCGCTACATCCTTCGCGACGGTGCGATCGAGCCGACGATCAACAACTCGATCGACTACCTGAACACGGTGTTCCGCAACGGCCAGCTGGACGTCGTCGCCCGTCTGGCTCATCTGCAGCAGGCGCCGGCCTCGTTGAGCGTCGAGGGCGGGGGCAGCGCCGTGCTCAACCGGCTACGCCTGAATCAGGAGATCCGGGACCTGCGCATCGAACACAACGCGGACCTGGTCCATCTGTTCACGACCGCTGAGGTCCGCAACGTCTGTGGAATCGCCTATCTGCTGCAGAAGGGACAGACCTGGAGATCGTTCTGGCCACTCGGCTACGGCCTGACGGTGATGCAGGGCTGTGGAGACGAGACGTTCGCCCACGAGATCGGGCACAACCTGGGGGCCAACCACGATCCGCCGAACGCGGGAAGCAACTGGGAGGATGCGGACCGGCGGAACAACGTCTCGGTCCAGCCGTACGCTTTCGGACACACCTGGTTCACTGGGCAGCACCCGAACATTCCGGACAGGGACACGATCATGAGCTACGGCAGCGGACGGCCTGAGCCGTGGTTTTCGACCGTCCGGGTTCAGCCGCGAATCGAGGGCCGCAGCGCGGTGTTCGGAATCGCCAACGAGCGTGAGAACGAGCGCGCCCTCCGGGGCACGGTCGGCACCGTGGCGCGCCTTAGCGACGGGTTGCCACGAGGTACGGGACCGGAGCCGGAGCCTCCTCCTCCGCCGGGAGCCGGACCGACGGCGCCGGGCAGCCTGACCGGCATGTCGACGGGTCCGACGAGCGTTCGCCTGAGCTGGGCCGACCGGTCGGACGATGAGACCGGCTTCGAGGTCCAGCTCCGCCGGAGAGGCAGCGGCTGGCGGACGGATTCCACGATGCCGGCAAACACCACGACCGCCGACGTGACGGGGCTGACTCCGGGCGGGCGCTACGACTTCCGGGTGCGGTCGTTCAACAGCGGCGGCCGTTCCGCGAGCGACCTGGTGACCATCGTCCTGCCGTCGACGGACTTCAGTGACTGCGTGCCGAGTGCGCCTCTGATCACGTTCGACCACGGTTTCACGGTGAGCATGTGCGTCGAGTACCTGGAGGGAGGCGTGGGCCCGATCGTCAAGGAGGACGCCAAGGACTACGGCCTGGACTCGGACGAATCAGGCATCCTGTACTTCTTCGACCGCGACAACGCGGAAGTACTGGTCAAGGTGCTGAACACGTGCGCGATCAGCGACTACATCTGGGTGTACGTCGCTCCGGTCACTACGCTGGCCTTCAATCTGCGGATCGACGAGGTGGGGACCGACAGATTCTGGGAGCACAGGAACCCGCGCGGCGGCGGCGATGCGCCGGCCGCAAGCGCCCTGAAGCAGTTCCCCTGCGATCCGGCCTCCGCGGGCTTCGCCGGTGACGCAGGTGCGCCGACTGGCTTCGCCGGCAACGCTGACGGAGTCGAGCTGGTCGACGCCGGCATCCGGCCGACCTCCGTGCGGCAGGCGCTTGCGGCGGGCGAGAGATCGGACTGCGAACCTCAGCCGGTCGCGACCATGAAGGGCGGCTACGAAGTCGCCATGTGCGTCGAGTTTCTGAAGGACGGCGAGCCGTCGAGCACTCCGGTCAAGGACTACGGTCTTGACTCCCGGCAGTCGGCCGTCCTCTACTTCTTCCAGAAGAGCAATGCCGAGGTCCTGATCAAGGTGCTGGAACCGCCCCCAGGACAGTGCGGGAGGTGGGTGTTCGTCGCGCCGGTGACGGATCTCGCGTTCAACATCGAGGTCCGTCCGCCGGATGGCGGGGCGCCGTGGACGCACGGCAACCCCTTCGGTCAGACCGCGGCGGCGGTGAGCGATCTGGAGGCGTTCTGTAGTCCGTAGCCGGCGGCCTACAGCACCCGGATCGGCGTCGACGACGAGTGCTGTCCGTTCGCCGAGTCGGTCACGGTGACGGTGAGCGTGTAGTCGCCCGGGTCGAGCTTCTTCGCGGCGACGAACTTCCCGTTCAGCCGGGAGAGCGCGCCGCCGCTCGCCTGGGTCGCTTCCAGAACGACCTGGCCGCCGTCCGCGACCGTCTCTCCGTTCGCTCCGAAGACCTGCGCGCGGACCGAGACGGCGCCCGCCGCCAGGTTCATCGCTACGAGGCTGATCTGCGCCTCACCGCCGCGGGACACCTCGGGGCGAGCGGCCGGGATGAACGGCGCGCCGTCCAGAAGGAACGGGAAAGCGACGTCCTGCCGTTGCTCCGACGGGTCCTCCCGCAGCAGCAGCCACTTGGTGGGCGGTTCCGGGAACAGCGGCGGCTGCAAGACGGTGCCGTCGCCGGGAACCTCGAGGACGGCGGTCGTCAACGCTCGCCGGCCGGTGATGTCGTTGCGCAGCAGGACGCGCGCCGAGTAGACGCCCGGCTCGAGATCGAAGTGTCCCCAGTACTTGATCCCGCTCTGGCGGATGGCGGCACCGGCCTGCGCCAGATCGAGGCCCATGCGAGTGGAGAAGAAGTCGCGCACGACGCCGTTCTCGTCCAGTGCGTAGGCGTAGATCTCGATCGGAAGAACGCTGCCTTCCACGCCGGCCAGGAGATCCTCGCCGCGGGCCGTGATCAGCACCGGGGCATACGGTTTGCCGCTGTCGGCGGGAAACCCGGTGGCAAGAACGGCGGCGTCGATGTCGCCGGTCTCGACGCCTCCCATGACGGCCTGGGCCGAGCCGAGCGCGCGCTCGAACGCGCTTGTCTGCTCGTACGTCCTGGGCGGGTAGTAGCCGGGACGATGGACCACCTGCGTGCCCCGCGGAGCGTCCTTGAGGCGCACCCGCAGGCGGCGGAACTTGCCGTCCTGCTTGAGGTTGGCTGGCTGGAAGGCCAGGAGGTAGGTGACGCTGTTGCGCTGCAGCATCTCCTCCATCGCGTCTCCGAGGTTCGTGAAGTTCGAGAACATCTCGCCGCCCGTGTCCTTCGCCATCTGGAGCAGGGAACCGCGTCTGCTCGCTGCCTCGCCCGCGATCTGACCGCTGACGTCGACCGCCTGGATCGTGCAGTTCGCCTCCCGGAACTGTCTGAGCATGCGTTCCATCGCGCTCTGGGCGGAGGAGTCGCCGAACGTGCTCTGCTGATCGACCTCCTGGGTCCGGCCCTGGATCACGGCTTCGCTGTCGGCCAGCAGTGACGCCCGATCTTCGTCGGTCAGACCCTGGTTGCCGTACAGCACCCTTGTCGGCATGCCTTCGGACAGGAACACGACGTGCTTGCGACCCTCGATTGAGGCCATCCAGTCCGAAAGCGCGCTCATTCCCTGGGTCATGGCGGCTATCCTGCTGGCTTCGTTGCCGCGCTCGGCCTGCTCCTGGAGGTTCTGGAGCTCACGCCGCGTTTCGGAGAGCATCGCGCCTGCGTCGATGCCGCCAGCGGTCTGGGTCCCGCCCGCCACTTCGTCGCCCGCCGCCAGAGCGGCGCCGATGTCCGAAATGACGAGGCCGAGCGGGTCGCGCACGACCGTTTCGCTGACCTGGACCTGGCCCAGCGACCGGATCGCCTGCCGGAGCTGGCTGCGGTCCGAGGTGAAACCGAGAACGAGTCGGGGCCGCGTGTCGAACACGGCGACGGCGACGAGGTCGGTCGGGTGCAGCGACGTCAAGACGAGGTCGGCGGCCGCCTGCTGGGCGCGGCCGACCGAGTCGGGGGCCGTGAAGAACAGGTCGAAGAACAGCAGGAAGTGCCGCCTGGCGGCGACCGGGATCTGTTCCTGGGTCGGCTTTCCCTCGACGAGCGACAGGTCGACGAGGTCGAAGCCGGTGATCTCGACCGCCCGGCGGCCGTCGAGGAGTTCGAAGTCGTTCCGGGTGAGGTCGCGTACCGGGGCGCCGTTGCTGACCACCTGGACCGGCACCTCGACCATCGCCACGGTGGTCGCGTCGCTGAACTGGGCCTGCGCCTGGCGCCGGCGGTTGCGTTGGGCGTCGGCGTCGGCCGCCGCCAGAAGCAGCGCGGCGGCGCAGGTCGCGGCGGCAGTGGTCCGGACGAGTTGGACGCGTGTGAACGGAGAGGCGAATCGACTGTGATCGTTCATGCTCGGACTCCTTCGGTCCTGAAGAGATGATCCGCTCCGGAGCGGTGAAGGCGCTCCGGGCCGGCCGCTCAGTTCAGGACTCTAAGCGGAATCGAGTTGAACGGTCGAGCCTGGGTTGCCGGATCGGTCAGCGTGACCCTCAGAGTGTAATCGCCCGCCGGAAGATCGACCGGATCGAAGGCGGCGACTAGCTTGTCGAGGCCCGGTATGCCGGTCACGGTTCGTTCGCGCAGGCTGAGCGCGCCGCCCCCCATCCGTACTCCGTCGGCGTCGAGCACGGTGCCCTGGAGGAACAGGTCGCCTTCGCTCAGGTTGTAGCCGACGAGGCAGATCTCCGCTTCGCGGCCGCTGCCCTCGGCGAGAAGGGGCACCGCCGACGGTACGTAGGGCTTGCCGTTGACCGTGAACGGGTAAACCGTTGTCTTGGCGTACTGGTCCGCGGGTTGTTCCCGGACCAGGAACCAGGCGCCGGGCTCTTCGTGGAAGAAGGGGGGTAGCAGGGTCGGTTCGCCGCTCTCGAAGGTCGGGACGTGGAGGGCGATCGTCTCGACGCCGGTGGCGCCGGTCAGCGCGTTGCGGGCAAGGACCCGGAGCAGGTACTCGCCCGGCTCCAGATCCAGGCTGCCGTAGTACTTGAGACCGGTGTTCACGAAGGTGTCCTGGCGGCCGGTCAGGTCGAGAGTGACGACCCGGCTGAAGAAGTCGCGCATCTCCGACTTGTCGTCGGTGATGTAGGCATAGATCTCGACCGGCAACCGGGGCGACTCGTGGTCCTCGAGCAGGTTGCCGCCGTCGATCTCGACGATGACCGGTACGTAGGCCTGGTTCGGTCCGGCCCTGAACGGGGCGGCCAGGACGTTCATCGTCAGGTCGTCCCTCTCGGCCGCGGCGGCGATCAGGTCGGAGGCGAGCAGGCGCTTCTCCATCGGGTGGAGATCGCCGTAGGGCCTGGGCGTGTAGTAGCCCATGCGGTGGGAGAGCTGGGCGCCTTTGGGCGCCCGGGCCCGTACCCGCAGCCGATGGTGATCGCCCGCGTCTCCCGGGTCGGAGGGCTGGAACGAGAGCAGGTAGGTGACGGTGGAGGACTCGAGCACTTCCCGCAACTCGGCGCCGAAGTCGTTCGCGTCTTCGTGCGCCTGGCCGCCGGTCTGGTTGGCCATGTAGAACAGGGCGTCACGGCCGACCGAACGGATCCGGTTCTCCTCGAGCGAGTCCGCCCGGAGACCGGAGATGTCGACCGTGTGGATCACCGTGTTGGCGCGGTTGAACTCGCTCAGCATCTGGTGGACCTGGGTCTGAAGCTGGGTGTTGCCGAACCGCTGGTCGGTATCGACCTGGGCGATCTGCCCGCGTTCGATCAGGTCGGTCTCGCGCCGGAACTCCTCGTCGGAGAAGTCCGGTTGCCGGCCGAAGAGCAGCCTGCCGTCGAAGCCCTCGGAGAACAGCACCAGGTGCTTGCGTCCCTCGACCGTGGACAGGATGCGGGCCATCTCGTGCAGGGTGTCGGCCCAGCGTGAGATCTGGCCGCGGGCGTAGTTCCGCTCGGACTTGGCCATCTCCCTGCCGATCACCTGGAGGTAGCTGCTCATGCTGCGCTCCATCTCGGTGATCCCCGAGTTCACGCCGCCGACGTCGAGGGCGGAAGTCAGGTCCGTCGCCCGGCTCGGCGTGTCGATCAGGAAGCCCAGCGGATCCTCGGTCGCCAGCCTGACGAGTCTGGGATTGCCAAGCGTCGTGATGGCCCGCGCGAGTTGGGCCCGGTCGGGCGTGAACGTGATCAGGAGTTGCGGCCCGGATTCGACGGAGTGAACACCAACGGAGGCCAGATCGGTCGGGTGCAGGTTCTCCAGCACGAAGTTCCTCGCCGCGAGCTGGGCCTTGGCGATCGATGTCGGCGCGGAGTACGAGAGGTCGAACAGGAACAGGAAGTGGCGCCGCGCCGCCGGCGGTACGCCGTAGTCCGTCTCGATGACCCGCCGCTCGTCCGGAACGATCTGCGCCAGGTCGATCACGCGGAAACCGGTGAGCCTCTGCGCCTCGCCTTCGTCCAGGATCTGGAAGTCCTCCGCGGTCAGGCCGCGGACGGCGGTGCCGTCTCTCGCGATGACGTTGACCGGCACCTGCACCTCGAAGACGAACTCGCGGTCTTCGAACTGTTCGAGTTCGTCCGGACCTGGCGCCTGCGCTTGCGCGACGGCGGCGCCCACCACGAGTGGTAGCACCGCCAGTACCGCGAATGCCGCCCTGCCGGTGCGCCGGCCTGGCCGGCA
Organism: Holophagales bacterium; assembly: GCA_009837885.1. Taxonomy (GTDB): domain Bacteria; phylum Acidobacteriota; class Thermoanaerobaculia; order Multivoradales; family Multivoraceae; genus Multivorans. Next base: position 25,701 of record VXSP01000031.1, on the reverse strand, counting down.
TCTGACCGCAACCGCCATCATCCTCTTCAACGCTCGCGCCTGCCCTTGAGTTCCGTTTACGCCTCTACCGTGCGCCCCGCTCGACCATCGCAGCATACTTCCGCGCCTCTTCATGCGTCGCATCCAGCCGCAGGGCTCTTTCCACGTGGTGCTTCGCTTCGCTCATCTGGCCGGTCGCAAGGTACACGCGGACCAGGCCGACGTGGACTTCGGGCAGCTCGGAGTCGGCCGCGAGCGCGCGCCGCATGTAGTCGAGCGCGGTCGCCGTGTCGCCGGCCGCCAGCGCCGCGTCTCCGCGGTAGACGTAGAAGAAGGGGCTCGCCCGGTTCATCGCTTCCAGCGCGTCGAGCAGGACCGCGGCGCGGTCGTGGCGGCCCTCGATCTGGTACGCGCGGACCAGGTTGGTCAGCAGCGGCACGTTCTCGGGATGGAGTTCCAGCCCCTGTTCGTAGACCTCGATCGCGTCGTCTACCCGGCCGGTCCGCAGCAGGACGAGACCGTGGTTGTTGATCGCCTTGTCGAAGTCGGGCGCCAGTCGCACCGCGATGTCGAGCCAGCGCTCGGCGGTGCTGAGGTCGTCCGCCATCAACGCCTCGGCGCCGAGGTTGTTGTAGTAGTGGCCGGCGGCCGCCAGGTCGCTGATCGGCTGGAAACTCCGGTAGGACTTCGGCCGGTAGGGCAGGAAGTCGTAGGTGGCCAGGTTGCCGTCGACGTACATGCCGGCCACGATGTGGCCGCGGCTGACGACGACGCCGTTGTGGTAGTTCCAGCGCTGGTAGTCCTCCACTTCGACGAAGAAGGGGTTCAGGCGCCGTTCCCGTCCGGCCGCGACGAACAGGTTGACGAAGGAGAGGCAGTTGCCGCGGGCCGTGCCGAACGTCTCCGCGGCGGTGCGGGTCGGCGTCAGTTCGTACTGGAGATCGAGCCAGCCGAAGATGAAGTCCAGAACTTCGTCGCGGCGGCGGGTCTCGCTGCCGGCAGGGCTCACGCGATCGTCGATGGCGGCGCGCAGCTCCGGGGTGACCGAGAACGGCACGACGACCCGCTCCTGCCAACCGCTGCCGAGACGGCGCTCGAACTCCGGAGCCAGCGCCTGGGAGCCGTCGAAGGGCGTGTACGCCGTGCAGGAGGCGATCGACGCGCCGAGGACGAGCGCGATGGAGGAGAGCAGGCGCGGCTGGATCGGAGCGGCTCTTGCGGCAAGGGAGTTCATCGCACTGTGGACAACGAGCTTCGTCTGCTATACGATTCCCGCACTCGACAGGTTGGTCCGGGTCAGGTACGCGTCACGCTGCTTTGGCGGTGGGTGTTGGTTCACCGTCAAGCACGGTGTCGAATCTAGCGCGCCTCAACCCGGTCCCTCGCTAGACGGTACCGGCGGATAGCGGTCAGAAAGCGGCCCGAGGGCCGACGCGCACGTAAGCAGCGAGCCAGCAAGACCTGGCGGGTTATTCAAGAAAATGGACAAACACCGTTTTTCTGGATGGGCTCGTGACGGCGGTAGTGCCAGATTGGCGCAGCTTGGCTGCCGCGCGTCCGCAGGTCTTCCAGGAAGGCGGGTTTCCGCCTACGGCGCAGAGTGCCCGGCCTCCGGCCGTTCTGGCACGTCGCTTGCGGTAGGCTTGTCACGGTTGGTGAGCCGATTCGGCTCGTTCCAAACTGCGGGGGGTCGTTGAACGCCCGGCGAAGGGCGCTCAATCCTTCGTACAACTCACCTTGGAGGGAGTATTGAACGTTATGAGCAGACGCACCGTTTCGACGTTCGGCGTCATCCTTTGTCTGCTCGTCGGGGGGGCGGCCTTCGGCCAGTCCGCGACGGGCAATCTGTACGGCACTGTGACCGACGAGTCCGGCGCTCCCCTGCCGGGCGTTAGCGTCACGGTCAGCGGCATCGGCGCGGACCGCACGCAGTTCACGGATCCCGCGGGCGGGTTCCGGTTCCTCGGTCTCGATCCCGGCGGCTACACGGTCATCGCGGAGCTCGACGGCTTCGGCGGTATCGAGTATCCGGATGTCGTCATCCGCCTCGGCCAGAACACGGACGTGCCGCTGACCCTCACCGCGGCACTCGAGGAGACGATCACCGTCACCTCCGAGAGTCCGCTGCTCGACGAGCGGCAGATTTCGGCCGGCACCAACGTCAGCCAGGTCGAGCTCGAGAAGATCCCGACCGCTCGCGACCCGTGGGCGGTCCTGTCGCAGACTCCGGGCGTGATCGTCGACCGGGTCAACGTCGGCGGCAACGAGTCCGGCCAGCAGGCGAACTTCCGCGCGGCGGGCGTGTCCTCCTCGCAGAACGACTTCCAGATGGACGGCGCCGAGATCACGGACATGCGCGCCACCGGCGCTTCGCCGACCTACTACGACTTCGATCAGTTCGCCGAGATGTCCTTCACGACCGGCGGTACCGACGTGACGAAGAACGGCTCCGGCGTCCAGGTGAACCTGGTGACCAAGCGGGGCACGAACGAGTTTCGCGGTTCGGCGCGGTTCTACAACACGGCGGCCACGGGCTACTTCGGCGGCGCGCTGAAGGCGTCGCAGCCGAACATCGACGGCGAGCTCTACAAGTCGAACGGCCAGACCACTCTGGCTGGCGCCCGCGTCCGCAAGATCGAGGACTTCGGTTTTGAGGCCGGCGGCGCCGCGATCCAGGACCGTCTCTGGTTCTGGGGCAGCTGGGGTCAGAACGACATCGGCCAGAACGCCGCTTCCGGTACGGCCGACGACACGCTGCTCGAGAACACGGTGATCAAGGCGAACGGCCAGATCAGCGACGAGAACTCGATCGTCGGTTCGTACAACAACGGCGACAAGCTGAAGTTCGGGCGCGGCGCCGGCACCACCCGGCCGCCGGCAACGACCTGGAACCAGCGCGGTCCCTCGGCGCAGTACCGCCTCGAGGATCAGCACGTCGCGTCGGCGAATCTGTTCTTCACCGGCACGTACATGCATGGCGACTTCGGCTTCGGCCTGTTCGCCAGGAGCAACCGGGCCGACGAGAACGGTCTCCACCCGGAAGCTCCGGATCCGCAGCGGGAGGACGGCATCTGGTCGAACAACTACCTGTCCGGCTTCGCTGCGTCCCCGAACGACCTGTTCAAGGTCGATGGCACGTACTTCTTCACCAGCGGCGCCAGCGCCACGCACGAACTCCGGTTCGGCGGCCGGTACCGCACCTACGAGAACAACTCGATCTTCCGTTGGGGTCCCAACCAGACCTGGCATCGGCTCGATCGGGAGTGGACCTACTACGCGCGCGATGACGTCGGCCAGTTGCTGGCCGAGTACACCGGGCTGTGGGTCCAGGACACGATCTCGCTTGGGAAGATGACGATCAACGCCGGTCTTCGCTACGACCAGCAGGGCGGTGAGAACGAGGCGTACGAGCTTCCGGCGCATCCGACCCGTCCGGAGCTGATTCCGGGCCTTTCGTACCCGGGCGGCGACGCGGGCTTCACCTGGGATTCCATCGCGCCGCGGCTGGGCTTCACCTACGCGCTTGGGGAGGACCGCGACACGCTCGTTCGCGCGAGCTACTCGCAGTTCGCGGACCAGTTGCCGACGAACAGCATCAACCGGCTGTCGCCGCTCGGCTACTCGCTCGCCCTCCGCGATTCGGTGACGGACGCGCACATCTACACGAACGTCGACACGACGGATCCCCTGCGGGTCTGGAGCACGGTCGACTCCGGCATGGATGCGACCACGACCACCGAGATTCTCGCGGGCGTGGAGCACTCCTTCCTGCCGGAGTTGGTGGTCGGCCTTCAGGTCACGGCCCGGAGCATTGACGACCTGACCTGGGCTCCGGGCTACGTCACCGACGGGGCGGGCAACCGCCGCCTGGTGCAGGGCAGTGACTTCCGGCAGATCGGCACGATCACCGGTAGTCTGCCCCGGGGCTCCGGCAGCTACAGCGCCAACGTTTTTGACTACCATCCGGACATCGAGGTTCACTTCGGCAGTCACCTGGAGAACGGGGTCCGCTCGCGCGACTACCTCGGCTACAGCCTGACGCTGACGAAGCGGCTCGCCGACCGCTGGATGGCTCGCGGGTTCTTCCAGTACGGCAAGGCCGAGTGGAACGTGCCGAACTCCTTCTTCGACCGCAACAGCCGGAACAACGGCCAGGGCGGCGGCGATGTGGACGGCCAGCTCTACATGACGGCTTCCAGCGGCTCCGGCAAGGGCCAGCGGTACCTGCAGTCGACCTGGTCGTACAACCTGAACGGCATGTACCAGGTCGCTCCGGACCGCGGTTGGGGCTTCAACGTCTCCGCCAACCTGACGGGGCGCGAGGGCTCGCCGATCGGGTACTACCGCAACGTCGCGCTGCGTGACGGTGGCACCAACATCAACCTGATTCGGGACTTCAACGACATCCGGCTGGATGATGTCCAGGTGATCGACCTCCGGCTCGAGAAGGAGTTCTCGCTGTCCGGCCCGGTCAACCTGACCTTCGGTATCGACATCTTCAACCTGACGAACCAGGGTACTGGCCTGTCGTACAACGACCGGGTTGGCGTTTCGAACGCGGGCAACCTCGCGGACAACATCGCTCCGCGGATCTACCGCCTGGGCGTTCGCCTGAACTGGCGTTAGGCAACGAGGGCAACGTCGGGGGCGCGGGCCTAGCGTCCTCCGTCCCCGACCGAAGCCTTCTGCTTCGAATGACCGCCGCCTCCGGGCTTCCGGGGGCGGCGGTTTGGCTTTTGGGGCGATTGGTTCCTCGAAAGAGCGCGGCTGGTAGTAGCATCGTGGCGGGATCAGCGGTTTCGGGACGTTAGGGGGAACTCATGAGCTATCGCATCCGAATCGCCACGGTGGGCATTGCCGGACTCCTGCTGGCAAGTGTCCTTTCGGCTCAGGGCTGGGCGGGCCGGGGACGCCTCAGCGGTACCGTCGAGGACTCGGAGGGCAAGTCCGTCCAGGGGGCGACCGTCAAGCTGACGATGGACGGCGCCGGACCCGACGAGGTGCAGACGGATCGCCGGGGCCGGTGGGCGAAGGGAGGCCTGAGGAGCGGCGACTGGGTCGTCCTGGTGTCGAAGACGGGTTTCGTGCCGACCGAGCACGCCGTGACGATCAACGAGTACGCCACGGGCGCGGATCGGCCGGTGCTGAAGACGCAGCTCAGGGTGGCTGAGGCGGGCGGCCTCACCGACGACGCTTCGTCCCAGGCGGCAAGGGAACTCCTGGAGCAAGGCAATGGCCTGCTCGCCGTCGAGGACTTCGAGGGCGCGATAGAGGTCTTCAGCGAAGCCCTGCCGTCGTTGCCGGACGGGGCGAAGGCTTCCGTCCTGGTGATCATCGCGCAGAACCACGCGCGCCTGGACCGCGACGACGAGGCGATCGCGGACCTCGAGAAGGCGCTCGCCCTGGCGCCCGACAACGTGGACGCGCTGCGGCTGATGAGCCGGAGGTTGGCCGCTCTCGGCCGCTCGGAGGAGGCGCAGCAGTACCTCGCCCGGCTGCCGGAGGACCTGCGGGCCGATCCGGAGATCCTCCTGCGTGAGGGGGTCGATCTCTACAACCAGAACGACTTCGAGGGTGCGGTCGAGAAGCTGACTGCGGCGATCGAGGGCGAGCCCGAATGGCCCGACGCCTACTACTACCGTGGCCTCGCCAGGATGGCGGCCACGCAGAACGAAGCCGCCGCGGAGGATTTCCGCAAGCTGATCGAACTCGCGCCGGACGACCCGAGGGCCGAGGAGGCGAAGCAGTTCGCGGAGTACCTGGAATCGCTCTGAAGGCGCGGCACGCGGTTCTGCTGGCCGCGCTCGCGGTTACGGCGTGCGGGCCAGCCGGCGATGAGTTCGAGCCGGCGGCGAGCCGGAAGGCAGTCGCCTGGCCACCGGCGCCCGATTCCGGCTTTGCCCGGGACGTGGTCCTGATCACGATCGACACGCTGCGCGCGGACGCGACGGGTTTTGCGGGCAACGCGGTCGCGCAGACTCCCCACCTCGACCGGCTGGCGGCGGAGGGGTGGGTGTTTGAACGCACGTACGCCCACAACGTGATGACGCTGCCGTCTCACGTCAACCTGCTCACGAGCCAGTTGCCCTACCAGCACGGCGTGCGTGACAACGCCGGCTTCGTGCTGCCGGAGAGGGTCGCAACTGGCGCCGAGGCGTTCCTGGACGCCGGGTTCCGGACGGCCGCGGTGGTGGCCGCCTTTCCGCTGGATGCCCGCTACGGGCTCGACCGCGGCTTCGAGCTCTACGACGACTCCTACCCGGAGGGCTCGGCGCCCGGCTTCGCGATCGCGGAGCGCGGAGGGGCCGAGGTGGTGGCCGCCGCTTCAGCCTGGTGGACGCGCAACGAGGGGGAACGGCGATTCCTCTGGGCCCACTTCTACGAACCGCACGCGCCCTATGAGCCGCCCGAGCCCTTCGCTTCCCGGTTCGCCGGCGATCCCTACCTTGGTGAGGTGGCGGCCGCCGACGACCACGTCGGTCGCTTGCTGGCCCGGGTGGCGCCGGCCGGCGCGGCGATGGGTGTGCTGGTCGTTGTGACTTCGGACCACGGCGAGTCGCTGGGAGAGCACGGCGAGAGCACGCACGGCCTCTTCGCCTACGACGCGACCCTCAAGGTGCCCCTTGTGTTCTGGGCCGAGGAACTGGCGCCCGCCCGGTTGGATCAGCCGGTTCGCCATATCGACGTCCTGCCGACGATGCTGGAAGCTGCGGGCATCGACGCTTCGGCGTTGCCGGACATGGCGGGCCGCAGCTTGTGGCGAGGGCCTGCGGCTCCAGACGGCGCGCCGGACGCCGGGGGCCTCGACTCCACCTACTTCGAGGCGTTGCAGGCGAACCTGCACCGGGGGTGGGCGCCGCTCCGGGGCGTCATCGCAAGTCCGCGGGAGGCGACCGACGGGGACAGCGGGCGGCTTCTGAAGTACGTCTCGCTACCCGATGCGGAGCTCTACGACCTGGAAGCGGACCCGACCGAGGCGCGGAACCTGCACGACTCCGAGTCCCGGCTGGCAGCCGCGCTCGCGGACCTGCTGCCGGAGGAGTCCGAGTGGCCGCCGGCGGCCGGCGGCGTGACTGAGGAAGAGCGGCGCGCGCTCGAGAGCCTCGGCTATCTCAGCTCGTCCGGCGGCGCCGCCCTCCCCGAGACCTACGGTCCGGAGGACGATCCCAAGCGGCTGGTCGAGCTCGACCGGGCGATACAGGAGTACTCGGAGGCCTTCCAGGCCGGATACCTCGAGGAGGCGGAGCGGCTGGCCCGCCGAGCGGTCGAGCAGCGGCCCCAGATGGGGCTCGGCTACACGATCCTGGCCCAGGCTCTGCTCGAACAGGGGGAGGTGGAGGAAGCGTTGATGGTGATGATCGACGCCGAGCGGCGTCGGCTCGCTTCGGCTTCGCTGCACCGTCAACTGGCGCTGACACTGTCCGAGGTCGGCAGAGCGGGCGACGCAGTGCGGCTGATGGAACGCTACGCCGACTCGAACGACCCGGAAGCCCTCAACGTGTTCGGTCTCGTGCTTGCCGAGGCCGGGATGACGGATCGAGCCCGCGGCGTACTGGAGCGGTCGATCGAGATCGACGGGCGGAATCCGGTGGCGCGACAGAACCTGGCGCTCACGGCGCTTCACGGTCGCGACTGGCCGGTCGCCGAGATCGAGGCTCGGGAGGCACTGGCGCTCAATCCGGAACTGGCGCTCGCCTGGAACTACCTGGGCATGTCCCTGTTCAATCAGCGTCGCGTCGACGAGGCACTTGAGGCCTGGCAGCGATCGGTTGAAGTCGGGCCCGGCGACCTGGACGTGCTCTACAACCTGGCCACGACGGCGGCCCGCACGGGCCGGCGCGAGATCGCTCGACCGGCTCTCGAGCGGTTCCTGCGTGAGGCGTCGGTGCCGGGCCGCCGCGAACGGTACGCGGCGGACCTCGAAACCGTGCGCACGCTGCTACGCGGACTCTAGGGCGGCGGGTCCCGCGCGTCCTCCTGATCGCGCTCGTAGAGCGCCTGGTATTCGGCCATCTGCTCGGCAGCTTCTTCGGGTCTCCCCAGTCGTCGCAGGACCTGGGCGAGGCCATAAACCGCCTCGCTGTGTTCGGGCGCCATCGCCGTCGCCCGTCGGTACGCGCTTTCGGCCCGTGTCAACAGCTCCTCAGACTGCCCGGGCTCCGCTCCGGCGGCGCCTTCCCAGGCCCGGGCGAGTTCCAGGAGCTGCTCGGCATCGGGCTCCGACAACGACACGGAACGCTCGAGCGACCCCGCGGCCTTCAGGTACTCGCCACGCCAGAGCAGGATGCCGCCGAGCAGGCGATGCGTGGCCGGAGAAGCGGGCAACAGGGTCGATGCTTCGCGGGCATGGAGTTCCGCCTCGTCCGGCCGATTGTTCTCCCAAAGGGCGGATGCCAGGGCGAACCTGGCCTCCGCGTTCGACGGCTCGAGGTCGACGGCGCGGCGTAGTGGATCCTCCGCGGCGCGGAAGCTCCGTTCAAGGAGCAGCGCGTTGCCGAGCCTGACCCAGGCTGCCGCGTTGTCCGGATCGACTTCGGTCGCGTGCCGGAGCGCCTCGACGTCCGAGGCAGGGTTTTCGTCGGTCGCCGACGATCCCTGGATCTGGTCGAGATGGCGCCGCGCGAGGGGATCGTCGGGGCGGAGTTGCAGCACCCTCCGCAGGTGTTGGGCAGCTTCGGCCTCCCGCCCCTGGCTCATCAGCAGCACGGCGTAGTCGTTGAGGGCGGCGATGTGCCCGGGAGCCGCTGCCAGCGCCCGCCGGAACATCGACTCGGCCTCGTCGAGTTGCCGCATGGCCATCAGGACTGCGCCGCGTTGATACAGCCCATCCGGGTTTCCGGGGGATGTGACGAGGCCCTGTTCCACCGCCGCCAGGGCTTCCTCGTTGCGGCCGGCATGAAGCAGAACGGAAGAAGCTGCGATCGCCGGTCGCGGGTCGGTGGGAGCCCGTCGTTGCTCACGGGAGAGGGCCTCGAGCGCTCCATCCGCATCGCCGGAACCGGCGCGCTCGAGAGCCGTTCGCACCTCCCGCCCTGTGGGATCTTCCAGGTCGCCCTGCGGCATGTCGAGCGGGTCCGCCGCCGCGGCGAGTTCCTGGTATCGCTGGACGGCCTCCCGGGCTTCGTCGCGCCGGCCAAGCGCCGACAGGACCTGGCCCAGAGCCCGAAACGTCTCGGCGAGGTCCGGGTCCAGGTCGGCGGCGAGACGCAGGAACGGCAGCGCCCGCTCAGTCTCTTCGATCGCGTGAAGGAACCGCCCGTAGTCGTATGCCAGCTCCCTCGCCAGGTCGGTGGAAGCGTCCGCCGGCGGCTCGACTGTCGTCAAGGGCTCCACGAAAGGGGCCAGCGTGGCGATCGCGTCTCTGGTTCGACCTGCCTGGTAGTAGGCGCGGGCAAGCCGGCCGGCCAGTTCGGGATCCTCGGGGGACAGGCTTTCCAGTTGTTGGATGGCGCCGTCCGCCTCGCCGACGAGCAGATAGGCGGTGGCCAGAGCGCTTCGAATGCCCCGTTCGAGGGGCGCGGGAGGCTCTTCCGCCAGTGGTTGCAACTCGGCCAGGGCGCCCCAGGGGTCGTCGCGCAGAAGGAGGATGCGGCCGCGCAGGAGTTGCACCTGTGGTTCCTGCGGATCGAGGCCTTCGATCAACGTCTCCGCGTCCGGCGGGCGCCCGAGTGCGACCGCACCCCATGCGGCCGCCAGCCTCGCGTCCTGGTCATTCGGGTTCGTGGCGGTCCACTGGCGGAGATACTCGTACGCGTCGCCGGCGCTACCCAGCCGTCCGATCATCATCCCCAGGGCTCGCAGGGCCGGCGACCGGGGCTCGAGTTGGATCGAGCGTTGGTAGAGGGAAGCCGCGTCCTGGAAGCGCCCCAGCGCCTCGGCCGCGCGCCCTGCGTTGAAGAGCGCCGCGGGATCGGGTGGGTCGCGCTCGGCGAGCGGAGCCAGGACGTTGAGCGCGCGCTCGGCGTTTCCGGCTTCGAGGTGCAGCGCGCCCAGTGCGGCTGAGGCGATGTCGGGCAGAGCCCCCCGGGCGGCCTGCTCCTCAAGCAGCGCGATGGCGCCGGCGGCGTCGCCCTGTTCGACCAGAGCGATCGCTTCCCGCAAGGCCGGCGGGGGTTCCTGGGCCGGCGTCGGCGCGGCCGCGGCCAGTAGCGCGAACGTGGCCAGCAGAGCCGGCCAGAAGGCCGGCGCACCGGCATTCCGCGGCGGCCGTTCCAGGGGCCTCCGTGTGCCGGTGGCAGCCATCGTCGGCGTCATGCTAACGATTGTGCGGCTTCGGCTCGGGTTTCTCACTGGACGACGCGGATCCTGGCGTCGGATGGCAGGCCGGCCAGTCGCAGCGTCGCGCCTCCGGGCCACAGAACGTCGAGACGGACGCCGGCGGTCTCCCCGTTCGCGTCCGACGCGTTGTCGGGAAAAGGTAGGCCGAAGGTCTGGGTCAGGGAGTTCTGGGAAAGGTACGACGATCCCGACCGGATCTCCCGTCGTTGCGATCCCGACACGGCCCGAAGCTCCAGCACGGCGCCGATCGCCCGCCGGTTCGGGCTGCCGCGATCGAGCAGGTCGACGCGGAAACTCACGCCCCGGCGGCCGCTCTCGTTGGCGTAGACCTCCGCGGGACCGTTGCAGTTCGCGATCGCGAGATCCAGGTCGCCGTCCAGGTCCAGGTCGGCGCTGACCAGGCCCCGGCTGACTCCGAGAGCGGAAAGCCCGCTCGGCTTCGTTTCACGGAAGCGGGCACCGTGGTTCTCCAGGATCTGGTTCGGCTGGGCGTGGGCGTCGCTCGGGCGTTGGGCGTGGTCGGAGATGTCGTGCAGGACGTGGCCGTTGGCAATGGCCAGGTCGAGGTCGCCATCGAGATCGAAGTCCGCGAGGTCGACACCGAAGCCGACGAAAGGCTGCGAAGGTTCGGCAATTCCGGCCGTGAAGCGCTGGTCGAGGAACACCCCGTCGCCGCGGTTCGCGTAGAGGGCGTTCGTTTCGCGGTCGAGATGGGTCACGACCAGGTCGTCGAAGCCGTTCGAGTCGACATCGCCGACGGCGATGCCCATTCCCGCCTCCGGTTGGCCGCGGTGGGAGAGGGCCGTGCCGGCGAGCAGCGCATCGTCGACGAAGCGGAGGACGCCGTCCTCGGGCCGGTTCAGCAGGTGGAGGTTGGCGTCCATATCGTTGGCAACGTAGATGTCCGGCCGCCGGTCGCCGTCGAGGTCCGTGATGACGACGCCCAGGCCGGCGCCCAGGACCCCGCTGATCCCGGTGTCGGCCGTCACGTCGACGAAGGCCGTTGCGCCGCGTTCCGCCAGTTCATTGCGATAGAGGCGGTCCTGCAGGTCGCCGTAGACGTCCGGATGGCAGTAGGAGCGCCGGCCGGCCTCCTCCACGCCGCACTCCTTGTTGTTCTCGTAACCGAAGTCGACGTAGTTCGTGACGTAGAGGTCGAGATCGCCGTCGGCGTCGAGGTCCCCGAAGGCGGCTGAGGCGCTCCAGGACGGATCCGCGGCGGCGCCGTCAGCCGGCGCCGGGCTGAACGTCCCGTCACCGTCGTTGAGCCACAACCGATTGGGGCCGAAGGCGGTCAGGTAGAGGTCGGGGTCGCCGTCGCCGTCAACGTCCCCCGCGACCGCCCCCATGCCGTAGCCGTCGAGATGCAGGCCGGAGGCCTCGGTGACGTCGGTGAAGCGGCCGAGGTCGTTCCGCAGCAGGGTCGTCGTGCCGGGCTCGCCCCCGTAGGGCGCCGGCTGCCCGCTGTCCACGAACAGGAGGTCGTCGTCGCCGTCGCCGTCGTAGTCGAAGGCGACGACGCCGCTGCCCAGCGTCTCGATCATGTAGAAGTCGCCTCCGGCGCCGTTGCGGTGACGAAAGTGGACGCCCCAGTCGTCCGCGACGTCGGCGAATCGGATCCCCGTGCCGGCTGTCGGTTCCTGGGCCGGCGCGCCGAGCGCCGCCAGGGCGATCAGGGAGAGAACCACGGCTCCCGGACCGGTTCGCCGGCCAGGTAGGACTCGAGACGTAGTTGTTGGCCATTCGTGGGCCTCGCGCCCTGACGTTCGACTTCGGCGATGAGTTGCCGCTGCAGTTCGGCGGCCCGCTCGAACTCACCGATTTCGGCCAGGGCCATGGCGACCGTCTCGGCGTGCTCGATGCTCGGTCGGTCGGTCATCAGGCGCTGCGCGATGGTGAGCGCTTCGCGGCCGTCGCGGACCTGAGCATCGGGACTGGCGGCGAGCAGACGCGCGAGCAGCGTGTCGAGGTGGTCGATCGCGGCCGCCGTCTCGCTAGAGGAGTTAGCGAGAGTGCGCCGGGCGCTCGTCAGGGCGCCTCTTGCCGCCGCGTAGCGCCGGGCGAGGAGGAGGGCCATTGCTCGATCGCGGTGCCAGCCGGAGTTGGAGGGATCCTGAACGAGGGCGCGTGCGAAGTGGCCTGCCGCTTCCGCGAAGCGTTCCTGCTGTCCGAGGAGGCGGCCCAGCAGGACGTGAGCTTCGGCGAAACCCGGGTCCAGTTCCAGGGCTTCGCGCAGGTGCGACTGGGCTTCCGTGGCTGCTTCACCGGCGAGAGGCATCCCGGTCGTCCTCGCTTCCGCTTCCAGGAGCGTTGTGAGACGGTAGTGAGCTTCGGACCGCTCCCGGGCTGCCCCCGGCGCGGCTTCGAGGACCTGGCCCAGCGCGGCCCGGGCCGCCTCGCTGTTGCCTTCGGCCTGCTGGGCCGCTCCGAGCGCGAGTTGGGCCGCCGGCAGGGCGCCGTCGACGGCCAGGACCGCGGTGAGTATCTCGATGGCATCGCCGGTCTCGCCGAGGCGGGTCAGCGTGTCCGCCCACCGGGTCCTGGAGTCCAGGTCGTCCGGGTCGATCTCCACTGCCCGGCGGAAGTGGCGTTCAGCCTCCTCGAGGTCGTTCCGTTCGGCCAGGATCATGGCCAGGTTGTAGTGGGGTTCCCTGTAGGCCGGGTCGAGCGCGATCGCCTGTCGCAAGCGTTCCTCGGCGGCCGTCTTGTTTCCCAGGTCGATGAGTGCCATGGCGACGTTGAAGATGGTCTCGGGGTCGTCCGGAAGGGCCTGGAGCGCCGCCTCGAACGCCGCGAGGGCGAGCTTCGGATCGCCGGTGCGCATCGCCTCGGCACCGCGGGCGAAGAGGGCCTTGCGGCTCACGTTCAGCGCCTGCATCGCCGAGTAGAGAGGATCGGCGTAGGTGACCGGGATCTGCCTGTTCCGGGCCAGGTGGTCCGCCGCTTCCTCCCGCCGGCCGAGGCGGCGCAAGGTGAGCCCGATCCGGTGATGGATGGCGGAACCCTCGGGTTGGCCCCCCAGCGCTTCGGTGAAGTGCTCCAGCGCATTCTCGAAGTTGCCGGCCTCGAACTCCACGCGACCGAGACCAAAGCGGGCCGCCGAATGGTCTGGCTCGAGTGCGAGGATGCGGCGGCATTCCGCGGCCGCCTCCTCGAAGCTGCCGAGGTCCAGCAGCGCGTAGGCGCGACGGGTCCTGGCGGCCAGGTCGTTGGGGACGAGCCTCAGCACGCGGTCGAGTGCTGCGACGGCGCCTTCGTCGTTGCCGTCGTAGGTGTTCGCGATGGCCTGGTAGTAGGGCCACCGCGCATCGGTCGGATCGAGATCTTCGGCGTTGCCGAGCGCGGTCGTGGCCACACGCCAGAAGTCGTAGACGAGGTAGAGCTGGCCCATGTGGCCGAAGGCGGCCGCGAGTTGAAGGCGATCCGTGTCGGGTCGCTCGAGCAGGCGATCAAGGTCCTCGCGGGCGCTGCGCAGGTGTTCCTGTACCGCCTCTTCGTAGTCGCCGGTGCGCGGTCTTTCGACCGGCTCGAGGGTTGGCTGAGCATGACTCGCCCGGGGTGCGAGAGCGACGCCGGTGGCCAGAAGCACCGCCGCCAGGGACCCCGCCGCGACCAGTTCGTGGCGGGTCACGGCGTCCTTGCCAGCGTCGTCGGCGATCCCTCGCCGCGTACCAGGGTCACATACCTGCCGTAGACGTTGACCGGAAAGGTCTCGGTGGCGCCGTCGGGCCAGCGCGCAACCAGCGTCGTCGGCGTGCCGGTCGGGGAGACGACGATCACCCTCGGATCGTTCGCCGACGCGTAGGAACCGTCCGTGTGGAAGCGCCGCCAGTCCCGGGCAGCGCCCGCTTCGAGGACAGTGAGCCAGGCGCCCAGGGCGCGGCGGCCCAGCGCCGCCTCCCCGGTGGGCGCGAGCCGAAGATCGACGCCCACCCAGCCGCGAGCATGAGGTGCGGTCTGGTTGACCAGCACTCGGACCGGTCCGCCGTTGTTCACGACGACCAGGTCCGCGTCGCCGTCGTTGTCCAGGTCGCCCCGGGCGACGCCGCGGCTGACCTCGGCCGCGGTCGGCCGTTCGAAATCCGGCACCTCCTCGAAGCGGCCGCCTCCCCGACCGCGAAAGAGCTGGTTGGGTTCCCTGAGAGGGTGCGGATCGCCAACCCGGAGTTGCTCCTCGATCCGCTTGACGGCGCCGTTGGCGACGTAGATGTCGAGCTCGCCATCGAGGTCGTAGTCCAGTGCTGCGGCGCCGAAGCCGGTGTAGACGAAGCTCGGCTGCCCGAGACCGCTGCGGCGCGTGCGATCGTCCCAGAGCCCATCGCCCTGGTTGAGGTAGAGCGTGTTCGTCTGGTGCTGGAGGTGGGTCATGAAGAGGTCGACGAGACCGTCGCCGTTGAAGTCCTCGGCGAGCACCCCCATGCTCGCCTCCGGCTGCCCCTCGGCGTCGACCGCGGCGCCGGCCAGCACGGCGTCGTCGATCAACGTGGCGCCGTCCTGGTTGAGCAGCAGGGCGTTGGGGCTCTGGTCGTTCGCGACGTAGATGTCGGTCGTGCCGTCGGCGTCGACGTCGGTTGCCACCGTACCGAGCGTTGGGCGCTTCAGTTCGCCGATCCCCAGGCGAAACGTCCAGTCCTCGAAGACCCCGCCGCCCCGGTTTCGCAGGACCCGGTTCGGCTCGTCGCGGTAGGCCTTCGGACCGCAGTAGTCGAGCAGTCCCTGCGGCGAACTGCAGGTCTTGTGGATGGCGACCCGGAACTCGACGTAGTTCCCCACGAACAGGTCGAGCAGCCCGTCGGCGTCGAGGTCGAAGAAGCTGGCCGCGGCGCTCCAGCGGGGGTCCGCGCTGTTGCTGCCGGCCGTGATGTTGGTGAAGCGGATCGCGCCGGGCTCGGAGTCGTTGCGCCAGAGTTCGTTCGGTCCGAGGTTGAGGATGTACAGGTCCGGGTCGCCGTCGTTGTCGATGTCGCCGACCGTGACGCCCATGCCGTAGCCGCGGGCGTCCAGGCCGCTCGCTTCGGTGATGTCGGTGAAGCGGAGTTCGCCTGCCTCCAGATCGTTGCGATAAAGGCGGTCTCCGGGTTCAGGGGCACCCGGTGCGGACGCGTCGCCGGCCGGCCCCAGCCGGTGGCCCTGGCCCAGGTAGAGGTCCAGATCGCCGTCGCCATCCGCGTCGAAGAGAGCCGCGCCGCCGCCCATGTTCTCCGCGAAGTAGAGCTCGCCCGTCATCCCGTTGTCGTGGACGAAGTCGACGCCGAGGTGGGCGGCGCGGTCCACGAAGACCGGTGCCCCCTCCTCGGCGGCGACAGGCGCCGCGGTCGCGGTCGCTGCCAGGAGGAAGGTGAGCGCCGGCGCTTGTGCGTTGCCGAACACTGACACCTTCAGGCGAGCGGTACCGGCGCCGCGGTCAGCGGCGCTCCAGCCCGCGCCTTTCGCCCGTAGCCCAGGTTGTGGAGCACGTCCTCGGTCGTGTGCCCGGGCACGACGTCGCACGCGAAGCCTCCGTTCCCGTCATCGTCGATCAGGAGTTCGGTCGCTTCCGGGAGGACGCAGTGCTTGCTGCCGCGCACGCCGCCGAGCATCTCCTGGTAGGCGCCGACCGCGAAGAAGCCCACGTAGAGAGGCGTGTGCTCGAGTTCGGCGGCCGACAGGCCGGGGAGGAAGAGCGGCACGCCGCTGCCGCGGGGCGGATAGACGTCGTCCCGGTCGCAGGTGATGCCGCCGAGACGAACCCGCATAAGGGACCGGTCGAGGTGGTTGAGCGGCAGGCAGATGAAGTGCTCGCCGAGAGCCCAGGTGTCGGGGAACGACGTCATGATGGAGCCGTCGACCAGGTACCAGGGAGGGCCGCCCTCGTTCGCCTTGATCGCGATGACCCGGAACAGGTGCGCCGCGTGCTCGGACACGGTGTAGCGCCCGAACTCGCCGATCAGCGCCGGCGGTTTCGTGCCGTGGCGGGCACAGACCTCGAGCGCCTTCGTCAGCAGGAGTCGTGCGAAGCGGTCGTAGTCGAAGGCGTCGTCGAGCGTGGTTCGTCCCGGCACGCCGCCGCCGAAGTCGAAGAAGCGGAGATCCGGGTGACTGCGGCCGAGGCGCGCATGGAGTTCCAGGCCAGGTTCGAGCGCTTCGACGAACTCCGCCTCGTTGAAGCCGGCCGAGCCGAGCATCGCGTGCAGGAGGACGAAGCGGGAGCCGGGCCTCCGGTCGATGCGGGCCGCGAGGCGTTCCGCTTCGGCCGCGTCGACGCCGAAACGCGAGTCCCGGTCGCCGCCTCCGCCCGCTTCCCGTGGCTTCCTGAACCGGATGCCGAACTCGAACTCGACATCCGAGCCGGCGAAGCTCTCGAGTTCCGAGGGGTCCTCGAGGACCGGCACGACGCGCGGGTGTTCGCGCCGGAGCTTCCGCAGGTTCCGCGCGTAGGCGCTCCCGGGCCGCTTGAACCCGTTCGCGATCACCATCCGATCTTCCGGCAGCAGGCCGGCCTGGATCATGCGGCGCGCGATGTCCACGTCGACGTCGGACGACATCTCGTGGTGGGCGCCGGCAGTCAGGGTCGAGCGGACGATCTCTTCCGCCGTGTTCGCCTTCGAGGCGAAGGCGAAGTGGAACGGGGCCGGGTAGCCGAGTTCCTCGATCGCCCGGCGGAAGCAACGGTCCATCGCATCCACCTGGGCGCGGATGTTCGGCAGGAATGCGATCTCCAGCGGGCTGGGCATCGCGTCGCCGGGCAGGCCGGCGGCGGGAGATCGGCCGACCTCGAAGAACGCGGCCAGGTCCAGGCCGTGTGCCTGCAATCTGCCTCCGGTCGCTTCGAGAAAGGGGTTGAACCGGTAGCCCTCGGGTACCGGCGCCGGGGACTGCCAGCCGATCCTGCAGGCGACGGAAGGCGGCGCGTGAGTAGAGTCCATGGCGTCCCCTGGAGACCATTCTAGCTGTCGGTGAACCGTATCCTTGACGAATGGCGCAGGCGCTGAGACAGCGGACAGTGGAGATCTTCCTGAGAGGCGTCGCGGCCGCCGATCCGGCGGCGTCGACCGCTTCGGCGCTTCGCGGCCTCGACCTGCGAGCCAAAGGAGGCGGCCGCGTCGCGGTGCTGGCGGTTGGGAAGGCGGCATTCGGGATGACCCGAGCCGCGATCGAGGTGCTTGGCGACCGCGTACGACCTGCCGACGTGTTGGTCGTTACTCACGACGAGGCGAAGCGTCTCGGCCACTTCGATGCCCTGCGATCCGGACATCCGTTGCCGGACGAACGCGGTCAGGCCGCGGCGAAAGAGGTTGAACGAAGGGCCGCGGAGCTGGGTGCCGGCGACCTTGCCCTGGTCCTGGTCTCGGGCGGCGCCTCCGCGCTGCTGCCGGCGCCGGCGCCCGCCGTCCTGCTGGAGGAGAAGCTGGAGGCGACGCGCCAGCTTCTCCGGAGCGGCGCGACGATCCACGAGCTGAACGCGGTGCGCAAGCACCTGTCGACGACCAAGGGCGGCGGGCTGTTGCGTCAGTTGCGCCCGGCGCAGGTCGTGACGCTCGCCCTGTCGGACGTGATCGACGACGACTCGTCGGTGATCGGCAGCGGCCCGACGGCGCCCGATCCGTCGACGTTCGAGGATGCCCTCGCCGTGCTGGTACGTTGTGGAGTAGCTGAGACGTGCCCGACGCCGGTACGCCAGCGGCTGGAAGCGGGCGTTCGCGGCGAACTGGAAGAGACACCCAAGCCGGGCGACCCGATCTTCGACGGCGCGATCTACCGGATCGTCGGCGGCAACCGGACCAGCGTTCGGGCGATGGCCGCGGCCTGCGACGCCGAAGTCGAACCCGAGCCGCTCGAAGGCGAGGCGCGCGAAGTCGGCGCCGCGCTGGCAAGGCGCTTCGCCGCGGCGCCGCCGCCGGCGTACGTAGCCGGAGGCGAGACGACGGTCACGGTGCGCGGCGCGGGCAAGGGCGGCCGCAGCCAGGAGCTGGCCCTCGCCTTCGCGCTCCAGGCGGCGAAGGGTCCGCTCGCGGAACGGTCAGACTGGGTCTTCCTCGCAGCCGGCACCGATGGCCGCGACGGCCCCACGGACGCGGCCGGCGGCATCGTCGATGCGGCCACGGTCACCCGTATCCGGACCGCCGGCGTCGACCCGGTTGCAGCGATGGAGGATAACGACTCCTACGGCGCCCTCGACGCTGGCGGCGCGTTGCTCCGCACCGGTGCTACGGGCACGAATGTTGCAGATCTCGTCCTGTTCCTGTTGAACGCATAGAGTCTCCGGTCGCAGGCCGAAAGTTCTCGGGCGACACGGGCCCGTGGGGGGATCAGGCAGTGAAGAGGAAGAGCGTGGGGGCGCGAGTCCGCGCCGGGTTCGCGGGCGCTGGGCTGGCGCTGCTGGTCGTGGCGCCGGTGGGAGCCATCATCTACGTAGACCCGGGCGACGCGGTGATGGTGGACCGCACGCCAATCATCGTCTTCGGCGAGGTGCGTTCGGTGATGGCGGCGTCAGGCGCCCGGTTCCCGTCCACCGACGCCGTCTTCGAGGTGGAACAGGTGTTGAAGGGGAATGTCCCGGGCGGCACGGTCCTGGTTCGGCAACTGGGGGGCGTGAGCGAGGACGGCGTGTACTCGGGTATCCGCGGGCTGCCGATGATGGCGCCGGGAGACCGGATGTTGCTCTTTCTCGAGGAGATTCCGGATGCGCGGGACGCGCTCGCGTACCGCACGGTGGAGTTGTCGCTGGGCATGTTCTTCGAAGTGCCGTCGGCCGCGGGCAGTCTGCTCGTGCGTGAGGCTGCCCTCAACGAGGCGGTGCCGGCGTCAGCCGGTGGAACGGAGGCCGCGTCGTTGAGCCAGCGGCCCCGGACCAGTGGGAGCTTTCGCGCCTGGATCGGCGACCGCGCGCGTGGCGTGGAGCGGGAGGCGGACTACTTCGCGGCCGCGCCGCCCGACGGGCCGGGTTCGGTGGTGTCGCCGTACCGGTTGCTCGCCTCATCTTCAAGTTGCGAGGCGCCGAATCTCCCCATCCGGTGGCGGCAGTTCGATCGGGGACGCAGCGTCGGGTTCACGATCCACGCCGGCGGTCAGCCCGGCATCCCGGGCGGTGGAATCGCCGAGGTGGTGCGCGCGATGCGGGCCTGGAACGAGGATCCGGAGAGCACCGTTCAACTGGTGAATCTGGGCACGACGAACAGGAAGGCTGAGGTTGCCCGGCCGGACGAGGTCAACTCGATTCTCTTCGAGGATCCGCATGACCTGCTTCCCGGCTACTTCCAGGCCGGGGTCGGCGGCGTTCTTGCCGTCGCCCTGACCCGCTTTCGCTGTGCCGAGGAGAACCGCCACAGGATCCCGGGCAACAGGGCCCACGAGGCCCTTCCGATTCTGGAGGCGGACATCCTGACCCAGGATGGCTACGGCCGGAGTTGGGCGGCGCTGAGCCTCAATGCCAGCAAGGTGCATGAGCACGTGATGGCGCACGAGCTGGGCCACACACTGGGTCTTGCTCACTCCTGCGCCCAGGGATTCAGCGACACCTGCAGCGCGCTGACCGGCGACTCCCTGATGAAGGCGACCGCCAGGGGCAAGCACATCTACCGGGGCGGTCTGCCGAACGCCGACGATCTGGCCGCGGTGCGTTTTCTCTACCCGGCTCACAGCGGCCCTGCCAGCCCTTCCGATCTGACCGCGAAGGCGGTCGATCAGCACAGCCTGGAACTCGCCTGGCAGGACAATTCGAACGACGAGACGGCCTTCGACATCTTCGAGCGATCGATCAACGAGACGGAGTTCACGCTGATCGCCAGTACCGGCAGCGACGCGACGTCGTTTGTCGTCGAAGGCCTTCCTCCCGCGACTTACCGCTCCTATCGAGTGGCATCGCGCAACGCCGGCGGACGTTCTTCCTCCACCAGCGAGGCCAGCGCCGTCACCTTCGGCGAGACGGGGCCGTGCATGGAGGATGAGCAGACGCTCTGTCTGAACGAGGGCAGATTCCGGGTGACTGCGGATTGGGCCGCCGCGAGCGGTGCCGGCGGTCGTGGCGGCTCCGTGCAGCTGACTGCGGACACCGGCGCCTTCTGGTTCTTCGATCCCGGCAACGTAGAGATGGTCGTCAAGCTCTTGGACGGCTGTGGACTGAACGAGCACTTCTGGGTCTTCTCCGGCGGTCTGACCGACACCGAGGTCCAGTTGACGGTTGTCGATACGGAGACCGGCGTCGCGGGGACCTGGTTCAATCCGGAGGGGACGCTTCTGTCGCCGGTTCAGGACAACGAAGCGTTCGAGACCTGCAAACCCGACGAGATCGTCGCGGCGGCGGACTCGGCGGCGACGATGCCCCCGCAGCCTCTCGCTCGGCGCTTCGACCCCGACCGTGAGCTTCGGCTGGCCCTGGAGCGACTTCGGGCCAGTCGCGTTGAACTGCCGCAGGCCGCTCCGGGCGAGTGCACGGCCGACGACCGGACGCTGTGCCTCGAGAACGGCCGCTTTCGCGTGCGCCTGGATTGGGAAAAGGAGGACGAAGAGACCGGTTCCGGCAGTTCCCTCCCGCTCAGCGGCGACACCGGGCTGTTCTGGTTCTTCGAGCCCGACAACATCGAGATCGTGATCAAGGTGCTCGACGGCTGCGCGGTGAACGGCCACCGTTGGGTCTTCGCCGGGGGGCTTACCGACGTCGCGGTCGAGATGGCCGTCGTCGACGTCCAGACGGGCGCCACGCGGAACTACGTCAACCGCCTGGGCCGACCGTTCCGTCCCATCAAGGACACAGAGTTCTTCTCGTGTTCCGCGACGGACGATCACGCGGACACCCGTGCCGGGGCGACGGACGTCCCCCTCGAACGCTCGCGGACAGGCCACCTGGGGCCTGGCGACAGCGATTTCTTCGTCTTCCGCGTGCCGCGCTCGGGCCGTGTGCAGCTCCGCACCACGGGTTCGACCGACACCGAGGGCGCGCTGATGAACGCTGCCGGGGAAGTCCTGGCCAGCGATGCGGACTCGGGCGCCGAGATGAACTTCCGTATCAGTATGCGGGTGGGGCCGGGTACCTACTATGTCCGCGTCACGGGCAAGGACGGTGAAGCGACCGGCGCCTACGACTTGCACACCGGGTTCTCGGCCACGACGGTCATCTCCAAGCGGGACCGCGACGCTCTGATCGCGCTCTACCGGGCGACCGACGGTCCCAACTGGACCAACAGGGAGAACTGGCTCAGCAACCGTCCGTTGGACGAGTGGCACGGCGTGACGACCGGCGCGAATGGCCGCGTGACCTGGCTCGAACTGAGCGACAACGGCCTGAGCGGCAGCTTGCCGGCGGCGATCGGCGACCTGGACAAACTCCTGGTCGCGTTCCTCGACGGCAACGAGTTGACCGGATCGATCCCGGCGGAGATAGGCAACCTTCGCGACGTCATCCTTCTGGTCCTGTCGTCGAACCAACTGAGCGGCGAGATACCGCCCGAGCTGGCGAGTCTCCGTGATCTGGCCTTTCTCTATCTGCACTTCAACCAACTGACAGGCGAGATTCCGGCGGAGCTCGGGCGTCTGCCCGACCTGGCCTTCCTCCGGCTGGGCTACAACAACCTGACTGGCGGGATTCCCGGCTCGTTCCGCAACCTGAACGGGCTCGGTTTCCTGGACGTGCGGGACAATGACTTGACCGGTTCGATTCCTGCCTGGCTGGGAGAACTGACCGGTTTGAGCGGGCTCTGGCTCGGCGACAACGGGTTCTCGGGCGGCATACCGCCGGAGTTGGGTGACCTGACCGACCTGGCGTCATTGCGTCTCTGGTCGAACGACCTGACCGGTCCGGTGCCGCCGGAGATCGGTCGGCTCACGGAGTTGGAGGACCTGTACATCCACAACACGGACTTGTCGGGCACGCTGCCGGACGAGCTTCTCGACATCGGTGGACTCGAGTTCTTCTGGTTCCACCAGAGTGAGCTGTGCGCTCCGGCGACCGCCGAGTTCGACGAGTGGCTGGACGGAATCGAAGACTGGCGGGGCGATCGCTGCAACTAGCGCGGCGCCGGGTCAACCGGCCGGGTTCCTGACCGGAAACGCGCCCAGGCCCGGGTAGACGGCCCGGTCACCGAGTTCTTCCTCGATCCGGAGGAGCTGGTTGTACTTCGCCACGCGGTCGCTGCGGGCGGGCGCGCCGGTCTTGATCTGGCCGGTGTTCCAGGCCACCGCCAGGTCGGCGATCGTCACATCTTCCGTCTCGCCGGAACGGTGGCTCATCACGACGCCCCAGCCGGCGGCGCGGCTGCGCTCGACCGCGGCCGCGCTCTCGGTGAGTGAGCCGATCTGGTTCACCTTGCACAGCAGGGCGTTGCAGGAGCGCTCACGGATCGCGCGATCGATGCGATCGATGTTCGTGACCAGCAGGTCGTCGCCGACCAGTTGCACTTCGTTGCCGAGGCGCCGGCACAGGTCGCTCCAGCCGGCCCAGTCGTCCTCGGCCAGACCGTCCTCGATGCTGATGATCGGGTACTTCCCGCACCAGTCGGCCCAGAGGTCGACCAGTTCGCCGCTCTCCAGCTCCCGGCCCTCGATCGGCAGGCTGTAACGGCCGGTCGCGTCGTCGTACAGCTCGCTCGTTGCCGGGTCGAGCGCGAGCTGTATGTCCTCGCCGGGCCGGCGTCCCGCCGCCTCGATCGCTTCGAGGATGACTTCGACGGCTCGTTCGTTGCCGCCTAGCGCCGGCGCGAAGCCGCCTTCGTCGCCGACGGCGACGGAGAAGCCGCGGTCGTGAAGGATCGCGCGCAGGCGGTGGTAGATCTCGACGCCCCACCGAAGGCCCTCGGCGAAAGAGCCGGCGCCCGTCGGCATGACCATGAACTCCTGGAAGTCGGTCGAGCCGGCGGCGTGCTGGCCGCCGTTCAGGATGTTGAGCATCGGCACCGGCAGGGCGCGGGCCTCGTTGCCGCCGAGTGAGGCGTAGAGCGGCTCGTCGCGTGCCGCCGCCGTCGCGCGCGCGGCGGCCAGGCTGACTCCGAGCACCGCGTTGGCGCCCAGGCGGCCCTTGTTCGGCGTGCCGTCGAGCGCCAGGAGAGCGCGGTCGAGTGCGGCCTGGTCGGCGGCGTCGAGACCGCCCACCTCGGTCGCGATCTCGCGGTTGACGTGCCGTACCGCGGCCGTCGTTCCCTTGCCGCCGTAGCGCGCCGTGTCGCCGTCGCGTAGCTCCACCGCCTCGTGGCGGCCGGTGCTGGCGCCGCTGGGGACGATGGCGCGGCCGCGTGCGCCGCCCTCGAGGACGATCTCGACCTCGACGGTCGGGTTGCCGCGGCTGTCGAGCACTTCGCGGGCGGTGACGGCGGAGATCCGGGTGGCGTTCGGGGTCATGGCGCCGGCGGAGCCTACTACCAGACCGGCCAGGAGTCTGCGCGGCAGAAACCGGGTTGGCGGGCGCGTAGCGCCGGCATCCGGATTCCTGCCGCGCTAGGATGCGCCGACTCCATCAGGTCCATCCGGGAGGGTGCGAATGTCGAGCTTCGATCGCTGGGCGGCCCCAGGCTTCTCCGTCCTGCTGGCGGTATCCATGGCCGCGCCGGCTGCGGCGCAGCACGGCGCGGGAGGCGGAGAGTGGCGGCACTTCGGCGGCGACAGCGGTTCCACCCGGTACTCGCCCCTCGACCAGATCGACCGCGACAACTTCGAGCAACTGGAGGTCGCCTGGCGGTGGGAGTCGGCCGACGTCCTGCTCAGGGACGTCACCGACAAGATGCCCGGGTCCTACCGGAGCATGCCGCTGATGATCGACGGCGTCGTCTACATGGCGACGAACCTTGGTCAGGTCGCGGCGCTGGACCCAGCGACCGGCGGGGCGCTCTGGCGCCACGACCCGAGGGACTGGGAGATCGAGCAGCGAGGTTCCCTGGTCCAGATCCGCGGCATCGAGTCCTGGACCGACGGCGAGGCGGAGCGCATCCTGATCGCGACCCGCGGCGGGCGGCTGGTGTCGATCGACACGAAGACCGGCAGGCCGGATCCGGAGTTCGGCGAGGAGGGCGTCGTCGACCTGATGCAGGGTCTCCTGCCGGGGCGGGCGAACCGGAACATGAACTGGACGGCGCCCGTAGTCGTCGTCGCCGACACGATCGTCGTCGGCGGCACGGTCTTCGACTTTCCGCTCCGCAACAACAACCCGCCCGGCGACGTGCGCGGTTTCGACATCCGCACCGGCAAGCTGAAGTGGACCTTCCACGCCGTGCCGCGTGAGGGCGAGCCCTACCTCGACACCTGGGAGAACGAGTCCTGGCGGAAGATGGGCAACACGAACGTCTGGTCGATGATGAGCGCCGACCAGGAGCTCGGCTACGTCTACCTGCCGTTCGGAACGCCGACCAACGACTACTACGGCGGCGACCGCCACGGCGACAACGTCTACGCCGAGTCGATCGTCTGCCTCGATGCCCGCGACGGCGAGGTCGTGTGGCACTTCCAGACGATCCACCACGGCGTCTGGGACTACGACCTGGCCTCGGCGCCGAACCTCGTCGACATTGTGGTCGACGGCCGCGAGATCAAGGCCGTGGCGGTCGTCTCGAAGGTCGCGATGACATACGTCTTCGACCGGGCCACGGGAGAGCACGTCTGGCCGATCGTCGAGACGCCGGTCGACTACCACTCACGGATCCCGGGCGAGAAGCTGTCGCGCACGCAGCCGTTCACCACCCGGCCACCGCCGTTCGAGACCCTGGGCATCGACTACGACGACCTGATCGACTTCACGCCCGAGCTTCGGGCGGAGGCATTCAAAGTGATCCGGGACTACGTGATCGGCCCGGTCTTCACGCCGCCGATCGTCCACGGCGAGGACGGCAAGCGGGCCTACCTCCAGAATCCGGGTCCCGGCGGCGGCGCGAACTGGACGGGCGCTTCCTTCGATCCTGAGACGAGCATCCTCTACGTGCCCTCGCTGACGCGCCCGGGCGCGATCTCCCTGTCGGCTCCCGACCCGGCGCGTTCCGACTGGCGGTACTCGATCAACCGGCGGCCGATGCCCAAGGTCCAGGGCCTGCCCCTGCTCAAGCCCCCCTACCGGCGGATCACCGCGCTCGACATGAACCGCGGCGAGATGCTGTGGCAGGTGCCGCTGGGGGAGGGACCCCGCGACCATCCCGCGATCGAGCACCTGAACCTCGGCCGGCTCGGCACGCCGCCCCAGGACGGCGTTGTCACCGAAGGCGGCGTCCTGGTGACGAAGACCCTGGTCATCTCGATCGAGCCGATCGTCGACGAACTCGGCGACCGCTCCGCCGACGGCAGCTACCTCGTCGCCTTCGACAAGGCGACCGGCGAACTCCTCGCCCAGCTCGAAGTCGACCGCAGCCTCCACGGCGGCCCGATGACCTACATGCACGAAGGCCGCCAGTACATCCTCATCGCCGGCGGCGGCGAACGCCCCGGCCCCGGCCGCTCCATCGCGTCGACCGCCATCGCCGACGCACCGCCCCCACCTCCCCGCCACGCCACAGC
>VXSP01000046.1 GCA_009837885.1 Holophagales bacterium | reverse complement strand
CCTACCAGGGCGGTCCCGTCGTGAGACTCGAAGACGCCCGGCCAGCCGGAAACGACCAGGTACCGGAACGTAGAATGTCGGCATGACGCCGGACGCCCCTCACGACCCGCAGGAGCCGGCATCCTCTGAGGCGACTTCCCCGGCGGAGGGGCCCGGCTCCGTCTACGGACCTGAGCGGCGACGCGCCCCGAACTTCGCCAGACGCCGGCAAACGCGCAACCGCCTGCTGAGGGCCGTCCTGCTGCTGGTTCTGGTCTCCGGCGTCGCCGGCCTCACCGCCATGTTCCTGCAGGGACGGGAGGAACGCCTCGCAGCCGATCCGGCGGTTGTCGCTGAAGAGCCTGTCGCGGCCGTTGAAGAACCGGAAGCGATCGTCGAGACCGCCCAGCTCAGCGCGGAGGAGTTCGAGTCGACGCTCGAGCGTGAGGGGACCGAGGTGTTCCACATCCGTGGCGCTCAGACCAGTTCGGATGATCAGGGCAACGTGAGCCTCAGCCAGGTCGAGGTGGACTACCCGCAAGGCGGCGACCACTACTCCCTGCGCGCGGACAGTGCGACCTACAACGAAGAGACGAGCGCGACCCACCTCCAGGGTTCGGTTTCTCTCCAGGGGACCAACGGCCTGGGTGTCGAAACCGACTGGATGGAGCTGGCGCAAGGCGGCATGGTCCTGACCGCGGCGGACGACAGCCGCTTCAGTTTCGAGGGCGTCACCGTTCAGGGCGACGACCTGCGGATGGACTTCCGCGAGGAGATCGCCCGGATGGGCGGCGGCGTTCGCATGGTCGGCACGGACGAGCCCGACAGCCGCGTGGAGACCGAGCCGTCCCAGTCGGTCCTGGCCGCCGAGACCCTGGAGTACCGCTGGGGCGCGGGGGTCGTACGGGCTCTCGGCGGGGCCGAGATGCGGCTCGACAGTTTCACTCTGGCCGCTCGCGCGTTGACTCTGCAGGAGCGCGAGACCGGCGGCCTCTCAGGACTCGAGGCCCGAGGCGAGATTGAATTGAAGGCTCCCCTCGGAACGGCGGAACCGGGGGTCGAAGGGGCCGGCAATCCGGCCGGGGAGTCGGTCTTCGTCCTTCGCGGTGATGCCCTGGACGTCGAGTTCGACGCCGCCCAGTCTCCCAGCCGGGTCGACCTGAGCGGTCCGAGTTGGGGCGGACCCGCCGTGCTGCGCATTGACTATGGAGACGGATCACGACGTCGGATCCGGGCGAGGCTCCTCGAGTTCGGTTTCATCGACGGCATGCTCTCCGAGTTCTCGTCGCGCGGCAGGGTCCAGCTTGACGAGCTCGTGCCCGGCAGGCAAAGGCCGCTGCGAGAAGCCTCGAGCGTCGTTGCCGGAGGCCGCATCGACCCGGAAGGCGTCCTGACCGAACTGACGCTTGGAGGCAACGTCGAACTGATCGATCGAAGCGCGGCGCCGGTGGCCGCGAGCGCCGGAGAGGCGGCCATCGATCCCTCGACGCAACGTGTCGACTTCCGCGGCCAGCCCGCAAGGCTGGTTCACTCCCTGGGAGAGCTCGAGGCTGCCAGGGTGCTTTACGACCAGGCGACCGGTTGTTCCGAGGCGAGTGGAGAGGTCCGCCTCACGCTCCGCGGCAACGGCAAGAACCGCGGCGTCGCTCTACCGTTCGGCGGAGACGCGTCCGATGCCGGCCCGTCGGTGGTCACGGCCGGTGAGGCGGTGATCTGTGAAGCTGGCGAGAGCCGGTTCCGTGACGATGTGGAGGTGCGGCGCGGCCCGGACCTCCACGTCGCCGCCCAGTTGCGCATCACGGAGGACCGCCGGCGGATGATCGCGAACGGCGACGTTCGGACGGTCTGGCACGTCCAGCCGGCGGCAGGGGCTCCGGCCTCCGGGAAGACAGGGACGGAGAGCCAGCCGGAGAGGTGGTCGATCGCCGCGGCCCGCATGAACTACGACGAAGACAGCGGCGAACTGCGCTACAGCGGAGGAGCCGCGGCTGTCCTGGGTGAACAGAATCTGGAGTGTGACGAGTTGACGGTGGAGGCCGTCTCTGGCGAGCAGGGCTCTGCAACAGAGGGATTCCAGGCGCAGACGCTCGTCTGCCTTGGCAACGCCCGCCTCGATGACCTCGGTTATGGCCGCTCCGTGGAGGCGAACCGCGCGATCTACGCCTTCGCCGAACGGATGATCCGCCTCTCCGGCAGTGTCGTGTTCCGTGAGGGTACGGACGAGTTGCGGGGGCCCAGCCTGATCTACTGGATCGACCAGCGCCGCTACGAGATGAGACCGGCCGGCAGCTCGGCTGCCGGAGCCGGCGACCCGTGACGGAGCAGGCCGAATCCCGCCACCGCATCCGCACCCAGGATGTGCGGAAGGTGTACCGCGGCAGGTCCGTCGTGCAGGACGTGTCGATCGAGGTCGCCCAGGGAGAAGTCGTCGGGCTGCTTGGGCCCAACGGCGCCGGCAAGACGACCACGTTCTACATCGTCGTCGGACTGACCCGGCCGGACCAGGGCCGGGTGTTCTTCGATGACATCGAGATTACCGATCTGCCCATGTACCTTCGGGCACAGCAGGGGATCAGCTACCTGCCGCAGGAGCCCTCCGTGTTCCGGCGGCTGTCGGTCGAAGGCAACCTGAGGGCCGTGTTCGAGACCCTGGGTCTCCGCCGCGCGGAGCAGCGACGCCGGATGAACCAGTTGATCGCCGACTTCGATCTCGTCGCGGTGCGGCGCTCGAAAGGGAATCAGCTCTCCGGTGGCGAGCGACGTCGCCTGGAGATCGCCCGCGCGCTGGCGATCGGACCCAGTTTCATCCTTCTCGACGAGCCGTTTGCCGGAATCGATCCGATCGCCGTTCTCGATATCCAGGCGATCGTCCGCCAGCTTCGCGACATGGGCATCGGGGTCCTGATTACCGACCACAACGTCCGTGAGACCCTCAGGATCACCGATCGCGCCTACATCATCAACGACGGCAGAATCCTGCGCACCGGCACTCCGGCGGAGCTGTCGGCCGATGAGACGGTCCGCAAGATCTACCTGGGCGCCGAGTTCAGTCTCTGAGGGCCGGCAGTTGCCACGATGGTGATACCGTCGAGTTGGCATTGATCTTGCTCTCGTCGCATTCGGTAAGCGATCATGGTGCTCCAACAGAGGCTCTCGCTCAAGCTGGCCCAGCGGCTGGTGATGACTCCGTCGCTGCAGCAGGCGATCAAGCTGCTGCAGATGACGCGGCTGGAGCTTCAGGGCGTCCTCAACCAGGAGATGGTGGAGAACCCGATGCTCGAGGATGTCGCGGAGGAGGAGGACACCGAGGAAGCCGAAGACGAGAGCCCGGAAGCCGAGCCTTCGATGGTCGATATCGATCTCGATGCGTACTTCAACGACTACCTTGGATCCGAATCGACCGCCCCGAACACTTTCGAGGCGAGGGAGGCCGTACCCTTCGAGAACAGCATCAGCCGGGAACCGGACCTCTACGACCACCTGCTCTGGCAGTTGCGGCTCTCCGATGCGAAGCCGCCGCTACGGGACATCGCGGAACTCGTTATCGGCAACCTGGATGCGGATGGATTCCTCCGCGCCTCGATCGAGGAAATCCAACTCCTTGGCGCCCGACCCGCCGAGGTGGAGCGCTACCAGGCGGAGGTCGCGATTGCCCGGGAGATGGCGGCGGCATTCTCGCCCGACCACGAGGGAAATGGAAACCTCACCGCAGGACCCGGAGACGAAGGGACGGAAGCCAGTTTCGAACCGGTGCCGGTGCCTGGATATCCCGCCGAGTACGTTGACCGTGCTCTGGGCCTGGTACGGAGCTTCGATCCTCCGGGGATCGCCTGGCACACGCTGCAGGAGTGCCTGCTGGCTCAACTCGAGGCCCAGGACGAATCCGGGAGCCTGGCCTGGCGGATCGTCGAAGAGTGCTGGCAACTGCTGACCCGACGCCAGTTTCGTCAGATCGCGCGGCGTCTCCGCACGCCGCTACCGGCCCTTGAAGCTCCCGTAGAGGCGATCAGGGCCCTGGAGACCCGCCCGGGCCGTCTCTTCTCTCACGAACACACGGAGTATGTCGAGCCGGATGTCGTCGCCGTGAAGACGGGAGGGGAGTGGGCGATCCAGTTGAACGACGACGGTCTGCCGAAGCTGCGCATCAGCCGGGCGTACCGCACGATGCTCCAGCGAATGCAGCGCGAAGAAGGTGAGGCCGAGGCCCGCGAGTTCCTGAAGGACAAGATGCGTTCCGCCATGTGGCTGATGAAGAGCCTGGATCAGCGCCAGAGAACGATCTACAAGGTCGCGGAATCGATCCTGCGACAGCAGCGCGGGTTCTTCGATCACGGCATCGACGAACTGCGGCCCATGGTCCTGCGCGATGTCGCCGACGACATCGGAATGCACGAGTCGACGGTCAGTCGCGTCGTTTCCAACAAGTACATCCACACGCCGCGCGGTCTGTACCCGATGAAGTTCTTCTTCCACAGCGGCATCGACTGTGACCGGGGAGGAGAGATCTCCTCCTTGACGGTGAAGCGAAAGCTCCGCCACCTGATCGGCGACGAAGACGGCCGCAGGCCCCTCTCCGACTCGGCGTTGACGCGACAACTCCAGCGAGAGGGGATTAACATCGCTCGGCGGACAGTCGCCAAGTACCGTGATGAACTTGGTATTCCGTCATCGAACGACCGCAAGCGGATCTTCTGAGACGAGTTGAGAGGAGACAGCGGAACGACGATGGATCTGGCTAGCCTGGCGAAGCCGCAACTCATCTTCCCGGACTTCGAGGCCAAGAACCGGGATGGCGCCCTGCGCGCCCTGACCGAGCGCATCTGCCGGGTACTCGGACTGGCGGATCCGGATGTTGTCCTGTCGGCCCTGCGCGAACGGGAAGAGCTGGGTTCCACCGCGCTCGGCGATGGCCTGGCCGTGCCGCACGGACGAATCCGCGGTCTGCGGGACATCGTGCTGGCGGTGGCGGTCTCCAGGCGCGGCGTCGACTACGGCGCCGAGGACGGACGGCCGGTGCGGGTCTTCTTCGTTCTGCTCTCACCCCAGGAGAGCGCCGGCCGGCACCTGAAGGCGCTCGCGGCCGTGTCGGAATGGATGAACCGGGGTGGCCGGGAGCGCCTGCTCAAGGCGAGAAAGCCGCAGGAGATCTACGAGTTGCTGTGCGCCAACGGGCGTGTCTGAGTTGCCGGTTCGCCTGTTCGTCATCACGGGTCTTTCCGGCTCGGGCAAGAGCACGGTGGCCCGCTGCTTCGAGGATCTGGGCTATCACTGCATCGACAACCTGCCGCTGCCCCTGCTACGCCACCTCGTCCAGGAACCGGCAACCGCCGCACCCTCCCTCGACGCGATCGTCCTGGTCACGGACGTTCGCACAGCCGGCCTGGCCGAGGAGTTACCCCGACTCCTGGACGAGGCGGACCCGGCGGTAGTCGAACCCGTACTGCTGTTCCTCGACAGCTCGGACGATGTCCTCGTCCGGCGCTACTCGGAGACCCGGCGGCGGCATCCGCTGACTGCGGTGGGGGAGCGGGTCATCGACGGCATCCGGCGGGAGCGGCGGCAACTCGCCGAGCTGCGGGGCCGAGCCTCCCGCGTTCTCGACACGACGGATTCGACGATTCACGAACTCCGAGCTGCCATCTACAACGAGTTCGCCTCCAGCGACGCGGGCGGACTGACCGTCAACGTCGTCAGCTTCGGTTTCAAGTTCGGCGTTCCTTCCGGCGTCGACCTGATGTTCGACGTCCGCTTCCTGCCGAATCCGTACTTCGTCGCGGGACTGCGGGACAAGCCCGGTACCGATCCGGAGGTCCAGCGGTTCCTGCATGGACACGCGGCCTTCGGCGAACTCGTTCGTCGCCTCGAAGACCTCCTCGCCTATCTCCTTCCCAGGTTTCGCGACGAGAAGCGGAGCTACCTGACGGTCGGGATCGGCTGCACCGGCGGGCGGCACCGTTCGGTCGCCGTCTCCGAAGCCGTGGCCGACCGCCTGGCGGCAGACGCCTGGCAGATCAGCCTGCAGCATCGCGATGTCGACCGGCACCGGATCGTCGCCGATGCCGAGCCATGACGGTGCCGGTGCTCATCGTCTCGCACGGTGATCTGGCCCGCGAGTTGCTCGCATCCGCGAGAGCGATTTCCGGCCGGGATGTGAGTACCGAGAAGGCGCCGATTGACGCGCTCTGCGTCGACTGGCGCGCCGGCCGGGCGCAGGCGGCGCGCCTGATCGAGACCAGGATCCGCCAACTCGACCAGGAACATGGTTCCGGCGTGCTGATCCTGACCGAGATGTTCGGCGACACTCCCTGCAACAGCGCGCTGCGAGCGGCCGGCGTCGCCAGGGCGGCGGTGGTCACCGGCGTCAACCTGCCGATGGTGCTCAGCCTGTGTTGCGGCGCCCCCGATCTGGACCTTCCCGATCTGGCGGACTGGATCTGGAGCAACGGCCGCAAGAGCATCCAACTGGCGGCGACGGGGCTGGCGCGACCTGCGAAATGAAAGAGCGTGTAGTCCAGGTCGTCAACGAACTGGGGCTTCATGCGCGGGCCGCGGCAAGGCTGGTCCATACGGTGAAGCAGTTCCAGTCGAACGTGGTGTTGCGAGCCAACGGCCGCGAGACGGAAGCGACGAGCATTCTCGGCGTCCTCCTGCTCGGTGCGAGTCACGGCGCCAGGCTCACGGTGCGCTGCCGCGGCGAGGACGAGCAGGCTGCCATGGCCGCGGTTTGCGATCTGGTCCAGGCCCGCTTCGGGGAGGACGCGTGACCAGGCCGGTACGGTACCCGACCGTTCAGGAGACGCTTCAGGGTGCGGCCGCCGCTCCGGGTGTCGCGATCGGTCCCGCCGTCTGTCTTCGCGGCCACGGTGTCCAGGTCCTGCGCGTGCCGATCCGCAGCGGCCACCTGGACCGGGAAGTCGAGCGTTTCGGCGCCGCCGTGCGCACCGTGGAGGCCGAGCTGGAGGCCACCGAAAGCCGGATAGCGGAAACGTACGGCAGCGACCTGGCGTCGATCTTCCACGCCCATTCGGTGATCCTGCGAGACTCCTCCTTTGCGCGCCGTATCGACCAGACGATTCGGCAGGATCGAGTCAACGCCGAGTGGGCGGTGCAGGCAGTAGCCGACGACCTCGGCGAGAAGTTCGCGCAGGTCAAGAGCCAGCATCTACGTGAACGGGGCGAGGATCTTCGCGACGTCACCCGGTACCTCCTGCGCGCCCTGGCCGGCAGGAAAAGCACTCCCGGCGCGGACGTGGACTTCGACCGCCATGTCGTCGTCGTCAGCCACGAACTCACGCCGGACGAGGTCCTGCGCCTCGGTCGCCGCGGCGCGGTGGGCTTCGCGATCGAGGTCGGAGGCGCCAACTCCCACACCGCGATCGTCGCCAGGGCCCTGGACGTTCCCCTGGTCACCGGCATCGTGCACATCACGAACCGCGTCGCCGACGACGATCCAGTGGTCGTCGACGGTGAAGCAGGACGCCTCACGCTGCACCCGACGCCCGAGACGCTCGAGCACTACGGGGCCCTTCGGCGGCGCCGCCGCCAGAAGGAGGAAGTGCTCACGACGGCGGCGAGAAAGCTGCCGGCGCGAACCCGCGACGGTGTCGGGGTCGAGCTGCTCGCAAACGTGGAGCTTCCCGAGGAGTTCGAAGACGTGCAGCGTTTCGGAGCCGCCGGGATCGGTCTCTACAGGAGCGAGTTCCTGTATCTCGAGAAGAGCCCGGAGCTTCCTACGGAGGAGGAGTACCTGGCCGTCGTCAGGGGGCTGCTGGAGGCCATGGCGCCATGGCCCGTCGTCGTCCGCACGCTCGACCTGGGTGGAGGCAAGGCGGCGCGTGGGCTCGACGAACAGGAGGAGGAGAACCCGGTTCTCGGCCTGCGCGGCATCCGGCTGACGCTTGCCCGCACGGACGTCTTCCGCAGCCAGTTGCGTGCCCTGTTTCGCGCGGCGGCCCTTGGCAACCTGCGCATCATGGTCCCGATGGTGACCGCCGTGGACGAGATCCGGGCCCTGCGGGGTTTTTGCGCGGAGGTCTGCTCGGAGCTCGAGGCCGAGGGAATCGACCACCGACGGGAGGTCGAGATCGGCGCCATGGTGGAGGTGCCGGCGACCGTTCTGATCGCCCGTCAGCTCGCCGCCGAAGTGGACTTCCTGTCGATCGGCACGAACGACCTCATCCAGTACGCGCTGGCGGTCGACCGGACGAACGAGCAAGTGACCGACCTCTACCAGCCATTGCACCCGGCCATTCTGAGCATGATCCAACTCGTGGTTGAGGCGGGTCGAAGACAGCAGGTGCCGGTGGCGCTCTGCGGTGAAATGGCCGCGAGTCCCGACTGCGTTCCGCTGCTTCTCGGTCTGGGCCTGCGTGAACTCTCGATGAGCCCCCGGAACATTCCGCCGACCAAGGAGGTCGTCCGCACTGTCGACATCGGCGACGCGGAGGAGCTCGCGAGGCGTTGCGTCGCCGCGTCGACCGCCGGCGAGGTCCGGGAGCTGCTCGCCGAGGCTCGCGCCACGTCGACCTAGCACCGCGCGCTCGGTGCCGTCGGCCCACCGCCCTCCGGTAGCCGGGTAGTAGTCTCCGCGACGTGGAGCGCTTCTACATCGAGACGTGGGGCTGCCAGATGAACGAACTGGACAGCCAGCGCATGGCCGGGCAGTTGATGCAGCAGGGCCTGCTGCCGACGCGCGCGCTCGAGGAGGCCGACCTGATCCTCCTGAACTCCTGCTCGGTTCGCGAAAAGGCCGCTCAGAAGGCGTACTCCCGGCTGGGGGAGTACCGGCTTCTCAAACGCGACCGCGAGAGCCTGAGGATCGGATTCTGCGGCTGCGTCGCTCAGCAGGAGGGCGAGGAAGCGCTGCGCCGGATTCCCGATCTCGACTTCGTCGTCGGCACCGGTCGGGTGGGGGAGCTTGGTTCGATCCTCGGGCGCAGCCGCGCCGGCGAGCGCGTACTGGCGGTAGGTTTCCCGGAGGAACGCCCGTACGACTTCGAGGCGATCAGCCGCGACACCGCCCACAAGGGCATGGTCACGATCATCGAGGGTTGCAATAAACGCTGCACGTTCTGCGTCGTCCCGAACACGCGTGGACCGGAGCGCTGCCGGCCGATGGCCGACATCCTCCGCGAGATCGAGCACCTGCTGGACTACGGTTTCCTCGAGATCGAACTCCTGGGCCAGACCGTGAATCACTGGCGCGAGCCGGCGCCGCCGCTCGGCAGCGGCCGCGGCCGGGACTTCGCCGACCTGCTGAACACCGCCGCCGTACTGCCCGGCCTGAGGCGCCTGCGCTTCGTGACCTCCTATCCGCGCGACTTCACCGACCGGATGATCCGCGCCGTTGCCCGTCACGAGAACATCTCGCCGTACCTTCACCTGCCCGTACAGTCGGGGTCGAACCGCGTGCTGCGCCGGATGGGCAGGGGATACACGGTGGAGGAGTACCTCGGACTGGTGGACCGGCTGCGAGCGGCACGGAGGGGGCTCGCGCTGTCCACCGACCTGATCGTCGGTTTCCCGGGGGAGTCCGAAGAGGACTTCGAGCGCACTCTGGAACTGGTTGAGACCGTGCGTTTCGCGACGGTGTTCGCGTTCAAGTACAGCCCCAGACCGAACACGGCGGCGATCCGCCTGCCGACATCGGACGAAGTGCCCCGCGAGGTCGCCGACCAGCGCCTGCAGCGTGTGTTCAAGGCGCAGTCCGCGGTCCAGCGCGCGCTGAACGAGGAACTGGTGGGCTCGGAGTTCGAGATCCTCGTCACCGGCTGGAGCCGGCGTGCCGGACACCAGTCGGGACGGACGGACTGTCACCGGATCGTTCACTTTCCCGCCTCCGGTCGGCCTGTGGAGGCGGGCTCGTTGGTACGGGTCCGGACGGTTCAGGCCTACGACCACTCCCTGATGGGCGAACTTGTCGACCGTGGCGTAGGATGACCGGGATGACGGCGGACGAGGTCAAGGCCCGGTCGACCCGGGAGGAATCCGAGGATCGAAAGATCCCGGCCGAGGTCCACGGCCTGATGATGGAGCCGAACTCCAACCAGCCGATCGTGATCCTGAGGCTGCACGAACACGACCCGGAAGAGAGTTCGGTCGTGCCGATCTGGATCGGTATCTTCGAGGCGGGCGCCATTCAGCTTGCGATCGAGGGCAGGGATCCGGGTCGACCGATGACCCACGACCTGCTGAAGAACGCCCTCGACCTGGTGGGGGCCGAGGTCATCGAAGTGGTCGTCAGGGCGATCGAAGGAAACACGTTCCTGGCGGTGGTCGAGCTCGTCGAACGCACGGGTGAACACCGTCTCCTCGATGCCAGGCCGAGCGACGCGATCGCGCTCGCCTTGCGCGCCGGAGCACCACTCTTCGTCCGGCAATCCGTGGCTGATCTCGCCCGCGTCAGGCAGTCCGACCAGGGCGATGGCGATGGCGGCGGCGAAGCGCCCGCAGCGGGAACGGACGAGAAGAAGATGAAGAAGTGGCTGGAGGAGCTCGACCCGAAGACCTTGGGAAAGTACGAGATGTAGCCGGCCGATGCCGACGACGGAAGGCGAGACCGGACAGGACACAGCACAGACCTTCGGGGGAGTCCGCCGTTCCCCCGGGCGCACGGTGGGCCGGATGGTGCCTATGGCCAGCATCGAGCCGGACCCGGATCAGCCTCGCCGCGACCTGGGAAGCCTCGACGGCCTGACCGCCTCGATTCGCTCCAGAGGCGTCTTGGAGCCCATCCTGGCGCGCCCGGTCAGCCGGGTGGGGCCCGACGGGACGACGACCGAGCGCAGGTACCGGATCATCTCCGGTGAGCGCCGTTTCCGCGCCGCGGGGCGGGCTGGACTCAGGGAGATTCCCTTGATCGAGATGGACGTCTCGCCACGGGACGCCCTCGAGATCGCGCTGGTCGAGAACCTCCAGCGAGCCGATCTGACCCCGTTCGAGGAGGCGGAGGGCCTGCGAACCCTGGTCGAACGTCATGGCTACACGCACGATCGGGCGGCGGGCGCGGTGGGCCGGTCGCGGGTCAGCGTGACGGAGTCCCTCGGACTCCTGCGCATGCCCAGGACCGTGCGCGAAACCGCGATCGAGCTCGGCGTGGCGGCGACCAAGTCCATCCTGCTCGAAGTGATGAAGCTCGACACGGAGGCTTCGATGATCCGCATGCTCGAGCGCATCGCGGAGTTCGGCCTCACGCGCGCGGAAGTCCGCGCCGAGATCCGGAAGAGACGGTCGGTCACGGTCGAAGACGAAGAGCGCCGGACGACGGAGGCGGTCGACGCGCCCAAGCCTTACGTGTTCCGGTTCCGGTCGGTCGATGACCGGTTCAGTGTCTCGCTCAGCTTCAGGCAGGAAGTCGTCGAAGAGAAGGACCTCATCGTGGCCCTCGAGGAACTCCTGGCCGAGCTTCGTCGCGGCCGGGACGCGCCGACCGTGCCATAGAGCGCTCCGGAATGACGCCGGCTCCTTCGGTGGCCTCGCCTCTCCGCGTGGCGGGCGTCTGATAATGTCCAGTGTGTCGACACTGGATCGGCCGGCGCAGAGCCGCGGCGCTCAGGGAGCACCAGAGGTCCTCTGGATGCCGTGCCACGTAGGAAGCAGTTCTTCCGTACGTGGCCGTGGATCAAGTGCGAATCTGGCCAAGGTAGCCGGAGTATAAGGGACCTCTGAAAGACCGGGTCAAGTGCGGTCCCCTGAAACGACGAACGGCCCGCTCGAAGCGGACCGCCCGAAGACCTTGTTTGCCAGTCAGTCGCACTGACCGAGACAGCGGTCAGTGTAACAGATGTTGAGGGACGTGACGAGGGAACGCCAGGACCCTTGCCGCGCCCGATTGTCAAGGGAGCCGAGCGGAATCCCACGGCGTCTATTCGACGTGGAGGCCTGCGAGCTAAGCTCGCGGCCGTGCCAGAGCACGGCGTCAGGAGCAGGTACTCCAACTGCCCGTTTCAAGTGCGGGTGCGCGACAAGGATAGAGTCCCTCTATCGGCCGCTAGCGCGTTCTTCTTCGAAACCGGCGGTGCCTCGTTCCTCGTCACGAACTGGCACGTCGTCAGCGGCCGCCACTTCCTCAACGGGGAGCCTCTGGCATGCCCGTTCGTGGAGCCGATCAGACTCACGGCCAAGCTGTCGTCGTACGAGGTTGGCGACCGCGCCCGCGGCAGGTTTGGGGTCGCACCGCACGACGTTCCGCTCTATGACGGTGAGAAGCCGGTGTGGTTCGAGCATCCGGAACTCGGTTCATCGTGTGACGTGGTCGCGATCCCGATGGGGAAACCCGCGTCATGTCCCGACTGGATGCACAAGGCGGCAAACCGGATCGACGAACCGAACATACCGGTGAAGCCTGGATGCACTGTCTTCGTGATCGGCTTTCCCCAGGCCCTTAGTGTGGGCTTCGGCCTACCGCTCTGGAAGTCTGGCTACATCGCGTCGGAGCCTCACTACGATGTTGAACTTGGCGGCCAGCTGTCCGACTTCGGAGGGCAGGTGGACGGCTCCCAGGTTCCGGCCTTCTTCATAGACTCGCAGACGCGAGCGGGAATGTCAGGGGCTCCGGTGTTCGCTCGCCACTTTCAACCTTGGGACATGAAGGACCCCTATGGCGGGTTCGACATGAAGGCCCCCGGATTCTGGAAGAGGGACGACGTTGTACTCATGGGGAGCGGCACGCAGTTCGTGGGCTGCTACAGCGGTCGCGCTGGTTCCAAGGAGAGCGAAGCGGCGCTGGGGCTATGTTGGCGTACGGACGTCATCGAGGCGATCTGCCAGGAGCGTAAGCCAGGGCGGAACCCTCACTTTCAACACAGTTAACGAGCGGAGCGCGCCTCCAGCGGGGCGGCTAGGTGGCGTCACGCCGTAGCGGGTGGTGAAGCGGGAGGCCCGGTTTCCGGGGGCAAAGGGGCGGCGAAGGTCCAAGCCGTGGGCGCGCCGGGGGTCTGGACCCTCCATGTAGCGACGGAGAGCCTGGAACGAGAAACCTCTACGGGGTCTCCTGAGTCAGCGAAGCGGTAGGCTGTCGGAGAGACAGCTGGAACGGTCCGCTCCACGACGGGCCAAGCCGGCCCCACGTCAGCCCGGATCCGGGGGTTGTGCATCGCAGTGTGTGCGTCGCAGCGATGGCCTCGGACGGTGGAGTGGCCATGGCCGTAATTGCCCTCGCCGCCGCCGTTTCGGCCCTTGAGTGCAGGCGGCGTAACGACTTACGCCGCTCCACCACGGCGCGCCACCGGTTGACACTTCGTGCGCTATCGGACGCGGATGGCCCGGATCCGTGCCTGGAACGGCAATTCGCGCGATGCTGCGATGCGAAATCCAGGTCCAGCACTCCACTTGACCGCCGGACAGAGCAGATCTGCTCCTTCGCGCTGGGCGCGAGGACGAGCACTGCGGTTTTGCGCGGGCCGGGGACGGAGGGTGGCGTCTACTGCCGCGGACCGGCGTTCAGTGCCGCGAGTTCCTCCCTAGCGGTTGCGAGTTCCTCCAGGACGAATGCTTTTTGCGAAGCTGCGGCTCGGCGTGCGGTATCAAGTCGGTTCGAGATCGCCCAGGGCTCGTTGTCGTAGTCCTGAGCGCGAGGTGGATTCTCAACCTCGCCGATGCGAAGCTCGATCGCCTCGATGGCGCTTTCTTTGGCCATCTGTGCGAGGGTGACGGCGTCGCCGGCCCAGCGCTTCTCCCACTGGTCCGTGTGAGTTTCCTGGAGCGCCTGGTGGGTAGCGATGAGCTGGTCGTAGAGGGCTTCGACCTCGGCGAGCGTGGCTTCGGTCTCGGCCCGCATGACGTCGTCCACCGGGAGAGGTTCGGGCTGGGCGGAGCCGGTGAACGCAGACGCCAGAGCAGCGTCGAGCGGGCCGGCGATGTTCTCGATATCGGCGGCGATCTGCTCCTCGGAACGAGTGTTTACGTAGGTGAGAAGGCCGATAGTCGCGGCTAGCCAGAGGGCGCCCAGGATTGCGAGGCGCTTGAGCAAGGTGAACATCTTCGGGGTTACTCCTTCGGTTTGTCGGGCCTGTGGCTTTCGCCGCTCACCCCCACTTGGCGGCGAGGGACAGGCCCGCCTCGAAGTGAAGGACGCTCGGGTGTCCCGTGATCGACCGTCAAGGACGGCTCTTCCCGCGCCGTCGCGGTGCGATCTCGGGCTTGCCGTGCTTGGCGAAGAGTTCGTTCAATGCCTCCCCGAGAAGATCCTGGATCGTGCTGTCGTGCTCTGCGGCCAGGATGCGGAGTTGACGCTTCACGTCGGGATCGAAGTATCCCGTGACGTTGGACTTTCCGGCTCGGCCCGAGCGGGAGTCGCGGGGAGGTGGAGGCTCCGTCGTCCGGCGGCCCTTCTGTAGCATCGCTGCACGGAGGTCGCCCTTACTAGTCATCGTGTGCTCCTGTTCACAAGTTCAAGAGATTACAGACTGCCATGTAAACCTGCTGTGTCTCGACCGCGGCCTTGCCGCGTGGTTCGTGCTCCTGCACGCCAAGCGAGCGGGCGCTGGCATGTTCAAAGGCGACGCGATGGCAGAGGGATGCGGAGCAGACGTCCAGCCCTAGCTCCGTGATGACGCTTGCCGCCTCGGCTCCTTTGGGGCCCCGCCACGGGACGGCGTTCAGGACGCTCAAGGCGGGCGTGCCGGCGTAGCCGAGGAGGTCGATCGTCGTGGCCACGGTCTCAAGGTCGAAGATGGCGGCACGGCACGGAACGAGGACCAGGCCCGAGGCCTTGGCCGCGGCCAGGGCGGCACTCTCCGCGTGGGGCGGCGTGTCGATGAGCACGAGATCCGCTCCGCCCTGCGTCGCCCCGGCCAGCATCTGTCCGAGTCGGGCCGGCTGAGCGGAGAGCACCACCGGTGACGGCGCTTCGCGGCGATCACCCCAACTGGTGGCCGTCGCCTGCGGATCAAGGTCGATGATGGCGGCCGTGCGGCCGCTCAGCTCGGCGGCAACGGCGAGGTTGACGGCGAGAGTGGTCTTCCCGGTGCCTCCCTTCTGGGCGATGACGGCGACGACCTCCATTACTCGCGAAGAGTATCACAAGGCAACTTGTTTACACGCCAACAGTGAGGCTTGGGGACAAATGACGCCCAGTCGAGGGCCGACCTTCGATTGCTTGGAGCGGCTGGCCCGCAGATTGAGGCCGTCGGTCAGGCGGCGACGTCGACCTGGGCGGCGGTGGTCTGAGGCGGCGGTACGGGCTCGCCGTCGCGCCGCAGGCCCTCGAGGTGAAACTCGATGGCCTCTTGCATGAGCCGGATTACCTCGTCACGTGTGGGGCCGGTGGTGCCGCAGCCAGGAAGGTCGGGAGCGTAGGCGGCGTAGTTGTTGGGCGTCTTCTCGATGACGATGGTGTACTTCACTGCTTCCTCGCTTCCTTGAGGCCGGCCTGGCGAAGGATGTTGTTCCGGGTGCCAGGAGGCATGTCGTCGCTGAGTTTACCGGGGACGGTCACCTTGCCCGGCTTGGCCGGGTGCCGATACTGGCGGTGGCTGCCCTTGGTGGCGACGAGTTCCCAGCCGTCGCGGCGAATGGTGCGGATGATGTCGCGGACCTTGGGCATGAGGTTGGAGCCTAGCCGGCGACGGCCGAAGCCGCCGCCGGCGTTGAGACGCCCCTAGACGTCGTCCTCCGCGGGCTGCTCCTGCAGCTCGTGGATGCGGGTGTGGACCCGGTCGGCCACCTTGGCGAGGACCAGGAGGTCGTCGCGGCCGAAGCTCCGGGAGGTCTGCCACTTGCCGTCCTCGGCGGAGCGGAAGAGCTTGCCGAAAGTGACGTTGTAGCGAACGACTCCGTCGTCCGCGGTCTGGTTCCGCCAGATGGCGGCCTTGACGGTTCCGATACGGACTTCCTCGATGGGCGCGTTGTTGGTGGACATGTTCTGATTCCTCCTTGGGTTAGTGGGTCTGTGGCTTTCGCCGCTCACCCCCATATGGCGGCGAGCAACAGGCCCGCCCCAACAGGAGGATGCGGCAGAGGCGCCGTCGCGCCGCGGTGAAGCCGGCACGAGGCAAGGGGGTGACAGACGGCCCATCGGGCCGACGCGAAGCGGTTCTGGCGGCTCCTTGCGCCGGCCCGCGGGGCGACGGCGTCGGCGGCGCGCGTTGTTGTCCACCTTCGCGGCCGGAGAGTAGAGGTCCGCACCGGCAAGGCGACTTCGGCGATTCGGGACCCGGTGGCCACGTAGGGCCAGGGGAGGGCGGGGTCGGAGTGGAGACGGCCAGGGGCCGGTCAGGTGGCAGGGCTACCGGGAGGGCGTCGGACGTTGCGGCCGTACAGTGGTCGTCCGGGACACTCGCTTCCACGGGGAGCGGCCCCGAGGAGGGGCCGTGAGTCATCCGGCGGCGGCTTTGGCCGCGGGCCGCTTCCGCTTCACCGCTCGCGAGGCTCTCGGCCGGGGCGGGACGGCCGTTGGCCGCGAGGCGATGGGCTCGATGTTCCAGGACTCGTCTTCCGGGTTCCAGCCTCGCAGTGCGATGCACTCCTCGACGTAGCGCCGGCCCTGGACGCGGGTCATGTGGAGCACGAGGGAGATGCCGTCCACGACGCTCCGGCAGACAACCTCCCAAGGGAGTTCGCCGGCCTGCATGGCGCAGCTGGCCAGGCGTGAGAGCGCGGCGCGGGCGTTGTTCGCGTGAACGGTGGTCAGGGAGCCGCCGTGGCCCGTGTTGAGGGCCTGGAGGAGGTCGGCGGCTTCCTGACCACGAACTTCTCCGACCACGATGTGATCGGGTCGGTGGCGGAGCGAGTGCTTGACGAGGTCCCTGATGGTCAGGGAGCCCGCGCCCAGCTCGCGGGCTTCGAAGCGGACGGTGTTCGGCTGCTCGATGCGGAGCTCAAGGGTGTCTTCGATGGAGACGATGCGCTCATGGTGCGGTAGCAGCTCGATGAGAGCATTGAGGAGCGTGGTCTTGCCGCTGCCCGTGCCTCCACTGACAAGGATGTTCTGACGGTTGCGGAGGGCGTCCTTGGCGGCGTCAAGAATGGCCGGGGTGAGGCTCCCGTTCTCGACCAGGTCCTGCACCGAGAAGGACCGGTTGCCGAAGCGCCGGATGGTGATCGCCACGTGGGGCGCGGCGGGCGGCGTCGTGATGGCCACCCTGGAACCGTCCGCGAGCCGGGCGTCCAAGGCCGGGTCGGTCTTGGGATCGAGGCCCAGGGGTCGCGCGATGCTGATGGCGGCGCGGCGGAGCGCGCCTTCATTGAGGGCGGGCGCCTCGACCGGCTGGAGGGCCTTGCCGGCGCGCTCAGTCCAGACGTTGTAGGGGCCGTTGATCATGATCTCGGTCACTTCCGGATCTTCGAGTAGCTCTTCCAGGCCGGGAAGGAAGGTCTTGAGGGTGGCGAGGCTGTCGGTCATGGCGTGTCGGTGCGGACGGTATGAATCGTCAATACGGAATCTCAGATTTCGCCGGCGTCGCGCTGACGCCAGTAAGAGCGGTCATGCGCAAGGTAGTGAGGCTTCAGGTAGAGCCTGGTTGCCGGCAGGGACTTCGAGCCGTCGTAGGGCAAGGCGATCGCTTGGTAGTTCTGGAGGAGGGTGAAGGTGCGCGGGTGGAACATCGGCTCGCGTTGCTCTCTGTAGGTCTTGCTGGCGCCCAGGCTGCCGCCCTGGCCGCCGCCTGGGCGCGCGGCCACGAGGGAGAAGCCGGGCTTGCTCGACTCTGAGAACGAGTAGGAGGGGGAGAGTCGGGCGACCTTGCCGCACATGTTGGAGGCGAGGTCGGCACTGCTGTCGTCGCTGAGCGTGAGGAAGATGCGAGTTCGAAGCGTCTGGAGCAGGGTGCGCCAAGCGTCGTTGCCGGCAAGGACGGAGCGGAGGGAAGCGATGGACTGCGTGGCGACGATGGGAATGCACTTGCACTGGCGCGTGAGCGCGAAGGACTTCTCGTCGCCTGAGGGATCGTCCTCGCCGACGGTGGCGAAGCTCTGGTACTCGTCACAGAGGAAGACGGCCGGCCGGAAGTAGCGATCGGGATTGCGCTTCATCTGGGCCGGCCTCCTCAAGAGGGTCTGTAGCCAGGCATTCTTTAGGAGGACGCCGATCGCTCGGGCGAGGGCGGGATTCGCGCCCGCGGGCATGTTGAGG
The DNA here is from genome assembly GCA_009837885.1 of Holophagales bacterium. GTDB lineage: Bacteria > Acidobacteriota > Thermoanaerobaculia > Multivoradales > Multivoraceae > Multivorans. The sequence continues at coordinate 127,190 of VXSP01000046.1, read as the reverse complement.
GCGACCACCTTGCCGCCCTCGATCAGGTCGGCCAGGGGCGGGAGCGGTGCGAGCGTTCCGCCGGCGACGCGGCCGTCCGTTTCGGTGGCCAGTTCGTCCCGATCGGCGTCAGAAGGCTCCGTATCGGGGTCTGTCTGCTCCATCTCCCCGGGGGTTATGGCGAGATCAGGGCTGTTCGCGGCCGGCGAGGGCGGCGAGAAGAGGCGGGCAACGTCCGGAAGGTCGAAGATGGAAAGGAAGACGGAGATGGCCTCGACGATCGCGGTGCGGAGCTTTGGCGTCAGTTCCATCCAGTCGTTGCGGTACCAGCGCTCGACGGCCTCCAGGCGGGCTAGGCGGTCGTCGGGAGGCGGTGTGCGCGTGGCCACGGGTTCCCAGGGGACTCCGAGCTCCTCGAGGAGGTTCCTCAGGCGGCCGTTGTCCGGGGCGGTGAGTTGGCCGCCGCGGCCAAGTTCGAAGGGAATCTCCTCGAGTTCCGGGTGGACCATTGTGAGGATCGACAAGGAGCCCTTGGTGGCGCCGGCGTGTTCGGCGGGGATCCGGATCCGCTGCTGGAGTGTCGCTGGAGCGCAGAGCGCGCGCGCGGTCGTGATCTTTCGCTCGAAGGCTTCCGGGTCGATGGTGAGGCGGTAGACGTCGCGGAGCGTCACCCAGGGGTCCGGGAAGACGCGGTGGAGTTCGATGATCCACCGGACCAGGTTCGTGGACGCCTGCTGCCAGAAGGGGTCCTTTCCGCGGCCGAAGAGCTGGTTGAGGAGAGTCGCAATGGAGTAGGCGAGGCTGTAGCTATCCATGTCGGAGTCGAGGGGGTTCCACTGCCAGCGGCCGCCCAGGGCGATCTCGACGTAGTCGTCCTCGCGGCCGTTGTCCGCGAGGAGCTGGCGGATGTCATGGCAGAAGTCGCCCTTGACCTCGAGGACGAGGCCCGCGGCGCGTCGTTGGGGGTCGTGGGCCTGCCAGGAGAAGAGCTGCTCGGCGAACGGCCGCATTGCCCCAGAGGTCTTCCCGGTACCGACAGCGCCGAAGACGGCGATGCCGGTGTAGAGACCGCGCTCGGGAATGCTGAGCCATTGGGGCCGGCTTGCCTCCTTCGCGTCGATCGGGTGATGGAGTTCACCAAGGACCAGCGAGGGAGCCTCGTCGGCGGTGGAGGCCGGCCAAGGGGGTAGGACGCCGCGGCCGCGCTTGACGGACTCGGCTCGCGAACCGAGCCAGACGCGGGCCGCCCCGGAGAGGAGGAGGACTCCTCCGAACGCAACGACGCCGGGTGCCGCGACGTGCCAGGCCCGGATGAGGGCGTGGACCGCGGGATCGTGGTACGCGATGAAGTCAAGAACGGCATCGTCGCCTGTCGCTGGAAAGGGCCGGACCTGGCCGGCCCACCGGAGGGCTCCGAAACCGACCGAGAGGGCGGCCAGTAGGCGGAGCGTGAGGATCCTGCGCAGCGCCCGGAGAAGCCGGCCGAGGCGGCGGTGAACGCCGGCGCCGGCGACGCGGCCCCCGCGATCGAGAGTGCGTCGGACCGCGGCGGGGATCAAGTTCGCCGCGACCACGAGCGCGGTAGCGAGAGTGGCCCACCAGGCCGCGCGCACGAGGGCGAAGTCGGCGGCGGTTCGTAGGGCGAGGGAGTCGAGCCAGGCGACGCTGCCTGGGCTTGGCCAAGCAGCGAAGCGGAGCGTCAACACCAGAACGCCGGCGCCTACGACCACCGGCCAGAGAAGGCGGCCGATAAGACGCGCGGCCGCCGGCGCGGGCGTGTCGTTCGCGGTGGTCATGGCGTCCAGTCTGAGCCTTCCCGCAGGGATCACTCTGGACGTGAGCGACCCTCCCGCGGCCCGGCACAAGGGCCGAAAACGGGAGAGCCTTTCGTGCCGCACCAGGCGGCCGAAAGGCGGGGTCGCTCACGTCCCGACCCGACCGCCTCGTGCGGTCGGGTCGCTGCGCCCGGGAGGGCGCATTCGGGGAAGGGAGCCCGAGAAACGCTAAGCGTTACGAGGACAATTCCCGCGCCGTCCCCGAAAGAGGACAAACGAAAAAGGAGAGCGTCAGGGATCGAAGATAGGGGGTGCTGTCCTTTTTCGGTTCTGGAGCGGATCCTGGTGCAACGCGGAGTCATGCGAGAGCCTGGGGCGCGAGACCGCGAGCGTGGTGCGACGAATAGGCGTCGATGCGTGGGTTCGAAGTGTCGCCGGCGCCTTCAAGATCCGCTCGTGTCCGAAGGGAGATGACGAGGCGGCGGCAGGGATTGAGACCGCCCCAGCGCTCGAGTGATCGGGGATTGCCGGTGGCGAGGGCGACGTCGAGATCGGCGTCCGCCGCGGCCAAGGTCTGCCGCTCGTCTTCGGTGAGCGGCTGAGCTGTCGAGCTAGCGTTGGCCCAGGCCGCGACCTTCCGGGAGAGGTGGTGCTGGGCCGTGATGGTCCGCGCCACCACGGCAACGCGGACCTCAGTTCGAGCGGCTCGGAGGTGGCTCCAGAGAGCATGGTGCTCGGCAGCCCAGCGCTGTAGTTCGCGGTCGGTATTGCGGCCGGGGTCGACGTAAACGAACGTCGCCGACGTTTCGTCGGCGGCGATCGGAAGCTTCAGTGCGAAGTAGCGCCGGGTGCGCTTCGCCGGGCCGCCGTAGAGGCGGCTCGGGAGCTGGTCGAGGCGAAGGCCGCGGCCGGTGAAGTGAGCGACCTTCTCGGGCTCCGTGGCGAGCCAGGGGAGGCGGGGATGCCGAACCACGTGGTCGAAGGAGAGGAGACGACGGAACAGAACCACGTCCTCGGCCGCCCGGCGATGCCGGACGTTCTCGATGCCCAGGGCGCGGTAGAGGCTGCGGCCATGCACGTGGGTGTACTGGAGCCTGGTGTCGACCTCGGGAAGCGGATGCTCCCTGGCGATGCCGGCGTCGACCAGGCGGCGGACGAAGGCATGAGTCGTGTCAGTAGAGCAGGCGTGATGCTCTGTGAATTGGGTCCTCGTAAAGACGCCGGAGTGGAGGCAGACGAGGGTGAGCCAAGCGGCTTCCCACTCTCGGAAGTCGAGGTCGCGCAGCGCAGCGTCGCGGCCGGCCAGGTGCGGGACAGCGGGAGCCTTGAGCGCCACGTCAGAAGTCGACGGCCTGATCCGCTTGGAGGTAGGTCACGAGGATGCCCATGGGGTTGACGGTGATGAGGCTGGGCGGGACCTGCTCCAGGAAGATGAACTGCATGGCGAGGCTCCAGCGCTCTCGCGAGACCTCCGCGGCGTCCTTGAAGACGACGACGTCGAAGTCGGCCGTGGCGGAATGCGGGGCCTCGGGCTGCGGCTGAATGGAGAGGCGGACGTTCTCGACCTGCCGCTCCTCCTCCGCGAGGCCGGCCGCCACGGTTGCGACGGCCTGGCCGTCGCGGCGGAAGGCCCCGTCCGCCAGTTCCGTGACGAGGAAGTTGAGGGAGCGGCTCCATGCGTTTCGGGCGGTGGCCTGACGCCGGCTGTAGTGGTCACTGACGAACGCCGCGAGGAAGTACTTGGTGGTCGGGTCCAGGGGATCGGCCTGGGCTTCGACGGCCTCGTAGGCGAGGGCTTCGGCTCGCCCGACCTCGTCGACGCGAATGACGATGGGCTTGGGAAGCTCGACGCTGGAGAGACGGACGACGATGACGAGGAGAAGGCCAAGGATGGCCGCGAGAGCGTAGGTGGCGAGGCGAAAGTGACGGTTGGAAACGACGATCTCGCCCCATATGTCGGCGAACTCCTTGCCGGGGTTCGGCTTGGATTGGCTCACGTGGGAAGTCCTCCCTTCAGCGGCGCGGCGGCTACGCGGGCTGGGGCGGCGACGATGCGGCCAGCCAGGAAGGCTCCGCCGATGAAGCCGCCGCCGTCGCTGCCGGCCCCGACGATCATGCCGGCGATATCGCCGATCTTGACGATGGAGACGATGGCGCACACGATCACGGCGAAGACTGGCAGTAGCCAGACGCCGGTGGCCGCGGTCAACGAGTTGATGGTGAAGTCGGTGGCTTCGAGCGAGCGCGTGTATGTGAGGATGATCCGGGTCCAGATACTCACCATGACGGCGGCGACCGCGCTGTAGAGGGAGTACTGGATCATGGCCTTGAACCAGCCCCAGAAGAGGAAGTCCATCTTCGGCACGATCATGAACGGGATGAAGAGCGGCCCGAGCGTGGTGAGGACCGCGGTCGCGACGTTGGCGAAGATGACCTGAGCAAGGGCGAGGGCGACAACGACGATCATCCCGAGCACAAAGCTCCCCAAGATGGCAACGAAGAGCGCTAGGTGGGTGACCTGTTTGCCACCGGTGCGGATCGCGTTCCAGATGTTGAGGGACGCGGCTTCCTCGCCGACTAGCCGCATGTGATCCTCGGCGAGTTCCATGACAGTGGCCGCGCCCTGGGCGAGGATGTCCGCGCCGAAGAGCTGCATGATCTGGTTACCCTGTTCTGTGATCAGGTCGACGAACGAGGTGCCGAGCCCTGGGATGGGGGTGTAGTAGGACTCCACCATCGTCCAGGGAATGAGCAAGGTCATGACGAACTTGATGAGCTCCCAGGTGTGAAAGGTCCCGCTGAAGGCGACGCGGAGTCCGGTCCAGACGATGAGGATGAGGACGATGCCTCGCATCATCTGGCGGCCCCATCCGAGGATCGTGTTCTGCGGGGTGCCCGAGAGGACGATGTTGATGGCGGTGTCGACGAACTGAGGGAGCTGGCCGACGGTGTTCGGGTTGACCTGGTTCGGCAGCTGGGCGGCGGCCGGTAAGGAGGTGAGGAGGAGAAGCGCCGCGGCTGCGAGGAGCAGCACTAGCGGTCGGCGTGAGGCCCCAGATCCGGATCCGGGGCAGGACTTACGCCTGAAGACGCAGGTCGCCGAGAATCGGCCTGTAGCGGAGGGACGACTGGCCATCGGTCCGGTGGATCAGTCGAGGAGGAAGGCCTGACGCCAAGCGTTGCGCTGTCCTCGAAGGCGGTTCTGGGCGCGGTCGGCTTGCCTAGCTTCGGTCCGCTCGGCGGTGACCCAGGCTTCGAGCTGGTGGCGGCGTTGGAGTTCGAGGGTCTGCCGGTCCATCGCCTCGCGGACGGTGGTCTGGGCCAGGAGTTCGGCGACGGCCATGTCGATCTCGGCGACCGTGATCTGGTTGGCAAGCTGTTCCTGAGCGAGCGCCGTGTCGCTGAGGTTGGTCTGACCGCGGCTACGCTCCACGGCGTCAGACGCGTTGCCGAGTAGCTCGATGATGCGCTCGGCGCTGTCGAGTGCGGTGTAGTCGAAGATGCGGGCGCGGTCGGCCTGCTCGCGCTGCGCAAGCCACTTGTCGGAAGCGCCGGCGACGTCGCGGAAGGTGTTCGCGTAGCGCTGGCGCGAAACGGTGTCGGCCTGGGCCAGGTACTGCCGCCAGTAATCGGTGAGCGGGTCCGCGTTCGGGTCCTGCATGCTGGCGAAGTTCTGGAGGAGTTGACCGGGATCGCCTCTGAAGTCGCCGGCCCAAGTGAGGGTGTCGAAGTTGTCGAGGAGAGGCATCGGTAGTCCCGTGAGCTCGGCGAAGCTCTCGGTGAGCTTCCCGATCTCGCCCAGGGCTTTCTCCTCGAGGTGGTCAAGCTGGTTCTGGATGGTGTCGTTGATCAAGTCCTGGAAGCCGGCGGTGAGCGCGTTCTCGACGAGGTTGGCGGGGTCGAGGACGATGTCGCCAAAGCCGAATATGGCGAGGGCGGGAATTCCGCCGGCAAGGATGAGGATGGGGAGGAGGGTGGCGACGGTGCGTCGCAGTGGTGAGGTGGGGGTCATTGGATGTCTCCTGTGTCGGGGGGTGGAATGAGGAGGTCGCTGGTGAACCAGACGCGCATGCGGTGGCCGGCGCGGATGGTGATGGTGGGGAGCCGGTTGAGAAACCGGTCCATGATCTGGATGCCGGTTTCGGAGAAGCTCCTCGCGGTGCCAAGCTGGAACTGGTCTTGAACGGTGGCGCCTGCCGCCGCGAGGCCGCTCAGGAGGCCGACGCCGCCGGCGGCGAGGAAGGTGCTCAGGTAGTGGCGATCGACCTGGTCCTTGAGCGCGCCTTCTCCGAGTTGATTGAGGCCCTGGAAGCGGAGCGCGGCCCAGCGGCCGTCGGGGAACACAAGGCGGTGGAAGCCGATCGCGAGCCTGGTTTGGTCCTGGTGGCGGACGGCCTGAACCGTGCCGATGAAGCGGCTACCGCGGGGGATCAGAGTGGTCTGGCGATCGCCGCTGTAGAAGGGGACGGCGACCTGAGCGACGGCGGGGCTCGGGTAGTCGCCGCTCAGTTGGGTGATCAGGACGGCTTCGACGAAGGAGCCTTCATAGATTCTGTGGCTGCCGCGCGGATCGGCCGGGGAGCTGACCTGGTCGGGTGCGCGGTAGGAGGGCAGGTTGTCGGAGTCGGGAAGCGGCACGTCAAGCGTGCCGCCCGGTGGGACCGCCGCGGCCCCGGGGCCTGTCCCCGTGGTCGACTGTTGGGCTGCGGCGGTCCCGAGAATGGTGTCGAGGAGACGTTCGTGCGGCGAGGGCGGAGGGGGGTTGTCGTGGCCGGCGTCGTCGTCGACTTTGCGGGCGGAGTAGGCGACGGGCACGGCGAGAAGGGAGCGCTGCCTGCGCTCGACCGCCTCGAGGTGGAGCTTGAGGCGGAGTTCTGCCTCCTCAGGGGCGAAGGCCTCGGGGTCCCAAGGATCGGGCTCCTCTTCGGCGTCGTCGTCGGCGATGCCGGCGAGGCGGAGAAGAACGCTTTCACCGGGATCCGGATCCGGTGCGAGGAGTTCGAGGTTGCGGTCCCGGATCGCTTCGCGCTGCGCGTCCGCCTCCCGCTGATCGGCTTCGCCGACGGCGAGTTGGAGCTGGTTCTCGACCTCGCTGTCCAGCCGATCCGCCATGAAGGGATCGGCCGGGGCCTGGTCAAGAGCGTCGGCTTCGGCGCCATCCTCCTCCTCTCCAGCACCGCCTATGGTGGCGGCGATGATCGCGATGACGAGGACGACGGCGAGGCCGGCGACCAGCTTGTTCATCAGGCCGGCCGGGATAGAGCCGACCGGCTTGGGGACCATTTGCTTCCAGTCGGGCATGGCTAATGGAGGGGGTCGGGTTCGTCGAAGGTCCAGGTGACGCGCTGCTTACCGATCTGGAGCCAGCCGTCGCCGATGACTCGCCGGACGACGTAGAGCCCGTCCTCGGTCAGGTCGTAGGGGATCAGGGAAGGCTGTCCGTCCTTCCGTTCGTAGAGGGCTGGAGACTCCTGGGAGAGGCTTCGCAGATAGGTGAACTGGCCGTCGTGCCACATGCCCTCGACCAGGAAGGGCCAGCGCTTCGCCTTCTCCTGGAGACGGTAGGGGAAGCGGACACGAGTCGGGTACTCGGCGCGGAAGCCGTTGACCTGGTCCGCGGCGTCGGCCTTGGCCGCGGCGATCTCCTCGGTCGCGGTCCGCCGGTGATCAGCGGCCGCCTCGGCGGCCGCTCTGGCCATGCTCTGGTAGGAGGCGACCTGGTCGGCGGCGACGAAGGCTGGCCGGTGAGCTTCACCGTCCGCCGCGGCCAAGTCGGGTTCCGCAGGGTCAAAGCGGACCACGAGATGGGGCGGTGTTTCGGAGGATTCGGAGACGAGGAAGGGGTAGATCCGGCCGGATTCGCAGACCAGGGCGATGTTGGTCTTGACGCCCGGCTCGGTGGGCTTGAGGAAGGCGACGTTCGCGCTTCCGCTCAAGTGCCAGTAGTCCAGGTCGCCCACGACGAAGTCGAGGATGTTCTCGGAGGCCGGCAGGGTGATGACGGTGGTGTGACGGACGCGGGTGTTGAGTTGCCAGACCGCGTCGACGGAAGCGTCCAGGCGCAGGATGTGGGCATCCTGGGCCGCGAGTGGAAGAGCCGAAGCGAGGGCGATCACGGCCGCGATCGGCGGTGGAATGTGCAAGATGAGTTACCTCCTGTTGTTGGCAAGGACGGCAAGGCCATCGGCCAGGCCGTGCTCGGCGACGGCCGCGGCGCGGCGTTCACTGTCGACGGGCGAGCTGGTGTAGAGCCAGTAGGACTCCGGATCCACTTCGAGGCGGACGACGCCGGCCTCGTTGGCGCGGCGGAGGTACATCTCGCGCTTCGGAAGAAGCCCGCGGATCGTCTGCATTTCGGTGTCGTTGAGCCGGAAGGTGTTCTGTACCGCGGCGGGCAGATCCGGGTTGGCGAGGAAGAGCTTGGTGGGGAGTGATTCGAGGAGGGCCTGGGCGCCGTCCGTGTCGGTGAGGTCGACGGCGCTCTGGGTGGCGAGGACCAGGGCGGCGTTGCGCTTGCGCCATGTCTTCGCGGCTTCCGCGAGGTAGGTGAGGACGGCAGGATCGTTGAGATAGCGCCAGGCTTCGTCCACCACCATGAGCTTCACGCGGCCGGCTTCGGTGGGAGCGTCCAGGGCCAGGCGTAGCCGTTCGAGCAGGAAGAAGAGCGCGGCCTCGCAGAGGTCGTCGTGTTCGGCGGCGCCCGCGAGGTCGATGACCTGCCAGTCGGCGAGTTCGAGGGTGTCCTCACCGCCTCCGTCGAAGAAGCGCGCCCAGGCGCCCTCACCGTGCCAGCGGCTCATAGCTGGCCACATGGCGGAAGGCAGGGTGCGGACCAGGGAGGAGAGTGAACGCTCCGGGGCTGGGCTTCTGTAGAGGTCCTCGATGCGTTCGCGGAGCTCGGTGGTGTCCTCGCCCTTGAGCTCGTAGCCGCCGATGCGGAGGAGGCGGGTGATCCAGCCGGTGAGGAAGCTGAAGGTCCGCTCGCCGGGAGGAAGACTGAAGGGCTTGAGGGCAACGTCTGCGCCGGTGGCGTCAGGGTTCAGCTCCAGGTAGCCGCCGCCGATGAACTGTGTGAGCCACTTGTAGGAGCCGCCCAGGTCGAGGACGAGGATGCGAGGGGAGTACTGCTGGGCCTGGACGAGAAGGAAGTTGAGGGCGAAGCTCTTGCCGGCGCCGGTGGCGCCCAGAATGAGGGTGTGACCAACATCGCCGCCGGCGAAGAGGTCGTAGTGGTAGGGAGTGCGCCAGGGCGTCTCGAAGGTCGCCATGGCCGGCCGCGTCAGGTGCTTGCATTCGGCCTGGCCAGGAGGGGGCCCGAACAACGGTGCGAGGCAAGCGGCGACGCCGGCGCTGCCGAAGACGCTCCGGATCTGGCGCTTGCGGGGTTGCCCGGGCAAGCGGCTCCACCAGGCGGGTAGCTGGCCGAAGCCTTCCCGGATGACCTTGGCGTCGGCTGAGCCGAAGATGCGGAAGAGTTCGGCATCGAGGGCCTCGATCTGAGCCAGGTCGTCGCCGTGAAGGGCGATCGTCAGGGAGAGGTCGCCGTAGGCGACTCCTTCGGTTTCGAGCTCGACCAGGGCGTGAGCGATGCGGCTGGATTCAGCGTCGGCCGCAGAATCGACCATGGCCGCGGCGGTGCCTTGGGAGTCCTGCATGTGCGCGACCATTGAGTAGCGCTTGCTGAAGTAGTGACGCTGAACGCTCCGGATCTTCCGTCGCGAGGAAGCGAGCGGCTGCGGCCGCCACTCCAGGGACACGGTGAGCAGGGCTTCGAGGCGGTAGAGCTCCTGCAGGAGATTCGCTCGGGCCTGCACGGGAGGGGAGGTCAGGTTGTAGATGATCAGGGGTTGGCCATCGAGGCGGAGGAAGCGTCGCTCCGCCTCGAGTTCCGACAACGCGAGGCGCCAGTTGAGCGCGCTCGGTATGTGATCGCCATGCCAGGGTTGACCGGGCCGATTGATGAGGTCGGAGAGGACGGCGCTGGCCTCGGGCGCCGAAAGCAGGCGGAGCGGAGTGACGTCGGAAGCCAGGGCTGCGGAGGCGTCCACGAGCTGGCGGAAGCGTTCGGCCGCGTCAGTGACGTGGCGGAGGAGGAAGGCGCACTCGTCAGGCTTGGTGCGGTTCTTGATCCACTCCCGGACCGCCGCGAGGACGCCGGCGTTGCCGGTTCGTGCGTTGGCCTTGAGCTGGGCGTCGTGCGACCAGACGACGTAGGCGCGGAGGTCCTGGACGCGGCGCTCAAGGAAGCGCCGGCGCTTCTCCTGGGAGATGGCGGCTACGCCGTCAAGGCCGTCGATGGCTGCCAGGCGGCCCGGACGGCGGAGGAGATAGAAGTAGAGGCGGGTCTGGGGATCGAGGGACGAGAGGAGGCGTAGCCAGCGATTGAGCACCTCGTCCATCTGTTGCGGGGTGCGGCCGTCAACGACGGCCTGGGAGAGCTCGGCGATGGCGAGGAGTTCGCCGTCGCGTGTCAGGCAGAAGGGGTGCTCGTCAAGCCAGCCCCAATAGGGGAGTTCCTCGGCGAGGCTGCCGGCAGCCTCGTGATCGGTGCGTTCGGTGTCGAGATTCATGCTGTTGCTGACGGCGCGGAGACAGGGAGTTGGTCTGCGGTTTCAGCGAAGAACGGAGTGGTCATTCGATGAGGTGGAGATGCCACTTGGACTCCTTGCCGGCGTCGTACCGCGGGCGGCCCGAGCCGGCCTTCGCGAGGATCGAAAGCATGTTGGGATCGCGCTTCCACGCGAGGAAGCCGGCCGCGTAGAGGACGGCGAAGACGAGGACTGCGGTGATGATCGAGTTAAGGCCGTTCCAGATTGCTCCGCCGAAGGTGGCGGAGAGGAGGAACCACCGGCGCTCCACGCCCAGGATCTTCATCGGGCGTGAGAGCGCCGGGTGGCCGTACCATGGTTTCTCGCCGCGCAACGGGAGCTAGAGGCCGGTCGCGATGCCGACGGCGAAGGGGATGAGGTCGGCGGGCAGACTGGCCGCCGCGTGGTGGAGCTCGTTGAGGCCGATCGATAGAGCGGCCATGGACACGGCCGCCGGGTAACGCCGGCGGCGTGGGTAGCTGAAGGCGGCGAGCAGAGCGCTGGTAACCAGCGCCATGAACGCGGGGTCAGGGAAGAGGTCCACGTTGCCCGTCCGCTTCAGGTGATCCATCCGAGGAACTGGACGGCGCCCATCGTCATGGCGAGTCCGAAGATCACGCCGGCCAGGAGCTTCTTGCTGCCGCCTTCACCGAAGGCGAACATGAGGCCGCTGATGACAAGCGCCACCAGGCTGAGGCCCCGCGCGATCGGACCGGTGAAGGCCGCCTGGAGTTGGTTGACGGCCGTGGTCCACGGGCTCGTTTGAGCCATGGCCAGGGCGGGAACCAGAACGAGGAGGGTGGTGAGCCGGATGGTGAGTTTCCGGCGTCGGGAGGGCGGAGCCAGCGGCTTCGCGTTGAGGGTTTCTGGGGTCACGGAAGTCCTCCTTTGTTGGGGGAGTGGTGTTACTCGACGAACTCGCCTTGCTCTTGATCGGCGAGGCGACGCGTCAAGTCGGGGTCGCCCTCTCCACGGCGGAGAGAGCGTTCGACCAGGTCGACCTTCCTGCCCACGTCGTGGAGGCCGAGACGGCGCAGCACGGCCGCCAGGGCGACCATGAAGGTGGCCGCGGCGAGGAAGGTGTAAAGGGTGATGGGGAGCCAATAGTCCTGAACGATCAGGCGGCTGTGGGGCGCGAGGAAGTCCAAGCGCGCTGAGGCGTAGAACGCCAGGAGAGCGGCCAGGACCAGGGTGACTCCGAAGCTGATGCGCCAGGTGTGCACGGGATCAGGTGGTGAGGACGTTCCAGATAGACCACACGGCGACGATCAGGCCTAGGACGATCGCGACGATGGGGAAGAGCCAGAGGCGATGCCTAGCGTGGTGGGCGTCGATGTCGGGGCGGAAGGGGCGCGACGGGATGGCGACGGGTTCCTTACGGAAGGGCAGAACCTGGCGGGCGACGGCCAAGGCGCGTTCGAGCCGTCGACGCTCCCGGCGCTCCTCGACGGCGACGCCGGCGACGAGCAGGACGAAGACGATGCAGACACAGAGGAGGGACCAGGCGATGAGGGAGTCCTGGAGCACCTTGGCGAGCGGCACGGCTGAGTAGCCCATGTCAGTGGTCTTGGTTGTTCGTGGCGGGACGCTTGGGAGAGCTCTCCTCGAAGCGGCGCAACCACAACCGGAAAACGTCTAGCTCGCGACGAACGATCTTGCGTGCCTCGGTCCGGGCGATCTGGCGGATTTCTGCCCTGGTAGGCGATGAGGTCGCTGCTGGTGTTGGTGGCATCGTTAGGTCCTCAGAGGTTCAAGGGAGTCCTGGAGCACCTTGGCGAGCGGAATGGCGGAGTAGCCCATATCAGTGGTCCTTGTTGCGGCCAGTGACGCGGGCCCAGGCTCGCTGGGCCGCGTCGAGAGGGCGGTCGGGGCAAGGAGCGTCCAGGTAGACGAGAAACGGAACAAGGAGCATCAGGACGGCCACGACGTGGGCGCCGGCACCGGTGCCAGTGCCGAGAAGGGGCGGCGGGCTCATAGGTCTAGGAGTCCGCCTTCGCCGCGGAAGCGGCCACTGCCGCTCGCGGCATCGCGGCCGCCAGTGGACGAGCCAAGGCCGCTCAAAGTCGCCGAGAGGTGACGGGCGGCCTTCGGGTTCGCCGGGAAGAGAGCGAAGCCCGCGGCGCTCTTCGCGGCGATCGAGGCGCGGGAGTAGTGCTCGGTGGTGATCTCGATGTTGACCCGGCCTTCGACCGGGCCGTCCGGCTCGCGGGCAACCTCGATCTGCGCGTCTGGCCAGAGGACCGCCCCCTTGTCGTCAAGGGGCAGTTGAAGTCGCTCGGCGATTCCCTCGCGCAGGGCGTCGGCCGCATTGCGGCCGTGCGCGGCGCGGACGGCCTCCGTGCGCTTCATCATCTCGCCGCGCATCTCGGCGTCGAGCCGGACGCGCCGAAGGTGGAGGCCGCGCTCGGCCAGGCGCTCACGGGTTTCCGCGACGGCCCGGTAGAGAGCCAGGTCGTGCTTGAGGTCGGCGTTCTTGCCCAGACCGCTCCAAGTGCGCTGGTCGGAGGCCCAGCCCCGCAGAGGAGCCACGTCGCCGGCGAGGCGACGGCCTGCCGGCGTCGCCGTGAGGACCTTGGTGATGCGAGCGGTCTTCGTGTCGCGGAGTTCGTGCTCCTCGACCAGGCCGGACTTCTTGAGGTTGTCGATGCCGCGGCGGCCGGCGAAGAGATGGCCTCCGAACTGGCGGTCGACCAGGTCGCGCGAGGCGACAGCGCGGTGGATGGCTACGTCCACCAGGGACGCTTGCAACCGGTCCTGGAAGGAGCGGCGCTCTGAGTGTCGGCCGGCGAGCTCGCGGCGGTGGCCGCGTTCTCGAGACGGCGCGCTCTGGCCCTGGCGATGAGCATCTCTGGGGTCCGGGAAGCGGCTCATCGGAGCTATCCGCGAGTGGGTCCGTCGTCGCGGGCGGACGCTCGTTCGGCGATCGCGCGGTCGTGAAGCGCGTGGCCTTGGGCCTGGTTGGCGAAGTTGTCGGCGACGATGAGGACGGCCTTGCGCTCGTCCGAACTGAGCGATTGGGCGTCGATCGCAAGGTTCTGCAGGTCGCCGCGAAGTCTGCGGAAGTCGGCCGTCTTCGGCGTGTAGGCATTCTGCGAGGCGGCCAAGTGGACGGCCTGGAGGTCGCGGATTAGCTGCTCGAGGGGACGGTCCTCGTTGCCGTTGCGGCGGAGGACGTCCAAGGCGGCGTCAGCCGCGCGGGAGATGTTCTGGTTGAACCGGGCGCCGGCCTCCTGGTTGGCCGCCGCGGCCTGGAGAGCCTGGGTGGGAGCGGCTTCGTCGCCGCGCTCGAGCTCCGGGCCAGGCTGACGGTCCTGAACCTCGGCTGCGGGCTGTTTCGGGGCCTGTTGCTCGCGCTGTTCGATGCGCTCGCGCGCGGGTTCGATGAGATAGCGGGAGATCCGCTCCGCGTCGGCCGCGGCGCGGTAGATCTCCCTGGGGTCGTCTTCAAGGGCTTTCACCCAGCTGGCGACGTAGGCGGCGCTGGCGTTCTGGGGTTCGTGGCCCAGGCCGATCTTCTCGCCGGTCATCATCGCGGCGATCTCGGCGCGGAGCTCCTCCCTCGCGTATTCAGGGCTGCCGAACTTCTTGCCGAGGGTGTCGCGGTTCAGGCGATCGGGATGGCCCGTGGCGTGGCCCAACTCGTGGATTGCCGTCTGGTAGTAGCTGCCGGCGCTGGGGAACTGCCCTGGCTCGGGGAGAACGACCTGGTCTTTGCGGACGTTGTAGTAGGCGCGATCGCCGGCCTGGTGGCGGACGTCGACGCCACTCGCTTCGATGATCGCCTCGGCTTGCTCGTGGGCCTTCCATTCGGGCTCAGGGGAGGCCGGTGGGCGCTCGGGCAGGCCGCCCGTCTGTTCGGCGTTGAAGACCGTGTACGTGCGGACGTAGGGCCGGTCCGTCTCACGACGTTCGTAGACAGGCTCGCCGGAATCGGTGAGCCTGGGTCGGCCCTGCTCGTCCTTGGCCTGCTCAACCTTCTCGGTGGAGAAGAAGAGGACCTTGGTACCGCGCTCGCCCTTCTTGACGTGGCCGCCGGCGCCGACGATCTGTCGGTAGGTTCCCCAGCGGTTGTCGGTGTAGCCCTTGTCCTGGGCGGCGACGCTCAGAAAGAGACTGTTGCCACCGCGATACCTGCGACCGGTGGTGAGGTTCTCGGGGAGGGAGCGCTCCCCGGGCTTCCAGGGCTTTTGGAAGGGAGCGGTACCGGCCTTCAGCTGCTCGATGAGCTTGTCGGCGACCTGCCGGTGGTAGTCGCCGATCCGGTCCTTGGATCGAGCCATCTAACTCGACTGCGGCACAAGGTCGGGGAAGACCAGGTCCAGGTCACCCAGGTCCTCGCCGTGATCGGCAATGCCGAAGCGGGCGAGGAGCGCTGGATCGGCGCAGACCGGAACACCGGTCTTGACGGCGGCGTTCAAGGCGGCCGCGAGCGCTTCCTCGGTGGAAGCCTCGATGACTTCCTGGTCGTGAGTGTCGGTCAGTCGCTGTCTTTTCATGGTCTCTCCCTTCGTTTCAGCCATAGCGGGGCCATCCCCACCGGTTTGCAGGGGTGCGGCCTTCCAGACCGCTCCTGCATGGTCAGACGGCGGCATAGAGCACCGATCCGGGTCCGGATCTGGCCGAATGAGCGCAGCGATTCGGCCCCGTAGTCCTACGGAAACGCAGCCGGAGCGCGGCGCGCGCTCGCCCTGGTGTGCTCTCGCCGGTGGGCCGTCTGGCCATCACCACGCCGCGCCGCTCTCTCCCTCGGTCTGCTACAACCGGATTTGGACCAGGACGTAGGCCCTTCGCCGGATCAACTACCGGCCCGTTGCCTGGATTTGCGGGATCGAGTCTCGGCCTTCTAGGCCCACGGCATCCGCTCAGCGCCGCCGCGACGCGCTCCGGAGCCGATCCCGGTAGCTTGGCCCGCAGCCGGACCGTTTGGCGTTGCTCCTGCCGGTGTTGACCGTCCGCAGGAACTAGGTCCCTCGGGCCGCACGTCAGGCGCCGGGCTGGAAGGCCCGGCTGCGAATCGCTAAGGTGCTCCCTTGCGCCGCTCGGGCCTACTGCGTCCGATAATGTCCATTATGTAAACTCCAACAGTACGACCGCCCGCGAGGGCCGATGCGTCAGAATGGCGGCGGAAACCGCGATGTACCGACTCCTCGACCGCTACATCCTCCGCGAAACCACGGGTCCGCTCGTCCTCGGCCTCCTGGTGTTCACGTTCCTGGCCCTGATGCAGGAGCTCTTCCAGTACGCGGAGATGATCATCGGCCGCAACGTGGAAGCCGCGGTTGCACTGCAGTTGCTGGCGTACAGCTTGCCCCACATCGTCGTCCTGACGATCCCGATGGCCTTCCTGTTCGCGATTCTCATCGCGATCGGCCGCCTGGCGGCGGACAGCGAACTGGTGGCGATGAGGGCCTCGGGCATCAGCCTCTGGGCGATCTACCGGCCGATCCTGTTCATGAGCCTGGTGCTGGCCGGTGTCACCGGGTACCTGACGACGGTCACGCTTCCTGCGGGCAACAAGGCGATCAGCGAACTGCGCCTCTCGATCCTGACCCGGAACGTCAGTCAGCAGGTGAAGCCGAAGGTGTTCTACGACCAGCTTCAGGACCGCGTTCTCTACGTCTTCGAGGCACCCGAGAACGAGGACGGGTGGCGAGGCGTCTTTCTCGCCGATGCGGTGCCGGGACCGCAACAGCAGGTGATCGTGGGCGAAACCGGACAGATCAACCTGAACCAGACCACCGGCCAGGCGGTCCTGCGGTTCGGTGTCGCCGATGTGCACGAGGTGGACACGAACAACCCTGGCGCCTACCGCCTCCAGCGGCTCAGGGCCGCCAACATCGCGCTCGAGGATGGCCTCTTCCGGCACGAGGAGCGCCTGGTGCTGGCGAAGGACGTGCGTTCCATGACACTCACCGAGCTCTTCGAGCGGACCGCGGAGCCCGGGAGGACGGCGTCCGAGCGGAACCGGGCGTTGGTCGAGATCCACAAGAAGTTCGCCATACCGGCGGCCTGCCTGGTGTTCGGGCTCTACGGCATCCCGCTCGGCTTTCGGAACCGGCGCGGCGGGCGCTCATCCGGCTTTCTGGTTTCGGTGGGCATCTTCCTCTTCTACTACGTCCTGCTGGGGAACGGCGAGGAGGCGGCCGCGAGCGGCCAACTGCCCCCCTGGCTGGCGATGTGGGCGCCGAACATCATTCTGTGCGTCCTCGGCACCTTCCTGCTGTGGCGCCGCAACCGCGACAAGAGCCTGATGATCAGCGCGGTGGACCGGTTCACTCGGGACCACCTGTGGCGGCGTCTCGTCCGCCTCGGGCGCCTCCGGGAACTCCGGGGACGCAGGCGGCGCGCGCTCGAGCACCGGCTGGCTCTCGCCCAGACGCAGTCGCTGCCTTCCTCCCCCACCCGCGCACGCGTCAAGGTCCGGATGGAACCGCCGAGCTTCCGCTTCCCCGGAGTTCTGGACCGCTACATATTCGGCGTCTTCGTCCGGGTGCTTGCCGTCACGATCGTCGCCGCCCTGGCGGTCTTCATCGTTTCCGACTTCACTCAGCTCGTCGACGAGATGCTCCGGAACGACGTTCCTTCCGGTGTCTTCTTCGAGTACTACCCGTACCTCTCCCTTCAGGTCTTCTACGACAACGCGCCGGTCCTCGTTCTGGTCACGACGCTCGTCACCTTCGGCCTGCTGTCGCAACGGAACGAGATCGTCGCCGCCAAGGCGCTTGGCTTCAGCCTGTTTCGACTTGCGGTGCCGGCGCTGCTCGCGGCGGTCGGCGTCGCCCTGCTGAGCGCCGCGCTGGAGAACTCCGTGCTACCGGCGTCCAACGCGAAGGTCGTCGAACTGAGGGATCGGATTCGGGGGAATGCCGGCCCCGTCAAGAGCTACCACCGGGCGGACCGCCAGTGGCGCTTCGCGCTGGAAGAGGACGGCGGCGGCTACATCTACAACTACCGGCACTACGACGCCGACCGAGCCACGCTGCAGCGGCTGCAGGTGTTCCGGTTCGACGCGCAACACCGGCTGACGCGGCGTCTCTACGCGGCCGCGGCCCGTTACGTCCCCGGCGACGGCAGCAGGGGCCGCTGGGAGCTGGTGGACGCCTGGATTCGGGAGTTCGATGGTCTCACGATCACTGGCAGTCAGCGATTCGCCGGTCCCCAGCCGGTCGACCTGCCGGAAGACCCGGAGTTCTTCAACACCGAGGTCAAGTACGCCGAGCAGATGAACCGGATCGAACTCCGCCGCCACATCGACGCACTCGTGGCGGCGGGAACCGACGTGCCGGAGCTGCAAATGCAGCTCCACAACAAGACCGCCATGCCTGTCGTCAGCCTGGTGATGGCTCTGGTGGCGCTGCCGTTTGCGTTTCGCCTGGGCCGCCAGGGCGCGCTCTACGGCATTGGCATTTCGATCGTCGTGGGAATCGTGTATTACACCGTGATCAGCGTCTTCACCACGCTGGGCCAGTCCGAGGCCCTGCCGCCGCTGATCGCCGCCTGGAGCCCCAACGCCCTCTTCGCGACGCTGGCGCTCTACCTCTTTCTGGGTGTGCGGACCTAGGGCCGCCCGGTCAGGCGACCGCGCGACGAAGCGTGGGGACCCGGTCGACCTGCTCCCAGGGGAACTCGGATCGGCCGAAATGGCCATAGGCCGCCGTCTGAAGGTAGCGCGGCTCACGCAGTTGCAGCTCGTCGATGATCGCGCGTGGCTCGAGGGCGAACTCGCTGACGACGATCTCCTCGAGGAGCCGGTCGGAAAGGCCCTCGCGGGCGGTTCCGAAGGAGTCCACGTGGACCGAAACCGGCCTGGCGACGCCGATGGCGTACGCCAGTTGCAGTTCCAGCCGATCGGCCATCCCGGCCGCCACGAGGTTCTTCGCCACGTAACGGGCCATGTAGCTGGCGGAGCGGTCCACCTTGGTCGGATCCTTGCCGGAAAACGCACCGCCGCCATGGTGACCGACGCCACCGTAGGTATCGACGATGATCTTGCGGCCCGTGAGCCCGCAGTCTCCCTGGGGACCGCCGACCTCGAACCGGCCAGTCGGATTGACGAGGAGCTTCGTTTCCTGCGTGACGTTCTCGCGATAGAGGTCGGCAGGCATCGTCGGGCGGACCACGCGTTCCCGCACGAACCCGCGGATCTCGTCCAGGGCGACGCCCGGCGCATGCTGTGTCGAGACCACGATCGTGTGCGCGCGTAGTGGCGCCCCGCTCTCGTCGTACTCCACCGTGACCTGGGACTTGCCATCCGGCCGCAGCCACTCAGCCTCGCCCTCGCGCCGCACCTCGGCGAGGCGTCGCGTCAGGCGATGCGCGAGGACGATGGGCAATGGCATGAGCTCCGCGGTTTCGCGGCACGCATAACCGAACATCAATCCCTGATCGCCCGCGCCGCCGGTGTCGACGCCGAGGGCGATGTCCGGCGACTGCGGATCGAGCCGGACCTGCACCTCGCAGTCGTCGGCGGCGAAGCCAACCCCGGCGTCCGTGTAGCCGATGTCCCGGATGGTCTTTCGGGCCACCGCCTCGAAGTCGATCCCGGAGCCGCCGGAACGAACCGTGATCTCACCCGCGAGCAGGACCAGATCCGTACTCACCAGTGTCTCGCAGGCCACCCGGGCTTCTGGATCGCGGCTCAGGGCCGCGTCGAGAACGGCGTCCGAGATCTGGTCCGCGACCTTGTCGGGATGTCCTTCGGTAACCGATTCGGATGTGAACAACCGGCGCATTCCGCTTGGGGGCCTCGGCATGGGTCGCGAACACTAGCAAGTTCCACGACAAGATCCACCGCCTGGAAGCTCCTCCCGTCCTCCGCCATCGATGCGTAACATCGCTGGAGCCATGATCCGCAGCTCAAGCAACCCACGGGTGACGACGATCCGCCGACTGCGCAGCAGACACGGCCGCAGAGACACGGACTTGCTTCTCCTCGAAGGCCCGCATCTGGCAACGGCCGCCGCCGAGGCCGGTCTCACGCTGCGCCACCTGCTAGTCACCCCCGACTTCCAGGTACGGCACGCGGAACTCGTAGACCGTGTCGAGCACGAGTCCGGTACCCGTGCCGCCCCGATCGACCCGGAGCGTCTCCGCGAACAGGCGGACGCGGACGCTCCCCAGGGAATCGCCGCCATCGCCGAACCGCCCCGCACCTGGAAGACCGCGGAGAACGCCGCCCCGGCCCTTCCTCCCGGCCTTCATCTCTACGCCGACGGCATCCAGGATCCGGGCAACCTCGGCGCCATGGCCCGATCGGCCGAAGCCGCCGGCGCCGCGTCCCTGCTTCTCTCCCCGGGCACCGCCCGGGCCAGTCACCCTCGAGCACTCCGAGCCTCCGCCGGCAGTCTGCTACGGATTCAGCTATGGACCGACGTCGGTGTGGACCAACTCCCTTCGGATGCTCGCTGTCTGGCCCTGGCCCCCCGCTCCGCGCACCCTGAGTCGACACCCTCCGTTCCCCTGTTCTCCAGCGACGGCGAATCCGTGCCGCTCTCCCCCACCGACTCGATCGTCCTGGCCGTCGGCAGCGAGAGCAGAGGCCTATCGGCCCCACTCCTGGATCGCGCCGATCTTCTCCTCTCCATTCCCACTGTCGCTGCCGTCCAATCCGTGAACGCCACCGTAGCCGCCTCCCTCGCCTTGTTTGAACTCCGCCGCCTGCTCGACTAGTAGCAGCCACTCTCTCCGACCAGCCAACCCGTCCGGCTCTACACCGAAAGCGCAAGCGTCCGCTGGAACCCCTCCGCCCGGAGCCCCGGCTGACGGGTGCTCAACCCGAGCGCCGCGTCTCGAGCAAACGCGTCAACGCCGGCGCCACGTCGTGGAGGTCTGCGACGATGCCGTAGTGGGCGACACTGAAGATGGGGGCTTCGCGGTCCTTGTTGATGGCGACGATGATGCGGGAGCCGCTCATGCCCATCAGGTGCTGGATCGAGCCGGACACGCCGAGGGCGACGTAGAGGTCCGGGGTGACGACGTGGCCGCTCGAGCCGACCTGGTGCTCGCGTGGCAACCAGCCGTTGTCGACCACGGGCCGGCTCGCTCCGAGTTCGGCGTTCAGGGCCGCGGCCAGATCGGCCGCGACGGAGACCTCGTCGGGTCCGCCGACTCCGCGGCCGGCGGTCACGATCCGCTCCGCGCTGGCCAGATCCACGCCGCCGCCGCTCGCCGCTTCGCGACCGAGAATCTCCCGTTCCTGGTCTTCTTCGCTGTCGGCCGGCCGACCGACCTCGAAGACGTCGGCCGGCGCCGGTGCGGGATCGGCGCCGCCGAACGCGCCGACCTGTACCGTGGCGACGACCGTTCTCGTTTTCGGCCGAACGTCGGCCCGAAGCTTCGCCTGGAGGATGGATCGACGGAAACGGAGGCCGCCGCGATCGTCGATCGACACCCCGCTGATCGAGGCCGTGTAGGCGGCGCCGAGCCGAACCGCAAGTCGTGGAGCGTACTCGGCGGACTGGTAGGTGTGAGGCAGGAGAACGACGACCGACCGCTCAGGATCCTCGCCGTCCCGCTGAGCGATCAGGGCGCGAAGCGCTTCGGCGTAGAGTCCCGGCGCATAGGGGCCGAGACGCTCCTCATCCAGAAGGGCGACCCGGCAGTTCCCGCCGAGAGCCCGTCCGCAAGCACGGACTTCCTGCGTCCCCGGTCCGCCGCGAGTGTCTTCGATCAGCCATACGGCGGGCACTGGCGCGTTCAGAGCACCGCCTCCCGCTCGAGATTCGCGATCAGCTCCCCCGCGGCCGCTTCGGCCGAAGCGCCCTCGATCACCACGCCGCCCGCGCCGGCCGGCGGCAGGCTGACCGCCTCGGTTTCAATCCCGGCGCCCGCGGCCCCCACCAGCCCGGGATCCACGCCCAGACCCGAGCAATCCTCGCGGCGCAGCGGCTTCTTGCGGGCCTGGAGCGTTCCCCGCAGGGAAGCGAAACGCGGTCTGTTGATGCCGGCCTGAATCGCCAGTACGGCCGGCAGTTCCAACTTCAGGATCTCGTTCATACCGGCTTCCAGCTCGCGCACGATGCGCAGCGACTTGCCGCGCGAGTCCAGTTCGACCGCCATGACCAGCCAGGCGTAGGGACAGCCGAGGATCTCGGCGATCACCGCCGGAGTCGCCGCCTGCCCGAGGTCATCAGACTGGGCGCCGGCGAGCACGAGGTCACACCGCTCTCGCGCCAGCGCCGCCGCCAGGGCGCGTCCGTCAGAGAGCGCGTCGCCTCCCTCCAGCGCCTCGTCGACCAGGTGAAGGGCGCGATCGAACCCAAGCGCCAGGGCTTTTCTCAACGCCTCCTCCACTCGCGCCGGACCGAGGCTGAACACGACCAGCTCGGGGCGCTCCGCTCCGCGCGACACCTCGGCTTCGGCCAGGAGGAGCGCCTCCTCCACAGCGCACAGGTCGCAACTGGAGATGACCCAGTTCAGATTGCTGTCGTCGATTCCCCGTCCGGAGTCGGCGATGCGCAGGTGCGAGTCCGTGTCCGGTACCTGTTTGATGCAGACGCCGATCCTCAACCCTTCCTCCCGCGCCGGTGCTTCCGCCTCACTCTGCCCCGAGGCGCGAGCATAGCGCCGCCAATGCGGGGGCCCGAACCGGCTTCCGGCCGGCCGGGAACGCCAAGCTATAGACGTCTGTCTATCTGTCTGGTACCTTTCCTGACGGTGCCTTTGTTCGCCATACCCGTCGCCACCCTGATGGCCACCGGCGACTCAGCGGTCATCCACTTCTTTCTGCGCTCGGGTCCGGTGGCGAAGATCGTCCTCGGGATTCTGGTGCTCATGTCCCTTTCATCCTGGTACGTGCTGTTTCAGCGCCTGCTGCTGTTCCGGCGCACTGCCCGGCAGAATCAGAGTTTCCTGACCCTCTTCCGCAAGGCCGCCCGCTTCAGCGACATCGGCAAGGCCGCGTCCGATCACCGCGCCGCCTCCCTGGCCGGCCTGTTTCAGGCCGGCTACCTGGAGATCGACACGCAGATCAAGGCGCTGCGCGAGCCCCACGGAGACGACGAGGGCCTGCGCCTGCAATCGCTGATGGGCCTCGAGCGGACTCTTCGCCGGGCTGCCAACGTCGAACTTCGGGTCCTCGCGCGCAACACGTCCTGGCTGGCCACGACCGCGGCGGCGGCGCCGTTCATCGGCCTGTTCGGCACGGTCTGGGGAATCATGATCGCGTTCAACGACATTGGAACCACCGGCACGGCCACGATCACCGCGGTGGCTCCCGGCATCGCCGAGGCGCTGGTGAACACGGCCGCCGGTCTGGTTGCCGCGATTCCCGCCCTGGTCGGCTACAACTATCTGGCCACGAGGCTTCGCCAGTTGCGTGCCGAAATGGACGATTTCACGCTCGAGTTCCTGAATCTGGCCGAACGCAACTTCGGCTGATTCCGCTTCCGGAGGGAAGAGAATGGCGTTCTTCCAGGACACCGACAGCGATGACTCGGTACTCGCTGACATCAACGTGACGCCCCTGGTGGACGTTATGCTCGTCCTCCTCATCATCTTCATGATCGCGACGCCGATGCTCCACCAGGGGGTCGAAGTGACGCTCCCCGAGATGGAGTCTCCCGCGTCGCTGGCCATCCGCGATGAGGATCCGCTGATTCTCACGATCGCCCAGAACGATCTCGTCTACATCAGGGACGAACCGGTAGCCACCGCGCTGCTGGTCGAACGGCTGCTCCCGATGCTCGAACTGCGCGACTACGAGGCGGTGTTCGTCAAGGGAGACGAGGAAGTTCCCTACGGAAGAATCATCAACGTGCTCGACGTTCTTGAGCGTGCGGACATTCATCGTGTGTCCCTCGTCGTAGAACCAGCGGATTGAGGCGCGAGGCCCCCTTGCAGAACCAGGACGACCGCTCGCTGCCGCTCGAGCGCGCTCTCGCCGGCCGGGAACAGCGCGGCCTGGGTCTGAACCGGCCTTGCCTGGCGGCGTCGCTGACCCTGCACATCGCCCTGATCGCCGGGTTCCTGTTCGGTCCCGGGCTGTTCGCCGAGCGGACCCAACTGGAACGGCAGCCGCTCGAGATCGTCCGTCTCCCGACCATCCGGCCGGAACCCATACCGCCCCCGCCTCCCCAGGAAGAGTCGCAGCCGGAACCGGAGCCCGTTCCCGTTCCCGAGCCGGAACCGGATCCCGAACCGCCGCCGCCCGACGTTCCGACGCTCGCCCCCGAAGAGCCCGAACCGGAACCCGAGCCCGAGCCCGAGCCGCCGGCGCCGGAACCGGATCCCGAACCGGAACCCGAACGCCCGCGGCTGGACCGACCCTTCGAACCCGCCCGCACCGTGGACGACGCGCTGGCGGGTACTGACGATGCCGAAGCGCCCCTGGTCGGCTACGACAGCGAGGACTTCACCTACGCCTACTACACATCCCGGCTGACGGCCGCGATCAAGGCCCGCTGGACCAGGCCGCCGATCGACGGGGTGGAGGCCGTGGTCTTCTTCCGGATCGCGACCGATGGCACCGTCAGCGACCTGGAGCTTCTCCAGTCGTCCGGGGTTACGCGATTCGACAACGCCGGCTTGCGGGCGATCGAGCTGGCGTCGCCGGTGCCGCCGCTTCCGCGGAGCTTCCGGAAGCCCAGCCTGGGTGTAACGATGACGATCCGTTGACGACGAGGAGCAGAGGATGAGAGTTCCAGGCCTTGCGATCACGGTTCTGGCGACCGCGCCCTGTCTCGTCGCGGCGGGGCCCGCGCTGGCACAGACGGGGCCCGAAGCCGTCGCGGCGTCTCCTGCGACGAACCCCTCGGACCTCCAACTCGTTCTCGAACCCGATGCGGCCGTGCGAATGAACCTCGCCGTGCCGCGCGCCGGGCGGCCCCCCGGAGCGAGACCGGAGTTCCTCGACGCGATGGACGAGCTCGAACAGACGCTCCGCGCGGATCTGGCCTTCACCCAGCTCTTCGATGTCCAGGGTCCGGAGATTCTCTCCGTCATCCGCCTGAGCGGCGACCGCGCCAGGGACCTCGAGCAGTACCGCGCATACGGCAACGAAGTCGCTCTCCTGACGGAGTTCAAGCTGAACGGGGATGAGTTGATCCTCGAGGGGCGGGTCTACGACCTGGCGAGCGGTCAGTTCATCCTCGGCAAGCGGTTCAGCGGCGGTATCGACCTGGCGCGGCGCATCGCGCACGCCCTCTCCGACGAGATCGTCCTCTACTTCACCGGTCGCCGCGGCATCGCGATGACCTCGATCGCCTTCGTCTCGGACCGCGAAGGCCAGGCGAGCAAGGAGATCTTCCTGATGGACTACGACGGTCACGCCCAGCGCCGGATCACCGGCCACATCTCGACCAGCCTGTCGCCGGTCTGGGCGGTGGACGGCAGCGGGCTGGCCTACCTGTCCTACTTCCAGGGACGTCCCGGCGTCTACTGGGCGGACCTCACGACCGGCAGGAAGACCCCGATCGTCTTCGAGGAGCAACCCGCGTACTCGCCCAGCGTCTGTCCGGACGGCGAGACGGTCCTCTTCTCCCGTCCAGTCCGCCGCGGTGGCAAGAGCAGCACGGAGGTCTTCTCCGTTGAGCGCGGAGGAGGCACACCCCGGCAGATCACGCGTTCGAGCGGGGAGGACACGAACCCCGAGTGTTCACCCGACGGCAGCCGGATCGCCTTTACGTCCAGCCGCTCCGGAACCCCGCAGATCTACGTGATGGACATGGACGGCAGCGATCTTCAGCGGGTGACCTTCAAGGGCAGATACAACGAAGGGGCTTCCTGGCACCCCGACGGCAGCAAGCTCGTGTACGCCCGGCGTACCGAGCGCGGCGACCGGTTCGACATCGCGGTCGTCGACCTGGTCACGGACCAGGACCAACTGTTGACGACCGGGCCCGGCAGCCACGAGTATCCGACGTTCTCCCCCAATGGCGAGTGGGTCGTCTTCGAGTCGCGCCAGCGGGGACGCGGTCGCCAGATCTTCATCATGAGCGGAGACGGCCGCTACACGCGCCAGGTGACCACGCGCGGGAACAACTACTCGCCCTCCTGGTCCGGTTACTTCGACTGATGACTCGAAGGCCCTCTCAGGAGAATCCGCTGTTGCCGCCCGAGCATCGCTCTGGTAGTGTCCATAAAACCGAAACGATCCAAGTTTCCAGGCGTTAGGAGTAGTCCCGGTATGTTGGCCAGAAGGTTCTCTGCACTCTTCCTGTCGGCTCTCGTCCTGCTGGCCATCGGGGCCTGCAAGAAGGCCGAACCCGAACCGCCGCCGCCGCCGCCACCGCCGCCTCCCGCGGCCGAGCCGCCGCCGCCGGAACCCGTGCCGCCGCCGCCGGAACCCCCGGTCGTGCCGGAGTACGTCTCGCCGTGGTCCGAGGACATCGTGGAAGCGAACGACGAGGTCCATGAGAAGGGTCTCCTGGGCGACGTCTACTTCGAGTTCGACAAGGCGACCCTGACCGACGCGACCCGGTCCCAACTCGGCAAGAACGCGGACTTCCTCAAGAGCCAGGACGGCGAGGACTTCGTCATCACGATCGAAGGTCACTGCGACGAGAGGGGCACGAACGACTACAATCTGGCCCTCGGCGACCGCAGGGCGAACTCGGCTCGCGACTACCTCACCTCTCTCGGCATTTCCGGCGATCGCCTGAAGACGATCAGCTACGGAGAGGAGCGGCCACAGTGCGAGGAGTCGAACGAGGACTGCTGGCAACTGAACCGGCGCGCCTACTTCCGCGTAACCGACCGCATGTGACCCGGGGCCGGGCTCCCTGGCGATTTCTTCGCCGCAGCCCGGTGCTGGCGGGGTTTCTGCTGCTTTCGGCGTCCGCCTGCACATCGTCGACACAGTTGACGGAACTCGAGGCCGGGCTGGCGGCACTCGAGCAGCAGATCGATACGTTTCGGTCACAGGCGCCCACCCGCGACGACCTGGCCGCCGTACTTCGTGCCGTCGAGGAACTGCTGGAGCGCGACGTCAGCGCCAGGGCGGACCTGAAGGAGGATCTCCGCCAGATCATCGCCGAAGTCGAAGCTCTGCGAGTTTCACACCAGGAACAGGGACGGACACTCAACGCGTCCCTCGAGCGCATCGGGCAGATGAACGACGAGCTGGACCTGCTCCAGGGTCAGCTTGAGCGCCAGGAGACCTACCTGGCCAACCTGGGTGAACTGCTCGAGGCCAGCCGCGAGACCACTCCCGCCGAGTCGGTTGAACCCAAGACCCTGTACGACGCCGCCTACCAGAGCTACCTGAACGCCGACTACGAACAGGCGGCGGTCGGTTTCGAGAGCTACCTTGGCACGTTCCCCAACGGCGAGGACGCCGACAGCGCCCAGTACTGGCTCGGAGAGTCCTACATGGAACGGGGGCGGTTTCGCGCAGCGATCGAGGAACTCGGACGGGTCGCCGAACGGTACCCGGACAGCGACAAGGTCGCGAGTTCCATGCTGCGCATCGGAGTCGCGCACATCGAACTCGGTGAACGCGAGCGGGGCAACGAGATGTTGCTCCGCGTCAGGCAGGAGTACCCGGACTCGGACGAGGCTGTCCTGGCCCTGCAGCAACTCGACAACCCGGCCGACCAACTGTAGACTGCGCCGCCGGCCGGGGTCAGTCCCCGGCTCGGACAACGCGAACGTCAGTGACCTGAGCCCAGAGAGAACACGAGATGGCGAATAGCAAGCAAGCCGAGAAGCGCATACGGCAGTCGATCATCCGGCGAGATCGCAACCGCGCCGCGATGTCCCGACTCCGCACGTCCATCAAACAGCTTCGCAGCGCCGCCGACAGCGACGTGACGAAGGCGCGCGAGCTTCTACCATCGACCCTCAGCCTGATCGACGCAACTGCCCGAAAGGGTGTGATCCACGCGAATGCGGCCGCCCGACGCAAGTCGCGCCTGACCAGGCTCGTGAATCGTCGCGCCGAAGCGGCCGGCGAGGCGGCGGCGGCCGAATCCTCCGACTGACCTTCCGCGGTGCCGGGGTTCAGAACCCCTCGAGCAGGTCGGTCACCATCGTGTCGGCGAAGCGTTCGGCGCTATCCTCGATTGCCAGGTTCTCACGGTCGAAGAAGTCGCTGTCGGCGCTCTCGACCTCGTAACTCTGCCTGAACTGGTAGCGGTCGTTCGCCCAGATCACCTCCCCTTCCTCCCCGGTCGGCGAGGGAATCCGCCGGAAGGAGACGTCGGCGATGATCGCCAGTTCGTACTCCTGGGCACGCCCGTCGCTGGTGAACGTGATCGGCGCCACGCGGAATGCCGTGACCGAGCCGCGAATCACCGCGTCCGCCTCGCCCTCGGTCGCCACCAGTTCGAAGCGCGGCCGCGTGACCAGTTCGTCGGCGATGGCCTGAGTGAGAAACTGCTCGACCTCGACCCGGGTGGTCCGGTTCTCGAAGGGCTGCAGGAACACCCGCCGGATGTCCTCGGGGATGTTGGAGGCCCTGCCCACCAGGGTGTAGCCGCAGCCGCCCAGGGCCAGACCGGTGGCAAGTGCCGTAGCCGCCGCCACGAGTCGCACCGGCCATGCCACTTTCATCACTGGCAGCCTAGCAGCAGGTCAGCGGTTGGCATCCCGGCCCAGAGTGGCCAGGAGGGCATCGAGGATTCCGTTGACGAACCTCCCCGACTGCTCGGTCCCGAACTTCTTGGCCAGTTCGATCGCCTCGTCGATCACGACGACCGCGGGTACGTCCGGCTGATAGCGGAGTTCGTAGACGGCGAGCCGCAGCACGTTCCGATCGACCACCGGCATTCTCTCCAGCCGCCAGTTCTCAGCCTGTTCATCGATCAAGGAGTCGATCGACTCCTGGTTGACGAGGCTACCCTCCAGGAGCGTGCGCGCGTAGACCAGCGCCAGCTTCGAGGCGTGCAGCGTAGCGCCGGCGTCAGCCGTCTCGGACCGGAACGAGTGGACATCGAACTCGCGGACGAGTTGCTGCGGCTCCAGCCTCCCGATCTCTCGCTGGTAGAGCATCTGCAGCGCCATCTCGCGGGCCTGCCGGCGCTTTCCTGCCGGGCTTCGACGCGCTTCGGGCGGCGCGGCTCCAGTCCTGGTCATGACTTCAACGACCGCAGGAGACAGGCCATCTCCAGGGCAGCTTCCGCGGCTTCCTGGCCCTTGTTCCCCCCCTTGCCTCCGGCTCTGGCTGCTGCCTGTTCCGCGTCATCGCAGGTCAGCACGCCGAATCCGACGGCGAGGCCGGTCCTTGCCGTGACTCGTGCACATCCCGCAGCGCACTCGTTGCAGATGTAGTCGAAGTGCGGCGTCTCTCCCCGAATCACCGCTCCAAGCGCCACCAGGGCGTCGAACCTCCCGCTATCCGCCAGAGCGTTCAGAGCCGCCGGTACTTCCCATGCGCCGGGGACCCGGACCAGCTCGATGTGCTCGTCCCGGACGCCGTGCTGCAGCAGGGTCTCCCGCGCGCCGGCGATCAGCCGTTCAACGATCCTGCCGTTGAACCGCGCCGCGACCAGCCCGAACCGGAAGCCAGCCGCATCGAATGCGGTCTTCACGTCGTGCACTGGCGATCACAAGGGGATGGATGGTCGGGACGGCGAGATTCGAACTCGCGACCCCCTGAACCCCATTCAGGTACGCTACCAGACTGCGCCACGTCCCGACCGGAGGGCATTCTCTATTGATTTGCGGCCCTTTGGCAAGACTCCGGTGACACGGCGCAACTCGGCGGCTGCGCCGTGGCGCCGCTTCGGGTCAGTCGCTTCCCGCGCTGGTTTCCGGCTTGAGTTCGGCCGCGAGCTGGCGTGCCTGAGCGACCAGCGCCGCGACTCCCCCCTCCAGCCGTTCGACGCGCCGGGTCAGGGCTCCGATGTCGCTCGTGTCGACAGGAGTAGCCTCGCCGACCGGCGCCTCCTCCCCCGCCCCGTGCGCGGGCTCTTGATCGCCGTTCACCCCGTCTTCCGTTGCGGGAATCAGCGGCCGGCCGCGGAGCCGCCCGTCCTCCATCTCCGCGGCGAGCTTCTTCTTGGCGCTTGCGATCGTGTAGCCCTCGTCGTAGAGGAGCTCCTTGATCCGACGGATCGTCTCCAGATCCTCGGCGGTGAAGTCACGACGGCCGCCGCCGGTTTTCCTCGAAGCCAGGGCCGGAAACTCCGTCTGCCAATAGCGCAGTACGTAGGGCTGGATGTCCAGCAACCGGCACGCATCGGCGATCTTGTACTGCTTGGGAATGACGGGCCTCCCCGGGCTACGCGTCAACTGAACCCGAGCGCAACGGACGAAGGGGGGACGATTCCGGGCTGAAGTGCTGAGAGATACGAGTAGTGGATTATACGAAACGTGAAGATCCGCCGACCGTGTCGGCGTCGCCGCGCCGCTCCCGAACCACGATGCGAAGCGGAACTCCGTCAAGCTCGAACGTCTGCCGGAGGTTGTTCTCCAGATACCTCCGGTAGTTGTGCCCACGCTTGAGACGCCGGTTCGCAAACAGAAGGAACGTGGGAGGCGCCCCGGCCACCTGGGTCCCGTAGAAGAACCTCCAGGGTCGCCCGCGCTCCGCCGGGGGCTGGTGGCGACTCACGATGCGTCGAACTTCGCGATTGAGTTCGGACGTCGGCACGCGCAGGCGATGCCGTTCACCGACCCGGTCCAGCGCGGGCATGACATTCCCCACACCCCGACCGGTCAGGGCGGAGACGTTGATTCGAGCCGGTTTGGCGAACAGTTCGGAAACCCGTTCCCAGCCCAACTCCAGGCGCTCCCGCTTCTCGTCGTCCACCAGGTCCCACTTGTTGCAGACCACGACGGCGGAGCGACCCGCCTGCCATGCGACGTCGGCGATCGCGAGGTCGCCGGAAGCGATGCCCTCGCTCGCGTCCACGACCAGAACCACGAGTTCCGCCCGCTCGATCTGGCGCCGGGCGAGCATCACCGCCAACTCCTCAGGGGTGTCCTGAACCTGGGAACGCCGCCGAATGCCCGCCGTGTCCACGAGCAGGTAATCCGGGCCGTTCTCTCGCTCCAGCAAACTGTCGATCGGGTCCCTGGTGGTTCCGGCCGTCGGAGAGACGAGCGTCCGTTCCCTGCCCAGCAGCCGGTTGACCAGGGAGGACTTTCCGACATTCGGTCGGCCCACCACCGCGACGGACGGCGCCGGCGGCAGGACCGCGGAGGAGGCCGCCGGAAGGTGCCCGGCGATCTCCATGTGCAAGGACTCGAAACCGGTGCCGTGTTCGGCTGACAGGAGCACGAGTGCGTCTCCCCCCAGGGCATAGAACTCGTGGTAACCCTCGGTGGCGGCCCGGGTATC
Source organism: Holophagales bacterium (assembly GCA_009837885.1). Classification (GTDB taxonomy): domain Bacteria; phylum Acidobacteriota; class Thermoanaerobaculia; order Multivoradales; family Multivoraceae; genus Multivorans. The sequence goes on along the minus strand of VXSP01000046.1, from coordinate 96,627 downwards.
GGCCTTGTTGACGACCACGACGATGGGCCGGCCACGAGTCCGGAGACGCTCCATGACCTGTTCGTCCGCGGCCGCCAGCCCTTCCCGACCGTCCACGACCAGCAGCAGGAGGTCGCTCTCGTCGACCGCGAACTCGACCTGGGCGTTCAGGCCCAGCGGATCGTCGCCCGGGACCAGACCGCCCGTGTCGATCAACTCGACGGTGCCCTGAGCCTCCAGATCGAAGCGCCCCACCAGACGATCCCGCGTGACGCCCGGCGTACCGTGGACGATCGCCTGCCGGCGACCGATCAGCCGGTTGAAGAGCGTCGACTTGCCGACGTTGGGGCGACCGACGATGGCGATCGCGGCGGGCATGGGAGAAAACGACCGCGACGCTACGACTCGAACTGATGCTCGATGCGTCGACCGATCACCATCCAGCCCTCGTCGCGGCGCTTGAACTGGTAGCTGACGCGGTAGCGATCCGTGCCGGACGACAGCAATCGGTCCGTGCCGCTCACCAGCGAGTCGATGTCCCAGACCTCGATCGTCGTCACCGCCGCGTTCGAGTAGCGCCAGACGTTGATCCGTTCGATCTCGAAGCTCTTGAGCATCGGGCGCAGGGTGCGACTCGCCTCCATCTCGAGGTCGTGAACGCGTTTCCTGACCGTAGCGACTTCCTTGGGCACGGCGCCCGAGGCCAGCGCGTCGAAGTCTCCGTTGGCGTAGGCGTTTCCGAGCTTGGGGAGGTAGTCGGCCAGCACGTTCTCGATTGCCTTCCGATCCTCGTCCGAGGCGCCATCCGGCCCGGACTCGGCGCAACCGACCAGCCCGCCGGCGAGCACGACCACGGCAACCACCGCAGCCGGAGCGCGGCCCTTGGGGAAACGGACGATCGGATACCAGGAGTCTGGACTGCTCATGCAGGGAGACTAGCAGCCTGTTGAGCGGGTAGAATGCCCGTCCGGCCCTGAGGCCGCCGGGAGCGAAAGTGGCGGAATTGGTAGACGCGCAAGATTCAGGATCTTGTGGTAGCAATACCGTGGGGGTTCGAGTCCCCCCTTTCGCACCAGGGCCTGATCAGTCATAGAAGGCCAGCGCACTGTCTCCGTAGCGCCTGGTCCGCCGCAACCTGAACCGCCCGGCCGCCGCCGGTGGAGCGCGCCGGCTGGCGTGTTCCAGGACGATCTCGCCGCCGTCCGCGACCACAAAGGAAACGGCGCCAAGCAACTCGTCAGGCCCGGAGTCACCGTAGGGCGGATCAATGGAATCGTAGGGTGGATCCATGAACACGAGGTCGAAAGCGGCCTCCCCGGCAACCACCTCCTCGAGTCCCCCCGGCAGGACCGCCCGGGCGAGCCGGAGATCCTCCGTTCCGAGAGTCTCCCGGCTCGCTTTCATGCAATCCTGGGCGTGCGAGTTCCGATCGACCGCCAGGACGAACCCGGCTCCGCGGGACAGGGCCTCGAACGAGACGGCTCCGGAACCGGCATAGAGCTCCAGGAGGCGGCTGCCGGGGACGCGGTCGCCCCAGTGGGAGAAGAGGGCCTCGCGCACACGCGCCTGGGTCGGACGGATTCCGGCCGGTACCGTGAGACGCCGACCCCGCCAGCGGCCGCCAAGAACCTTCATCCCGCCCGGGCGTGTTCCCGAGCCGGTCTGGCGGCGACTCATCCGCCGGGTGACGCCGCCTGCTGCTGCCGGTAGGCGATCCGGCCGCCCAGGATCGTGTAGACGACGCGGGTGCCGGGAATCTCGTCCTCCGGGACCGTCATGATGTCCCGGGACAGAACCGTCAGGTCCGCGAGCTTTCCTACCTCGAGACTCCCCTTCGATTCCTCCTCGAAGGCCGCGTAGGCCGCGTTGATCGTGTAGGAGCGCAGGGCCTCCTGCCGGGTCATTCGCTGGTCTCCGTAGAAGACCTCCCCGTTCGTCATGCGCCGGCTGACGGAAGCATGGAACGACGCGATCGGGTCGACGTCCTCGACGGGGGCGTCCGTCCCGTTGGTGACCACGGCGCCCGAGTCGATCAGATCCCGCCAGACGTAGGCCCCCTCGGCACTCCGTCGTTCGCCGAGACGCTCCGGCACCCAGGGCCCGTCCGACGTGCAGTGGATCGCCTGCATCGAGGCGACTACGCCGAGCTCCGCGAATCGCGGTACGTCGTCCGGATGCAGGTGCTGGGCATGCTCGACGCGCCAGCGCCTCGTGCGGTCGCCGGCCAGGAACCGCTCGAAGAGGTCCAGCGTCTCGCGATTGGCCCGATCGCCGATCGCATGGACGCATAGCTGGAAGTCGTGCTCCCGCGCCAATCGGGCGGCCTCCTCCATCGCGTCCAGACCCGTCGTGTTGAGACCCGTCGACTGCGGCATGTCCTCGTAGGGTTCCAGCAGCCAGGCACCGTGGGAGCCCAGAGCGCCGTCGATCAACCGCTTGATCCCGCGGACGGTGAGGAACCCGTCGCCGCGGTCGATCATGCGGTAGCTGCCGAGCGACTCGGCCATCGCCTCGTTGCTTTCGGCCACCATCACCCAGAGCCGCAGCGGCAGGGTGCCGTCGTCCGCCATCTCCCGGTAGAGGTCGATGAGCCCGAAGCTGGAGCCCGCGTCCTGGAAACTCGTGATGCCCTTGGCCAAACACTCTTCGCCCGCGAGTCGCACCACGCGCCGCGCATAGCTCGGCTCGAGAGTCTCGGAGCGCAACCCGGCGACGAGGTTCTCGGCCGTTTCCCGGAGGGCGCCCGTCGGCTGACCATCCGCGTCCCGCACGATCTCTCCGCCGTCCGGATCCGGCGTCGTGGCATCGATGCCGGCGAGTTCCATGGCCCGTGCGTTCGCAAACGCCATGTGACCGCTGGCATGACCGAGAAGGACCGGGTTGTCCGGCGACACCGCGCTCAGGCCGTGATGTGTCGGCAGTCCCTGCAGGACCGGGACCGGCGTCTCGGACCACTTCGACTGGTGCCAGCCCCGCCCCAGGATCCAGCTTCCCGGTTCAGCTTCAGCCACGGCTTCCGCGACCTGGCCGACGATCTCATCCCAGGTTCGCGCTTCCTCGAGCGCCAACTGGAGCTGGGCTTCTCCGACTCCCCAGAAGTGGCCGTGGCCTTCGATGAAACCGGGAACGGCCAGGCGCCCCTCCAGGTCGAGAACCTCCGTGTCGGGACCGATCCAGGCGCTCGCGTCGTCGCTCGAGCCAACGAAGACGATCCGCCCGTCGGCGGCGGCCAGCGCCTCGGCCCCGGCTGGTGACGCCAGGGTCACCAGGCGGCCGTTCACGACGACGAGGTCCGCGTCTCCCGCTTTGTCCCCGCCACAACCGGCCAGAAGGAGTCCAAGCACCACCCCGAGGACCGGAGCGCGGGGCGCACGGACCGGCAGGTTCATCACTCCGCGGGAATACGGAGCGTCTGCCCCACGACGATCCGGCTGCCCCGCAGGCCGTTCGCCCTCTGGATCTTCGCCGTGGACGTTCCGAAGGTCCGCGCCAACTGGCTCAGCGTGTCGCCCCGCCGCACCCGGTAGACGACGTCCTTGCCGTCCGCCGGGATCCGCAGGCGTTGACCGGCATGGATCAGTTCCGGCCGCCGCAGCTCGTTCGCAGCCACCACAGCCGCCACCGTGACGCCGTACTTGCGGGCGATTCGGTGCACCGACTCGCCCCTCGTCACGACGTGGACGCTCTCGGTTCGAGTCTGTTGCGGCGGGTTCCGGGGCTCAACCGTTCCGGCGCGCTCTTCGGGCGGCCTGACCGCGGCGCGCTGGACAGGCGGTGGCGCGGCCCTGCCGGAACCCTGCTGCGGGATCCGTAACCGCTGACCCACGTAGATTCGGTCCGCGCGCGGCAGGCGATTCGCACGCTGGATCGCGGACACGGACGATCCGAACCGGCGGGCGATCGCTCCCAGCGTGTCGCCCCGCCGAACCCGATAGCCGAACGCCGCCTGGCGATCCGGCTTGCGCTCGGGCGACAGTTCGGCGTAGGCCTGCTCGAACCGCGCCCCTGTCCCCGCCGGCACGCGCAGGGGGTACCTCGGAGGAACCAGCAGCGAACCGGCGAGGACCGAACGGTCGAGTGCCGGATTCAGCTCCGCCAGTTCGTCCATCTCCACGCCGGTTGCCGTTGCCAGGTCGGTCAGAGCCACGTAGCGATCCCGGTCGACGACGTCGAACTCGATCTCGGGGAACGGTTCGACTCCGGGGAAATGTCGGTCGCGTTCGGCGTAGACGATCACTGCGGCGAGGAACTCCGGGTAGAAGTTCCGTGAGGCGAAGCCGAACGTCCGCGACCGGTACTTCTCCGCGATCACGCCGATGTCCCGCGTTCCCAACCGCCGGACGGCCCTCGCCATGCCGCCGGCGCCGTGGTTGTAGGCGGTCAGGGCCAGCGGCCAGGCTTCGAGAGACTCATAGTCCCGGCGGAGCTTGCGGGCAGCGCCCGCGGCGGCAAGCAGGACGTCCGACCTGGCGTCGACGGCCTCATCCATCTGCAGAAAAGCCCTGCCGGTCGAAGCGGTGAACTGCCACGCGCCAGAAGCGCCGACCTTGGAGCGGGCGCGATAGTTGAACATGGATTCCACGAAGGGCAGGCAGCGGATCTCCGCAGGCAATCCGTACTCCGCCAGGGTCCGCTGAATCCCCGGCATGAACATGCCCGAGATCTCGATCGCCTCCTCGAAGCGGTCCCGGAGGCCCCGCTGGGAGCGAATCAGGCCCGCGGCCCGCCGGTACTTCGTCCGCCCCCCCGCGATGTTCTCCATCTGCGACGGTATCGACCGGAGATCCGGCGGCAGGTCGATTGCCGGCTGTCCGGCCGCCAGATCGCGCAGGGCCTTCGCGATCCGGCTCATCTCGGTGCGGACGCGCCTGATGCGCGCCCGATCGATCTGGAGTTCGGACGAACCGGTCGCGCGCAGGTCCCCCATGTCGATCACGCTGTAGACGACGTTCAGGTGGCGTTCGTCGTGCAGAACGACCTGATCGCTGGTGTAGGTCGCGAAGACGTCCTTCCAGAACTCGACCGCCGCCGCCAGGTTCTCAGGCAGCGGGAACAGATCGGGATCGATCGCCGGGTGGTAGCGCTCCTGGGCAACGGCGGCCGAGGCGATGAGCGCCACCAGCATTCCGCAGGCCGGAAGCAGGCCGGAGAGCCGGGCGCGCTCGCATCGGTGGTTCCGCATCGGGGCCCGTATCTTACTGAAAGCCAGGGACTTATGCATCTCGTACCGCCCCTGTTCCGATGCGGAACCGGGGCACGTCAGTAGCGATAGTCGTCCCGCTTGTACGGGCCGCCGACAGGCACTCCGATGTACGCCGCCTGCTCCTCGCTGAGTTCGGTCAACCGAACGCCCAGGTGATCCAGATGCAGGCGGGCGACCTCCTCGTCGAGCTCCCGCGGCAGCAGGTACACCCGGTTCTCCTTCGACCGATTCGTTTTCGACCGGGCGGTCCGATGGAGGTCGATCTGAGCCAGAACCTGGTTGGCGAACGAAGTCGACATGACGAAGCTCGGGTGGCCCGTCGCGCAGCCCAGGTTCAGCAACCGGCCCTCGGCCAGCACGAGGAGGCTCCGGCCGTCCGGAAAGACCCACTCGTCGACCTGATCCTTGATGTTCCGGCTCCGTACGCCCGGCAACCGCTTGAGACCCGCGATATCTATCTCGTTGTCGAAGTGGCCGATGTTGCCGACCACGGCCTTGTTCTTCATCCGCGCCATGTGCCCGGCGCTGATGACGTTCCGGTTCCCGGTGCAGGTGACGAAGATGTCCGCGGTCTCCACCACGTCTTCCAGCCGGGCCACCTGATAGCCCTCCATGGCCGCCTGGAGAGCGCAGATTGGGTCGATCTCGGTGACGATCACCCGGCAGCCCTGGCCACGCAGCGACTGGGCGCAACCCTTGCCGACCTCGCCGTAGCCGCAGACGACCGCCGACTTGCCGCCGAGCATCAGGTCCGTGGCGCGGTTCAGGCCGTCGATCAGCGAGTGCCGGCAACCGTAGATGTTGTCGAACTTGGACTTGGTAACCGAGTCGTTCACGTTGATCGCCGGACAGAGCAGGGACCCTGCTTCCTCGAGTTCGTAGAGCCGGTGAACGCCGGTCGTCGTCTCCTCGCTTATCCCCTGAAGCCCCTCCGCCATGCGTGAGAAGTAGCCGGGGTCCCAGGTTCTCACCCGCCGGATCAGTTCGAGAATGACCCCCCACTCCTCGGGCTCGTTGTCCTCGTCGAAGGCCGGCACGGCCCCGGCCTGCTCATACTCGACGCCGCGGTGAATGAGCAGCGTGGCGTCGCCGCCGTCGTCGACGAGCAGGTTCGGACCGCTCTCGTTCGGCCAGTCCAGTGCCCGCAAGGTGCACCACCAGTACTCGGCCAGGGTTTCGCCCTTCCAGGCGAAGACCGGTACTCCCGTCGGTTCCTCCGGAGTGCCTCCGGTTTCCGGCCGGCCCACGACCACCGCCGCGGCGGCTTCATCCTGGGTCGAGAAGATGTTGCAGGAGGCCCACCGCACTTCGGCGCCCAGGTCGACCAGCGTCTCGATCAACACCGCCGTCTGGACCGTCATGTGGAGACTGCCGGTTACCCGCGCGCCGCGAAGAGGCTGCTCCGAGCGGTAGCGCCGGCGCAACTCCATCAGACCGGGCATCTCGTGCTCGGCAAGTTCGATCTGCCTCCTGCCGGATGCGGCCAGGGACAGGTCGGCGACGCGAAAGTCGAGGCCGCTCGAGGCGGGAAACAGCTCCCGCACGGTTCCAGCCGCGTTCTCGTCGTGCTCGATTCGCTTTTCTGCCATCGTCATCGTTCAGGACCTCCCGGGAACTCCCGGATCCTCTGGCTTCCGCGCTGGGCTGTCAACCATGCCCGACGAGTCCCACGGCCCCGGCCAGTAGCTCGTAGGAGCGCAGCCTCGCCTCGAAGCTCGGACAGATCGTCAGCACGACGAGTTCGGCTACTCCCAGACGTTCCGCCAACTCCCGGGCCCGCGCGGCCACCGCGTCCGGCGCTCCGACCAGGCTGCGCGCCCGCATCTTCCGCTGCACGGCCCGGTCCGCCTCGGTGAAGTCGTGGGCTTCCGCCTCTTCCAGGCTCGGGAACGGGCCCGGCTGGCCCTGGGTCAGCCGGATCCACCACAGGAACCGGCTGAGCGACTGCCGGTTCGCCTCCTCGTCCGTGTCCGCGACCATCGCGCTGACGCCGACGCTCGCCCGCGGTTCGGGATGACTGTCCGACGGACGGTACTCCTTCCGGTAGAGCTCGAGCGCGGCCTCGGCGTCGCGGGGCTGAATGAAGTGGGCGAAGCTGAAGGGACAGCCGAAGTAGGCGGCGAACCGCGCGGAACCGAGGCTCGAGCCCAGGAGCCACACCTCCGGTTGCGTATCTCCCAGGGGCATCGCCCGGACCCCGTTCAGCCGGTCGTCCTCGTGGCCCCGGCCCAGGTACCCGAGAAGGTCGGCGACCTGTTCCGGGTAGTGCTGCACACCGAGGCGCCCCGGCCCATGAGCAAGCAGGTGCGCCGTGAACCGGTCCGACCCCGGCGCCCTGCCGATTCCCAGGTCGATTCGACCCGGGTAGAGCGTCTCCAGCATGCGGAACACCTCGGCCACCTTGAGCGCACTGTAGTGACTCAGCATGACGCCTCCGGAGCCCACCCGGATGCGGCTGGTCGCCGCGGCGACCTGGCCGATCAGCGCCTCCGGCGCGGCGCAGGCGAGCGATTGCGAGTTGTGATGCTCAGCCAGCCAGTACCGCCGATACCCGAGGCGATCCGTCGCCCGCGCCAGCTTCACCGCCTCGCGGATCGCGTCCGCGGGAGTGCTTCCCGCCCGCACCGGGCACTGGTCGAGAACGCTGAGCGCCAGCGGGGACGCCGCCCCGGCCACTCAGTATGCCGTGGAACGCCGGAAGCGCTCCACCACTTTGCCGTTCTCGCGCTCGGCGCGGGCCAGCAGACGCGCCGCCCACTCCTTGCGCTGCTCGTCCACAGCCTGCGGGTCGTATCGGTCGACCATGGAACCGAACTGGCTGATGTGGGCCGCCGACGCCCTTGCCTTCTTCTCCGCCACAGCCGTGATGTCGACCGTGTAGTTCGGGTTGGCGCTGTAGTAGAAGAAGACAAGGGGCACGCTCCACGCCTCGAAGCCCTCGGCCTCCAGCTCCGGGAAGTACAGCCGCCAGCGAGCCGCGCGGATCGCGTCGACCGTGATGATCGCGCCCGAACGATGGTCCGACTTGTGGTACTGCTCGTAGGGCGAACCGGGATCGACCGAGAACAGGGCATCGGGCTTGAACCGCCGTATCTCCCGGGCCACCTGACGGGTCAGGTCCCGGCGGTCGACGTACTCCAGCATGCCGTCGTCATGGCCCAGCCAGACGATGTTCTCCTTCGGAATGCCGAGGATGCGGCAGGCCTCTTCCTCTTCGGCCCGCCGGATCGCCTTCAGGCGGTCCTTCGTCATTTCCGGGTCACGGGAACCGGCATTGTCCGTCGTGTAGACGACTACCCGGATGTCGTTGCCGTTCGCTGCCAGAATCGCCAGTGTGCCGCCGGAGGTGAAGGTCTCGTCGTCCGGGTGCGGCGTCACGACCAGGATGCGACGCCCCGACCACTCTTCGATCCGGTCGGCGCCCTTGTACTCCGGTTCGGGGCGCGAGACCTGGGCGTCGACCGAGCCCACGGCGACGACGGCGCCGACCACGGCGGCAAGCAACATACCCGACCCGGTCGAGAGTGCTGGAGCCAAGCCTCTCGCGCCCGCCGTGACCATCAAGCCAGTATAGTGAATCCATGGCTCCGACTCGCCGTTGCGGGCGACTCATCGCGGCCTTGTTCACGCTGCCCCTGGCCGCCGTGCCGGCCGGCGCCCAGCGGCAGGAACGCCCGGAAACCCCGGCCGCGACGGTCGCAGAGCAGGTGAACGTGAGCATCGTGAACATCGACGTACACGTTACGAACCGCCGGGGCAGGCCGATCGCCGACCTCACCGCCGCCGACTTCGAGGTCTACGAGAACGGCGAGTTGGTCGAAATCACCAACTTCCTGAACGCCGCCGCCCGTGAGGAGCCGGAATGGAGCGATGGCGGCGAACCGGAGGCGGACACCGACGCCCCCTTGATGGTGGCACTCTACGTCGACCGCTATCGCACCAGGCACGGCAACCTGCTGCGCATCGAAGACGACCTCGCCTCCTTCCTCAGCGCCCGCCGCGACCAGGGCGGCGGCATCCGCTTCCTGCTCGCCACCGGTGATCCGGAGCTGAACGTCCGGGTTCCCTTCACGGACGACCCGCGAGAACTCCTTGGGGCCCTCGAACAACTGCGTGGGGAGCCGCGCTCCGGTCTCCATGACGACGACCTGCTGCGCAGACGCACCCTGGACGAGATCCGGACCACCTACGAGACGTGCATCCAGCCTCCCGCCAGCGAGTTCAATCCCGGCTGCGTGCCATGCGTCGACACCTGGCCCGCGCTCCTCGGCGCCGCCGGCCAGTACGCGGCGGAGATGCAAACCCGGGCTGGGACCTCCCTGGCTTCGCTTGCCGAACTGGCGACTGCCCTCGGCGGTCTCCCGGGCCCCAAAGCGCTCGTCTACGTCAGTGACGGACTGCCTCAACGCCCCGGGGCCGACTTGTTCCACTATCTGGGCCAAATCTGCGCGGATCGGCAGTCGGAGACGGGCGCCCTCGACCGCGAGTGGGACGACACGACCCGATTCAACCGCTTCAGCTCCTTCAGCAACGCGAATCGGGTCACCATCTATCCTGTCGACGCTGGCGGCGTTCGAGCCTCGTCGGCCACCGATCCGACTCTCGCCGGCCCGGTCAGCGAGGTGGGCGACTTCGGTGGGACCAGAGATTCGCGGTTGTCGACCGTGCTCGTGCCCAGCACCGAGAACGACCGCCTGCGCGTCGACAACCTGCAGGCGACTCTCAGCCTTCTGGCGGACGAGACCGGAGGCCGCGCGGTCTTCAACCAGCCGAACCCTGCCGAAGCGCTCGAGGGGATTGCGTCCGACTTTGGTTCCTACTACTCCCTGGGCTATCGGGCGCCGCCCGACCGTCGCCATCCGATTCGCCAGGTCGAAGTGCGTCTGACCAGGCAGGCAAAGGGCTGGCAGGTGCGGTACCGCCGCTCCTACATTCTGAAGTCGGCCGATCAGCGACTGGCCGACCGTCTGTTTGCGGCGCTGAAGCTGGACGAACAGACCAATCCGCTCGCCGCAGAAGTGACGTTCGGCGAAACCTCGCCCGGAACCGAACCGGGCCGAAGGACGCTTCCCGTGGGAGTACGGGTTCCCGTATCGGCCGTCACCCTGCTTCCCGGACCGTCGGGCGCCTCCGGAGCGGTGCGCATCTTCCTCGTTGCCGAAGGGGAAGACGGCCGCCGCACGCCGATGCGGCAGAAGACCCTGACCTTGATGGAAGCGGAGTTGCCAGAGATCGGCCAGACCAAGACCGTTGTCGTGAACGTCGACCTGCCGCCGGGGAGGTTCTCGGTCGCGGTCGGGGTCCGGGACGAGGCCTCCGGGCGGGGCAGCTACCTGGTTCGGGACGTCGAGTTGCCTGCCGGCTAGCGGGCCCTGAACGCCTCGACGTCTTCAGCGCCGGTCAACACGTCCAGACCGGTGTAGATCGGGTCCTCGACCGATCCGCCGCTCACCAGTTCCAGCAGCACCTCCATCGACCGGTAGCCCATGGCGTAGGGCCGCTGCCCGACCTGGCCGTGACTGAGCCCCTCGACCAGCAGGTCCAACTGCATCGGCAGCACGTCGGCGCCGATGATCACGAGGTCCAGGGACTCGATCCTCTCCCGGTAGGGCTCGACCGCCTGCCGGTAGGCCTGGTCCACGAACTGCGGGAAGCCGCCCGTGATCGCGAACACGTCGAGGTCAGGCTCCGAGGCCAGCACATCGGCCATCTGCTGCACGGCGAGCGGGAAGTCGTCGTTCGTGTAGAGCGGACAGGCCGCGACCTCCGTCCAGCCGTTCTGACCCTCGAGCCGCTCCCCCGGCGGTGCGGCTGACACCACACCGGCCAGCGTGTCCCGGAGCCCCTGCATCCGCTCGTTGTGGTTCATCGCCGCGGCCCCGCCGGACTGAATGCAGATGCTGCCCCCTTCCGGCTTCAGCGCCTGAAGCAGCTTCGCCTGCTCGACGCCCATCGCGCGGTTCTCGGTGCCGATGTAGGTGGTCCGCAGCCCGGCATCCTCGGCCAGTAGATCGGAGTCCCAGGTGATCACCGGGATGCCGGAGTCCCTCGCCCGCACCAGCACCCTGGCCATCGCGACCGCGTTCGAGGGCGACACGGCAACACCGTCGACGCGGCGGGTGATCAGGTCTTCCACCACCTGGACCTGATCCGCCTCCGTGTGCTCGCTCGGACCGATGTACAGGCACTCCACGCCGTCGAGATCCTCCGCCGCCTGCATGCAGCCGTCGCGAGCGAAGTCGAAGAACGGGTTGTTCATTGCCTTGGGCACCAGTGCGAAGGTGTAGCCCCCTTCTTCCCGCCCGCAGCCGGCCACCGCCAGTAGCGAGAGGACAACGAGCCCCGCCGGCATCCGGCGGCGCCCACGGGTGCTTCGCCCGCTCCGCAGCTTCCTCTTCCAGCTCACTTGCAACTCCCCTTCGAACTCCCGAGCAGACGCGGGCTCCTCCCCCCGGCTTCAACCAGCGGCCTGTCGGCCCCGCCGCACCCGCTCGACGAGCATAGCGACGACGATCGACCCGCCGACAAACGCTCCCTGCCAGTAGGGATCCACGCCCAGCAGCAGCAGGCTGTTGCGGATCAGTTCGATCAGGGCCGCACCGGCCACGGCGCCGAACGCGCCCCCCTCACCTCCCATCAGGTTCGCGCCGCCGATCACCGCCGAGGCGATCACGCGCAATTCGTAGCCCTGACCGAGTGCATTCGTCACCGCTCCCAACCAGCCGATCATCAGGATCGCCGATACCCCGGCGAGCAGGGAACTCAGGACGTACACCGTGAGCTTGACCCGGGCTACGGGTATCCCCGCCAGGCGCGTCGAGACCTCGTTGCCGCCGACGGCGAGGACATGGCGTGCCAGCCGGCTGTATCGAAACCAGGCCGCGGCGCCGAGCGCGGCAACCAGGAGCAACCAGACCGGGTTCGCGAGCCCCAGGAAGCGTCCGCCGCCGAGAGCAAGCACGAGATCCTCGTCGGGACCGAAGTCATGGATCATCCTGTTGTTCGAGACCACCAGAGCCAGCGACCGGGCGATGCTCAGCATGCCGAGCGTGACGACGAACGGCGACAGCCGGAGGTACCCCACGAGGGCGCCGTTCACGAGCCCACACAGGAGCGCACACCCCAGGCCCGCGGCCGCGGCCAGCGCCAGGGGCTGTCCCGAACCCAGAACGAGTCCGGTGACGATCCCCGCGAGCCCCATCACCGAGCCGACCGAGAGGTCGATCCCACCGGTCGCGATCACAGCCGTCTGGCCCAGGGCGATCAGCCCGATGAAGGCGAAGTTGCGGCTGACGTTGAAGAGATTGTCCGCGCTCGCGAACGGCTCCGAGACAAAGCTCATCACGCCGGCCAGGGCGGCGACCGTCAACATCACCCACAAGGACTGGGGCGTCCGACGGAGACTCCTCACGCCGCCTCGATCGCTCCGGTGATCAGCGCCGTCACTTCCTGGGCCGACGAGTCCGCCGTCGGTTTGTCCGCCACCTTGCGGCCGCGACGCAGGACGACGATGCGGTCGGCGACGGCGAACACGTCGGACATGCGGTGCGAGATGAGCAGGATGCCGACGCCCTGCTGTTTGAGGCTGCGGATGAGCTCCAGCACCTCGGCGATCTGCCGAACGCTGATCGCGGCGGTCGGTTCGTCGAGCAGCATCAACCGCGGAGCACTCAACCGCGCCCGGGCGATCGCCACCGCCTGCCGCTGGCCGCCCGACATCTGCCGAACCAGGTCGTCCGCCCGGGTGTCCGAGCCGAGCTCGGCGAACAGCTCTGCCGACTTTCTGCGCATCGCGGCGTGGTCGAGCACCGGCAGGACTCCGAACAGCCGCCGGCTCAACTCGCGGCCCAGGAAGACGTTGGCGGCCGCCGAGAGGTTGTCGCACAGCGCGAGGTCCTGGTAGACGGCCTCGATACCAAGCTCCCGCGCCGACAGTGGCGAGAGTTCGACGTCGGCGGCGTCCCACAGCACCCGGCCCGAAGTCGGGGCGAAGTTGCCGGCAACGATCTTCAGCAGCGTCGACTTGCCGGCGCCGTTGTCGCCCATGAGACCCACCACCTCGCCGGCACGCAGTTCCAGGTCGACGTCCACGAGCGCCGCGACGGCGCCGAAGTGCATGCCGACCGATCGCAGTTCCAGCATCGCCCGGCCGGTCGCGACTCAGCCGGCGAATCGCCCGAAGTACGACGGACCCTGGGTCCAGACGTACCAGGCCATGAAGCCGGTCAGGAAGAGAGTCACCGCGACCATTCCGCCCCACCACAGCCAGCCCCGGGCGCCAGCCGGACGGTCGTCGCCCAGGTAGCCGCGTCTCCGCTGCAGGATGACGAAGCCGATGTACGCGGCCGGCAGGAACAGACCGCAGACGATGTTCGTCGGCACCGCCAGCCAGACCGCGATGTCGCCCCAGAACACCGGCCCGAGCGCACCGGGCGCGGGAAGCAGCATGGCCAACCGATGCCTCTTGCTGCCGAACTCCCAACCGAACAACTCGCAGGCCACGAACCCGGTCGCCAGCATGTGCAGGGTGATCGTCGACAGGGCCATGCCGAGCACGCCCAGGTCGAACACCACGCGCCCCACGGCCGGGCCCGCGACGGCCGCCAGGGACTGCGCCGCCTCCACCGGGCTCAGCCGCACACCATCGTAGGACGGATCGAGGTGAATCGTGTTCGCGGCGGCGATCACCATCAGGCTCGCGGCCAGGACGTACGGCACGAAGGTCCCGGTCCACAGGTCGAACCGCGCCAGGGACCTGTGCTCCCTCGACCAGCCTCGGGCGAGCAGTGAGTACGGGTAGAGGAAGACCATGTTGATTCCGACCGCGGCCGAGAGGCCGCTCAGAATCACTGTCACTCCGAGCACGCCGTTCCGCTCCCCGGGAATTGCGAAGCCCGTAAAGCCGCGGATCAGCCCTCCCCAGTCCGAGATTCCCGTGCGGAAAACGACCCAGGCGAAGCAGACGACAATTCCCCACACCATGTAGCGCAGAAGCCGCTCGTAGACGCGAATCAACTCGGGCCGCCGGCCATAGAGCGATGAGATCAGCACGGCCCAGACGAGAACGACGAAGCCGAGACCCGCGGCCGGCAACCCCTCGATCCCGGCCGCTTCGCCGAGGTCGACCAGCACCGCCGAAGCCAGCGCGTACTGGGGGAAGTGCCAGACGATCGACGCGATCAGCGCGCCCAGGGCCCAGCTCCAGGCCAGCGGCGCCCCCGCGAAGCGGCGCATCGCGTCGAACGGCCGCAGGCCCGTCGACAGGGTCTGGTGGGCGACCGCGGAGAGCATGACCAGCCCCAGCAGCATGGCGAGCGGCGCGACCCACAGAAGCTGATAGCCGAAGACCGCCCCGGCGAACAGGGCGGAGGCCGCCGTGCCGCTGCCGAGGGTCATCGCGCTCTGCATGTAGCCCGGGCCGATCAATCCGGCGAAGGAGCGCCAGCGCGCCGTCCGGGGCGCCTGCTCCAGGTCGGCCAGTTGCCGCCGCTCCGCTGCGAGAGCCGCCGGGTCGGGCGGGTGAGCCATCCGCAGGCCGACCCGCAGGTCGTCCCGCTCGGCCTCGGACAAGCGAGATGCGCCGTCTTCCGGTCTCACTCTCGGCCCCCTTGTGGTTCGTGATCGAAGTCTGCGTCGCGCCGTCAGCAGCCGGGTGCCGGCCGACACCGCGCGATCCGAGAGCATAGCGGGCGGAGCGGGACCCTCCGCCCGGCCCACCGAATCACGGGTTCTCCACCGTGACCGTGGACTCCCCCGTCCCCGCTCCGAACCACCCCCCGGGGTCGCGGACCATTCGCCACTCGAACGGGTAGCTGCCCGGTGTCCCCGGCGCCGTGATCGGGAACTCGAAGGTGACCGTCTCGTTCGGCGCCACGCTCCCGTAGAGGGGCGCCCTCCGGAGCCCCCAGGTGTCGTTGTCCTGCGGACTCTGCGAGCCGAGACCGTAGCCCCCGAAAGGCGTCCACGTCGTCGTTCCGGTGTTCCTCACCGTCAGCGTCACCGTCGCTGCCTCGCCAGCGACCATCTTCGACGGGAGGCCCAGGACCGACACGACGGCAGCATCGTCCCTGACCGCCGCCTTCACCGTGATCGAGAACGAAAGGGTCACCACATCGCCGTCTGCATCCGTCGCCGTGTAGGTGTACTCCGTGGCCGGCAGCGGCGTCGCGGGTGTTCCCCACAGCACGCGCGTCGCCAGGTCGAAACTCAGGCCAGGCGGCAGTGGCGGCGCCAGCCCATAGGTCAACTCCCCGTCGCCGCCGCTCGCCGTGGGAAACGTCAAGGGTTCCAGCGCCTCGTACTGAACCCAGGTCTGGTCGGGGATCGTCGCGTCACCGAACGACGGGTCCTCCACCGTGACCGGCACGTCGACAGCGCCCGACCCGAACCAGCCCCCGGGGTCTCGCACCATCCGCCACGCGAATCTGTAGCTGCCCGTCTCCTCGGGCGCCGTGATCGGGAACTCGAAAGCGGCCGTCTCGTTCGGCGCCACGCTCCCGAAGAGGGGCGCCCTCCGGAGCCCCCAGTTGTCATTGTCGTGCGGACTCTGCGAGCCGAGACCGTAGCCCCCGAAAGGCGTCCACGTGGTCGTGCCGGCGTTCTTCACCGTCACCGTCACCGTCGCTGTACCGCCAGCAACCATCTTCGCCGGAAGACCTGACACCGACACGAGTACCGCGTCGTCCTCCGTGCCGGTCGCCGTGTACGTGTACTCCGTCGCGTCCCGCGCTTCCGCCGGCGTACCGACAAGATCCGCGTCGATTCGGTCGAGCGGAAGTACGCTCCTTACCGCCAGCCCTCTTCCCATTACCTCCACATCCGGATCGATGGCGGCCCCGATCGGCCGGCTGGTGTAGTACGTCAGCACCTGCTGCCGTCGGAGATCCTCCCTGATCTGGTCGAACACCCGCTGGACGCGGTCCAGGAACTCCGCCTGAGGAAGCTCAGGGTCGATCCGGAACAGTCGCCCGCCGCTCTGCCGGGCCTGCTGCCGCATGCGCAGGACGTGGTCGGCGGATCGTGCGGTTCGTACCAGTGGCGCGCCGGCTTCGTCTCCGTCGGAGTCGTTGCCGTTCGGAAGGGCGATCCGATCCCGGCCGAGGTCGATGAGGTAGAGCGGGATCCCGACCCGCTCCGCGAAGGCCGCGGCCCTCCCCGGTTCGGATCGGCTGTCGATGTCCACGCCGTCGGTTACGACGACCAGGGCTCGCCTCCCGGGTTCGTCCCCGTACAGGATCAGGGAGAACAGAATACCGTCGTTCAGGGCCGTGCCGCCGTTGGGTACCAGCCGATCCATGCTGATTCGCAACGCTCTCAGGCTGCCGGTCGGCTGCTGAAGCAGGCGGACGTTCTCGTCGAAGTCGACCAGAAAGGCCCGATCTTCGCCCGCCAGGGAGGTCTCCAGGAAAGTCCCCACCACCGATCTGAGTTGACTCCACATCGGCCTCATGCTGGCCGAGGAGTCGATCGCCATCCCCAGAATCAACGGTACGTCGCCGGCCTGCCGGACATCCTCGACCGCCTTCCGCTCGCCGTCTTCGACGATGCGAAAGTCGGCGGCGGCCAGCCCGTCGACCGGAGCGCCGTCGGCATCGACGACGAGGACCTGCAGGTGAATGAGCTGGACATCGATCTCTCCCTTGAACGTGACGCCCTCGATGAGTTGGGCGTCTTCCAGTTCACGACCGTCGGCGAGGGTGGCGGTGACCCGGACATAGTCGTTGGGGGACAGGTCGGGGGTGGGCAGGCTTCCCCTGACGGTTCTGAAGCCGCCCGTAGCGCCGTGCTGCGGCAGTTGATCCTCGCTCGAGGCGAGGCGCTCGTTGCGGTAGAAGTCGACCCGTTCCAGGACGGCGCCCCGCGGGACCGCGACGCGCGTCAGTACCTGCACCGCGGCACCGTCGGGTTCGCTTGGGGTGACGGCACCGATGCGGATCCCAAAGGGCGGATCGATGCGATTCAGGACGAGGCTGTCCCCGCCCATGAAAGCACCGCGAGCACTGTAGGCCCGCACCTCCAGAATCTGCTCGCGAGGTGGCTCGGCGAGGTTGATGCGGGTGCGGAAAGGGAGCTTCCGCACGCGCCCGAGCCGTCGACCGTCAAGGTAGAAGTCCACGCTGCCGATGGACCGATCGACAATCAGGGTCTCGACTTCGATGCTGCCCCTGAGCAGTTCCTGCTGACTGCGCCGCGGAGGCACGATGCGTATCGTCGCGGGCCGGACCAGGCGCTCGGCGGCGACGGCAACGGGGTTCGCCCTGGGAGCTCCGTCGCCGTCCCACTCGTAGACCGTGAGAAACCTGAGATTCGGGAATGACTCGCTCTGGATCTCGACGACGCGATGGAGTTCATCGGCCTGCCGGTAGAAGGTCTCGATCAGCAGCCAGCCCGGTCTCGCCGTCTCGATCTCGATCGCGCCCGGGAGGATCTTGGCGCGGTGGCGGTTGCCGTACTCATCGGTGACCGTTGAGCCGTCCGTCGGCAGCTCGAGTGTTTCGTATCGCGCGTTCCGGACCTGGATCTGCCCATCGATGACGTGGAGCCGCAGTTGCCCCACGCGTTCGGCAAGGCTCGCCGAGAGGCCCGTCAGCACGGCGGAAGTGCGCTCCGGATCCCGCCAGAGGAGAGCCGTCTTCTGAATCGGATCCTCGCTGACGCTCTCGTTCCGCTTCCACTCACCTTCCAGTGCCCCGATGAACGGGACTGCGGCTCTGGCTTCCCCGTGTGCCAACGCGGACTGCGCGGACTCGCCGGATTGGCCGAACGACGGGGACCCGAGGCCCACAAAGGCCACGACGACAGTGGTCGCCACATGCTGTCCCGGCCTCACCGATCTTTCGCTCCGTGATGAATCTGCGTCGCCACTCGGTCATTCTCTCCCGTGCACACTGAGGCCAATCGTGATCCTCATTCGACGATCACTCTCTCGGGAACCTGGGTCAACGCTGACGCGGTCGCCGAATCGTCGCTCCGCAACGCGACAGGTTGCTTGCACTTGCCGCCGGTGAGACTCGCACACTCAACCACCAAACGGCAATCCCTTGAGTAGCATTGCGCGCTGACCGGATGCCTCGGAAACCCCCACGCAAAATCGCCGTGGCGATCGTGCTCGTCAGCCTCACCCTCGGCGCGGAGAGCCCGGCGGCGGCCCAGCGAGGCGACCGCGAAGGCCACGTCATGGAACAGGTGTGGCACCGCTTCGAGGTGCCTGAAGCGCCTCCTCTCGCCCCAGACGAAGCGATGGCGACCCTGCGCGTCCCACCGGGCTTCCGCGTCGAACTCGTCGCCGCGGAGCCTCTGGTCGAGGACCCGGTGGCGATGGCCTGGGACGAGCGCGGCCTTCTCTATGTGGTCGAGATGCGTGGCTTCATGCCAACCGTGGACGGCGAGGGGGAACAGGAGCCGGTAGGCCGCGTCGTCGTGCTCGAGGACACCGATGGAGACGGCGCGATGAACAGGAGCGGCGTCTACGTGGATGGTCTGGTCAGCCCGCGCGCGATCGCGGCCGTCTCGGGCGGCATCCTGATCGGCGAACCGCCCCACCTCTGGCTGTGCCGGAGCGAAACCGCAGCCGGCGAACTGCCCCGATGCGGCAGCCGGGAGCGCCTGCTCGACTACGGCGACCCGGACCCCGACCTGCTCGAGCACACGGAGAACGGGCTCCTCTGGGCCCTCGACAACTGGCTCTACAACGCCAAGTCCGACCGCCGCTTCCGGCTGCGTCGGACCGCCGAGGGTGTGTCGATCGAGGTCGATTCGACCCTGTTCCGAGGCCAGTGGGGCATCGCCCAGGACGACGTCGGCCGCCTCTACTACAACACGAACTCCCGCTACCTGTTCGCCGACCTCATCCCGGCCGACTACGCCCTCGCCAACCCGGAGCACCAGCCGCGGGGTGGGGGCATCGGCGCCAGCGAGCGACTCGTCCGCGACGAAGCAGTCCACTCGATCCGCGTGAATCCGGGCATCAACCGCGGCTACGTGAACGGCATGCTCCGCGAGGACGGCCGGCTGGCGGTGACCACCTCGGTGAGCGGCCTCGTCGTCTATCGGGGCGACCAGTTTCCGGCCACGTTCCGGGGCGACGTCTTCGTGCCGGAACCCGCCGGCAACGTGGTCGCCCACTTCGATCTCGCGCCCGGTCCGATGGACGGCGGCATTCCGACCCTCGTCGCCGAGCACCGTCGTTACGGCGACGCGGACTGGGTCGAACGCGAGTTCCTGGCCTCGACCGACGAGCGCTTCCGCCCGGTCGATGCGAAGGTCGGTCCGGACGGCGCCCTCTACGTGATCGACATGTACCGCGGCATCCTCCAGCACGTCCGCTACGTAACGACCTACCTCCGCGAGTACATACTCGAGCACGGGCTCGACCGCCCGCTCGGCATGGGCCGCATCTACCGCGTGGT
This sequence comes from Holophagales bacterium, assembly GCA_009837885.1. Lineage (GTDB taxonomy): Bacteria > Acidobacteriota > Thermoanaerobaculia > Multivoradales > Multivoraceae > Multivorans. Next base: position 77,037 of record VXSP01000046.1, on the reverse strand, counting down.
CTGGGAGGGCGATGCCGAGAACCCCGCCGCCGTCCGTCGCGACGCGCCAGGCCTTGCGGCAGCGGCCGACCGCATTGCCGCCCTGTCCCACCCGAACGGCTGGCAGCGCGACACGGCCCAGCGGCTACTGGTCGAAGGCGAACTCGACGGCACGGGCCGCGACGCCCTGCGCGAGCTTGCCCGTTCCGCCGACGAGCCCTTGGCACGCATTCACGCCCTGTGGACGCTTCATGGCCGCGGCGAGCTGGATGACGCCACCGTGCAGAAGGCCCTGCGATCCCGGAATCCCTGGCTCGTCGTCCACGCCTTGCGCACCGGCGAGGAGACGCTGACCGAAAGCGCCACCGGTGAGACCGCGGTCGCGGAACTGCTCGACTCCTCCTCGCCCCAGGTGCGCACCCAGGCGCTCCTGACCGTTGGCGCCATGGCCCGGCGGTCGACCTGGGCAAGAAACGTCCTCGCCGAACGCGTCGCGGCAACGCCGGACAACCCCTTCCACCGGCAGGTCGCCCTCGCCGCGAACCTGGACGGCACGGCCACCGGCGAGGCCCCCGAAGCCCCGGCTGCCGCTCCCGCACTGACCGCGGCCGAAGCCGCCCAGTTCAACCGCGGCCGCCGCCACTACCGCGCCTGCCGCTCCTGCCACAACAACGACGGACGGGGCCAGGAAGGACTGGGCCCGAGTCTGGTCAACACTCCGTGGGTCCTCGGATCCCCCGAACGCCTGGTCGCCCTGGTGCTCCACGGCATCGAAGGCCCCATCGAAGTCCATGGCCAAACCTGGGACGACCTGATGCCCGGCTTCGCCGCCGACCCCCGCCTCCCCGACACCGCCATCGCAGCCCTCCTCACCTACATCCGCCGAAGCTGGGGCAACACCGCTGATCCGGTCCCATTCGAACTCGTGACCAGCGTCCGCCAGCGAACAAGCGACCGAGTGGATCCCTGGACCGTCCCGGGACTCGAACAAGCGTTCCCGTAGCACTCTCGGTCTACCGACGCCGTCGCAGACGGCCTACCCAAACGCCGCTGCGGACGGCCTACGTAGCAGCAGCCTCGGCGACAGCTTCGGCGTCGGCGTCGCGCTTGCGGAAGTCCAGCAGGAGGTAGAGCGCGGGAATCACGATCAGCGTCAACAGCGTCGACGTCAGCAGTCCACCGACCACGGTCAGGGCCATCGGCGTCCTCAGCTCCGCCCCCTCGCCCAGGCCCAGCGCCATCGGCAACAGGCCCAGGACGGTGGTCGATGTCGTCATCAGAATCGGGCGCAGGCGGACCAGACAGGCCTCGCGCAAGGCCTCCACCTTGGCCTTGCCGGCGCGCCGCAAGCGATTCGTGTAGTCGATCAGGATGATCGCGTTGTTCACGACGATCCCGGCCAGCAGGATGCCGCCGATCAGGACGACGATGCTGACCGGCGTCCGCGTCAGGTACAGGATGCCGATCGCGCCGATGATCGAGAACGGCACCGCGAACAGGATGACGAAGGGGTGCAGCAGTGATTCGAACTGCGACGCCATGACCAGATAGACCATGAACACCGCCAGCAGGATCGCCAGTCTCATGCTGTCGAAGGAACGTTCCATCTCCTGGCGCTGGCCGCCGATCGAGTAGTCGAAGCCCACCGGGAACCGCGTCGACTCGAGGATGCCCTCGATGTCCTCGGACACGCTGCCCAGGTCCCTGCCGACGATGTTCGCCTCGATCAGCGCCACCCGGCCGCCGTCGCTCCGGCGGATCTCGGCGGGCCCCTCCGTCTCTATGACCTCCGCCACCGCCGACAGCGGCAGTGGCGTGGCGCCGCTCTGGCGAATGTTCAGATTGCGCAGATCACGCACCGAGTCGCGGTAGCCCTCGTCGGTCCGCAGCCTGACTTCGATGTTCCGATCCTCACGCACGATGTCGGTCGCGATGTCCCCCTGCACCTTTGAGCGGATGACGGCGCCGAGCTGGGCGACCGTGTAGTTCAGGGTCGACAGCCGTTCCCGGTCGAAGACGATCTGCAGCTCCGGGTTGCCGCCTTCCGTTGAGGACTTCACGTCCACCAGACCCTCGACTTCGCGCATTCGCGACGCCACCTGATCGGCCAGCCTCTCCAGCAACGCCAGGTTGTGGCCACGGATCTGCACCTCGACCGGGCTCCGGAAGCTGAAGTAGGTCGGACGGCCGAAGCGGTACTTCAGCGAGTCGTCCGCGGCGACGGAACCAGGCTCGAACCCGGCGCCGGCAGCTACCGAGGCCGCACCCGCGACCGGAGTCGTCGGACTGGCGAAGGAGGAGTTGCTTTGGTCGATCCAGTTCCGGATCCGGCTCATCACCATCTCCTCCCGCTCCACGTCGACCGGGGGATTCAATCGCACGTTCACCTGGCCGATGTTCTCGCGTCTCTCTCCCGCGGCGCCCCCCTGTTCGTTCGACGTGCCCACGACCATGTAGACCGACTGCACGTCGTCCTCGAGACTCCGCACGAAACTGTCGACCATCTCCAGGCGCCGATCCGTCACTTCCAGGCGGCTACCCGGCGCCAGCTCGGCGTCGACGTAGAACTCACCCTGGATCAGTTCCGGAACCAGTTCGCTGCCCAGTGAACCAATGAGCTGGACGCTGCCCGCGAGAAGCACGACGGCCGCCAGGACGACCAGCGCGGGGTGGCGAAGGGCCCCGCGAAGGACGCGGGCGTACACGGCCGTGATGCCACGTAGCAATGCGCCGAACGCCGCAAGCACCGGCCGGAGCAGGAACGACATGACGGTCGAGACGGCACGGAACACATGTTTGACGACCAGCGCGACGCCCACGCCGATTGCGTCGAAGAAGGCCGAGAGCGCACGGGTCACAGGGTTGGAACGCCCGACGTGTCGGACCTTCTCGACCGGTTCCCCGGCGGCGAAAAACTTCCGGGAGGCGAGCATCGGGATCACGGTCAGCGCGACCCCCAGCGACACCAGCAGGGAGAACGTCACGGTGAGGGCCTGGTCACCGAACATCTGGCCCGCGACGCCCTCGACGAACACGATCGGCACGAACACGCACACGGTCGTGATCGTGCTCGCGATCACCGCCCTGCCGACCTCCGAGGCGCCGGCCCGGGCCGCCTCGACGACGCTCAGCCCCTGATCGCGCCGGCGCTGGATCGCTTCCAGGACGACGATCGAATTGTCCAGCAGGAGACCGATTCCCAGGGTGATGCCGCCGAGCGACATGATGTTGAGCGACACGCCGGCGACGTACATCAGGAAGAAGGTCGCCACGACCGAGACCGGAATCGAGATCCCGATGATCAGCGTCTTCGGCGCGCTGCGCAGGAACAGGAAGAGGACGACGATCGCGAGCGAGCCGCCGATCAGGGCCGTCTCGATCACGGCCGACACCGAGTCGCGGATGTAACGGGACTGGTCGGTGAGGACGGTCAGTTCGAGCTGTGGATCGATCTGCCTGATCTCCTCCTCGAGCCCCTCCACCCGATCGAGCACGGCGGAAGCGACAGTCACCGTGTTGGTGCCGCCCTCCTTGTAGACCGCGATTTCCACCGCCTCCTGGCCGTCGATCCGGGTGATCACCTCGCGTTCCCTGGCGCCCTGGTAGACGCGGGCGATGTCCTCGAGACGGACGATCGCGCCCTGGGAGCGGTCGATCACGATCTCCCGTATCTCTTCCGGACGCAGCAACTCGTTGATCGTTCGCACCAGGTAGTCCGTCTGGCCGTCACGCAGCCGGCCGCCGGTCAGGTTCACGTTCTCCTGCGCCAAACGGGTCATCACCAGGTTCATCGTCAGCCCGAGACTGGTCAGACGCCGCTCGTCGATCTCGACCTGGATCTCCTCCTCCAGGCCGCCGCTGACGACGACCGCGGCCACTCCTTCAAGGCGTTCGAGCTTCCGCTTGAGATCCTCCTCGGCCAGCAGGCGCAGCGCGATCAGGTCGCTCCCGCCGCCCGCGAGTCCCATCCGGAGGATCGGATCGAGAGAAGGGTCGTAGCGCAGCAGCACCGGCCGTTCGGCCTGGACCGGCAAGCGCACCTGATCCAGCCGCTCGCGCACGTCGAGCGACGCGAAGTCCATGTTCGTGCCCCACGAGAACTCCAGGGTGACCTCGCTGATGTCCGCCCGGGAGCTGGAGATGACCCGGTTGACCCCGTTGACCACACCGACCGCGTCCTCCACGGGCCGCGTGATCAGGGTCTCCATCTCGACCGGCGCCGCGCCCTCGTACCCGGTCTGAACGGTGAGAGACGGGTATGTGATGTCCGGCAGCAGATCGACCGCCAGATCACGGAAGGCAACGCCGCCGAACACCACCGCCGCCAGGGCGAAGATGAACACCGTGACCGGTCGCCGGGTGGCGAAGGAAACAACCCGCATCTCGTGATTACCTGGTCAGAAGCCGCCGCTGCCGCTCAACCCTGCGGCCGGCTCGGCGGTCCACCCTGTTGCCTGCCGGGCGGTCCACCGGGTCTTCCCGGCGGCCCCTGGCCACTCCGGATGCGCTCCATCATCTGGTCGATCTGCTCGTCGCTCATGCCCCGTTCCTTCATCCGGGCCCGCATCATCTCGAGCCGTTCCGGGGTCATTTGACCCGGGTCGAAGCCACCCGGCGGACCGCCACGAAAGCCAGCGGGCCCGGCGGGCCGGCTGGCCTGCGGCGCGGCCTGCCCGGCAGCCGCCGTTCCGCCATCTGGCGGGGCCGCTTGACCGGCCGCGACCCGGGCCGGGTTCCCGGCAGCTTGGGCCGGACCCGGGCCCGACGTGAACATCGTGGGCGCCGCGGCCGGCCCCTCACGCTGATCCACCGAGATCGGCGTCTGGTCGGAGAGGCCGTCCTGACCGATGGTCACGACGTCCTCACCCTCGCGAAGGCCCGAAAGCACCTCCAGGCTGTCGCTCTCCTCGTAACCGAGTTCGAGTTCACGGCGCCGGGCGACCGTGCCGCCCTCCCCGTCGTCCACCGCTACGTACACCGTGTCGGACGTGCTCTCCAGGACCAGGGCCTGCTTCGGCACGACGAGCGCGTTCTCGTGAACGTCGGTCTCGACGAACACGCTGGCGAACATGCCGGGCCGCAGGCGGCCCTGGGCCTGCACTTCGAGGGTGACCTTGACCGTACCGGTCGCAGGGTCGACCACCGGGCTGATCCGCAGCACACGGGCCGGAAAGCGCAATCCGGGATAGGCCTCGACGGTGAGGTGCGCGGATTGATCCAGCTTGAGCCGCGGCAGGTCCTTCTCGGGGAGCTGAATCGGACAGAGCAACGGGTCGAAGTCGGAGATCCGGAACAGCCGCGCGTTGTTCGCGACGTACTCGGCGTTCTTGACGACGCGTTCGACTATCAGCCCGTCGAACGGCGCCCGGATCACGGTGAAGTCCAGCAGGATCTCGGTACCGACGATCTGGGCGGCAGCTCCGTCGAAGTTCGACCTGGCCAGGTCGTAGGCCTCCTGGCTGACCACCTCAGCCTCGAACGAATCCTGGGCGCGCTTCCAGGCCAGCTCCGCCTCCGCCAGGTTGACGCGGGCGATGCCGAGCTGCGCCTCGATCTCGACCGCGTCGATGCGGGCCAGCACCTGGCCCTTGCGGACGAAGTCGCCCTCCTCGACGTTCAGCTCGACGATGGGACCGGCCGTACGCGCCACGATGTCCACCTCGTTCTCGGCCTCGAGCGAACCGTTGGTCTCCAGGTAGTCCGCGATGTCTCGCCGCATGACGCTCGTCACCGCGACCGGAATCGCGGTAGTGGCACCGCCGAAGCTCGGCGGGAAGCCACCGGGAAAGCCCCCCGGAGGACCGCCGCCGCGTCCTCCGGGCCGGCCGCCACCCGGAGGGCCGCCGCCAGGACCGCCCTGACCGGCGCGGGGGCTCTCGCCGCCCGCTTCGGCGTTGGACTGCCCGCAGCCGATGCCCGCGGCGGCTACGGCCGCCATCAACAGAAGCGCGGCGGCCGACCGCGCCTTGCCCAAAGGTACCTTGAGTTTCATGCCATCTTTCTCCGCGGAACGGTGACTGCCGCCCGCACCACCCGCTGGACGAAGAGCTTCACGTCGTCGACCAGGGAATAGATCGTTGGAATCACTAGCAGGGTCAGGAAAGTCGAGGTGGTGAGTCCGCCCAGGATGACGAGGCCCACCGGCGCCCAGAAGGCGGCGCGGCCTTCGGGCTGGCCGAACACCTCGGGCAGGAAGAACGGCGCCACCATCGGCGACAGGCCCAGAATCGTCGTCACGGCCGTCATCAGGATGGGCCGCAGGCGGTTCTTGCCGCCCAGAACGATCGCCTGGTCGCGGGCGATGCCCTCGCGCCGCAACCGGTTGATGTGATCGATCAGGACGATCGCGTTGTTGACCACGATCCCGGCCAGGATCAACAGGCCCATGTTCGAGGAACCGTCCCGCGGCTGGCCGGCGAGATACATGATCAGGCCCACGCCGATGAAGGCGAAGGGAATCGACAGCATGATCGTGAACGGCTGGAGGAAGTCCTCGAACAGGGCCGCCATGATCATGTAGATCAGCACCACGGCCAGGATCAGCGTCAGGACGGCGCGCGACGCGTCTTCCTCTTCCTCCATGAACCTCCTGCCGAGAGACCACTCGTAGCCTGCCGGCAGCGGCACGTCCGCGAGAGCCGCCTGGACCGGTCGCCGGAGCATGAAGCCCGGCGTGCCGCCCGCGGCCGTCACGTCGATCTCCACCTTGGCGCGACGGTTCTCCCGCTCGATCTCGGACGGGCCGCTCTGGACCCTGAACGAGGCGAGACTCGACATCGGCAGGGTGACCGCTCCCGACTCGCTGTCCGGGTCCGACACGAGGACCGGCATCTTCTTCAACTGATCGAGCGTCTCGCGATCCTCCTCCCGGTACTGCATGACCATGCCGATCTCACGCTCCGCGGTCTTGAAGTACGCCAGCGACCGGCTGGAGAGCGCGCCGTTCACCGTCATCGCCACCGCCTGACTCGACAGGCCACCCTGTAGAGCGCGCTCGCGGTTCACCGAGACCCGGATCTCGTCGTCGCCGCTCTCGAAGGAGTTGTCGATGTCGCCCACGATGGGAATCTGACGCAGCCGTTGGGTGATCCGCGGCACCAGGAGTTCGAGCGTGCCCACGTCCTCGCCGATCAGTTCCACGTCCATCCCGGATCTTCCGGAACCCGGAGGCCCGAACTCCGTCCGGGCGAGCTTGAACAGGACGCCGACCCGCTGCGGCATCGCCTCCCGGATCAGTTCCGTGACATCGTCCGTGGACATTTCCGAGACCTCCTCCGGCTTGAGGTAGACCTCGAAACGGTTGCCGCCCCCGTAGCCCCGGCTGCGGCCGCCGCCCCGGCGCACCTGGTGGGCGATGTCGGCGATCTCCCACTCGTCGCGCCGGGAGTCGAGCATCGCGTAGACCTCGTCGTAGAGATCCAGGCGCTCGTCCATCCCCATCTGCCGGGGCGTTTCGACGAAGATCGTCAGCGCCCGGCCCTGGGACGGCTGGTTGAAGCTCCGCTCGATGCTGTTGTACAGCTCCCAGGAACCGTAGAGCAGCGCCCCGATGGCCATCGTGAAGATGAAGCGGTGGCGGAGGGTGAAACCCAGTGTTCGGCCGTAGAGATCGTTCAGCCGGTCGAGCAGCTTGAACCGGCGCTTGCTCTCCGACCTGAGAAGGATCGCCGCGATCATCGGCACCACGGTCAGGGAGATGACAAGGGAACCCAGCATCACCACGCAGACCGTCGTGCCGATGTCGCCCATGAAGCGCCCGAAGCTGCCGGGGCCGCCGCCGCCGCTGCCGAAGAAGATGAGCGGCACGAACACGCACATCGTGGTCATCGTCGAGCAGATGATCGGCATCGCCACGTCGCTGGCGCCCCCGAGAGCGGCGGTCTTCGCGTCGGCGCCGAGCTCCTGGCGGTGGCGGAAGATCGACTCGATCACCACGATCGAGTTGTCGAGCAGCATCCCGATCGCGAGCATCAGCCCCATCAGGCTCATCACGTTCAACGTGATCTCGGTGACGCCCGCCTGACGGCCGAGGTACATCATCACGAAGGTCATGACCAGCGACAGCGGCACCGCCAGGGCCACCAGCAGCGTGGTCCGGAACTTGCGCAGGAACAGGAACATGAAGACGATCGCCAGGCCGCCGCCGATGAGGCCGCTCCGGCCGAGTTCGGTCAGTCCCTGACGCACGTCGACCGACGTGTCGTGGAAGTGGCGGAACTCGAGGCCTTCGCCTTCGGGCGTCTGCCGGATCGCCTCCAGTTCGTCCTTGACCCGGTTGACGACCTCCAGCAGGTTCGCGTCCGACGTCTTGTTCACGTTCAGGCTGATCGATTCCTGCCCGTTCAGGAAGCTGTACTCGTACTTGTCGGGATAGCCGAACTTCACGTCGGCCACGTCGCCCACGCGCAGGCCGTCGCCGCGGATGGGCAGGTCCCGGATCTGGTCCGGCGTCTGGAACTCGCCGACGGTGCGAACCAGCAGACGGCGGCTGCCCTCGCGCAGATAGCCGCCCGAGACGTTGACGTGGTTGCTCTGCAGGACCTGTCTCAGTTCGCGGACGTCCACGCCGAGAGCGGCCATACGGTCGGGCAGCAACTCGATCCGCAGCTCCCGGCTCAGCATGCCCCACACCTGCGCCTGCGCAACGCCCTCCAGCCGCTCGATCCGCGGCAGGAGCACGTCCTCGACGAAGTCGTTCAGCTCGTCCTGGTCCCACGGCGCGCTGAGACTGCTGCGGAGGACCGGAATGTCCGTGCTCTCGAACCGGCGGACGTAGATCTGTTCGACATCGCTCGGCAGTTCGTTGCGCACCCGGTCGATCCGGTCGCGCACGTCGACTGCCGCCAGTTCCATGTCCGTTCCGTCCCGGAACTCGATGTCCACGGAGGCGGAACTGCCGCTTGCCCGCGACCGGATCATGGTGACGCCGTTGATCGTCCCGAGGCTGTCCTCCAGCGGCCAGACGATCGACCGCGCCACCTCTTCCGGCGAGGACGACTGGTACGGCACCCGGACCGAGATGTTCGACGACTGGAAGAGGGGTAGGAACTCCAGCGGCAAGCGCGTCAGCGACAGCCAGCCGAGCACCAGTACGCCGAGCGTCGCCATGAACATGGTGACGCGCCGCTCGACGGCGAAGCGGATGAAGGGGTGGACGGGGAGGTGCGCCGCCGCCTCCTGCAGAGCCGCCTCCTGTTCCTCCGGCCCACCGCGCAGGCCGGCCCCCTGCTCTTCCATCGAGCTCTCTCTTTCGTCGGCGCTCACTGGCACTCTCCCGGCGAGTCGCCGTCACCATGGCGACCGCGACCGCGGCCGTCGTGATCGCGACGATCCTCGTGGCGCCGGCTCCGTTCCCACAGCTCCTTCTGCATCTCGTCGAAGCGGACGGCCTGATCGGGACGGAGGAGCTCCCCCACCTGCCGGTGGAAGTCCTTCTGCATGGCGCAGAACTCCTCACGGGCCCCGGTCCAGTAGAGGCGGCCTCGCACCATCGCCTCGCCGACGATCGGCTCGAGGGCCGCGACCTGCTCCGGATCGAGGTCCAGACGCCGCGCCATGCGGTGGGTCACCTTCGCCCTGTACTCGTCGCCGGCCTCCGAACGGGCGGCATCGGTCGGTTCTTCCGGCGCCGAACTCGACGACGCTTCAGCCGAGTCCTCCTCCCGGTCTCGGCAGTCGAAATGGAACATCGAGGACGATCTGGAAGCGCGCGCCTGCGCCGGGGCCTCCCGCTTCTCGCTGGCGGCACGGGGTTCCGGCAGAAGCCGGTCCGCCACCAGACCGGCGGACACGCCCACGACCAGCACGGAACCCAGCGCGACACCCATCCACAACTTCGTGGGACCGTTCGTCATCATCGTGTCCCCATCGGTTCGTAGAGGACGGCCAGCAGTTCGTAACCGGCGTCATCGTCGTTCATTGCCACCGTCGCCACGCCGGCCTCTTCCAGTCCCGCCACGAAGGGATCCGGATACTCCGCGGTCGCCGAGGTTTCCGGGACCGTCTCCGAAGCGATTGGCTGGGCGCCGGAGTTGAGCGTCATGACCAGCGCGGCGCCGGCCGCAAGCGCACCGACAGGTGACAGGCGCAGGGCAAGCAACCGCCAGGGCGCAGCCTGATCCTGGCGCTCCAGCCAGGCGTCACGGCGGGCCCTGAAACCCGCCAGGAAACCCGGCGCCGCCGGCGGCGCCGCGCACTCCTCACGCAGCGCATCGAACAGCGCGTCGAGCTTCCCGGCCTCCCCCGGTCGGCTCGACCTCTTCTCCTCCCTCATCATGTACCTCCTCCTGCCCCGGAGCCCGGCTCGCCGAGCCGGCGCCGGAGCTTCTGCCGGCCCCGATGGACCCGGATCTGCGCCGTGCCGATCGGACAGCCCAGACACTCCGCGATCTCCACGTACTTCATCCCCACCACATCCTTCAGCACCACCGCCGTTCGCTGGCTCTTCGGCAACCGCGCCAGCTCGCGAACGAGAGCGCGCCGCAACAGCCGCGACTCGACGGCCGACTCCGCTCCCGCCGCCGGCAGTTCGGCGAGCGCTTCATCCCCCACGTTCCGGTCAAGCCGCCTGCTCCAACGCGCCGACCGGCGCAGCTCGTCGTGGGCCCGGTTGATCGCGATCCGGTAGAGCCAGCTCTTGAACGCGGCCGACTCTCCCAGATGATCGAGCTTCCGGAAGGCCAGCAGGAAGGCGTCCTGGGCCACATCCTCGGCAACCTCCCAGTTGAGTACGTAGCCGTAAACGAGCTTGCGGAGCGGTGTCTCGTACCGAAGAACAAGGGCCTCGAACGCCGTGGCGTCTCCCGCCGACGCCCGTAGGACGAGCTCGGAGTCCTCGGGAGGGTCGGTCGACCCGCGGATCGATTCCCGGTCGGACGCTTTCTGCGCTGGCAACTCATCATCCTCTCGTTGCAGGGACGACCCGCCGGCGGCCCTTGTTTCGCTCGTCCGGCTGCCCGGGGAACCGGTCACGATTCCGCGCCGCCGGAATCGCCGGGCCCTCGCCCGGCGACAATCCGGCGCCGGAGCACCGAATCGAGAAAGCGCAGGCCCGCGGCCCTCTCCTCGAAGGCCCCGTCCAGCTGTGCCTGGTAGCAGCGATCGACGAGAACGCCGATCTCGGGACCGGGTGGCAGGCCACGGGCGATCAGGTCGCGTCCGAGCACCAGCGGCGCCGGCGCCTGGTCCCTGATCCTCAGCGCTTCCGCCCGCGCAAGCAGCCAGTCGCAATCCTCACAGTCCGCTGGCGGCAACGGCGGACGGCCCCTGGCGTCGGCGCGCGCAACCCGCACCAGGCGGTCGATTCGCTTCACCCGGTGGGCCAGCCGGCGAACGGCGGCGTCGCCGGCGCCCCCCTGATAGAGCTGGCGGGGCTTGAGGTGGTCGACGACGAGCCGCACCACGTCGTCAACCAGCCCGCGCCGGTTCGTGAGCCGGGCCATGAAGCTCCGGGTGGGCGCTTCGCCGGCCGCCTCATGGCCGCGGGAACGGAGTCGGCCGTCGACGAATCGGGTCGTCGCGGGCTTGCCCAGGTCGTGGCAGACACAGGCCAGCCCGACGACCAGGTCCTCCTCGTCGTCTCCCAGGCGCTCAGTGGCGAAGGCGTCCAGGACGTGCCCCGTATGGGTCCAGACGTCGCCCTCGGGATGCCATTCCGGATCCTGTTCGCAGCCGACCGTGGCCTGGAGTTCCGGATAGCCCCGGAGCCACCCGGTCGCCTGCAGGAACCGAAGCCCGCGTCCGATCTCGTCTCCCAGCAGGAGCAGCTTCCGCCACTCCTCGAAGACGCGCTCCACGCTGATTTCGCTCCACCCGATGGCGGAACACAGGTCCACGGTCGTGGATTCCGGTTCGAGCCCCAGGCGGGCCACGAGCTGCATTCCGCGCAACACCCGAAGCGGATCCTCCGGGAACCGGTGCGACGCGTGACGCAGCCGCCGGAGTTCAAGATCCGCCTTGCCTCCCAGAGGATCGTCGACGCGACCGGCCAGCGGTTCGTAAGAGATCGCGTTGATGGTGAAGTCGCGGCGCTCGGCGGCTTGTTCGACGGTCATGTCCGGGTCGGCGTCGACGAGGAAGTCGCGGTGACCGGCTCCGACGCTGACCTCGCGACGCGGCAGGGCAACGTCGACGGGAACGCCGCGCAGCTTGACGACCGAGAAGGCGCGGCCGACCCGGTCGACGCGCAGGCCCAGGTCCGCCAGCATTCGGTCGAGGTCCTTCGGCGCGATCCGGAAGGCCTCCAGGTCGAACTCGGTGAAGGGCCGGTCGAGCATCGCGTCCCGCACCGAGCCACCCACAACGCGCACACAACCGCCCCGCTCCGCCGCGGCCCGGCAGATCTGCAGCACCTTCGGCCAGGCCGGATGGCGCCTGAGGCGAGAGCCAGGATCCGCAACCACGGCTCTGTTATTCTAAAGAGCGCGCGCCTGCAGATTCCGCCATGAGCCCGTGCGGCCGAAGGAGGAGACGATGAAGCCGATTCGCGAACCGTGGACTCTCGAGCAGCCGGTGCGGTCCGGACCCTTCGCTGCCGCTCTCTGCATCTTCCTTGCGCTCGCACTCGTCGCACCGGCAGCGGCGCAACTTCCCGGCACCGTGTGGGGGCAGATCTTCGACGCCACGACCGGCGACACCCTCGAGGGCGTGGAGATCATCTTCACGAATCCCGAAGCGCCGACGTTCCGGGAAGTGCACTACTCCGGGAGGAACGGACGCTTCCGGATCATGATCAAGAACGTCGTCACGCACGAGCGCGGCGGCTTCACCGTCGAACTGAAGAAGGAAGGCTACGTGACCCGGCGGGTGGGCAACGTCCGCATCCCCGCCCGCAACGAAACGAGGCTGAGCCAGCTCCCGGGCGGCGGTGACTGGAACCTGACCTCCGAAGAGCAGGCACTGAAGCAGCAGGCGGCGCAGTTCGAGGCGGCCGGCATCCCGCAACCGTCCGAGCAAGTGGACCTGGAAGCCGAGGCCCGCGGCAGCGCGATCAAGCTCTACAACCAGGGCAGCAACGCGTTGAATTCCGGCGACTACGAAACGGCGGAGTTCATGTTCCAGGAAGCGCTGGCGAAGAAGGCGGACCTGACGTCGGCGATGGGCGGACTTGCCCGCATCTACTCCTTCCGGGGCGACCATGTCCGGGCCGTGGAGTACGCGGAACAGGTGGCTGCGGAGGGCGAGGACTTGGAGAACATGAACCAGATCCTCTACGCCGGCTACAACGCGCTGGGAATGGACGACAAGGCCGCGACCGCGCTCTCGGCCCTTCAGGCCACTGACCCGGAGAAGGCATCCAAGAACCTCTTCAACGAGGCGGCCGACCTGTACAACGCCGGCAACATCGCCGAGGCCCTGGCGAGGCTGGAGCAGGTCATCGGCTTCAACCCGAATCACCCCGAAGCACTCAACATGCTCGGCCTCTGTTACGCCGCCCAGTCGGAGAACGACAAGGCCCTCGAGACGTTCAGGAAGTTCCTGGAGGTGGCCCCCAATCATCCGGAAGCCGCCACCGCCCAGGCGATGATCGAGTACTTCGAGTCCCTGTAGCAGTTTGTCCGTTCGACCGCTCGCGGTAGTTCTGGCCGCGGGCCTGCTCCTGCCCGTCCTTCCCCTCGGGGCGCAGGACGACGTCACTCTCGAGCGGATCATGGCCCATCCCGACTGGCTGGGCCGCCAGCCGGAGGGGCCGTACTGGAGCAGCGACGGCGACAGCGTCTACTTCCAGCGCAAGCGGGAGGGCGAGGAGACCCGCGATCTCTACCGGCTCGACCTCGATGAGCGCGAAACGGTCCTGGTCTCCGACCGCGACCGCGCCGGCGCGGAAACCGCGGGCGGCAACTGGGACCGTGAACGGCGGCGCCGGGTCTTCGTCAAGGCGGGCGACGTCTTCGTCCGCGACCTCGACCGTGACGGCAGCCTGATCCAGATCACCCGAACCGCCACAACGGAGACCACGCCCTTCTTCACCGCCGGCGGCGATGTCGCCTTCCGCCGCGCCGGCGTGTGGTTCGTGCGGGAGCGGGAGACCGGCCTGCTCAGGCAACCTTTCGACGTCCGGACGGACGACGATCCCCAACAGTCGCGCTCCGAACAGGACCTCAGGGCCGGCTACCTGGAGCGCCAGCAGCCGCGACTGCTCGAGATCGTCCGGCAGCGACGCGAACGCGAGGAACGAAACCTGGAGGTCCACAGGGAACGCCAGGCCGCCGACCCCAGCCGGCCGGCCCTTCCCCACTACCTGGGCAAGGAGGTGGAAGTGGCCGGCTCGGCCCTGTCGCCAGCGCTCGACCGCCTGCTCGTGCGGACCCGTCCGAAGGAGCGCGACGAGGGCCTCCGCGACAGGATGCCGAACTACGTCACCGCCACCGGCATGGTCGACGTCGAAGAGGTCCGGATGAAAGTCGGCACGGCGGAGACGGCCGGCGAAACGCTGCTCCTGTTGCGCGCCGGCGACGCGGAACCCGCGACGCTCGACCTCTCCGTGCTGCCGGGTCTTGCCGACGATCCGCTGGCCGACCTGCGCGAAGCGGCGCGGGAGCGGAAGAAGGCCCGGGAAGCAGCGGCGAAGCAGGCCGGCGACGGCGAGGACGCGGCCGATACCGAAGCGGAGTCGGTAGAGCAGAAGGACGAGGAGGCCGGCGAGGAGGAGGCCGGCGAGAACGAGCCCGGGCCCCGGCCGGTCCGCTTCGGCCCGGTGTCCTTCAACCGGGAGGGATCGCGGGCCGTTGTGCAGGTCTACTCGACGGACAACAAGGACCGCTGGATCGCCGGCATCGACCTCGAAACCGCTGAACTGCGTCCCCTGCACAGGATGTCCGAGCCGGCCTGGATCAACTACGCCTTTCGCAATCTGGGCTGGCTGCCGGACGACAGCACGGTCTTCTTCCTGTCCGAGGAAACCGGCTACTCCCAGCTCAGCCTGATGGACACGGCGACCGGCGAACGGCATCAGGTCACGGAGGGCGACTTCGTCGTCCGTTCCCCCCAGGTCTCCGCCGACGGCGCCTTCCTCTACTTCGAGGCGAACCGGAACCATCCCGGCGTCTTCGACATCTTCCGCGCGCCGATCCCCGAAGCCGGCACCGGCGCCATCGAGCAGGTCACCGCGCTCGGTGGGCTCAACTCCTTCCGGCTCTCGCCGGACGATCGCCACCTCCTGATCGTCCACTCCACCGCCACCCGGCCGCCCGAACTCTGGCTCCAGGACGCATCGCCGGGCGCCGATGCCATCCGGTTGACGGAGACGGTGTCCCCGGACTTCCTCGCGATCGACTGGATCGGGCCACGCTTCGTCGAGGTGCCCTCCTCGCACGTAGAGCCACCGATCCACGCCCGCCTCTACCTGCCGCCCGGCCCCGCCGAGATTCGACGACCCGCGGTCGTCTTCGTCCACGGCGCCGGCTACCTCCAGAACGCCCACCAGGGCTGGTCCTCCTACTTCCGCGAGTTCATGTTCCACACCCTGCTCGCCCGCCGCGGCTACGTGGTGCTCGACATGGACTTCCGCGCCTCCGCCGGCTACGGCCGGGACTGGCGCACCGCGATCTACCGGCAAATGGGCACGCCCGAAGTCGAAGACCTCGCCGACGGCATCGACTACCTGGTCGCCGAGCACGGCGTCGATCGCGAACGGATCGGCGTCTACGGCGGGTCCTACGGAGGCTTCGTGACGTTCATGGCGATGTTCCGCCGCCCCGAGCTGTTCGCGGCGGGAGCGGCCCTTCGCCCGGTGACGGACTGGGCCCACTACAACCACGGCTACACGTCGAACATCCTGAACACGCCGGAACTCGATCCCGAGGCCTACGAACGCAGCTCGCCGATCGAGTTCGCCGAGGGCCTCCAGAAGCCGCTCCTGATCTGCACGGGGATGCTGGACGACAACGTCCTGTTCCAGGACTCCGTGCGGCTCGTCCAGCGCCTCATCGAGCTGGGCAAGGAAGACTGGGAGCTAGCGGTCTACCCTGCCGAAGCCCACGGCTTCGTCGAGCCGTCGAGCTGGCTCGACGAGTACCGCCGCATCCTGAAGCTGTTCGAAACCCACCTGAAGCCCTAGGAACCGCGGAGCGCCGGGAGCAAGTCCTCCCGAGTGACTCGCCTGACCGCCGCAAGGCTTGCCAGCGTGCCGGCCGCCAGCACCAGCAGCAGGGTAAGCCCGAGCGACAGCCACGGCACCAGCGCGTGACCGCCGAGGAGGTGCGGGCTCACCGCGACCAGCGCCGACGCGGCGCCCACCACAACACCGGCCGCCAGAAGCAGGCTGTTCTCAGCCACGACCAGCCAGGCCAGGGCGCGCCGCCAGAAACCGATCGCCTGCATCGTCGCCAGCTCGCCTCGCCGCTCCAGCAGGTTCCGCAGCAGGACCACCGAGAGGCCCAGCGTGCCGAGCAGCAGGCCGAGCCCGCCCAGGGTCTGGAACGTACCGAGGTAGGTGTTCTCGACCGCCTGGAACGCCTGCAGCCGCTGGGCGGTGGGGACCGCGTCGAAACCGAAGCCGGCCAGCGTCCGCTCGAGTTCCTGCATCGTCCGGTCCTGCTCCTCCGGCTCGGTTCGCAGCAGGAAGTAGGACGCGCCCGTCCGGTTCGGGAAGTGCCTCGCCAGGTTCGCCTCGGAAATCACGAGCTCACTCTGGAACACGCTCTTGCGCAGGAGTCCGACCAGCCGCAGTTCGATCGTCTCCCCACGCTCGGTCTCGACCTCGATGCCCTGGCCGAGCCCCGAGTGGAGAATCCACATGACGGAGTTGAAATCGCCGATCGCGGGGACGACGCCGGGGCCGAGGTCCTGTTCCAGCAGTTTCCAGGACGTCTCGCCCGCCTCGGAGACGAGCGACTGGAAGCGAAAGCCCCCGCGCTCGATGAAGTCCGGCGGCGCGCCGAGCAGCCGCGGCCTCTCCGGCTGGAACAGGTTCAGGCAACTGATGTCGTCGCCGGGCACCGTCCGGAAGGCGACGATCTCGGCGCGTCCGACGAGATCGGAAGCCTCCTCGCCAAAGCCCAGTTCGTAGCGTCCCTCCACGCTCGTCATGTCGGCGAGAAGGGAGATATCGGACTCCGCGACCAGGTCGAAGCCTCCGGCCCCAGAATCCAGGTTCCTCGTCTCCTCGCCGAAACGGAGTCCGTAGGCGCCGACGGCGACGATGACGAAGGACGCGCTCGCCACCAGGGCGGCGCAGAGCAGGCTCCGCCCCGGATTGAGCGACGCGTTGGCCGCCGCCATGCTGGAGCCGGCGCGCAAGGACCAGCTCCGGAGAGGGGCCTCCGGCCGCCGGCGCAGCCACAGGGTGAAGCCGGCAAGGCCCGCAATCAGGAGGCAGGCGCCGCCCGAGAAGAACAGGTAGGCGGCCGCTGACGCCGGAGCGGCAGCCGACCCGCCGAGCAGGGCGACGGCGAGACCGCCGGCGATTCCCCTGGTCCAGCGCGCCCTGCGTCCCGGCGCTGACACCGCCGCCGGTCGCTCGGTGGTCTCTCCCCGCAGCAACCGGATGGGCGACACGGCCGCCAGCCGGCCGACCGCGCCCCGGATCGCAAAGAACACGACGAGGAGCGAACCGGCGCCGCCCAGGGCCAGCGTCAGCGGTTCGACGTGGAGGTAGAGATGACTCGAACCGACGGCGGACCGCCACAGGGTCCGGAGCGCGGCCATCATCGCGCCGGCGTAGAGCACCGCTCCGCCAAGGCCGAGCAGGACACCCGCCCCGCCCAGCAACGCGCCTTCGAGCAGGAAACGCCGCCGGACCCGCTTGATGCCGTGGCCGAGCGCCAGCAGCAGGCCCATCTCGTTGGCGCGGCTCTCCGTTCCCAGACGGAAGAACAGGCCCACGAGCAACGCCGCCGAGACGATCAGAAACAGGCTGAAACCGATGAACAGGCCCCCGAAGTCGGTGGCGCCGGTGGCGCCCCGCAGGCCCGCGGCTTTCACCGCCTCGACCGTCAGACCCGCCGCGTGCAGCTCGACCCGTTCCGGCGCCTCTCCCTCGAGAGCGGCCCGGAGTCGACCGGGCGAGTCTCCGTCCGCGGGCAGCAGCCGGAACGAGGTGAGAAGACCGAAGCGGCTGGACCAGAGCTCGGCGCCGTACTCGAGGGAGACGAACAGCTTCGGGGTACCCCGGTGTTCATCCCAGTAGGCCTCGTCCTGGTCCCTGATCCGGCTGAGATCGACCGGGAAGGTAGGGTCCCAGTCGCTCATGTTGTCGGCGTCGGCGACTCCCGGAAAGTCCGGCGTCAGGTTGCGGTCGCCAGCCCAGCCCGTCATCTCGACCACGCCCGCCACCGTCGCCTGAACCGGGCGCTCGACCAACTGCTCGCGATCTCCGATGACGAAGTAGTCGATCGTCAGCCGGTCGCCCTCACCGACCCCAAGGTCCTCCGCCAGGAAGGTGTTGACGAGTACCTCGCCCGGCCCGAGCGCCGGCGCCGGCCGACCGTCGGCCAGCCGCAACACGCCGAGCTCGCCGGCTCTCCCCGTATCGAGCGCGGCGATCGTCGAGTAGGGAGCCGCGGCGCCACTCTCGGCGGCGGTCCGGTTGGCGAGATAGGTAGAGACGCCGATCGCCTCAACACCCTGGTCCCGCGCCAGGGCCTCCACCGCCCCGGCAAGCTCCTCACCGAAGACGATCTGGGAACTGGTGACTCGCAGGTGATCTTCCGCCTCGGCGAACGCCAGGCTGAAGTCGGCCGCCTGGGCATGGGAGCGAATCTGCCGCTCCAGATCCAGCGCCGCGGCTTCCGGTTCGCCGGCCTCCGCGAGCTCACCTACCAGCAACGCGTTCGCCAGACCGCGCCGGTCGAGCTCCCGCTGCAGGTCGCGAAGCCGGACGTAGCCGACCAGCGGCTGGCTCTGGTGGGGCGCGAGCTGGAAGCGGCCGGGGCCCTCGTCCTCGAGCACGGAGACCACGCTCAGCCGCATGCTCTCCAACTGGTCCTCAGGATCCTTCTCCCCCATCAGGCTGGCCCGCGGCGCCTCGCTCGGCCGCTCGAGGTAGAGCACGACGGAGTCCCCGGTCTCGACCGCCAGGGCCTCCGCCAGCGAGCGGTTGACCGCCAGCGACGCGAAGAGCTGACCGTCGCGCCGGGACAAATCGAGCCGCTCCGCCGCGCCCGGGAAGAAGGAGCCGAACCCGTCGTCGATCCCCTGCACGTTGACCCGGGCGGCTCGCCGGCCGCTCTCGGGTTCCACGACGCTGCCCTGCATCAGGATCGCGGCCGACACCGGACCGTAACGGGCCGTGAAGGCGGCGTCGCCGGCCAGTTCGTCCCGAAGCTCCTCGCGGAAGAAACCGGCGCCGAGGAGGGCGTGATCGATGCCGCCCAGGCGGTCGAGCGTGAGCTGGCGCAGACTTCCCCGCACCGAGTCGCCGACCATCAGCGCGCCGGCCAGCACGGAGGTCGCCACCGCCGCGGTCAGCACCACGGCGACGTTCGCGCGCCAGTAGTGACGGAGACTCGGCAGGGGGCCGGACGGTCGAGCAACAGCCACCGCGTCAGCCTCCGGGCGCCTGCTCCGGCGAGACTTCCTCGATCAGGCCGGCGCGCAACTCCACCCGGCGCGGCAATCTCGCGGCCAGCTCCAGGCTGTGGGTCACGACGATCAGGGCGCTCTCCTCATCGGCATGGAGCTCGAGCAGCAGGTCGGCCACCGAACCCGCCGTCTCCCCGTCCAGGTTGCCGGTGGGCTCGTCGCACAGAAGCAGGCTCGGCCGGTTGATCACCGCGCGTACGATCGCGGCCCGCTGCCGCTCGCCACCCGACAACTGCGCCGGCCGATGATCGACGCGGGCGCCGAGGCCGACTCGCTCCAGCAGCGCCCGCGCGCGCCCTTCCGCGTCGCTCTCTCCGTTCCCGGCCGCCACGGTCGGCAACAGGACGTTCTGCAGCATCGTGTACTGCGGCAGCAGGTAGTGATCCTGAAACACCAGCCCGACGCGCCGGCTCCTGAACGCCGCCAGCTCGCGTTCAGGCAGATCGTGCGCCGCCTCGCCGCCGATCCGGATGCTGCCCGAAGTCGGCGTCTCGAGCGTCGCGGCAAGGTGCAGCAAGGTGCTCTTGCCGCTGCCGGACGGGCCGGTGACGGCCATCGCCTCCCCCGCGTCGAGAGAGAACGAGACGCCCCGCAGCACCTCGACGGCGCCCGCTTCGGTGCCGTAGGACTTCGTGACCTGCTCGAAGCGAAGGGCCTCAGCCATGACCGGCCGATGCTAGCGCCGGCGCGGCGGCGTCGCTTCCGCGACGGACCAGTCCGCGCCGGTACGAGGCGAGCGTTTCGGCGGCCATCAGCTCCGCCGCGTAGTGGCGGCGCACGCCGGCGATGCCGGACCGGCCCAGGTGGCGCCGGCGTTCCGCGTCACCGGCCAACTGCTCGACGGCGTCTGCCAGTGCCGACGGATCACCGGCCGGGACCAGCGTGCCGCCGCCCGTCCGTTCGAGCATCTCCGGAAACGCACCGTGGTCGGGCAGCACGGCCGGCACGCCGTTCGCCATCGCCTCGAGCGCCGGCAGTCCCTTGGCCTCCCGGTAGACCGTCGGCAGCACGAGGGCGTGCAGGCTGCACAGCAGCTCGATCTTCTCGTCGCGGGTGACCTCTCCCAGCCAGTCGAAGTGCGGCTCGAGACCCCAGTCGGCGATCCGTTGCCGCTGTTCCTCGAAGTACGCACGGTCCCGGCCGCCCAGGTAGCCAGCGGCGCGAAAACGGACGCGGCCCGGCCCCAGACGGTCGCTCAGCGCCTTGAACGCCTCGGCGGCGAGATGAAACCCCTTCTCGGGGCACATCCGCGCCAGGTAGCCGATGATCAGGGGCGACTCCGCAGGTTCCGCCTCGCGGCCGTCGTGCCCCTCGAGTTCGATTCCCAGTCGCGCGACGTCGATGCCGGCCCGGGGAAGTTCCAGCAGTTCCGCCATCGTCTCGGCGTAGTAGTCGTTCGGCGCCACCAGGACGTCGACTTCGCGCACCCGCTTCCGCATTTCCTCGACCACCAGGGACTTGTGCGGCTCGTCCAGGTCCTGGAGGAAGATGTCCTCGCCCTGGAGGCCGCAGACGATCAGTGCCTCCGGAAGCGCCTCCCGCAGCCGGTGCACCATCCCCACCAGCATCGAGTTCGTCAGGTGGACGACATCGGGCCGGAACTCGCTGGCGAGCCATCGCGCCAGGCTCTGAAGCTCCGCCAGTTGGCGCCCCTCCTCGCCCCGCACCATGGACAACGCGAGTTCTCCGAGTTCGCGGGCGTCGGTCGCCGACGCCGACCGGGTGACCCGCGACAGAAATCCGGGGTTGTCCAGCAAGCGGCGGATAGCCGCCGGCGCCCGGCTCCACAATGGCAGTTTCTGTTCCAGGTAGATGTTGACCGCGCCGTAGAAGACCCGGCCGTAGCTCACGTTCTCCTCGTCCGTCCGCAGCGGCGTGTAGATCGATAGCAGCAGCGCGTTGTGCCCGCGGTGCTGGAGTTCGCGGACGAGGGTGTTGTCGTGGATGCAACTGCCGCAGAGCATGCCGCCGGCGCCGGCCGCCAGGTAGGCGATGCGGAGCGGCTGTTCCGTCGTCGGGCTCATGGGATACTCCCGTGCGACGCGTTCCGCGTCGCGCGCGACCATCGCCGTGAGACCGTCATCGGGCTCACGGGATGAACCGGGCTACCCGCTCGGGCGCAGGCGGCCTGCTCAGCAGGGAGCCGACGATCATGGCCAGGGTGGAACCCGCGAACACGACGGCGACCGGCATCACGCCCGTGCCGCCGACGCTGTAGTCCGCGTCGCCGATGCCGCGGAGGAAGAACCAGGTCCAGAGCGCGATCACGGTGAGGATCGCCGCGCCGGCGCCGGCGGCCGTGCTGCGACGCCAGTAGAGCGCCGCCACCACGACCGGCAGCAGGGAGGCGAAACCCGTGAACGACCACACCGAGAGCGCGAAGATGCTGCGCTCGGCAACCAGGGACAGCAGGAACACGGTCGCCACGATACCGACGACGAACAGCCGGCCCAGCCGCACCTGGCGCGCCCCGTCCAGGTCGCCGCCCCAGCGGTAGTGCCTGACGACGTCCTGCGTGAACATCGTGCCCAGGGAAAGCGACTGGGAATCGAGCGACGACATGATGGCTGCGAAGACGCCCGCGCCCAGGAGGCCCGCCAGCAGTTCCGGAACGTAGAGCGCGATCATCCGCACCAGGACCGAGTTCGAGGCCGCCCCGTCGAGGCCGGGAAAGTCGATGTTCCCGAACAGGCCCAGAAGCACGCTGGGGATCCAAACGACGGCGATGCAGACGGGATAGAGGACGACCGGCGCCTTGAAGGTCGCCGCCCGCTTCGCCGACAACCAGTGCGCGAAGATGTGGGGAAAGGTCCCCACCGAAAGGGGAATCAGGGTGTAGCTGAGCAGCCGCAACGGGTGAATGGCCTCGCCCCGGACCAGCAGCTCCGGCCTGCTTTCCGCGACCCGGTCGAGAGCCGGGCCGACGCCCCCGAGCTTCGTGACGATCAGGACGGCCGTCACCGCCCCGAGCACCATGAACATGGCGGTCTGGAAGGTGTTCACCCAGGCGGTGCCGCGAAGCCCTCCGCTCGTCACGTAACCGATCACGACTCCCGACACGAGCAGGCTGCCGAGCCACGACGGCGCCGCCCCGTCCGTGATCTGTCCCAGCACCACGCCGCCTCCCATGACGCCGATCAGCAGGTAGGGCAGGAGTAGCAGAACGAGCACGACGAAGAGCAGCAGTCCGATGCCGTCCGAGCCCCAGCGGGCCCGAACGAACTGCACCTGGGTCAGGAGTCCCAGGCGCCTCCCCACCGCCCAGACCCGCGTGCCGACGAAGAAGAACACGATCGGCACCATCAGGGCGGACGACGACGCCATCAGGGAGAAGACGCCGATGCCGATCCGGTAGGACTCCGCCGAAGCGCCGAGCAGGGCGAACGAGGTCATGTGGGTGCCGAAGAGGGTCATCAGCAGCACGAACGGACCGATCGTCCGGCCGGCGACGAAGAAGTCCTCGCCGGTCGCGGCCAGCCGCCGGTTGCTCCAGACCCCGATCAGCAGGACCGCCGCAAGGTACGCGAAGATGACGGTGAGGGTCACCTCCGCGCCACCCCGTCGTCATCGGCCTCGCCGGCCAGTTCGCCGAGCACGTCCCCCGGCCAGGCGACCCGCACGAGCCGCCACATGGCGAGCACGACCACCGCCGAGAACAGGATGTGGTACGTCAGACCGACGGGCAGACCCAGGAACCGGCTCGGATCGTTCCAGAACCACAGATCGTTGTGCAGCAGGTAGAGCGCCGGCAGCGCCGCGTACGCCGTGACCCGGGCCGCTCCAACCGCCATGAGATTCGCCCGACGACTTCCGGCTCAGGTGGCCTGGAGCGGCCGCGGAGTTCCCGCTGTGGCCGCCTCGGGCGCACTCATCGCCCTGCCGCCGCCGGCGGCGGCGAAAGTCGCCATGTCCTCGAACATGGACGTGAAGTCCAGTTCGAACACGTCGCCGATCAGAATGCGGGTGACTTTGCTCTGGTGTTGCGGGTAGAGCCGCAGGAATGCGCCGACGCTGAAGTTCCGGTCGTAGAAGACGTTGACCAGTTGCCGCACGGCCTCGACGCCGCGCATCAGGAGCGGCTGGAACGCGCCCAGGCGTTCGCCGGTGAGGTCATCCGCCGCGACCGCCCCGATC
Source organism: Holophagales bacterium (assembly GCA_009837885.1). Lineage (GTDB taxonomy): Bacteria > Acidobacteriota > Thermoanaerobaculia > Multivoradales > Multivoraceae > Multivorans. Next base: position 53,403 of record VXSP01000046.1, on the reverse strand, counting down.
GCGGCCTCGGCTGCCATCTCGCCGGACTTCAGCGCCAGGAAGACTCCGGACGAGTAGACCGGATCGATGAACGAGAACGCGTCGCCGATCGCGATCCAGCCGTCGCCCGCCATCTTCTCGATCCGGTAGGAGAAGTCCTTCATCACGGACACCGGGCGGCACTGATGGGCCGGCGCAATGCGCCGTTCGATCTCGGCGCAGTTCCTGACCTCCTCGAAGAAGATCTCGTGCGGCCTGCCGTCGCGGTTCCTGATCAGCGTGTTCATCGGCCCGACAACGCCGACGCTCACTACGTCCCCCGCGAGCGGGATGTACCAGAACCAGCACTCTCCGGACTTCGTGTGCAGGATCAGGGTCGCGCCCTCGTCCTTCCCCTCGTCCCGGATCGCGCCCCGGAAGTGGCTGTAGATCGAGGCGTGGCGCAGGCCGTAGTCGACCCGGCCGAGGTCGAGCCGCCGCGCGAGCAGGGCGCTCTGGCCGGTGGCGTCGATCACGATCCGGCTCGAGAGCTCCACCGGCCCTCCGTTGCCCTCCGCGACGGCGCGCACGCCGACCGCTCGTCCGTCGTCGAACAGCACGTCGCGGACGTTGACTCCGCGATGGACTTCCGCGCCCTGCCCGGCCGCCGTCTCCATCAGGAGCTCATCGAACTCGGAGCGGCGCACCTGCCAGGTACGGGCGCTGTCGTCCCCCGGCCGTTCCTTCTCGAAGTAGAACGGCATGGACGCCTTGCCGGTCTTCGTGAAGAACTGGACGGAGTGCTTCTCGACGAAGTGGCTCTCCTGCATCGCGCGAAGCGCCCCCATCTTCTCGAACACGCCGTGGGTGTCCGGCATCAGTGATTCACCGATCTTGAACACCGGTGCGGCCTCCCGCTCGAGCAGCAGCGTGCGCAGCCCGCCACGCGCGGCGATCGCCGCCGCCGCCGAGCCACCCGGGCCGGCGCCGATCACGATCACGTCGTAGGAGGATGCGGCGAACATCGCGGCGAGTCTACGGCAGGGAATCGAGGCCGACCACAGGCAACCTCAAGGCCCCGGTCGCGTAGTGCCTATGTTGTAGCCTGCGCCCATCACTGGCTCCTGTCGGACCCGAGTCGTTCGAGTCAGGCAGTCCGCAGCCTCGAGAGGTACCTTGCCGATGCGCTCCACTCCCGCTCCGTTTCTGACCGTCAGTCTCCCACTTGCACTCCTTGCCGGCGCCGTATCGGCGCAGGATCCCGATGACCCGGAATCCACCGTCGCCGACGAGATCACCGTCACCGCGCAGCGGGTCGAGGAAGCCATCCAGGACGTGCCGATCTCGATCATCACCCGCTCCGGTGAAGAACTGGAGCAGCAGGCGATCGGCGACGTGCAGGCCTTGGCCGAGGCCTCGCCCGGCGTCGTGATCTCGGGCCAGAGCCCGACCACGGGCGAAGTGGCCATCTACATCCGCGGCATCGGATCGAGCACGCTCGGCATCGGCACCGAGCCGACCGTCGGCTACTACGTGGACGGCGTCTACATGCCGCGACCGCAGGCCGCGGTGAACCCCTTCCTCGACCTGGAGCGAATCGAGATCCTGCGCGGCCCCCAGGGCACGCTGTGGGGACGGAACTCGACCGCCGGCGCGGTGAACGTCGTCACGCGGGCGCCGGAAGGGCAGTTCCATGGGCGCCTCTTCACTTCGTTCTCCGAGTACGACTCGAGCGAGCCGGCTGACGGGCGCCGCTACGGCATGTCGCTCACCGGTCCGGTATCGGGCAAGGTCTGGGGCCGCTTCACCGGCGCTACGGCCCAGGTCGAGGATCCCACCTACAACGACTTCCTTGGCGCCAACGCCGACAACTTCGACGGGGTCACGCTGCGGGGCTCGCTCACTTTCCTGCCCTCCGACTCGCTGACCTTCACGATTCGGGCCGACAGCACGGACGACGACGCGCACGCGAACTTCCCCTTCAAGCCGTTCGAGGTCTCTCCGTACAGCACGGTGGGAACACTGAACCGGTTCTTCGGCTACTCCGAACCGGCCGACGTCCATCGCATCTCGACCGAAACCCCGGCGCTTTCCCTCTACGAGGAGTCCGGCTTCTCGCTGACGGTGAACAAGGCGATGGCGGGCGGCACGAACCTGACCTCGATCAGTAGTTGGCGCGAGTTCGACTCGCGGCGAGATGCGGACATCGACGGCTCGCCCCACGTCTTCGTCACCAACGCCGCAACCCTCAGCTCCCAGTGGTGGTCGCAGGAGCTTCAACTCAGCGGCGCCACGGACCGCGCCAACTGGGTCGCCGGGGCCTACGCCTTCAACGAGGAGAGCGGCACGCAGGTCGCCAACATCACGGACACGGCCCTGCTCGGCGTCTGGCTGTTCGCGAACAGTCCGCAGACGTTCCTGTTCGACCCGACGAACTACTGCTCGCTCGGCTTCCTGGCGCCGCCGTTCCTGTGCGGGCCCGCCTACTACAACGCCGTCGCGCCGTTCCTCGGCCTTCCCCTGCCTGGAACCCCGACGCCGCTGCCTTTCGAGAGCAACCTCGACGCTTCTCTCTACGCCGCCTACGGCCAGGTCGACTGGCACCTGAGCGACCGTGTCAGCCTGACCACGGGAGCGCGCTACACGGCGGACGAGAAGGATCACCTGCAGGCCGCCCTCGACTTCCAGACGTTCATGCCCGAACTCCAGCAACTCAGCGACAGTTGGAGCGCGCTGACGCCGAAGCTGGGTCTTGAGGTCCGCCCCCGGGAGAACGTGATGCTCTACGGAGCGGTAACCGCCGGCTACAAGAGCGGCGGCTACAACTCGGTCTCGCTCCAGCCGGCCTTCGACGAGGAGACGGTGACGAGTTTCGAGATCGGCATCAAGTCCTCCCTCGCCGACCGCAAAGTGAGGATCAACGCCGCCGCCTTCAACTACGACTACGACGATCTGCAGGTGGCGGTGCTCTACCCCGATCGCTCGGTGGTCGAGAACGCGGCCAAGGCCAGGATCCGGGGCCTCGACTTCGAGCTCTCGGCACGGCCGAACCCGCGCTTCGCCTTCGACCTGTCGTTCGAACTGCTGGACGACGAGTTCACCCGGTTCACGACGCTCGACCCCTATCTCCAGGCCCAGTTCGTGGAGCAGTTGCTGGCCGCGGGCCTGATCGATCCGAGCCAGGTGCTTCTGGGCGGCGGCGGCGCGCTTCCGATCGAGCCCAGCGATCTTTCCGGCAACGGGCTGCCGCGAGCGCCCGACTTCTCCGCCACGGCCTCATTGCGCTACACCTTCGACCTCGGCAGCAGCGGTTCGCTGACCGCCCGCGGCGAGTACCAGTACACCGACGACGTGGCCTTCGACGCCTTCGAGCGCTTCATCCAGCCTTCCTACGGCCTGTTCCACGCCCAGTTGCGCTGGACGTCGGCGCAGGGCCGGATGTTCCTGGCGGCCTACGGCCGGAATCTCGGCGACGAGGAGTACAGGCTCAGCCAGTTCTTCGTGAACTACACCGGGTCGCTGGCGGTCTGGGCGCCGCCGACGGAGGTCGGCCTGCAGGTCGGCTTCGACTTCTAGGAGCCTTCGCCGCAGAACGCAGCGAAGCAAGTTCGCGGCGCAGGCTCCGCCGTGCGGACGGGATGGGCCGAAACACCGAGCCTGCGAGGCGTTTCGGGGCGCCAGGAGCTAGCGCCGGCGTCCGCTGCTACGTGTAGCGGGCGCCGCGGTACCGCTCGTCGTAGAAGCGCGGCAGTAGCTGGTCGACACGCAGAACGCCGCCCTCGCTGAGCTCCACCCGCTCCGGACCGACCGTGGCCAGCCCCTGTTCGGCCAGGCTGCCGAATGCCTCGGCGTAGTCCTCCACGACATCGACCCCGAACTTCCGGTCGAAGGCGGCCCGTTCCAGCCAGCCCTGCTTCAACTGCAGGATGACCTCGCGGGTCAACCGCTCGCGCGCCGTCGTGACCAGGGCCCGGCGCGTCGCAAGGCCGCCCGCGTCGATCGCGGCCAGGTAACCCTCCCAGCGATCGTGGTTCTGCATGTGGACGCCGCCCATGTGACCGAACGACGAGACACCGATCGGGATCATGTCGGCGCCGCTCCAGACCTCCCGGGCATAGACGAACTTGCAGCCCCGATCACGCCGCATCATCGTGTAGGCGCTCCACCGCTCGAAGCCGGCGCGTTCGAACTGCTCGAAGGCGTAGGCGTGCCACTCGCGCTTCGTGCGCCAGTCGGCGAACGCCGGGACGTCCTCGTCGCCGCGCAGCCTGGCCTTGGAGTACACCGTGTTGAAGGGCAGTTCCATCTGGTAGAGCGTGATCGAGTCCGGGTCGTAGTCGATCGTCAGTTCGACCGTCCGCTTCCAGGTCTCCCAGGTTTCGCCGACCATGCCGGCGATCAGGTCGACGTTCAACTGTCGGAAGTCCTGCTCCCGAATCCAGTCGCGTACCCGGTAGATCTCCTTCGACACATGGGCGCGCCCATTCTCCTGGAGGATCTCGTCGTCGAAGTTCTCGATTCCGAGACTCAGCCGTGTGACCCCGATGCTGCGGATCGCTTCCAGCTTGGACCGGGTCAGCGTCCCTGGCTCGCACTCGAACGCCACCTCTTCGGCGCCGTCCCAGGGGATGACGCCCTGCAACCGCTCGGCCAGTGGAATCAACTGCTTGGCCGCGATGTAGGACGGCGTGCCGCCGCCGAAGTAGACGAAGTCGAGGTTCCGGCCCCGCACGGCCGCCCGCTCCGCGTAGCGCTCCAGCTCGACGCCCAGGGCGTCCAGGTACCGGCCGATCTGCTCGTGGTTCTTGTCGATGTAGACGCGGAAGTAGCAGAACTTGCAACGCTTCCGGCAGAACGGAATGTGGATGTAGAGGCCCAGTGAGGTGTCGCTGGCGGGCGCCCGGTCGAGCGCGGCGAAGGCCTCCGGGACCGCGGCCTCGTTCCACGCCGAGTACGGCGGGTAGTTCGACACGAAGACGGAACCGATGTCCGTCGCTTCGAGATCGAGCAGACCGGTCGCCGGCTCAGGCCGGACCAGGCTCCGCGGGGCCGTCTCTTGCATCTTCGGAACGCTCCGTCAGCCGAAGCAGTAGAGGATGCCGTCCAGGCTGCCGATGACCAGGCGCTCCGAGGCCACGGCCGGCGACGCCATGATCGCCGAACCGGTGTCGAACTCCCAGACCGGCTCTCCCGTCGCCTTGTCCAGCGCAAGCACCGGCCCGCGCTTCGACCCGAGGAAGATCCGATCGCCCACGATCACCGGCGAGGAGTCGAGCCGCGCGCCGCTGTTCCACTCCCACTTCCGCTCGCCGGTCGCGGGATCGAGGGCGTGAACGATCTTGTCCCGCCCGCCGATGACGACGATCTCGTCATCGGCCGCGGCGGAGGCGTAGAAGGGGAACTTCCGGATCTCGTGCTCGTAGGCCCAGACGACCTGGCGTTTCTCGAGGTCGATCCCCAGCACTTCGTTCTCGTATGTAGCGACGTAAGCCATGCTGCCGACCACTGCCGGACTCGAGGCCGCCTGCCCGCGAAGATCGATCTTGTGGACCGTCTCACCGGTTTCGATGTCGATCAGCCACATGAAACCGTCGCAGCCGGAAACGGTCGTCAGTCCGCCGGCGACCGCCGGCGTGCCGTGGACGTAGCCGTCCGTCTCCACCTGCCACAGCTTCTCGCCGCTCGTCCGGTCCAGGCAGTAGAGCGAGTTGTCGTAGGAGCCGATCAGCAGCCGCTCCCCCCCCTCAGGCGACTCGTGCAGCGAGACGCCGGCGTAGATCTCTCCCAGCGTCTCGAACTTCCACTTCTGCTCGCCGGTACCGGCGTCGAGCGCGTAGACGAAACCGTACTCGTCGCCGACGTAGACGACATCGTCGAACACGGAAACGGGCGCCTTGATCGGCGTGCCCGCTTCGAACCGCCACAGCTCCCTGCCCTCGGCCAGCGTCAGCGCGTAGACCCGACCCTCGTAGTCGCCGATGTAGACCACCCCGCCGACGATCGCCGCGGTGCTTTCGATCTCGCTCTCCGTGTCGAAGGCCCACAACAGTTGCGGATTCTCCGGCAGCGTCGTGCCGGCGACGCCGGTGCCGAGCAGATTGCCCCGGAACACCGGCCACGCATCGGCGTCCGGCCGGAACAGCGACGCCGCCGACGCCGCCTCCTGGTCGTTGCCGTCTCCGGCCGCCCCTTCGGAGGCCATGAGGAAGGGCGAGGCGAGCAGGAACGAAAGGCTGAGCAGAAGTCTCACGGCGCTGAGTTCCGGGGTGGCGAGGGCCTCAGAACGCCGCCCGGTAGAGCGCGAGCATATCGGAGGCGGAAGCCGAGCGCGGGTTGAACTGGGCGGTCCACTGCTCGGCCGCCTGGGACGAGAGGAGGTCGAGATCCGCCTCCAGAACCCCAAGATCCCGAAGCCTGGCGGCGACGCCGGCACTGTCGCGCAGGTCGGCCCAGAGCTTCGCGAGCCGCTCGCTGGCGACGCCGTTGCCCGCGGCGCGGCCGAAGGCGAGCTGTGCCAGTCCTCCATAGCCGGTACCCCCGGCCGCACCGTTGAAACGCACGACGTGATCCAGCATCACCGCGACCGCCACGCCGTGGGTGATGTCGTAGCGCGCCGTCAGGGGGTTGGCGAGGCCGTGGGCGGCGCCCAGCATCGACGCCTCGATCGCGGCGCCGGCAAGATGGGCGCCCAGCAGCATCTCGCCCCAGAGCTCGACCAGTTCGGCCTCGGTCTTTCCCCGCCCACCGCTCGCGTCGCCCGCCGCCTGCGCATCGACCACGGCGTCGAACCCGCGCAGCAAACGCGCGAAGCCCTCCGAGGCGAACATCCGCGAGTACGGGTTGGCCGCCGTGCAGACGAAGCTCTCCAGGGCGTGCGACAGGGCGTCCAGGCCGGTCGCCGCCATCACCTCGGAGGGAGCCGTACGGACCACTTCCGGGTCCAGCAGGGTAGCCAGGAAGCGCGCCTTCGGGTCGCCGCAGGCCATCTTGCGGTGGTCGTCCTCCCGCGAAATGACGGCGAAGGACTGCGCTTCGCTACCCGTACCCGCCGTGCACGGCACGCCGATCGAAGGGAGCATCGGCTTCGCCGCCTTGCCGAAACCCCAGTAATCCTCCATCCGGCCGCCGTTCGTGAACACGAAGTTCGCGCCCTTGGCGCAGTCCATCGCCGAGCCGCCGCCCAGGCCGATCAGGAAGTCGGCTTCGTGAGCCCGCGCCGCCGCGGCCGCGGCCGCCACGTGCCGCTCGCCGGGATTCTCCTCGACCCCGTAGAACACGGCGACCTCGAGGCCGGCGCCGCGGAGGGCGACGGAAGCCCTATGCACATGGCCGGCGGCCGCAACCCCGGGATCGGTGACGACCAGCACCCGGCGGCCGCCCAACTCCAGTACGACCTCACCGATCAGGTCGATGACGCCGGCGCCATAGAGGACCCGGCCCGGAGCCGTGTCGATGCTCCAGGACTCGCTCGTTTCGAGCGGCCGCTGGCCTCGCTTGATCGGCACCGCCCCGGGAAGCGCGAAGCGCTTTACTTCGAGCCGATGGCGAACACGTCCGAGCGTGTCGCCACGTAGATTCTCCCGTCCTCCGCGACCGGGGTCGTGTACACGGCCGAGCCCATGTTGTGCTCGGCGATCACCTTCTCCTCGCGGCCGGCCTCCAGGACGACGATGTCGCCGTCCTCGTCACCGAGGTAGACCTTGCCGTCCGCGACGAAGGCCGAACCCCAGACCGCGGCGAAGGTGTCGTGGGTCCAGAGATGCTCTCCGGTCTCGACGTCCAGGACGTAGAGGAAGCCGCTCAGGTCCGGGATGTAGAGCAGGCCGTCGGAGATCGCCGCGGTCGAGATCGTCCGGTTGAAGTCCTCGTTGCCGAAGTGCCAGACGGCAGCACTTTCGGTCGCGTCGCCTTCGACGTTGGCGTCCATGGCGTACAAGTGGCCGGGGCCTTCTCCGTGCTCGGGGTCCTGGCCGACTCCGAGGTAGAAGCGGTTGTTGTAGAAGACCGGCGTCGAGATGATGTTGTTGCGGGTGCCGGCGCCGCCGAGTTCCCAGATCGAGTCCTTGGGGTTCAGATCGAACTTCCAGAGCAGGTTGCCGGTCGCCGGCTCGTAGGTGTAGAGCCAGCCGTCGCCGCCCGGGAAGGCAATTTGCGGCTGGCCGTCGACCACGCCGTAGCCCGGGTTCGACCAGGAGCCGTGAAGAACCGCATCGCTGCTGTCAAGGCTTTCCCAGACCAGCTCGCCCGTGTTCTTGTCCAGCGCGATGAAGGCCGGCGAAGCCGGCGAGGGCAGGTTGATGTGCCCCTCGTCGACCCCGGCGCCGGTGACGGTGAACAGGAGGTCGCCGACGACCAGGGGCGATCCGGCAGCCAGGTTGTGCGGGAACACGTCGAGCTCGCCGATCATGTCGTACTCCCACACGATGTCCGCGTCGAGTTCCTGCCTGTACTGCTCGTCCGTCATGCCGTCGTTCACGCCGTCCCGGAAGCCGTCCACGTCCACGGCCACGACCGTCGCGCGGTTGGACACGTAGTAGACCCGTTCGTCCTCCACGTACGGCGTCGAACAGATGCCCTGAAGCGGCCAGTCGTTGACCCGGCCTGCCCCCAGCTTGTCGTGGGTGGCCTGCCAGAGCAGATCGCCCGTCTCCTTGTCGAGCGCGATCAGGACGCCCTTGTCGCCCTCGATGCCGGGCCGGCGAAGCCCCTCGTTGTTCGTGCCGGCGTACACCCGCCCGCCGTGGATCACCGGGCCGGCGTAGGTCTGCGAACCGACCTTGGCGCGCCAGACGATGTTCTCGCCGGATCGGACGTCCCACTCGGTGGGCAGGTTGGTGGCGTCGGACACCATGTTCCGGGCCGGCGTGTTGCCGAACATCGCCGGCGGCTCATTGGCCGCGGCGACCGCGGCCACCGCCACCAGCGCCGTCAGTGCCAGTCGGAGGGGAAGGGAGATTCGGGTCTTCATGAGCTTGGTCCGTGGCTGTCAGGGGGGTCCGCCGCTGTCAGGCGTCCGCGCCGCCGCCCGATGCCCAGGCAACCAGCGCGTAGAGTGTCTCGCTGGTCGCCAGGTAGACGACCGAGCCATCCGTGGACGGCGAAGTGTACACCGCTCGCGGCATCACGTTTTCCGCCAGAATCTCGAGCGTTCGGCCCGCCCGGAGCACCGTCACGTCGCCCTCCGTGTCGGCGGCGTAGACCTTGCCGCCGGCGACCAGGGGCGAGCTCCAGAACGGCGCCAGGGCGTCGTGGACCCAGAGTTTCTCGCCGCTCTCCGCGTCGAGCGCGAACAGGAAGCCGTTCAGGTCCGCCGCGTAGACGATGCCGCCATCCACCGCCACGGTGGCGATCGCGCGGCCAAAGTCCGGATCCTCGAACCGCCACCGCGCCCCGTTCGCGGCTACCTCGCCGCTGCCGCCGGCGTCGACGGCCCACAGGACACCGGCCCGGAGCGACGCCTCCGGGTCCCGGCCGGCCGCGACGTAGACGGTGTTTTCGAGCAGTACCGGCGTGGCCACGAAGACGTGCCGCGAGCCGACCTGTTCCAACTCGTCCGCGGCGAGCGCCGAGTTGCCGTTGAAACGCCAGAGCGCCCGTCCCGTCCCGGGCTCGAAAGCGTAGAGCCAGCCGTCGCCGGCCGGGAAGACGACCTGCGACCTGCCACCGGCGCGACCGTGGGACGGGCTCCCCCACTGGCCGTCGATCAGCCCGGCGCCGGGACTCCCGTCGCGCCACACCGGCCGGCCGGTCGCCCGCTCGAACGCGGCGAAGCTCGGGGCTTCCGGCGCCGGTACCCGTCCATCGTCGGTGACTCCGTTGCTGGTCGACACGAAGACGAGGTCACTGACGACCAGCGGTGTCGAGGCCGCCATGTGTTTCGGGTAGACGCCCCACTCGCCGACCATGTCGAACGACCAGTCCACGACGCCGTCGAGATCGGCGGCGACGAGCTCTCCCCGGTTCGAGACGTAGTACAGACGCTCGCCGTCGAACGAAGGCGTCGAGCAGACCCCCTGCAGCGGCCAGTCGTTCACCTCGCCGCTCTCGAGCTTCTCGTGGGTGATCTGCCAGCGAAAGCCGCCGGAGTGACGGTCGAAGGCCATCACCACGCCCCGGTCTCCGGTCACCGCCGGATCGCGGGGCCGCTCGTTGTTCGTGCCGACGACGATCAGATCACCGGCGATCGTCGGTCCGCCGTAAGTCACCGTGCCGAGTTCGGCCGACCACAGCACGCCGTCACCCGAGGCCACATCCCAGGTCGCGGGCAGGTTCTCCGCCGTCGCTACCCGGTTGCGCCCAGGGTTCGGATCGTCGGCCCGGAGCAAACCGCCCCCTGCCACGGCCAGGATGGCGACGCCGAGGAGAGCCCTCATTGACCTCAACCCCGGAGCCGCGCTCAGGCCTCCCGCAGTCGCGGCTCGATGATGCCCAGCTCGACCGACGTCTCCACGACCGCCCGGATCGTGTCTTCGACCGGTCGGAGGGTGGCGCCCAGCACCGACTCCGCCTTGCGGCTGTGGTTGATCGCCGCGGGAGGCGGCGGTCCGCCGTCCTCCGGAACCGGGGCTTCGCCGACGACGAAGGACGGGAAGGCCTCGCGGATGATGTCGGCCACCTCGGTGCCGAAACGCAGCGCCGAACGGCCGCCGCTTCCGTGGAGGATGTAGCGGCTGCCGCCGTTGGTCGCCCGGTGGTCGACATCGGACTCCGCCGCCAGGCGCTCCGCCATCACCAAGTCACGCACGTCGATGATGTTGTAGTACATGTCGTACGGCGTCGGCCACGACGGCTCCAGACCGGCGGCGAGCCGGCCGATCTGCTCGATCCACTGACCGACCTGGGCCTTGAACAGGATGGGGCCGCAGATCATCGCCGGGTTCATCGTGACCACGTCCCACCGGCCGCCGCTGTCGTCCGCGGCCTGGTTCAGCAGATGCTCCGTGTCGACCTTGCTGCGGGCGTAGGCCATCCGCGGGTGGTTCCAGACCTCCGCGGGGAAGTTGCCGGAGGCCCAATCCGTCTCCGTCCACGCGTAGCCCGGAGGCATCGCCGGCGCGCCGAGGCCCGCGACCGCCGCCAGGGAACTCGTGTAGACGACCCGCTTCACGCTGCCGCTCCGGTTCACGGCGTCGATCACGTTCCGCGTCCCGGCCATGCCGCCCTCGTAGACGTCCGTCGAGACGTTGCCGGAGCCGAGCGGCTGGGATCTGCCGTCGGCCGAGTTGCCAAGCACCGCGGCGACGTGGAACACGCCCGAGCATCCCGCGAAGGCCTCGTCGTACGAGCCCGGCACGAACAGGTCGCAACCGTCCACGATCTCCACGTTCGGCAGCCGGTTCAGGTACTCCACGCAGTCCCTGCCCCGCCAGGAAGTGGCGTCCCGGATGCAGGCGCGGACCCGGTAGCCGTGAATCACCAGCTCGCGGACCATGTGGCCGCCGGTGAAGCCGGAGCAGCCAGTGACGGCAACCGGGCCGTCGTTGGGAGAGATGGCGGTCATCGTGATGGCTCCTCGTTGGCCCCCGGCAGTGGAAGCCAGGGCTTCCCTGCTACTCCTGCGGCGGTGCGTACACCAGCATCCAGTTGACGCCGTAGCGGTCGACGCACATGCCGAAGTACGCGCCCCAGAACTGTTCCTCCATCGGCAGCGTCACCGCGCCGCCATCGGAAAGCTTCGCCTGCAGTTCGTCCGCGTGTTCCCGGCTCTCGGCCTCGACCGAGATCGAGAAGTTGTTGCCGACCTCGAGCGGCGGCCCGAACGTGGTGCTGTCGCTGCCCATCAGCACGCTGTCGCCGACCGGCAGGGACACATGCATGATCTGGTCCTCTTGGCCCTCGGCGAGCGGCAACCCCTCCGGTCCCTCGCCGAAGGTGTTGAAGTCCGAGAACTCGCCGCCGAAGACGGACCGGTAGAAGTCGAACGCCTCACGGCAGTTGCCGCCGAAGGTCAGGTAGGTGCTGAGTGCCATGGATGTTCTCCTTGAGTCAGGCCGGCGCGGAAACGACGGGCACCCGTCCGGCCGCGGGGCGGCGGCGAGCTTACGTCAAGGCCAGGAAGACTCGATGGTGAGTGGACCTATCCCGGCGCCAGCGCCCGGATCGTCTCCCTCAGATCGTCCCCCGGATGCATGATCTGGATCGCCGGGGTATGCACCCCTGCCTCGATGTACTCCTGGATCCGCTCGCGGCACTTGCCGGGCGAACCGATGATCAGGATGTCGCGGAGTGCTTCCTCCGGGATGACCTCGAGCGCCTTCTTGCGGTCGCCGGCGGCCCAGGCGTCCCACATCGGGCCGAGGACGTCCCGGCGGCCCAGCCACTCGTGGAAGGCGGCGTAGACGGGGACGTTCAGGTAGGCGGCCATCGAGCGCTTCCCGACGAAGTCGATCACCCCCTTGTCCTCGGTGGCGATGACGAAGATCCGGGCGGCGATCTCCTTGCCGGGGCCGGCCTCGTGGACGTAGGGAACGACCGTCTTCACGTCGTCGGGCGACAGCCAGTTGAGGATCGCGCCGTCGCCTTCGCGGCCGGCCATCCGCAGCATGCCCTGGCGCAGCGCCGCCACCAGGATCGGTGGATTCTCCTTCAGCGGCCGACCCATGCGGAATCCGCGCACGTTGAAGGTCTCGAACTCCTCGTCGATCCGGTCGCCGGTCAGCGCCTTCTTGAGGAAGCGCACCATGTCCCGCGTCTTGTAGTACGGCCGCTCGAACGGGATGTCGTTCCACTGCTCGACGATCACGTTCGACGAGGTGCCGATGCCCATGACGAAGCGTCCCGGTGCCGCCTCGGCCATCGCGCCGACGGTCTGGGCCATCAGGGCCGGGCCGCGCGTGTACGCGGGGATGATCGCAATGCCCAGGCGGGCGGTCGGCGCCCAGATCGAGGCCTGCACGAGCGGCGTGAACCCATCGCTGCCGTTCGACTCGGACGACCAGAAGTCCGTGTAGCCGAGGTCGACCATCTCCTTGATCAGGTCTTCCTGCTCGGCCAGCGGGAGGCCGAACGGGATCGTCATTCCGTATCGCTGCATGGTTGGAGGCTCTCCCATGGCGCGTCCCCTCAGGGGCGCGGCCGGCTGAATCCGCGGGTCTGAAGCGACCGGATTGTACGGCAGGTGCGAGCGGCCGCGTCTCCTATACTGACCGGCCTGCTCCGAGCCAACCCGCACCTGGAGATACCGACCATGGGACCACTCGACGGCTACCGCATTCTCGAGATCGCCGGCATCGGACCCGGCCCGTTCTGCGCGATGGTGCTGTCCGACCTCGGCGCCGAGGTCGTGCGCATCGATCGCAAGGCCTATGCGGGCCGAGGCTCGAAGTTCGACGTCCTTAACCGCGGCCGCCGTTCCCTCGCCATGGATCTCAAGCAGCCGGAGGCGGTCAACGCCGTCCTCGACATGGTGGAGAAAGCCGACGGCCTGATCGAGGGCTTTCGTCCGGGTGTCATGGAGCGGCTCGGACTCGGCCCCGACGTGTGCCTGGAGCGGAATCCGAAGCTCGTCTTCGGCCGCATGACCGGCTGGGGCCAGCACGGCACGATCGCCCACGCCGCCGGCCACGACATCAACTACATCGCCCTGTCGGGCGTGCTTCACTCGATCGGCAACAACGGCGGCAGGCCGGTGCCGCCGCTCAACCTGGTCGGCGACTTCGGTGGCGGCGGCATGCTGCTCGCCCTCGGCGTCGTGGCCGGCCTGCTGGAGGCGCAGAAGTCCGGCAAGGGCCAGGTCGTCGACGCCGCGATGACCGACGGCTCGGCCCTGCTGCTGGCCGCCGTCGTCGGCATGCACAGCGCCGGCGTGTGGAAGGACGACCGCGGCTCGAACATGCTGGACAGCGGCTCCCACTTCTACGACACGTACGAGTGCGCGGACGGCGAGTACGTCTCCATCGGCTCGATCGAGCCCCAGTTCTACGCCCTGCTCCTGGAGAAGACCGGCCTCGACGGCGCCGAATGGGAGGGGCATCTCCAGAACCGGGACCGCTGGCCGGAGCTCAAGGCGAAGCTGGCCGAGGTGTTCCGCGCGAAGACGCGCGACGAGTGGTGCGGGATCATGGAAGGCAGCGACATCTGCTTCGCCCCGGTGCTCCGCATCGGCGAAGCGATCGAGCACCCGCACAACCGGTCGCGGCAGACCTTCGTCGAGGTCGACGGCGTGCCCCAGCCGGCGCCGGCGCCCCGTTTCAGCCGCACGCCGGTCGCCGTGCAGGGTCCGCCGCCAAAGGCCGGAGAGCACAGCGACGCCGTCCTCGCCGACTGGGGCTTCGCCAGCGAGAGAATCGATGCAATGCGGGCGGCGGGGGCGATCTGACGCTGCTCGACGACTTATGGGTCGGCTGGCCGACATCGACGCAAAGGAGTTTGGAACCATGAGAAACGGAACCCCGAGATACGCGCGGGACTCGTTCAGGCTGATCGCCATCGGATTGCTGCTTCTCGGCTGCGCCGCCGGCGGGGATTCCGCGGCCACCGATCCCGAGGTCTCCGCTGAGCCCGGGCCCGGCGACATCCTCCAGAACTACGTGGACACACCCGACCCGGCCTACGGCTGGACCCTGGTGAACAGCGAGCCCGGCGACGGCTACACCCTGCACACCATCGAGATGACGAGCCAGACCTGGCTCACCGAAGCTGAGGTCGACCGGCCGCTGTGGATCCACTGGCTGATGGTGGTCGAGCCCGACGAGGTCTCAAGCGACCATGGCTTCCTCTACATCTCGGGAGGCCGAAACGGCGGCGACCCGCCCGAACAGGCCAATCCGCTCACCCTCCAGCCGGCCCTCGCGACCGGTTCGTTCACGGCCGAACTGCGGATGGTGCCGAACCAGCCGCTCAACTTCGTCGGCGACGACTACGGAGAGCGGGTCGAGGACGAGTTGATCGCCTACGGCTGGGACAAGTTCCTGCGAGGCGAAGATGCGATCTGGCTCGCCCGTCTGCCGATGACGAAGGCCGCGGTGCGGGCGCTGGACACGATGACCGCCTTCGCGGCCTCCGATGACGGCGGCGGGAAGGACGTGAACCGCTTCGTCGTCGCCGGCGGCTCAAAGCGCGGCTGGACGACGTGGACCACGGGAATGGTGGACGACCGCGTGGTCGCCATCGCGCCCATCGTCATCGACATGCTGAACCTCGAGCCCTCCTTCGTGCACCACTGGAAGGCCTACGGCTTCTGGGCGCCGGCGGTCGGCGACTACGAGCGCGAGGGCATCATGGACTGGTTCGGTGATCCCCGCTACCTGGAACTTCAGCAGATCGTCGAGCCCTATCACCACCTCGACAAGCTCACGATGCCGAAGTACGTGATCAACGCGACCGGCGACCAGTTCTTCCTGTCCGACTCCGCCCAGTTCTACTTCGACGACCTCCAGGGTGAGAAACACCTGCGCTACGTGCCGAACACGGAGCATTCGCTCGGCGGCAGCGACGCGGCGGTCGGCTTCCTCGCCTTCTACCAGGCGATCGTCGAAGGCGTCGCACGTCCCGACGTCGACTGGTCGATCGAGAGCGACGACTCGGGCGGCGCCGCGATCACCGCCTGGGCGGCCAACGGCGCCGAACCCAGCCAGGTGCTTCTCTGGCAGGCGTCGAACGAGGAGGCCCGCGACTTCCGGGTCGACACGATCGGCCGGTCGTGGACCAGCACCGCCGTCGAACCGGGCGAGGACGGCAAATGGGTCGGCGCCGTCCCCGCGCCGGAACGCGGCTGGACCGGCTTCTACCTAGAGTTCGAGTTCCCCGGCCCCGGCGAGGCGCCGTTCCAGTTCTCGACCGAGATCAAGGTGGTGCCGGAGGACCTGCCGTTCGGCTGGCCACCCGAGACGCCGAGCGAGTAGAGACTGTCCTTGCACCTTTCTCCGGAGCAGCAAAATGCGCCTTTGCATCTTGATGTCCGTCGCCTTGTCGGCCTCACTCTCTCCGAGCACTGCTGTAGCCGATTCCTCCAAGATCGCCTTTTGGGATGTGCAGCGCAAGGGAGCCAATCAACAGAACGCGCAACACCGTCCCGAATGGTTCGTGGCAGCGGGAGAAGTGGGCCTGGACTACGTGCGCATCCTGCCCGATGCATGGCCCGCCGAAGGCCAGGACTTCCTGATAGGCGATGCGGACAACTTCGAGGCAGTCAGCGAGACCGACCTATCCCTGTTGATCGAAGCACTCGACGAAGCCGAACGTAACGGCTCCAAGGTCGTACTTGCAATGCTCAGCCTGCCCGGCGCCCGCTGGAGGCAACTGAACAACGACCAGGACGATCCGCGCCTCTGGAAGGACCAGAGGTTCCATCTACAGGCTTTCGACTTCTGGCGACAACTCGCCGAGCACCTGAAAGCCCACCCCGCTGTTGTCGCCTACAACCCCCTCAACGAACCGCACCCGGACAAGGCCTTCGGCTTTGATGCGCCGGACGAGAAGTTCGCCCGGTGGTTCAAGGGCATTCAGGACAAGCCGGCCGACCTCAACCAGTTCAACCGGGAACTCGTCAAGGCAATCCGCTCCGTAGACGCGCACACACCCATCATCCTCGATGGATGGTTCTACGCATCTCCCAGGGCGTTTGAATACAACCGACCCGTTGACGATGACAAGGTCCTATACGCCTTCCACAATCCGGGTCCCTGGCAGATGACAACCTATCGCGTCAATCAAGACAGGTACGCCTATCCGGATCGTGTGCCCAAATCCTGGAACGGACCGACGGAATCCTGGACCATCGAGGACCTCGCACGGGAAATTCAGGCGGTACAGGAGTTTTCCGAGCGATACAACGTACCCGCGAACCGGATCATCGCTTCAGAGTTCTGGTACGACCGGCGGATTGAAGGCGCGGCGGCATACATGGCCGATCTCATTGAAATCTATAACCAGCGGGGCTGGCACTGGGCGTTCTACGCATTCCGCGGTACTGGCGCATGGACCGGACTCGATTACGAGATTCCGCCAAGACAGAGAATGGGATGGCGCTACTGGCAGGCGATTGAACGGGGCGAGGATCCCGAATCTCTCAAACCGAGAGGACCCAATCCCCTGTGGGAGGTACTGCGGCGGCAGTTTGGAGAAAGGTGATTCGGAAAGGAGATCAACGACCCGGCACGTCGAGCCGGATCGCCTCGAGCAGCCGGGGCGCGTAGTTGCGGAAGCGGCGGTCGAGACCTTCGACTTCGCTCGGCAGGCCAGTAAGCCGGTTTCGCCAGTCCTGCGCGTCCGGCCCTCCGAAGACTTCCGGCGGGAGGTAGTCGAGCGCATTGAGGGCCAGCAGGGCGTCGAAGAAGTCGTTCTCCGTGATCGAGGCTGAAGCCAGGAGTAGTTCCACCGCAGGCCCAAGGTCCGTGTTCTCGCCGAAGCGTCCCAGAGCCTCCGCGGCGAAGATCCGCACCGGTGGCGACGGGTCGTCGAGTGCCGCCCGCAGCGCGGCGGCGGCCGAGCGCACCACCTCCTCGCCGCGAGTCCGCAGCCCGATTGCGGCCCAGGCACGTACTGCGGAGTCCGGGTCTCCGAGCATGCGGGTCAACCGCTCGATGTCCTCTCTCCCCCACCTCGACCGATCGGTAGCGAGTTCCGCCGCGGGCAAGACCCGCTCGATCTGGTAGCCGCCCTGGCCGTAGGTCCAGGGCACGCCACCCATGTCCGCCGCCCGGCGGTGCATCTCGCCTTCAGGCAGGAAACTGAGGTCGCGGATCGTCAGAAGCTGCCGGCGCAGGGCCGCGGCCAGCCGTTCCTTCTCGGCCGCGTGGCCACGTGACGCCGCGAGGTTGTTCACCAGGTCCGGATCGTTCGCCAGGTCGTAGAGCTCCTCACTCGGCTTCTCCCGCCAGAAGGCCGCCTGCGCGTCGTTCAGTTCCCCAGCCTGGAACAGCCGCAGCCAGACCCGGGTCGTCGGCGTCTCCATCTGGTAGGAGAGACGCTGGCCGTACGGCCGGTCGACCAGGAAGTTGCGCGCGTAGAGGTACCGCTCGTCGCGGACGCTCCGGACCAGGTCGTGGCGCTCGTCCATGCGGTCGGAGAAGCCGAACAGGAACTCGTTCGGCTCCGCCTCGAACCCCCCCAGGAAGGCCCGTCCCTGGAGGTGCGGCGGCGGTTCGATCCCGGCCAGGCTCAGCATGGTCGGCGCGAAGTCGATGAAGCCGACCAGCCGCTCCGTGCTTGCGCCCGCCTCGTAGTCCGACGGCGCCAGGTGCCTGTACCTCGCCGGTACCGAGATGATGAGCGGCACATGAAGGCCGGTCTGCAGCGCCGTCCGCTTGCCGCGCGGCAATCCTGGTCCGTGATCGGCCCAGTAGAAGACGATCGTGTCGTCCGCGAGGCCTGCCACCTCGAGCTCCGCCAGCCGCTCCCCGACGAGCACGTCCATCTCGGTCAGCTTGTCGTAGTACTGCGCCCAGTCCTGGCGCACCTCAGGCGTGTCCGGGTGGTACGCCGGCACGCGAACGCCGGCCGGGTCGTGGACTGGAGTGTGGGGACGGCGCCGGATCTGGCTCTCGTGGGTGACGGTGAAGTTGAACACGGAGAAGAAGGGCATCCCCTCCGGGCGGTTCCGCCAGTGCGCCTCGCGGGACGACTCGTGCCATACGGCTCCCTGCCCGCCCGGCTTCTCGAGGTTGTAGTCCTCCTTCGAGTTGTTCGTCACGTAGTAGCCCGCCTCGCGCAGATACTGCGGGAAGAACCGGAAGCCCTCCGGCAGCCTGGATCGGCTCCGCATGTGTTGTGAGCCGGTGGAGGCCGGGTAGAGGCCGCTGATGATCGTCGTCCGCGCCGGCGCGCACACCGGCACGGTCGACCAGGCGTTGCGGTAGACGAGGCCGCGGGCGGCGAGACGGTCGAGGTTCGGCGTGGTGGCGTAGTCGTCGCCGTAGGCGCCGAGATGCGGACCGTTGTCCTCGCTCGAGACCCAGAGGACGTTCGGAGGCGGCAGGTCGGCGGGCGGTTGCGCGACCGTGGCGGATGTCGTGCCCGAGAGCAGTAGAAGCGTCAACACCGGAAGACCGGCGCTTTGCGCCGGATGCCGGCGGGGACGCCGGCGCACCCAGTCCCCGAACGAAAGGCGGAGTTCCAGGCCACTGGGTGCGCCGGCGTCCTCGCCGGCTTTCCGAGAGAAACGCGCGAGGCTGCCGAGCTCAACTGAGAACGGCACCTACACGACCCGTTCAGTCCTGAATGCGGCTATCTCGTCGGCGGTGTAGCCGACACCGCCCAGAATCTCGTCGGTGTGCTCGCCCAGGGTCGGCGCACGGTGACGGATCGTGGCCGGGGTCTCGGTCAGCCGCACCGACGGCTGCGCCACCGGCGCCGGCCGCGTCATGTCCGGATACTCGAGCGGGACGAAGGAACCGACCTCCGCGATGTGTGGATCGTCCAGCGTCTGCTGCATCGAATAGACCGGCCCCGACGGGATCATCGCCGCGTTCAGGGTCTCCACCGCTTCCCCGGTCGACCGAGAGGCGCACCACGCGGACATCCGTTTGCCGATTACGTCGCCGTGGTCGCCCCGCGAGAGATCGTCGGCGAAGCGTGGATCGTTCAGCCAGTCGATCTCCTCGCCTTCGCCCCCTGTGCCGTTGTCCTCGGCCATCAGGTCGACCCAGCGCCTGAACAGCGGTTCGCCGATCACCGAGCACAAGATCCAGCCGTCGGCAGTTTGGAAGATGTCCCCCGGACCGGAGGTCTGCGACATGTTGCCGGTCGGCAGCCGGTTGCGCTCGATCACCGCCTGCTCGATCAGGTTCGCGTTGCCCATCATCAAGGCGGTCTTGAGCAGTGCGCCTTCAACCATCTGCCCCTTGCCGGTCTGCTGACGCGCCATCAGGGCGGCCAGAGTGCCGTAGGCGCAGGAGAGCGCGGTCCCGAAGTCGACGAAGGGCGCGGCAGCACGGCGAGGCTTGTCCGCGTCGCCGGTCATGTAGGCGATGCCGGACATGACCTGGCCGATGCCGTCGAAGCCGACCCGGTCGCTGTAGCGGCCGCCCCGCCCGTAGGCCGACACCGTCGTCAGGATGATGTCTTCCTTCACCTCGCGCAGGCTGTCCAGGTCGAGCCCCATCGCCTCAAGAGTCTTCGGCGGCAGGTTCGCCACGACGACGTCGGCGGTCGCCACCAGCCGCTTCACGATCTCGCGGCCCGCCGGCTTCGTTGGGTTCAGCGTCAGCGAGCGCTTGTTGCGATTCATCTGCAGGAACATCCCGCCCTCGCCGGTCGGCGCCACTGGAGCGATGAACCGGTCCTCGCTGCCGCGGACCTTCTCCACGCGAATGACCTCGGCCCCCAGATCGCCGAGCAGGGCGGCACAGAACGGTCCGGCGATGTAGCGACCGAAGTCCAGGACACGGACACCGGCGAGCACCTGATGCATGGAAGCTCCCTGGGACGAAAACGCGGTTGTCTCGAGCGCGAAAGCGGGGATCGTAGCAAGGCGAATGCTCCTCTATACTCGCCCGCCACCCCCGGACTTCAGAGGCACCAGGCCAGGAGAAGCAAATGAAGGTTGACGGCGGACTCCCCACCGATCTACGCGAGGTTCCGGCCCGCATCCGCGAACTCGAAGACGCCGGCTTCGCGGCCGCGATGACCGCCGAAACGGCCCACGATCCGTTCTTCCCGCTGCTCCTTGCCGCGGAGCACAGCGAGCGGATCGAACTGATGACTTCAATCGCGGTCGCCTTCGCTCGTACCCCGATGAACCTGGCAAACGTCGGCCACGACCTGAACGCCTACTCGCGGGGCCGCCTGATTCTCGGTCTCGGCTCCCAGATCCGGCCGCACATCACGAAGCGCTTCAGCATGCCCTGGTCGCACCCCGCCCGGCGGATGCGGGAGTTCATCCTGGCGATGCGCGCGATCTGGTCGAACTGGTACGAGGGCGAGCGGCTGCGCTTCCAGGGCGAGTTCTACTCCCACACCCTGATGACGCCGATGTTCACGCCGACGAACACGGACCACGGTCCCCCCAGGGTCTTCCTGGCCGCGGTGGGCCCGCTGATGACCGAGGTCGCGGGCGAGGTCGCGGACGGCCTGATCGTCCATCCGTTCACGACCCGGTCCTACATGCGCGACACCACCCTGCCGGCCGTCGAGCGCGGTCTGGCCGCCGCCGGCCGCGACCGCTCGGACTTCGAGATCGCCTACCCGGGCTTCATCGTCTCCGGGCAGGACGAGAAGACGTTCGAGGAGACGAAGCGGGCGGTCAAGAAGCAGATCTCCTTCTACGGCTCGACTCCCGCCTACCGGCCCGTCCTCGAATCCGAGGGCTGGGGCGACCTGCAGCTCGAGCTGAACCGCATGTCGAAGCAGGGTCAGTGGGACGAGATGGGTCTTCTCATCACCGACGAGATGCTCGACGCCTTCGCGGTCGTCGGCGAGCCGGGCGATCTGGCCCGGGGCGTCCTCGACCGCTACGGCGAGGTCGTCGACCGGATGAGTCCCAACCTCCGCTTTCTCGACGAGGCAACGCAGCGGGACGTGATCGCCTCCCTGTCCGCGAACTGAGCCCGCCCAACGACGCTCAACAGGAGTCCACGCGATGAAGGAGTTGATCTTCCACCGGCTATTCGTTCCGGCCATGAACTATCTGGCGAACAAGGAGTCGATCATCGACGGCGCCTACAGCGCCACCTTTGGCGAGCATGCCGACCGCACGATGCGCCTGTGCACGGCGTTGAGCGGCGAGTTGGGTGTCGGCCGCAGCGATCGCTTCGCGGTCATGGCGCTCACCAGCCATGAGTACGTCGAGCTGTACCACGCCGCCTACCTCGGCGCAGGTGTGATCAACCCGCTGAACCTGCGCCTGGCCGGCAAGGAGCTCGACTACATCGTGCGAGACTCGGGAACCGAAGTCGCCTTCGTCGACAAGACCTTCGCGCCCCTGTTCGCCCAGGCGATGGCGCTCGCCGGCGACGAGTGCACGGTCCGGCGCACGGTGCTGATCGGCGGGCCCGACGACGAGACGAACGCCCCTTACGACCTGCGTTACGAGGACCTGATCGCCGGCAGCGACCCGGTGCTTCCGGACGAGCCCGAGGAAACCGACCCGGTCGTCCTCATGTACACCGGCGGTACCACGGGGCTGCCGAAGGGCGTCCTCTGCAACCAGCGCGCCGAGATCCTCAACACCTACCACGGGATCATGCGTTTCCCGCAGCTCTCCGACGGCGTTGCCCTGCTACAGACGCCGATCTTCCACGCGGCGTCGATGGTGGGGGTCATCGCGACCCAGACATTCGGCGGCAAGTTCGTCCTGATGCCGATGTTCGACCCGGGCGCGGCGATCGCGCTGATCGAGAAGTACCAGGTGACGACGACCACCATGGTGCCGACCATGATCCACATGATGATGAGCCACCCGGACTTCACGCCGGAGAAGCTCGCCTCGCTGCGCAACCTGGGTTATGGCGCGTCGCCGATGCCTGCGGCCCTGCTCGACCGGCTGCTCAGCCTCTTCCCGGAGATGGAGATCGGCCAGGGCTACGGCATGACCGAGAGTTCGTCGTTACTTACCGTTCTCGACGCTGAGGACCACAAGGTCGGCGGCGACCGCCTGCGTTCGGTCGGACGGGCCGTGCCCGGCGTCGTGCTCTCGATCCAGGACGAGGACGGCAACATTCTGCCTTCCGGCGAGATCGGCGAGGTCTGCGCCAAGGGCGGCAACTACATGACCGAGTACTGGAACAAGCCGGAGGCCACGGAGGAAGCGTTCCAGGGCGGCTGGTACCACACCGGCGATGCCGGCTATCTGGACGAAGAGGGCTACCTGTTCCTGGTCGACCGGGTCAAGGACATGATCGTCTCGGGCGGCGAAAACGTCTACTCGGCCGAGGTCGAGAGCGCGATCTCGACTCACCCGGTGGTCGGCCAGGTGGCCGTGATCGGCATCCCCCACGAGGTATGGGGCGAGCAGGTCCACGCGATCGTCGTGCCGAAGGAAGGCGCCGACGTCGACGAGGGCACGGAGGCCTCGATCATCAGCCACGCCCGCGAATCGATCGCCGGCTACAAGGTTCCCAAGTCCGTCGAGTTCCGGGCCGAACCGCTGCCGCTCTCCGGCGCGATGAAGGTGCTGAAACGCGAACTCCGCGCCCCCTACTGGGAAGGCAAGGAACGCGGCATCAACTGAACGGTCCGCTGCACCGCGGCCCACTGGGTGCGCCGGCGTCCTCGCCGGCATCTGGCGATGCCGCGAAGCGGCGAGCGCCCCCTACTTCACCCCCGCGCAAAGCCACTTGATCGGCTTGAACAGCGCCAGGAACACGGCGCCACCGACAGCAACGATCAACGCCACCGTCCGGAACAACTCGGCCGGCGGCAGCGCCTCGATGTAGCCGGCCACCCGGCCCGCGATCAGGTTGCCGAGGGCGGCGCCCATGAACCAGGTGCCCATCATCTGGGACACCAGGCGGTCCGGCGCGAGCTTCGTCATGCTCGAGAGTCCCACCGGACTCAGGCAGAGTTCGCCAACCGTGTGGAAGAAGTAGGTCACGACCAGCCAGGCCATCGCCGCCTGCTCGCCGCCCGCTTCGGCCATCGAGGCGCCCCAGGACAGCACGCCGAAGCCCACGCCGAGCAACACGAGGCCAAGGCCGAACTTGACCGGAATCGACGGGTTCCGGTCTCCGAGCTTGACCCAGAGAGCGCCCATAACGGGCGCCAGAACGATGATGAAGAAGGGGTTCACGGACTGCAGCGAGCCGATCGGAACCTCCATGAGTCCCCAGAGGTCGCGGTTCACGTAGTCCCTCGTGAACAGGTTGAGGGACGAGCCGGCCTGCTCGAAGCCCGACCAGAAGAGCGCGGCGCCGACGAACAGCACCGCACAGGCGCCTACCCTTCGCCTCTCCGTGGCGTCGTTGCAGACGAAGCCGATCACGTAGGCGAAGTAGACAGCCGCCAGCACGACAACGATGACGCCGGTCGCGTCAGCGAAACCGACCAGGGTGATCGGCGCGATTTCGCTGGCTCCGAGCCACCACAGGATGCCCGCCAGCACGACGATGCAGGCGGTACCAGCGATCAGGCTGCGCTTGGCGTTCGCGAGCTGAACCGGATCCGCGGCCGGCCCGCGTGGATCACCGGCGCCTTCCAGGTGCTTCTGTCCGCGGACGTACGCGACGATCGCGGCGGTCATGCCGACGCCGGCGGCGCCGAAGCCGAGATGCCAGTTGACGTTCTCGCCCAGGTAGGAGCAGACGAGCGGCCCGGCGAGGGCGCCGATGTTGATCCCGGAGTAGAAGATCGAGAAGCCGGCATCGCGCCGGGCCGCGGTGTCCTTCACGTAGAGGTCACCGACCACCGCCGAGACGTTCGGCTTGAGCAGCCCGGTGCCGACGACGACCAGGAACAGGCCGAGGAAGAAGGTTGCGAGGCTCGGCACGGCAAGGGCGTAGTGCCCGAGCGCGATGATCACTCCGCCCCAGAGCACCGCCTTCTTCTGGCCGAGGATGCGGTCGGCGACCCAGCCGCCCGGCAACGCCAGGGCGTACACCCCGAACGTGTAGAGGCCGTAGATCGCCGAACTCCGCTCGGTGCCCAGATCGAGCCCGCCGGTGGCGACATCGGTCATGTACAGGAGCAGCAGCGCCCGCATGCCGTAGTAGCTGAAGCGCTCCCAGAGCTCCGTGAAGAACAGCGTCGAAAGTCCGCGTGGGTGGCCGAACCACTGTGCCGTCGTTGTCGTCATGACGGGGGATTGTGTCACTTCGGATCCGGCTTCCCCGCCGCCGCCACGATCCGCAGCAAGGCGGCGCCGTAGCGCTTCACGGTCTTCGGACCGACGCCGGGAATCGCCAGCAGGTCATCGCGGTCGCCGGGCTTCACCGCCGCGACGGCAGCGAGCGCCCTGTTCGAGAGCACGGTGTACGCCGGCCATCGCCGCTTCCGCGCCTCCTCCAGCCGCCACTGCCGCAACTCTTCGACCAGTTCCGGATCCGCGTCCGCTTCGTTGATCTCGAGTGCCGGAGCAGCTCGCCTGCGTTGCCGTTTCGCGGGCTCGTCGGGTGGATCGTCAGGCAGCATCACCTGCCCCGCCAGGTCGATCCCGCGGCGCCGGCCGCCCGGCGTCAGGCCGGCGCGCTGATAGCGAATCGTCTCGCCGTCCTTCTGGAATGAGTCGTCCTCGACGAACAGGACCCGGGCCTGGCCCAACGCGCCAAGCAGATCCTCGAACGCGTCCCGGTCGTACGAACCGTGAACGGCCCGGAACTCCTTGAACAGCCGTCCCGTGCCCTGGCCGTCGCGCCGGCGGAGCAGCGACACGACTGTCTCCATCGCCTGCACCTCCTCCGGCAGAGCCTTGCGAAAGCGTCGTACCAGGCACGCCTCCGATGCGCAGACATCGCACAGTCCGCAGGATTCGCCGCTGTCCGCGCGGTCCCCGAAGTGCCGGACCAGGCGCAGCATGCGGCAACCCCGGTGATCGGCGAAGCGGGTCATCTCGTCGATCTGGTCCAGCCGGTGCCGGCGCTGAACGGAGTAGGCCCGCTGCCAAGATCCGTCGCTGCCGGGAACGCGGGCATCCCGTCTGCGCCCGCCGAACGGCATCCCGACGCCACCGGCAACGGTCTCGCCAGCACGGCCGCCGGCGCCGGCGCGCGTCGCCGTCCGGCTGGCCGCGGGCGCGGCCCGGCGGACGCGGTCGCCGCCCACGATCCGCGCGGCGCCGTGGATCCGCAACTGATCGAGCGCCGCCTCGAAGGTGCGATCCGGGAAACTGAGACGTCTCGCGAGCTCGTCCACTTCGACCGGTTCGTCACCGAGGGCTTCATGCAGCCGCTTCAGCCAGGCGAGCTCCGGATACGTCAGGCCGTGCAGGAACTCCTGCGTCCGGCGATCGGCCCAGGAGTAGAGCAGCAAGGCCCGCGCCGGCTCGCCGTCGCGCCCGGCGCGGCCGATCTCCTGGTAGTAGCCCTCCACCGTCGCCGGCATCGCGGTGTGAATCACGGTGCGGATGTCCGGTTTGTCGATCCCCATGCCGAAGGCGGTCGTGGCCACCACGACCTCGATCTCGTCGCCGAGGAAGGCGGCCTGCACTTCGTCCCGCTCGGCGCTCGGCAGGCCGGCGTGGTAGGCGCCGGCGGGAAACTGTTCGGCCAGCCGACCGGCCAGCGCTTCGGTCTCCTTGCGGGTCGGCGCGTAGACGATCGCGGGGCGCCGCTCCGTTTCCCCCAGCACCTCCGCCACGATCGCCGCCCGCGCCCCGGTCCGCTTCTGGATCACCTCCACCGCCAGGTTCTCGCGCCGGAAACCGTAGATGTAACGCTGGTCGCCTTCGAGGTTGAGTTGAGCCGCAATGTCGTCCTGGATGCGCGGCGTCGCGGTCGCGGTCAACGCCAGCACGGGCGCCGGCCGCAGGCGCGGCAGACGTTGTCCCAGGAGCCGGTAGTCGGGCCGGAAGTCGTGCCCCCATTGCGAGATGCAGTGCGCCTCGTCGACCGCGATCAGGGCCGGCCGGCAGCGCTCGAGGAAGTCGATGAAACCGGGCACACCGAGACGCTCGGGCGCGATGAACAGGAAGTCCAGTTCGCCGTCGCGGTAGAGCCTGCAGGCCTGCCTCGACTCGTGCCGGGGGCGGCCCGAGTGGATCCGTTCGGCGCGCAACCCGAGTTCCCGCAGCTTCGCCGTCTGGTCCTCCATCAGGGCGATGAGGGGCGAGAAGACGAGGGTCGGACCGCCTCGCAACAGGCCCGGAAGCTGATAGCAGAGCGACTTGCCGGCGCCGGTCGGCATGACGACCAGGCCGTCGGCGCCCTCCGCCGTGCGACGGCACACTTCTTCCTGGTGCGGACGGAAGACGGAATGGCCGAAGACGCTCCGCAGGCGCTGCTTCAGATCGAGAGCCGTTGCCTCCACGCTGGGAATCCTCCTAGGATCAGCCTCCTTCGTCTGACAACGACTCCCCTCCAGGAGGCTTCTGCCAATGGCCCGACCCTACCGAATCTTCGGCGGAGAACTCTCCCCCTACTCCATCAAGGTCCGCTCCTACTTCCGGTACAAGGGAATCCCCCACGAGTGGATCCCCCGCACGCCTGCCAACCAGGACGAGTTCCGGCGCTACGCCAGGCTGCCGCTGGTGCCGCTCGTCGTCACGCCCGACGACCGGGGCATCCAGGACTCGACGCCGATCATCGAGGCGATGGAGGCCGAGCATCCGGAGCCCTCCATCCATCCGACGGACCCGACCGCCGCGTTCATGTCGGTGTTGCTCGAGGAGTACGGCGACGAGTGGGGAAACAAGCTGATGTTCCACTACCGCTGGGCCCGGCCGGCGGACCAGGAGTCCGGCGCGCGGCGCATCGCGCAGGGCATGAACCCCGCCGCCGACGAGGAGACGCTGAAGGCGATGACCGCCCAGATCCGGGAGCGGATGGTGCCCCGGGTGTGGTTCGTCGGTTCGAATGAGCAGACCGCGCCCCAGATCGAGCAGTCCTTCCTCGACACGGTCGACCTGATCGAGGCCCACCTCGACGGCCGCGACTACCTGTTCGGCGATCGTCCCGCGTTCGGCGACTTCGGCGTCGGCTTCCAGATTCACCAGGCCTGGACCGATCCGACGCCCGGCCGCCTGATGGAGGAACGGGCGCCCCGCACCGTCGCCTGGGTGAAGCGCCTGGTCGATCCGACCGCGAACGGCGACTTCGAGGACTGGGCGGCCCTGGCGCCGACCCTGACGCCGCTGCTCGAACAGCAGGTGGGCGGACTGTTCCTGCCCTGGAGCGTCGCCAACGCCGCGGCCATCGCCGGCGACCAGGAGGAGTTCTCGGTCGACCTCGCCAGCGGCGAGTGGACCCAGAAGCCGCAGAAGTACCACGCCAGGTCCCTGGCTGCGCTGCGCGGCAAGTACGGCGAGCTCTCCGAGCGCGGCGAGATCGACGCGGTGCTGGAATCAACCGGCTGCCTGCGGTGGCTGGCCGCCTGACCTGGGAGCTTGCGCGGCAGAGACTGGGTGCGCCGGCGTCCCCGCCGGCATCCGGCGCGAAGCGCCGGCTTCTGGACCTTCTGCCGCGCTAGCCCCGGCGCCGCCGCCAGAACTTCTCCATCTCCCTCCTGGGAGCGTCCGTGCCAAAGGCGGCCCGGAACGCGGAGACACCCGCCTCCACGGCCTGATCCAGCGGCAGGTTGAGCCAGCGGCCGATCAGACGCTTCTGCAGCAGCAGGGCCTCCGGGCTGAGTCGCAGCAGACGCTCGACCTTCGCGTTCACGGCTGCCTCCAGGTCCGCGCCCGGCACGACCTCCCCCACCAGCCCGACCCGCGCCGCCTCCTCAGCGTCGATCGGATCGCCCAGGAACAGCAGTTCCCGTGCCCGAACCAGGCCCACGACGTGAGGCAGCAGCGCCGCTTCGATGACCGACGGCAGGCCGACATGGGGTTCCGGCATCCCGAAGATCGCATCGTCCGCGGCAACCGAAAGATCGCACGAGACGAGGAGTTCCAGACCCGCGCCGAGAGCCGCGCCGCGCACCTCGGCAACGACCGGCGCCGGGTGTTCGCGGATCGCCAGGAAGGCCCGGTGCAGGCCGCGAATGAAGCGCTCCGCGTCGACGGCATCGAGATCCTCCATCTCGCGGATGTCGGCGCCACCGCAGAAGACGCCCTCGCCGGAGAGGACCACGACCCGTGGGCTCGCCTCGGCCGACGCGACGACCGCTTCGCGCAGCGCCGCGGTGGTCGCGGAGTCGAGTGCGTTCGCCTTTTTCCGCCGCGTCAACGTGATGCGAGCGATCTGGCCGTCGGATTCGAGTCGGACGTTGGACATCGGCCGGGCATCGTACCCGGTTCGGCCGGATAGGCTCCGCGGCCATGTCGACGGCCTCCCGCCCGTTGCGCTTCGCGGCGGCGCTCATCTTCCTCTCTGCAACGGCCGGGACGGCCCAGGAGGAGGGAAGCCCGGCGCCGGCTGACGAGCACGAGCACGCCGAGGCGGACGGGGCCGACCACGACCACGAGCACCACACCCACGAGTTCGAGACCTTCAGCCACACGGTCACGGTCACCGGTTCCTGGATTCCAGGCTCTCCCGAGGACGCGGCGCAGCCGGTTTCCGTCCTTTCGCGCGACGACCTGGAAGCGGAGGGTTCGCCCAGCGTGTTCGATCTCATCCGCAATCTCCCGTTCAGTCTCGGCGCGAACCTCGGCTCCGAGCAGTTCGGCGTGCGCGCCGGAGCGGACCGCTCGAGCCTGAACCTGCGCGGCCTCGGCGCGAGCCGCTCCCTCGTCCTCCTGAACGGCGACCGCCTGACCTGGTCGCCGGGCGCGATCCCCGACCAGGCGCAGCTCATGGTCGACACGAACGTCCTGCCGATGGTCGCCGTCGAACGGGTCGAGCTCCTGCGCGACGGCGGCGCGGCGACCTACGGCTCGGACGCGATCGCCGGCGTGATGAACGTGATCACACGCAGCCACTTCGACGGCCTCTCGTTCGAGGGCAAGCACAGCGTGATCGACGGTTCGAGCGGTGACGGCGAGATCGGCCTGATCGGCGGCCGGCCCTTCGCCGCCGGCCGGGGCCATGCGGTCAGTTCGCTCGGCCTCTCGCGGCGCGGCCCCATCCGCTTCCTCGACCGGCACTGGGCGCTGACGCCTTACGCTGACAACCCGCGCGGCGGCTGGTCGGGAACCGGCCGGCCGGCGACGTTCTATCCGCTCTCGGGCGCTCCGGGGATTCGCGACCCGAACTGCGAGCGCGTCGGCGGCGCGGTGAGCAGCCCCGACAGTCCGCTCTGCCGCTACCAGTACACGGCGTTCGACAACATCGTGCAGGACACACGCCGGGGGCAGTGGTTCACAGAGGCCTCCTGGGACACGGAGGGCGGCTGGCACATCGGCGCCGAGTTCCTCCTCGCCCGCAGCGAGGTACCGTCGTGGTTCACTTCGCCGTCCTACCCGCCGACCAGGGTCATGGACACCAGCCGTTCGGTGCGGGCGAACAACCCGGGCCTGATCGACATGGCCAGGCTGTACCCTGAGGTTTACGGCCCCTACGCCGCCTGCGACGCGCCCTGGTGCCTGTGGCGGGGCGACAGCGGTGCCCAGGACGCCGCCGGCATCGACCCCGGCTGGCAGGAGGTGGCCTGGATTCGCGGCCGGACGTTCGGCCAGGAGGGACCGCTGCGCAGCTACTTCCGCGAGTCCGAGACCGAGCGGTTCGCCTTCGACTTCGAGGGAGTGACCGGCGAAACCCTGTGGGCGTTTCGCGCGTCGTGGTCGGCCGCGGAGCGGAAACTGGAAGACGGCGACGTCCTGGACTACCGCCTCCGGCGCGCGCTGGCGGGACTGGGAGGCCTTGCCTGCGAGGACCAGGTACCGAACGAGCACGACGGCGACGGCAACCTGAGCTTCTCGCTCGAGACGCTGCGAAGGCACGCCGGCCGGGGCGATTGCAGCTACTGGATCCCCTTCTCCAACTCGATCAGGCCCCATCCCGCCGTGCCCGGCGTCACGAACCCCGACTACGACCCGGCCTTCGACAACGGCCACCTGTTCGACTACCTGACGACGACGCTGGGGACGCGCGGCGAAACCACCCTGCTCGTGCTGGACACCGTGGCCAGCGGCCTGCTGGGGTGGACACTCCCCGGAGGCGCGGCGGAGTACGCGGTCGGCGCCCAGTGGCGCGGGGAGACCTACGAACTGACGCCCTACTCGGTCGGCGTCGCACCGCCCCGGGGCGGCGCGCTCCATGACATGGAGTTCTATCCCTGTCCTGGCGGACCCGAGGTCGCCTCCTGCGACAACCCGGAGGGCCTGTTCGTCTACCTGCCGCCCGCCTTCACGACCGAGGCCCACCGCGGCATCGGGTCCGTGTTCGGCGAACTGTCGCTGCCACTGGCTTCCTCCCTAGACAGCCAGCTCTCGCTGCGCTTCGAGGACTACGGCGGAGACGTCGGATCGAGCCTGGATCCGAAGGTCGCGCTGCGCTGGCAGGCGACCGAAGCGCTGGCGCTGCGCGGCTCGCTGGGCACCACGTTCCGTGGCCCGACCCTCAACCAGACGGTTTCCGGCATCGCCGAGACGTCGCGCGTGACGATCGGCCCCATCGGCACCGCGAAGCCGGTCCGCATCCTTGGCGATCCCGGGCTCGATCCGGAGTCGGCGACGACGTTCAACGCCGGCCTGGTGGTCGAACGGAGCGGTCTGGCGGGTGCCGGCAGCAGGCTCTTCGCCACCCTCGACTACTGGCGCTACGACTTCACCGATCCCCTGGTCATCCAGCCCTTCACCGCCCTGCTCGCTCTCGCCTGCCCGCCCGCCGACCATCCCCTTTGCGACCCGGGTTCCCCCTGGTTCGACGCCCTGACGATCAGCGGCGGCGTGCCGACGATCGAGAACCTCGACTCGGTGTCGGTGCGGATCGTCAACGGGCCGGATATCGAGACCGACGGCATCGACTTCCGGGCCGAGTTCGAGGCCGATGCGGGCCGGGGGCGCCTTCGCCTGGGTGCATCGGCCACGTACGCGCTGTCCTGGCGGATCGACGGCTGGGAACTTGGCGAGGCGTACGACGCGAAGGGCCGGCTGAACTACGACACCTCCCTGGCCCGGCCGCTCCCGGAGCTCAAGGGCCGGGTCTTCGCCGGCTACTCGCGCGGTCCCTTCACCGGCCGCTGGAACCTGAACTACACCGGCTCCTTCCTCCAGGACGCGCCGCCGCCGTGGGGTGACGACTACCCGGTCGCCGCCCACGCCACCCACGACGTCCACGTCTCCTGGGTGCTGCCCGGCGACCGCGCGACGCTCTTCGCCTCGATCCTCAACCTCGCCGACGAGGATCCGCCGCTGATCTTCCGCCCGGCAAACTACGACGCCTCGACGCACGACCCCCTGGGACGGGTCCTCAGCATCGGCGTGCGGTTCGAACTCTGATGACGACAGGCAGGACGCCGGGGAGGTGGTCGTCGGCTGCCTCCTGGACGGGCGCCGCGATCCTGAGCCTGTCGGTCTCCGGCGCGCTGCCCGCCCATCCACAGGCCGGTGAAGATGCCACTTCCCTCCCCAGCTTCTTCCGGCCAAACAGGCCAGAAGTCGCGACCCTGGTGTACGACGCTTCTCCCGGCCGCCCGGTGGCCCTGACCTTCGTCCCAGGGTCAGGCGGCGATCCGGTCGTACTGAGCCTGAACGCGAGCGCCGGGGAACTGCATCCTCTCGTCGCGGAACTGCGCGAACTCTCGCTGCTCCGGCCGCCTGCCTCTCTCGGTCGGATCGTCCGCCTCGGGGACGAGCTCGGTGACGTCCTCCTTGGCCCGATCGCTGAACAGCTCCGGAAC
This sequence comes from Holophagales bacterium, assembly GCA_009837885.1. Taxonomy (GTDB): domain Bacteria; phylum Acidobacteriota; class Thermoanaerobaculia; order Multivoradales; family Multivoraceae; genus Multivorans. The sequence goes on along the minus strand of VXSP01000046.1, from coordinate 21,198 downwards.
GTTCCGCACCTCGCACTGTCCGCCGACGGGCCGCTCAGCGACCTGCCTTTCGGCGCCATTCGAGCGCCCAGATCGCTCGATTCCCAGGGCCGCTTCCTGATCGAGACCCGTACTCTGTGCTGGATCGATCCGGCCCTGGCGGGCGGCAACGACGACAACCCGCCGGCGGGCCAAAGGCCCGTAGCGCTGGCGATCGCCGACGCCGTCTACCGGCCACCGGCACGTCCGCTCGGCGCCTCGATGAGCGACGGCGGCATCTCCTGGCGCCTGCACGCGGCACGCCGAAACCAGGCGAGCACGATCAGCGCCCTGGGCATGCCGGTGGTGTCGCGATTCGGTCAGGCCGCCTCACCGGCCCTCCTCTGGGAGTCGACCGAGAGTTACGCCGTCCGGTTCCTTCACCTGGCCGCCGAAGCCCGGATCGACCCGGGAAACGCCGACCGTTCAGCCCTGCTGCTCTCCCCCGAGGAGTACGACGATCAGGCCATTCCCGTGACCGCCGGCCAACTGGCGTCGAGACTCGCGCTCGAACGCGAGGCGCTGGTCGTCCTTTCCGGCCTGGACACGGGAGACCACGGCATCGGCCCCGGCCCGTTCGTCAGAGCCTTCGGCGCCGCCGGCGCGGGCTCCGTCGTCGCATCCCTCTGGCCCGTCGTCGACGAATCCGCCACGCACCTGTTCGCCAGCCTCTACAGCAACCTGGCCGGAGGAACGCCGACGGCCGCAGCGCTCCGGGACGCGCAGCACCGGCTCCTTGCCGAGCCGCTTCGCTTCGAACAGGGCGAAGGCCGGGAGCCCGTGGACTTCGACGCCTCGCATCCGTACTACTGGTCCGGCTACCGGGTCTACCGGGGCTCGGCGGAAGCCTGCGGTTGAGAGGCGAACTTGACCGCTCGGTGCTCACGCTCGTACGCTCACACGTGAACACGGCCCCAGGGAGGACGTGATGCCCGCAGGCCCGAACGGAGAGAAACGACCGCGATCCGTGACCGCGGACGCGGGAGCCCGAACCGAGCTTCACGCCACCATCGAAGCCGCCATCGCCGAAGAACTCGAGGTCCGCTTTGGCGACCGCTTCGACTTCGGACCCATCCGAGTCACCGAGAGGCTTGACCTCAATGACGACCCGTATCTGCGCGTCGAGATCGTGTTTGACGGCGGCATCGAGGAGGAACGGATCAAGGAGTTGGCAAAAGGCGCTCTGGGTCTGATTACAGCCGTCACGAAGAAGATGCGCGACCAGCAGGACCTCTCGAGCATGCGGCTGTTGCCCTCCTACATCGAGAAGTCCGAGTGGGAAGGCCTTGCCGCTGCGGTCTAGCAACCTCCTGAGTACCGCACTGCTCCTGGTCCGTCAGGGGACGACGCAGGCGGACTTGTCGCGCACCAGGAGAAGCGCGAACTGGCGGACTACGACCCCGACCACACCTCTAGCCAGTCCGAGGCCCTCACCGACGTGACTCTGGCCGCTCAGGCAATCCTGGGTATGCAGCGCACACACATCAAGGACCGCACAGCGTTTGCGGTCTGGGTCTTGTTCCCAAGACCCAGAGCTTGAACCGAGTACCTAGTCATGCCTTCCTCCCGACTATCCACACTGAAGGCACCCTGACGGCCTTGGTTGGCAATGCCTGCCGCCGTCGTCACGGCGACTACTCCGAAGATAAGATCGCACGTCATGATCCGTCGTACCGACCGTCTCCGTCGCCTTGCCACCACAACCGTCCTCGTCCTGGGCGTGATGACGATCTGGGGCTGCGGTAACCCGTCGCCGACCCCCGCGACGGCGCCCGGAGACGATCCGATCGCTTCGCTGCTCGCGCTACCGATGGAGCGGTTGATCGCGTACGACGCGGAGATCCATCTGACGGCCGAGCAGGAAGAGATCAAGCGCGCCGCTCTGACGCCGATTCCCGCCCCCTGCTGCAGCGACCGCTCGGCCTACACGTGCTGCTGCCAGTGCAACCTGGGCCGGGCCTGGTGGGGCCTGTCGAAGGTGCTCATCACGGAGCACGGCCAGAGCGCGGCCGAGGTCCAGGCCAACGTCGAACGCTGGATTCGCAGCGTGCGCCCACAGGGTTTCGCTGGCGACTCCTGCTACACGGGGCGCTGCTCCACCGCGGCACGGCATGACGGTTGCTCGGGCATGAACCCGCGTCGCATCGTCAGTTGACAAGGCTCCGGCGGCGACGCTTCACGGCGCCGCTCGTCTTTCTCTATCTCCTCTGCTCCGCTCCCGGAGAGGCCCAGGAGGATCGGCCGACTCCCGCCGGGGAGAACGAGCATGAACACGCGGGCGCGGAGGAGATCGGGCACTCCCACGAGCACCCCACTCACGAAGTCGAGACCTTCAGTCACACGGTCACGGTCACCGGCTCCTGGATTCCGGGAACCCCCGAGGATGCCGCGCAACCCGTCTCGGTCCTGTCCCGCGAAGACCTGGAGGCGGAAGGCTCGCCCACCCTGCTCGGCGTCATCCGCAACCTCTCCTTCAGTCTCGGCGCGGACCTCGAGTCCGACCAGTTCGGCGCCCGCACGAACGAGGACCGCTCGACGCTCAACCTGCGCGGTCTTGGCCCGAGCCGCTCCCTGGTGCTCCTGAACGGCGACCGCCTGACCTGGTCTCCAGGCGCCATCCCGGACCAGGCGCAACTCATCGTCGACACGAGCGTGCTGCCCATGGTCGCGGTAGAGCAGGTCGAGTTCCTGCGTGACGGCGGCGCCGCGACGTACGGCTCCGACGCCATCGCCGGCGTGATGAACGTGATCACCCGGAGCCACTTCGACGGTCTGTCCTTCGAGGGCAAGCACAGCGTGATCGACGGTTCGAACGGCGACGGCGAGGTCGGCCTCATCGCCGGCGGACCGTTCGGCGGAGGACGCGGTCATGCCGTCAGCTCCCTCGGTCTCTCGCGGCGGAGCCCGATCCGGCTCCGCGACCGCGACTGGGCCATTCGGCCCTACGCCGACAATCCCCGGGGCGGCTGGTCGGGGACCGGGCGGCCGGCGGTCTTCTACCCGCTCTCGGGCGCGCCGGCCATCCGCGACCCGAACTGCGAGCGCGTCGGGGGCGCGGTCAGCAGCCCCGACAGCCCGCTCTGCCGGGTCCAGTACACGCCGTTCGACAACCTGGTCCAGGACACGCGCCGCGGTCAGTGGTTCACGGAAGCCTCGTGGGACACGGAGGGCGGCTGGCACATCGGGGCCGAGGTCCTGTTCGCCAGGGGTGACGTGCCTTCATGGCAGACCTCGCCGGGCTATCCGCCGAACAAGGTCGTCGATCCCACGCGGTCGGTGCGGGCGAACAACCCGGGGCTCGTCGACATGGCCCGGCTCTACCCGGAGCTGTACGGCGCCTACGCCTTCTGCGACGCTCCCTACTGTGGCTGGCAGGGAGACGGAGGCGCCCAGGACGCGGCCGGAATCGACCCGGCCTGGCAGGAAGTGGCGTGGATTCGAGGCCGGATGTTCGGCCAGGAGGGTCCCCTGCGGAGCCACATCCGTGAATCCGAGACGGAACGGCTCGCTTTCGACCTCGAGGGGGTGACCGGCGAGACCCTCTGGGCGTTCCGCGCCTCCTGGTCGCGCGCCGATCGCAGGTTCGAGGACGGCGACGCCCTGCACTACCGCGCCCGGCGCGCGCTGGCCGGTCTCGGCGGTCTCGCCTGCGAGGCGCAGGCGCCGAACGAGTACGACGCGGGCGGCAACCTCAGTTTCTCCCTGGACACCCTGCGCCGGCACGCGGGCCAGGGCGATTGCCGCTACTGGATCCCCTTCTCCAACTCGATCAGCCCCCATCCCCTGGTGCCGAACGCTTCGAACCCGGACTACGACCCGGCGTTCGACAACGGTCCCCTGCACGACTACCTGACGACGATCCTCGGCAGCCGGGGCGAGACGTCCCTGCTCGTGGTGGAAGCAGTTGCGAGCGGCCTGCTCGACTGGAGCCTCCCCGGCGGCGAGGCGGAGTACGCGGCGGGAGTCCAGTGGCGTGGCGAGACCTACGAGCTGAATCCGTACACGGTCGGCGCGCCGACACCACGGGGCGGCGCCCTGCACGACATCGCGATCTACCCCTGCCCGGGAGGCCCGGAGATCACGACGTGCGAGAAGCGCGAAGGCGTGTTCGCCTACCTGCCGCCCGTCTTCCCCATCGAGGACGATCGCGGCATCGGCTCCGTGTTCGGCGAACTCTCGCTGCCGCTCGCCCCATCGGTCGAAAGCCAGGTCTCGCTGCGGTTCGAGGACTACGGCGGCGACGTCGGCTCGAGTTTCGACCCCAAGGTCGCGCTGCGCTGGCAGGCGACCGACGCGCTCGCCCTGCGCGGCTCTTTCGGAACGACCTTCCGCGGCCCGACCCTTAACCAGACGATCGATGGAATCGCCGACACCTCGCGGTTCTTCATCGGCCGCATCGGCACGTTCAAGCCGATCCACATCCACGGCGACCCCGCACTCGATCCGGAGTCGGCCACGACACTCAACACGGGCCTGGTGTTCGAGCGCAGCGGCCTCGGCGGCGGCAGCGGCCGCGTCTTCGCCACCGTCGACTACTGGCGTTACCACTTCACCGACCCGCTCGTCATCCAGCCCTTCAACTCGATCCTCGGCCTCGCCTGCCCGCCCGCGAACCATCCGCTGTGCGACGAGGCTTCCCCCTGGTTCGACGGGCTGACCATCAGTGGCGACGTTCCCAGCCTCGAGAACCTCGACACGCTCGCCGTACGGATCGTCAACGGGCCGGACATCGAGACCGATGGCATCGACTTCCGCGCCGACCTCCAGACGAACGCAGGCCCGGGACGCCTGACCCTGGGCGCCTCAGGCACAACCACCCTGTCCTGGCGCATAGACGGCTGGGAACTCGGCGAGCCGTACGACGCGAAGGGCCGGCTGAACTACGACACCTCCCTCGCCCGCGCCCTGCCGGAGTTCAAGGGCCGCCTCTTCGCCGGGTACACCTTCGGCTCGTTCACCGGCCGCTGGCACCTGAACTACACCGATTCCTATGTCCACGACGCCCCCACCCCCTGGGGTGACGACTACCCCATCGACGCCTTCGCCACCCACGACCTCCACGTCTCCTGGACCATGCCGGGCGACCGCGCCACCCTCTTCGCCTCGATCCTCAATCTCGGCGACCAGCATCCACCCCGCGTCTTCCGCCAGATCAACTACGACCCCTCGACCCACAACCCCCTGGGCCGGGTCCTCAGCATCGGCCTGCGATTCGAGCTGTAGTTTCCAGCTACCACGGACGTCCAGCCGGCAGCAGGCCGGGGAGGAGGGTCCCAGGGGGCTAGAGGCCAGCGACTGCCGATGTCCTGCCAGCAACCGACAACCTCACGGAGCGCAGCCGACCGAAGCGAACCCCCACCCCCTCATCCACCGAGAGGGGGTGAGCGTCCCCTGGGACCCTCCTCCCTGGCCTGCTGCCGGCGGCAGTCGTACTCAGAAGCCGCCAAACCTGTCGCAGACTCCATGTTTGGCCCCAGCCCCCACCTCCCTGGAACCCCGCGCCGCAGAACTTGCTTCGCAGCGTTCTACGGCGCAGGCTCCTAGAAGCCGCGCAGGCGGGCGAAGCGCTGGCGGTGGAACGCGGCGTCGCCGAAGGCGAACTCTAGGGCCCGGGCGCGTTTCATGAACAGGCCGATGTCGTGCTCGTCCGTCATGCCGATGCCGCCGTGCATCTGCAGGGCCTCGTTGGTGACCAGGATCAGGGCGTCCGAGCAGCGCGCCTTGGCGTTCGAGACCTGGACTTCCGCGTCGTCGCTGTCCTCGTCGAGGACCCGCGCCGCCGACATGACGGTGGAACGCGACAGCTCGATCTCGATGAACATCGTTGCCGCCCGATGCTTGAGCGCCTGGAAGGTGCCGATCAGGACGCCGAACTGGCTGCGCGACTTGAGGTACTCGACCGTCCGCTCGAAGGCCTCCGTCATCACTCCGAGCATCTCGCCGCAGACGGCCACCGTGGCCCGGTCCACCGCCCTGCCGAGCGGTTCCAGTCCGCCGCCGACCTCGCCCAGCACGTCGCCGGCTGCCACGTGAACGCCGTTCAGCCGAACGATCGCTGAGTTGCGGGAGTCGACCCGCTGCTGGGCCACGACCTCGAGACCGTCCGCAGACGCAGGCACGAGGAAGAGCGTCAGACCGTTGTCGCCGCCCTCCGTTCCGGCCGCGATCAGAAAACCGTCGGCGCCGACGCCGCCGGCCACCTGGACCTTCTCGCCCGAGAGCGTCCAACCATTGCCGTTCGCCCGCGCCCGGGTCTCGACCCGGTCGAGGCCGTACCTGCTGCCCGTTTCGAGCAGAGCCGGCGCCAGGCGCTTCTCGCCGTCGATCAGCGGCGGCAACCACTCGGCCTGCTGCTCCACGTTGCCCGCATCCGCAAGCAGTCCGCCGCCGAAGACGACCGCCGACACGAACGGCTCCGGCGCCAAACCGCGGCCCATCGCCTCCGTGATGAGCACCGTCTCGGCCATGCCCATGCCCAGACCGCCGTGCTCCTCCGCGAACGGAATGCCCAGCCAGCCGAGATCCGCCATCTCGGCCCAGACCTCCGGGCTGTAGCCGAGGTCGGCGCCCTCGTCGCGGAGCCGGCGCTGCCGGTCGACGCCGCCATGCTTCGAAACGAGCTCGCCCGCGGTCCGGGCCAGCATGTTCTGGGGCGCGGTGAGGACCAGCGGAGCCATCAGTCCGGTAGTCCCAGTACGCGCTTGGCGATGATGTTCAATTGGATCTCCGACGTTCCGCCCTCGACGCTGTTCGCCCGCGACCGCAGCCAGGTGCGGGTCTGGTTGAGTTCGGCCGGCTCGAAGCCCTCCCCCTCCCAGCCAAGGGCCTGGGGGCCGCGGATCGAGAGCATCAGCTCCTCGCGACGCATGTTGAGCTCGGTCCCGTAGTACTTGAACATCGAGCTCTCCGGTCCGGGCTTGTGCCCCGCCTCCAGGCCGTCGCCGTGCCGCCTGATCGTGAGCCCGTACGACATCGCGTCCATCTCGCACTGGGTCACGCGCTCCCGGATCGCTGGATCGTCGATCCGGCCCGTCTCGTCGACCCCGACGTAGTCGCGCGCCAGGTCCGGCAGCGAAGCTCTCGCTCCGCCGCGTCCCATACCGCCGATCGAGGTCCGCTCGTGGCCGAGCAGCGCCTTCGCCACCGTCCAGCCGCCGTTCACCTCGCCGATGACCTGGTGGACCGGCGTCCGGACATCGTGGAAGAACGTCTCGCAGAACGGCGAAGCGCCGCTGATCAGCCGGATCGGCCGCACCTCGACGCCAGGCGACGCCATGTCGACCAGGATGAAGGTGATGCCGCGCTGCTTCTTGACGTCCGGGTTGGTGCGCACCAGCATGAAGATCCAGTCCGCCTGGTCGGCGCCGGAGGTCCAGATCTTCTGCCCGTTGATCACGTAGAAGTCGCCGTCACGCACCGCCGACGTGGCGAGAGACGCCAGATCGGATCCCGCGTTCGGCTCCGAGTAGCCCTGGCACCAGCGAATCTCACCACGCGCGATCTTCGGCAGATGTTCCGCCTTCTGCCCCTCCGTGCCGTGATCGAGCAGCGTCGGTCCGATCATGCTGTAGCCGAAGCCGGTCAGCGGCAACGGCAGGGCCAGGCGCCCGATCTCTTCGTGCAGGACCGCCGCTTCGTCGCGAGAGAGGCCGGCGCCGCCGTACTCCTCGGGCCAGGTCGGCACCGAGAAGCCCCGATCGGCCGCGGCGAGCAACCAGTCGCGGCTCTCGGAGTAGACGAAGGGCGCCTTGCGGCCGCCCGCGGCCCAGGCGTTCGGGTCGGCCGCCTTCCCGCGCAGGAACTCGGGCGCGTTGCCCTCGACCCAGGCGCGGGCCTCCTCTCGAAACACGGACAGATCAGTCATGCGGTTACCTCGGACGAAATCTAACGGGCGCGCATTGTGGCACGGCGCCCGACTATAGACTCCCGCGCCGCCGCTGCCCCACTCCGGCCCGCCCGTACGCTAGCCATGACCACCCTTGCCGAAGCGGTCTCCCGACGCCGCACGTTCGCCATCATCTCGCACCCGGACGCGGGCAAGACGACCCTGACGGAGAAGCTCCTGCTCTACGCCGGCGCGATCCAGCTCGCGGGCGCGGTGAAGGCCCGGGGCGAGGCCCGCCGGGCACGCTCGGACTGGATGAAGGTGGAGCGGGAGCGCGGCATCTCCGTCAGCGCTTCCGTCATGACGTTCGAGCACGAGGGCAACACGTTCAACCTGCTGGACACGCCCGGCCACGAGGACTTCAGCGAAGACACCTACCGGACCCTGACCGCGGTCGACTCGGCGGTCATGGTCCTTGACGCCGCCAAGGGCATCGAAACGCAGACGCGAAAGCTGTTCGAGGCCTGCCGCCTGCGCGACATGCCGATCACGAGCTTCATCAACAAGCTGGACCGGGACACGCGGGATCCGTTCGATCTGCTCGACGAGATCGCCGACACGTTGCAACTCGAGGTCGCTCCGATGACCTGGCCGGTCGGCATGGGACGGAGCTTCCAGGGCTGCTACGACCTGATCGGCGACCGGCTGGTCCTGTTCGCGCCGGGAGACAGGGAGCGACGAGCCGCGGAACGGGTCGTCTCTGGTCTCGAGTCCCCCGACATCGACAGGGCGCTCGGCAGCGGGCCGGCGGCCAGGCTCCGGGAAGACGTGGAGATGGTGCGCGAACTCTGTCCGCCGTTCGACGCCGACGCCTTCCTTTCGGGCAACCGGACTCCCGTCTACTTCGGCAGCGCGCTCCGCAGCTTCGGCGTCGGATCCCTGCTCGACGGCCTCGCCCGCCACGCGCCGGCGCCGCAGCCGCAGCAGGCAGCCGAGCGAACGGTCGCCCCCGGCGAGGGGACGGTCACCGGCTTCGTGTTCAAGATCCAGGCGAACATGGACCCGAAGCACCGCGACCGGATCGCCTTCGTGCGGCTCTGCTCCGGGCGTTTCCATCGCGGCATCCGCCTGTTCCATCCTCGCAGCGGACGGACCCTGAACATCCACAATCCGGTCCTGTTCCTGGCCCGGGACCGGGAGCTCGCCGAGGAAGCCTGGCCCGGCGACATCATCGGCATCCCGAACCACGGCAACCTGCGCATCGGCGACGCCCTGTCGGCCGGCGAACCGATCCGCTTCCTCGGCGTACCCAGCTTCGCCCCCGACCTCCTGCGCCGCGTCCGGCCCGAGGATCCGCTGCGAGCCAAGCATCTCGGCCGCGCGCTGCTCCAGCTCGCCGAAGAAGGCGTGGCGCAGGTGTTCCGCACCCGGGAGGGCAACGACTGGATCGTCGGCGTCGCCGGCACCCTCCAGTTCGACGTGCTCGCCGACCGCATCCGCACCGAATACGACGTGCCGGTCCGCTTCGAGTCAACGGCGATGTCCCTGGCGCGCTGGATCGAAGCAGACGACGACCGGACGGTGCGCGACTTCGTGCGCCGCAACGAGGCGAAGATCGCGCACGACCACAACGGCGCGCCCCTGTTCCTGGCCGCCAACCGCTACTGGCTCGACCGCGCCGCCGAGAACGCGCCGAACGTCCGCTTTCTGGCGACCCGCGAGCAGTCCCTCCCGTAGGCCTCCTCGGGCACCCTCGCAAGCAGCGCCCACTCCTGGAGCCGCCGGGCCGAGGCTCCCGTTTCGCCCTTCGACGATCGCAAGCTACCAGCTTGCGGGGACAGGAAGCGGCCTAGTTGCCAACGCCCCGGCCGTCCCATTACCCCTGGCCGGATACCTACCGTACACGGCGAAATGGACCAGCAACGCGCGGGCTCATTCCACAATCATCTGTCTCTGGACACACAATCACGAGCTCGTGATCATCTCTCATTGGACATCATTTCTCGCTGGATATCACTTCTCATTGGACACTTTCTTGCCTTTCCTAATCGTCAATCTGTGTGCTAATCTCCAGCAGCCCCACCTCACCGTTTTGGAGGAACCCATGATCGGGAGACCGCGGAAGGCACGGATTACGGCTCAGCAGGCCGATCCCCCGCCACTTCACCGCGGCCCGGCCTCTCCTCCATCCAGCACCATTCCTTCCTGGTCGCCCCTGCCGAGGAACCTGTGCATCAGTTGATCCCTGGAGGTGTGCCATGCGTTCCGACCTAACGAAACCACCAAATCCCGTCCGCCCCCTCGCCATCTCGCTCTTCGCCGCGACACTCCTCGCCTCGCCGGTTTCCTCAACAATCTACGTCATTCCTTCCGATGAGGAACTTCTCGCGGAAACCCCACTTGTTGTCTATGGAGTCGTTCAGCACACGACCGTCCTGCCGGACCAGCGCAACACCGATGCGTTCGTGCGAGTCGAGCGTGTCCTGAAGGGCTCCATTCCGGGCAGCACCGTGCGCGTGCGCCAACCTGGTTCAACCTCAACAAGACTCATGGGCCTTCGGATGCTCCGACCGGGCGACACCGTTCTGCTCTTCCTGAGACCTGAAGCCCCCGGCATCTACCACACCGTCGACCTCGGCCTCGGGGCTTTCTTCGAGGACCGCAATCACCTGGACCGCCATATCGGAGAGTCGGGGTTTCGACACACGGACCGCTTCAACGACTGGATCGCCCACCGCGTCGCCGGAGTCGCACGCGACGCCGACTATCGCGTGGACTCGATTCCAGGCCCGAAGAGCGTCCACCAGAGCGCGAGATGGATCCGCGATGAGGATTGCGGGCACACCCCGGCCGCTCCGGCGGGCTGGTCAATCACCACTCTTTGGGACATTAACAACCCCATTTGCTACCTGGACGCCAATGGCAACGGCTGGTGGGACGACTACGAGCCGTTCCAGGATTCGTACGATGGAACGAACCGCCAGAACGGAACCTGGGATCCCGCCGAGCCTCTCGTGGAATGGAACCACAACGGGCGCTGGGATCCGGCCGAGGTCTGGGTCGACAACTGGCCGTGGGGCGATGGAAGTAATCCCGGCAATGGCAAGTACGACCCGCCGGAGCCCTGGGAGGACCGGAATGGCAGTTGCTACCGCGACCCGGGTGAGCCGTACACCGACCTGAATGGAAACGGCCAGCACGACGAGGGGGACTGGCTCAACGACATCAACTGCAACCAGACATGGGATGACGACGAAGAGTTCACCGACCTCAACGGAGATGGCAAGTGGAACGCGGCCGAGTTATTCAAGGACCGCAACGAGAACGGTGTCTGGGACGACGCGGAGGAGACGACCGACTGTCTGGACGGCCCCTACGTCGGCACCGATCAACTGTGGGACCGCGCGGGCAACTTCTACTACGAGGACCTGAACGGCAACGGGCAGTACGATGACGGTGATGTAAAGGTCAGCGGTGACGACATCATCTACAGGTACATCCGCTGGCGCAACTTCGATCCCGGATTCACGCTGCACTGCGGCGTGGATGGATGTACGCCGGGTGACTACGAGCGCAACTTCTCGATAGATGTTGATCCGGGTCAGGGAAGTTGGCTGACGCCTGAGCAGAAGGTGTCCGCTGTCAACTCGGCGGTCGACATCTGGAAGAGTGCAGGCAGCCGCGCCTTCACTGGCGCGACGCTCTCGAATCCACTCGTCAACGCCAGGAAGCCGGCGGCCGACCACACCGACTTTTTTCAGTCCTTCATCGGCGTGGAAATCGGCGCCGACCAAAGCAGCCTGGGCTGCGGCGCGATCACGGAGAAGAACCTGCTCAACACGAGTAGCGCGGTGGGCGCGGCCGTCGACTACACCGGCGCTGGAGAGCAACTGTTCGTCGACGACTACGGCGTTGGCTTCTACGACGAAGACGGCGCCACCGACCACTCGTCAACCAACAAGTACAAGTGCACGGATGCGACGTGGGACCGTGGCAATGGAACCACTGTCGGCAACTCCACAACATTGTTGGTGCCCGGTTCGACTACGGAGACGCGAGCCAGCAAGTGCACAGCCGGCACAAACGATGACGGCTACTACACACCAGGCAACAACCCGAGACCGGTCAGGGTGCCCGCCTGCGACAACAGCCGTGTCCTGGGCGCCGCTTTTGTTGGCTGGACTTGTGGGTGGGATGACACGCTCTACGTGCACTCGATTCCAGGCGGCGGCAGCAGGAAGGCCTACAGGCTGGACGCTGTCCGCGTCCGGCTCACCGACAACGCAATCACACGCGATGCGAACGGACTCCTCAGTGTTCTGGCGCACGAGCTCGGGCACGCGCTGGGCATCGATCATTCGGATGCGGATGGGGCCAACATCATGAACGCGACCATCAGCGCGGGTAGTCCTGTAACCAAGTTGTCGGCAGATGACCGGGCCGCGGTCAGGAAGCTGTACCCGGCCGGCTCCAGCGCCAGCGACAGTCCCGGGGGCAATGGCGGCGGTGGACCGGCGGGAGACAGCGCCGACCCGCCTCCGGCGGATGAGGATTCGGGCTTCGTCGCGCGACCGGTACCACCCGAAGCGGCGTTCAGCGTCGACGTCCACTGCCTGGACGAGCTTTGCCGGATCCGGACCGGCGACGAGATCGGCTTCGCCGACACCAGTTCCGGCACGGTGGCGAGCCGGTCATGGGACTTCGAGACGGCAGGCACGGCGCCACGAGGAAAGACCGTCAAGCACAGATGGGAGGCGCCCGGCTTCTACCGCGCCACGCTGACCGTCGGAGGCGCCGGTGTCGAGTCGACCTGGTCCCGGATGTTCCAGGTGGAGGCCGCAGACCCGGCCGGAAGCTGCGTGTCGGGCGGCGAGGCGGCGTGCCTGCAGGACTCACGCTACGAGGTGGCCGTCGAATGGCAGCATCCTGACGGGAGTCTCCACCCGGGCCGGCTGGTTCACGCCGGCACGAACGACTCCGCGCTGTTCAGCTTCTTCGACGGCGACAACTGGGAGGTCCTGGTCAAGGTGCTGAACGGCTGCGCCATCAACGCCCACCACTGGGTCTACGCCGCTTCGGCGACCGACCTGGGCTACGTGATCCGGGTCACCGACACGGCCGCGGGAGAGTCGAAGGAGTTCCGGAACGAAGCGGGACGGACGGCTTCCGCCGTGGTGGACCCCGAGGCCTTCTCGAGCCTCTGCGAGCCGCGAGAAGCCCTGTCGGGATCGACCTTGCCGTCGGGAGGCGAGACGCTCCTGATCGGAGACGGCCGCTTCGAGGTCGGGATCGAGTGGTCGACGGCTGACGACCGCGGCCTGGCCCGGACCGCCTACCGGCAGACCGATGACTCGGGCCTGTTCTGGTTCTTCGAGCCGGGCAACTGGGAAGTGCTGGTCAAGGTGCTGGACGGCTGCGGAGTGAACGGGCACCACTGGGTGTACGCGGCTTCCGCAACCTCCCTGCCCTTCGAGCTGTCGGTCACGGACACCGTGACCGGCGAGGTCTACCACTACTCGAGGAGCGAGGGCGAGCTTGGCGCCCTGGCCGATCCGGCGGCGCTCTCATGTGCGCCGTGAAGCCCTCTTCCCCCGCCGCCGCCTCGCCGCGCCGGACCGAATGGAGGCCGCCGGCACACGCGACCTCCAACGCGCGCGCTCCGCCTCTGGTCCTCGTCACGCGTCGACGAACCCGTCCATCCGACAGTCCCCAGGGAGGCGATCAATGCGTAAAGAACTCACACGAACCGACAGCCAGGCCGCCCCTACCGCCATCGCGGTTCTCCTCGCAGCCCTGCTCGCCCCGGCCGGCCATACGACCACGTACGTGATCCCAGCCGATGCGGACTTCCTCGCGGACACGCCCCTCGTTCTCTACGGAGTCGTGGAGTACACGATGGTTGTGCCTGGGCAGAGCAACACGGATGCATTCGTTCGGGTTGACCGGATCCTCAAGGGCTCCGTTTCGGGCAGTGTAGTCCGTGTACGTCAAGTGGGGGGAAACGGAACGATAGTGATGGGCCTTCCAATGTTGCGGAAGGGAGACCGCACGCTCTTGTTTCTCTACCCGGCCGAAGCCGGCGTCTACCGCCCGGTCGACATGGGCCTGGGTGTCTTCTTCGAGGACAGAGAGCACCTGTGGCGAGGTGTCCATGAGGACGGGTACAGGAACACCCGCGCTTTCAGCCGGTGGATCGTTGACAGAGGAGACGGCATCAAGAGGGAACCCGACTACCTCGTCGACACCATTCCGGGGCCGGTACGCGTGCGTTCAGCGTATACCTTGATGGAATCCTGTGAGCAGGTTGATCGGGAAGGAAATGTCTTGCACTCACCTGGGTTGATTCGCTGGAAACAATTCGACGATGACTACAGCCTCTACGAATCAGACGGTTACACCGCCGAGAGGAACTTCACTGTTGATGTGAGTCCCGATACTGGCGGCTGGCTGACCCAGGCGCAGGCGCTGGCGGCAGTGAACTCCGCAGTGAATATGTGGAAGGGGAACGGTAGCAGGGCGTTTACGGGTCCGACTGTCTCAGATCCGATAGTCAGATGGCGAGAACCGAGTACGGATCGTTCTCATGTCTGGGAGGCGCACATCGGCGTTTACCTGGGGGTCCCAGAGGACGAGATGGGGTGTTCTAATGTCACGTCCGAGCGCCGGTACAACACGAGCAGTGCGCGGGGGCAGGCTGTGACGTTCGGTGAGAACCCGGAGCCGCTCTTCAGTGACGACGACAAGGTGATTTTCTACGATGAGGGCGGTGCCGTTAGTCACGCCTCAACGAACAAGTACAAGTGCTCTGACGCTACGTGGGACAGCATCACAGGAACAACGGCCGGGAATGGAGACGTCTTCGTCAAGGATCCGACCGACGCCCAGAGGACAGAAGCTGCCAACAGGGCGACGCTCTGCACAAGCCGCACCGACGCCAGCGGATACTACTCTCCGGGCTCCAACGTGGCAGCCTACAAGGTGCCTGCTTGCAGCAACAAGAACGTACTGGGCCTCGCCAAGATAAACACGGTGTGCTCAGGCGCCGAAGGATCGACGCTGCACGATATTCCTAATGGCGACGGACAGGCGTACCGTGCTGATTTTGGAGGCATCTGGATTCGTAACTTGAGTCAGTACGACCCGAACACAGATCATAGTGTTGTATCAGTTCTGGGTCATGAGCTTGGTCATACCATTGGCATTGCTCACTCACAGAAGAATGCGTTGATGCACGCCGTGTATACGGGTCATACCACGCTACAGCCTGACGACGTGTCTGCTGCGGCTGCGCTGTATCCCAAGGCTCCCCCTTCCGATGACGGCAGTGACTCTTCTGGTGGGACTGGTGATGATGGTGGCCCATCGGTCCCAGTGGGCAATGACGTTCCGGGTGGTAGCGGCGGTGGTGACGATGGCGAACCTGATCCGCCCCCCGCCAGCGAGGGAGAGTCCAATCCGCCTCTGGTTCCCCCGGTTGCATTCTTCACTGTCAATACTCCCTGCACGGACGGGCTGTGCAGCGCCCGAGCCGGTGAGAGCGTTGTCTTCACAGATACGAGTTTGGGAACCGTGGCCAGGCGCTCCTGGGACTTCGACACCAGTGGCAGTAGGCCCTCGGGCAAGAGCGTCACGCACACCTGGCTGTCGCCGGGCTTCTACGGCGCCACGCTAACCGTCGACGGAGCCGGCGCCGATTCGACATTGTCCCGGATGTTCCGCGTGGACGCCGCGTCGCCGGCCGGAAGCTGCGTGCCGGGCCCGGAGACGGTCTGCCTCCAGGACTCCCGCTACGAGGTCGAGGTGGAGTGGCAGGACGGTGACGGCGCGCCCCACGCGGCCCGCGTGGTCCACGCGGGCACGAACGACTCGGGTCTGTTCAGTTTCTTCGACCGTGACAACTGGGAGATGCTGGTGAAGGTGCTGAACGGCTGCTCGATCAACGGCCACCACTGGGTGTACGCGGCCTCGGCGACGGATCTGGGCTACGTGATCCGGGTGACGGACACGTCTACGGGGGAGTCGAAGGAGTTCCGCAACGAGGCGGGTCAGGTGGCCTCGGCGGTGGTGGACGCGGAAGCGTTCTCCAGCGACTGCGCGGCGCCGGCCTCCCCGGCCGGCTGGTCGGCTCTTGCCGGCGGCGAGACGCTGTCGCTTGGTGACGGCCGCTTCGAGGTGGGGCTCGAGTGGTCGACGGCGGAGGATGCCGGCGTGGCGCGGACGGTCCGGCGGGGCACCGAGGACTCGGGCCTGTTCTGGTTCTTCGAGCCGAGCAACTGGGAAGTGCTGGTGAAGGTGCTGGACGGCTGCGGAGTGAACGGACACCACTGGGTGTACGCCGCTTCCGCGACCTCCCTGCCTTTCGAGCTGTCGGTCACGGACACCGTGACCGGCGAGGTCTACCACTACTCGAGGAGCGAGGGCGAGCTTGGCGGCCTGGCCGATCCGGCGGCGCTCTCATGTGCGCCGTGAGGCCCTCCTCCCGCGCCGCCACGTCGTCGCGCCGGACCGAATCGACGCCGCCCGCACACGCGACCTCCAACGCGCGCGCTCCGCCTCTGGTCCTCGTCGCGCGTCGACGAATCCGTCCATCCGAAGAGCCATCAGGGAGACGATCAATGCGTAGAGAGCTCACCCGACCCGACAAACCGGCCGCCCCTACCGCTATCGCGGTTCTCCTCGGAGCCCTGCTCGCCTCGGTCGGCCATACGACCACGTACGTGATTCCAGCCGATGCGGACTTGCTCGCGGAAACGCCCCTTGTTCTCTACGGAGTCGTCGAGCATTCGGCCGTCGTTGACGAGCGAACCACCGATGCGCTCGTCCGGGTCGAGCGCGTCCTGAAAGGCGCCATTCCCGGCAGTACCGTGCTCGTTCGCCAACCGGGCGCCCATACGACGAGACTCATGGGCCTCCGGATGCTCAGACCGGGCGACGCGGTCCTCCTCTTCCTGAGACAGTATGCGCCCGGCCTCTACCACACTGTCGATCTCGGGCTTGGCGCATTCTTCGAAGACCGGGGACATCTGGATCGCCACATTGGGGAATCCGGCTTCCGCAACACCGAGCGATTCAACGACTGGATCGTGGATCGAGTCGCGGGAGTAGACCGTGCCGCGGACTATCGGGTGGACTCGCTTCCCGGCCCGCACCGTGTGACCCAGGCCGCGACCTGGATCAGGGACTGGAGTTGCGGGCGCGAGAAGGGCGAAGCGAATCCATATCGGCCTGCGGATGGCTACAGGTATGACACCACCAGAGGCGTCTGTTACAACGATGAGGATGCCAATGGCCTGTTTGAGCCGTACCCTGAACGCTGGCACGATGACAACGACAATGGACAATGGGACGACGCAGAGACCCTGACGGTTGATTACAACAACAACGGTGAGTGGGACGATGAAGAGGAGTGGTATGACAACTGGCCCTGGGGCGATGGAAGTAACCCTGGCAACGGACAGTACGACCCGCCGGAGCCATGGGAGGATCGAAACGGAAGTTGCTACCGAGATCCGGGGGAACCATACTCTGATCTGAACGGAAACGGCCAGCACGACGAGGGCGACTGGCTCCATGACCTTGACTGCAACCAGACTTTGACGCTAGCCGATGAGTACATAGATGCTGACGGCAGCGGCCATTGGGACGAGGCTGAGAGATTCTACGATTCCAATGGCAATGGGGTGCATGATGGTCCAGAGAGCGAGGTTCCGTGCGAAAACGAAGCAGCCTACCACGAAACTAATCACACTTGGAATCCCAATGGGGAGTTCTATTACGAGGATCGGAACGGCAATGGAACATTCGACACTGGCGACGTAAAACTTGCTGCCGATGACGTGGTCTTCCGATTCATCCGTTGGAAGAACTTCGATCCTGGATTCACTTTGTACTGTGGCGTAGATGGATGCAACCCTGGCTACTACGAACGCAACTTCTCGATTGATGTCGATCCGAATCAAGGCAGTTGGCTTACGCCTGAGCAGAAAGTCAGCGCTGTCAACGATGCTGTGAAGATCTGGAAGAGCGCGGGCAGCCGGGCCTTCACCGGCTCGACCCTCGCGGATCCACTGGTGAATTCAAGGAAAGGAGCGTTCGACCACACCGACTATTGGCAATCATTCATTAGTGTGGAGATCGGCGCTTCTCAGGATCGCTTGGGTTGCGGTGCGATCACGTCCAGAAATCTGCTCAACACGAGTAGCGCCGTCGGCGCTGCCGTGGACTACACCGGCGCTGGAGAGCAACTGTTCGTCGACGACTACGGCGTCGCCTTTTACGACGAGGACGGCGCCATGAGCCACTCGTCAAGGAACAAGTACAAGTGCACGGATGCGACGTGGGATCGGGGCAATGGAACCACTGTCGGCAACTCCACAACGTTGTTGGTGCCCGGTTCGACCACGGAGACGCGAGCCAGCAAGTGCACAGCCGGCACAAACGATGACGGCTACTACACGCCAGGGAACAACCCCAGGCCGGTCATGGTTCCGGCCTGCGACAACAGTCGTGTTCTGGGCTCGGCTCTGGTGGGATGGTCTTGCAACATAGACGATGACTACACGGTCCACTCGATTCCAGGAGGTACGGGTAAGGCATACAGACTGGACTCCGTTCATATCCGGCTAGGCGACAACGCGACCACACGAGATGCGGATGGCCTCAAGAGTGTCCTTGCGCACGAACTCGGGCACGCGTTGGGAATCGGTCATTCGGACGCGGGTGGGGCCAACATCATGAATGCGACCATCAGCAGGAGCAGTCCTGTAACCAGTTTGTCGGCAGATGACCGGGCCGCGGTCAGGAAGCTGTACCCGGCCGGCTCCAGCGCCAGCGACAGTCCCGGGGGCAATGGCGGCGGTGGACCGGCGGGAGACAGCGCCGACCCGCCTCCGGCGGATGAGGATTCGGGCTTCGTCGCGCGACCGGTACCACCCGAAGCGGCGTTCAGCGTCGACGTCCACTGCCTGGACGAGCTTTGCCGGATCCGGACCGGCGACGAGATCGGCTTCGCCGACACCAGTTCCGGCACGGTGGCGAGCCGGTCATGGGACTTCGAGACGGCAGGCACGGCGCCACGAGGAAAGACCGTCAAGCACAGATGGGAGGCGCCCGGCTTCTACCGCGCCACGCTGACCGTCGGAGGCGCCGGTGTCGAGTCGACCTGGTCCCGGATGTTCCAGGTGGAGGCCGCAGACCCGGCCGGAAGCTGCGTGTCGGGCGGCGAGGCGGCGTGCCTGCAGGACTCACGCTACGAGGTGGCCGTCGAATGGCAGCATCCTGACGGGAGTCTCCACCCGGGCCGGCTGGTTCACGCCGGCACGAACGACTCCGCGCTGTTCAGCTTCTTCGACGGCGACAACTGGGAGGTCCTGGTCAAGGTGCTGAACGGCTGCGCCATCAACGCCCACCACTGGGTCTACGCCGCTTCGGCGACCGACCTGGGCTACGTGATCCGGGTCACCGACACGGCCGCGGGAGAGTCGAAGGAGTTCCGGAACGAAGCGGGACGGACGGCTTCCGCCGTGGTGGACCCCGAGGCCTTCTCGAGCCTCTGCGAGCCGCGAGAAGCCCTGTCGGGATCGACCTTGCCGTCGGGAGGCGAGACGCTCCTGATCGGAGACGGCCGCTTCGAGGTCGGGATCGAGTGGTCGACGGCTGACGACCGCGGCCTGGCCCGGACCGCCTACCGGCAGACCGATGACTCGGGCCTGTTCTGGTTCTTCGAGCCGGGCAACTGGGAAGTGCTGGTCAAGGTGCTGGACGGCTGCGGAGTGAACGGGCACCACTGGGTGTACGCGGCTTCCGCAACCTCCCTGCCCTTCGAGCTGTCGGTCACGGACACCGTGACCGGCGAGGTCTACCACTACTCGAGGAGCGAGGGCGAGCTTGGCGCCCTGGCCGATCCGGCGGCGCTCTCATGTGCGCCGTGAAGCCCTCTTCCCGAGCCGCCGCCTCGCCGCGCCGGACCGAATCGAGACGGGCTTCCGGCCTCCTCCCCGGATCGCCCCGGTTACGGCCACCCTTCGCTTGGGGCCCGTTGTGCGGCGGCGCCGGTAGGTGGTCGACTTGCGCAGGTTGTAGAAATGGCCGTTCGAGATCGACGCCAGGCGCTCGAAGCGCTCGTCCCCATACTCCTCGAACAGGCGCCGCATCACCCGTCGTGTGCTGGGACCGCACAGTTGGCCGAGCGCCTGATCAATATCAGCCAGAAGCCGGATGTCGGCCCTCGTGTAACTCCGCCTGAACGCGCTGGGCGGAGCGCCGCGCCGGTCCCGGATGAGGCCGGTCTCACGATGCTGGCGTACGAGGCGTTGAATCTGCGGCGGCGACTTGCCCGTCACCCTTGCCAGGTAGCGGAGCACCACGCCCTTGTCGGACCTCGGCAGCTCGTGGTAACGGAAACGCGTCAGAGATTCCTCGACGATCCTGTAGGCCGACGCGCGGTCGGGGGCCTGGCGTCCACCGCCTCGTTCGCGGGCCAGAAAGCGGCGGACTTCTTCCAGCGTCTCCAAGCGATGTGGATCGACTGTCGGCACCGAACCCTCCTTCGACGGGTCTTGGGGGGCAGCGTCCCTGCGACGCTTCCTCGGACTTCCAGAAGACGGCACACCAACATTGCGCGCTTTCCCTGACCTTCCGAAGCCGCGCCGGCAGCTTCTTCATACAGGATGGCTGCGCTACGCGCATCTCCCTCTTTCGAGGTACACGGCTACCTACACACTTCGCCAAGTGACTCTCTTGCTGCAAGTATCTTGGGGCACGAAGTCGGGTTCCATTTGGGGGGTCCCGGAAAGCGAGCCGTTGTCGAACCAGGTCGCGTCCACCAGCCACGAAGACAGGCGGCGGCAGCTTTCGGGCAACCGGACTCCGGTCTACTTCGGCAGCGCTCTGCGCAGCTTCGGTGTCGGGTCGCTGCTCGGCGGCCTCGCCCGCCACGCGCCGGCGCCGCAGCCGCAGCAGGCGGCCGAGCGAACGGACGGTGCGCGACTTCGTGCGCCGCAACGAGGCGAAGATCGCTCACGACCACAACGGCGCGCCTCTCTTCCTGGCCCCCAACCGCTACTGGCTCGACCGCGCCGCGGAGTACGCGCCCGAGTCCGTTTCCCCGCGACCCGGGAGCAGTCCGGCGCCTAGCCTTCCCGAAGCGCCGCCTTCCACAGCGGTCGACGCCAATCAACGAAGAGCTACCTTTCTTGCAAAGTAGAGAGGCATGGAGTCCCCCCATCTGGGGGGATCGAAGAGCGAACTGGTTTGCGAGACGGGCCGCATTGACCGGGTACGAGGACACGCATAACCCATCCCTCGGCCTCTCCAGAGAACACTTAGATACCTCCAAAATGGGGGGGGGGGGGGGG
>VXSP01000038.1 GCA_009837885.1 Holophagales bacterium | reverse complement strand
GCCCCGAACGGGCGCCGTTGACACGTCGGCAGGGCGTTCAAAAGCGACACCGGTCGAGCCGCAAAATCATGCCAATCCGCAGAGCCGTGCGAAGGCCCGCAAAGCCATGCGCAGAGCCGCGTTGAAACCCCTTTTTGTCCGCGCGGGCCGCAAAAAAATCAAGGGCCGCCGGGAAGCGCATTGCGTGAACGCGCGGCTAAGCCCAGCCGCCCGCCGGCGTCAGTTCTGCGCCGGTCCGTCCCCGCCCAAAATCCGGGATGCGGCCGTCTCCGCCCCGGCGCAGCGCCCAATACGCGCTACGCGATCCGACTTGATGTTCTACCCTGTTGCAAAACGCCCTTACGACAGGAGAGAAAATCGCCCCGGAACAGGGCGGAATTCAGTGCAGAGAGAACAGGCCGGTTCCGGCGGCAATGGTCCGGCCTGTCCGGCCCGAAAAAGAGCGGCCGCGCCGGCAGAAAACGGGCATTTTCCGCCGCCGCCGTCTGCGATTCCGGGCGCCGGGAGCAATGTTCTACCCTGTTGCAAAATGCCTGTCCGACAGGAGAGAAAATCGAATCAGAACATGGAAGCGGCGGTTCCCGGGGGGTGCGGCGGCCTCCCGCCTCGAAGGCGAACGGGGCGCCGCATGAGATCCGCGTCGAAAATCGGGATCTGCGCAGTTGCGGCGTTTTCCGTCCCATGAACACGCTTCGATCGCCGAGTGAATGTTCTACCCTGTTGCAAAATGCCGATTTCACTGGAGAGAGATCGGTTCAGAACAAGGGCCGGGACGGTGGCGGGGCGGGAACCGGTTTTCGCGGTGGAGAAGGGGAGCGCGAGCAGAGGCGCGCGGGCAGGCGCGACGGCCTGAAATGGGGGCATTTTCCTGCCCGGGTGAGTGTTCTACCCTGTTGCAAAACGCCGGCCCCGGCCGGGACAAAATATAGAGCGCAACAGCGGCGAACTTACCAGTCCCACCAGAGAGCGTGAACCGGTGGATGCAACCGGCGGCCGCGGCGTTCAGGGCGCAGGGGAGAAGCAGGCCCTGGCCGCCCGGCGCAACGCCATTCAGCGCCCGGAGACCGGCTTTCGTGTTCTACCCTGTTGCAAATCGCCGCCTTGACCAGAGAAAAATGCGGGCCAGAACAGGGAGAAATGGACTTATATCGCTGATTCAACAAACGCCTTGCTGGGCCAGCCTGAGACACACGGTAAGTACGCCGTGAGAAGGACCAGGGTTGTTAACATATTACACTTGTGGTATATCTCTTGGCGGCTGAATTCGTCACGCAACCTGAAACTTTGAAGTCGCCAAGAACAAGAGAGGCGAAACATGCTGCCCGAATTGTCCGTCGAGGCTCTCCGGGAGGAGGCAGCCACCTTTTCTGTTGCTCAATCCTCACATAACGATCCTTATTTGCACGGCAAAACAGACGGAAAGACTATCGGGACATACCTTGAACGGCGATTTCAGACCGCGCTCCGAACCAAATATGTCTACGATGAAGGAAACGCTGCAAGAGGAATAGACTTTCCTGGCCTGAATGTTGATATGAAGGTCACCAGCATCAAGCAGCCACAATCATCCTCTCCATTCAAGGAGGTCAGGCAGAAGATTTACGGACTTGGATATTCCTTGCTCGTTTTCGTTTACGAAAAGACTGACGACGACTCTGGGCGAACCGGAAAACTCAACATCCTGCATACCATCTTCGTCGACGCCCCGCGAACAGCCGATTTTCAAACCACACGCGGCATTCTGAACATAATCGAGAACGATGGCAACACAGACGATTTGATTGCATTCATGCATGAAAGAAACCTGAGAATTGATGATGATGAAGCCTATTGTCTGGCTGAAGAACTGTTGGACCATCCGCCTATTCAAGGTTACTTGACAGTCTCAAACGCATATCAATGGAGGCTTCAATACAATCGTGTAATCCAACAGGCTGATACTGTGCCAGGTGTTCTCCGGGTAAAGTAGCCGATGACCTCAAGAACAGAACAAAAAATCGAATACGGCGATTTCCAAACACCCGCAGTTCTTGCACGTGAAGTATGCAAGGTGCTCCGAAATCTGGGCATCGACCCCAGGCTGATATTGGAGCCAACCTGCGGAAAAGGGTCCTTTCTCCAAGCCGCCGTGCACGCCTTTCCCGCTTGCAAAAAAGTGTTGGGATATGAAATCAGGCCTGAGTATGTACAGATGGCCAGGTCGATAGAGGGCGCCGCTGTCTTTTGCCAGGACTTCTTCCAGAAAGATTGGCTTTCAACATTTCGAGACCTCCAGGAGCCTGCCCTCATAATCGGCAACCCGCCTTGGGTCACCAACTCGGCATTGGGAACCCTGGGCGGATCTAATTTGCCTCAAAAATCGAATTTTCGAGGCCTCAATGGCCTTGAAGCAAAAATGGGTAAGAGTAATTTCGACATCTCGGAATGGATGCTGATTCATCTCCTCGAATGCCTGTCAGGCCGGGAAGCCGCGCTTGCAATGCTCTGTAAGACTGGAGTTGCCCGAAAAGTTCTTCATCATGCCTGGGGACAAAACCTGGAGATGGAAGATTCCAGAATGTACTTGATTGACGCAGTCAAACACTTCAACGCATCAGTGGATGCCTGCCTGCTGGTTTGTATTCTGAAACCGGGAGGAAGGTCTAAAGAATGTACGGTCTTCTCAGACTTGGGAACTTCGCCGGAAGCGCAATCTACGGTTGCTTTTCGTGATGGACGACTCGTTGCAGATTTAGCGTCCTACAAATCGCATGGCCACATTTTGGGCGAGTCTCCCTTGAAGTGGCGTTCCGGGGTGAAGCATGACTGCTCCAGGATTATGGAACTGGTCCGCACAGACGCTGGCGAATTCAGAAACGGGTTAGGTGAGGTGGTCGCTCTTGAGTCCACGAATCTGTATCCTATGCTGAAAAGCTCTGATCTTTTGAGGGGATCTCCAACGCCATCGCGGTATATGCTTGTAACGCAATGTGCAGTGGGAGAAGACACGTCAAGGCTTCAACGAGAATCTCCCCGCACATGGGAATACCTTCAGTCACATAGTAAGCTTTTGGACAGTCGACGAAGTTCGATCTACAAGAATAGACCGCGATTCTCTGTTTTTGGAGTAGGCCCCTATAGTTTCACGCCTTGGAAAGTTGCTATATCAGGTTTCGCGAAGCGTCTTGACTTCCACTGCATTGGCCCATACAGACAGAAACCGGTTGTTGTTGACGATACCTGCTATTTTTTGCCGTGCAAGACAAAAGAGGAAGCTGGCTTGCTGACAAAATTACTCAATTCGCCAGCGGCAAGGAGCTTTTTTCATGCGTTTATTTTCTGGGATGCAAAACGCCCGATAACGGCTCAATTGCTTGCCGCGTTGGATTTTGGAGTACTTGGGAAGGAAGTAGGGGTTGAGTCAATTCCCGCTTGGCTCAGGTCTGAAAGAGGGCAGATGAAATTTCTCTGACCCTTCCTCGCCCCTGAACACCGCATGCCGGCGGAAAAACGCGTCGTGCTTCATTGGCCGCCACTGCGAATCGATCTCCACCTGCCCCCCTCACCAGTCCTGTAGGGGCAGGCCTTGTGCCTGCCCTCTGCCGCGACATCCGTCAAAACAACGAATTAAGGGAGCAAAATACGGCTGGTCTGCATAGGACTGTACATCTATACGAAGGAAACCTGATACGCCTTTGGTCTTCTTCGCGCCCCTGCGCAGACCGCCGCAGGGCCGCGTCGTTTGACCGGCCGGCGTGTGCAGCATAGAATGATGCGTAACGACTCAACTTTGCATCAGAGGAGGTGACGCCCTTGAACCAGATCACGGTCAGAGGATTTGACGACGAACTGAGCGCCGCCCTGCGCCGCCTGGCAAAGCGGGAAGGAATCTCTCTGAACCAGGCCGCGCTCAGGCTGCTGCGGAGAGGAGCCGGCCAGGCGGAAGGTTCAGGCCGGGCCGATACGGTGGGCGCCTCATTTGACCATCTGATAGGGAGCTGGACCCAGGCGGATGCGGATGAAATGGACGTCGCGCTCGATGCGTTGAATTGAGGGAGCAAAGCGCGACGGATCCGCGCATTCACGCAAGGAACTCCCCAGTGGCCTTAGGTGTTCTTCGTGACCCTTCGCGGCCCTTCGTGGATCAAAAAAAGGAAGTTCTCCGCGCAGTCAGGACCCGTCATGCACCCGCCCCCTTCCCCCCTCAAACT
This sequence comes from Holophagales bacterium, assembly GCA_009837885.1. Taxonomy (GTDB): domain Bacteria; phylum Acidobacteriota; class Thermoanaerobaculia; order Multivoradales; family Multivoraceae; genus Multivorans. The sequence goes on along the minus strand of VXSP01000038.1, from coordinate 23 downwards.
ACGGTAGGGGCAGGCCTTGTGCC
>VXSP01000036.1 GCA_009837885.1 Holophagales bacterium | reverse complement strand
GCGACGGCGGCGGTCCCCCTCCCGGCGGCGGCGGTGCCCCTCCCGGTGGCGGCGGTCCGCCTCCATCGGAACCGGAGCCCCCGCCGCCGCCACCGCCGCCCACATCGCGGCCTCGCGCCGCCATCACGGCGGATGCCGAGTGCGATGCCGGTCTCTGCCGCGCCCGCGCCGGCGTTCCGGTGTCGTTCGACGACGGGAGCACCGGCGCCGTGACCACGTGGCGCTGGGATTTCGGCGACGGGAGAACCTCCCGGTTCCAGAGCCCGCGGAGTCATGCCTGGGCTTCGCCGGGTTTCTACGAGGTTACGCTCACGGTGCGGAACGGAACGAACGAGTCCACCGCGTCGCTGACGTTCCTGGTCGAGGCGGCCGAGCCCGCCGGGACCTGCGTCGCCGGCGCGGGAACGCGCTGCCTGCTCGACTCCCGCTACGAGGTCACGGTGGAGTGGAACAACGCGGACGGCGCGGGCGGCGGCGCCGCCGTCGTCCACGCCGGCACGAACGAGTCAGCCCTCTTCCGCTTCTTCGACGCGGACAACTGGGAGATGCTGATCAAGCTGCTGGACGGCTGCTCGGCGAACGGCCACGTGTGGGTGTTCGGCGCGGCGACGACGGACCTGGGCTACGTGATCCGGGTGACCGACACGGCGACCGGCGCGGTGAAGGAGTATCGCAACGAACCGGGCATGCCCGCCGATGCGATCACCGACGTCGCGGCGTTCCGTTGCCGACCCTAGGACGGACGGCGTCGCCTGGGGGACGCGTCACGTCGAAGTTCGGGATTCGGTGACGGTCAGGGTGCAGTGCGGCCGCACCTGCCGGCGACTGCTAGCCTGACGGCCCATGTGGGCCGGCCTGCCGATCTCGACCTGGGCTCTGCTCGCGGTGTCGGTCGGCGGCGGACCGGCTCTGGTCCTGCTGCGGTGGTGGCTTGAGCGGCGTGGTCGCCGCCGCGGTCACGGGACCGCGCGGAGCGGTGCGGCGTGACGGCAAGCGCGCTGGTCCTCGTCCCCCTGGGCCTCTACATGCTGGTCCTGATCGGGCTCGGCCTGTGGGGCCGGCGCGAGGGTGGGAGCCTGGAGGGCTACTACGTCGCCGGCAAGAAACTGCCCTCCTGGGTCATCGCCTTCAGTTCGAACGCCACCGGCGAGAGCGGCTGGCTGCTGCTCGGCCTGACCGGGATGGGCTACGCGGTGGGCTTCCACGCGCTCTGGGTCGTGTTCGGCGAGGTGATGGGCGTTGCGATCGCCTGGACCCTCGTTTCGCGGCCGTTCAAGGAGTACACCGACCGGTACCGGGCGATCACCGTTCCCGACTACCTGGAGCAGCGGTTCCGCGACCGCCGACAACTCCTGCGCAAGCTGAGCATCGCGATCATCCTGTCGATGGTCGCGGTCTACTGCTGCGCCCAACTGGTCGCGACGGGCAAGGCCTTCTCGTCCTTCCTGGGGTTCAGCTACGTCACCGGCGTTTTCCTGGGCGCGGGTGTCACGATCGTCTACACGGCGGTCGGCGGCTTCAAGGCGGTGGCCTACTCGGACCTCGTGCAGGGGCTGCTCATGGTGGGCGGGCTCGTCATGCTCCCGATCGTCGGCATCGCGGCCGCGGGCGGCTGGAACGAAGTGATCGGCGCGCTCGAGACGGCCGATCCCAGCCTGCTGCGCGCGATGGGCAGCCACGGCGCGACCTGGGCCGGCGTGCTTTCGGCTGTGAGCTTCGCCGGCATCGGGCTCGCCTTTCTTGGCGTGCCGCAGCTTCTGACCCGGTTCATGTCGGCGGCTTCCGGCCGCGAACTGGTCCGCGGCGGCCGGGTAGCGGTCGTGTGCATGGTGCTGTTCGACGTCGGCGCGGTGTTCACGGGGATCGCCGGGCGGGCCCTGTTCCCGTTGCTGGACGATCCGGAGACCGTGATGCCGACGATGAGCGCGGAGCTGTTCCCGGCTCTCTTCACCGGCATCTTCCTGGTCATCGTCCTGGGCGCGATCATGTCGACCGTCGATTCCCTGTTGATTCTCGCCTCGTCGGCCGTCGTCAGGGACTTCGGGCAGAAGATCCTCGGCGCGGCGCGCGGGGACGGTCGCCTGTCGCGCTACGGCAAGTTCGTCACCGCGCTCGTGGGCCTGGTGGCAATTCCCTTCGCCCTGTTCGAACCGCCGCTGCTGTTCTGGTTCATGCTGTTCGCCTGGTCGGGCCTGGGAGGCGCCTTCGTTCCGGTCGTCCTCTGTTCCCTCTTCTGGAAGCGGACGACGTTGCCGGGCGCGTTGGCCGGGATGGCTACAGGATTCGCGGTGACGGTGGCCTGGGTGGTGCTGTTCAAGGCGTCCTACTACGACCTCTACGAACTGATCCCGGGGCTCATCGCCGGGACGGCGGCGACGGTGATCGTCAGCCTGAGGACGAGTCCGCCGGAAGGCGCCGCGGCGGAGTTCGACGACGTGCATGCCACTGTGCAGCGCGGCGCGTGACCGCGTCCGGCGTCGGTGTACAGTGAGGCGCTGACAACGACGTGCCGCCCCGACCGTCTCTGGAGAACAGGCCCATGCCTGCCACGGAATCGAAAGCCGACTTCCCGGCGCTCAATGAAGACTGGATTGCCTGGCGGGCTCGCGTTGACGAGACGCTCCGCCACGTTGCGACGAAGGAGGACCTGGCCAACCTGAGGGAAGCCCTCACATGGCGCATCCTTCTCGCCATGGGCGGCTTCGCCACGATCGTGACGGTGTTGGACCGGCTGCTTCCGTAGCTGACGCGCGGGCCGCGGCGGATTCGTCGCGGCAGCTACACTCGCGCGATGCCTGATCGACGCGCGCACCTCGCCTTTTTCGCCGTTCTCGCCGCACTGTTCGCCGTTCCCGCAACGGCCGAAGAACTCTCGTACTACCTGCCGGACGCCGGGAGTCCTTCAGCCTACGACCCGGACGTGCCCCGGCCGTCCGCGGTGCTGGGCTACGAGGTGGGGGAGTGGCACGTTCGCCCGGACCAGCTCAATGCCTACATGCATGCCCTGGCGGCGTCCTCCCCGCGTGTGGGCATCTCGGTGCAGGGGAGAACCCATGAACAGCGTCCCCAGCCCCTGCTCACGATCACGTCGCCGGAGAACCACGCCCGGCTGGACCAGATCCGCGAAAGCCGGCGCGGCCTGGTCGATCCGCGGCTGCCCCTGGCGGAGCTCGAGGATCTGCCGGTCGTCATCTGGCTCGGCTACAGCATCCACGGCAACGAGCCGAGCGGCGCGAACGCCTCGATGCTGGTCGCCTACCACCTGGCCGCGTCCCGCTCCGACGTGGTCGCCGAGCAGTTGGAGCAGGCCGTCATCCTGCTCGACCCGAGCCTGAATCCGGACGGGATCGGCCGCTTCGCGCACTGGGCAAACACGAACCGGGGCATGGTGCTGAATCCCGACCCCGGTCACCGGGAACACCGGGAACCGTGGCCGGGCGGCCGCACGAACCACTACTGGTTCGACCTGAACCGGGACTGGCTCCTGCTGCAGCATCCCGAGTCGCGGAACCGCATGGTGACCTGGAAGGCCTGGCAGCCGAACCTCGTCGGCGACTTCCACGAGATGAGTTCGAACGCCACGTACTTCTTTCAGCCCGGGGTCCCGAGCCGGCGGAATCCGCTGATTCCCGAGCGCAACGTGGAACTGACCGAAGCGATCGCTGCCCACCACGCCGCCGTGTTCGACGGCGTGGGCCGGCTCTACTACACGCAAGAGGGCTTCGACGACTTCTACCTCGGCAAGGGATCGACCTACCCGGACGCGCACGGCGCGGTTGGCTTTCTGTTCGAGCAGGCGAGCGCGGAGGGGCACCGGATCGAAACGGTGAACGGCGAACTCGCGTTCGTCTTCGGGATCAAGAATCAGTTGCTGGCGTCCCTGTCGATGGTCGAGGGCGGAGTGGCCAAGCGTCTGGAGCTGCTGGAGCATCAGCGGGACTTCTTCCGCGGCGCCCTCGCCGCGGCCGAGGCCGAACCTTCGGCCTACGTGTTTCACCTGGACGGCGACCGGGGCCGTGCCCACCGGATGCTCGACCTGCTCCTGCGGCACGAGATCGAGGTCCATGGGACAACGGCGGAGATCGCGGTCTCCGGTCGCGTCTACCCGCCTGGCAGGTCGTGGCTGGTGCCGCTGGCGCAACCCCAGTCGACCCTCGTGCGCTCCTTCTTCGAGATCGTGACCGAGTTCAACGACTCCGTGTTCTACGACGTCTCGGCGTGGACCCTGCCGCTCGCCTTCGGCGCGGAGTACGACCTGCTCGAGGGCGGCGCCTACCGGCCCGGGTTGCTCGGGACCGCGGTTACCGACGCGGCGATCGAGCCGGGAGCGTTCAGCGTTCCTCCTGGAGATACGCCGACCTATGCCTACGCGTTCTCCTGGGATGGCTACTTCTCTGCTCGCACCCTGAACCGTTTGCAGCGGGCGGGCGCGCGGGCACGTGCGGCGACGGGTGCGTTCATCGCCGAGACATCGTATGGACCGCGGACCTTTGAACCGGGAGCGATCGTCGTGCCGGTGGGCCGCGAGGACGAGCCGGGCGCCAACGCGGAGGTTGCCCTGGAGGCGATCCTGGCGGAGGCGGCGTCCGCGGACGGCGTCGACGTCCATCGTCTGATCAGCGGCCAGGCAGCGGCCGGGATCGACCTCGGCAGCCCGAGCCTGCGGCCTCTGGTCGCGCCGCGTCCCCTGCTCGTGACCGGCCGGGGCGTTCCTGCGTACCGGGTCGGCGAGGCCTGGCACCTGCTCGACGAACGCTTCGGCGTCGAGGCCTCGCTGGTCGACCTCGGAGCGCTAGGCAGCGTGGACCTGGACCGCTACACCCACGTCGTCCTGGCCCTGGGCGGCTTCGGCGGCGGGGCGCCCCGGGAAGAGGTTCGGGATCGCCTCCGGACCTGGGTGCGTAGCGGTGGCGCGGTCGTGGCCATCGGCGCGGCGAGCCGCTGGGCGAGCGCCGAACTCCTGGGCCGCGAAGGGGAGGTCGACGAGGCCGCTGACGACGGCGAGGACGCGGACGCGGAACGCCGCCGCTATGCCGACTTCCGTGACCAGCGGGCCGAGCAACTCATGGCCGGCACGATCGTCGGCGTCGAGATGGACCTGACGCACCCCCTGGCCTACGGCTACAGACGGCCGGAGCTGGCGGTGATCCGAACCGGCGAGTGGATCCTGCCGGCCAGCGCCGATCCCTTCGAGAACGTCGCCCTGTACCAGGACCCGCCGCGTCTCTCCGGCTGGATTTCGCCGGAGAACCAGCGCCGCCTGGCCGGCCAACCGGCCGTCATCGCCAGCCGGATGGGCCGCGGCGTCGTGATCCAGCTCCTCGACAATCCGAACTTCCGCGCCTACTTCTACGGCTCGAATCGTCTGTTCCTGAACTCCATCTTCCTGAGCGGCCTGATCGACGCCACGTCGGCGCCGGACACCTGGCACCAGGGCCCGTAAGATCGCTTCCTTTGGCGGGAATCTTGCGTCGGTTGTGCCGCTGTGCTGAGATCCCGCGGGCCCAGTGGCCCGGTGCGCAGTCGTCAACTGTCCACGGAGAACGACGATAGTGAGCGAAGATGGCGAAGTCCTGATCGCGGTCAGCGACCTGACCAAGCACTACGGAGCCATTCGCGCCGTCGACGGCATCAGCTTCGAGGTGCGCCGCGGCGACGTGCTCGGCTTTCTCGGGCCCAACGGCGCTGGCAAGACGACGGCGATGAAGATGATCACCGGTTTCCTGGAACCGGACCGCGGTTCGATCGCGGTCGCCGGCATCGACGTCGCCGCGGATCGCCTCGCCGTCAGCCGGCGGATCGGCTACCTGCCGGAGGACGCCCCCGCCTATGGCGAAATGACCGTCGAGGCGTTCCTGCGCTTCATTGCCGAGGCACGGGAACTCGAGGCCGCGGACGAGGCGATCGAGGCGGTACTGGGGACCGCCCACCTGGGGAGCGTGCGGGGGCAGACGATCGAAACCCTGTCCAAGGGCTACAAGCGCCGGGTTGGTCTGGCTCAGGCGCTGATCCACGATCCAGACGTACTGATCCTCGACGAGCCGACCGACGGCCTCGACCCGAACCAGAAGGCGGTGGTCCAGGACCTGATCTCCAGCCTCTCCTCCGACCGCTGCATCGTGCTCTCGACCCACATCCTCGACGAGGCGGAGCGCGTGTGCAACCGGGCCGTCATTCTCTCCGAGGGCCGCATCCTGGTCGACTCGACGCCCGAGGACCTCGTGAGTCAGGCGCCCGGCCACAACGCGGTCCGTTTCCGGGTCACGGAAGGAGATGCCGAGGAGGTGGCGGCGAGACTGGCCGAGGCCGAGTGGTGCGCTTCGGCTCGCGTGCTGCCCAGCGACGTGGTCGAGGTGGAGCCTAGGGACGGCGAGAACCGGCTGAACGACGTGCTGGCCGCGATCGGTGAGCACCGCGTCGCCGACGTCAGGGTGCGGGAAGGCCGGCTCGACGAACTGTTCCGCGACGTGACCAGAGGGGTGGCGGCATGAGCGGCCTTGCGCGCCGGTTCACCGGGTTCCGAGCGGTGCTCCGCCGGGAGTTTCACGGCTACTTCGCTTCGCCGCTCGGTTACATCTTCATCGTCATCTTCCTCATTGCCAGCGGCTATCTCATGGTGTCGCGGGACTTCGGCCGCTTCCTGGAACTGCGCGAGGCGAATCTCGACGCCCTCTTCAGCTATCTGCCGTGGATCTTCGTCGTCCTGGTCCCGGCGGTGGCGATGCGGCTGTGGGCGGAAGAGAGGCGTTCCGGCACGGTCGAGCTGCTGCTCACCCTGCCGATCACGCTCGAAGGTTCCTATCTCGGCAAGTTCCTGGCCGGGTGGGCCTTCCTTGCCGTATCCGTGTTCCTGACCTGGCCGGCGGTCTTCCAGGTGGCCCGGCTCGGCGACCCGGACTGGGGCGCGATCTTCGCCAGCTACGTGGCGACGCTGCTGGCGGCGGCGGTGTTGCTGGCGATCGGACTCCTGTTCTCGGCGCTGTCGAAGAACCAGGTCGTCGCGTTCATCCTGGCGGTGGCGGCCTCCGTCGGCTTCCTGCTGATCGGCGTGCCGCAGACCCAGGAGTTCGTGGGCAAGTGGTTCGGCGGCTACGTCGAGCGGGTCGTTTCCTCGCTGAGTCTGCTCGATCACTTCGAGGCGCTGACCCGGGGCCTGCTGCAGTTGAACTCGTTGCTGTTCTTCGTCCTGTTTACCGTCGGGTGGCTCGTCTGCGGCATGTTGGTGCTCGGCCAGACGAAGACGAACTGAAGCCAGATAGAGGTTGGCAGATGACTGACGAAACGAAGCTGAACCCGGATGCCGGCGGGGACGCCGGCGCACCCAGTGGCGGCGATGCCGGCGGGGACGCCGGCGCACCCAGTCGCTCGCCGGGGATGACCCTGGCGCAGGGGCGGACGGTGACCCTGGTCCTGATCGGGCTGATGACCGTGCTGTCGATCCACGTCGCGAACGAGTGGTTCGAGGGCTTTCGTGTCGACCTGACGGGCGACGATCTCTACTCCCTAACCGACGGATCCCACGCCATCCTCGACCGGATGCAGGAAGAAGGGGTCAAGCCGCTGGATATCCGGCTCTACTTCTCCGAGACCACGGGCAAGACGCTGCCGAAGTTCGTCAAGGACTTCATTGGATACGAGCGCTACCTCCGTAGCCTGCTCGGCGAGTACGAAAGGGCGGCGGCGGGGAAGATCCAGGTCGAGTGGATCGACCCGATCCCGGACAGCGACGCCGCCGACCAGGCCGCCGAGGACGGTCTCGACGGCAAGCTGATCAATCAGAACGGCGACCTGTTCTACTTCGGCCTCGCCTTCGAGACCCAGACCGGCAGCAGGGAGACGATCGAGTTCCTGTGGCCGCAGGAGCAGGACAACATCGAGTACGAGATCTCGAAGAAGATCCACGGCCTGCTCTGGCCGGCGCGCCAGCGTGTGGGTGTCCTCTCGAGCCTCGAGGTGTTCGGCGGCGCCCAGGATCCGATGATGGCCCAGATGCTGGCCGCGCAGGGACGGACGCCGTCGCAGAAGTGGATCCTGATCCAGGTTCTGGAAGACCTGTACGACGTCTCCCAGGTCCCGGCCGACGTTGACGAGATCCAGCGCGCGGACTACGACCTGCTCGTCGTGATCCACCCCAAGGCGCTGCCGGACAAGACCGTCTTCGCGATCGACCAGTGGGTGGCGGGGGGCGGCAACACGCTGCTCTTCCTGGATCCCTATGCCCTGGGTGACACGCCGCCGCAGAACCCGCAGCAACCCTGGGCGGCGCTCCAGTACCAGCCGGCCTCGAACCTCGCGCCCTTGCTCGATGCCTGGGGCCTGGAGCTTCTGGACAACGAGTTCGCGGCCGACTTCGAACTGGCGGCCCGGCGGCCGATGAGTCAGTTCGGCGCGTCGGAGTCGGTGATCATCGACCTGGTGGTCGACTCGACGCAGCACGACGACGTCCTGGACGCGGAGAGTCCGATGCTGCGGGGCCTCTCCGAGCTGCGCTTCTTCCTGGCCGGAGTGCTGCGCGAGGTAGACGGTGACGGGTTGGAGGCCGGAGCCGGCGAAGGCGACGCGGGGGCAGAACCTGGCGAAAGCGACTCCGGCGGAACCGGGTTGGCGGAGGGAGTCGAACTGCGGCCGCTGATCTCGACGACTTCGGCCGGCAATACGCTCGAAGTGCTGCCGGGCTTCGGCGGCGGCGATGCTCTGGCCTACACGGACCTGAACGACGGGGCCAAGCTTCGCGATGCCTTCATACCGGGTGAGGAACCCCTGGTCCTCGCGTACGTCGTGCGCGGCAAGCTGCCGACCGCCTTCCCGGAGGGCGTGGACTACCCGGACAAGGAGGCGGTGCGGCCGCCGAACCTGCCGCCCGAGATCGAGGTCCCGCCGCCCGACGACGTAGAGATCATCCACCGCGATCCGCTGCCCGAGGAGGAGCGGGAAGAGGCGGCGGTGGTCGTGTTCGCGGACGTCGACTTCGTCCACGACCAGATCGCCTTCCTGCAGAACCCGTTCGGGATCGTCCAGGCTCAGAACGACAACCACAAGGTCGTCCTCAACAGCATCGACTACCTGCTCGGCTCCCAGGACCTGATGGCGGTCCGAGCGAAGAGCGGCATGAGCCGGCCGTTTCTCCGTTTCGACGAGATCGAAGCCCAGGCGGAACTCGACACGCTCGACCGCGAGCGGCAGATCCGTGAAGAGATCGAGAGCTTCCAGGAGGAGCTGCGGGAGAAGCAGGGCGAGATCACCCAACGAAACGCGGCGCTGTTCGAGCGGAAGCTGCAGGAAGAGGTCGACGAGCTGAACGAGCGGATCCTGGAGGCGAACCGGGAGCTCAGGGACATTCGCAAGGGCCGGCGCGAGGCGCTGGAGCGTGAAGAATCGGCGGTACGGTTCGCGGTGATCGGATGGATGCCGATCGTCGTGCTGCTGGTCGGCCTGTACCGGGCCCGCCGGCGCTGAGGATCCAAGGGAGTCAACCGGCATGAACCAGATGAACCAGCGACTGGCGGTGGCCGCCGTTGTGCTGCTCGCCCTTTCCGTCTTCAGCTACTGGAACAGCGTGTCGCGCGCGGAGCGTTTCGAGAGCGGCCAGAAGTTCCTGCCCAACCTGAACCCGGACGAGATTGCACAGGTGGCGGTGATCCAGGGCGGTGAGCAGGTGACGCTGACCCGGGACGGCGACCGGTACGTCGTCGAGGAGACCCACGACTACCAGGCCAGGAACGAGGGAGTGAACCGGCTGGTGCGCAACCTGCTCGACATCGAACTGGCCAGGGAGGTCGGCTCCGGCGAGAGTCTGGCCGCTGAACTCGGGATCGAACCTCCGGGTGAGGAAACGGTCGAGGTGGCCCTCAGGAACGCGGCCGGCAGCGACATGGTGCGGTTGCGGGTCGGCGACCGGTTCGCCGATGGCAGCGGAAACTACGTGCAGCGTCTCGACGGCGAGGACGATCCCATCTACCTGACCGAGGCGACCGTGCTGATCGACAGCGCCGCCGACCAGTTCCTGCAGAAAGAGATCGTCGATGTCGCTTCAGGCGACGTGGTGCGCATCGAGGGTCCCGACTTCACGTTCAGCAAGGATGGCGAAGAGGGAGCGGAACTCGCGCTCGAGCGGGTGCCGTCCGGGCGGCGCGAGAAGACGAGCGAAGTCGGCCGGGTCAAGAACTTCCTGTCCCGCTTGCGATTCTCCGAGGTCCACCTTGCCGACGCCGGGGAAGTGGCCGATCTCTCCTTCGACAACGAGTTCCGGTACGAGCTGGCGGATGGTTCCGGCTACGTCGTCGCGGTCGCCGGCCGCGACGACGATCGCTACATCCGCATCGGCGGCTACCACACGGTGCAGCAGGTGGAGATCGAGCGCGACACGCCCGAGGAGGAGCTCCAGGAGAAGGCGGACATCCTGACCCGGGCGGAGGAGATGCAGGAGTTCAACGAGTACCACGGCTCCTGGGTGTACAAGCTGGACAGCTTCACGGGCGAGAAGCTGGACCTCCGGCGCACCGACCTGATCGAAGACGAAGACGACGAAGACACCTGAGGAGATCGATTGATGATTGGCTACTGCACGATTGGCGTGAACGACATGGACCGGGCCTCGGCCTTCTACGATTCGCTGCTCGGTGAGCTGGGCGCGAAGCCCCAGTTCGACATGGGCCGGATCAAGGGCTACGGCGTTGGACCGGGACAGCCGATGCTCGCCATTTGCATCCCCTACAACGAGGAGCCACAGGTGCCCGGGAACGGGAACATGGTGGCGATCCCGGCGGCTTCGCAGGAGCAGGTCGACCAGCTCTACGCCAGGGCGCTCGAACTGGGCGGCACGGACGAGGGCGCGCCCGGAACGCGCGTGGCCACGTTCTACGGCGGCTACGTTCGGGATCTCGACGGCAACAAGCTCTGTTTCTTCAACATGGGTTGAAGCTGAGTCCGCGCCGGGCCAGGCGCGTTTGCCGCGTCGCGTAGTGCGCCGAGCACATCCGGCCAGGGCCGCCTCGCACGGAGTGATCCGCTCTGGCCGGTTGACTGCCCGGTTGACTTTTCGGTAAGACGAAAAATAGGATTCGTCGCGGTGGAAACCTCGAGCGGAAGCTGCGGAAAGCCAGACTGTGTCGGCGCCACGGCCATTGGCTGGTGGGCGATCGTGGCGGCGCTGGTCGCGACTTCGGTCAGCGCCGTCGACTGTCCAGCGGATGCCGGCCTGCACGGCACGGTGCGCTCCCTTTCCGGGAAACCGGTGGCCGACGCCGCGGTAACTCTGACCACCTCCGCTCGGACCGTGGCAACCGGAGAGGACGGGCGATTCTGCCTCTTCCAGGTGGAGCCGGGGGTGCACCGGCTGGTCGTCTTCGCGGACGGCTACGGCGTCGCGGAACAGGAGCTCCTGGTCGGGGACCAGGGCGCGACCCAGGTCGATGTTCGGCTCCGCGCGGCGTTCGGCGAGGAAGTGGTGATCAGCGCGACGAGGACGGGAAAGCGTCTCGCCGACGTACCGCTCCACGTGCAAACGGTGCGGCGCTCCCAGATCGAGGGCGTCGTCGCGCGCACGTTGGCCGACGCCGTGGAGTGGACTCGGGGCGTGCGTGTCGAGTCGAACTGCCAGAGTTGCAACACGTCCCAGATCCGGTTGCTCGGTCTCGAGGGCCCGTACTCCCAGGTTCTGGTCGATGGCCAGCCGACCGTGTCGTCTCTCGCCATGGTCTATGGCATTGAGCAGTTGCCGGCGCGGCTGATCGACTCGATCGAAGTCGTCCGGGGCGGCGGTTCGCCGGCCTACGGAGCGGGGGCGGTGGCCGGCGTGATCAACCTGATTCCGCACCATCCCGACCACACCCACGTCGAGGTGAGCGCACGCTCGAGCCGGATGGGCGGTGCCGGCGGGGCGGCGCGGAGCCCTTCGTACAGCATGGTCGCCGACCTGATGCCGGGTTCGTCGCGGGCAGCGACGTTCTATGGCCAGGCAGACCGCGAGGCGCCGGTCGATGTCGACGGCGACGGGTTCACCGACGTCTCGATCCGCGACCTGGATGCTCTCGGGGCGCGCTACCAGGAGTTCCTGTTCGACGGTGCGGCGCGGTTTGCGGTGGATGCGAGCCACATGAGCGAGTTTCGCCGCGGCGGCGATCAACTGCACCTGCCGCCGCAGCAAGCTCAGGTCGCGGAGCAGCTGGGCTCCCACAGGAAAGGCGTCACGGCCTCCTGGCTTCAGACCGCTTCAGCGCGATGGGACTGGCGGGCAACCGTGTCCCATGCGGGCGTCGAACGCGACAGCTACTACGGGGCGAGCGGCGACTCGAGCGCGTTCGGGACAACCCTCAATCCGCTTTGGCTCTTCGACACCCAAGTCAACCGCGGCGGTGAGCGAGGCACGCTGAGTTTCGGCCTGCAGGCTTCGGACGATTTCATTCACGACCGCCAGCCGGCGTACGGACGGATCATTCGCGAGAGATACCGCGGGGCGGCGGCCTTCATTCAGGACGACCGGAAGGTCGCCGACGGCGTGACCCTGCTCTACGGTCTGCGGGTGGACCGCCACAGCGCGGTCGACGGATCGATCGTCTCGCCGCGGGCGGCCCTGATGTGGACGCCGCGAAGCGACCTGACCCTGCGCGTCTCCCACAGCGCCGGCTTCCGTCCACCCGCGGTGTTCGACGAGCAACTCCACATCGCTCTGCTCGGCGGCGAGGCGATGGTTGTGCGGGACGACCCCGGCCTGCGGGAGGAGACGTCCGTCTCGCGCATGCTGAGCGTCGAGTGGAGGCCGATGGTCGGCGAGCGCACGGCCATGGCGTTCGATTCGACCTTCTTCGATACGACGATCGCCGACCTGTTCCACAACCGCGAGGCGGACGATCCGGCGACCCCGGAACTCGAGTTTCTGCGCACGAACTTTGGCCATGCCCGGGTCGCCGGCGTGGAGGCTGGCTGGAGCCTGAGGCGCGGCCGTCTGGCCGTGGATCTGGGCTACGGATGGCAGCGGGCGGAGTTCGGTCATCCCGAACCGGACTTCGGCAGCACCCGCATGTTCCGAACCCCCGAGCGCTACGGCACGGCGAGCGTGCGATGGCCGCTATCGGGCGGGCTCGATCTGTTCGCGGGCCTTCGCTACACGGGACAGATGGCGGCGCCGCACTACGCCGGCTACATCGCCGAGGATCGACTTGAGTTGACGCCGAGCTTCCTTGCTATTGACGTTGGCGTGTCCCGAAGGTTCGTGCTCGGTGGAGACCGCGGCATCGTCGGCACGTTCGCGGTGAAGAACCTCACCGACGAGTACCAGCAGGACCTGGATCGGGGGCCGCTACGGGATGCCGGTTACGTCTATGGACCGAGGTTCCCGCGCAGCGTCGTCGTCGGCGTCAAGGTGGACCTGTAGCCGTGCGGAGACTCGTGTTTTCTCCAGGGTCGGTCCCGGCGGCGATACTGACGCTGGCCTTGGCGGTGCCGTCCGTGGTCGCTCCGGGTGGGGGACCCGTCCCGGCGAACCCGGATGTGCCGGAAGCTCCGGGGAATCACGGCGTCCGGCTTGCCGACCTGTGGGCAGACCTGGCGGTCCGGGATCTCGACGGCAGGGTCTGGACCGTGGCCGACTTCGAGGGTCGTGTCGTCCTGCTCGAGTTCTGGGCGACGTGGTGCGCTCCCTGCCTCGCCGACTTCCCCCATCTCGAACGGGCGCGGGCCGGCCACGACGAGCAGGACCTCGTGATCCTCGCCATTTCCCTCGACCGCTTGGGGCGTGACGATCTGCGGAGCTTCAGGCGCCGGCAGGCCATGACGTGGCCCGTCCTCTTCGACGGACTGGGCGCTGCCGGGGCGGTGGCCCGCCGCTTCCAGGTGGAGTATCCGCCACGGTCCCTGGTGTTCGACCGCCGCGGACGGTTGGTGGCAGTCGACGGCCGCGGATCGACACTCGACGCGGCGCTGAGAGTCCTCTTCGCTTCGGAGTGACGTTCGCGCCGGATGGACTGCTACGCTGACCACCCGTGTCCGGCGTGGCTGTTCTACTGCTGACCGCGATAGCGGCGCTGGTCCCGGGCCGGACGGCTCCAGCTCAGATCGACCCGGCATCGGGCGATCCGGTCGCGGCTCTGGCGGAGGCACGCGCGGCTGTCGAGCGGGCGCCCCTGGAACTCGGACCGGTGCTTGACCTGGCACGGGCCTTCACCGCCTTGGGGCGCTCCGAGGATGCCCTTTCTGCGTTTGCTCGTGCCCGAGAACTCGCGCCTGTCGGCGCGAACAGTAGCGGGACCGCCAGCGCTGGCGCCGGCGAGCAGGCGTCGGCCTACCTCGTCCCGGCCCTGTTGCTCCGCGATCTTGACCGCACCGGCGAAGCGATCCGGTTGCTCGAGGCGGCGGCGGATCTTCGGCTCGGCAGTGCCGACATCTATGAGCAACTCGCCTTGCTTCGGCTGGCGGATGGCCTCGTCGATGGGGCGCTGGCGGCGGTTGACGCCGCAGTGGCGGAGAGTCTCGAAAGCCCCGGACTCGATCTCGCCCGCGGGCTGGCGCTGGCTCGCGATCCAGACCGCCGCGTGGAGGCCCTGAGCTATCTGCAGCGCGCTCTCGACGCCGGCGAAGGTGACCGGGTCGTCGTGCATCTGGAAACGGCGGACATCCTCGCGGCCGAAGGGCGGTTCTCGGAAGCGGTCGAGCACCTTCGCGCCGCCGCGGAATCTGCGCCGGAAGAACCGGAAGTGGTCTATCGGCTCGGGCGGACGCTCGCCGCGGCGGGCGACCGCGAATCCGCCCGTGCGGCGCTCGATAGCCACCGGTCTCTGGTGGAGGACCGCGAACGCGCGGCGGAAGCCGAGCGTCTCGCGTCCGCGCGGACGGCGTCGGCCCTGTCTGACGCCCAGCGATTTGCGGAGGAGGGCGATCTCGAAGCCGCGCTCGAACGCCTGGAGGGCCTGTCAGGCGGATCGGAAGACTCGTGGGCCGCAGACGTGCACTCGCTTCGGGCAAAGGTGCTGTTCTCGATGGGCCGGGTCGACGAGGCAGCAGCCAGCGTCGCCGAGGCACGGAACCTCGAGCCGAATCAGGTTGAACACCACTACCTGGAAGGGATGTTCCTGCACACAGGCCGGCGCGCCGAGGACGCCGCGGTGGCGCTCGAACGCGCCCTGGCACTAGATCCCGGCCTCGCCGAGGCCCACGCCCTCCTAGGCATGATCGCCGCGGAGGCGGGCCGCCCCGCCGTGGCCGCCGAGCGGATGGAGCGGGCGCTCCAACTCGGGCTCGACAACAACGCGCCGCTTCGTTTCAACTACGCCCGGGTGCTCGAGGCCCTCGGTCGCACTGAAGAGGCCAAGGTCCAGATGGAGGCATTCGAGCGTCTGAGACAGCGGCCGGCCCAGTAACGCCGGTTGCCGGCCACGTTCGTATCGACGAACCACGGCTCAGCGCTCATGCAGTTCGTCGCGCGCCCACGTGGCGCCCCCGCGGCCGGACTCGCTCGTCTCCGCCAGGAGCAACAGTCGACGAACTGCCCGATGGTTCCCTCCGGCGCCGCCGGCGGACGCTTCCAGGCAGTCGCGGAGCACGGCGTTCACGGACGTGTCTTCCTCCACTGCGCGAATCCTGGCTCGCTTGAGGACGTGATTGTCTACGGAGATCGTCAGGTTCATGTCCGTGTCGTCTCGTGAAACACGGGATCAGTGTAGCGCGGAGTTACGGAGAGTCGAACGGATTCAGCACTGGCACGCCTGCCGGTTCGAAGTGCCGGACGTTGCGGGTAACGACCGTCAGGCCGTGTTCAAGCGCCGTGGCGGCGATCAGGAGATCGACACCACGATGGCCGATCGCCTGCGAGACGCTGCCCCAGCGGCGGGCCGCCCTGAGATCGATCGGGAGGATGCGGCCAGCGTAGAACTTGATCAGACCGTCGAGCCACTCAGCCAGCAGTCTGGCGAACCGAGGTTCCCGATGCCTCGCTCGTGCGATTCCTCGCTCGATCTCGCCAAGTGAGATGACGCTCACATGGAGATCGCTGCTCCTCTGTGTTGAAACCCAGCCCATGACGCTGGTGTGGCGCTGTTGTCTGCGCAAGGCGGACAGTACGTCGGTGTCGAGGAGGTACGTCAAAAGTCGAAGTCACGCGGTCTGAGCGGCAGTCTTTCGAACTCTCCGTCGTCCTGGGGCATTGCGAGGAGATGTTCGACGAAGGTAGGCGCCTTCGCTTTCTCCAGGTGGCAGAGGCGTTCGTACTCCTCGTCTGCGAGTATGACGACGGCTGGTTTGCCTCGTCGCGTAACGCGTTGGGGTTCGCCCGCCAAGGCGGCCGCAACGACGGCGCTGAACCGGTTCTTCGCGTCTTGCAGGGGCCACTCGGGCATATCGTCCTCCTCTTCGGTTCTAGCCAGATGGTCTGTCTAGATTGTTCTTCTGGCCGAAGTCGCTGTCAAGTGCTCGCGCGGTCCCTGTTCGTGTTTGCCTTGGGCCGTTGAGCACGGCCTAAGTTTGGAGCGAGCCTACTCGCAGGCGAACGCCTGGTTGTCGGCGACCGGCTGGAACGCTTCGCCCAGCGGACTCGTGATGACGTGTCGCCGCTGGGTCACCGGATCCGCGACCTCCAGTTCGACTTCCAGGTCGGTTAGGCCGGTGGCGTAGAGCCAGTAACGGCCGTACTCCGAGCACGCGTCGAGGACCTTCAGCACGATCTCGACGTTCTTGGGGTCGAAGAACGTGAAGTAGCCGGTGTCTCCGGTCAGGTGGGTACCGTTCGCCAGGGCGCCGTCCTCGCCAGCGGCGGTGGCGAAGCGGGCCCGGACCCGGAAGCGGCCGTCGTTGAGACAGAGGGTGGTCGCGTCCGGGACGCATTCCTCGATCGGCTCGATCGGAGCGTCCGGCTCGTCCTCGACGGTGACCACCATGCGGCGCTCGCCAAGAGCCGCGCCGCCCAACGGGTCATGGAGTTCGAGTTCGATCGTTTCCATGCCCTCGCCGGCGCCGTCCTCGAGGAGCCGGAGCGTGAAGGTCCGTCTGGCCGAATCGCCGTGAGCCCAGGCGAGCGTGCGGGCGATCGGCTCGTAGTCGGTCCCGGCCGCGGCGGTGCCTCCGGCGGTTCGCACGGAAACGGCGACCGCGCCGTCGCCGCCGCCGGCTCGGACGACGCTCAACGTGATCTCGCCGTCCGCTTCCTGGGCAGTCACGGACGGCAGGGAGAAGCCCAGCGTGCCGGGATGCTGCTCCGGCAGGTCGCCCGCCAGGGAGAGGGCGACGAGTTCGGCGTCGGAGGATCCGGCGCCGACCGCGACGACGACGTACTGGCGGCCGTCCACCGTGTAGCTCATCGGGGCGCCCGAGGCGGGCGCCGGCAGCGGGATGGTGCGGAGCACATCGCCGTTCGTAGGGTCCAGGACCGTCAGCGAGGACCGGGACCGATTGGCATAGAAGAGCAGGTCCTGGGTGGCGAGCACGGACGGCGTGCCGGCGTAGCCGTTCACTCCGTCATTGGCCCGCTGCCAGAGGATCTCGCCGCGGTCGAGGTCGTAGGCGGTGACGTGGCCCCAGGGCGGCTTCAGCAGATAGCGGTTGCCGGAGGCCCACAGGATGCCCGACTCGTACAGGTAGTAGCCGGAGATGGCGGTTCGATAGAGACGGATCCAGAAGGGAACGACCCCCTGGACCGGGACGTACAGCCTCGATCGGACGGGATCGAAGGCGGCGCCGCCCCAGTTCGCGCCGCCGCCGAGACCCGGGTAGATGACGGCGCCGCGGGTGGACAGGGGGGTGTAGATCGGCCCCCAGTCGAGGTCGGCGAGCACTTCCTCGGCGCCGTCGCCAAGGTCCTCCCGCGCGATCCCCAGCCGGTCGAAGGGCGGCGGTTTCGTTGGCCGCGGCTGGGTCAGCGCTGTGCGTTCGCCCGGCACGGTCGATTGCGGAACCGGAACCTCGTGGATCGGCCACACCGGCCTGCCGTTCCGGCGGTCGAACACGAACACCCAGCCCTGCTTGGTGACCTGCGCGACTGCGGGAATCTCGCGCCCGCCAACCGTGATGTCGACCAGGTTGGGCGGCGAAGGCAAGTCGAAGTCCCAGATGTCGTGATGGACGATCTGGTAGTGCCAGACGCGGCGGCCGGTCCTCGCGTCGAGGCAGACGATGCTGTTCGCGAACAGGTTGTCGCCCCGCCGGTGGCCGCCGTAGAAGTGGTTCGACGGAGCGCTGACCGGCAGGTAGACGTACCCGAGCTCCAGGTCGGCGGTCATCGGCGGCCAGACATTGGCGCCGCCGACCCGTTCGGCGGAGCCGTTCTCCCAGGTCGAGTAACCGAACTGCCCGCGGCGCGGCACGGTATGGAAGGTCCACAGCAGCCGGCCTGTGCGGGCGTGGTAGCCGCGGACGTCGCCGGGCGGCCACTCCGGCTGCGGCGCCCAGTCCATGACCGAGGAGCCGACGACGACCACGTCGCCGACGACCGTCGGCGGCGAGGTGTGGCCGTACTGGTCGGAGCGGTTGTTGAGCGAACGGATGCCGGCCTTGAGATCGACGGTGCCGCGGTTGCCAAAGCTCCGCCGGGGCGTGCCGGTCGCCGGGTCGAGCGCGATCAGGCGCGCGTCGCCGGTTGCCAGGTACAGGCTCTCCGTCTCGCCGTCCGTCCACCAGGCGAGCCCGCGGTGGAGGAAGCCGTTGTTCGGAGGGCGACCCGACTCGTAGCTCCTCGGATCGTGGACCCAGAGCTGCCTGCCGGTCGCGGCGTCGATCGCGGCCGCCTGGCTGAACGACGTGCTCGTGTGGAGGACACCGCCCTTCATCAGCGGTGTCGCTTCGAAGGCGACGATCTCGAGACCGGCGTCGGGGTCCACGATCGCGTTGTCGGGCGACTCCCAGCGCCAGCGGATCGCCAGATCGCCGACGTTGCCGGGGTGGATCTGGCCGAGCGGCGCGTACTTCGTGCCGCCGGCGTCGCCGCCATACTCGCGCCACTCGCCTCCGATCGCGCCGTGCTGGCCGGCCGCCGGCGCCACGGTCGCCGCGGCGGCGAGTAGAACGGCGGCCGCAGACCGCGAGGTCACGGCGAGTGGAGCACGTAACGGATCAGATCCTGGACCTCGGACGGCTGAAGGGTGCTGAGCAGGCCGCTCGGCATGGGCGAGAGGGAGGACTCGTCGAGGCTCTCGATCTCCTCGCGGGGAATCGCCTCGACATGGTTCGGGTCGAGCGGGTTGGAACGGAGACGCACGGCTTCGTCGTTCGATTCGACCAGCAGTCCGGAGTAGAAGAGGCCGTCGCGGGTCTCGACCAGGGTCGTGCGGTAGTCCTCGGCCACCTCGTCCGAAGGCTCCAGGATGTGGCGGAGTGTGTCCAGCGCTCCCATTCGCTCGCGCACGTCGTCGAGGGCCGGACCGATCTCGCCGCCGGTGCCGCCGAGCTGGTGGCAGGTGGCGCAGCCGGCCTCGAGGAAGAGCCGCCGGCCGCTTTCGATTTCCTCGTCGCTTGCGGGCGGGGCGGCTTCCAGGGGAGCGACGTCGGTCTCCAGCATCTCGTAGCTCCAGTCGGCGACGAAGGCGCGCTGGGGAACGTCCGGGGCGAGCCGGGGGGCGGCGTAGCGGGTGACCGCCGAGCCGTCGAGCCGCTCGACCACCCGCATCGTGCCCTTCATCAGGATCCAGTGTCCCGGGAAGGTGCAGACGAAGGGATAGAGGCCCGGTTCCCTCGGGGCGTTGAAGCTCAGTACCTCCGTTTCGCCCGGTTGGACGAGGCCGGTCCGGAACAGGACCAGGGGCGTCTTCGGGACGTAGCCGGACGCCTCGGCCCCGGCCGGGTTGCGTTCCGCCTCCGCGTCGGCGGCGCGGCCGACCTCTTCGAGCGCCCCGGGCCTGGTGACGACGACGTTGTGGGGCATCACGTCGCTGTTCTCGAACGTGATCTCGACCGGTCCACCCGCCCGCACGGTGAACTCCTCGAGATCGAACAGCATCTGGTGGGGGACGGGGCGCAGAGTGACGATCGCGGCGCCCAGGTTGACGATCTCTTCGCGAAGGTCGCCGCCGCGCTCACCGCCGCTGCGATCGATGCGCCGGTCGGCGAGGCGCAGGCCCAGGTCGTGGATGCGCCGGTAGCGCGGCGAGGTCAGTTCGCGCGGCGGCGCGCCGCGGAGCGCGGCCAGGACCGGTTCGGTCAGCGCGTCCTCGCCGCCGCCGGCGGGCCAGGCGTCGGGAGCTTCGGCGGTGAGTTGCCCGAGGCCTTCGAGCGCCGCCAGGCCGATCGTGGGATCGGAGACGAGATCGGCCAGTCTCCGGAAACTGCGGCCGGCGTCCCGGGTAAAGCCTGCGAGCGTCCGCACCGCCGCCTCGAGGACGCTCCGGTCGCGTCCCCGGCGTTCGTCGAACAGCGACGAGACGGCAGGGTAGGCCTCCCCCCGGAGCGCCGGCGGCAGGGAGTCCACGGCGCGCAGCCAGTCGATCAGCCGGTCGTCCGTCCGCCGGCGGGGCAGCACGTTGTCCGGCGACGGGTCTCCGGTGGCGACGATCAGGGCGGCGATGGCGGCGCTTCGCGTGCCTTGCCGGGCGCCGTTCGCGGCCAGCGTTTCGAACTCGCCGCGGGCGGCGAGCAGGGAGGATGCGTCCTGTTCCATCAGGTGCAGGGCGATGCGGCCGAAGCGCTCCGGGTCGGCGGACTCAGCCTGGTCCAGCTCCGCCAGCTCCCCGGCCAGGAGCATGGCCGGCGTTTCCCGGATGGAACGGCTGCCCCGCTCGTCGCTGGTCAGGTTCGTGAGCGCCTGGCGCTGGCGCTCGACGCTGGCGTCGGCCCGACGGAGCACGGCGCGGTCGGTGAGCGGGTGGGCGGGCAGGCGCTCGAGCTTCCGGGTCGACAGGCGGCTCAGCAGGTAGCCGGCCAAAGGCGGCGCCAGGGTGTCGAGTAGCGGTGGTTCGTGGTCCGACTCGAGCGCCGGGAGCCAGAAGTCCTCCAGGGTGTCGACGGTCTCGCCGAGGACGTAGTCGAGGTAGTAATCGGTCTGCCGGTCCAGCGTCTTGAGGGCCGCCAGGGCCGCGGGCTCCGACTCCAGGTAGCTCAGACCAAGCAGCGCTTCCAGGCGGGTACGCGGGAACGAGTCCTCGGTGCGGGCGGCGAGGATGGCCAGGGGATCGTCCAGCTCACGCCGCCAGAAGCGGGCGACCCGGGTCGCCGCCGCGCGGGCTCGCGGTTCGGGCGAGTCGAGCATTCGGTCGAGCAGCTCGGGTTCGACGACGTTCAGGTTCTGGTAGAGCCACAGGGCTTCCAGGCGGTGGTGTTCCAGATCGGAGACGTTTGCGTCGTCGCCGGCGTCCAACTCGCGGGTGTCCAGCTCGCGGGCGTCGACGTCGTCCAGCCAGGCCTCGACCGCGGCGAGCACCTCGTCGCGCGGGCGTTCCCGGAGTTCACGGCGGACACGGTACCGAGTGCGGTCCTCGTAGCTTTCCAGCAGCCGCACGAGCGCCGGCGTCGACGCAGTGGCGATCTCGGGCGGCTCGAGCAGCGGCCGCGAGCCGTGCCGCACGCGCCAGATCCGGCCGTGGTCGTGATCGCGGCGGTCGTCCCGGAGCGAGTACTGCATGTGGCCGATCAGCGGGTTGAACCAGTCGACGACGTAGAGCGAGCCGTCCGGTCCGAACTGCAGGTCGACGGGCCGGAAGTTGATGTCGGTCGAGTAGAGGAGCGGCTCGACCTCCTCGGAGGTGAAGCCGGAGTCCTCCTCGATCACCCGGTGCTGCTTGATGCCCTGGAAGCCGATCGTGTTGTTGATCAGGAAGTTGCCCTGCGCCTCGTCCGGGAAGTGGCGCGAACTGACGATCTCGCAGCCGGACGTCGGCCGGACGATCGAGGTGAACACCTTCATCCGCCGCCGCTTCGTCGGGTAGGGGGCGTTGCCGGTGATCGGGGCGCCGAAGTAGTTCGAGCCGCCGGAAGCGTCGGCGATGAAGTTCTGTCCCCAGCGGTCGAAGACGTGGCCCCAGGGATTGGCGAAGGGATAGGAGACGAACACTTCCAGGTGGAATCGCCGCGGCTTGTAGCGGAAGACCCCGGCGTCGACCAGCCGCACCGGCCCGTACGGCGTCTCGATCTGGCTGTGGTGAAACACGCCCTCCTGGAAGTAGAGCGCGCCGCCGGGTCCCCAGGTGAACGCGGAGATCGAGTGGTGGCTGTCCTCCGTGCCGAAGCCGTGGAGGATGACCTCGTAGCGGTCGGCCACGTCGTCGCCGTCGGTGTCCTCGATGAACATCAGGTTCGGCTGCTGGGCCACGTAGACGCCGCCGTCACCCAGTTCGAAGCCGGTCGGCACGTGCAGGCCGCGGGCGAAGACGGTGTGGTGATCGGCGCGGCCGTCGCCGTCGCGGTCTTCGAGGATCACGATCTTGTCGTCGGGTTCCTCGTCCGGGAGCCGCTGGGGATAGGAGGGCATCGTCGCCACCCACAGCCGGCCCCGGGAGTCGAACGCCAGGGCGACCGCGTTGCCGATCGGGAAGTCCTGCTCGGAGGCGAACAGCGAGACCTCGTACCCCTCGGCAGGATGCAGGTGTTCCAGTGCGTATGCCGGATCGCGGGCTTCGTACCGGGCCTCGCCGCCGAGGTTCGGTTCTTCGTCGGCGACGTTCTGTGCCGCGGCCGGACCGAGAGCGAGAGCCGCGGTCACGACGGCGGCGATGGCGGTCCCGGCTTTGTTCAGGGACCCGTCACTGAGTGCGCCGGCCTCCCCTCCCGCATCTGCGTGCCGTATGTGCGCGGCTGAGCGGATCATTGGTCCACGCGCTCCAGGCGCCAGACTTCGTCCGACCGGGCGAGCGCCGCGGCCTCGTCGTCGAGTTCGGCGACGAGTTCGTCGAAACGGACCATCTCGGGCGGGAAGGAGTGGACGCCGAAGGGTTCCTTGCGCCCGCCGTAGATGTAGTAGCCGTTCACGGCGCGATAGCGGTCGAAGAACAGGCGGCTCTTGTGCAGCACCACGCGGCGCAGGCCGTCGCCGGTCTCCATCAGCGCTGTGATGGCCGACGGTGCCTCAAGGTCGAGCCCGTTCGCCCACTCCCCGTCGCTGGCGGAGGCCAGGGTCTGGTCGCCGCGCCGAAGCGCGTAGTAGCCGGGAGCCAGGTCGCTGACGCTGATCCGGAGCCGGTCCGGTCTCCGGTTGGGCCCCGGCGGCAGAACCGGCGGGTGGATCTCCAGTCCCGCGCCGCCTTCGGCCGAGGCGATGACCGTACCCGGCGCCGGAGCGCCGAGCGCTTCGAGAAGCACCCGGGAGGCATGCCAGTAGCCGGCCTCGTTCAGATGCACGCCGTTGACCGTCAGCGGGGCCGGTTCGCCGGCGAACGCGGCCGCGACGCCGTCGAAGATGTCGAGGAAGGGCACGCCGTTCTCGGCCGCGACGGCTTCGGCCGCCTCGGCGTAGGTCCTCAGATCGGCGTTGCGGCGTTCTACCGCCGCCGCGTCGAGCCCGTGGCCGGACGGCAGCGCCTGCTGCGGTATCGGTGAAACGAGCGCGATACGCGCCGGCTCGGAGCCGTTGTAGAGCTGCTTCGAGACGTGGCGGAGCAGCCTGCCGAGGTTGTTCCTGAAGCCGGGCAGACCCTCGTCGCCGGCGAACGACTCGTTGGCGCCGTAGAACAGCAGGACGACGTCCGCGCCCTGTGCTTCGAGGTGACGGTCGACCGCGCCGAAGTCGAGCGGCCGCGGCCGCAGCGCCGTTTCGTCCGCCGACCAGGCGAGATTGCGTACCGACAGCTCCAGGTCCGGGAAGGCGGCGAGCAGTCCGCTCTCGAAGTAGCCGAATAGCTGGAATCGCTCGGCGAACGTGTTGCCGACCAGGCAGATCCGGTCGCCCGGCCGGAGTTCCAGCGCCGGCGCCGCCGCCGCGGGAGCGGCGGCCGAGGAGGCGAGGAGCAGGACAGCGGTCAGGTACTTCACGCGCGCGGGGAATCCTAGCGCGGTAGAAGGTCCGGAAACCGGCGCTTCGCGCCGGATGCCAGCGAGGGCGCCGGCGCAGCCAGTTTCTCCCGCGCAGGCGTCGGCGACGCTTCGATAGGGTTGCCGCTCCCGATGAGCAGAGTACGACTGCAGTGGATGGCCCTTGCGCTGCCGATGCTTACCGCGTTCGTCGCCTGTGCGCCGCCCCAGGATGCGCGGGAGCAGCTCTACGCACTGTTCGACGAAGAGTGGGCGGCGAGGCTCGTCGAGAGTCCGCAGTTCGCGACGAGCGTCGGCGATCACAGCCGAAACGACGAACTGGCTGACGTCAGCCTGGAGGCGATCGAACGCCGCGTGGAACGGCGCCGCGACGTGTTGCGGCGGTTCGAGGAGATCGACGTCTCCGGCCTCAGCGCGGCGGACCGGATCAACGCGCGGATGTTCGAGCGCCAGCTTCGGAGCAGCGTGCAGGGCTTCGAGTTCGGCGGCTATCAGATGCCGCTCAACGCGGACTCCGGCTTCCACATGGGGTTCGCCCGCATGTACCGCCCGATGCCGTTCCGGACGGCGGACCACTACGACGACTACATCGCCAGGATGCGGGCCATCCCCGCCTACTTCGAGCAGCAGCAGGGCCACATGCGCGCGGGGATCGAGCGCGGCTTCACCCTGCCGCGGGTGACGCTCGAGGGCTACGAGGACACGATCTCCGCCCACATCGTCGACGACCCGAGGGACAGCGCCTTCTGGGCGCCTTTCGAGGAGGTGCCGGCGTCCGTCGGGGAGATGGACCGCGAGCGGATCCTGACGGATGCCGAGGCGGCGATCACCGAGGCGGTGGTGCCTGCCTACCAGGGGTTCCATGACTTCTTCGTCGGTGAGTACCTGCCGGGCGCCAGGGAGACCGTCGGCGCCTCCGACCTGCCGGACGGCGAGGCGTACTACGCGGAGCAGGTGCGCTGGTTCACCACCCTCGACGTGACGCCGCAGGAGGTCCACGAGATCGGCCTCAGCGAGGTCGCGCGGATCCGGGCCGAGATGGCGGATGTGATCCGGGAGATCGGCTTCGAGGGGTCCTACGCCGAGTTCCTCGACTTCCTGCGCACCGACCCGCGCTTCTACCCGAAGACCGCGCAGGAGCTGCTGGAACGCGCCGCCTGGATCGCCAAGACGATGGACGGCAAGCTGCCGTCCCTGTTCGCGACCCTGCCGCGGGTTCCCTACACGGTCGAGCCGGTCCCCGACCACATGGCGCCGAAGTACACCGCCGGCCGCTACGTGTCGGCCCCCTACAACAGCACCCAGCCCGGCATCTACTGGGTCAACACGTACAACCTCCCGAGCCGGCCCCTCTACGCGCTCGCAGCGCTCACCCTGCACGAGGCGGTGCCCGGTCATCACCTCCAGACCGCGCTCGCGGCCGAGATCGACGCCGGACCGGAGTTCCGCCGGCACGACTACCTCTCGGCCTTCGGCGAGGGCTGGGGCCTGTACGCCGAGTACCTCGGGCTCGAGGCGGGCATCTACGAGGATCCCTACAGCAACTTCGGCCGCCTGACCTACGAGATCTGGCGGGCCTGCCGGCTGGTCGTCGACACCGGAGTGCACGCCATGGGCTGGACGCGCCAGCAGATGCTCGACTACCTGGCCGAGAACACCGCGCTCTCGCTGCACGAGGTCACGACCGAGACGGACCGCTACATCAGTTGGCCGGGCCAGGCGCTGGCCTACAAGATGGGCGAACTGAAGATCCGGGAACTGCGCGGGCGGGCCGAGGAGGCCCTGGGCAGCGACTTCGATGTCCGCCACTTCCACGACGCCGTGCTCGCCAACGGCTCCGTGCCGCTGGACATCCTGGAAGAGCTGATCAACGCCTGGATCGAAGAGCAGCGCCAGTAACGCCGGGCGCGTGTCGCGACGGTGATCGACTTTCTGATCTGGCTCGAAGAGACCCGCCCGTCGACCTGGATGCGGGAGTCGGGCGGTGCGTTCTTCTCGAGCCTCGTCTTCCATTCGATCGGAATGGCCTTCGTGGCCGGCGTCCACGTGGTGACCGACCTCCGCATCCTGGGCGTCGCCCCGGGCGTGCCCCGGTCGCTCATGCGGCGCTACCTGCCGGTGCTGTGGGCAAGCCTCGCGGTTGTCACGTTGTCGGGACTCGCGCTGCTTCTGGCGTACCCCGCCAAGGCCCTGACCAACCCGGTCTTCTACTTCAAGCTGGCGGCGATCGTCGCGGCGCTCTGGATCATGAGAGCGCTGATGCGCGGCGTGTTGGGGGACTCACGCCACGACGCGGCGCCGGCGCCCGGGAAGGAGAGGGTGCTGGCGGCGGTATCGCTCGTTCTCTGGGTCGCCGTCATCACCTCCGGCCGCTTTCTCGCCTACACCGCGAAAGTCATGCTGGCCTCGCACCTGCTGTACTGAGACGGGGAACGGGCGAGGCCATGGAAGACCTGCTGTACTCGATCGGCCAGAAGAGTGGCATCTACAACTTCATGCACACCTCCTGGGGCTGGCCGACGGTGGAGTCTCTACACTTCCTGGGTCTCTCCCTGCTGATCGGCTGCATCGGGCTCTGGGACCTTCGCCTGCTCGGGGTCGCGCGGGGCGTGCCGATGGGCGCGCTGCACCGGCTCGTGCCCTGGGGCGTCGGCGGCTACGCCCTCAACCTGTGCACCGGCTTCCTGTTCGTGGTCAGCGCTCCGAACCAGTATCTCTACAACCCGGCGTTCCAGATCAAGCTGTCGCTGATGGCGATCGCCGGTTTCAACATCCTGGTCTTCTACCGTTTCGCGTATCGCCCGGTGAAGGCGGCCGCCGCCGGCGCCGCGGCCCCGGCGAGTGCCCGGACCGCGGCGGCGATCTCCCTGGCCTGCTGGATCGGCGTCATCGTCTGCGGCCGGCTGATCACCTACTTCCGGCCGCCCTACCACTGGTGCTTCTGGTGTTGAAGACTGGGTGCGCGGGTCGTCTGACCCGCCTGGGGCGAAGCCCTTGCACTCAGCCGCCGGTTCTAGCCGGCGACGCTATTGGTCGTCCGGTTCCTCGTCGATGAAGCGGAACGGCGGTCGATCTTCGGGGTCGCCTTCCTGGACGGGCGCCCGCTCTTCCGGCTCGGCCGGCGCCTCTGAGACGGCCGGGATGCCGGGGCGGGCGGCGAGTTCGGCCTCGACCTGCTCGATCAGCTCTTCAGCCGACTGCTGCTGATCGAGCCCGGCTGCTGCGAGTTCCGCGTCGATCAGGGCGAGCAGTTCGTCGGTCGTCAGGTCGTCGAGGTTCTGCAGTTCGCTGCCGGTCGGAGCCGGCGACACGGAAGGGGTCGGCGCCGCCGGCTGCGCGCCTGGCGTGGCCTCGACGGCGACGTCGACTACTGGAGCGGCAACCGGGCGTGGTGCTGACGGCGATCCCGGAGCCGGCGACTCCCCGATCAGCACGCCAGTCGCCGATGGCGGCAGGCTGCCGGAGCCGAGACCGACCTCGATGAGTCCTTCCGACTGGCGTACCTGGTAGGACGGCAGAGCCGACCGCAGGTCGACGACGACGCGCAGGAAGTCGGCGTGCTCGCCGGTACGCACCTCAAACGCCGAGCTGCCCTGTGGCGGTCTCGGTAGCTCGGCCGCGGACCGATCGATTCCGAAGAGGTCGATGACCACGCGCGGTGGGCTGGCCAAGGGGAAGTGACGCACTGCCTGCGGGTTAGCGGAAACGTCCAGCCGCAGTACATCGCCGTCCAGCCTGGCCGTCGTGAGCTGGTTCGGCTGGGCCGCGACGGCCGAACTCAGGAGCGTCGAGACAAGGAGGATGGGAACTCTCATGATGGGTCGTACGGAACGGCACTCTAGCACCCGGGTGCCCCGGATTCTTGCGATAGCGTGCGCCCCAGCCATGCGCCGCTTCTCGCCTGCCGTCCTGGCCGCTCCGGTCTTCCTTGCTGCCGGGGTGCTTCCGGGGCAGGAGACCCATCCGTTCTCGATCCACGACATGCTGGCGATGGAACGGCTCTCCGACCCGCAGATGTCGCCGGACGGGTCTGCGGTTGCCTTCACGGTCCGGACAACGGATCTCGATGCGAATCGCGGGCGGACGGACATCTGGATCGCGCCCTTCGACGGCTCGGAGCCCCGCCGGCTCACCACGAACGAGGCGGCCGATTTCCATCCTCGCTGGGCGGCGAACGGCGACGGCCTGTTCTTCCTGTCGACCCGTTCCGGCAGCTCCCAGGTCTGGCGCCTGCCCGTCTCCGGCGGCGAACCGCACCAGGTGACCGACCTTCCGCTCGACGCCGGCAACCTGGTCGTGTCTCCGGACGGCCGCCGCATCGTCCTCACGATGGATGTGTTCGTTGACTGCGAAACGCTGGACTGCACGGCGGAGCGGTTGGAGGAGCGTGCGTCCGGGAAGACCACCGGCGTCGCCTACGACGACCTGTTCGTGCGCCACTGGGATGTATGGAAGGACGGCCGGCGGTCGCACGTCTTCGTCCTGGAACTCGACGACTCGGGCAGTGCTGCCGGGGAACCGGTCGACCTGATGCGGGGGCTCGACCAGGACGCCCCGCCGAAGCCCTTCGGCGGGGCCGAGGAGATCGCCTTTGGGCATGGCGGCGACGGTGTCATCTTCGCCTCGCGGCTCGGCGGCACCGAGGAAGCCTGGTCGACGAACTTCGATCTCTATCTGGCTCCGGCACGCGGGAGCGCTCCTCCCGTCACCCTGACCGCCTCCAACCCGGCCTGGGACAGCCACCCCGTGCTGTCGCCGGACGGCGACACCCTGGCCTGGCTGGCGATGGATCGGCCGGGCTACGAGTCGGACCGGTTTCACGTCCGGCTGGCCCGCCTCGACGGTTGGCGGCTCGCGGACGAGCGGGCGCTGACCGCCGACTGGGACCGTTCCGTGTCGGGCCTCGCCTTCTCGGCCGACGGCGAGACGCTGTACGTCACCGCGGCCGACCTCGGCCAGCGGAGCCTGTTCGCCGTCGACGTGGCCGGCGGCGAGGTGACCCGGCTGCACGGCGAGGGCTCGATCGCCGGCCTGGCGGTGTCGGAGGACCGGCTCGTGACGCTGCACAACGACCTGGCCGGCCCGTCGGAGCTCTACGTGAGCGCGCCGGACGGTAGCGGCCGGAGCCCGCTCACCGCGATCAACGCGGGGCAACGGGCGGCGGTGCGGGTGGGCAGTTACGAACAGTTCACGTTCGCCGGCTGGAACGGCGAGACGGTGCACGGCTACCTGGTGCGGCCGGTCGACTTCGATCCGGATCGTCGCTATCCGGTCGCGTTCCTGATCCACGGTGGACCGCAGGGCTCCTTCGGCAACAGCTTCCACTACCGCTGGAACCCGCAGGCCTACGCCGGCGCGGGCTACGCCGCGGTGATGATCGACTTCCACGGCTCGGTCGGGTACGGGCAGGACTTCACCGATTCGATCCGCGGCGACTGGGGCGGCAAGCCGCTCGAGGACCTGCAGAAGGGTCTCGCCGCGGCGCTCGAGCGGTACCCGTTCCTCGACGGCGACCGGGTGTGCGCGCTGGGTGCTTCGTACGGCGGCTACATGGTGAACTGGATCGCCGGTGCCTGGCCGGATCGCTTCCGTTGCCTGGTGAACCACGACGGCGTGTTCGACCTGCGCTCGATGTACTACACGACGGAGGAGCTGTGGTTCGTCGAGTGGGATCACCTCGGAAGCTACTTCACCAACGCGGACGGCTATGAACGCCACAACCCGGCCATGCTGGTGGACCGGTGGCGGACCCCGATGCTGGTGGTGCACGGAGCGCTCGACTTCCGCGTTCCCGAGACCCAGGGATTGGCGGCGTTTACCGCGCTCAAGCGCCGCGACGTGCCCGCCCGGTTGCTCTACTTCCCGGACGAGAACCACTGGGTGCTGAATCCGGCGAACAGCATTCAATGGCACGAGGAGGTGTTGGGATGGCTCGCCCGCTGGCTCGAGCCGTGACGCAGCCCGGGACTTGCGGACCGCAGGGAGCGACCGTCGCGGTCGTCCTGCTGGCCGCGCTTGCGGTTTCGCTGCCGCCGGCAGCGGCCCAGACCGTCGACGAGCCGGGCACCTACAAGGGCCGGAAGATCGCCGACGTCATGTCGTTCCGCGGCGCCGGCTGGCTGGAGCGGGCGACCCGCATCGAAGAGGAGAACCCCGACGCCCTGATCGCGGCCCTGCCGCTCGAAGAGGGGATGCTGGTCGTCGACATCGGCTGCGGCTCGGGTTACCACGCGCGCCGTCTGGCGGAAGCGGTCGGCCCCGAGGGCACGGTGCTGTGCAACGACATTCAGCCGCAGATGCTCCGGATCGCATCGGAGCTAGCGGATCGAGAAGGGATCACGAACATCAGCATGGTGCTGGGCACCGAAGACGATCCGAACCTGCCTGAGGGCGAGGTCGACCTGATGCTCATCGTCGACGTGTACCACGAGTTCTCCCAGCCCGAACCGATGCTCCATGCGATGCGGGAGGCGCTCGCGCCCGACGGCGTCATCGCCCTCGTCGAGTTCCGCCTGGAGGGCCGCAGCGCGGCTCACATCAAGCTGGACCACCGGATGTCGATCGAGCAGGTGATGAAGGAGTGGTTGCCGGCGGGCTACGAGCTCGCCTCCCGGATCGACTCGCTGCCGACCCAGCACCTGTTCCTGTTCCGCGCCGCCCGCTAGCGGCGCGGCGAATGCGCTAGCGGCTCAGGACCTCGGCGCAGCGCCGCGCGAAGTAGGTCAGGATCATGTCCGCGCCCGCGCGCCGGATGGCGGTCAGCGTTTCCAGCATCAGTGCGTCGCCTTCCATCCAGCCGTTCGTGGCGACGGCCTGGATCATCGCGTACTCGCCGCTCACCTGGTAGGCGGCGACCGGCAGGTCGACCGCGTCGCGGACGGCGCGGATCACGTCGAGGTAGGCGAGGGCGGGCTTCACCATGACCACGTCCGCCCCTTCCTCGACGTCCAGCCGCGCCTCGCGCACCGCCTCGCGGACGTTCGCCGGGTCCATCTGGTACGTCTTCTTGTCGCCGGCGCGGGGCGCCGAGTCCAGGGCGTCGCGGAACGGGCCGTAGAAGTGCGAGGCGTACTTCGACGTGTAGCTGAGGATCCCCACCTGGTCGTGGCCGGCGGCGTCGAGAGCGGTGCGAATCGCCCGCACCCGGCCGTCCATCATGTCCGAGGGGGCGATGACGTCGGCGCCGGCGTCGGCCTGGGAGACCGCGGTGGCGGCGAGGATCTCGAGCGTCGGGTCGTTCACGATCTCGCCGTCCTCGACCAGTCCGTCGTGACCGTCGCTGGAGTACGGGTCCATCGCCACGTCCGTGATCACGAGCATCTCGGGGAGCGCCGACTTCAGCTCACGCACGGCGCGCTGGACGAGACCGTCCGGGTCCAGCGCGCCGCTGGCGGTGCGGTCCTTCAGTTCGTCGTCCACGGCCGGGAACAGCGCCACGGCCGGTACCCCGAGGGCGTGCGCGGCGCGGCTTTCGGCAACCAGGCGATCGATGCTCAGTCGCGCCTGCCCGGGCATCGAGTCGATCGGCTCGGCCTCGTCGCTGCCCTCCATGACGAAGAGCGGGTAGATCAGCCGATCCGGTCCGAGGTCGGTCTCGCGGATCAGCGATCGGATCGCCGCCGAACGGCGGTTGCGCCGGGGACGAATGGGCATCGACTGCATGGCGGTGGATTCTACGCCGGCCTGTCCGCGCCCCGGCCTCTCCGGGTTCGAGCGCTGGAATCCGTCCGAGTCAGCAAGGGCGCAACCAGCGCCCGGAATCGACCAATGGAGGACGCCTGCCTTGACCAAGCTAGAATCTATGCATGAACGAAGCGCCGCCGCATCCCGGCTGGAGCAGGCCGGACTCGACCCGAGGCAGGCCGCGGCGGTGATTGCCGAGATCGATCGCGGCGAGTCCAGGTTCGCGACCAGGGACCAGCTCGCCAGGGTCGGAGACCAGGTCGCCAGGATCGAGGTCGGCCTTGCGGATCTTCGGGGAGAAGTGCGGCAGGTCGAGGCCCGGCTGAGCGGTCGACTCGACGCGACCGACGCGCGGTTGGATGGCATCGACGCGCGGTTGGATGGCATCGACGCGCGGTTGGGTGGCATCGACGCGCGGTTGGGTGGCGTCGACGGCCGGTTCGACGGAGTGAAGGGAGACCTGGTGGGTCGGATGAACGACCTTCGCGAGGAGCTCCTCGGTCGGATGAACGACCTTCGCGAGGAGTTCCTCGGTCGGATGAACGACCTTCGCGAGGAGCTTCTTGGGCGGATGGACGCCCAGTTCGCTGCCCTGCGGCGAGAGAACCGGGTGTTGCTGCTCTTCTTTACGACGGTCATCGGACTCCTGATGGCGCTGTTCCGCTACGGCGTACTCTGAGCGGGGCGGTCTCCGCCGCCTCGTCGGCAGGGCGTCGCTCGCGGCGGAATCGAAGGCGGCGAGCCGGGGGGCGGCGACGGTCGTGACTCCTATACTTGCCCGGATGGGCCTACAGGAGATCTGCTCCGGCGTCTGGTGCGCCGAGCATCGCCAGAAGTTCGGGTTGGGCTTCGTGGTGCCGTGCCGGATGACCGTCGTGCGGCTGGCCTCAGGAGGCCTTTGGATTCACTCGACGGGACCGATGGACGAGGCGTTGGCAGCCGAGATCGGCGAACTGGGTCGCGTGGAGTACTTCGTCGCGCCGAACCTGTTCCATCACCTTCACTTGCCGGCGGCGGTCGAACGATTCCCGGGGGCGGAGGTTCACGCGGCGCCGGGGCTGGAAAGGAAGCGGCCGGACGTGACGTTTGCCGGTACGCTGGGGGTCGCGGCGCCCTGGGGCGACGAAATCCAGCCGATCCCCATCGAGGGCATGCCGACCTTCAAGGAAGTCGTCTTCGTCCATCGTCCGAGCGGTTCGCTGCTGGTTGCGGATCTCCTCTTCAACCTCAGGCGGCGGCTGGGGCCGGCCGTCACGACCTACTTGCGGCTCACCGGGGGCTACGGCCGGGTGGCGCAGAGCCGGGTCCTCCGGCTGGCGGTGCGGGACCGGCCCGCGGCGGCGGCGAGCTGCCTCCGAGTGCTCTGTTGTCCGTTCGACCGCCTCGTTCCCTGCCACGGGGAGATCGTCGAGCAGGGCGCGAAGCGGGAGGTCGAGAAGGCGCTTTCCTGGCTCTTGCGGGACCTGGAGCGACCGCCCGATGCGCAGTCGGTCAATGTCCCGGTACCCGAGGTCTGAGTCCGGCTCATGTCACTCCCCCTGGCGGACCTGCGGGTCCTCGACCTCACGATCGCGCGCGCCGGGCCGACGGCGGTGCGACAGCTCGCGGACTGGGGCGCCGACGTGGTGCGGATCGAACGCCCGCCCGCGCCGGGCAAGGACATCGGCATCTCCCGCCGGCTCGGCCACGACTACCAGAACCTCCACCGCAACAAGCGCTGCCTGACGCTGGACCTGAAGCAGGACGAAGGCCGCGAGGTGCTGCTGCGCCTCGTCCGCGACGCCGATGTGCTGGTCGAGAACTACCGTGCCGACGTGAAGCACCGGCTCGGCTTCGACTACGAGACGGTGAGGGCGGTCAACCCGCGGATCGTCTACGCCAGCGTGTCCGGCTTCGGCCAGACGGGTCCATACCGGGAGCGGGGCGGCGTCGACCAGATCGCCCAGGGCCTGGGGGGTTTGATGTCGGTGACGGGGCTGCCCGGTCAGGGTCCGGTGAGGGTGGGCACTGCGATCTCGGACCTCGCGGCCGGCCTCTACCTCGCCTTCGGCATCCTGGCGGCCCTTCGCGAGCGCGAGCGTTCGGGCGAAGGGCAGTGGGTGACGACCTCGCTGCTCGAAGCGATGATCGGGATGCTCGACTTTCAGGCCGCGCGCTACCTGGTCGAGGGTGAAGTCCCCGGCCAACAGGGCAACCACCACCCGACGATCGCGCCGATGGGGACCTTCCCGGCGGCCGACGGCTGGGTCAACGTCGCAGCCACGAGTAACAAGCACTTCCGCGGCATGTGCCAGGCCCTCGGTGGCCAGGAACTGCTCGAGCGGACGGAGTACAGGAACACCGCCGGTCGTGTCGCCAACCGGGCGCGGCTCGAGGAGGAGGTCGCTGACCTGACCCGGCGCTTCAAGGTGGACGAGATCGTCGCGCGTCTGAACGACGCCGGCCTGCCGTGCGGTCCGGTGTACGACCTGGGCCAGACCTTCGCCGACCCCCAGGTCCAGCACTCCGGCATTGCCGTGCCGCTTGAGCACCCGGACCTCGGCCCGGTGCGGCTCGTGGGCCAGCCGGTCCAGCTCCGGCGAACGCCCTTCGAACTGCGGAGCCGGGCGCCCGGGCTGGGCGAGCACAGCGACGAGATCCTCGCCGAAGCGGGGCTGGAAGACACCGAGATCGAGGCTCTGCGGGCCGCGGGAGTCGTCACGTGAACGCGATCGAACTGCCGACGACGAAGATCAGGGCGAGGATCGAGGACGGCGTCGGCTGGCTCACCTACAACAACCCGGAGCGGCGAAACGCGCTCTCGTTCGAGATGCAGGTCGCGCAGGCGGAGGTCCTGCGCCGGTTCCAGGAGGACGACGCGGTGCGGGTCGTCGTGCTGCGCGGTGCCGGTGACCGGGCGTTCGTCTCCGGCGCCGACATTTCCGAGTTCGAGAAGCTGCGGACCACGGTCGAGGCGCGCGAGCGCTACGACCGTGCCGGCCGCGAGACCGGCCGCGCCTTCGCCGCGCTGGAGAAGCCGCTGATCGCGATGATCCGCGGTTACTGCCTGGGCGGGGGTCTGGCAACGGCGCTCAACGCCGACCTGCGCATCGCCTCGAAGGACTCTCTGTTCGGGATCCCGGCCGGCCGCCTGGGCGTGGGCTACGGCTTCGCCGGGATCAAGGTGCTGGTCGATCTCGTCGGGCCGTCCCGCACCAGCGAGATCCTGCTCACGGCGCGGCGCTTCGACGCCGCCGAGGCGCTGCACATGGGGCTGATCGACCGGGTGACTGCGGTCGACGACCTGGAGGGCGCCGTCCGCGATCTGGCCGGCAGGATGGCGGCCAACGCCCCGCTGACTCTCCGTGCCGCGAAGTTCGCGATCCGCCAGGCCACGAAGGACCCGGAACGCCGCGACCTGGACCGGGTGAAGCAGCTCGTCGAGGCCTGCTTCCGCTCCGACGACTACGTCGAGGGCCGGAAGGCTTTCCTCGAGAAGCGGCCGCCGCGGTTCCAGGGGCGGTGACGAGTTCTCCCTCCCTCGGGGCGGAGGCTGCCGACATGGCGACGGCGATGGACGAGCCGCTGCTTGAACTCGCCGATGTCACGGTCGTGCGCGGCGGCCGACCAGCGCTGGACGGCGTAACGCTCACGATTCCGCGAGGCCGGAACACGGCCGTGCTGGGGCCCAACGGCGCCGGCAAGTCCACCCTGCTGCGAATGCTGAACGGCGAGTTCTTCCCGCTTCGCCGGCCGGGCGTCCGGATGCGGCTGCTGGGCCGGGCCCGTTGGAACGTGTTTGACGTGCGCCGGCAGCTCGGTGTCGTGTCGCACGAACTGCAGGCGACGCACCACGGCTGGCTCTCGGGTCTGGAGGTGGTGTGTTCCGGCTTCTTCGCCAGCGTCGGCGTTTACCGGCACCAGGGGTTGACCGAAGCGCAGCGGGGAAGGGCCGAGGCGGCGGCAGGGAGCCAGGGCGCCGGCGACCTCCTGGGACGGCGCTTCGACACGCTGTCCTCCGGTGAGCAGCGTCGCGTGCTGCTGGCGCGGGCGCTGGTCCACGAGCCGCACACCCTGCTGCTCGACGAGCCGGCGACCGGCCTCGACCTGAAGGCCGCGTTCGGGCTGATGGAACGGCTGCGGGCCCTGGCGGCGGCCGGCACGACCCTGATTGTCGTCACCCATCACGTCGACCAGATCCCGCCGGAGGTCGAACGGGTCGTGCTGCTCAAGTCCGGCCGTGTGTTCGCGGACGGACCGAAGGACGAAGTCCTGACGAGCGCCACACTGTCCGAGCTGTTCGAGGTCGGCGTGCGGTTGGTAGGGCGGGACGGCTACTTCCAGGTGCTGCCAGGCTAGGCGCCGCGCTACGATGCCGGCAATGTGCCCGCGACGGTCAACCATCGCGACTTTCGTCGCGTTCCTTGCCGTCACCGTACCCTTGGGCGCCGCCGACAGCCCGGGCTGCTCCTCCTCCGCCGGCATCGCATCGGCCGCACGCGGCGCCAGCGTCGACCTGGAACTCGCCCACGACGGCCTGGTCCGCGGCTACCGCATCCACCTGCCCGCCCGCTACGACGGTGCCTCCCCGGCGCCGCTCTGGCTGCACGTGCATGGCTACACGGGCAGCGCCCGGCACAGCGACGGCTGGACGGGCCTGTCGGAACTCTCCGATCGCGAGGGCTTCGTGCTCGTGTTCCCGCAGGGCACGTCGTTCGAGGCGTCGCTCAGCGGCAGGACGGGAAGCCGGAACGCCACGATCACGTCCTGGAACGATCTCGCCTGCAGCGCGCCGCTGAATCCGGAGGCGCCAGCCTGCCGGGAAGACGCGAATCCGTACCCCTGCCCGCCGGAGTGCGGAACCTGCGGGCCGTGCAACTGGTGCTCATGCCATGACGACGTCGGCTACATCGCCGCCCTGATCGACCATCTCTCGGCGGAGTTCTGCATCGACACGGACCGGGTCTTCGCCTCCGGCTACAGCAACGGCGGCATGTTCGTTCACCGGCTCGGCTGCGCCCTCGGTGGCCGTCTCGCCGCGGTCGCACCGATGCATGGCTACCTGGCGCGCGGCTTCAACTGCGCGGCCGAAGGGCCCGGCCCGTCGATGCTGCTGATCGGCGGCACGGCGGACCGTACGGTGCCGATCGACGGTTCATTCGCCAGCGACGGGTACGTCTACACCTCGCAGCACGGCGTGGCGGCGAAGTGGGCCGAATCGCAGTCCTGCTCCGCCGAGCCGACTGCCGTGGAGGCGCCCTGGGATGGCCGCCGCGAGCTGAGCTGCGTCGAGCACCTCGGCTGCGCCGGCGGCCGCGCCGTCTGGAGTTGCTCCTGGAATGGCGCCCACGTCTGGCCGCGCGACGACGCCGGCAACTTTGGCGGTGAGTTGCTTTGGCGCTTCTTCAGCGAGGCGGAGCGCTAGCGACCGCTTCCAGCCGCCCGGCCTCCACACCCAGCCGCTCGCCGGCGGTGACGATCTGACGCCAGGACTCGGCGTCGACCGGGATCGCTTCGGCGCGTTCCATCCGGCAGGTCCGCTCGGGGTCGCCAGGAACGAGCACCGGCTCGTCCGGCTCGGCGGCCGGCGACGCCTTGACGTGGGCGACCAGGGCGGCGAGCTCGTGCTCCATCGCCGAACGCGGGATCAACCGGTCCGGATCGAACACGATCATGAACATGTTGTTGCAGATCGTGCCCTCCATCTCGTGCTCGGGCTGGGCCGTGCGGCCGCCGCTCATCATGCCGCCGAGGAGTTCGCAGAAGACGGCGAGGCCGTAGCCCTTGTGGTCGCCGAAGGAGGTCAACGCCCCGGCGGGCTGCCGGAAGAGCACGCCCGGGTCGCGTGTCTTGCGGCCGCGGTGGTCGATCAGGGAGCCCTCGGGCGCCTCCTCGCCCATGTTGTGGGCGACCCTGGCCTTGCCGTGGGCGATCCGGCTGGTCGCCATGTCGAGGAGCACGGGAGGCTGCGCGTCGCTGCCGGGCAGCGACAGGCAGATCGGATTCGTCGAGTAGCGGGCGTCGGTGCCCCGGTAGGGGGCGACCAGGGCCTGGTGGCCGACCACGTTGACGAAGTGGAGCGAAGCGAGACCGGCGTCCGCCACCTGCTCGCCGTACGTGCCGATCCGGCCCAGGTGGTGGCAGTAGCGGACCGGCGCCAGGACCACGCCGGTGCTCCGGCAGCGCTCGGTCGCCGCGGCCGTGGCCTGGCGGCCGACCACCTGGCCGTAGCCCATGCCGCCGTCGAACATCATGATCGCACCGTCGTCGCGGACCAGTTCGACGTCCTGGTTCGGGTTCAGGGTTCCGTTGCTCAGGCTCCGCTCGTAGGCGGGAAGCATGCCGACGCCGTGGCTGTCGTGGCCCGAGAGGTTCGCCAGTACGAGGTGGTCGGCGACGATGCGCGCCTCGTCGGCTTTGCTGCCACCCGCTTCCAGGATCGTTGTTGCTGCGTCTCGCAAGGCCTGCGGGTGGATGTCGATCGATTCCACTGTGGCTGGCTCCTTGATCTCCAGTGTTCGCGGAGCGGCGATCCTATGCGGGTAAGCTGGCGTTTCGATGCACCTTGCCCCAGCCTTGACGCTTCCGCCGGTTGGTCTGCTGGTCCTTCTTGGTGCGGCCACAGCCGGGCTCGCGCAACCGGATCCCGACTCCGGTTGGGTCGACCTGACCGCCGGCGGACTCGAGCAGGGATGGCGGCAGCTCGGCGGGGCGGCGAAGTACGTGCTCGATGGCGACACGGTCGTCGGCACCGCGGTGATCGAGACGCCGAACTCCTTTCTCGCGACGACGGAGGAGTACGGGGACTTCGCGCTGCAACTGGAGTTCAAGGTCGATGACGGACTGAACGCGGGCATCCAGATCCGCAGCCACAGCGACCCGGACTACTGGAACGGCGTCGTGCACGGTTACCAGGTGGAGATCGATCCCAGCGAACGCGCCTGGAGCGGGGGCATCTACGACGAAGCCCGGCGCGGCTGGCTGTTTCCGCTGACCCTGAACCCGGCGGCGAGCCAGGCCTTTCGCCAGGGAGACTGGAACCACGTCTACATCGAAGCGATCGGCTCCGAGATCCGGACCTGGCTGAACAATGTGCCGGCGACCTTTCTCATCGACGAGATGACGCCGCGCGGCTTCATCGCCCTGCAGGTCCACTCGGTCGGGCCGGAGCAGGGCGGACTGCAGGTCCGCTACCGGAACGTGCTGTTGCGAACCGAGGACCTGACGCCGAGCGGTCGGGCGTTTCCCTTCGTCGTCGACACGCGCCCCAACCAGCTCTCGGAGACGGAAGTGGCCCTGGGCTGGGAGCTGCTCTTCGACGGCGAGAGCACGGAGGCCTGGCGCGGCGCCCACCGCGAGCACTTTCCCAATACCGGCTGGGAAGTGCGCGACGGAGAGCTGACGGTGCTCGCTTCGGAACCCGGCGGACCGCGCGGTGGCGGGATCGTGACCCGGGAGACGTTCTCCGCGTTCGAGCTCCAGTTGGAGTTCCGGATGACGGAGGCGGCGAACAGCGGCATCAAGTACCTGGTCACCGAGGGCTACGGCTCGGCTCCCGGCACGGTGGTCGCGTTCGAGTACCAGATCCTCGACGACGCGCGTCATGCCGATGCGGAGGCTGGACGCGACGGCAACCGGACGCTGGCTTCGCTCTACGACCTGCTACCGGCGGTGAAGCAAGGGCGTTTCGTCCATGGACCGGGCCGCTACAACCACGCGCGGATCGTCGTCCGCGCCAACGGCACGGTGGAGCATTGGCTGAACCACCAGCTGGTGCTGGCGTTCGACCGGAACTCAGCCGAACTCGACGAGGCGATCGCACTGAGCAAGTTCGCCGACCGCGACGGGTTCGGGAAGTGGCCGGAGGGAAGAATCCTGTTGCAGGACCACGGTGACGAGGTGGCCTTCCGCAGCATCAAGGTGCGCCGCCTCGACGGCGCGGAGTAGGGCCCGGCGGCTTGCCGGCTTCGGCGGTCGTGGATCGGATGTCGGACATGCTCACCCCGAGCTCCGCCGGCGCGTAGGATTCGGACGATGCGGGTGCGTCTCGCCTACGGCCGCAGCGGTCTTGAGATCGACGTCCCGCGCGAGCGGACGACGGTCATCGAGCCGGTGCAGGCGCCGGCGTTGGAGGACCCGGACGCGGCCCTGACCGCGGCCCTGCGCCGGCCGGTGGCCGGCCCGCCGCTGCGGGAACTGGCAAGCCCCGGTCAGACGGTGGCGATCTCGGTATGCGACATCACCCGGGCCCAGCCGCGGCGGGAGATGGTCGCCGCGGTGCTGCGGGAACTCGAAGGCGCCGTCCGCCCGGAGGACGCCACCATCCTGATCGCGACCGGCACCCACCGGGCGAACACGCCGGCCGAATTCCAGGCGATGCTCGGCAACGAGATTCTCGGCTCCTGCCGTGTGATCAACCACGACGCTCGCGATGACTCTTCTCTTGTTGACCTGGGGGAGACCGGCAACGGCGTTCCGACGCGGCTCTGCCGGCACTGGCTGGAGGCGGACCTGCGGATCACGACCGGCTTCGTCGAGCCCCACTTCTTCGCTGGTTTCTCGGGCGGTCCGAAGATGGTCGCCCCGGGGCTCGCCGGGCTCGACACCGTGCTCACCCTGCACGACGCCGTCCGCGTTGGCGATCCCCGGTCAACGTGGGGGATCATCGACGACAACCCGCTGCACAGCGACATCCGGGCGATCGCGGCGCGGCCGGAGGCGAAGCCCCACTTCAGTGTCGACGTGCTGCTCGACCGGCAGCAGAGGATCACGCACGTCTTCGCGGGCGAGCTCTTCGAGATGCACCGCCGTGCCTGCGCGGCCGCGAAGCCGATCGCCATGCGGGAGACCAATCACCGGTTCGAAGTCGTGGTGACGACGAACTCCGGCTATCCGCTCGACCAGAACCTCTACCAGGCGGTCAAGGGGATGTCGGCGGCGGCGCAGGTGGTTGCCGACGGTGGAACGATCCTTTGCGCGGCCGAGTGCAGCGATGGCATTCCGGACCACGGCCGCTACGCCGAACTGCTCGGTCGCGGCGGCTCGCCCGAGGAACTGCTCCGGCAGATCGATGCTCGGCAGGAAGCCGAGCCGGACCAGTGGCAGGTCCAGGTCCAGGCGTTGATCCAGCGGCGCGCCCGGGTGCTGGTCAAGGCGGACGGGCTGAGCGGGGACCAGCTTGCCGCCGCTCACTTCGAGCCGGCGCCCAACCTCGATGCCGCGCTCGCCGAGTGCGTGGCGGCCCGGCCCGACGCGCGCATCTGCGTGCTGCCGGAGGGGCCGCAGACGATTCCGTACGTGGGGGGCTGATCGTCGCCGCTTCGCGGCGCGGTGACGAGGAACTCCAGCTCTATCCGCTCCACCGGGGTCGCGGTCGGCCCTAGAGTTTCTTGAAAATCGTATCTTGACCGAGTGATTTTCAAGGAAGTACGCTTGGAGCCGTGAACATTGACCGCGAACTCGCCGCCCGGCGGATCGAGCGCTCCTTCCTGGTCCATCCGGCGGTTGCGGTCGTCGGACCGCGACAATGCGGGAAGACGACCCTTGCCCGAGCCTTGTTCGACGAGGCGCCGGAGCGGGGGCGCTACTTCGATCTGGAGGATCCGGTCGACCGGAGGCGTCTTGCGACGCCGATGCAGACCCTGGAGCCTCTGCGCGGCCTCGTCGTCATCGATGAGATTCAGCGGCAGCCCGAGATCTTCGAGATTCTGCGGGTCCTGTGCGACCGGCCGGAGGAGCCGGCTCGCTTCCTCGTCCTCGGCAGCGCATCTCCGGCTCTCGCTCGCGGCGCTTCGGAGACTCTGGCGGGCCGGGCCGGCCAGATTCGGCTCTCGGGCTTCGATCTGACCGAGGTGGGCGGAGCGACTTCGGGCGATTGGCGGAAGCTCTGGGTGCGGGGCGGGTTCCCGCGCAGCTTTCTGGCCGAGGACGATGGCCTGTCCGCCCTGTGGCGCCAGAGTTTCGTGGAGACCTTTCTCGATCGCGATATCCCACAGTTCGGCTTTTCCCTGCCGGCGGAGGCGCTGCGTCGCTTCTGGATGATGGTCGCCCACTATCACGGCCGGGTGTGGAACGCGGCGGAGTTCGCTCGAGCGATCGGCTCGGGCCAGGCTGCCGCCCGCCGGTATCTGGACATCCTCGTCGCTGCACAGGTCGTGCGGGTCCTTCCGCCGTGGCACGAGAACCTGAAGAAGCGGCAGGTCCGAGCGCCGAAGGTCTACGTCCGCGACAGCGGCCTCCTCCACACCCTCCTCGATCTTCCGTCGGCGGATCGCCTGGCCGGTCATCCAAAGGTCGGGGCCTCGTTCGAGGGTTTCGCCGTCGAGCAGATCCTGTCCTGCATGCAGCCCTCGAACGCGCACTTCTGGGCGACCCACGGCGGTGCCGAATTGGACCTGATGATCGTGTCCGGTGGCCGCCGGCACGGGTTCGAGTTCAAGTACAGCGACGCTCCGGGAACGACGAAGTCGATGAGGGTGGCGCTTGCCGACCTGGGGCTCGATCATCTCTGGGTGATCTACCCCGGAGAAAGGCGCTACGAGCTGGACGAGCGGTTTTCCGCTTTGCCGGTGGGAGACGTTCCGAGCCTGGCGGATCGCTTCGCGAGTGCGTCGGGCTGAACGGCGAGGGGATGGGAGGCCAACCGCTCCAGCGGCGGGGGTCCCCTGCGCCGTCGAGCGCGACTAGCTCGTTGGTTTCGCGAACCCCCAGGGAGCACACGCCGCCCAGCCTACTTCATCGAATCCACAACGTCTGGCGTTGATTCTCCACGAGGACGGCTCAGGCTCAGACGAAGCGGGATCGCCTCGCTTGGTGGACTCGAGGGTTTTCGAGGCGCGCTACTGTTGTTGAGCCAGCCTCTGCGCTACTTCGGAAGAACCGCCAGAACGTCCGGACGCGGACGACAACAGCATCGTCCTCTGTGTCAACTACTACGGCGGCACAACGAAGAACCCCGCAAGGTTCGAGAACGTGTTCCTTACCGGGCCGAATGCTCCATTCGAGTGCGCCACCGTCTGCTGCCGAGTACCTCAGACTCAAGGAGTCACGATCCGTGACACTCCCTTCCGTCAGTCTATGTTGCCCAGATCCGTCCAGCAAAACCCGGCCAACTACCCGGACGCTCTTGGGTACGTTCCTGGTTTCATGCGTTACAATTGTGCCCTTCAGGTGACCCTTTTCCCCTCCGATAAACCACAATTTCCAAGCCGCGTTTAGAGAGAATCTCACGGAGAGTCTCTTGCCGCCGTCGACGATCTGGATTCTAGGTCCCTTAGTCCGTTGTGCCTTCTCTAGTGTCCATTCGTAGGATCCGATTGTGAAGCCGTCCGTGGCGCGCAGAGAAATCGAGTAGTTTTTCGTGTTGCCTCCTGGGAGGACGACGCGAGACTCTGTGTTTGATTCATCGACAACGAGAGTCTGACTGGCTGTTGTTGTATGGGGAGGTGTCGTGGCGCGGACCTCCACGGTAGTAGGTACTGGGACGAACAGTTGCCTGAGCGCCCTCGCTAGGCCTCCTGAGAGGTTCAGCAGCGTGATGAGGGTGACCACGCCGGCCGAAAGAACGACAGTGTTTCTCCATAGTGTCGTGTTCCGTTTGTTGGGCATGTCGGGGCTCCTTGTCGGGTGTGTGGTCCTTGGGCTGACTCCATTCCGGGGTGTTTAGTGCCGAGACGGTGAGCTTGATTGGGCAGTGCTCTGGAAGCGAGTGTTAGTCCAGATGCACATCCGGTGCCAAGAGCGCGGGAACCGCAGTCCGCCACAGTGGAAGGGCGTTGGTACTGCGGGTTTTCCGGACTTCGGCAGCTAGTCCGTCGTAGAGGAACTCGGGCCCGGGTGTTTCCGACTTGCGGACAGAATTGGCCGGTCGGAGGCTCCGAGGGACGAGTTTGGCGCGGCGGGGAAGTGGCTGGCGACTGCGTTGGGTTGGCCGAGTGAGAGAGGCTCCGCTCCGAATTCCAAGAAGAAAGGGCCTCCCCGTCGCCGGGGAGGCCCTGAATCTGCGGCCACGGCATCAGGCGCCGTGGCTTCTTCCGGAAGAGCTCAGCCTAGAAGCTGAACCGGCCGCCGATCTGCAACTGGCGCGGCCTCGTGGTCAGGAACGACGGAATCCCGAGAGTGTCGGGCACGACTTCGTTCCTGATGTTGCGCTGACCGAAGCCGACGCCGAAGCTGTTCTGGTCGAACAGGTTGAACGCCTCGACGAAGACGTCGAGGCGCATGCCGTCGCCGAAGCGGAAGAACTTGCCGACCCGTAGGTCAATCGTCTGGATCGACTCGTTCCGCTCCGTGTTCCGGCCGACAACGAGGCCGCCCATGACCGCCCGGTAGTCGGGGCAGTTCCAGCCGACCGAGCTGCAGTAGGCGAAGTCGACGCCGGAGTCGACCAGCGTGTACGGGTAGCCCGACTGGTAGTTCAGGATGCCCGAGATCTGGAAGTCGAGCGGCAACTGGATCATGCCCGTGACCACCAGGCGATGCTCGATGTCGCGATCCGACAGTCCCCAGTCGTAGTCCAGGTTGCCGGTATCGGAGATCGTGACGCCGGTCGCC
Organism: Holophagales bacterium; assembly: GCA_009837885.1. Classification (GTDB taxonomy): domain Bacteria; phylum Acidobacteriota; class Thermoanaerobaculia; order Multivoradales; family Multivoraceae; genus Multivorans. Next base: position 105,946 of record VXSP01000036.1, on the reverse strand, counting down.
GAGCGTTCGTTCGAGTCGGTGTCGCGGTCCTTGCCCCAGGTGTAGTGGGCGCCGAACTGGTAGCGGCCGGTGAAGCGCCTGTTCGCCTTGATCGTGATCGCCTGGTACTCGGACTCGCCGCGGGACTGCCGGACGAGGATCTCGGCTACGTCGTCGCGCACGCGGCCGTCCCACATCGGGCGGCCGTACTCGTCGTAACCACCGAACTGGCGGTTCCAGTCCGTGTTCCGCTGCAGGCCGGTCGCCTCGGCGTAGACCGCATCGACGCCCGCGCTCCAGCCGGAGCCGAGTTCCCGCTCCCAGCCGAGGCTGGCACGAATGGTCTGCGCGTCGTCGAACGCGGGATCGACGTAGGAGATCGCGGGGGTGATCCCCGGCGGCGGGTTCTCGTTGTCGATCGGCGTTCCGAGAGGCACGTAGCCGTTCTCGCCCGCGCGAACGTTGATGCGGCCGTAGTTCGGCGGTACGCCGTTGGCCTGCACCTGGTTGGCGAACAACAGGGTCGGCGTGCGACCGAAGAAGAAGCCGACGCCGCCGCGAAGAACGGACCGGCCCTCATCCGACGCCATGGCGAAGCCGAAGCGAGGCGCCAGATTCTCCGTATCCGGGATCTGGCGACCGTCCGGCTCGATGTGGTCGAGGCCGTCGGGGTTGTCCGTGGACGTGTAGCGGAGGCCGTAGCTCAGCGTCAGGTTGTCACGCTTCAGGCTGTCCTGGCCGTAGAACGCGAGCGCGGCCTGCGTCTCGTCGTAGTTCGGATAGGTCGAATCTCCGAACCAGATCCGGGCGTTGCTCGCGTTGTTGTTCAGGAAGTCCTCCGGCGACTGGAAGTCGTATCGACCGTCCCGGCTGCCGGCGAAGAGTTGCGCGAGGTCATCCTTCGAGTAGTCGACGCCGAACTTCATGTCGTGGGCGCCGAAAAGGTAGGAGAAGTCGTTCTTGATCTGAAGCTGCGACTCCTCGACGAAGATCGGCAGGAAGTCGAACTTGCCCACGCTGTCGCGGGAGCCGAATCGGAACCGGACCTGCGCCTCGATCGGCGTGCCGACCCGCAGGGACAGACGGTCCAGGTTGTCGTCGGCCGACTGGATGCGGAACTCGTTCACGCCGCGGCTGCCGATGACGGAGGTCATCGACGCGATGAAGGACAGCGTGTCCTCCGTCTTGAGCGACTCCTCATCGAGATAGCTGCTCTCGCGCTCGAAGTCGGTCAGGTTGGCTCGCAGGGTGATCAGGTTCGCGTCGCTGATCTGGTGGTCCAGCTTGCCGAACAGGATCTGATTGCTCACCGAGCGCAGGAACAGGCCGGTGGCGGAGCCGTCGGGGTTCCGGTCGAAGCCGTCGACCAGAGCCGCGAAGGCGGGCTCGTTCTGTGCCCGCTGCATGATCAGGTCGTACGTGCTGAAATCGCCGGTCGACCGCAGCGAACGCGTGAACGGAATGTCCTGGTCGCGCTGGTCGATGCCGAAGTAGTAGTGGGTGCGGTCGCGCTTGAACGGACCACCGATCGAGAAGCCGTAGTTCTGGGTGTCGAACTCGTCGACCGGCCGCGAGCCGTCGTTGCCGAAGTGGTCGTCGAGCGGCGACGAAGGCAGATCCTCGGCCATGCTGTCATCACGGAAGAACGCGAAAGCCGAACCTCTGACCTCGTTCGTGCCGGACTTCGTGACGACGTTGACGAAGGCGCCGCCGTGCCGGCCGTACTCGGCCGAAAAGCCGTTGGTGATGACCTGGAACTGGCGGACCGTGTCCTGAGCGACGATCAGGCCGTCGTTCTCGGTGGCCTCGCCGCCGCGGCCGTAGCCGAAGAAGGTGCTCTTGTTGTCCGCGCCATCGACCGAAAGGCCGCTGTACATGCCGCGCTGGCCGGCCATGGTCAGAAAGCCGCGGGAACGGTCGCGCTGCACGCCGGGAGTGAGAATCGCGAAGTCCGTGAAATCGCGACCCACGGTGGGCAGGCTCTCGATCGCCACCTCGTCGATGTAGTTGGCGGCGCCGGAACGGCTGACCTCGATGATCGGCGCCTCGGAGGTGACGGTGATCACTTCGGAGGTCGACTCGATCTCGAGCGTCAGGTTGACGTCCTTGATTTGACCGACGAGAACGGAGACGTCGGCTTGCTGTGTGGTCTGCATACCGGAGAGCTCGGCGTTTACCGTGTAGGTGCCGACCTGGAGCGCCTTGGCGCTGTAGAAGCCGTTGGCGTCCGAGATGACGGCACGGGCGATGCCGGTGTCCTGGTTGGTGACGGTCACCGTGGCGCCGGGAATGGCGCCGCCCTCGACATCCGAGATGTAGCCCTGGACGGTGCCGGTGATGGTCTGGCCGAAGCCGGCGCCGCCGATCAGGAAGGCGCAGGTCGTGGCCAGGAGGATTGCAAGAAGACGTGCCCGCGGGCGGGTCGACTGCATGGTTGGGTTTCTCCTCTGTGTCTGAGTACGCGCCGTCGAACTCAACACGAATTCACCGGCGTGCGATTCACGCGTGGAAGGTTTCTCGATTGTCCGGGTGGGTGGCGGTGGTGGGGCGCTCGCGCGCAAGGCCACGGACCGGGTACGACTATAGAGATCGCTGCGCCCTCCGTCAAAGGACGGCGGCCCGCTTCAAGATGTTGAATCGGACGGCAGGGGCAGTTCGGTGGCCCCGGTCAGGTACTTGTCGATCCGGGCGGCGGCGCCGCGACCCTCGTTGATCGCCCAGACGATCAGGCTCTGTCCGCGGCGGCAGTCGCCGGCGGCGAAGACTCCTTCGACCGAAGTGGCGTACTGCCCGGGATCGGCGGCGAAGTTGCTGCGCTCGTCCGTCGCCAGCCCCAACTGCTCTCCGAGCGTGGCCTCCGGTCCGAGGAAGCCCATCGCCAGCAGCACGAGTTCGGCCTCGAAGGTCTCCTCGGTGCCCGGTACCTCTTCCATCGTGAAACGGCCGGCGCCGTCCCGCTGCCAGGCGACGCGGATCGTCTCGATTCCGGCGACTCCGCCGGCGCCGTCGTCGACGAAGCGCTTGGAGAGAACCGAAAACACCCGCGGGTCGGCGCCGAACCTGGCCGACGCCTCGGCGTGCGCGTACTCGACGCGGAAGATGCGCGGCCATTCCGGCCAGGGGTTGTCGGGCGCCCGGTCGTCCGGTGGACGCTCCAGCAGTTCGAAGTTGACCAGCGAAGCGCAGCCGTGGCGGACCGCGGTCGCGATGCAGTCGGCGCCGGTGTCGCCGCCGCCGAGCACGATGACGTTCCTGCCTTCGGCGTGAATCGGCGTCACGATTGGCTGGGCGCCCTCCCCGCCATCGCTGGGAAGATCGGCGTCGAGCAGAGCCCTCGTGTGCTCGGTCAGGAAGTCCATCGCGAAATGGACGCCCGAGAGCTCACGGCCCGGGATGGGCAGATCGCGCGGCCTGGTGGCGCCGCAGGCGAGCAGAATCGCGTCGTGGTCGCGTCGCAAATCGCCGACATCGACGTTCACGCCGACGTGCGCACCGGTCACGAACTCGATCCCCTCGGCTCGCATCAGGTCGATTCGCCGGTCGACGACCAGGCGCTTGTCGAGCTTCATGTTCGGGATGCCGTACATCAGCAGGCCGCCGATCCGATCCTCGCGCTCGAACACGGTCACCGAGTGGCCGACGCTGTTCAGTTGCGCCGCGGCGGCGAGACCCGCGGGCCCGGAGCCGACGACCGCCACCTTCCTGCCGGTCCGCTTCGTCGGCGGCCGGGGAACGATCCAGCCCTCCTCGAAGCCGCGGTCGACGATCGCGTTTTCGATGTTCTTGATCGTCACAGCCGGGTCCGTGATTCCGAGCACGCAGGCGCCCTCGCACGGCGCCGGGCAGACGCGGCCGGTGAACTCCGGGAAGTTGTTCGTCTGCTCGAGTCGCCGGAGCGCCTCCCGCCAGCGGCCCTGGTAGACGAGGTCGTTCCATTCCGGGATCAGGTTGTCGATCGGGCAGCCTTCGTTGGACTGGCAGAACGGCACGCCGCAGTCCATGCAGCGGGCGCCCTGGGTGGCGAGATGCTCCTCCGGCACCGGCTGCAGGAACTCGCCGTAGTGACTCAGCCGGATCAGCGGATCCTGGTAGGGAACCGCGGCGCGCGCGTACTCCTTGAAGCCGGTGTCCTTGCCCATGCCGCGCCTGTCCGCGTCAGTCCGCCGACCTCAGGCCGCGGCTTCGGCCTTCGGGATCGTCTGGTCTTCCGGCGTCCGGTCCCCGGCCTCGCTCTCAGCCAGAAGGACGCGCCGGTAGTCATGGGGCATGACCTGGGTGAACTGACCCACGGCTTCGCTCCAGCGCTCGAGCAGCCGGCGCGCCACCGTCGAGCCGGTGAAGCGAGCGTGCCGGGCGACGAGTTGCCGTAGTTCGCTGTGGTACTCGCCGCCGACGGGCTCGAGCCCCACCATCTCGAAGTTGCAGTTGTGGGTCAGTTCCCTGTCCGGATCGAAGACCCAGGCGATGCCGCCGCTCATGCCGGCCGCGAAGTTGCGCCCGGTCGGGCCGAGGATCACGGCGCGGCCGCCGGTCATGTACTCGCAGCCGTGGTCGCCGATTCCCTCGATCACCGCGTGGGCGCCCGAGTTGCGGACGCAGAAGCGTTCCGCCGCGCGGCCGCGGAAGAACGCTTCGCCGCCGGTGGCGCCGTAGAGCGCGACGTTGCCGATCAGGACGTTCTCTTCGGCGACGAATCGGGACCGGCGCGGTGGGTAGAGGATGAGCCTTCCGCCCGACAGCCCCTTGCCGACGTAGTCGTTGCCGTCGCCCTCGAGTTCGATCGTGATGCCGGGCGCGAGGAAGGCGCCGAGGCTCTGGCCCGCGCTGCCGGCGAGCGAGATGTGGATCGTGTCGTCGGACAGGCCGTGCTCGCCGCGCGCCTTCATCAGCTCGTGGCTGAGCATCGTGCCGATGGTGCGTTGGGTGTTCTCGATGGGCAGGTCGATCCGCACGCGGGAACCGCGTTCCAGCGCCGGCCGGGCGCGCTCGATCAACTCGTTGTCGAGCGCGTACTCGAGCGCGTGGTCCTGCTCGATCGTCTGCACGACCTCGACGCCTTCGTGCCTGCGCACCGCGGGTTGTAGCACGGCGGAGAGGTCGAGGCCCTCGGTCTTCTCGTTCCGGACCGCGAGTTCGGGCAGGAACAGGTCCGTCCGGCCGACCAGCTCCCGCATCGTCGCCACGCCGAGGCTCGCCATGAGCCGCCGCGTCTCCTCGGCGACGAGGAAGAGGTAGTTGACAACCTCCTCCGGCGTGCCCTCGAACTTGGCGCGCAGCTCCGGATCCTGGGTGGCGATGCCGACCGGGCAGGTGTTCAGGTGGCACTTGCGCATCATGATGCAGCCGATCGTGATCAGCGGCGCGGTGGAGAAGCCGAACTCCTCGGCGCCGAGCATGCAGGCGACGACGACGTCGCGGCCGGTCTTGAGCTGGCCGTCGGTCTGGAGGATTACCCGCGAGCGCAGGTCGCTCAGCACCAGCGTCTGGTGGGTCTCGGCGATGCCGAGTTCCCAGGGCAGGCCGGCGTGCTTGATGCTGGTGAGCGGCGAAGCGCCGGTGCCGCCGTCATGGCCCGAGATCAGGATGTGGTCGGCGTGGGCCTTGGCGACGCCGGCGGCGACCGTGCCGACGCCGACCTCGGAGACGAGCTTCACGCTGACCCTGGCGCCCGGGTTCGAGTTCTTCAGATCGTGGATGAGCTGCTTCAGGTCCTCGATCGAGTAGATGTCGTGGTGGGGCGGCGGCGAGATGAGGCCGACGCCGGGCGTGGAGTACCGGGTCCGCGCGATGATCTCGTCCACCTTGTGGCCGGGCAGTTCGCCGCCCTCGCCCGGCTTGGCGCCCTGGGCGATCTTGATCTGCAGTTCGTCGGAGTTGGTCAGGTACCACGAGGTGACGCCGAAGCGGCCGGAGGCGACCTGCTTGATGGCCGAGCGGCGAAGGTCGCCGTTGGCGTCCGGCGTGAAACGGGACGGGTCCTCGCCGCCCTCGCCGGTGTTGCTCTTGCCGCCGAGGCGGTTCATCGCGATGGCGAGCGTCTCGTGGCTTTCGGCCGAGATCGAGCCGAAGCTCATCGCGCCCGTGCAGAAGCGCTTGACGATCTCGCTCGCCGGCTCGACCTCGTCGAGCGGCAGCGGTTCGAGGTCCGTGCGGAACTGGAGCAGGCCGCGCAGCGAACACTTCCGCGTCGTGTCCTCGTTGGCGAGTCGGGCGAAGCTCTCGTAGGCCTCCGTACTGTTCGTGCGGGCCGCGTTCTGGAGCCGCGAGATCATCTGCGGGTTCCACATGTGGCGTTCGCCGCCGGCGCGCCAGTGGTAGTCGCCCGGATTCGCGAGCTCGGCGACACGGTCGCGGTCGTCGGCGGGAAAGCCGCGGGCGTGACGCTTCAGCGCGTCCTTTGCCAGCCGTTCGAGGCCGGCACCCTCGATCCGGCTGGCGGTGCCGGCGAAGCAGCGGTCGATCACGTCGGTGGAAAGGCCCACCGCCTCGAAGATCTGGGCGCCCTTGTAGCTCTGCAGCGTGGAGATGCCCATCTTGGCCATCACCTTGAGCATCCCCTTCCTGACTCCCGTGCGATAGCGGTCGACGACCGCCTGGTCGTCGGCCGCGGCCGGCAGCCGGCCCTGGCGGCGCGCCTGCCAGAGCGCTTCGAAGGTCAGGTAGGGGTTGATCGCGTCGGCGCCGTAGCCGACCAGCAGGCAGTGATGGTGCACCTCGCGCGCCTCGCCGCTCTCGAGCAGCAGGCCGACCCGGGTGCGCTTGATCGTCCGCAGCAGGTGGTGATGGACGGCGCCGCAGGCGAGCAGCGTGGGCACGGGGACGCGGTTGGGGCCGGCGGCCCGGTCGGACAGGGCAACGAAGCTGCAGCCGTCGTCGACCGCCTGCTCGGCTTCCGCGCACAGGCGGTCGAGAGCGTTGCCGAGGCCCGAGGCGCCCTCTTCGAGGGGCCAGGTGGCGTCGAGCGTGCGGCAGGAGAAGCCAGCGTCGCCGGCGTCGGCGAGCGCCGCGAACTCCCGGTTGCTGAGGATCGGATGAGGAAGGCGGACGCGCCGGCAGTGGTCGGCCGTCGTCTCCAGCAGGTTGCGCTCGGGGCCGATCGTGCAGTCGACCGACATGACGACTTCCTCGCGGATCGAGTCGATCGCCGGGTTCGTGACCTGGGCGAAGAGTTGCTTGAAGTAGTCGTAGACCGGGCGGTCCTGGTCGGAGAGGAAGGCGAGCGCGGTGTCGTTGCCCATCGATCCGATCGGATCGCGCTGCTCCTCGATCAGGGGGCGCAGCATGAAGCGCATCGTCTCGCCGGTGTAGCCGAACGCCTGCAGGCTACGGGTCAGGGTGTCGTCGTCCATCGACGCCTGGTTCGCGGGCGCGTTGCCGTTGCTTTGGGCGTGGGCGACGAGATCGGCGAGGTCGGTGCGGTTCTCCAGCCACTCGGCGTAGGGTCGTCTGCCGGCGAACGTGCTCTTCAGCTCTTCGTCGGCGACGATGCGGCCGAGATCGAAGTCGACCAGGAACATCCGGCCGGGCTTGAGCCTCCCCTTGCGTAGCACCCGCTCCGGCTCGACCGGGACGACGCCGGCCTCGGACGCCATGATGACCAGGTCGTCGTCGGTGACGTAGTAGCGGCTCGGACGCAGGCCGTTGCGGTCGAGCACCGCGCCGATGTAGCGGCCGTCGGTGAAGGCGATCGACGCCGGGCCGTCCCAGGGCTCCATCAGGCAGGAGTGGTAGTCGTAGAACGCCTTCTTCGCGGCGTCCATGTGCGGGTCGTTCTGCCACGCCTCCGGGATCATCATCATGACCGCCTCCTGGAGGGTGCGGCCCGTGAGCAGCAGGAACTCGAGCACGTTGTCGAAGCTGCCGGAGTCGGAGCAATCGGGTTCGACGACCGGGAAGGCGAGGGGGAGGTCGTCGCCGAACAGGTCGCTCTCAAGCACGCCTTCGCGAGCGTGCATCCAGTTCATGTTGCCGCGCAGCGTGTTGATCTCGCCGTTGTGGCTCATGAAGCGGTTCGGCTGGGCGCGGTCCCAGGACGGGAAGGTGTTCGTGGCGAAGCGCGAGTGGACCATCGCCAGGTGCGATTCGTAGTCCGGCGCCGCGAGATCCGGGAAGAACGGCACGAGCTGCCCGGAGGTCAGCATGCCCTTGTAGATGATCACTCGCGTCGACAGCGAGCAGACGTAGAACATCTGCGCTTCGGCGAGCGCATCGTTGCCGCGCAGGCGGATCGTCGCCTGCTTGCGGATCAGGTAGAGCTCGCGTTCGAAGGCGTCCTGGTCGAGCCCGTCGGCCGCCCGGATGAAGAGCTGCTCGATGACCGGCATCGAGTCGATTGCCGTGGCGCCGATGTCCGCGACCTCGGGGCGGGTCGGCACCTTGCGCCAGCCGATGAGCTGTTGGCCACGGTCCGCGACGATCTCCTCCACGACTCGCCGGCACAGCTCGCGTTCGCCGTCGTCCTGGGGCAGGAAGAAGACGCCGGCGGAGAAGGTGCCGGGCGCTCCGAGTTCGGCGCCGAACTCGTCGGCGGCGACGCGCCGGAGCAGGGCGTGCGGCAGTGCGGTCAGCATGCCGGCGCCGTCTCCGGTGTTCGGCTCGCAGCCGCAGGCGCCCCGATGGTCCATCTGCGTCAACATGTGGGCGGCCTGCTGCATCAGCCGGTGGCTGCGTTCGCCGCGGACGTGGGCGATGAAGCCGACGCCGCAGGCGTCGTGCTCGTAGGCCGGGTCATACAGACCGATCTTGCCGGGACGGAGCTTCATGCCGCCTCTCCGCGCTCTGCTATTGCCTCGTCGTCCGCGGGCATCGGCCCGGCGTTCTCGGTCAGGAAGGCGGCGAATTCTTCGGCGGCCTGACGGAGGCGGCCGCGGGCGTAGACGATTCCCACCGGCCGCTCGAGCGGCGGGTCGAGCGGCACCGCGGCGAGCAGTCCCGCGCGCACTTCGGCAAGAAACGTCCTGAGCGGCAGGATCGCGGCGTAGTCGGTCGCCTGCAGCATGCTCTTGAACGTGTCGATGTTGTCGAGCCGCTGGGCGAACACGGCCTCGGCCCCGTTCCCGACCAGGTAGCTGCGAATGTGGCGCGCGGCGGGGAGTTCGTGGGTGAAGTGGATCAACTCGCGGCCGTCGAGGTCGGCGGCCAGCACGCGCTTGGCGCCGGCCAGTTCGTGGTTCACGCCGCAGGCCAGGCACATCCGCTCCTCCCGCAGCGGGCGCGATTGCAGGCCGGGCCACTGCTCCGGGTAGGAGACGATGCCGAAGTCGCAGCGGCCGGTTCGCGCCGCCTCGGCCACCGCGGCCGGCGGTTCGTACTCGATCTGCACGTCGAGTTCCGGTCGCTGGAGCTGGAACTCGGCCCGCAACTGGTTGAGCAGGGCGATGCCGGCGGAGTAGATCGCGTGGACCCGGACCGTCCCGCCCCGCTCCGGATCGAGACGGGAGACACTGCGCGCCAGGGCGTCGTAGCGGGCGACGAGTTCGCGTCCCTCGCGGGACACGAGTTCGCCGGCGGGAGTCAGCACGAAGGGCCGCTTGGAGCGGTCGAGGAGCCGCGTTCCGAAGAGCTCCTCCAGGTGCTGGATGCGCTGGCTAACCGCCGACTGGGTGATCCCGTGAAGCTCGGCTGCGCGGCTGAAGCTGCGCAAATCCGCGACATCGCAGAAGATCCTGAGCCCTTGCATCGTAAGGGCGGGATCTTACATTAGGTCGATCTCATGGAGCAACCGCAGAGCATTAGAGAAGCTGATGTTAGAGCCGCCTACCCCAGCCGCCAGTAGAACACCACGAGATACGCCGCGAGCAGCACCGCGACCCACAACGCCATCGACGCCGTGAGCCACGAGCGCCCGAGGAACCCCTGCGGGCCCAGGTGGCGCTGCGCCGTTTCGAGAGCCGTGGCGGCGAGCCGTCCGGCCGTGGCGTAGCCGGCGCGGTGCAGGGCGACGAAAGCCGTGGCAACCCCGTCCCAGATGCGAAGACCGACCCGGCGGTAGAGCCAGTCGGCGTCCAGGTTCACCGAGCGCAACTCGGGGGGATAGAGGCCGGTGCGCATGAGCGTCGCGAAGGCCAGTGCCGAGAAGAAGAGGAGCTGGCTCTGGGTGATGACGTGGGTCGTCGTGTACACGTCGTAGTCGACCGGGTAGGGCAGCAGCGCGTAGAAGGGATTCGCGACGCCGAACCACATCTCGGCCAGCGGAAACAGGCCGATCGCCATGCTCGCGGCGGCCGCCAGCACCATTGCGACGATCATCGAACGCGGCGCCTCCTTGCAACGGATCCCGGAGTCGTGGTGGAAGAAGGCGAAGAACGGGATCTTGATTCCGGCGTGGTGGAAGACGCCGGCGGAGGCGAACAGGAGCACCAGCCACAGCCAGAAGTACTCCTTGTACACGGCCGCGCTCATGATCAGCGACTTCGTAGCGAAGGCCGAGAACAGCGGGAAGGCGGAGATGGACGCGGCGCCGACGATGCACAGTCCGGTCGTGATCGGCATCGACTTGTAGAGGCCGCCCAGGTCCGAGCCGTTCACGTGGCCGACACGGTAGAGCACCGCCCCCATCGCCATGAAGAGAAGGCCCTTGAACAGGATGTCGGCGAACGCATGGGCGACGGCGCCGTTGATCGCCAGTTCGGTGCCGATGCCGATGCCGACGACCATGAAGCCGAGCTGGTTCGTCATGCTGTAGGCGAGCACCCGGCGCAGGTCGTTCTCGATCACGGCGAAGAAGATCGGGAACGCGGTCATCAGCGCGCCGATCCAGATCAGTTCGGACTGGCCGGGGAAGGCCCGGGCGAGGGCGTAGATCGCGAACTTGGTCGTGAACGCCGACAGGAACACGGCGCCGGCCGGGGTCGACTCGGGGTACGCGTCGATCAGCCAACTGTGCAGCAGCGGGAAGGCCGCCTTGAGTCCGAAGGCGAGGAAGATGAGGGTCGCTGCAAGGTTCGAGAAGCCGAGCCCGCCGTTCTCGAGAAAGCCCGTCAGGTTGCGGAACTCGGCCCAGCCCGGGGCCGCGCCGACTTCGTGGCGGAGCAGCACGATGCCGGCGAGCAGCAGGACGCCCGAGACCATCTGCATCCCCAGGTAGCGGAGGCCGGCGCCGGCCGCCCTGCCGCTCCGCCGGACCCAGACCAGCAGCGCCGACGAAACGGCGGCCACTTCCCAGAACAGGAACAGCGTCCAGAGGTCGCCGGCCAGCACCACGCCGAGAGCCGATCCCGCGTAGAACACGCCGACGAGCGGCTGGAAGTTGTCCCTGACGTAGAACGAGTAGACGCTGCCGATGAGCGCCGCGAGGTGGAAGATGACGACGAAGATCCGGCTCAGCGGATCGATCCGGACGAGCGTCAGGGTCTGGCCGAAGAGCTCGAACTGGGCGTAGTCGCCCAGGTCGAGGCCCCAGAAGCGCCAGAGGGAGTAGACCGGCAGGGCCAGGAGCAGCGCCCGCAGCACGGTGCGCGGCAGCACGTTGCGCGGCGCCGCGGCCAGGACCACGCTGCCGAGCATGAGCAGCATCGGCGGCGACAGCAGGAGTTCCGCCATCCGGAACTCAGGAGGCTCCGCCGTCGCGGCGCCGCTCGTAGTAGTCCTCGGACCGCATCAGCACGCGCCGCATCTGCTTCGCGGCCAGCACCAGCAGGAAGGCGCCGACGAAGCCGTAGACGGGGTAGAACCCGAATCCGCCGTCGGCCCAACCACCCCAGGCGTCGAACTCCGCCTTCTTCTTGTGGAAGAAGTCCGCCGCCAGCCACAGGACGTCGACGGCGATCAGGGCGTAGAAGACCTTGGCGACGTTTCCTTTCCTGTCGAGCCAGTAGCTCTTGCCGCCGTGCTTGCCGTGGTCGTGGTGCGCCATCGCTGGGCGGCGAGGTTAGCAGCCGGACTCGGGCTCCACGGGGTCGCGCGCGGCGCGTAGGATGACCCGTGGACTCGTTCTCGGAACCGGTGCGCCGGTGGTTCGACGACTCGTTCCCCGGTCCCACCCGGGTGCAGGAACTCGGCTGGCCGGTGCTGACCCGCGGCGGAAACGCGCTGCTGGTGGCGCCCACCGGCAGCGGCAAGACGCTTGCGGCTTTCCTGTGGGCCATCGACCGGCTCAGCCTTGGCGACGAACCCGATACGCCGGGCGTGCGTGTCGTCTACGTGTCGCCGCTCAAGGCCCTCGCCTACGACATCGAACGCAACCTGCAGGCGCCCCTTGAGGGCGTCGTCGGGGAGGCCCGCAAGCTCGGCGCTCCGGTGCGGCCGGTCAGCGTCGACGTGCGCACCGGGGACACGCCGCCGGCCGACCGGCGCCGCCAGCTACGGAAGCCCGGCGAGATCCTGGTGACGACGCCCGAGTCGCTGTTCCTGGTTCTGGGGTCGCGGGCGGCGGCCAACCTGCGCACGGTCGAGACGGTGATCGTCGACGAGGTTCATGCGATGGCGGCGACCAAGCGCGGCGCCCACCTGGCGCTGTCGCTCGAGCGGCTCGCGGAGTTGGCGGAGGCTCAGGATCCGCAGCGAATCGGCCTCTCGGCGACGGTGCGGCCAATGGACCTTGCGACCGGGTTCCTCGGCGGCGACCGGCCGGTCGAAGTCGTCGACGCCTCCGAGCCGCCCAACGTCGATCTCCAGGTCGTGGTTCCGGTGCCGGACATGGAGGCGCCGCCGCCGGCGCCTGAGTCTCTTTCCTCGGGCGAAGGCTGGCCGCGCAGCTTCGAAACATCGGGCCTGTGGCCGTCCGTCTTCCCGCGCATCCTGGAAGCGGTCCGGCGCCATCGTTCGACGATCGTCTTCGTCAACAGCCGTTCGCTCTGCGAGCGGCTCGCGCAGCGTCTGAACGAGCTGGACGACCGAACCCGCGCCGACGTCGAAGACGACGAAACGGATGACCGGGAGCCGCTGGCCCGCGCCCACCACGGCAGCATCTCCCACGAGCGGCGGCGGGAGATCGAGGGCGCGCTCAAGGCGGGCCGTCTGCGCTGCATCGTGGCCACCAGCTCGCTCGAACTGGGGATCGACATGGGCAGCGTCGACCTGGTGCTCCTGGTCGAGGCACCGGGTTCGACGGCCAGCGGACTGCAGCGGGTCGGCCGATCGGGGCACGCGGTCGGCGAACGCAGCCGCGGTCTGATCTTCCCCAAGTTCCGTGGCGATCTCCTGGAGTGCACGGTGACCGCGATCCAGATGCAGCGCGGCGCGATCGAGTCGATGAAGCTGCCGGAGAACCCGCTCGACGTGCTGGCGCAGCAGATCGTCGCGATGTGCTGCGGCCGGGAGTGGACCGTCGACGGGATCCTCGCCCTGGCCCGGCGCGCCCGGCCCTACCGCGGTCTGACCCGCAACCTGCTCGCGGCGGTGCTGGACATGCTGGTCGGCCGCTTTCCCTCGGAGGAGTTCGCCGACCTGCGGCCCCGGTTGTCGTGGGACCGCGGGCGCGACGTGCTGACCGCCCGGCGCGGCGCCGACTTCCTGGTGCGGATGAACGCCGGCACGATTCCGGATCGCGGCCTGTTCACGGTGCACCTGGGACCCGAGGGTCCGCGGGTCGGCGAACTCGACGAGGAGATGGTCTACGAGTCGCGCGCCGGCGACACCTTCCTGCTCGGGGCATCCGCGTGGCGGGTGACCGACATCACCCGCGACCGGGTCATCGTCCGGCCGGCGCCGGGCGAGCCGGGGCGGATGCCCTTCTGGCACGGCGATGGCCCCGGCCGACCGCTGGAACTGGGCCGGGCCCTCGGCGCCTTCGTGCGCGAACTCGGCCGACGGCAGGGCGCCGCCGCCAGACGCTGGCTCGCACGCGAAGCGCCGCTCGATCCGCATGCCGTCTCGAACCTCTGCGCCTACGTCGAGGAGCAGCGAGACCGCACCGGCGCGTTGCCCACCGACCGCGCGGTGACCCTGGAGCGGTTCCGGGACGAGATCGGCGATTGGCGCGTGTGCATCCTGACTCCGTTCGGCGCCCGCATTCACGCGCCCTGGGCGATGGCGCTGGAGCGCCGGATCGGCCGGCGTTTTGGTTTCGAGGTCCAGACCCTGTGGACGGACGACGGACTGGCGCTCCGCTTCGCCGACACCGACGAGTTGCCGGCGGCGCGGGAGTTCCTGCTCGAGCCCGACGAGGTCGAGGATCTGGTCGTCGAACAGGTCGCCTCCTCGCCGATGTTCGCGAGCCGGTTCCGCGAGAACGCGGCCCGCGCGCTGCTCCTGCCCCGCAACCGACCGGGCAAGCGGACACCACTTTGGCAGCAGCGCCAGCGGTCGAAGAACCTGCTCTCCGTCGTCCGCAGGTACCCCGACTTCCCGATCCTGCTCGAGACCTACCGCGAGTGCCTGAGCGACCTCTTCGACCTGTCCGGCCTGGTCGACCTGATGGCGCAGGTCGCGGACGGGACCGTCCGGGTCGACGACGTGGAGACCCTCGCGCCTTCTCCTTTCGCCCGCTCTCTCGTCTTCTCGTACGAAGAGCGATTCCTCTACGACCAGGACGCCCCCGCGGCCGAGCGCCGGGCCCAGGCACTGACTCTCGACCGGGAGCTCCTGCGGGAACTGCTCGGCACGGCCAGTCTGCGGGAACTGCTCGACCCGGACGTGATCCGGGCGGTCGAAGAGGAGTTCCAGGGGCTCTCGCCGAACCGCCGCGCGCGGCACGAGGACGATCTCTACGATCTGCTGCGGCGGACCGGCGGTCTGACCCGGGCGGAGATCGAGGCGCGGGCGCCGGCCGAGGCGGGTGAGTGGCTCGCGGACCTGGAGCGGCAGAAGAGGGCCGTCGAGATCGAGCTGGCCGGGAAGGCGGGCGTGTCGCCCGTGGCCGTGACGGCCGATTGGAGTGCCGTGAGGATGTGGGTGGCGGCGGACGACGCGGTGCTCTACCGCGACGGTCTGGACGCGGCCATGGCCGATGGTCTGCCCGCGGACCTCCTGGAGCCCCGGCCGGAGCCGATCGAGAGTCTCTTGCGGCGCTACGCGCAGAGCCGCGGACCGTTCACGTCGGCTGATGCTGCCGCACGCTTCGGTCTGCCCCAAGGTGCGATCGAGCCCCTGCTGACGAGTCTCGAGGAGGCCGGTCGGCTAACCCGGGGTGAGTTCCGGCACGAGTCCCGTGACGGGGCCGGCGGTGTCGAGTGGTGCGACGCGGAGGTGCTCCGCCGGATCAAGCGCCGGACGCTGGCCAGGCTCCGGCGCGAGGCGGAGCCGGTCGACGGAGCGGCTCTGGCGCGGTTCCTGGGTCGCTGGCAGGGCGTCGACACGGGCACAGCGGTGCCGACTCTCCCGGCGTCGCGGGGTCGCGGGCGGGCAGCGGCACCGGCGTCCTCGGATCGCGCTTTGGTTCGTCTTCGGGAAGCCGTGGCGCAGCTCGAGGGAGTGCCGCTTTCCTGGCGGACCCTGGTCGGCCACGTCCTGCCCGCAAGGGTGCCGGGCTTTCGTCTCGACATGCTGGACCGCCTTGCGGCGTCGGGGGAGCTTCTCTGGCTGGGCGACGGCAGGCTCGGGTCGAGAGACGGCCGGATCGCGATTTACCGTCGGGAGCGGTTCCAGGTCCTGGCGCGCGGGAGCGAGCCGATCGAAGCCTCGGATGAAGCGCGGGCCGGGACTCCGCACGCCACGGTCCTCGACCGCCTGAAGGCGCGCGGCGCCTGCTTCACGTTCGACCTGGTCGGCGGAGTGGCCGGTGACGGCGACTGGGGCGAGACGGAAGTCGAGGCGGCGATCTGGGACCTCGTATGGGCTGGCCGCGTCACCAACGACACCTTCCTGCCGCTCGCGTCGCTTGGTAAGCGGCGACCAGCGCCCGGTGGGCGTTCTCCCCGCGGGCTTCCCCGTGGTTGGCGTCGCGGGCCGCGGGCCGGGACAGCGCCGGCTGCCATGCGGGCTGGCGTCTCGGGGGCCCGCCGCGGCCGGGCAGGGATGCTGGCCGGCGGCCGATGGTCGCTGGTGAGCGATCTGGCCGCGCCGGCCGGGCGGTTGAGCGATACGGAGTGGGCTCACGCCACGGCAACCCTGCTGCTCGACCGCTACGGCGTGGTCGCCGCCGAGACGGCCCGCAACGAGAACGTGCCCGGCGGGTTCGAGGCCCTCTATCCGGTGCTGCGCGAGATGGAGGAGGCCGGCCACATCCGCCGCGGCTACTTCGTCCACGGCCTGGCCGGCCGCCAGTTCGCCCTGCCGGCGGCGGTCGAGCGCCTGCGGCGGGAGCGGCGGGGACCGGCGAAGCGCGGGCCGATCGGGATCCTGCCCGCCGTCGATCCGGCGAATCCGTGGGGCGCCGTGCTTCCCTGGCCCCGGCTCGGAGCCGAGATCGATCCACGAAGGCGCGGCCCGCGCCGCGTGCCCGGCGCCTGGGTCGTCCTCCGGGCCGGCTCCCCCTGTCTCTTCCTCGAAGCCGGCGGCCAGGGCGTCTGGACCTTCGCCGCCCTCGGCGGCGACCCGGAACCCCGGCAGGCCTGGGATGCCCTGCGCGACCTCGCCGGCCGCCGCCGGCGCCGTACGCTCAGGCTTCTGCGCATCGATGGCCGCCCGGCCCGCGAGTCCCCGTGGGCCGCGACACTCGATGCGTGCGGCTACGAGAAGGACCTCGACGGCTATCGCGTCAGCCGGCTGCTGCCGGCGGTGCAGGAACGGTCGACAGGGCGGTAAAAGTACACTCGGGCTGTTCGGCTTCGAACGCCGTGCCTTCACCGGACAACTCCGTTCCCATCAATTCTACTGGCGACGTTTGGGCGGCTCGACCCGTAGCGTTGCCGTGTCGTGCTTCATGTCCAGTCTGCTGACGTCACGGGCATGGCAATCGACCTGGCGCTGACCGGTGCAGGGCGGCTGGCCCTGGCGGTGCATTTCCGTGCCTTGCCGCTGGTCCTGGTCGCCGCGAGCCTCTCGGCCGAGACTGCTCCGCGTCCGAACATCGTGGTGATCCTCTCCGACGACATGGGGTGGGGACAGCCGGGCTTCAACGGCGGCACGGAAGTGGAGACGCCAAACCTGGATCGCATTGCGTATGAGGGAGTCAGACTCACCCAGTTCTACGTCGTGCCCTCGTGCTCGCCGACCCGGGCCTCACTGATCTCCGGCCGCCACCACTGGAAGACGGGCGGAAAGAGCGAGCGCCCCACCGAAGACACGATCATGGGTCTGCTGCCCGATGAGCGCACGATGGCGGAGGCCCTGGGTGACGCCGGCTACGCGACCTGGATGGTCGGCAAGTGGCACCTGGGGCAGTGGAACCACGAGCACCTCCCGCTGCAGCGCGGCTTCGACCATCACTACGGTTTCTATTCGGGGACGACGGGCTACTACAGCCACCGGGTCCGGGACAAGCTGTCCTGGCATCGCAACGGGCGTCCCGTGGTCGAGTCGGGCTACACGACGTTCCTCCTGGCCGAGGAAGCCGTCCAGTTGATCGAGCGCCACGACGAGGCGCGCCCGTTCTTTCTCTATCTCGCGTTCAACGCCCCGCACCTCCCGAGAGGCGTGCCTCCGGAGTACAAAGCCCGCTACGCCCACCTTTCGAACCCGGACCAGCGCGGTCAGGTCAAGGCCATGGACGACGCGATCGGCTGGGTCATCGACGCGCTCGAGCGGAGAGACATGCTCGACGACACCCTGGTTCTGTTTTTCAACGACAACGGAGGCAAAGCAAGGGCGGGAGGGAACCGTCCCTACCGGGGTCAGAAGGGGGAGTACCTCGAAGGCGGCATCCGGGTGCCTGCCGCCATGCGCTGGCCGGGCAACATCGCCCCAGGCTCCGAGACCAATGCGCTGCTCCATGTGGTGGATCTCTTCCCCACCTTCGCCGGCCTGGCCGGCGCGGAACCCGAGGGAGAGTTGCCACTCGACGGAGTCGATGCCTGGCAGGCGATCGCCGGGGGCGCGCCGAGTCCGCGCCAGGAACTGCCGCATTCGCTCAAGGTGATGCGGGTAGGCGACTGGAAGCTGATCGAAGAGAACGGGACTCGGTGGGGCGGCGGAGCGTCCTCTCTGCAGCTCTACAACGTCAGGGAGGACCCCTACGAAACCACGAACCTGGCTTCCGGCGAGACGACGAAGGTGGCCGAACTGCGGAGTCGTCTGGACTACCACCGGCAGTTCGCACGAGACCCGGCGCCGGTGAGGGACGTTCCGGTGTCCGCGGTCGTCTACGGCGAGCGGGAGAACGCGGCTTACGGCACGGCAGTCCGGAGGGCGCTACGCAAGCTGGACGCGGGCAATCCGGGCCCGACGCTGGAGCGGCTGGAGGCCGCGGGGGGGCGGGTGAAGCTGGTCTACGACGAGGTGCTGGACCCCGGTTCCGTCCCGCCGGAGGACGCTTTCACGGTCGTCGTGAACCCGGGCTACGCCGCGGCCGGGGTCGCCGATGTCGAGGTGAGCGGGACGGACGTGGTGCTGACGCTGGACGGGAGCCCCACCCTCGACAGGACGGTGGGCCTGACGTACGAGGTGCCGGACAGCGGCGCCATACGCGACGTGGACCGGCTGGACGCGGTGGGTGTCACCTGGGTGGCGGCGCCGGTCAGCGTCGCTTTCCTGGGGCAGAACGCGACGCTGAGCGCTCTCAGCCTGTCCGGCATCGACATCGGGACGTTCTCGGCGACCACCACGGAGTACGCGGCGACCGTCCCGAACGCCACGTCGAGCACGACGGTGACGGCGACCGCAAGCGATGCGAGCGCCGATGTGTCGATTTCACCGGGCGCGACGGTCAACCTGGCGGAAGGTGCGAACGAGATCACGGTGACGGTGACGGCGGCGGACGGGACGACGGTCGAGACGTACTCGGTGACGGTGACGCGGTCCCTTCCGGTGGTTTCGATCGCCGCGGTTGCGAGCCCGCTGACGGAAGGCGAGGCGGCCGAGTTCGAGGTGACGCTGGACGCGGCGGCCGCGGATGCGCTGACGGTGGCGATGAGCGTGACCGAGACCGGCACGATGCTGTCGGGTGCTCCGCCCGATTCGGTGACCGTTCCCCCCGGCGCCACCAGCGCCAGGCTGAGCATTGCCACCGCGACCGACGCCGTGGCGGAAGCGGACAGCACGGTGATGGCTTCGCTCGTCGCGGGTGCCGGCTACACCCTCGGCTCGGCGGCTTCGGCCTCCATCCTCGTGGAGGACGCGCCCGCTCCTTCCGGCTCGCTCCTCCGGCCGAACATCGTGGTGTTCCTTGCCGACGACATGGGCTGGGGTCAGCCGGGTTTCAACGGCGGGACGGAAGTGGCGACACCCCACATGGACCGGATCGCCGGCGAAGGCGTGAAGCTCGCGCAGTTCTACGTCCAGCCGGAGGGTTCTCCGACCCGCGCCTCGCTCGTCACCGGCCGCTATGCCTGGAAGGCGGGATTGTCGAGGAATCTCGATACCGAGAGGGACGGCGGGCTGCCCCTTGGCGAGCGCACGATCGCCGAGGCGTTGCGCGACGCCGGCTACGCGACCTGGCTGGTCGGCAAGTGGCAACTGGGGCACTGGAGTTCGAACCGCCTGCCGCTGCAGCGCGGATTCGAGCACCACTACGGCTTCTACAACGAGTTGATCGACTCCTACGGGCACTTTCGCCGGTGGCAAGGATCGCAGGCGATCCTGGACTGGCACCGGAACGGGCGTCCGGTGGTCGAGTCCGGTTACGCGACCGAGCTTCTGGCCGGGGAGGCGAGCCAGTTGATCGAGCGGCACGACGGCAGCGCCCCGTTCTTTCTGCTGGTGGCGTTCAACGCCCCCCATGGTCCGTATCAGGCGCCCGCGGCCTACCTCCAGCAGTACGGCCATCTGGATCTTTCCGAGGACCAGCGCAATCAGCGCGCGATGGTCAAGGCCATGGACGATGCGATCGGCGAGATTCTGAACGCCCTCGACAGCAGGGGTGTGCTCGACGAAACGCTGGTCGTGTTCCTGAACGACAATGGGGGCACGTCGGATGCGGGCGGAAACAGCCCCTACAGAGGCGAGAAGAGCTCATACCTGGAGGGCGGCGTCAAGGTACCCGCGGCGATGCGATGGCCCGGCCGGATCACGTCAGGGTCGGTGAGCGACGCGCTGCTGCACGTCGCGGATCTGTTCCCGACATTCGCCGGCCTGGCCGGGGCGTACACCGGCGGCGGGTTGGCTCTCGATGGAGTCGATGCCTGGGCGGCGATTGCCGAAGGCGCCGAAAGCCCGCGCGATGAGGTCGCCCTCTCGCCAAAGGTGATTCGGGCGGGTGACTGGAAGCTGATCGAGAAGAACGGGATTTCCTTGAAGAAGGGCGTCAAGTCCTCCGTGCAGCTCTACAACCTCGCGGAGGATCCGTACGAGACGACGAACCTGGCGTCGAGCGAAAAGGAAAGGGTCGCCGAACTCTGGGAGCGGCTGGTCGTCCAGCACCCCTCGCTGAGAATCGCGCGACTCGGCGAGGTCATCCCGGGTCTTGGTAGCCAGGGCTCGTCCCCGGCGGATCGGCCGCCGGTCGTATTCGGCGCGGCGGAAAACGCGGCGTACGGCGCGGGGGTCGAGAGGGCGCTGGCACAGCGCGAAGCGGGCAATCTGGGTCCGACGCTGGAGCGGCTGGAGGCCGCGACGGGCCGAGTGAAGCTGGTCTACGACGAGGCGCTGGACCCCGGTTCCGTCCCGCCGGAGGACGCCTTCACGGTCGTCGTGAACCCGGGCTACACGCCGGTCGGGGTGACTGACGTCGAGGTGAGCGGGACGGACGTGGTGCTGACGCTGGACTGGAGCCCCACCCTCGACAGGACGGTGGGCCTGACCTACGAGGTGCCGGACAGCGGCGCCATCAGGGACGTGGACCGGCTGGACGCGGTGGGGGTCACCTGGGTGGCGGCGCCCGTCAGCACCGCCTTCCTGGGGCAGGACCCGCTTCCGGCGTTCACGATGTCCGTGGAGACGGGTGTGCTCAGGGAGGGGCAGAGCGCGACGCTGACGGTGGAGATCACGAACGGAGTGACGTTCGCCGAGGACCAGACGGTGGATCTGTCGGTTTCGGGCACGGCGTCCGCCGCCGACTACTCACTGACGCCCTCCACCCTGACGCTTGGGGCTGGGGCGTCGTCGGCGACGGTCGTTCTCGCGGCGGAGGAGGACCAGGAAGAGGAGGAGGACGAGACGGTCACGGTGGCGGCCACGCATGAAGGCGCGGCGGTCGCGTCGGTCACGGTGACGATCGAGTCCGTTTCGCACGATGCGACGCTGAGCGCTCTCAGCCTGTCCGGCATCGACATCGGGATCTTCTCCAGCGGCACGACCGAGTACACGGCGTCCGTTCCCAACTCCACGACGACCACGACGGTGACAGCGACGGCGAGTCACTCCGCGGCGTCGGTGACGATCGAGCCGGGCGCCGATGTGACGCTCGCCGAAGGTGCGAACGAGATCACGGTCACGGTCACGGCGGAGGACGGCGTGACGACCGGGACCTACACGGTGACGGTGGAGCGGACGAGCCTGCCGGTGGCGACCCTCGCGGCGGGAGACAGTCCCGTGACGGAGGGGACGGCCGCCACGTTCACGGTGAGCCTCGACAAGGCGGTGTCCGAGCCGCTGAGCGTTTCCGTGAGTGTGGAGGAGCTAGGGGCGGCCCGGTCCGGCGATTCCCCGACTTCGGTGGCGTTCGCCAAGGGGGAGTCGAGCGCGACGCTGAGCGTACCCACCGCGGGGGACGCGGTGGTGGAGGCGGAAAGCACGGTAACGGCGTCGTTGATGGCGGGCATCGGCTATGTGGTGGGCTCGGTGTCATCCGCTTCGGTGACGGTGGAGGACGACGACGCGGCGACGTTCACGGTGTCGGTCGAACCGGCGTCGGTCGCCGAGGGCGAGAGCGCGACGCTTACCGTGGCCGTTTCGAACGGTGTGACGTTCGCGGAGGCGCAGACCATCTCCCTCGCCGCGTCCGGCACGGCGTCGGCATCGGACTACACGGGACTACCGTCGTCGCTGACCCTGGTGGCGGGCGCCGTCTCGGCAACTGCCACGCTCGCGGCGGCGACAGACCAGGAGGATGAGCAGGCGGAGACGGTCACGGTCACGGCCAGCCACGGCGGCTCCGAGATCGGTTCCGCGACCCTGACGATCGTGTCGGTGTCGCACGACGCGACGCTGAGTGCACTGAGCCTGTCGGGGATCGACATTGGGACCTTCTCCAGCGGCACGACGGCCTACGCGGCGTCGGTGCCCAACCCTACGTCGAGCACCACGGTGACGGCGACGGCGAGCCACTCCGCGGCTGGCGTGTCGATCTCTCCAGGGGCCGAGGTGAGCCTGGCTGAGGGCTCGAACGAGATCGTCGTCACGGTCACGGCGGAGGACGGCGTGACGACCGGGACCTACACCGTAACGGTGGAGCGGACGAGTCTCCCGAGGGCGTCGATCGTGGCCGTGGCCGGCCGGGTGTCCGAGGGGGAACGCGCGGAGTTTCGGGTGTCGCTGTCGAAGCCGGCGAGGGAGAAGCTGACCGTGGGGCTGCGCTGGACGAGGAGCGACCAGTCGGAGTCGGTGTCCCAGTACGCCGTCTTCCACGCCGGCACGTCGGTCAAGACTCCCAGTTTCATGAAGTCCGACGACAAGGTGGTGCGGGAGGACCTGAGGGTTGCTCTCACGCTGCTGGACGGGCAAGGGTACGTGGTTTCCGGGAACGGACGTTCCGCGGAGGTCGTCGTAAAGGAGAACGACGAAGCGCGGTTCGAGCTGTTGATCGAACCGGACGCCGTGACGGAAGGCGAGACAGCGACCATCCGCGCGCGGATCACCAACGGCGTGACGTTCGGGGAGGCGCAGACCATCAAGCTCCGCTTCGAGGACGGCACGGCGACGATGGGCACGGACTACACCCTGTCGGGCGACGATCTGACGCTACGGGAGGGCGAGGAGGTTCCGACGCTTGCCGAGAATGAGGCCTATCTGACGCTGCGTGCGCGCAAGCGGGGAGTCAAGGCGGTGTTGACGGCGAGGGAAGATACCGAGCAGGAAGGCGGCGAGACGGTGCGGATAGGGGCGGAGCACGATGGGGAGGTCGTTGAGACGGAGCACGAGGGCGAGGTCCTCCAAACCAGGACGCTGACGATCTCTGATGACAGGTCGACCTCCGTGGCGTCGGGGCAGGGTGTCTTGCGGACGGCCACGTTCACGCACGACTCGGTCTGCTCTGGCGGCCTGTGCAGAGCGCTGACGGACGTCCCGGTGACCTTCTCCGACACGGGAACCGGCGCCGGCTCGCGGGTCTGGGACTTCGCGGACGGCACGATGTCCCGAGCCGCCCGGCCCGCGCACGCCTGGTCCGAGCCCGGCTTCTACGAGGTCACGCTGACCGCTGGCGACGGCGTCGAGGAGTCGACGGCCACGGAGACCTTCCTGGTCGAGCCGAGCAAACCCGCCGGCACCTGCGTCGCGGACGCGGACACCCGCTGCCTGGTCGATTCCCGCTACGCCGTCGAGGTGGAGTGGTGGGCCGGTGACGACCGGAGCGGCAACGGCCTCGTGGTCCCAGCGGGTACGAACGACTCGGGCCTCTTTCGGTTCTTCGGCGGGGACAACTGGGAGATTCTGATCAAGGTGCTGGACGGTTGCGAAGCCAACGGCCACGTCTGGGTGTTCAGCGCCGCGACGACGAATCTCGGCTACCGGATCACGGTGACGGACACGATCTCGGGCGCGGTCAAGGAGTACGTGAACGACCCCGGCACATGGTCCGCCTCGATCACCGACTTGACCGCGTTCCACGGGACCTGCCGCTAGTTGGCCGCCAGTTCGGCCTGCCGGCGGCGGTCGAAAACCTGCGGTTTCGAGGAGGCGTCCGGACGCCTATCGCGTCAGCCTGTTGCTGCCGCCGGTCAGTTGTGGCCCGGTGCGTCGCCCGGGGGAGCCGGGAGCGCTCCTCGCTTGGACCACGGATCGCGGGGGATGCGTCGTTCGTCCTGGAGTTCGCCCCGGACGTAGGTAGCTTCTTCGAGGACGTGACCGACGTGGTCGCGGATCCGCCACCTGCCGTGGACTCTGTCGTCCTCGAACCGGCCGGTGACGCGGTTGCCGTCGGTGAGGCGGACGGACCAGCGGCTGTGGCGCTTGCCGTTCCGGCAGCGTCCCTTGATGATGCTTCCGTCGCTGAGTCGGGCGGTCCAGCGGCTGCGGGACCTGGCGTCCAGGCACTCGCCGGTCCAGTCTGCTCCTCCGGCTGTTTCGAGGTCAGACAGGATGCGGACCAGGGTGGTTTCGCCCTGAGCGGCGGATTCCTGGTCGATTGGAGAGGCGGTCACGAGTAGCAGCAGGGCGGGGATGCTTGACATCAGGCTCATGGGTGCTCCTCCCGCCGACTCTGACGAGCAAGTTCTATGCCGCGTCCCCGAATGCTCCGCGCAGCGCCGCGCAGGCCTCGTCGACCGCCTTCCGGCCTCCACTGAGGATCGGTGAGAGTTGGAAGAAGACGTGGACCTGGCCCTCGTAGTTCGAGAGCGTCGTCTCGACACCGGCGGCCCGGAGCTTCTCGGCGTAGTCCCTGCCCTCGTCGCGGAGCGGGTCGAACTCGGCGGTGATGACGAGCGCTGGCGGCAGGCCGCGGTGGTCGGAGGCCAGGAGCGGCGAGGCGCGGAAGTCGGCGCGGTCGGCGTCCGAACGCAGGTAGTGGCCGCGGAACCAGATCATGTGGTCCCTGGTCAGGACGTAGCCGTCCGCGTTCTCGTCGATCGAGGGGCGGCTGAAGTCCATGTCGACGGCCGGGTAGACGAGGAGTTGGAAGGCGAGGCGGGGGCCGCCGTTGTCGCGAGCGAGCAGGCTCATCACGGCGGAGAGGTTGCCGCCGGCGCTGTCGCCGCCGACCGCGATCCGGGCCGGGTCGCCGCCCAGGCTCTCGGCGTTGGCCGCAATCCACTGCAAGGCAGCCCAGGAGTCGTCGACCGCGGCCGGGAACTGCGCCTCGGGCGCCAACCGGTAATCGACCGCGACGACCAGGCATCCGGCGCCCGCGCAGAGTTCACGGCAGGCGTAGTCGTGGGTGTCGAGGTCGCCGATCACCCAGCCGCCGCCGTGGTAGTAGACGAGGATCGGCAGGGCCTCGCCGGCATCCCGGGGCCGGTAGACGCGGACCGGAATGTCGCCGGCCGGGCCGGGAACGGCGGAGTCCTCGGTGTCTACCTCGGGGCCCTGCCCGAGCATCTCGGCGACCGCGAGATAGCCGGCCCGGGCCATCTCCACGGTCTGCTCGGTGATGGGCGGAACCTGATTCTCGATCGCGGCCTGGGCCTGGGCTTCGAGGAAGGCCTGTACCTGGGGGTCGACTGGCATCTGCACACTCCGAGGGTCGTGAGCGGGAGGCGCGAAGCCTACGCCACGCCTGGTCGACGGTCCGCCGGAGCCCAGGTCCGCTCGCTACGCGTCGACCGAGTCGACCGCTTCTTCAGCAGCCTCGATCGCTGCCTCCGCCGCTTCCTCGGCCGCTTCCTCGGCGGCTTCCGTAGCCTCTTCGGCGTGCTCGACAGCCTGTTCCACCGTTTCGCTGACGAGATCGGCGAAGCCGCTCCAGTCGGCGGATTCGACGCTGGCTGCGATCAGTTCCGCCAGTTCGCCCATCTGCTCGCCGAGCGCGCCGAGCGCTTCACCGAACATCTCCCAGTCGGCACCTTCCATGGCCTCCCCGAGAGATGTGCCGAAGCGTTCGCCGAACTCCTCCCAGAACTGTTCGAAGCGATCCCAGTCGACCTCGCCGTCAGGGTGCTCCATGTCCTCGAACTGCTCCGCCCAGGCGTCCCATTCCTCCTCGTCGAAGGCCTGCTCGAAGGACGCGGCGAACTGCTCGCCCCATTCCTCCCAGCGCTTGCCGAACTCTTCCCAGTTCTGGCCGTGGGACTCCCAGTCGGCGTCCTCGAAGCTGCGGCCGAAGCGCTCGCCCCATTCCTCCCAACGCTGACCGAGTTCTTCCCAGCGCTCGTCGTGACCTGGATCGGCATGCTCCTGGGACAGGAGCACTCCGGGGACGAGAGCGATCAGGAAGGCGAACGCCAGGGTCGCCCAGCGATGGCGGTGAAGGTCTTTCATGTTCGGTCTCCTTGCTGATACGGAGGGGGCAGGCGACCTCATCGGCCGCTCTCCTTCTACAACGTCGCGGCGTCGCGCGAGTTTCAGGAGCGGGCGAATCGGAAGAGCGGGCGCCTGTGGTGGTGTTCCTGTGGTCAACTAACCGCGCGATGGACACGGCCGCACACATGCCGCGCTCCCAGTTCGTGATCGAGGGCGGACGACCGATCTCGGGCACGCTGCGGGCGCGGGGCAACAAGAACGCGGCGCTGCCGCTGCTCGCAGCCGCGCTTCTCACGGACGAGGAGGTCACGCTCCGAAACGTGCCCCGGATCCGCGACGTCGAGGCACAGATGGGGTTGTTGCGCCAGCTTGGCGCCGAAGTGGCGTTCGCCGGCGGCGACACGGTGCGCGTCCGCGCCGCGGGTCTCGGCGACGACGATCCCGACCCGGATCTCTGCCGGGCGATCCGCGCCTCGATCCTGCTGGCCGGGCCGCTGCTGGCGCGGCGCGGACGCGTGAACATGCCGGCCCCGGGCGGCGACGTCATCGGCCGCCGGCGACTCGACACCCACCTGCTGGCGCTCGAGGGCCTCGGCGCCGGCATCGAACTCCTCCCGGGCGGTGGGCTCCAGTGTCGCGTCGAGGGTTCGGGGGAGCGCCTGCGCGGAGCCGAGATCTTCCTGGACGAAGCCTCGGTCACGGGGACCGAGAACGCGGTGATGGCGGCCTCCCTGGCGGAGGGCGAGACGAGGATCCTGAACGCGGCGAGCGAGCCCCACGTGCAGGACCTCTGCCGGCTGCTCAAGGCCATGGGAGTGCCGATCGAAGGTGTCGGAACGAACCTGCTCGTCGTCCAGGGCGTGGAGCGGCTGGGCGGGGCCGAGTTCGAGATTGGTCCCGACTACATCGAGGTGGGTTCGCTCATCACGCTGGCGGCGGTGACCGGCGGCGAGCTGAACATTCCGAACGCCCGCCCGCGGGAGCACCGGGCGACGCGGATCGCCTTCGGCCGGCTGGGCATCGACTTCGAGGTTCGCGGCGACGGCAGCGACCTGTTCGTGCCAGGCGGTCAGGAACTCCAGGTGCGCACCGATCTCCAGGGCGCGATTCCGAAGATCGAGGACGCGCCGTGGCCCGGTTTCCCCGCCGATCTCACCTCGATCGCGGTCGTGGGCGCGACGCAGAGCCGGGGCTCGGTGCTGATCCACGAGAAGCTGTTCGAGTCCCGCATGTTCTTCGTCGACCGCCTGGTGGCGATGGGCGCCCAGATCGTGCTCTGCGACCCGCACCGCGTCGTCGTCAGCGGACCGTCGAAGCTGTACGGACGGGACATGGTGAGCCCGGACATCCGCGCCGGCATGGCGATGTTGATCGCCGCGCTGTGCGCCGAGGGCCGCAGCGTGATCGACAACGTGCAGCAGATCGACCGCGGCTACGAGCGGATCGACGAGCGGCTGCGGTCCCTGGGCGCCGGGATCGAGCGCGTCGGCTGACGGGCGGCGCACGGCCGGCACCCGAAGGCGGCGGCGGTCGCTATAGGGTTGCCTCATGGCGGGCCTGTACTACGAGCAGTTCGAAGTCGGTCAACTCTTCGATCACGCGCTGCGGCGGACGGTCACCGAGGCGGACAACGTCTTCTTCACCGCAATGACCCACAATCCGGCGGCGCTCCACCTCGACGCAGAGGCGATGAAGAAGAGCGAGTTCGGCGAGCGGATCGTCAACAGTTGCTTCACTCTGAGCCTGATGGTCGGCATCTCGGTCGGAGACACAACCCTCGGCACGACCGTGGCCAACCTGGGCTGGAACGACGTCGTCTTCCCCAGGCCCGTGTTCCACGGCGACACCCTGCGGATCGAAACCGAGGTGAAGGACAAGCGGGAAAGCCGCTCGCGGCCCAACGCCGGGATCGTGACCTTCGAGCACCGCGCCTACAACCAGCGTGACGAACTCGTTGCCCGCTGTACGCGGCTGGGGCTGATGCTGAAGCTGCCGGCTTCGCCCCCGAGTCCCCCCGAGCGCGGAAACGCAGAGTGAAGCGGATTCTCGTGCCGGTGCTGGTTGTCCGGCGGCCTCGGAAGAGCGGCTGAAGTCCGCGTTGCCGGGCTGGCCGGCGCGACCCTTCCTTCGGCGCTTCTGATAGTGTCACTGCCAGATCGGCAGAGAAAATGGCATTGATAGGGAGATTTTTCCAGACTCCGGAGGCGAGCTACTTCCTCTTCGGACCCAGGGGGACTGGAAAGTCGACCTTCCTTCGTGAGGCGTTGGCCGACGCACTCTGGGTCGACCTGCTGCGCCCGGAGCTGGAGCAGCGGTTCGTGGCTCGACCCGAACGGCTCCGCGAACTCGTGGACGGAGAGCCGGACGCGAAGGTCGTCGTGGTCGACGAAGTGCAGAAGGCTCCGGCCCTCCTCAACGTCGTCCATGACCTGCTTGCCCGCCGCGGACGGTCGGCTCCGCGCTTCGTGCTGACGGGTTCCTCTGCCCGCAAGTTGAGGCGGGCCGGCGTGAACCTCCTTGCGGGAAGGCTCCTGCTGGAGCGGATGCACCCTTTCATGGCTGCGGAACTGCCGTCGTTCGACCTTGGTCTCGCCCTTCGCCGCGGCCTGCTGCCGGTCGTATGGGACTCCGATACGCCCGATGCCACCCTCTCTGCATACGTCGCGCTCTACATCCGCGAGGAGGTTCAGGCGGAAGGCCTCGTCCGCCGGCTCGATCACTTCGGGCGTTTCGTCGAGAGGGTCTCGTTCTCGCACGGCGCCGTCCTCAACATCGCCGAAGTGGCCCGTGAAACGCATGCGAGCCGGAAGACCGTGGAGGCTTACATCGGGATTCTCGAAGACCTCCATCTGGCGTTCAGGCTGCCCGTTTTTCGGCGGCGGCAGAAGCGACAGTTGACCGTACATCCGAAGTTCTACTGGTTCGATGCCGGCGTGTTCCGGTCGGTACGTCCCGCCGGCCCACTGGACCGTCCGGAAGAGATCGAAGGCGGGGCGCTCGAGGGTCTGGTGGCCCAGCATCTTCGCGCGTGGCTGGACTACTCGGGATCGGGCGCCACGCTCTCGTTCTGGCGAACGAAGTCAGGCAACGAAGTGGACTTCGTGGTCTACGGAGAAGAGGGACTGTTTGCCTTCGAGGTTCAGAACAGCGCTTCGGTGCGGGGTGGTGATCTTCGGGGTTTGCGGGCTTTTCTGCAGGACTACCCAGCCGCCCAGGCGCGCCTCCTGTATCGTGGCGACGAGCGGCTCGAGATCCATGGCATCCGCTGCGAGCCGTGCGAGGAGTACCTGGCTGCCATCAGGCCGGGGGTTCTTCTTCATTGATGTTGCGTGAGGGCCATGCCGTGAAGTTCGTCGAACTCGCCACATTCGATTCCCGGCTCGAGGCCGAGACAATCGGCCACGCCCTGGACCAGTACGACATTCCGTTCCTGGTGCAGAGCGCCGGGGTGGGCATGTTCGGCATGGGGATGATGGGCAAGTCGCCCGTGCCGGTGAAGCTCTGCGTGCCGGACAACCGGCTGGACGAGGTGAAGGAACTGCTGAGCTGTGTCGCTGGTCCGTTGGAGGACGGCGAGGAGTCGCGGAGCGACTGAACACCGTCGTCCGCGGATGCCGGCGGGAACCCGGGTGGCGCGTCCCGCGCCACACGCGAACCAGTCCGTGCGCCCGTCAGCGGGCGCACGGATGGCACACGGCGCACCCGGTCTCAGTCCCTGAGCAGCTTCAAGGCCTCGGGCAGCAGCCGGCGGGTGGTGCTGAACGCACGGTCGCCGTGGATCGTCTCGTTGCCGTCCCAGTCGCCGAAGTAGCCGCCGGCCTCGCGCAGGATGACCGGGAAGGGCCCGCAGTCCCAGGCGCTCATCTTCGGATCGACCATCAGCTCCAGCCGGCCGGTGGCGACCAGGGCGTGGCCGTAGGCGTCGGACCAGCCGACGCGGTAGGCGGTGCCGTCCATCATCCGCTGCCATGCCTGTCGGTGGCGGGGGTCGACGAAGAGTCCCGGGTCACCAAAGGAGACGTAGCCGTCGGCGAGGCTGGGTGTTTCGCGGACCTGCGCCGGCTCGCCGTTCAGCGTGCAGCCCCGGCCGGAAGCCGCCGCTACCGTCTCGCCGATGCCCGGGAAGTGGGCGACGCCGACTTCGACCTTTCCGTCGACCTCCAGGCCGATCAGGATCCCGTAGAGCGGCACGCCACGGACGAAGGAACGGGTACCGTCGATCGGGTCGACGTACCAGTGGCGTTTCGAAGCGGCTTCCGAGGCAGACTCGCCGCCACCTGCCCCGAACTCTTCGCCGACGACGAGGTCGCCGGGAAAGGCCTCGGCGATCCGTGAACGGATCAGTTCCTCGGCGCCCCGGTCGGCCTCGGTGACCGGCGTCATGTCGCTCTTGAGTTCCGGGTCGACGCCGAGACGGAAGAACTCGAACGTCAACTGGCCTGCGATCCAGGCGGTCTCGACCGCGAACTCGAGTTCGGCTGCGTAGTTCGTCACGGTATGAGGCTAGCGCGGCCGCCGGGCGCTGTGCGCCGGATGAGGCCAGGACGCTGCGTTTTCCAGGGCCTCCAGGGAGCGTCTAGAAGTTCTCGATCGTCCGCTCGTCGCTGTTGGCGGGCAGCGCGATGTGCATGCCGTCGGCGGCGACGACCGCATCGTTCGGCGCGTCCTCGGCACGGCCGCGCATGAACACGCCTTCGGCCTGCGCCGCGGGCAGGGGCGGTACGAGATGGCTCAGCACGAGGAGCTTGACCTGCGCGTCGGCGGCGAGGGCATGCACGTCGGCCGGGAAGGTGTGGTAGTCGAGCGTGTCCCGGAGCATCTTCGCGGTCCGTTCATTGCCGGCGCTTTCCAGCGCCTGCGCCGCCCCGCCGATCAGAGCGCCGGACAGGACCTCGTGGACCAGGACGTCGACGCCCTGGCTCGCCGCCTCCACGTTCGCCGAGCGGATCGTGTCGCCGCTAACCACGACCGAGCGGCCGCCGTAGTCGATGCGGTAGCCGAGCGCCGGCGAGATCGGTTCATGCTCGACCAGGAACGCCGTGATCCTGAGGCCGTCCTCGTCGTAGAAGACGCGCGAGGGCGCGTCCTCGGCGAGTTCGATGGTGTGCGCGTTCGTCTTGCCGCCGTCCGGCGGGAGCAGGTCGGCGCCGTGGTGAGCGACGCGGTAGGAGACGTCGAGTTCATAGGCCGTCTGAAAGCCGGCGACGACCTGTTCGACGCCCAGGGGACCGTAGACGTCGAGGGGCACGGCCCGGCCGCCGGTCCAGCTCGCGAAGACGACCTCGCCGAGTTCTCCGATGTGATCGGAGTGGAAGTGGGTCAGGAGCACGCCGGCCAGGCTGCCGACCGGCAGTCCCCAGAGCCGCAGGTTCTCGGTCGACCCGGGGCCGACGTCGATCAGGAACATCCGCCCGCCGGCGATCACCGCCGTGCAGGGCCCGGCCCGCTCGGCGCTCGGCAACGGTGAACCGCTGCCGCAGATGACGACGTGGAGCGCGCCGTCGTCGAGCAGTGACGACCGGTTGGGCGGCAGGTTTCCGAACTGGGCAGCGCCGGCGGAACTCAGAAGCAGGAAGGTCGCCGTCAGCGCGGACACGATGGCCGCTGTGCGATGTTTCATGGGCGAAGATCTCCTGGCTGGTCAGGCCCGGGATGGGTGGCGCCGGAACAGGTCTAATGACAGACATTAGCACATGGTTCCCAAGCCGACAGCCAGCCGCGTCGCAAGCTCATAGACTCGCCCGCGATGGTGGAGCAGGCGCTGATCAACGACCCGACCGCGCTGCTCGTCTTCTTCGCCGGCTTCGTGGCCCTGATCTTCGTGCTGGCGCAGACACGGCCCTTCGACCGGCTCTTCAGGTACCTGCCGCCGATCGTCTGGATCTACCTGTTGCCGGTGGTGCTCACCACCGCCGGCATCACGCCGGCCGAGTCGCCCTTCTACGACTGGTGCACGGACTACCTGATGCCGTGCTCGCTGCTCCTCCTGGTGCTGGCGACCGACGTGCCGGCGATCAGGCGCCTCGGACCGCTGGCGGCGGCGATGCTGCTGTCGGGGTCGGTCGGCATCGTGATCGGTGGGCCGATCGCGCTGGCCATCTTCCAGCCGTTCCTGGATGACCCGCAGATCTGGAAGGGCCTGGGTGCGCTTTCCGGCTCCTGGATCGGCGGCCTCTCGAACATGATCGCGATCAAGGAGGGCGTCGGCGCTCCCGACGACGTCTTCTCCCCGATGATCATCGTCGACTCGGTCGTCGGCTACGGCTGGATGTCGATCATCATCCTGCTCAGCGGCTACCAGAACCGGATCGACCGCTGGAACCGGGCGCGCCGCGAAGAACTCGACGCGCTGAACCAGCGGCTGCAGCAGGTTCAGGCGGAGAACGCGCGGCCGATCACGCTGCCTGCCTTCGCCTCCATGCTCGGCGTCGGCCTGGTGGCGAGCTGGCTCTGCATGCGCGGCGGAGAGCTGCTGCCCCAGGTCGGCTCGGTGCTGTCCCACTTCACCTGGGGCATCCTGCTGGTCGTCGCGGTCGGCCTCGCGCTGTCCTTCACGCCGGTTCGTCGTCTCGAACATCGGGGAGCGACACCCGTTGCCTACGGCGGCCTCTACCTGATGGTCGCGACGATGGGCGCCGGCGGCGATCTCGCTGCCATTGCCGAGGCGCCTTTGGTGCTGGCCGTCGGCGTCGTCTGGATCGGCATCCACGTCGCCTGCCTGTTCCTCGCGATGCGCCTCCTGCGCGCGCCGATCTTCCTGTTCGCGACCGGCAGCATGGGCAACGTCGGCGGCGTCATCTCGACCCCGGTCGTCGCCGGCGTGTTCCAGCCCGCGCTTGCGGCGGTCGGGGTGCTGATGGGCGTCCTCGGCAACCTGGTCGGCACGCCGCTCGGCCTGCTGTGCGCCCAGCTCATGGCCTGGGTCGCGCGGGCGTACCACGGCGCGGCTTCGCTGTAGCTCCAATGCGGGCGGCCATGTGGCCGAGTCCGCGCGATCAGCGCCGGAGCGGTTCGCCTTCGCGGATAAGATCCACGACATGACGGTGGCCGCGCGAAGAACGAGGGCGGAGGGGACACCGGCTACTGAACCCGCCAGACGGTTGTTCACGGTGGACGACTACCACGCGATGGCGCGGGCGGGAATCCTGAGCGAAGACGACCGGGTCGAGCTCATCGAAGGAGAAATCGTCGTGATGTCCCCCGTCGGCAGCCGCCACGCGGCCTGTGTCGACATCCTTGCCGAGTTCCTCTTCGGCGCGGTCGACCGCCGCGCCTCCATCCGGGTTCAGAGCCCGATTTGTCTCGATGACGCCACGGAGCCGCAGCCGGACGTCTGTGTGCTCGTCAGGCGCGACGACGCGTACAGCCAGAGTCTCCCGCGGCCCGAGGACGTGCTCCTCGCCATCGAGGTCTCGGACACGACCCGAGACTACGACCGCCGGGTCAAGGCGCGGCTCTACGCCCGCCACGGCATCCGGGAGTTCTGGCTGGTCGACCTGGGCAGTCGTACCGTCGAAGCGTGCAGCGCGCCCGGACCGGACGGCTATGACGAGCGCTCCGTCCACGATGTCGACGATTGCCTGAGAGCGCCTGGCGTGGAGATTGACCTCGAAGTGCGGAGGCTGTTTCCGTAAAGGTGATCGCGCCGTTCCTAGCCGCTAGGGTGCTGCGGCGGGAGAGACGGAATCCGGTTCCGGTGTGTCGTCACCTGCGGTTACGGCCCGAAACAGATCGATCTCGGTCTTGCAGGTCTTGACCACCCAGGCGATGACCGCGGCGTCGTCGATGAAGCCGGCCACGGGGATGAAGTCGGGGATGACGTCGATCGGGATGACGAAGTAGAGGACGGCGCCGGCGATGAGGATCAGGGTCTCTTTCCGGAGACGGTAGTCGCCGCGGGCGACCGCCCGGAGCAGCTCGAACATCATCTTCAGGTCCTCGATCACACCGCTTAGCGGGCTCGCGGCGCCGCTGGCGGAGTCGGCCTTTTCCCTGGCCTCGGCGACCATCTCCCGGAGCTTGTCCGGTGACCGGACGATCTCGGCGGCGCGGTTGCGGGCGTGGAGCGGGAGCTCCATCTCGCCGGTTTCGGGTGGTGCGGTGGGCTGTCCGGGCGCTCCCTCGACCGGGTCGTCGGTCAACTGCCGATCGGATGCCATGTCGTCTTCACTTCCTGCAGGTCGGTGATCTCGTAGGGGCTCTGGATGTCCGTCCAGTCCTCGTGAGGACGGACCGCGACGCGCTTGAGGTTGTGAACCGCTTCGATCTCGGCGGACCTGGCGACGTCCGGGTCCGGCGAGCAGAGGAGCAGGGCGTCGACGTCGCGGTGCGCGGCGAGCGGCGCGAGCATCTCGTCCTGGCGACCGGTGAGGATGTTGACGACGCCGCCGGGTACGTCGGAGGAGTTCAGGACCTCGCCGAAGGTCGTGGCCGGAAGCGGCTGGCTTCCGGTGACCAGAACCACGGTCGTGTTGCCGCCGGCGATCGCGGGGGCGATGGAGGAAACGAGGCCCAGCAGCGGCGACTCGGGCGCGAGCACGCCGACGACGCCCATCGGTTCGAGGATCGAGAAGTTGAAGTGCGACGTGGCGACCGGGTTGACGCTGGAGAACACCTGCTGGAACTTGTCGGTCCAGCCGGCGTAGTGGAGGAGTCGGTCGGTGGCGGCCTGGACCTCTGCCGCGGCTTCGTCCGGCGCCGTTCCGCCGACCGCGAGCAGGGCCTCGAACTGCCCGCTCCTGCCCTCCAGCATCTCGGCGATCCGGTAGAGGATCTGGCCCCGGTTATAGGCGGTGCGTGCCGCCCAGCCCGCCTGTGCGGCGCGGGCCGCGGTGACGGCGTCCCGCACGTCCTTGCGCGAACAGCGGCAGATGTTCGCGATCGGCGTGCCGTCGGGCGCCAGCGCCCGGTCGAAGCGTCCCGACTCGGAGCGAGGGAACTTCCCGCCGACGTAGACCTTGTGGGTCTTGAGCACCGGCAGGCGGTCGGCCGCGGCGGCGGGTCGTTGCTCGCTCATGCCGCTGCCTCTGGTCTCAGGTAGGCGTGGAGCCCGGCGAGCCCGCCCTCCCGGCCGATGCCGCTCTCCTTGTAGCCGCCGAACGGAGCGGTCGGATCGAACTTGTTGTAGGTGTTCGCCCACAGCACGCCGGCGCGGATGCGGCTGGTGACCCTGAACGCCTTGGCGCCCTTGTCGCTCCAGACGCCGCCCGAGAGGCCGTAGGGGGTGTTGTTCGCCATCGCGATGCCCTCATCCACCGTGCGGAACGTCTGGACCGCGAGCACCGGGCCGAAGATCTCCTCCTGGACCACTCGGTGCGACTGGGCGGCGTGCAGGAACAGGGTCGGCCGGCACCAGTAGCCGCGTTCGGGCACCGGGCACGAGGTCTGGAAGGGCTCGGCGCCTTCCTCTTCGCCGATCTCGAGGTACTCCTCGATCTTGTCGAGCTGGGCGCGGGAGTTGATCGCGCCGATGTCCGTGTTCTTGTCCAGGGGATCGCCGACGATCAGGGTCTCCATCCGGTCTTTCAGCTTCGAGATCACCTCGTCGGCGACGGACTCCTGCACCAGCAGGCGCGAGCCCGCGCAACAGACGTGGCCCTGATTGAAGAAGATGCCGTTGACGATCCCCTCGACCGCCTGGTCGACGGCGGCGTCCTCGAACACCAGGTTGGCCGCCTTGCCGCCGAGCTCCAGCGTGTAGTGCTTGCCGCTCCCGGCGAGGGCGCGCCGGATCAGCTTGCCGACCTCGGTGGAGCCGGTGAAGGCGACCTTGTCGACGTCTTCGTGCTGGACGACCGCTGCGCCCGTCTCGCCGGCGCCGGTGACGATGTTGACGACGCCTGGCGGCACGCACGCGTCCTGGATGATCTCGGCCAGCTTGAGCGCGGTGAGCGGCGTGGTCTCCGCCGGCTTTAGCACGACCGTGTTGCCGGCCGCGATGGCCGGAGCGATCTTCCAGGCCGCCATCAGCAGCGGGAAGTTCCAGGGGATGACCTGGCCGGCGACGCCGAGCGCCCTGGCGCCGCGGCCCGGGAAGGCGTAGTCCAGCTTGTCGGCCCAGCCGGCGTAGTAGAAGAAGTGCGCGGCAGCTAGCGGGATGTCGACGTCCCGCGACTCGCGGATCGGCTTGCCGCCGTCGAGCGACTCGGTGATCGCGAGTTCCCGGCCCCGTTCCTGGAGCACGCGGGCGATCCGGTAGACGTACTTGCCGCGCTCCCTGGGCGCCAGCTTCGACCAGACCTCCTCGTAGGCGCGCCGGGCGGCTGCCACGGCGGCGTCGACGTCGGCGTCGGAGGCCAGGGCGACGTCCGCGATCTTCTCCTCGGTGGCAGGGTTCGCCGTCTCGAACGTCCGGCCGTCGCCTGCGTCCACGAACTCCCCGTCGATGAACAGGCCGTAGCGGTCGCGCAGTTCGACGTGGTCGGTCGACTCCGGCGCTGGCGCGTAGCCCCAGCCGTCGTCGCTACCGTCGCGGATGCCGAGGCGGAGCTTCGGAGCGGTGAGTCCGGTCGATGGAGTGGAATCGGTCATGGTTCTGGAAGTCGCGCGCTCAGAGGGAGAAGTCGTCGAACGACTGGTAGATACCGCTTCGCTGCTTGACGATCTGCCGCAGAACGTCGTTCGCTAGGGAACTGGCGCCGAACCGGTACAGGTCCGGGTCGAGCCAGTCCTGACCGAGCGTCTCGCGCACCATGACCAGGTGCCGGATCGCGTCCTTGGCGGTCGAGATGCCGCCCGCCGGCTTCATGCCGATCTTCTCGCCGGTGCGCAGGTAGTGGTCGCGGATCGCCTCCAGCATGACGAGCACGACGGGCATCGTGGCGGCCGGCTTGATCTTGCCGGTGGAGGTCTTGATGAAGTCGGCGCCGGAGCGCATCGCCAGGTCCGAAGCGCGGCGCACGGCGTCGAGGGTGCCGAGCTCTCCGGTTTCGAGGATCACCTTGAGGTGTGCTTCGCCGCAGGCCTCCTTCACCGAGGCGATCTCGTCCGCGGTGTAGGCGAAGTCGCCGGCCAGGAAGCGGCCGCGCGAGATCACCATGTCCACTTCGTCGGCGCCGGCCTCGACCGCCTTCCGCACCTCCAGCAGCTTGATCTCGATCGGCGCCTGACCGGCGGGAAAGCTGGTGGCGACCGAGGCGACGTTGATCCCGCTGCCCTCGAGCGCCCGTTTGGCGACGCCGACCAGCGCCGGGTACACGCAGACCGCGGCCACATGGGGCAGATCGGGCAACGCCGCGTGAAGCTGGAGCGCCTTGGCGCAGAGCTGCCGCACCTTGCCCTCCGAGTCGGCGCCCTCGAGCGTCGTCAGGTCGATCATCGAGAGGGTCAGGTGGAGCGCCTGGAGCTTGGCGTCCTTCTTGATCGAGCGCGAGCAGAGCCTCGCCACCCGCTCCTCGACGCCGACGGCGTCGATTGGCGGCGACTCGAACGACGCGGTGGCAGTCGCACTCTGCATCACCCGTCAGTCTACGCCGGTTCGGCCTGCGGCGGGGCTGTGGCAGAGTCCTCGTGTCATGGCTGGGAACACGTTCGGAACCGCGCTGCGGTTGACCACGGCCGGCGAGAGCCACGGGCCGGGCTACGTCGGCATCCTGGACGGAGTGCCGCCGGGCCTCGAACTGTCCGAGGCGGACCTGCAGCCGGACCTCGACCGTCGCCGGCCGGGGCAGTCGAAGCTGACCACGCAGCGCATGGAGCCGGACGAGGCCCGCATCCTGTCCGGCGTGTTCGAGGGCAGGACGACCGGCACGCCGATCGCCTTCCTGATCGAGAACCGCGACCAGCGGCCCAGGGACTACAGCGAGATCAGGGAGAAGTACCGACCGGGCCACGCCGACTACACGTTCGACGCGAAGTACGGCTTCCGCGACTACCGGGGCGGCGGCCGTTCGAGCGCCCGCGAGACCTCGGTGCGGGTGGCGGCCGCGGCGGTGGCGAAGAAGCTGCTGCGGGAGCGCTGGGGCGTCGGGATCGTCGGCTACGTGAAGAGCATCGGCGACATCGAGGGGCGGATCGACGATCCGGCCGCGGTGACCCTTGAGCAGGTCGAATCGAACCCGGTCCGTTGTCCGGACCGGGAGGCCGCGTCGCGGATGGCGGAATTGATCGAGCGGATGAGGTCGGAGCGCGACTCCGTTGGCGGTGTCTCTGAGCTTGTCGCTACGGGCGTGCCGCCGGGCTGGGGCGAACCGGTGTTCGACAAGCTGAAGGCGGACCTGGGCAAGGCTCTGTTCAGCCTGCCGGCGGTGCTGGGCGTCGAGTACGGTGCCGGCTTCAGTGTGGCGACCGCCCGCGGCAGCGAGAACAACGATCCGTTCGAGATGCGGGAAGGGCGCGTCGCCACTCGCGGCAACCGCCACGGCGGGATGCTGGGCGGCATCTCGTCAGGTCAGCCGATCGTGCTGCGCTGTGCCGTCAAGCCGACCAGCAGCCTGCCGCAGCCGCAGGACACGGTGACCCGGGCCGGCGAGCCGACCACGATCGCGACCAGGGGCCGTCACGACCCGTGTCTGCTGCCCCGCTTCGTGCCGATGGGCGAGGCGATGATCGCGCTCGTGCTGGCCGACCACGGCCTGCGCCAGCTCGCGGTTCAGGGCATGTTGGACTAGCGCGGGCCGCTTCGCGGCCGCGCCCGGATGCCGGCGGGGACGCCGGCGCACCCAGTGTTGTGGCTACGGATCGATCTTCGCGGTCGCCTTGCCCATCACGACGACATCCCCATCCTGGTTCACCGTCGTCACCGACAGGTCGACGAGGCTCTGGCCGTCCTCGTCGCGCACAGCGTCGACCTTGGCCGTCGCGGTCAACGCGTCGCCCGGCCAGACCTGCCGCGTAAAGCGGACACCGTAGGCGGTCAGCCGGCCGTCGCCGACGAAGTCGGTCACCATCCGGCCGGTCATGCCCATCGTCAGCATGCCGTGGGCGAAGACGGTCGGGTAGTTCGCTACCTTGGTGGTGAAGATCTCGTCGGAGTGGAGCGGGTTGTAGTCGCCCGAGGCGCCCGCGTACTGGACGATCTGGGTCCGGGAGAGGTCGTCGGTGAGCTTCTGGGTGTAGGTGTCGCCGACCTGGACCTTGCTTGCCTGAAGTGCCATCTTCTTCTCCTCAGTCGCTCTCGACGACCTTCTCGGTGCGGACGCCGACGCCGGTGGCGCGCACGACGAGTTCGCCGGATTCGTCGTAGTACTCGGTGATGTTCTCGCTGAACTTCAGGTTGCCGCCGCGCTTGCCCTGCCGTTCCCAGCTCTTGCCGGGCCGGGTCTTGAGGGTCAGCGTCTCGCCGGGGCTCACGTGCCGGAAGTACTCGAAGCGCTGCTCGGCGTGCAGCCCCGTGCCGCCATCGCCGCCGGTCCGCGTGGGCGGCACGCCGGTCGGCTCCTTGCCGGAGCCGAACCACGGCTCGCCGATCTTGGGGCGCAGGAAGTAGTCGGGGTCGAACTGGGCCGAGGCCTGGTAGAAGGTGGGCGGCGCGATCGTCTTGCCGGGTTCCGTGTCCGCTGCCGCCTCGGCGTCGTGATAGATGGGGTTCGGGTCGCCGACCGCGCGGGCGAACATCATGATGTGGCCTGCCTCGACCGGGAACTTCTTTGCTGCCATTCCGGTTCCGTCCTCCTCTTCGAGTGGTCTCTGAAGCGCAATCTGGTGCGTGGTTTGAGCGCGTGACTGTAGCAGCATGAACCTGCTTCTGTTGGAGGACGCGGACTTCGATCGGACGGCCGGCTCAGGTGCGCGCGCGGTCGTGACCGGGGAGCGCCTGAAGCACGTCCGCAAGGTTCTGCGGGCGGAGGTCGGCGACACGCTGGAAGTGGGCCGCCTCGGCGGCGGCATTGGCCGCGGCCGGATCGTCGAGTTGAGCCGCGAGTGCGTCGTGCTGGAGTTGGGTCCGCTCGACCTGGAGCCGCCGCCGGCGCTGCGAGTGACTTTGGTGCTGGCGTTGCCGCGGCCCAAGTTCGTGGGCCGGATCCTGCAGGCAGCGGCGGCAATGGGCGTCAAGCGGATCCTGCTCGTCCAGACGGCGCGAGTGGAGAAGAGCTACTGGCAGAGCTCGGTGATGCGACCGGAGTCGCTCCGGCGTCACCTGATGCTGGGTCTGGCGCAGGCGCGGGATACGGTGCTGCCGGAGATCGAGTGCCTGGGAGGGCCGCGGGACCTTACCGAGGCGCTGCCCGGCCTGGTTCAGGACCACGAGCAGGTCCTGGTGGCCGATGCCGCCGGTGACGAGCCGTGTCCGCTGGGCGTCGATGGCCCGACGGCGCTGCTGGTCGGTCCCGAAGGCGGCCTACTGGACGAGGAGCTTGCCTCGTGGGGACACGCCGGCGCCACAGTCGTGAGTCTCGGCCGGCGGGCGCTGCGGGTCGAGCACGCCGTCGTGGCCCTGCTGTCGCGTTTGGCGATCTGAGCCAGATGCTGCGGTGCGTATCGTGGCCTCGGGACGCCGTCTGGAAAGCCGGCGAGGACGCCGGCGCACCCAGTGTGCGGCTTCTTCATTCGGTCGGACGTTAGATGTTGTCTTGGCTGGCCTGGAGCCTACTCGCGGAGCTTCGCGCCGACGGACCTCTCGACCTGTCCCAGGATGCGCCGGCGGAGCTTCTTCACATCGCGGTCGCGGAGGGTGCGGTTCGGGGCCCGGAAGGTGAGGTGGTAGGCAAGGCTCTTCGAGCCTTCGCCGATCGCCTCGCCCCGGAACACGTCGAACAGTTCGACGGCGGAGAGCAGGGGCTTGCCGGAGGCGAGGAGGGCGGCCTCGACGGCCGCGGCCGGCGTCGCCTCTTCCACGATCAGGGCCAGGTCCTCGCGCACTTCCGGATAGACGGGCACGGGATCGACCTGTAGGGAATCGGGGACAAGCTCGAGGATGCGGTCGAGGTCGAGTTCGGCGGCAAGCACGGGGTGACGGTCGTCTGGCTCCAGATCGAAGCGCGCGGTCACCGCCGGATGGACTTCACCCAGCCAGCCGATGGGCTTCGCGTCCGCACCGATCTCGATCGCCGCGGAGCGTCCTGGGCGGAAGGACGGTGGCGTCGCGTTCGCCACCGGCGCCGTGAACTCGACCGCCAGGCCGAGCCGGTCCAGGACCGTCTCGATCACGCCCTTGACGTCGAAGAAGTCGAAGCAGTCGTCGCTGGCGTCAGGCGCCTGCCAGTGGTCTGCCCGGCGCGGACCGGTCAGCACGACGGCGGCCCGCTCCTGCTCCTCGGGCAGTGAATCGCCTTCGTTGACCGGGAACGCGCGGCCGACCTCGAACAGGGCGAGCCGGTCCGTGAAGCGGCTGTTCGACGCCGCTGCCTCGAGGACGGACGCCAGCAGGCTGCGTCGCATGACGACGCGGTCGAGCGTTGAGGGATTGGCGAGCCGGACGTAGGGCGGCGGCTCGGCATCTTCGAGTTGCAGTTTCGCTTCCGCTTCGGGCGTCGTCAGCCGGTAGCTGACGATCTCCTGCAGTCCCAGGTCGGTGAACGTGTCCTTGACCCGGTCCTCGAAGGACTGCTCGCGGTTGCCGCGCTGGGGCGGCAGCACGTCGCTGAGCACGGTCGAGGGGATGCGGTCGTAGCCGTAGATGCGGCAGACCTCTTCGACCAGGTCGTGCTGGCCTTCGATGTCGAGGCGGTGATCGGGAACGGTGACATGCAGATTGGCAGAGCCGTCCTGGACCTCGACCTCGAACTGGAGGCGTCGCAGCAGGCTCGCCGTCTCTTCGGCGTCGAGATCGAGACCGCTGAGGCGGCGCAGGTAGCCGAGATCGAAGTCGACGGTGACGCTCGTCGCCGGTTGCGGATAGTGATCGACGATCCCTTCCGCGATCGTGCCGCCGGCGTGCAGCCGGAGCAGTTCCGCGGCCCGCCGGGCGCCGAGCAGGGCCTGGCTGGGATGGACGCCGCGGCTGAAGCGGAACCCGGCCTCGGTGTGGACTCCGAGCTGGCGCTGCGTTCGCCGGATACTCCGCGGCTCCCAGGCGGCCGCCTCCAGCAACACGTTCCGGCTTTCCGGACCGATCTCGCTGTCCCGGCCTCCCATCACGCCGCCGACGCTGAGCGAGCCCGCCGGGTCGGTGACCATGATCTGGTTGGTCCGCAGCTTCTGCTCGGCACCGTCGAGGGTGGTCAGACGTTCAGCCTCGTGGGCCAGTCGCGTGACGATCCGCACCGGGCCGCCGTCCGCGTAGCCGTCGGCCCGCTGCCGCAGCAGGTCGTAGTCGAAGGTGTGGTTCGGCTGGCCGACCTCGAGCATCACGTAGTTGCTGATGTCGACCACGTTGCTGATCGGCCGTTGCCCGGCGAGCTGCAGGCGGTGCTGTATCCAGTAGGGCGATGCACCCTGCTCGATGCCCTCGATCAGCAGGGCGACGAACCGCGGATTGAGTTCAGGGTTCTCGGTGGCGATCTCGACCCGGCCCGCGATCGGCGGTCCGTCCATCGTGAGCGGGACCGCCGGCGGCCGGAACGTCGCTTCCGCGAGCGCCGCCACTTCGCGCGCGACGCCCAGGATCGAGGCGCAGCGGGCGATGTTGGGGATCACGTCGATGTCGAGGACGACATCGCCCAGCACCTCCGCCAGGGGCCGCCCGGGTTTGAGCGCCGCCAGTTCATCGGCCGGCTCGAACAGGATGATCCCCTCGTGGTCTTCGCCGAGCCCGAGCTCCGCGGCCGAGCAGAGCATCGCGTCGCTTGTGATGCCGCGCAGCTTCTTCGGCTTGAGCCGCGTGATCTTCAAGTCGCGGTAGGGGTTTCTGTAGCTGGCCCCGGCGAGCAGCAGCGCGCCCCACAGATCGGCATCGGCAAGGTCCTCGCCGAGATACGGAAACAGGTTGGGCGCTCCGGTGATCACCTGCCGGGTGGAGTCGGCGCCGTAGTCGACGGTCGCCAGCACCAGGCGGTCGGCGTCCGGCACCGGGTCGACGCGCAGGACCTTCGCCGCCATGACCAGGT
Organism: Holophagales bacterium; assembly: GCA_009837885.1. Classification (GTDB taxonomy): domain Bacteria; phylum Acidobacteriota; class Thermoanaerobaculia; order Multivoradales; family Multivoraceae; genus Multivorans. The sequence continues at coordinate 63,074 of VXSP01000036.1, read as the reverse complement.
CCGCCGGCCACGGCAGCTCGGCGCCGTCGACGCCGAAGCGTTCGATCGCCTTGACCTCGAGGCCGGCATTCGTGAGCAGCTCGGCGAGGTCGTCGGGAGAACCGTCGAGCTCGACGTAATCGCCGAGCCAGTTGAGTGGAACGCGCACTAGGCGACGCCCGGGAACCGGCGCAGGAAGCGCAGTTCGCTGTACGAGGAAACGGGCACTAGACGAACCGCTGGAACTGGCGCAGGAAGCGCAGATCGTTCGACCAGAAGTAGCGGATGTCGCGGATGCCGTGCCGGAGCATGGCGATCCGCTCAGGTCCCATGCCGAAGGCGAAGCCGCTCCACTCTTCCGGGTCGTAGCCGCCGTTCCAGAGCACGGTGGGGTGGACCATGCCGCAGCCGAGGATCTCGAGCCAGCCGGTTTCCTTGCACAACTGGCAGCCCTCGCCGTCGCAGAGGAAGCAGGCGATGTCCATCTCGGCGCTCGGCTCGGTGAACGGGAAGTAGCTGGCCCGGAAGCGAGCGCCGCGGCCCTCTCCGAACAGCCGCCGGGCGAACTCGGTCAGGGTGCCCTTGAGATCGGCGAACGTGATCGCCGGACCCACCGCGAGTCCCTCGATCTGGTGGAACTGGATCTCGCTTCGGGACGTGATCTGCTCGTTGCGGTAGCACATGCCGGGCAGGATGACGCGCACCGGCGCCGGGTACTGCTCCTGCATCGCCAGGATCTGCCCGCCGCTGGTGTGGGTGCGCAGCACCACGCTCGGATCCGTCGTGTAGAACGTGTCCTGCATGTCGCGCGCGGGGTGGTCGGGCGGCATGTTCAGGTCGCCGAAGTTCAACTGGTCGGTCACCACGTCCGGGCTGCGGTAGGTCTGGAAGCCCATGTCGCCGAAGATGCGCTCGATGCGGCGCATGACGAGGGTCGACGGGTGCAAACCGCCGAGAGTGGGCCGTCGGCCTGGCAGGGTGACATCGAGCCGGTCGTCGTCGTCGTTGTCGTGCGCCGATCGCTTCAGAGCTTCCTGGCGCGCTTCGAATGCCACCTGCAGCGAGGCCTTGATCTCGTTGATCCGCTTGCCGAAAGCGGGCCGATCGGCGGGTCCGATCTCCCCCATGCGGCGGGTCAGAAGCTGCACTTCGCCCTTGCGGCCGATCGTTGCCCGGCGCCACTCCTCGAGTTGCTCCAGATCGACCGCCTGATCCAGCGCCGCGGAGACCCGCGCTTCGATGTCGTCGAGCTGGTCGATCATGGCGTCAGGCGGATCTTCGTTCGGCGCCCTTTGGCGGGCCCGGTGCGGCGCCCGACTCTACAAGCCCACGTCGGGGAACTGCGGAGAGCGCGTCATTTCGGTCAGGCGCGGGCGGCGACCAACAGGATCTCCAGGATCGCGCCCAGGAAGAGCAACAGGGGGAGAATCGCCGCGAGCAAGGCCGCTTTCGATGCCTTGATCCCTTGGATTGCGTGAAGACCGACCGCGAACAACCCTGCGCTTCCTACCACCACGAGAACATCACCGGCAACGGGGATGACGCTCAGCAGAAATGCGCCTGCCGCGTAGCAGGCGGCGACCCATGTGCCGCGAAAGCCCTGTGGCCTCGGCGAGCGAGTGACGATCAGAAGCAGGTGCAGGAATCCGGCGCAGATCAACGGTATGAGTGGGCTGAAGACGAAGACGAACGGAAGGGACAGCAGGAGGAGTTGCAGACCGATGAACGGGAGAATCTGCTCAAGGAAGGGAATCCCCTCCACGCCGGAAACTGCTGCCGGCTCGCCGAACAACTGCATCCTGTTGATCAGCTCGAGTGTCGCATCGGGCAGCGTCAGTGCGAGGACGATGACGACCAGTCCTTCCAGGAAGGCGCCCAGCGAGATGGCCAGGCCGGCGAAGAGAAGCGGCCCCCACCAGCCCGCATCGACCCTGGTTCCGCCAAAGAACTCGCGCGGAGAGGTAGCCAGGAGAGCTACAGCGGAAACCAGGGCGGCCACCCTGCCCCGGTCCTTCCGCTCCTCCCACGGGTTGACGACCTCGACGCTCGCGTCGGCGCCGGTGTTATCGTCCCCGAAGTTCACGAGGAGCACCTTACCGGAGCGATCCTGATGGCGGACGCCCGACAGCAGCGAACGGCGGCGGTACGCGACGTCGGCGCCGGTGCCGGGGCCCTTGTGGTCGGCGTCGCGGCGGCCAGCGCCTTCAACGAGTTCGTGCCTGAGGGGCACCGGCCGGAGGACGTTCTGCCCGGTGCTCGCAGCGTGGTCGTTGCGGGTAACCAGGGGCCCACGGCGGGCGCCTGGCGCAGTCCCGATCACCGGGTGATGGAGATCACCGGCTACGACTTCCGCGAGAACGTCGCGGTCCACGTGATGTGCGACTACATCGAGCGCGAGCACGGCCATCGGGCGCTGCAGGCGCCGTCTCTCCCCACCGCCGGGCACAACCCGCCGATGAGCATGATGCTGGCCGCCGTGCTGGCCGGTCTGGGCACTCGCTCGCTGGCGGCCAACATCATTCTGCACCCGCGCTACGGCCTGCTGTACTACGCCGCCCTGGTCACCACGCTCGACCTCGAACCGGACCACCCTCTCGAAGAGGACGTCTGTCCTTCGAAGCCCTGCATCCAGATGTACGAGAAGCTGGGCACCACGCCGTGTCTCGCCTCCTGCCCGAAGGATGAGGGCGGCTGCCTGGACGGAGCGATCGACGAGAACGGCAGGATCAGCTACTCGTACTACGACCGCGAGCGCTGCACCTCCCGGTCGATGAACTTCGGCATCGGCTCGATCCAGAAGGCTCTGGTCCAGATCACGACCGAGGGCGACCGTGAGCGCCGGCAGTCGATGATCTACTCCGACTTCTTCACCCAGTCACTGTCGTCGCTCAGCTACTACAAGGAGAGCGTGGCCCAGTGCTTCGAGTGCATGCGGGTGTGCCCGGTCGGCATGCACGAAAGGCGGCTCGAGTGACCGTCCCCGCGCCGGCCGCTGCTCCGGGCGTGGAAGAGGCCGCGGCCGCCCGCGACCGGCTGGCTGCGATGGTGGAGCGCGGCGGCGCGCTGGCCTGGGGCGTCGCCGACGCCGATGCCTTCGACGAGGCGCCGGAGGGCTTCCGTCCCGCCGACCTGCTGCCGGAAGCGCGCCGCGTCGTGGTCGTCGGGGGCAGTCCGCCGCGGGCCGCGGACTGGGCGAGCCCCGTCCACGAGCATCTGGAGACGATGGGCACCAGCGACCGGATCAACTCCCTGGGTCTCAAGACGGCGAAGTTCATCGAGGCGGAGTTCGGCTACTACGCGCTGTTCGTACCGCCGGGCGTCCGTCGCGGCAACCGGCCCTTCCTGAGCGTCGCGCTGGCCGCGGAGTTGGCTGGCTGCGGCTCGCGCAGTCTCGCCGGGCCGGTGCTGCATCCCGAGTACGGCTTGCTGTTCTACTCGGCGATCGTCACGACCTACCCGTTCCCGGTCACGCCGCCGCTTGCCGAACCCGCCTGCCCGGCGCCCGTCTGCGTCGAGATGTGGGAGGCGGAAGGGGCGACGCCCTGCACCAGGGTCTGCCCGCTGGGCGACGGCGGCTGCCTCGACGGGCGGATCGAGAATGGCCGGCTGGTGGAACGCCGGTACGACGCGGCGCGCTGCACGTCCCGCGTCTACACGCACTGGATTCCGGGCTTCCAGAAGGGGCTCGAACTCGCCCTCGACCAGGAGGATCCCGAGGCGCGCAAGATGGTCCTCTACTCGAGCCACTTCACGAAGACGCTCTGGTCGATGACCTACGCGGCGCAGAGCCAGGGTCAGTGCTGGGAGTGCATGCGGGTCTGTCCCGTAGGCGCCGGGTTCAGGGACAAGGCGTAGACGCGAGGTGTGACGATGGCTTTCTTCTTTGTCGATCCCGAGACATACCGCCGCTACCGGGAGGAGATCCTCGAGCTGTCGAACTCCATCCAGATCGACATCCACGAGCACCTGCCGGGCGACAAGCGGCGCCGCGGACTGTCGGACCGCGAGATCGCGGAAAGGCTCGACCTCGACGAGCGGACAGTGCGCGAGATCCGGGTCGTCGCCGAGCGCGACTACTACGACATCGAGGAGTGGGACAAGGCGGTCGAGTTCAAGGACCGGGCCTGCCGCGCCTTCGCTGAAGAGGGCCTCTCCTACGTTTTCAAACGCAGCTCCTAACTACTGGCCACTCCTTGCGTCCGCAAGGCCCTCTCCTACGTCTTCAAGGACCGCCGCGACGTGTGAGAAAGTAGCGCGCCGATGAAGACCGCGGTGCTCCAGTTCTTCTCGTGGCCTGACCGCCGGATTCCGCTGGAAGAGGTCTACCGGCGGGCGTTCCAGCGCATCGACATCATGGACCAGAACGGGTACGACGCCGTATGGCTGGCGGAGCACCACTTCAGTTCCTTCAGCATCTGTCCGTCGATCCACATGATGGGGATCGAGGTCGCATCGCGCACGAAGAATCTGAGGATCGGCACGGGTGTGTCCCTGGCGCCCTTCTACAATCCGCTGCGCTTGGCGGAGGAGGTGGCCCTGCTCGACGTGCTTTCCGGCGGCCGGGTCAACTGGGGGGTTGGCCGCGGCTTCGCGGAGGGGGAGTTCAGGGCTTTCGGCGTCGACCCGCGCTACAGCTACCCGGTCTTCCGGGAACACGTGCAGGCGGTGGTCGGCGCCTGGACGAACGAGCAACTCACCTTCGAGGGAGAGCACTTCCAATGCCGCGACGTCGAGGTGCTGCCGAAGCCGGCGCAGAAGCCGCATCCGCCGGTGTGGCTCGCTTCGTCGTCGCCTGAGTCGATGACCTGGGCGGCCCGGAACGGCTTCTCGATCATGCTTGACCCCCACTCGGCGCACAGCCGGATCGCCGAGAAGCGAGAGCTGTACCGGGAGATCCTGGAACAGCACGGTCATTCGATCGAGGGCCGGGAGATCCCGATGGCGCGGCTCATTGCCTGCGCCCCGACCCGCGCCGAAGCGGAGGAGATCGCCAGGCGCGGCGCCCTGTGGACGGTCAGGTCCCACAGGCAGAAGGGCACCCGGGCGGTCAAGACCGATACGCGGCGCAACCTCGAGCGTCCCGAGCTGGTCGCTCCCACTTCCCTTCAGGCCGCCGGGGAGGAGTCCGCGGTGGCACGGTATCTCGACGGTGTCATCCTGTACGGCACGCCGGACGAGCTGGTCGACGAGATCGCGCGTCTGAAGGAGGAGATGTTCCTCGACTACCTGCTGTGCGCGCCGCTCAGTCACGGCTCCTTCGTGCTGTTCACGGACGAGGTCCTGCCTCGGATCTGAGTGACCGTCGCCGATCCCTTCGACCGTTTTCGGGTGCTGTTCGAGCGCGCCTCGGCCACCGGTCTCACCGAGCCGAACGCGATGGTCCTCTCCAGTGCCGACGAGCAGGGACGCCCGTCGTCCCGGGTCGTGCTGCTCAAGCACTTCGACCAGCGCGGCTTCGTCTTCTACACGAACCTCGAGAGCCGCAAGGGCAGGGAGATCCTGGCGCGACCGGACGTGAGCCTGAACTTCTTCTGGCGCGAACCGAAGGAGCAGGTCTGCGTCTTCGGTCGTGCCGAACGGGTCAGCGACGCCGAGGCCGACGCCTACTTCGCGACCCGTGACCGGAACAGTCAGCTCGGCGCCTGGGCCTCCCGGCAGAGCCGGCCGCTCGCAAGCCGCGAGCAGTTACTCGCCAACTTCGAGCAGGTTACCGAGCGCTTCGCGGGCGGCGACGTGCCGCGTCCTCCGCACTGGACGGGGCTGCGGGTTGTGCCGCGGCGCTTCGAGTTCTGGGTAGCGCAGGAGCACCGGCTTCACGACCGGACGTTCTACGAGCGGGACGGCGACTCGTGGCGAACGGGTCTGCTCTATCCATAGCGGGAAGGTCCAGCATCGGTTCGTCAGCGCCGGTAGGTGTCCTTCTCGCGGCGGCGCACTCGGTTGACGACCACGCGTCGTTCGCGGTCGTCGATCAGGTAGATCACCCGCCATCGCCCCACGCGAACTCGATAGACCTGCTCCCAGAGCTTGACGACTCCGTCTGGACGAGGATTGCCCGCTAGGCGGCTTATCCGTTCCCGGAGTCGACTCCAATCGGCCCTCCCGACACGCGCGAGGTCTCGTTGGGCCTTCCGGTCGAGCTCCAGTCGGTACTCATCGCCAGGCTGCAAGGCGGTCTGCCTGGAACTGGGTGAAGGGGACCGTGTCCCTGAGCCCGTGTCGCCGGTACTCGCGCATGACCCGCCGAGCCGTCTGGAGGTCCTCCAGGAGCTCCTCGGTCTCCCCGCTCGTGAGCGGGATGTCCTCGACTCCCTCGGCTGTTTCGGACGGCGGAAGCGCGGTGGTGAACGGCGCTGGCGTCCGTCCGGGGCAGGCAGCCTTCAGGCCACGACGATGGCCCTGGGTAGGCGCGTTCGCGGAAACCGATGGAGTTTCGATCGGTTCCACGAAGATCCCCAACTCGGGGTCCGAGTTCTCGACTCGGAGGTCGACGTCGGCCGATGGCTCGCCTCGCCGCGCCCGTTCACGGGCCGCCTGCCATTCCGCCCTGCATCGTGGGGCATCCGTCTCGAAGAAGTCGTGAGCCTCCCGACGGAACTCCTCGACCGTCGCGGCGTCGGTCGCGATGTCGATCAGTACGCAGCGCAGCGACTCGACCATGTACTGGTAGGCCTCGTTCAAGGTGTGGCCGAACCCGAGAAGGCTCCCTGGATTCACGCCGCTCAGCACGAACTCGCCGTCGTCCTCGTTCCAGGTCGCCAGAACGCGGCCGCGGACGACCACCGAGACGACGTAGCCGTCGCCGAAGATCGGCCCGCCGCTCTCGAAGAACAGCGGATACTCCTTCATCGTCGGGTCCTCCATGAGCCGTGGGGCAGCCGTGGCCGACGCGCGTCGCGGTTGGCAGGGGTCCGCGCGTCGGTCCGGCGAACCACAGATCTTGTAGCGTTGTCGCTCGTCGGTCAAGGCTACAACCGCCTCTCCGGCGCGCCTCTTGAGAGCGAAGACAGAAGCCCGACTTAGGCGCGCAAACGACCGCGGGGCCGCTCAGGGCCTCGCGGCGACGCCTGGCAGGGACCGCAACGAGGCAGCTGGCCAGCTTCGTCAGCGGACCGTCAGCGCGCTCGCCGCGGCCAGGCTCTACTGGTCCGCGTCGCCGGCGACGCCTCGGTCCCGGCCGGGCCGGTGGGCTACCTTTACGCCTCGGCCAGCTTGACCCACTCGAAGTCGCCCGGCTTGTGGTTGATCCGGATTCTCGGTTCGGCGATCCAGGAGGCGTAGTGGCCGGGCCGGAACTCCGCCTTCATCAGCGACTCGATGAAGGCGCGGTCGCTGTCGTCCGGCAGCCACTCGTGTCGGCGCCGGGTCCATTCGCCTTCCGGGACGATCTCGCCGTCCGGCGTGGCGTGCAGGTCGCGGTAGACGCCGATCTGCCGGTGGAAGGCAACGTGGGGCAGGGTGATTTCGAAATCCACTCCGGTCTGGCGGATCGTCTTGTTCCAGCGGCCGACGCCGAGGTTGCAGTCGTCCGTGAAGTCGTCGCGCAGGCGGGCGTTCAGGGCGTTGAGCGCCGGGTGCTGGACGACGTACCAGCCGCCGTTCGAGGTGCCACCATTCGACGGTTCGAGGATCCCGTAGGTGTCGTCCAGCAACCGGTGGTCGTCCTCCAGCCGGTGCTCGCGGAAGCGGCCCTTGAGCCCGGCGTTGAAGAAGTTGGCCGAGTTCGTCGACAGCTCGGAACCGAACAGGTCGAGGGTGAGCGAGTAGTGGAGGTTGACCTTCTTCTGGATCGTCGGCAGGTCGATCACGCCGAGCGCGCGCACGGCCTCGATGTCGCTGGGGTCGTCCATGCCGGCCGCTGCCATCGCCTCGCAGGTGCGCTGGACGATGCGGGTCACCCCGCTCTCGCCGACGAACATGTGGAAGGCCTCTTCCGTCAGCATGAAGCGGCAGGTGCGCGACAGCGGATCGAAGCCGGACTGGGCCAGCGACTCGAGCTGCATCTTGCCGTCGCGGTCCGTGAAGAAGGTGAACAGGAAGAAGGAGAGCCAGTCCGGCGTCTCCTCGTTGAACGCGCCGAGCATGCGTGGGGCGTCGTCGGAGCCGGAGCGGCGGCGCAGCAGCTCACCGGCCTCCTCCCGGCCGTCGCGGCCGAAGTACTTCTGGAGCAGGTAGACCATCGCCCACAGATGCCGCCCCTCCTCGACGTTGACCTGGAAGAGGTTGCGCATGTCGTAGAGCGAGGGTGCGGTCTTGCCCAGGAAGCGCTGCTGCTCGACGGATGCCGGCTCGGTGTCGCCCTGGATGACGATCAGGCGCCGGAGCATCGCTCGGTACTCGCCCGGCACCTCCTGCCAGGCCGGCTCGCCGACGTGGTGGCCGAACGGGATCGTGCGGTCCTCTGCCTGCGGTGCGAGCAGGATGCCCCAGCGATAGTCGGGCATCTTCACGTAGTCGAACACGGCCCACTTGTCCGCTCCTTCCGACTCGACGCGGACCGCGGTGCGCAGGTAGACGTCGGAGGTCTGGAAGCCGTCGGGGCCCATGTCCATCCACCAGTCGATGTAGCCGGGATGCCAGCGTTCCAGGCCGCGCCGGACGCGGGCGTCCGACGCCAGAGCGACGTTGTTGGGAATCAGGACGTCGTAGTCGACGGTGCTGTCAAGCGTCGTCATTGGTCGATTGCTCCGTCAGATGCGTTCGCTGTCGAAACGTGGTCGGCGGCCGGTGCCGTAGAGCCGGAGGGCCCCCTCTTCGCCGACCGCGTTGGGGCGCTGGAAGATCCAGTTCTGCCAGGCGCTGAGCCGCCCGAAGATCTTGCTCTCGAGGGTCTCGGGACCGGGGAAGCGGAGGTTGGCCTCCAGGGCGGTCAGCGCGTCGGGCGAGAAGCTCGCCCGCTCTTCCAGGGCGATGCGCACCTCGTCCTCCCAGTCCAGGTCGTCGAGAACCTCGGTAACCAGTCCGGCCTCCTCAGCGTCGGCGGCTTCCAGAGGTGTGCCGATGAGCGCGCGGAGGGAATCGATCGCGTCCTCCCGGCCGAGGAACCGGGTCTCGAGGCGGGAGAGAGCATTCGGCGTCGGGAAGGCACCGAAGTTCAGTTCGCCGAGCTGGATGCCGGGCGCCGGCTCACCGTCCTCGCTCTCGCCCTCGAACATGTAGGCGCGGTCCGAGGCCAGCGCGAGTTCGAGCAGCAGGCCGGCGAAACAGCTTCCCGGCGCGATCAGCGTGAACACGCTGCGAGCGGTCAGGTCGAGGCGCTTGAGCACCCGTTTCCAGTACAGCAGGACCTCGCGCACGAACCAGTGCCCGCGTTCCAGGTGGAGGAACGCGTCGAAGGCGGCCACCGCACCCAGGTCGCCTTCGGACTCGACGACGAGTTGGCCGATTCGGGTCTCGTTCAGGCGCAGGTGAAGCAGTGCGTCGTCCAGTTCCCGAGCGAGGACGAGAGGCCAGAAGGCGGCGCTCCCGACCAGTGCTTCCGGCGCGTCGCCGGGCGGCGGTTCGGTCGGGCCGAGCACGGTCAGGCGGGCGGCGCCGAGCCCGCGGTCGAACTCGATGCGGAGTGTTGAGTAGCGGATCGAGTCCGCTTCGGGATTCGGCTCGACCTCGGGCCAGACGGCTCCGGCGGGCTCCGCGGGTCGGTCGCTCGAGGCGGCGAGTTCCAGTGCCCGGGCCTTCGCGCCGTCGTCGAAGGACGAGCGGGGCAGCAGTTCGTCGACCAGGTTCCAGTCCACGGCGCGCCGGCCCTTGACGCCCTCCTCCAGGGTGCAGAAAAGGTCGGCCCGGTCACGGCGGACCCGGCGCTTGTCGAGCAGCCGGGTCAGTCCGCCGGTGCCGGGAAGCACTCCCAGGAGCGGCACTTCGGGCAGCGAGACGGCCGAACTGCCGTCGTCGGCGAGCAGGATGCGATCGCAGGCGAGGGCCAGTTCGTAGCCGCCGCCCGCGGCAGTGCCGCGAACCGCGCAGAGGTAGCGCTGGCCGGAGTGTTGGCAGGCGTCCTCGATCGCCAGCCGCGTCTCGTTCGTGAACTTGCAGAAGTTCACCTTCAACTGGTGCGAGGAGGAGCCGAGCATGCCGATGTTGGCGCCGGCGCAGAAGATGCGGTCGCGGTCCGAACGCAACACGACGGCGTGGACCTCCGGGTGCTCGAACCGTAGCCGCTGGGTGGCGTCGTAGAGCTCGAAGTCGACGCCCAGGTCGTAGGAGTTCTGCTTGAGCTGGTAGCCGGGCCGGAGCCCCGCCTGCTCGTCGACCTCCAGGGTCAGGAAGGCGAGCGGCGGTTCGATCCTGAGCTGCCAGTGCCGGTAGCGGTCGGGGTGAGTGCGGAAGTTGAGCGGCTCTTCGCCGACGGTTCCGGCGGCCTGGTGCCCGGAAGGTCCGTCCGCGGTGGCCTGCTTGGACATCTGGTTGGTAGGGGAGCCTTGTTCCGGTTGGTGAGTATAGTCACCGCTCGTGAGCGTCCCGACCCCTGACGATCGCGGCGAGAACCGCGTCCCGCACGTCGAGTTCGAGGGCGTCGACAAGAGCTACGACGGCCAGAACCTGGTCGTGAGAGGGCTCGATCTCGCGGTGGAGCGGGGCGAGTTTCTGACCCTGCTGGGGCCTTCCGGCTCGGGCAAGACGACCTGCCTGATGATGCTCGCAGGTTTCGAGGCGCCGACCGCGGGATCGATCCGGATAGCCGGCCGGCCGATCCAGGATCTTCCGCCGCACAAGCGCGGAATCGGGATGGTGTTCCAGAACTACGCCCTGTTTCCCCACATGACGGTGGGCGGCAACCTGGCCTTTCCGCTCGAGGTGCGAGGCGTCGAGCCGGCCCTGCGGCGGGAGCGGGTCAAGAGGGCGCTTAGCCTGGTCCAACTGGAGGGGCTGGAGGACCGGCGGCCGGCGCACCTCTCGGGTGGCCAGCAGCAGCGCGTGGCAATTGCCCGGGCGCTGGTCTTCGAACCGGAACTCGTCCTGATGGACGAGCCGCTGGGCGCCCTCGACCGCCGCCTGCGCGAGGAGATGCAGTACGAGATCAGGCGTATCCACTCCTCCCTGGGCGTGACAGTCGTCTACGTGACGCACGACCAGCAGGAGGCGATGACGCTCTCCGACCGGGTGGCCGTGTTCCACAATGGTGAGATCGAGCAGGCGGCGTCGCCGGAAGTCCTGTACGAAGAACCCGAACGCGCCTTCGTGGCGCGCTTCATCGGTGAGAACAACCGGCTCGATGGCGTCGTGGTCAACGAGGAGGATGGCGTCTGCGAAGTTGACATCGGCGGCCAGTCGATCCGGGCGATGAGCCTGGGTCTGTGCCCTCCGGGCGCTCGAACCACGGTCGTCATCCGGCCCGAGCGCGTCGCGGTGGCTCCGCCGGACGGCCGCTACCGGAACGAAGTCGAGACCCGGATCGACGACATGATCTTCCTCGGTGACCATCTGCGCCTGCACATGACGGTCGGCGGCGCCTCCGACTTCATCGCGAAGATACCGAACGTCGTGGGTCACGGCGCCGTGCTGCCGGGCGACACGGTTCGGGTCGGCTGGGCGGCGCTTGACTGCCGGGCGCTGGTGCCCGAGGAGCTGGCGGAAGGCGAAGAAGAGTGGTGAGGGCGGCCGCCGTCGCGGTCGCCGCGCTGCTGGCCGGCTGCGCGCCGGAGGCGGGAGATGGGCCGGAACTCGCCTCTCCGGGTCCGGACGCGAACGAAGGAGCAATCACGGTCGTGTCGTTCGGCGGTTCGTACGCCCGCGCGTGCGTTCTCGGCTACCACGAGTCCTTCACCGCCGAGACCGGCATCCAGGTCAACCTGGAGGACTACAACGGCGGCCTCGCGCAGATCCGCGCCCAGGTCGAGGCTGGCGCGGTTCACTGGGACGTCGTCGACCTGGGCGTCGCCGATACCGTGACCGGTTGCGACGAGGGTGTCCTGGAGCTGATCGAGCCCGAGCTGCTGCCGCCGGGTCCGAACGGCGAGGCGGCGGCGGACGACTTTCTGCCCGAGACGAACACGGAGTGTGGCGTGGGCACGCTGCTCTACTCCACGATCTACGCCTACAACGCGGAGACCCTGCCGGGTCCCGCGCCGACCACGATCGCCGACTTCTTCGACCTGGAACGCTTCCCCGGTCGCCGGGGCATGCAGCGCAAGCCGGAGGCGAACCTGGAGTTCGCGCTGATGGCCGACGGCGTGCCGAAGGAACGGATCTACGAGTTGCTCGGCACGGCGAAGGGTCTCGATCGCGCGTTCGAGAAGCTGGACACGATCAAGGACGAGGTCGTGTGGTGGGAGGCCGGCGCGCAACCGCCGCAGCTCCTCGCCGACGGCGAGGTCATCATGAGCACGGCATGGAACGGGCGGATCTTCAACGCACAGGTCCTGGAGAGTCAGCCCTTCGTCATCGTCTGGGACGGACAGATCATGGACCGGGGCCAGCTCGTCGTCGTGGCCGGCACTCCGAACCTTCAGGGCGCGCTGCGCTTCATGCGCCACGCCGCCCGCGCCGAGTCGATGGCAGGCGTGGGGAAGTACATCGCCTACAGCCCGGCCCGTCGTTCCGGCCAGGCGCTGATCGACCGGCACGCGGAGACGGGCACGGACATGTGGCCGCACATGCCGACGAACCCCGCGAACATGAAGAACTTCCTGATGAGCGACTGGGAGTGGTGGGCCGACCACAGGGACGAGATGCAGGAGCGGTTCGCCGCCTGGCTGGCGCGATGAGGAGTTCGGGCGTAATCGTCGTGAGCGTCGTCCTGGTCGCCGGCTGCCGGCTGGCCGCGGACTCGCCTCCGGGTGCGGCGCCGGGCGGCGAGGCGGGTGAGCGCTCGATCACTGCCGTTTCCTACGGAGGCTCCTACGCCCGCGCCGTCGTGAGGGGGTACCACGAGTCCTTCACGGAAGCGACCGGCGTTCAGGTCGACCTCGCCGACTTCCAGGGTGGACTGGCCCAGGTCCGGGCGCAGGTGGAAGCGGGCGCGGTCCACTGGGACGTCGTCGATCTCTCCGTGGCCGAGACGGTCAGCGGTTGCGACGAAGGCGTCCTGGAGTTGATCGATCCCTCGATCCTGCCGGCGGGTCCGAACGGCGAGCTGCCGGAGGATGACTTTCTTCCCGAGATGAACACGGAGTGCGGCGTGGGCAACCTGCTGTTCTCCTCGATCTTCGCGTACAACCGGGAGGTCCTGACGGGACCGCCGCCGACCCGGCTCGCCGACTTCTTCGACCTGGAACGGTTTCCCGGGCGGCGTGGCGTGAGGCGGTCGCCGGAGGCAATTCTGGAGATGGCGTTGATGGCGGACGGGGTCCCCAAGGACCGTCTGTACGACGTGCTGAGCACGCCCGAGGGTCTCGAGCGCGTGTTCCGGAAGCTGGACACGATCAAGGACCAGGTCGTGTGGTGGGACACCTCCGCCCAGGCGCCGCAGTTGCTGGCGGACGGCGAGGTGCTGATGACGATGGCCGCGAACGGGCGCATCTTCAATGCCCAGGTGCTCGAGGGGCAGCCCTTCGTCATCGTGTGGGACGGCCAGGTGCTGAACCGGGGTCAGCTCGCGATCGTCGCGGGTACGCCGCGGCTCGACGACGCGATGCGATTCGTCCAGCATGCGGCCCGTGCCGAGTCGATGGCGGGAGTCGGCCGCTACATCGCCTACAGTCCGGCGCGCTACTCGGCGGAAGCCCTGATCGACCGGCACTTCGAAACGGGCACGGAGATGTGGCCGCACATGCCGACGAACCCGGCGAACATGAAGAACTACCTGATGACCGACTGGCGGTGGTGGGCGGACCACGGCGACGAGATGCTTGAACGTTTCACCGCCTGGCTGGCGCGCTGAGGTTGAGGAGTCGAGCCGTGACGTCCCAGGAATCCCCAAGCGTCGGCCAACCGCCTGCCCGGCCGCTGTGGCGCCGGGCTCTGGGGCCTCGGCTGCGGGCAGCCGGTCTCGCCCTGCCGTTGGTCGCGTTCGTCAGCGTGACGTTCCTCGGCCCGATGCTCAGCCTGCTGACGAAGAGCTTCCACGATCCCGAGGTCGCCGACGCGTTGCCGGAGACCATGGCCGCGTTGCGCGGCTGGGACGGTCAGGGCACTCCGTCGGACGAGGCATTCGCGGCCGTCGCCCGCGAGTTCGTCGCGGCGCGGACGGAGCGCAACCTCGGGCGGACGGCGAACCGCGTCAACCGGGTCGCGAGCGGCATGCGCAGCACGATCATGGGCAGCTCGCGGGAGATGGTCGATGCGGCCGCGGCTGCGCAGGCGGCCGGGGTGGAGATGGACGGCGCCTTCTGGCGGGAGACGATGATCGCGATCGACTCCCGCTGGGGCGGTCCGGAGCCGTGGCGCGCGCTCGAGGCGGCCGGCCAGCGGTTGACGGCCCGCCACTACCTCAAGGCCCTCGACTTCGAGCGCGGTCCGGATGGCGGCTACCAGCGTGCGCCGGAGGTGTGGCGGATTTACGTGCCGCTGTTCTGGCGGACGTTCCTGGTCAGCCTGGGCGTCACGCTGCTGTGTCTGGTCATCGGCTATCCGGTGGCGCACATGATCGCCAACTCGCCACCGAAGCGCGCCAACGTCCTGCTGCTGCTGGTTCTGCTGCCGTTCTGGACCTCGCTTCTCGTGCGGACCACGTCGTGGATCGTGCTGCTCCAGAACCAGGGCATCGTCAACGACTTCCTGGTCGCGATCGGCCTGATCGGCGACGAGGGCCGGATCGCGATGATCTACAACATGACCGGCACCTTCATCGCGATGACGCATGTGCTGCTGCCGTTCCTGGTGCTTCCCCTCTACTCGGTCATGCGGTCCGTTCCGCCCGCCTACATGAACGCGGCCGTGTCGCTCGGGGCGACGCCGTTCCAGGCGCTGCGCCGGGTCTACTGGCCGCAGACGCTGCCCGGCGTCGGCGCCGGCTGTCTGCTCACCTTCATCCTGGCGATCGGCTACTACATCACTCCGGCCCTGGTCGGCGGCCAGAGCGGTCAGTTGATCTCGAACATGATCGCCTACCACGTCCAGACCTCGCTCAACTGGGGTCTGGCGGCGGCGCTTGCGGCCCTGCTGCTGGGCGGCGTGACGCTGCTCTACGTGGTGTACGACCGCCTGGTCGGCATCGACCGGATCGGGCTCGGATGATGGCGGCCACGGCAGTCAGTCCCGGCTACCGGGTCGCCCGCTGGGGCTACGTGGCGTTCTGCGTCGCCGCGTTCATCTTCCTGATCGCGCCGATCCTGGTCCTGGTGCCGCTCAGCTTCAACGCCGAGCCCTACTTCACGTTCACGGAAGGCATGCTGCGGTTCGACCCGGAGGCGTACTCGCTCCGCTGGTACCGCAGCATCCTCGACGGCGACGAGTGGACGCGGCCGCTCGCCAACAGCCTGATCATCGGCATCTCGGCCACCGTCGTCGCCACCGTGCTGGGGGCCGCCGCGGCGCTCGGCCTCGCCCACCCGGCGATGCCGGGCCGCAAGATCGTCACGGCGCTCCTCATCTCGCCGATGATCACGCCGGTGATCATCGCCGGCGTCGGCATGTTCTTCTTCTACTCGAACCTCGGCCTGGCGCAGACCCACATCGGGATCATCCTCGCGCACGCCGTGTTCGGCGCGCCCTTCGTCGTGATCACGGTGAGCGCGACGCTGGCCGGCTTCGACTGGACGGTCATGCGCGCGGCCGCCAACCTGGGTGCGAACCCCCTCGTCGCCTTTCGCCGGGTGCAACTGCCGCTCATTCTGCCCGGCGTCATCTCGGGCTCGCTGTTCGCCTTCGCCGCGTCCTTCGACGAACTCGTCATCGTCCTGTTCATGGGCGGTCTGGAACAGCGCACCCTGCCGCGCCAGATGTGGTCCGGCATCCGCGAGGAGATCAGTCCGACGATCCTGGCAGTGGCCACCTTCCTGATCGTCTTCGCGCTGCTGGCGTTGAGCACGGTGGAGTGGCTGAGGCGGCGGGGAGCGTCCGGGGGGCAGAGGGCCGGTTGAAGTGAAGAACCGGCGAGCCCTGGTTCCTCGGAAGAGCATCGATGACCAGGGGCGCGGGCATGGGCCCGTCGGTGGCCGGATTCAACTGGACCGCCCGTTGGGAGCGGTGCTGAGACGGCGGCTGGTGGATCGTTCGGCGGCGCGCCCCCTGGCGTTCGCTCGGGTCGTGGTGTGGGCTGCCGGTGTCTTCACGCTCTTCTCCGTCTGCTACTTCGCGGTCATGGCAGCGAGGGGGGCGGCTGGGGCCGCCCGCTGGGAGCGAAACGAAGAGCGCGCCGAGATGATCGGCTACGTTCTCGGCCGGGCCATGGACCGCCCGGACCTGGACGTTCACCGGGTAGTCAACGTGATTGGTGGTGTGCCCGGAGTGTCGCGGCATCAGTTCGTAGCGGCGGCGGAGCAAGTCAGCGCCTATCGCGGCCCTGAGCTGCCGATCGGCCGGGGCCGGACGACGCCGGACTCCTACATCGTGGCGTTGATGGCCGAACTCGCGGTGCCCCTCCGCACCACACCCACGCTGCCTGTTTCGGGCCACAAGGTGCTGGAGGTCGGTACCGGCTCCGGCTACCTGGCTGCGGTGCTGTCCGAGATGGTGGACCGCGTCTACACGATCGAGCCCGATGAAGCGCTCGCTCAGCGGGCCGCCGCCACCTTGGGCGACCTCGGCTACGGCAACGTGACGGTGGGGGTTGGCGAACCCTTCGAGGGTTGGCCGGAGTTCGCGCCGTTCGACTCGATCGTCCTCAAGGGGCCGGTCGACCCCGTGCCGCAGACGCTGATCGACCAGCTTGCCCTGGGCGGGAAGCTCGTGGGGCCCGTGGGATCTCCGGACGGTCCCCAGGTACTCCAGGTGTTGGAGAAGCTGCCTGACGGGTCGGTCGCAGCGACGTCGGTGCTGGAAGTGCGCTTCCCGCCGCTGACCAGCGACGACTGATCGGCGTCGACGCAAGCCACTGTAGTCGGGATTGGCCCTGGACTCCGAGATTTTCGTTTGTAGATCCCGGGATTTCAAGGTACGGGCTCCGGGATTTCGGGGACGGAACTCCGGAATCTCGGACCTGTGCCCGCATCCGGCCCGCGGGGCCACCTGGGTTTGTTCGTCTCGCCTGCTTCCGTCGGTAGAGTCCAAGGTGGTGAGCGACGACGACCATGGCATCACGCTGGAGGCAGTCGAAGACACGCTTGCGCTGATCGCTCCTCACATCGTTGAAACGCCGGTCGTCGAGTGGTCGGGTCCCGAGATGCAGGCGATCCTGCCAGGGAACAGCCGTGTCCACGCCAAGCTGGAGGTCTTTCAGCGCTCCGGTACCTTCAAGGCGCGGGGAGCGCTGTCGAACATCCTCCGACTGAGCGCCGAACAACTGCGGGCCGGCGTGACGGCCATGAGCGCGGGCAATCACGCGATCGCCGTGGCGTATGCGGCGAAGGCGGCGGGGACCAGCGCGAAGGTCGTCATGCAGCGATCGGCCAATCCGGCGCGCGTCGAGTTGGCCAGGGCGCTCGGCGCCGAGGTCCTGATGGCGGAGGATGGCGCGAGCGGATTCGAGATGGTGGCACGCATCGCGGCCGCGGAGGGCCGGGCAGTGATCCACCCGTTCGACGGCGTGGCGACGGCCCTCGGCGCGGCGACGCTCGGTCTTGAACTGCATCGGCAGCTTGGAGACCTCGACGTGCTCATCGTCGCCATCGGCGGCGGCGGTCTGGCCGGAGGCGTGTCGGCGATCACGAAGCGACTGAACCCCGAGTGCCTGGTCGTCGGCGTGGAACCCGTGGGCGCCGACGCCATGCACAGGAGCTTCAGATCCGGCAGACCGGAGCGCCTCGAAGGCGTGGACACCATCGCGGACAGTCTGGCGCCGCCCATGACCGAACGGCTGCCGTTCACGCTCTGCAGGAACAACGTGGATCGGCTCGCCCTGGTCACCGACCGCGAGTTGGCTCAAGCGATGGGGCTCATCTTCCGGGAACTGAAGCTCGCCGTGGAGCCGGCCTGCGCCGCCACCACCGCTGCCTTGCCGGGTCTCGCCGAGGAACTCTCGGGCGCGCGTGTGGGGCTGATTCTCTGCGGATCGAACATCGACCGGGATACGTACGATCGGTACTGCGAGCTCGGCGGGGGTCGACTTGGGCCCTGATCGGCGCTCAGGGCGTCAGGAGGACCGGTACCGCCACAGCCCCGTGGCTGCCATGCTGTAGGCGAACAACAGCACCGACGCCGCCATGCCGGGGACCAGGCCGGCCAGGGCGCCGTACTCCTCGACGATCCAGCCCAGGATGATGGCGCCGATCAGCGGAGCACCGAGCAGGCCGAGGCCGAAGACGGACATGACGCGGCCGCGGGTCTGCGGCTCGGCGGCTTCCTGGACAATGGCCCGGGCCAGGGTGGTCGTGACGCCCATGTTCAGGCCCCAGCCGAAGAGGGCGGTGACGACCAGCCACCATGCCGGCTCGATCCAGATCAGGAACAGGACGAGAATTCGGGAGAGTTGCAGGACGACGAACCAGCGCCCGGGCTGCTGAAACGGCATGAACCGGAGCATGATCAGGTTGGAGATGACAGCGCCGGCGAAGAAGAGGATCATCAGCCAGGAAAGAAGTTCCGCGTCGCCGTCATAGACGCGCAGGACGATGAAGGGGAGCACGGTGAAGAAGGCCCCGGCATTGAAGATGCTGGAGACGAAGTTCACGGTCATCGCGTCGAAAACGGCCCGCTGGCGGTGGGAGGCCCGGAAGCCCTCGGCGATGCGGTGCCTGGCGGGCGCGCCGGCCTCTCCGTCGTTCGAGGGCTGCGATCCGATCCAACGGATCCAGAGGGCGGCGCCTGCCAGGCAGAGTCCCTGAGCCAGCAGGACCTGCCGTAGCCCGAAGGAGTCGAGCTGTCCGGCCACCCGCAGTCCGATCATGTAGGTGAACATGCTGATCGCGGTGGCCGCGGTCACTCCGCGCTGCAGGTCCCGGCCCGCGATCCTGTTCAGCACAGCCTGCTGCGCCGGACTGGAAAACGACAGAGCGGCACTGATGCCGAGTCCCCAGACGGTGACCGTCCAGACGTTGAGTCCGCCCAGTTCCAGCGCCAGGACCAGGCCGAATGGGACGAGCGCCGCGGCGCCGAACACGCGGGTCAGGGTCGCCCTGGCGTCCGTGCGATCCGCGTTGGCGCCGCCCCAGAGCATGATGATCACGCCGGGCAGGCCGATTGCCGCCTGCAGCGGCCCCACGCGGTCTGCGGGCAGGGCGAGTACGCTCGCTAGCAGCCAGACCAGCAGGAGCTGCTGAATCGCGAAGCCGGCGCTCGAGCAGGCCCACGACCCCATGTACGCTAGGAGGCCCGGTCGGCGCCACAGGCTGACGGCGGGGGTGGCGGGAGAGACGATGACGCGGATCTCGGTTGGCGGCGGTGTCGGGAAGAGCCTGCGAAGGCTACACGCGCGCTTGGGGCACCGGTCCGCGGCCGGCATTCTGGGCGTTGCCGCCGCGTCGGCCGTCGGCCTCGCAGGCTGCACGGCGTCGGCCCAGGAGGCGGTCGACTTCGCGGAACTGAGGCGGCGCATGGTGCGCGACACGATCGCCGAGCCGCGCGACGGACGGCCGGCGGTGCTCGACGCCAGCGTGATCGAGGCCATGGAGAAGGTGGAGCGTCACCTCTTCGTGCCGGAGGAGGCCCGCGAGTGGGCCTACCGCGACTCGCCGCTGGGCATCGGCTGGCGGCAGACGATCTCCCAGCCCTACATCGTGGCGCTGATGACCGAGCTCGCCGAGCCCGACCCGGAGGACAAGGTGCTCGAGATCGGCACCGGCTCGGGCTACCAGGCGGCTGTGCTGGCGGAGATCGTGGACCATGTGTTCACGATCGAGATCGTGGAGCCACTCGGGCTGCGAGCGGCGGCGGCGCTCGATGCCGCCGGCTACGAGAACGTGACGACCCGGATCGGCGACGGCTACCTGGGCTGGCCGGAGCAGGCGCCGTTCGACGCGATCGTCGTCACGGCGGCGCCGGACCATGTGCCGCAGCCCCTGGTCGACCAGTTGGCGGTCGGCGGTCGGCTGGTGCTGCCCGTGGGGCCCGATGGCGGCCGTCAGGAGCTCCAGGTGCTGGAGAAGCAGGCGGACGGGTCGGTGGAGCGGACCCGCGTGATCCCGGTGCGTTTCGTGCCGCTGACCCGGAACCGCTAGCGAGGCAGAGGGTCCGGAGCCCAGCGCTCCGCGCCGGATGACGGCGGGAACGCCGGCGCACCCAGTTTGCCGGTTGCGTGCAACCTACAGCGGCACTTCCTCGCCCTCGCCTTCGATCACGAGCCCCAGGGTCACGTCGCCGAGTGGCACGGCCAGCGTGGGCTGGTCGAGGTCGTTCCAGAACATCGTGGCGCTCTCGGCGCCGTCGTAGTTCTGGAACAGGGCCATCGTCATCGGGTGGGTGGCGCCCTCGATGATCGTGATGCTGGCCTCAACGAGGGGTTCCTGCTCCGGGAAGCCGTAGGGATCGAAACTGTCGAGTGCGACCGGGATGAGGATGAGGAAGTCGCGGAACCAGGTCTGCCCGGTGTGGTCGCCATCGGCCGGCTGCACGGCGTAGCGGAGCGTGTACGTGCCGGCCGGCACGATCTGTTTCTTGTAGGTGCTCCAGTCGTCCGTCGTGCGCATCAGGCCGACCAGACCGCCGGGAGGCAGGGTCGGATACTCGACACCGAGTTCGGCCGAGGGGTCCTGCATTGGCAGCGCGGGCGGGAACCAGAACTCGACCGGCTGGCCCTCGTCGCGGACAACCCTGTAGCCGGCCGGATCGAGCAGCGGCGACAGCCAGTCCGGCAGATCCGGAGGCAGCTCCGCCGTGCGCTCGAGCGAAGGATCGGCGGCAAGCGGTGCCGCGAGCAGCAGCGCGGTCAGCAGTCCGTGGCAGAAACCCCGCTGCATTCGAGCGGCCATGCATCCCGCCCAGCAGTGTTGCTCTTCGGTCGAATACGGCCCGGTATGCTCCCTCATCGCGCCTTGCTGGACGGGCGCCTGACCGCTCTCGGTGCGACGCGGATTCCTGCCACGGACTGCTAGCAGCGGCCCAACGAGCGGGAGACCGGCCCTCTTCACTCGAAGTTGATGAGGTAGTGGCGGAAGTTGTCGGGCCCCACCTCGTCCAGCATCTGCAGGAACAGCACGAGGGGCTCGATGTCCGTGTCCGAGATGTTGATCTCGCCGAACAGCGGGTCGACGCCTTCCTGTTCGTTGTCGGCCGCTTCGGCCAGCGCCATGTGGGCCCGGATCGCGTCTTCGAGCGTGGCGGCGCCGCCGTCGTGCAGGTATGGATCGGTGCGGGAGAGGTTCCGAAGCGGCGGCGTCTTGAAGTCGCCAGCGCCGGTGCCGTGGAGCGCGTAGTCGGTGAACGTCGGCGGCACGTGGCAGCGGACGCAGTTGCCGACGGATTCCACGTCGAAGACGCGGAAGAAGGTCTTGAAGCCCTCGTAGGCCGCCTCGGTGAACCCCTCCGGCCGCCGGATCAGGTTGCGTCCCTCCTGGTTGAAGATTCGGCTCTCGATGCTCGCCGCGTAGTTCAGCATGTCCTCGTCGTCGTTCGGCTGCTTGCGGAACCGGTTCTGCTCGGCGAAGGCGTCCCAGCGCGCGGTCATCGTGTAGCTCAGCGTGGCGGTGTAGTCAGCCAGGGCGCGGGCGGCGGCGGCGGCCACCTCGGGCCGCGGCAGGGATTCCAGGTCCAGTCCGTAGACCTCCTGGAACTGGTCGAGATAGGGCACGCCCGAGATCGCGTTGTGGCCCTCGTTCAGCAGCACGTAGGTCGCGTTGTCCATCGCTGCGTCGCGGTCCTCGTCGTTCCAGCCGTACTGCTTGCCGACCAGCTTGTCGAGGATCATGTCCTCCATCGAGTCGTAGGCGCCGTCCCAGCCGAACACCTCGGCGCGGGAGGCGTCGGCCAGGGTCTGCGCGTTCCGCTCGGTCGTCTCGCGGTTCGCGGTCAGGCTGGTCGGCGTGTGGTCGGCGTAGTAGCGCTCGGGCTTGCCGGGCACCGACTCGCCGATGGCATGGCACACGGAGCAGGCGATCGCGAAGCCCGTGCCCTGGTTGTTGAACAGGAGTTCGGCAAACAGGTCGGTGCCGAGCTGTTGCAAGGCTTGTGACGGTTCCTCCTCCTGGGCGGCGGCCGCGGCGCCGAACAGGAGAGCGGTTGCCATGGCTAGCGGCGCCGGACCGATCACGCTTCTTCGCTTCATCGTCTACCTCCGTGATTGCCGAGAATAAACGATCCGATCAGTGGCACACTAGGCCGCCATGGCGACGGCGCGAACGGTTCCCTGGGCGGAACTCGACACGATCTTCTTCGACGCCGGCAACACCTTCCTGTCGATGGACTTCGACCGCGTGGCCGCCACCGCGGCCAGTTTGGGCGTGGAGTGCTCGGGGCGGCAGTTGGAGCGCGCCGAGGCGGCGTCGCGGCCGGTGCTGTCCGCGGCTCTGGCCGAGCGGCGCACGACCGAGGGCGGCGGGGCCTTCCGCTTCTACCTGGGAGCAATGCTCGAGCGGTTGCCGGTGTCCTGCCGGGGTGGCGTCGAGTTGGACGCCGTCGCCTCCGGGCTCGCGGAGCGGCTGTTCCTGCCCGGCCGCAACGACCGGCTCTGGAACCGCAGGCTGCCGGGCCGGCGAGAAGCGCTCGAGCGAATCCGCGCGCTCGGCTACCGCATGGTGGTGGTCAGCAACTCCGACGGCAGCATGGCGCGGACCCTCACCCGGATCGGCATGGACCATCTCTTCGACGGCCTGGTGGACTCGACGGTCGCGGGCTTCGAGAAGCCGGACCCCCGGATCTTCGAGGTGGCGCTCGATCTGGCCGGCGCTCGTCCGGAGCGAACGGTGCACGTGGGCGACCTGTACGCCGCCGACGTGGCCGGCGCGTGGGCCGCAGGCGTTCACGCCGTCCTGCTCGATCCCTGGACCGACTGGCCGGATATGGACTGCCCGAAGGTGGCCGACCTGGACGAGCTGGCGTCGCTGTTGCCGGGGCCGCCGGGGCGCGCGTGAAGCGCGAGGAGGTTCGCCGGCACCGCCATCGGTTCTACGAGGCGGCCGTTCAGAGCGTGGAGGTGGACCTCGACTTCGTCGAGCGGGTCTATCGCCGCCTCAACGGGCGGCTTCCCGGAACCCTGCGGGAGGACTTCTGCGGCACCGCCTCGCTGGCGAGCGCGTTCGCCGCTCGCAGGCCCGGGAACCGCGCCTGGGGTGTCGATCTCCACCGCCCGACGCTGGACTGGGGTTGGCGTAATCGGGTCGAGGCGAGGTGCGTCGAGGACAGCGTGGAGCTCGAGTGCCGCGACGTCCGCCTGGCGGCCGGCCCCGCGGTCGACGTGCAGGTCGCCTTCAACTTCTCCTTCTTCCTGTTCCCGGGCCGCGGCGAAATGCTGGACTACTTCCGGGCCGCGAGGCGCTCGCTCGAGCCGGGAGGCCTGTTCGTGCTGGACGCCTTTGGCGGCACGGACTCGTTTCAGGCGACGACCGAGGACACCGGGATCGACGCCTCGGTGGGCATCGACGGCGTGGCGCTGCCGGCCTTCACCTACACCTGGGATCAGCTCGCCTTCAATGCCGTCGACCACTGGATGCGCTGCGCGATGCACTTCACGCCGGAGGGCGGGGAGAAGGTGAGCAACGTCTTCCGCTACGCGTGGCGCATGTGGACCCTGCCCGAGATCCGGGAGTTGCTGATCGAGGCCGGGTTCGACGACGTCGAGGTGTACGGCGAGGGCTGGGATGGCGACACCGGAGAAGGGGACGGCATCTTCCGGCGCCGCACGCGGATGACGAACGAGGGCAGTTGGGTCGTCTACCTGGTGGCGCGCTACTGATCGCCGCGGGGTCGGGCGAGACGTAGCCAGTCCTCGTCGCGGACGTCGTTGGCCAGGGTCAGGCCGCCGTCGGAGCCGACGAAGACCGGGTCCTTGACCACGCGCACGCGTCCGCCGCCCAGTTCGCCGAGCGCGTTCTGCAGGGCCGCGCCAAGGCCGCGGATCAGACCGGATCCGCCGGTCAGGATTACGTTGTTGCGAACCCGGCTCTGGTACTCGGGTTCGACCCTGGCGATCAGGTCGAGAATCGTCTCGCGCAGCGGCTCCAGGAGACTCTCGCAGGCGGTGCGCATCGGCTCGGTGATGTCGATCCGGGTTGGTCTGCCGCTGACCGGCGCGTCGACCACGACCGGACCGCCTTCACCCACGAAGGAGTGCTTCTCCTTCCACGCCCGCGCCATGTGGATCGACACCGAAGCGTCGGGGAAGCGTTCCTGGATGCCCGCGTGCAGGCGATGGTCGACGGCGTCGCCCGCGACGTTCAGGGTGCGCTGGTCTCCCTCCATCGGGAAGCGGCCCATGAGAACGCAGAGGTCCGTCGTCCCCGCGCCGATGTCGACGACCATCGTGTGGACCAGGGCGTCGAGGCCGTAGGCGACGGCGAACGGTTCCGAGACGATCATCAGGCTCTTGACCTGGTCGTCGAGGATGCGCCGCAGGTTCTGGCGGTTCACGCGGAGAGTCTCGGCCGGCACGCCGACGACGGCGTGGATCGCCGGCTTCGGATTCCGCGCCTCGGGGACGGCCAGTTCGAGCAGCCGGCGGACGATCTCGCGCACCGCCTGCTCGTCGCGGGCGGACCCTTCCTTGATCAGTCCCCGCTCGAGCGGCCGGCGCAGATCGAGCATCGGCCGTTTCTCCAGGGCCTCGATGCCCACGAGCACGTCGCGCTGGAGCACCTTGCGGGCGACCATGTCCCGCGGCCAGCCGACGTAGCTCCGCACCATGTGGCGCTCGCCGTTCGCGGCGGAGATCGAGCTGCGCGACGTCCCCAGGTCGATGCCCACCTTGAGCACCGGCGGCTCGGGCGTGGCGGCGGTCTGCGTGGTCATCCTTCGGCCTCAGGCGCCGGTGAGCTTAGCCTTGGGCAGCAGAGACTCGGCATAGCTCTGGATGCCCGCGTCCAGGGCTTCGGCGATCGACTGGAGGTAGTTCTCGTCGCGCAGCCGTTCGATCTCTCTCGCGTCGGAGAGGCAGGAAACCTCGGCCAGTATCGCCGGCATCTCGGCCCCGATCAGGACCACGAAGGGCGCGGACTTCACGCCGCGATTCAGCAGGTCGGGGTTCTCGGACCGCAAGCGTCCGTAGAGCGACTCCTGAATCGCCGTCGCCAGCGCCCGGCTGTCGTCCTGCCGGGCCTGCGCGTACACCCCGTCGACAAACCGGCGCAGGTCTCCGAGGGAGTAGCCCTGGGCCTCCGAGTTCTCGCGCTCGGCAAGCGCGGAAAGCTCGGGGTCGTCGGTGGGGCCGAGATAGTAGGTCTCGACGCCGCAGGCCCTGTTCGCCGGCAACCAGTTCACGTGGATCGAAACGAACACGTCGGCGCCCGCGCGGTTGGCGATCAGTGTGCGGTGGTCGAGGGCGACGTTCATGTCGGCTTCACGGGTCATGGCGACGCGGAAGCGGTCGTCCAGCAGGTTGCGGAGCCGGTAGGCGATGTCGAGGGCGAGGGCCTTCTCGGTCAGGCCGCCGGCGGCTGTGCCGGGTGAGGAGCCGCCGTGGCCGGGGTCGAGCACGATGCGCTCCACGGGCAGCGGGAAGACGCTCACATCGACGGCCTCCGGGGGACCTGTGAAACGGATCTCGGGGGTCTGTACGGCCCCGTCCACCTCCGCCGCGGGCGGAGCGTCCGGCGGCGGGCGGTTCAGTTCCAGGTAGCCGAGGGCGGCGGCAGCCGCCACGGGAAGCAGCAGCAGGAGGCTCCATGGCGAGACCCTTCGCGGTCGGCGAACCCGCCGGGCGCCCGGTTCGTCGCGCGGCCCGCACGGCCTGGCGCCGATGGCCTCGTTGTCGCGCACGGCGGCCTCGATCAGGCCGCGTTTGAAGTGCTGACCGGCGGGCTTGGAGCCTGGCGGCGAGCCGCCATTCCGCTCGCCAGGTGTCACACAGCCTCCGCGGACATGAATCGACGCTACATGATCGATCCTCGGCAGGTGCCTCAAGTAGTCTCGCGAGTTGGTGTTATCCGATGAGGGTCCCTCGATTCTCCAGGGCCGCGCTTGGCCAGAACCGCGCCGGATGGGCGCTCACGGTCGGCGCCCTGGCGCTGCTGGGCTGCAGCGGGGTTCGGACGCCGGCACTCGAGGCGCCGGCGCCGGCCGGCTACGCCGATGATGCGCGCGATCCGGAACCACGGGTCGAGGCTGGTCCCGTCGACGCGGAGTGGTGGACGGAGTTCGGCGATCCCCTGCTGTCCAGCTTGATCGTCGAGGGGCTGGAGCACAACTCCAGCCTCCGCGCCGCGGCGCTGAACGTCGACGTCGCGCTGGCCCAGGCCCGCCTCGACGGCGCGGCGCGAAACCCCGAGCTGGAAGCCGCGCTCGACCCCGGGCGGCGCAAGCAGAACACGGCGCAGAGCGGGCTCACCGAAGCGATCCCGATTCCCATTCCCGGCTTCGAGCCCGGCGGCGTGCGGAGCTTCGCCTTCACGTCCTACGGCCTCGCGCTCAACGTCCGCTGGGAGGTCGACCTTTGGGACCGGCTCGGCGCGCTGACCGCCGCCTCTCTTGCCGAAGCGGCCGCTTCCTCTGCCGACCTCGACGGAGTCCGGCTCTCGATTGCGGGCCAGCTCGCGAAGGTGTACTTCGGCACGGTCGAGGCGGTGCAGCAGGTGGCACTGGCCGAGCGGACCCTTTCCAGCCGCGAACGGACGCGCGATCGGGTCGAGGCCCGCTACCGGCGCGGTGTCGCGACAGCGCTGGAGGTACGGCAGGCGCGAACCCAGGTCGCGACCGTGGAGGCCTCTCTGGCGGCGCAGCGGCAGACGCTCGACGGATTGCGCCGGCAAATGGAGGTGCTGCTCGGCCGCTATCCCTCCGGTGAGATCGAGGCGGCCGCGGGGCTGCCCGAGCTTCCGCCGCTGCCGGAAACCGGAGTGCCGGCCGCCCTGCTGGGGCGGCGCCCCGATCTGCGGGCGGCGGAGTACCGGGCGGTCGCCGCCTCGGAGCGGCTCCGCGCCGCCCACCGGGCCCTCTATCCGAGCTTCACGCTGAACGGCTCGGTGGGCACGTCGAGCGGCGAACTCCAGGACCTGCTGGACGGGGACTTCTCGGTCTGGAGTCTCGCCGCCGGATTGCTCCAGCCGCTGCTTTCCGGGGGCCGTCTGCGCGCCGGCCGCGACCTGGTGGAAGCGGGACTCGGCGCCGCGGAAGCGACCTGGCTGCAAACGGCGCTCCAGGCCTTCGCGGAAGTCGAGTCGGGTCTCGCCGCCGAGGGGATGCTGAAGGAGCGAACGGCGGCGCTCGAACGAGCCGCGACCGAGAGCCGGGAAGCGGAGCGTCTGGCGGAAGGCCGCTACCGGGAGGGGCTCGTCGGCTACCTGCAGGTCCTCGACAGCCAGCGGACGTCGTTTCAGTCGGAGAGCCAGTTGCTGGCGGCCCGGCGTCAGCAACTGGAGTCGCGGACGGATCTGATCCTGGCCCTGGGCGGCGGCGTCTACGCAGAACCGGGCGCGCCGGCTGCGAGCGGGGGACCCTGATCGTGATGAAGTGGGCCCTGCCGGCCGCGATTCTGGCGGTGGCCGCTCTGGTGGTCGTCGGTCTGGTTCGGTCCAGGCCGGTGGTCGAGACCGCGCCGCGCGAGATCGCGCCGCCGCCGGTCCGCGTCCTGACCGTCGCGCCGACTGCAGTCGACCTGGGGGTTCGTTCCCAGGGGTCGGTCATTCCGGTGACCGAGGCGGATCTGGTCTCGGAGGTCGCGGGCACGATCGTCTGGACATCTGAGAGCTTCGAGGTCGGCGGCTTCTTCGATTCCGGCGAGGTCCTGCTGCGGCTTGACCGGCGCGACTACGAGCTGGCGTTGGCGAGCGCCCGGGCCGCGCTCGCGCAGGCGGCGGTCGGGCTGGCTCGGGAGCAGGCGGAGGCCGATGTCGCGCGCGAAGAGTGGGAGGAGCTCGGAGCGGACGGTGAGCCGGGGCCCCTGGTGCTGCGCCAGCCGCAGTTGGCCGAGGCGAGGGCGCAGGTGGAAGCGGCGCTTGCCACCAAGCGGCGCGCCGAACTGGACCTCGAGCGGACCGCGATCCGGGCGCCCTTTGCCGGCAGGCTGCGCGCCAAAAGGGTCGACCGCGGCGAGTTTGTGAACCGCGGCGTGCCGCTGGCCACGATCTACGCGGTGGACGCCGCCGAGGTCGTCCTGCCGGTTCCCGACTCGGAACTCGCCTTCCTCGACCTGCCGCTCGGCGGCGAGCTGAGTGACTTCGGGCCCCGGGTGCTGCTGCGGGCGCAGTTCGCCGGCGGCCGGCACGAGTGGGAAGGCCGGGTCGTGCGCGTCGGTGGCGAGATCGACCCGGCGACCCGAATGGTGAACCTGATCGCGCGGGTGGACGATCCGTACCGGGCGTCCGGGGACCGGCCGCCGCTGTCGGTGGGCCTCTTCGTGGACGCGGAGGTGGTCGGTCGATCGGTGGAATCCGTATTCCAGGTGCCGCGCGGGGCGCTGGTGGGAGCGGACCGGGTGTGGCTCGTGGAGGATGGCCGGCTGGTCCTGCGTCACGTCGGGATTCTGCGCGCGGACCCGGAGGTCGTGATCGTCTCTGACGGCCTGTCGGCGGGAAACCGGATCAGTCTCACGATTCTCGAGAGCGCGGTCGACGGCATGCGGGTGACGCCGCAGCCGGAACCTGAGGGCCTCGGGACCGGCGGGAACGCGCCATGAACGGGATGATCGCCTGGTTCGCCCGCAACGGCGTGGCGGCGAACCTGCTGATGGTCCTGATCGTGGCCTGGGGCGTGCTCGCGCTGACCGGAATCCCGATCGAGGTCTTCCCGAGCATGGAGACCCAGAGCATCACGGTGAACGTCCCCTACCTGGGCGCGGCGCCCGAGGAGGTCGAGCAGGGCGTGTGCCTCCGGATCGAGGAGGCGGTCCAGGACCTCGAGGGAGTCGACACGATCCGGTCGACGGCAGCCGAAGGTTCCGGCACGGTCGTCATCGAGTTGGAGACGGATGCGGACACACGCGAGGTGCTGGACGAGGTCAAGTCGCGGATCGACGCGATCACGACGTTTCCGGTGGAGACCGAGAAACCGATCATCCAGGAGGCGCTGATCCGCAGGCGGGTGATCACCGTCGCCATCTACGGCGACGTCGAGGAGAGGGCGCTCAAGGCGGTCGCCGAGGAGGTCCGGGAAGGCCTCTCCGACCTGCCGGACATCACCCAGGTTGAACTCGACGCGGTGCGGCCGTACGAGATCTCGATCGAGGTCTCCGAGGACACCCTGCGGCAGTACGGCCTGACCTTCGACGAGGTCGTGCTCGCCGTCCGGCGCTCGTCGGTCGACCTGCCGGGGGGCGCCGTGAGGGCGCGGGGCGGCGAGATCCTCCTGCGCACGATGGGCCAGGCGTACCGCGGCGCCGAGTTCAGCGACATCGTGCTACGAGCGCGGCCCGACGGCAGCCGCCTGGTTCTCGGCGACATAGCGGAGGTGAGGGACGGCTTCGCCGAGACCGACGTGACGTCGCGGTTCGACGGCCAGCCGGTCGCCCTGGTGCAGGTCTACCGGGTCGGCGACCAGAGCGCGCTGCGCCTCGCGCGCCAGGTCAAGGGCTTCGTCGCGGAACGCCAGGCGGCGTTGCCGCCCGGCCTTTCGATGACGACCTGGCTCGATGACACGGTGCCGCTGCAGGACCGGTTGCGGGTGTTGATCGAGAGCGGTCGGCTTGGTCTGCTGCTCGTGTTCCTGGTGCTGGCGCTGTTCCTGAAGTTCCGGCTGGCGCTCTGGGTGTCCGTGGGCATCGCGGTGTCCTTCATGGGCGCTCTCGGCCTGCTGCCGCTTGTCGACGTTTCGATCAACGTGATGTCCCTGTTCGCGTTCATCCTCGTGCTCGGCATCGTCGTCGACGACGCGATCGTGGTCGGCGAGAACATCTACCGCCACTTCGAGATGGGCAAGTCCGGCCCGCGTGCCGCGATCGACGGCGCGCGTCAGGTGGCGACTCCCGTCACCTTCTCGATCCTCACCACGCTGGCGGCGTTCTCACCGCTGATCAACTCCGTTGAAGGCCCGTCGGGAGCGATCGCGAGGACGATCCCGCTGGTCGTTATCGGCTGCCTGGCATTCTCACTGATCGAGTCCATGCTGGTGCTGCCGAACCACCTCTCCCACCTGACCCACCGGCACGAGAAAGGGAAGGGCGGACGGTCTCTCTGGGGCTGGTCTCTTTTCCAGGGTTTCTTCGCCAAACGGATGAAGTGGGTGATCGAGCGCGGCTACCGGCCGCTGATCGAGCGGGCGATCGAGTGGCGCTACTCGACCGTTGCCATCGGACTGGCGGTTCTGTTCATCACCGGGGGCTACGTGTTCTCGGGTCGGATGAAGTTCGAGTTCTTCCCGGACGTCGAGGCCGACAACGCGGTCGTCCTGCTGACGATGCCGCAGGGGACGCCGGCCTCCACCACCCTGGCCGCCGTGCGCCGCATCGAAGCGGCCGCGTTCGAGCTGGAAGCCGAACTGGAGGCCGAGGGTCACGCCGGCCTGTTCCGTCACGTGATGGCGACGGTCGGGTCGCAGCCCTACGCGGCGCTTCAGCAGGCGAGCGGGCCGACCGCCGGCTTCGAGGTGGCGGTCGCGGCGCCGCACCAGGGCGAAGTGAACATCGAACTCGCGTCCTCCCAGGAGCGGACGATTCGAGCCACGGAGGTTGCCCGTCGCTGGCGCGACAAGGTGGGCCCGGTGGCCGACGCGGTCAGGGTCGAGTACACGGCCAGTCTGGTCAGCTTCGGCTCGGCCGTGGATGTCCAGCTCACCGGCCGCAACCTCGACCACCTGCGGGCCGTGGGTGAGGAGATCAAGGCGCGTCTCGCCGACTATCCGGGCGTGTTCGACATCTCGGATTCGTTCCGCGCCGGCAAGCGGGAGATCCGGCTGGAGCTCGACCAGCGGGCGGAAGCGCTGGGCCTCAGTCTCGAGGATCTGGGCCGCCAGGTGCGACAGGGTTTCTACGGCGCCGAGGCACAGCGGATTCAGCGCGGTCGCGATGACGTCCGGGTCATGGTGCGCTACCCGGCCGACGAGCGGGAAACGCTGGCGTCGCTCGAGGACATGCGGATCCGGACGCCGGCCGGAGCCGAGGTCCCGTTCTCCTTCGCGGGCCGCGCCGAGTTCGGCCGCGGTTTCGCGACGATCCAGCGGATCGACCGGCGGCGGGTGCTGAACATCACGGCGGATGTGGACCCGGCGGTGGTGACGGCGAACGAAGTCGTCGGCGACATGGAAGCCAACGTGCTGCCCGCGATCCTGGCCGGCTATCCCGGCGTCGATTTCTCCTTCGCGGGCGAGCAGGAGGAGCAGCGTCAGACCTTCGAGGGCCTGTTCCGGGCGCTGGGCCTGGCGCTGATCGTCATCTACGCGCTGCTCGCGATCCCCTTCAAGTCCTACCTTCAGCCGCTGATCGTGATGAGCGCGATCCCGTTCGGCCTGATCGGAGCGGTGATCGGCCATCGGCTGATCGGCATCAACCTGACCATGCTGTCGCTGCTGGGTCTGATCGCGCTGACCGGCGTCGTCGTCAACGACTCTCTGGTCATGGTCGACTTCATCAACCGGCGGCTCCAGATCGGCATGCCGGTCCACCAGGCGATCCACGATGCCGGCGCCGCCCGTTTCCGGCCGATCGTCCTGACCTCGCTGACGACGTTCGTGGGCCTGCTGCCCCTGCTGCTGGAACGGAGTTTCCAGGCCCAGTTCCTGGTCCCGATGGCGGTGTCGCTCGCCTTCGGGGTCCTGTTCGCGACCGCGATCACGCTGTTGCTCGTGCCGTCGCTCTACGCCATCCTGAACGACTTCCGTTCCCAACTGGCGATCCACGGTGCCAAGCCCCCGGCGGCCCCGCCCGCGGACGCCGAGCCCGCTCTAGGAGCCTGATATGCCCGTCGCTCGCACGACCCGGATCGCCGCGATCCTCGCCGTGGCGGCACTCGGTCTCGCATGCACCGCCGAGCCCGCCAGCTACGACCTCGTCCTCGCCGGCGGCCGCGTGATGGACCCGGAGTCGGGTCTTGACGCCGTGATGGATGTCGGCATCTCCGACGGCACGGTGCAGGCGATCTCGGCAGAGAGTCTCGAGGGGACGGAAGTCGTCGACGTCTCCGGTCACGTCGTGGCGCCCGGGTTCGTCGACCTCCACGCGCACGGCCAGGACCCGTTCAGCCGCGACCTGCAGGTGCGGGACGGGGTGACCGCGGCATTCGAGCTCGAGGGCGGCGCGTACCCGGTCGACGAGTGGTACGAGGAACGGGAGGGCTCCTGGCGGATCCACTTCGGCGCCACGGCCGCCTACGGGGCCGCCCGGGTGCTGGCGTTCGGGGAGGACGAGCAGGCGGCGACCTACGAGGCGGCGAGCGCGCAGCAGATCGAGGCGATACAGGAGACCCTCAGGGACGGCCTGACCGACGGCGCGCTCGGCATCGGTCTGCCGCTCCAGTACCAGCCGGGCGCGTCGAGGTCCGAGATCTTCCGCATGTTCCAGACCGCGGCCGAGGCGGGGGTGACCGTCTTCTCCCACATCCGCTACGCGGGCGTGGTGGAGCCGGAGAGTTCGATCGCCGCGGTCCAGGAGATGATCGCCGACGCGGCCGGCTCGGGGGCCTCCGTCCACATCGTCCACATCGGTTCGAGCGGACTGGCGCAGATGCCGACCGTCATCGAGATGATCGACAGGGCGGCCGCCGGGGGCGTCGACGTGACGACCGAGGTCTATCCCTACACCGCGGCCTCGACCGACATCCGGGCCGCGATCTTCGATCCGGGCTGGCGGGAGCGGCTGGCCGCGGACTATGGCGACATCGAGTGGGTCGCAACCGGTGAGCGTCTGGACGAGGCCGCCTTCAACGAGCGACGGGCCCTTCCCGCGTCCGAGGAGGCGACGATCATCGCGCACATCATTCCGGAGCAGGAACTCGGTGACGCGATCGCGCACCCGGCCGTGATGATCGCCAGCGACGGCGTCGGCTACATCGACGGTCGGGCCCATCCCCGCGGCGCCGGGACGTTCGCCCGCGTGCTCGGTCGCTACTCGCGCGACGAGGGGCGGCTCAGCCTGATGGAGGCGATCCGCAAGATGACCCTGGCGCCGGCCCGCCGGCTTGAGGACGTCGCGCCGGCGATGCGTACGAAGGGCCGCCTGAGTGTCGGCGCCGACGCCGACATCACGGTCTTCGACCCGGAGACCGTGATCGACCGGGCCACCTTCGCCGAACCCGCCGTGCCCTCGGCGGGCATCCCGCATGTACTGGTAGACGGCGTGTTCGTGGTCCGCGACGGGGAGCTCGTCGAGGACGCGCTACCGGGCCGGGCGATCCGGTCCGACGTCGTTGAGGGAAACTGAATCGGGCAACGGTGCGTTCGCCGGGGTGTGCTTCACCCGTGCCTCGTGTCGGTGCGCCGGCCCTCTGGCCGGCATCCGGCCGCGACAGCGGTCGGCTCAGGATCAGCGCTCGAACTGAGGCTCCCGCTTCTCCATGAACGCGCTCACGGCCTCCCTGTGGTCCGCCGTTCGGACCGAGCGGACCATCCCCTCCGCCTCGATGGCGAGCGACTCCCGCAGACTCCCGAGCACTGCCCGGTTCACGTTTCGCTTCATGTAGCCGAGCGCCTCCCGGGGTCCGTTGGCCAGCTCCAGCGCGAGCCCCCGCGCCTCCGCTGCCAGGTCGTCGAACGGCACGATCCGGTTGACGATTCCGAGACGGAGACACTCCTCGGCCGGAATGCGGCGGCCGGTCATCAGCAGTTCCTTCGCCACGGCGGGACCCACGAGGCGGGTCAGAAACCAGCTCGACCCGTAGTCGCCGGACAGCCCGATGCGCCGGAAGGCGGTGGTGGCGAAGGTGTCGTCGGCCATGACGCGAAGATCCGCGGCGAGGGCGATGGAGAGGCCGGCGCCGGCCGCCGGTCCCGGCAGCGCGGCGACGATGGGCTTGTCCAGCTCCGCCATGCGCAACGTGAGCGATTCCTGCTTCTCGATCAGAGAGGCCACGGCTTCGTCGATCGTCGGCGGCGCCTTCGGCGCGTCACCGTCCTTGCCCCGGCTCGCCCCCATGCCCGAGACGTCGCCGCCGGCGCAGAAGGCCCGGCCCGCGCCGGTCAGCAGGATGGCGCCGCAGCGCTCGTTCGCTTCGAGGGTCAGCAGGATACTCCGGAGCGCCGGCGTCAGGATGTCGCCCAGGGCGTTCCGTTTCTCCGGCTTGTTCAGCGTCACCGTGGCGACGCCGGCCTCGAGGTCGCAGAGGAGTTCGTTCGTGCCGGTGTCGATCGTGGTCATCGCTACGCCTCCTGGAACGGCCGCGGGTCGGTTCAGCGGGCCACGATACCGGCGCCCGCACCGACGCGGCAGGTGTGGAGCTCCGGCCGCCGGCCGAAGCGGCGTTCGAAGGCCGCCGCGGTCCACTCGCGCACGTGGCCGGCGGCGGCTTCGCTGGTAATCGCGGTGACGCAGCCACCGAAGCCTGCGCCGGTGAGGCGGGCGCCGTAGCAGCCTTCGGCGCCGGCGGCGGCCTCCTGGAGCACGTCGAGCTCCTCGATGCTGACGTCGTAGTCGTCGCGGGAGCTGCGGTGGGACTGGGCCATCAGGTCGCCGAGCGCGTGCAGGTCGCCTTGCCGCAGCGCTTCCGCGCCATCCAGGACGCGGCGGCACTCGGTCACGACGTGGCGCGCGCGGCGGTCGAGTGGCGGTTCGAGCACATGGCGCAGGCGGTCGAGGTCCGCCGGTTCCAGGTCGCGGAGCGTGGAGAGCCCTGGCAGGTGGGGCCGCAGCAGGTCGGCGGCGCGGAAGCACTCGGACTTGCGGTCGTTGAAGCCAGTGCCGGAGGCGAGGGCGCGGCGAACGCCGGTGTCCGCGACCAGGAAGACGAGGTCTTGAGGCGTCGGGATCAACTCGTGCTCGAGCGACCGGCAGTCGAGCAGTAGCGCGTGTCCTTCGCTGCCGTGCACGGACGCGAACTGATCCATGATGCCGGACTGGACGCCGACGTACTCGTTCTCGACCTGCCGGCCGATACCCGCGCGCTCGACACCGTCCAGTTCGAAGCCGGCGACTTGCTCCCAGGCGACGAGGAACGCCATCTCGACGGCCGCCGAGGAACTGACGCCGGCGCCGATCGGCAGGTCGCCGCCGAACACGGCTTCGATCGGCGGCGCCTCGATCCCTCGCTGGCCGAGCGCCCAGGCCAGTCCCTGCGGATAGTCGATCCAGGAGGACGGTCCGCCGCGCTCCGCAACTGGCGGTTCGGGCGCGGCGACATCGAGCGACGCCTCCTCGCCGAGGTCGAGTGCTGTCAGCCGGGTTTCCGCGCCGCGTGCCGGTCGAGCCGCGACCCACACGGCGCGGTCGATCGCCGCCGGCAGCACCCAGCCCTCGCTGTAGTCGACGTGCGCACCCAGCAGGTTGGCCCTGCCGGGCGCGCGGGCGATGACGCCGGGCTCGGCGCCGAAGCGATCGCGGAACGCGTCGACGAGATCGCCGACCTGCACTCGAGAGTCTCTTCCGTCAGGCCAGGAGGTGGTACATGTCGGTGCGGCGCTTGGCCGGGTCGTCGTGCCAGTCGCCGTAGATCTCCCAGCACGGACCGGCGAGGACGAGGTTCTGCTCGGCGCACCACCGGTGAATCGCCTGGTGGACCCTCGGGATCTCGCTGTAGTCGCCGTGGAGCACGGCGTGGGCGCACCGGCCTGCCGGCGTCGCCGAGCGGACGAGGCCGTCTGCCGCCTCGGTCGAGGCGGGCACCTGGATTCCGACGTCTACCTCCATCTGGCTGCCGCTGACGTCGCGGTAGAACCAGACGTCCCGGCCGGCGCCCTCGACGCCGTGATCCCGCACGAACGCGCCGACCCGCTCCATCAAGGGCAGCAGCTTGGCGGGAACCTCGGTGAAGTTGGCGCTGGTTCGCGCCGCCAGCAGGGGCAGTTCCTCGACCGTGACGATCGAGATTTCGGTCATTGTGTTTCGTCCTCGTGTGTCCATGGATCGACGACTTCGATCCCCGTTCCTTCGAAGTCTCGGGTGTTTCTGGTCACGATCGTCGCACCTCGGCAACTGGCGATCGCCGCGATCTGACAATCGGAGTCGGATGGAGGACGCCCCGCCGCGCGTCGCCTGGCCGCGATCTCGGCGTAGGCGCGCGCAGCCTGACTGTCGAACGGCAACACGCGGTCTTTCAGGTCAACGCTCAGCACGCCCTCGATCTCCGCGGCCAGGGCTTCACGTCTCGCACCCCGCGGCATCACGGCGACGCCATAGCGGATCTCCGCTTCGCCTATCGCGGTGAAGTAGAGATCTGACGCGGGTCGCCGACCTAGCCACCTCTCAACGGCTGGCTCGGGTCTCGGGCGCATGAGTTCGGAGACGACGTTCGTGTCGAGAACGAACATGTTCGCTCAGTCGAACTTCGCCGGCTCGCGCATGGGCCCGCGCGGGGGAAGCTCGAGTTCCACGCCGCCGAGGGGTGCGAAGCGAGCGCGAATCGCGGCGGCCAGATTCTGTTCGCCGGTTTCCGGCTCTACCGCCTCACGCAGAATGATCCGTGCCTCCTCTTCCATCGAGTGGCCGTTGGCGGCCGCTCTCATCCGGAGCCCCTTCTTGACCTCGTCGTCGAGGTTTCGGACCGTGATACTGGCCATCGTCTTCTGTGGCTTCTCGTCGATTCGTCGTGGTTCACCGCGACCAGTGACAGGTCCTGAATGATGTCCCGCTCATGTCGCGCATCCCCTAGATCCAAACCTGAACGACCGTGCAGCTCCCCCAAGCCAGAGCCTCATGGGAGTCTACGGTGTGATTGCGTTGCAATCAAGGTGCCGCCAGAAGATCGGCCACGTGGTGCAGAAGGTCCTGCGACTCTCGCAGGCCGCCCTCGCGGCTGGTGGCGAGCCAGACGTCGGGGAGGTCGCCGGCGATGTCGCGGAGGTCGGCGCCGAGGGTGGTGCGCACTTTCGTTGGGAGCTGGCCGGCCAGCAAACCGCGACCGGCGACGAGGCGCGCGACACCCAACTGGCAGCACCACGTCATCATCCGGCAGGTCCAGTCCAGCGCGGCATGGTTCGGATCGCCCTCGACCCGGTTCAACCGGTCTCTGATAGCGGCCAGCCGGGCGTACGTCCGCTGCAGTGTGGCGATGCTCAGCCGCCGGAAGCGCCGGTGGGTGAGGTCGTCGTCGATGAACCGAAGCAGGTAGAAGAGTGCGGTGCCGTTGATCACCGGGCCACCGCAGTCGAGGTCAATGGCGCCGAGGTCGATGACGGTGCGCGCCAGCGTCTCGTCCCGGTCGTAGACCAGGCGGACGGCGTGGTCGAGCCAGGCTTCCTCGTTCCGCTTGGGGCCGCCTGCCGCCTCGCGCGCCGCCTCGACCGACCAGGCGAAACCGGCGCCAATGGAAAGCGGCAGTTCGGCGATCGCCGGCGGCTGCAGGTGTCCGTGGTCGCCCCAGTCGGTGATGAGGTAGCCCTGAGCGCCTGCCGCCGAACCGGCGGTCGCGGCGAGGGCCAGATTGCCGACGGCGTTCTGCAGCCGACCGCCGAAGCTGTGCCAGCTGCTGCTCCCCGGGCACACCCAGAACTCTCTCCCCGAGGCGGCCAGCCGGGCGCACTGGTCCTCGAAGGGGTGGCTCGCGTCGTAGCCCCAGCAGAGCGCGACCGCGTCTTCCGGGACCTGGTCGATCAGTTCGGGGTGCTCGAGGATGATGTCGCCCCAGAAGAGCATCTGCCGGTCGCGCTCGGTGACGAGATCGTGGACCTGGCGCAGAAAGTCGAGGTACACGGCCGGTTTGCCTCGCTCCTCGCACGCCTCGGCGGAGCGGCCGCGGCCCAGGTCGAACGTCTCGTCCAGGCCGACGTTGAAGCGCCGGCCGCCGAACTGCGGCAGCAGTTCGTCGTAGAGGCCCGTGAGCAACTCGAGGACGCGTGGGTCGGTGGCGCACAGGCTGAACGGCTCCGGGTCGATGGAGAAGGGGTGCTGGAAGCCCTCGGGCACTTCTGCCAGCGGCCGGTACCGGTCGTGGATTAGCCAGCGGTGGAAGTGGCCGAAGCTGTTCTGGTTTGGCGTCAGTTCGATGAACCGCTCCCGGCACCAGGCGTCGAGCTCCCGGATCTCGCCGGCGGTGAACGGCGAGGCATCGCGCCAGACCTCCTCGTGATCCGCGTAGGCGTAGGTGTGTTCGACGTAGAGCTGGAGGTGGTTTACCTTCCAGTCGGCCAGCCGGTCGATCAGCCGCTTCACGTAGTCCATTCGCGGCACGCGGTTCCGGCTCACGTCGAGCATCGCGCCGCGGATGGGAAAGTCCGGCCGGTCCTCGATCTGGACCGCCGGCACTTCGAATCCGGCGGCCGCCGGCCGGCCGCGCGAGTTGAGCCACTGCTTCAGGGTGGTCGCTGCCCGGAACGCGCCAGTCGGCGTCGCGGCCTCTATGGCGATGCCGTCGCGACCCGTGCGCAGGCGATAGCTCTCGTTGGTCGGAACGTCGACTCGGGAGGCTCCCTCCGCGCCTGGCGAGTCGACCGCTACGCGGCAAGCGATGCCGTCGCCGGAGCCGTTTCCGGCGCCCGCAGGGAGGAGCTGCTGCCCCGTGGTTGCCAGCACGCGCCGCAGGCCCGCGAGCGCGAACTCCAGTTCCTCCGAGGCCTCCGCCGGCGCTGCTCCCGCCGCGGTCACATGGAGCGCGACGGGTGCGCCCGGCGGCAGGACCAGGGAGTCGGCGGCGTCAAGGACCTCGACCCGCCGCGGCGGCGGCCAGAGACTCACGGGCCGGCGGTCTAGCAGCCCGTGGAAGAAGTCGCGCTGCATTCGAGCGGCCATGCATCCCGCCCAGCGTCGTTGCTCCTCGGTCGAATACGGCCCGGTATGCTCCCTCGTCGCGCCTTGCTGGACGGGCGCCTGACCGCTCTCGGTGCGACACGCACTTCTCCCACGGGCTGCTAGGTCCCCCGCACCTGGATGTCGACGCCGGTCGGGCTCGTGTGGCGGCCGCCGCCGGCGGCCGAAGTCCATGCGAGATGGTCGATCGCGCGGCCGGCGGTCGGTTCCAGTTCGTCGTCGGTCTGCCGGAACAGCACCCGCATCGTGCCGTAGTTGACGGCGAGCAGGATGTCCTTGAAGGTCTCGGCCGGACCGGGGACGTGTTCCAGCAGCCACGAGCGGTCCTGCTCGCAGTCCGGTCCCAGGATGTGGACGTGGTGGAAGCCGGGGTGCTTCGCGTCCTCGAGGAGTTCGATCTTCGCGCCCCAGGGATCCGTCACGAACGAGATGTAGAGCTTCGCCGGCCCGAAGTGCCGGGGTTCCCAGAACTCCGTAGCGCCATCGGCGAGCATCGCGGCGTGGAGATCGTCCAGGTTGTCGACGGACCAGCCCGAGTGATCGAGTCCGGTGCCGATGCTGGGGCCGGGAGCCTCGGCGCCGTGCCAGTGGAGGTCCGCCGTCCCGCTGCCGGCCCGGAAACGGGCACCGGCGCCGGCGAAGCCCTCCAGGAGTTCGCCGCCGAAGTGCCGCGCATACCAGTCGGCGGCGGCAGCGGGATCGGAGGCGTTCAGCGCGAGGCTGTCGAATCGGCAGGTGGCGGTCATCTGAGGTGAACTCCTCGGGCTTCGGTCTGGGCGGAGAGGGAAGGGCGGTGATTGTGTCACCGATCGGCGATCATGCGGCGTGTCCTGGTCGATCGGGCGTAAGCTGTGTCGCGTGAGAGGGATGCGGGGCGGCAACTCGCCATGACCAAGCCGGCCGAAGACCGCGAGGCGCTCTCCGGGGTCGTCGAGCGGGTCGTCTTCCACAATGAGGAGAACGGATTCGCGGTGCTCCGCGTCCGGGTACGCGGCAGCTTCCAGCCGGCGACGGTTGTAGGTCGACTGCCCCTCGTCTCGCAGGGCGAGACGATCCGGGCCTCCGGCGCCTGGAAGAACGATCCGAACCACGGAGTCCAGTTCCAGGCCGATCGGCTCGCCGTGTCCCCGCCGGATTCGCTCGACGGGATCCGGCGCTACCTCGGATCGGGCAGGGTGCATGGCGTCGGGCCGAAGATGGCGAAACGCCTGGTGAAGGCGTTTGGCGAAGACGTCTTCGAGGTCATCGAGAACGAGCCGGAACGCCTGAAGGAGGTTCCGGGTATCGGCCCGAAGCGTGCCAGGCGCCTGAGCGAGGGCTTCAAGGACCAGAAGGCGGTACGGGAGATCATGGTCTTCCTGCAGACTCACGGTCTCGGCTCCTCGCGGGCCGCTCGTATCTACCGGACCTACGGAGCTGACGCCGCGACCTTGCTCACCGAGGACCCGTACCGGCTGGCGAGGGACATCCGGGGGATCGGTTTCCGGATCGCCGACAGCATCGGCGCGAGTCTGGGCAAGGACCCCGAGGGCTTGCCGCGTGCCCGCGCCGGCCTCGGCTACACGCTGGAACAGGCGCGGGGCGCCGGGCACTGCGGCCTGCCGCGAGACGAGCTTCTCGAGCAGGCGCAGGAGCTGTTGAAGATTCCGGAGGAGATCCTGGTCACCGCGCTGTCGGACGAGCTGCAGACGGGACGGCTGGTCGCCACGCGCCTGAACGGCGAAGAGGCCGTCTTTCTGCCGCCGCTGCTGTCGGCCGAGCGCGCGATCACCCGCCGGCTGGGCGAGTTGATTCGGGCCGAGCCGCCGCCCTGGGCGGACATCGATGCCGGCAAAGCGCTGGCGTGGGTGGAGAAGCGCCTCGACGTGACCCTCGCGCCGACCCAGCGCGCGGCGGTCGAGACGAGCCTGTGCTCGCGCGTCGCCGTGATCACCGGCGGTCCGGGAGTCGGCAAGACTACCCTGGTCAACGCGTTGCTGCAGATCCTGAAGGCCCGTAACGTGACTTGCGCGCTCTGCGCCCCAACCGGCCGCGCGGCGAAGAGGCTGGCCGAAAGCACCGGCCACTCCGCGAAGACGATCCACCGGCTGCTCGAGATCGACCCGTCGAGCGGCGCCTTCCGGCGTGGCCGCCTGCGTCCGCTCGATTGCGGGCTGTTGGTGGTCGACGAGTCCTCGATGGTCGATGTCGAGCTGATGGCGGCCCTGCTCCAGGCGCTGCCGGCGGAGGGATCGCTGCTGCTCATCGGCGACGCGGACCAGTTGCCGTCGGTCGGCCCGGGCCAGGTGCTGCGCGACCTGATCGACTCAGGCGCCATCCCGGTAGCGCGTCTCCGGGAGATCTTCCGGCAGGCGGACAACAGCCGGATCGTCCGCAACGCCCACCGCGTGAACCAGGGCTACCTGCCCGAGCTGGAGTCTGCGAGGGACGAACTGAGCGACTTCTACTTCGTGCCCGCCGACGATGCCGAGGACGGTCAGCGCAAGGTCGTGGAGATCGTTGCCGGGCGGATCGGCCGCCGCTTCGGTCTCGACCCGGTCCGCGACGTCCAGGTCCTGTCGCCGATGAATCGCGGCCCCCTCGGCGTGCGCACGCTGAACGTCACCTTGCAGGCGGTTCTGAACCCGGCGCCGGAGTCAGGCGCCGTCGAGGTCGAGCGTTTCGGCTGGAAGTACCGAGCCGGCGACAAGGTGATGCAGACCGAGAACGACTACGACAAGGACGTCTTCAACGGCGACCTCGGTCGCATCCAGTCGATCGATCCCGGCGCGGAGAAGATGACGATCGTCTTCGACGGTCGACCCGTCGAGTACCGCTTCAGCGACCTGGATCGGCTCATGCTGGCCTATGCGGTCACCGTCCACAAATCGCAGGGCTCCGAGTACCCGGCGGTCGTCGTGCCGATCTCGACCCATCACTACGTCATGCTGCGCCGCAACCTGCTCTACACGGCGATCACCAGAGGCCGGCAACTCGTCGTCATCGTCGGCCAGAAGTGGGCGCTCCAGAAGGCCGTCGAGGAAGCCTCCGACCTGCGGCGCTACTCGACCCTGCGCGAGCGCCTGGCGGCGCTCGTCTGAGTGCCCCGTCAGGCAGACGGGTTGGCCGTCCGCGCCAGTTCGGTCCGTCACTCACTCTCTTCGTCCCCCCGACCGTGGGGCGGCGAAAGGACGCCGCCGTCGGTGATACTCTCCGTTGTTCCTTGTCGGCCTCCTGAATCAGGCCTTGGAGGCACTGCCCGCCCCCGGCCCGCGGTACCCGCGCTCCGCTACGAAATGAGGCGAACATGACAACGACGAACCCCGAAGGGCGCGAAGAAGCGCCGACGCTGGAGACGCTCCAGGAACTCACGAGGAGCATTCGAGAGCTCAGAGAGCTCCAGCGAGAGCGGATGGAGGAGATGGACCGGCGGATGAACTTGCGCTTCCAGGAAGCGGAACGGCGCTCTCAGGAAGCGGACCGGCGGATGCGGGAGACGGCCCGTCAGATGCAGGAGACGGATCGGCGCCTGAAGAAGGCGGAGAACCTGTTCACCACGCAGTGGGGAAGGCTGATGGAGAGCCTGGTCGCGGGGGATCTCGTTCGTCTGATGCGGGAGCGCAACGTCGACGTGGAGCGGATGGTGT
The DNA here is from genome assembly GCA_009837885.1 of Holophagales bacterium. Taxonomy (GTDB): domain Bacteria; phylum Acidobacteriota; class Thermoanaerobaculia; order Multivoradales; family Multivoraceae; genus Multivorans. The sequence goes on along the minus strand of VXSP01000036.1, from coordinate 20,651 downwards.
TGCCGCGGAAGAACCGGCGGCGCAACGCCGAGAACTACCAGGTGGACATCGTCGCCGTGAACGGCCGCGAGGTCGTGGTGGTCGAGGTGAAGACGACCCTGCGACCGGAGCACGTCGGGCGCTTCGGTTCCAAGCTGGAGCGGTTCAAGGACTGGTGGCCGGAGTACCGCGACCGCCGCGTGTACGGCGCGCTGGCCTACCTGGAGTCATGGGACGACGTGACGACTCACGCCGAACGTCAGGGCTTCTTCGTCATCCGGGCCACTGGCGACAGCGCCTCCATCATCAATGCCGAGAACTTCGAGCCGCGCGTCTTCGCCTGAGCGGGGAGAGAGTCGCGAGCGGCCATTTGCGCCGGGTGCTCGCCGGCGAAGCGGCGCTGGGAACTTGGCGGCGGAGGAGCGGCCGCCGTGTTGGCTTTTCGGCGCGCATGAGCTTGCTCAACCTTGGTGTAGAACCGACCGGCGGTGCACTACCGCGTCCGCATCGGTCGCGCCGAGTTCCCTGCCTCAGCTATGGCGGATCAGGGCCACTCCCGCCGAACGTGGGGTCGAAAGTCGTACTCGCTCCCGCCACTCTTGACGTCGCGCATGTAGCGGTCGCCTCTGTCGCAGGAGATCTCGAAGTCGACCACGTCCTTTTCCGGGCGGTAGCGGAAAGTGCGCTCTGGATGCCCGACAGCGTTCGCCACGATTCTCAACCAGATCAGATCTCCGGCATCGGCGCAGAGAAGATGCAGATCGTTCCTGAACTTGCGAGGATCGACGTTGAACCACCAGACGGGCTTGCCCGAGTTTACGTTCGAGAAGTGCGTGTTGCCGCGATGGAGCAACTGCCGACCAAGCGCCGCGTTGACCCGCTCCATCGCGGATCTCTTGTCGGTGACCTTGACTGCGGTGTTTCCCTTCGACGCGGTTGAACGCGGCGGTGAAACCGCGGCCGGGCGAGTGGGCCTCGGGACGCTGCCAGGATCGGGTACGGCGTACTCCTTACGCCTTCTCTGGTCTGCCTGCGCTTCATCGACAATCTTCTGTAGCTTGTTGAGTTGCGCTTCTGAGAGTGATGAGAGGTCGACAGCACCGGTGACTTCTGAGGCAGTACACAGTTGCTTCCAGGCAGTCCTCAGGATCACAGTAACGTCACGGACGCCCGCTTCGCGCCAGACGTCGTCCGTCAGCAGGAAGTTCCATTTGTTGTCGTGTGCTACATGCTTGGCGCGGCGCCGAACTAACTCGTTCGGGATCAAGACGGCTTTCGATACGCCGTAGTGGTGATCGAAGAGAACGGCTGCCAGAATGTCGAAGCCCTCGAGGTCGCGTATGGCCGAGAGCTGCCTGGAGTTGGTGCGGTTGTGGATGCGTCGTCCTTTGACCTGATAGCGCGTCCCTTCGGAGTCGGTGGCGTCGAAGGCCTTTTCGGAGTTGCCCGCCTGTTCCCATCCGTAGGCGCGGCAGAACAGGAACTCGGCGAGATCTCCCGTGGGTACGTTCTCGCCTCTTGTGATTCCGCGAGTGCGAAGCTGCTCGCCGATGCCAACGTGCAGACGGAGCAGTTCGGCGACAGTCAGGTCGTTGAGCGAGTGTTCCATTCCCTCAACAAGTGTTCTTCCCTTCGCGGCCTCGCGGGCTCGCTACGCAGACTCGGCGGCGCGCTCGCGTGGCAGCCGAATCTCGCTGACGAGCTGCTGCACTTCATCCGGCGGCGGCTTCGTGAACCGGCTGACGATGAGCGCCAGGGCGAAGTTGATCAGCATGCCGACGGAGCCGATGCCCTCGGGACTGATGCCGAACAGCCAGTCCTCGGCGGTCGCATCCGGCCGGATCAGGCGGAAGTAGACGATGTAGGCGCCGGTGAACAGGATGCCGCTGCTCATGCCGGCGATCGCCCCCTCCTTCGTCGTGGTGCGGGTGAAGATGCCGAGCACCAGGACGGGGAAGAAGCTGGACGCGGCGAGGCCGAAGGCGAACGCGACCACCTGGGCGACGAAGCCGGGCGGTGAGATGCCGAAGTAGGCGGCGACGACCACCGCGACGGACGCGGTCACGCGCGCGAGCAGGAGTTCCCGGCGCGAACTCATGTCCTTCCACAGGATCGACTTGCCGATGTCATGAGAGATGGCCGATGCGATGACGAGCAGGAGGCCGGCAGCGGTCGACAGCGCCGCCGCGAGTCCGCCGGCGGCGACCAGGGCGACGACCCAGGCCGGCAGCTCGGCGATCTCCGGGTTGGCGAGGACCATGATGTCCTGGTCGACAGTCAGCTCGTTGGCCCCGTCGGACATGTCGATGATCCCGTCCCCGTTCTGGTCGTCGAAGGAGATCAGACCGGTCGTCTCCCAGCTCTTGAACCACTCCGGTACTTCGCTGTAGCTCGAGTTGTGGAGGGTCGAGATCAGGTTGACGCGGGCGAAGGCGGCGACCGCGGGCGCCGTGGTGTAGAGCAGGCCGATGAAGACCAGCGCCCAGAGCGCGCTCCAGCGCGCCGCGCGGGCGCTGCGCACGGTGTAGAAGCGGACCAGCACGTGGGGGAGCCCGGCGGTGCCGACCATCAGCGCCAGCGCGATCGCGGTGACGTCGATCATGCTCTTCTTGCCGGGGACGAAGGCGGCCGTGTACTCCGGCAGCCGGAGTTCCCGGTGCAGCGCGTCCAGTGCCTCGAGCAGAAAGACGCCGGCCTGCTGGCCTTCCTGAACCGTGCCGCCGAAGCCGAACTGCGGGATCGGATTTCCGGTGATCTTCCAGGAGATGGCCGCGGCCGGAATCAGAAAGGCGACGATCAGGACGCAGTACTGGGCGACCTGGGTGTAGGTGATGCCTCTCATGCCGCCGAGCACGGCGTAGAAGAAGACGATGACGACGCCGATGATCACGCCCCAGTGGACCTCGACCTCCAGGAAGCGCGAGAAGACGACCCCGACGCCGCGCATCTGCCCGGCGATGTAGGTGAAGGAGACGAAGATCGTGCAGGCGGCCGCCACCAGCCGGGCGGCGTCGGAGTAGTAGCGGTCGCCGACGAACTCGGAGGTCGTGAACTTGCCGTACTTGCGAAGGTACGGGGCAAGCAGGAGCGCCAGCAGGACGTAGCCGCCGGTCCAGCCCATCAGGTAGATCGTGCCGGTGTAGCCCATGAAGGAGATGAGGCCCGCCATCGAGATGAAGGAGGCCGCGCTCATCCAGTCGGCGCCCGTCGCCATGCCGTTGGCCACGGCCGGCACGCCGCGACCGGCGACGTAGAAGCCGGACGTCGTCCTGACGCGGCTCCACCAGGCGATGCCGATGTACAGCGCGAAGGTCGCGGTGACGATCAGGTAGGTCCAGGCCTGAACGTTCATCGCGAGGGTCGGCGGGCGTCGGAGTCGGGCGTCTGCGACCGGCTCAGTCGACGCCGTAGCGGCGATCGAGCCGGTCCATCGTCGCCGCGTAGACGAGGATCAGGACGATGAAGACGTAGATCGACCCCTGGTGCGCGAACCAGAACCCGAGCGGGAAGCCGCCGATTCGGGTGCCGTTCAGCGGCTCGACCAGGAAGATGCCGAGGACGTAGGAACAGACGAACCACACGGCGAGCAGGATCGCCATCAACCGCAGATTCGCCCGCCAGTAGCCGGAAGGGTCTGCCGGAGGCGGCGAGGAAGAAGAACCGGGTTGTTCGCTCAAGAGCCGGCATAGTACACCGTCGCCACTTACACTCTTGTGCTGACATGACCGATCGCACCACCGGGGCCTTTCTCCATGCCGTTTCCTGGCTGATCCGCCTGCTGCCGGCGGCATTGTTCGGGCCTGCCTCGGGCCTGCTGGCGCATCTGCGGGGGGTGACGCCTCGTGACGTTCGGTTGATGCGGCAGAACCTGGCGGTCGTGCTGGGGCTGCCGCCGGGGTCGCCGAAGGCGCGCGACCTGGAATGGCGTTGCGTGCGGCACCAGATCGTCGCGGCGCTCGAGACGGTGAGGATCAGTTTCGACCGGAAGCGGCTCGACGTCGCGTCGATGGATGGCTTTGAAGAGCTGAGGCAACTGATGGCGGAGGTCGAGGGCCACGGCCGCGGTCAGGTGCTGGTCACCGGTCACCTGGGCGCCTGGGAACTGCTGGCGCAGAGCACCGTTTGCGCCTCCTCGTCGCAGGTCTGCGCGGTGGCCAAGCCATCGCGCGCCAGGGCGGCGTCCGCGTTCGTGGAGCGGATGCGCGCCCGGGCCGGCGTCCGGGTGATCTGGAGCGGCCGGACCTCTCTCCTGCGGGACATGCTGAGCTGTCTCAAGCGGCGGGAGACGCTGATCATGGTGGTCGACCAGAGGCCGGACCAGCGGCGCGGGCCGGAGGTCGACTTCCTGGGCCGCCGCACCGAGTTCGTCGGCGGCCCCGCGGCGCTGGCGGCCAGGCTCGACTGTCCGCTGATCGCGGCCTTCTGCCTTCGCGAGGGACCGTTCTCCTACCGTCTGGAGAGCGAGATGCTGCGCCGGCCCGGCGGCTCGCGGGATCCGGTCGAGTTGTCGCAGCGGATCGCTTCGGCGATCGAACGAAGGGTGCGGGCGCGGCCGGAGCAATGGATGTGGAACTACCGGCGCTGGAACTACGATCCGGAGGAACTGGCCGAGGTCGGCCTGGGGCAAACTCGGTGAGGAGAGCTGAGATGAAGGAAAACACGATGACGACGAAGCGACCAAGGCGTGGACCCGCGCGCTTTCCGGGCCTTGGAGCGGTCCTGCTCGCGGTGTGCGGAGTGGCCTTGCCGGCGACGGGGCCCGCGCGGGCGGCCGAGCGGCCGAACATCGTCTTCATCCTGATCGACGACCAGCGCTTTGACGCCGCGTCCGCACTGGGCCACGCCTTCCTCGAGACGCCGCACCTCGACCGCCTGATCGAGCGCGGCGTGCTGTTCGAGAACGCCTTCGTGACGACCTCTCTGTGCTCGCCGAGCCGCGCTTCGATCCTCACCGGGCAGTACGCCCACCGGCACGGCGTGCTCGACAACCGCACCCGGTTGAATCCGGACACGCCGACCTTCCCGCAGGAACTCCAGCGTGCGGGCTACCGAACCGCCTTCGTCGGCAAGTGGCACATGGGGGGTACGTCCGACGCCCCCCGGCCCGGATTCGATCGCTGGGTCTCGTTCCCGGGCCAGGGCCTCTACTACAACCAGACCTTCAACGTCGACGGCGAACGGGTGCCGCGGCAGGGCTACACGACGGACCTGATCACGGACTACGCGCTGGACTTCCTGGCCGGCGCCGAAGGGGAGGAGGCGCCGTTCCTCCTCTACGTTTCGCACAAGGCCGTGCATGCGTCGTTCCGGCCGGCGGAACGCCATCTCGGCAGCTATGCCGGGCAGCGGTATCCACCGCCGGTGACGATGCCGAACCGGCACGAGAACTACGAGGGCAAGCCGAACTGGGTCGAGGCGCAGCGGCGGAGCTGGCACGGCGTCGACGGGTTGTACGACAACTCGGTCGACTTCCAGCAGTTCGCCGTGGACTACGCGGAGACGATGCGCGGCGTGGACGACAGCGTGGGCCGGATCGTCGGAGCGCTGGAGGAGCGGGGCCTGCTGGAAGAGACCCTGCTCGTCTTCACGTCGGACAACGGCTTCCAGTTCGGCGAGCACGGTCTGATCGACAAGCGGACGATGTACGAGGCGTCGATCCGGGTGCCGCTGATGGTGATTGCGCCCTGGCTCGACGGCGGCGCCGGAGGCCTCAGGCGCTCGGAGATGATCGTCAACCTCGACTTCGCTCCCACCTTCCTCGAGGCCGCGGGAGTGGAAGTCCCGGACACGGTCCAGGGCCGGTCCTTCTTCGGCCTGCTCGAGACCGGTCCCGGCGAGGAGCCGCCGCCGTGGCGGGACGCGTTCCTCTACGAGTACTTCTGGGAACGGGCCTTTCCCCAGACGCCGACGGTGCTGGGCGTGCGCACCGACCGCTACAAGTTCATGCGCTTCCACGGCGTGTGGGATCGCTACGAACTCTACGACGTGCAGGCCGACCCGGAGGAGCGGCGCAATCTCCTGGGCGGCTTCATCACCCGTCACGGCGCCGGCAACGTCGAGGCCCGGCTCCGGGTGGCTGCCGCGTCCGCCGCCCGGAATCCTCGCGACGACTGGGCGCGCGAGGTGCTGGAACTCAAGGCGATCTTCGACCGGCTGTCGGGGCGGCTCGACGAGCTCCTGGACGAAACCGGGGCCCTGCGCGAGCCGAGCTGGCTGCCGTCCCGGTAGGGCGGCCTAGAGCTTGCGCAGGCGGATCCGCCGCACGGCGTGGTCGGGCGCCTTCTCCAGGATCAGATCCGCGCGCTCGCGGGTCGGCATGATGTTCTGGATCAGGTTCGGTTCGTTGATGCTTTTCCAGATGCCCCGGGCGGTGTCGATGGCGTCCGTTTCGCTCAGGCTGGCATAGCGGTGGAAGTAGGCGTCCGGATCCCGGAACGCGGTGTCGCGGAAGGTCAGGAACCGTTCGACGTACCAGCGCTCGATGACTTCCGTCTCGGCGTCGACGTAGATCGAGAAGTCGAAGAGGTCGGAGAGCATGAGCCGGCTGTTCCGGGATGGCGACTGCGAGCGCGCCTGCAGGACGTTCAGGCCCTCGAGGATCAGGATGTCGGGCTGGTCGACGACCTCGGTGACACCGGGCAGGATGTCGTACGAATGGTGCGAGTACACCGGGTGCTCGACCTTCCGCTCACCCGACTTGACCTGGAGCACGAAGTTCACCAGCGTGCGCAGGTCGAAGCTCTCCGGGAAACCCTTGCGCTCCATCAGGTCGCGCTCTTCCAGGACGGCGTTGGGATGGAGGAAGCCGTCGGTCGTCACCAGGTCGACCTGGGGATGGTTCGGCCAGCGGGCGAGCAGCTCGCGGAGGATGCGGCCGGTCGTGCTCTTGCCCACCGCGACGCTGCCGCCGATTCCGATGATGTAGGGCACCTTGGCCGTCAGGCCTCCGAGAAACGTGCTGCTGGCCCGGTAGAGATCCTGCGTGGCGCCGACGTAGAGGTTGAGCAGCCTCGACATCGGCAGGTAGATCTGCGCGACCTCTTCGAGCGAGACCTGCTCGTTGATGCCGCGCAGGCGCTCCAGTTCCTCCTCGGAGAGCGGCAGGGGCGTCTCGGCCCGAAGCCGCCCCCACGCCTCCTCGTCGAAGGGGACGTAGATCGAATCGGTGAGGCTGTCGACCCTGTGGTTGGTCAAGAGACCCCCAGGCTGAGGACCGCCGGGTGACTCAGCCGAGCTGTTCGAGGACCGCGTCGGCCCCGCTGACGCCGACCTCGCCCGCCGGCTCGACGCCGAGGTAGGTCAACACGCCGTCGTCGACGATCGCGGCGTAGCGTCGCGAGCGGGTGCCCATGCCGAAACGCGAAGCGTCGAGTTCGAGCCCGACCTTCGACGTGAACTCGCCGTTGCCGTCGGACAGCAGGACGATGTCGTCGGGAATGCTCCGCGCCTTGCGCCACTCGTTGATGACGAAGACGTCGTTGACGGCGAGGCAGGCCACGGTGTCAACGTTGCCCGACTTGATCGCCTCGATCTTCTCGATGAACCCCGGCATGTGGACCTCCGAGCAGGTCGGGGTCATCGCGCCCGGCACGGCGAAGAGGACGACCTTCTTGCCTTCGAACAGCTCGCGAGTCGAAATGTCGACGATGCCGTCCGGGGTCATCTGCTTGAAACTGGCTTCCGGGATCGCGTCCCCGGTCTTGATGCTCATCGAAGTTTGCTCCCTGGCTTTCTTTGTCCTGAGGGGGCGGCAGTATAGCTTCGATCCCGATGCTCGGACCGTCCCCAACGATCGGTGCCCGGACCGCGCTCAGCCTGGCGATCGTCGCGGCGATCGCGGTCTTCGCCTGCGGCCGCGCTCCCGATGGGGGCGTCGAGGGCGCTGGCGGCGCGCCTCTCGACCTGGAGGGCGACCATGAGCACTACCTCCGGAGCGTGGAAGGCGCCCGGCTCGAACTCGTCGAACCGGGCACGGACGGCGCCTGGCGCGAGATCAGGGGCGCCGGCAGGGTGGTCCGGTTGGCGGCGCCGCCCGAGCGCATCGCCTCGCGAACGCTGGCGACCGACGAGATCCTGCTTGAGATCGCCGAACCGGAGCGGATCGTGCTGCTATCGCCCTTCGCCGGCGACCCGCAGTTCAGCGCCAGCGCCGACAAGGCAAAGCGCCTGGGACGGGTCGGCGGTTTCAGCACGGAGGAGCTCCTGGCGGCTTCGCCCGACCTGGTGTTCGCGGCGGGCTTCAACACCCAGGAGACGCTGGCTCAGTTGGAGGCGGCCGGCGTGCCCGTTGTCGTCCTGCTCGATCACGAGGATCTCGCGGCGATCGAACGGAACATCCGGACCGTCGGTTTCGCGACCGGTCGGGACCGCGAGGCGGAGCGGCTGGTCGAGTCGATGCGCCAGCGTCTGGAGGAGGCGCGCGCGCGGGCCGGTTCGAAGGCCGAGGGCCTGCGGGTCGTCCACTGGAGCGGCGGTGTGGTGCTGGGCGGCCGGACCGTCTTCGACGATGCGCTCCGCTACCTGGGGGCCGTCAACCTGGCGGCGGAGAACGGTCTGGAAGGCTGGCCGCGGATCAGCGCCGAGCAGGTCGTCATCTGGGACCCGGACGTCATCTTCACGGATTCCTATGTGGCCGGCGATGTCACGCCGGGCGCCCTGGACGGCACGCGTGCGGCCAGGCTCGGCAACCTGGAGTCGCTCGATGGGCGGGACATGGCGGCCATCTCGCATCACGTCGCGGGTATGGTCGAACGGCTCGCCGACGCGCTCGTGCGCGCCTCCGGACGGATCGAAGAGGCGGGCCGCCAGAAGCGAGTGGCCGCAAGGGAATGAGGATCGCGTTCGGCGGCTACCGGGCCGGCTTCTGGTGGTACATGGCCGCCGGCCTGGCGCTGCTGCTGGCGTTCGCCGGGATCGGTCTGTTCCGCGGATCGGTGCCGCTGGATGGACGCGACGTGCTGGCCGTGCTGGCGCGGCATCTCCTGCCCGGCGAGCACGGCCCCGCCGACCCGCGAGTGGATGCGATCGTCTGGTCGCTCCGCGCGCCGAGGGTGGTCGTGGCGGCGATGGTCGGCGGCTGCCTGGCCCTGGCGGGCGCCCAGATGCAGGGCCTGTTCCGCAACCCGCTGGCCTCGCCGGGGATCGTCGGCACGAGTACCGGCGCCGCCACCGGCGCAGTCTTCGCGCTGACCTTCGGACTGGCCGGCGGCTTCCTGCTTGCCGCGCCCCTGTTCGCGGTCGGCGGTGCACTCCTGTCCCTCCTGATCGTGACCCGGATCGCCACCCGCGACGGCTACACGCCGGTTACAACGCTGCTGCTTGCCGGCGTCGCGCTGAACGCGCTGCTCGCCGCCGTCAACTCCTGGCTCATCGCTCGCTCCTGGGAGCAGTACGAGGCGGCGCGAAGGATCGCCTACTGGATGATGGGCGGCGTTACCGACCGCGGCTGGGTCCACGCCGGGATGCTGTTGCCGGGAATGGTCATCGGCTGCGCGATCGCGGTCTGGTTCGCGCGCGACCTGGACCTGCTGCTCGAGGGCGAGGAGGTGGCCGCGTCGCTCGGGGTCGACATCGAGCGGGCGAAACGGGCCGTGCTCTGGAGCGCGGCGATCCTCACCGGCAGCGCGGTCGCGGTGAGCGGTGTCGTCGGCTTCGTCGGGCTCGTCGTGCCGCACCTCGTGCGCCTGCTGCTGGGGCCGGTCCATCGGCGGTTGCTGCCGGCCGCGTTCCTGACCGGCGCCTGGTTCGTCGTCGGCGCCGATCTCCTGGCCCGGACCGTGGCGGCTCCACAGGAGGTCTTCCTGGGCGTGGTGACGGCCTTCGTCGGCGCTCCGTTCTTCCTGTTCCTGCTGGTGCGCCACGAAGGCGAAGTGGCGGTGTCCCGATGACGGCGGCGCCGGCCGTGGCGGCCGCGCCCCGGCTCGAGCTCGTGGGCGGCGGCGTCGAGCGGCGGGGACGGTGGCTCCTGCGTGGCGTCGATCTCGTCGTCGATCCGGCCACGCTGATTTCGGTGGTGGGCCCGAACGGCGCCGGTAAGTCGACCCTGCTGCGGCTCCTGAGCGGCGCGTGGCGGTTGACCGAGGGCCGGGCGCTGCTGGGCGGCTTCGACCTGGCGGCCCTGCCGCGGCGTCAGGCGGCCAGGCGGGTGGCCTATGTGCCGCAGACCGTGCGCCCGACCTTCGAGTTCACGGTGCGGGAGTTCGTCACTCTCGGCCGCTACCCGCACGAAAGCCGTCTGTTCGGCACCCGCTCCGCCGACCGCGAGTGGATCGACCGCTGCCTGGAGGACACGGACGTGTTGGCACTCGCCGAACGACGGGTGACGACACTGTCGGGAGGCGAGTTGCAGCGTGTGCTGATGGCGCGCTGTCTGGCCACCGAGGCGGAGGTCCTCCTGCTCGACGAACCGACCTCGAACCTCGATCTCGCCCACGGTCTCGACCTCCTGGGGCTGGCGCGCAACCTGGTTGACGAGGGTCGCTCCGTCGTGCTGGTCCTCCACGACCTGAACGCCGCCGCGCGCTTCGCCGACCGGGTGGCCGTGCTCGACGCGGGCGCCCTGGTCGCCGAGGGGCCCCCGGCGGACGTCCTCAATCCGGACCTGCTGCGCCGGGTGTTTCGCGTCCTTGCCGTGCCCCTGGCCGGATCCGCGGCGCCGGTGTTCGACTTCGAGCCGCTTCGCTGACTACAGCCGCACCAGGTAGCTCTGCCGGCCTTCCAGCACCCGTTCGCCGCGCTGGTTGTCGATTTCGCTCTCGAGCACGACGACCGCGGTCGTCCGCTGGCGCTTCAGGTCCGTGATGCGCAGCATCGGGTACAGGGTGTCCCCCGGATACACCGGCTTCAGGAACCGGCAGGACTGCTCGATGAAGCCGATCATGGCGCGGCCGATCGTGTCGGCGAAGGTGCCCGCGCCGGCGGCGCTGTAGCAGAGCACCTGGAGGCCGTGGGCGACCAGCCCAACGTGGCCTTGCGACTTGCAGTACTCGACGTCGTAGTGGATCGGGTGGTTGTCGCCCGAGATCGCCTGGAACGCGGCGAAGTGGGCTTCGGTCACCGTGCGGCTGGGCAGCGGAAAGGTTTCTCCCACGCGTAGCTCGTCGAACGGCCTGACCGGGACCAGGCCGCGTTCGCTACCCACCGAACACCCGGACCAGCGCTTCGGCCGCCTGCGCCGTCTCTTCGGGGCTCACGTCGCGGTGGGTGACGAGACGGATGTGGACCGGGCTAACGTCCAGGCACAGCACGTTCTCCTTCCGGAGCGCGTCGACGCACTCCGGGGCGCTGCGGGCCGTGCCCTCGACCGAGAAGATGAGGATGTTCGTCCTCTGCTCGGCGATCAGTGCGACGCCGGGAAGATCGTTGAGAGTGTCCGCGAGCAGCCGGGCGTTCTCGTGATCCTGGACCAGCAGCGGCGGGCTCTCGTCGAGGGCGACCTCGGCGGCGGCGGCGAGCACGCCGACCTGCCGCATCTGGCCGCCGCACATCTGCCGGTAGCGCCGGACGTTGCGGATGAAGTCGCGCGAGCCGACGACGATGGAGCCGACGGGCGCGCCCAGGCCCTTCGAGAAGCAGAAGGAAAGCGAGTCGACGGGTCCCGCGGCCTCGGCCGGCGTGCAGCCAAGCGCGGTCGCGGCGTTGAAGAGGCGCGCGCCGTCGAGGTGGACGCGCAGACCGCGGCGGTGCGCAAGGTCGCAGAGCGCTCGCGTGCGCTCCGGTTCGTACACGGTCCCGCCGGCGTGGTTGCAACTGTTCTCCAGGCAGAGCAGCCGCGTCGGAGCCGCGGTCGGGTGGTCGGGCTGAATCGCCGCCTCGACCTGTTCCGGCGCCAGGATGCCGTCGACCTCGGCCTTCACCGCACGCGGCAGGAGGCCGCCGATGCCCGTGATCCCGTTGTTCTCGTGGTTGATGATGTGCGCGTTCGACTCCAGCAAGACCTCGCTGCCGCGGGGCAGCTCGTGCCCGAGCAGAGAGGAGAGATTGCCCTGGGTGCCGGAAGGGACGAACAGGGCCGCCTCCCGTCCGAGCATGTCCGCCACGCGTTCCTGCAGGCGGTTGACCGTCGGGTCTTCATGGAAGACGTCATCGCCGACTTCCGCCGCGGCCATCGCCCTGCGCATGGCGGGGGATGGCCGGGTCATCGTGTCGGAGCGAAGTTCCACCGGCATGGCGAGGTATTCCAGACTTCCGATCGATCCTGAAGTAGAGCGACCGGTCCCGATTGAGGCGAGTCATCATACTTGCGCGCGAATGGCCGACTCGCAGCACTCGCTCCCTCTGCCCCCGGCGGATCCGGAGGTTGTCGCCGCCGCCGACCTGGGCTCCAACAGCTTTCACCTGGTCGTGGCCGAAGTGCGGGGCGGCCAGCTCGTGTTCGTCGACCGCCGGAAGGAGTTCGTGCGGCTCGCCGGCGGCCTCGATGAGCGCAAGCGCCTGACCCCGGAGGCCACGTCGCGGGCGCTCGACTGTCTTGGCCGCTTCGGCGAACGCGTGCGCTCGTTTCCTCCGGGAACGGTCCGGGTCGTCGGCACGAACACGCTGCGGCAGGCGCGCAACGCCCGCGACCTGCTGGAGGCGGCGCAACGATCGCTCGGCCATCCGGTGGAGATCGTGTCGGGCCTGGAGGAGGCGCGGCTGATCTACCTGGGCGTATCGAGGAGCCTGGCCGGCGACGAACGGCGCCTAGTGGTGGACATCGGCGGCGGCTCGACCGAGCTGATCATCGGCGAGGGCTCGCGGCCGCTCGATCTCGAAAGCCTGTACATGGGTTGCGTCAGCTTCAGCCTGCGGCACTTCCCGAACGGCCGGGTGAAGGAGAAGCGGTGGCGCCGGGCGGAGATCGCGGCCCTGCAGGAGCTGGAACCGGTCGAGCGCCGTTTCCGGAACGGCGCCGGCTGGCGCGTGGCGGTGGGCTCGTCGGGGACCGTTCGCTCGGTGGCCGAAGTGGTGCAGGCGGCGGGCTGGTGCGAGCAGGGAATCACGCTCGAGGCCCTGCTGCGTCTTCGCGAACTGCTCCTCGAACGGGGAACCACGGTGCAGGGCGAAGTCAATGGCCTCAGCGACGGGCGGGCGCCGGTGTTTGCCGGCGGCGTCGCCGTACTGCTGGCGGTGTTCAAGGCGCTGGGCATCGAGCAGATGCGGGTTGCTGGCGGCGCCCTGCGGGAGGGCGCCCTGTATGACCTGCTCGGCCGTCTGCACCACGAGGACACCCGGCACGCGGCGGTCGAGTCGATGGCCCGGCGCTACCACGTGCAGCCGGAGCAGGCCGAGCGCGTGCGCGAAACGGCGCTGCAACTTCTCGAACAGTGCGCCGAGGCCTGGAACCTGACAGGACAGCTCCCGTGGCTCATGCTCTCCTGGGGGGCCCAGTTGCACGAGGTCGGCCTGGACATCAACCACGCCGGTTTCCACAAGCACGGCGCGTACATCGTCGAGAACGCGGAGATGCACGGGTTCTCGCTCCAGGAACACCTGCTGCTGGCTTCGCTCGTGCGCAGCCACCGCCGCAAGTTCCCGCGCCAGATCTTCGATCGCCTCCCCTCGGGATGGAGGCAACCGGCGCGACGCGGCGCCGTCCTGCTGCGGCTTGCGGCGGTGCTCCACCGCAGCCGGCGGGACGAACCACTGGCGGTCAAGCTCGAAGTCGACGGGCGCGATCTGAGACTCGTGCTGCCCGCGGCCTGGTTGGAGAAGTCGCCGTTGACCAGGGCCGACCTGCGCCAGGAGGCCAGGTACCTCGCTGCGGCCAAGTACCGGTTGACGGTGGAGGAGGACGGCTGAGGGGCGCCGCCCGCGGTTCCGCCCGCTAGGCCCCGGGGCCCGCGCACGCCGCCACGGCCGCTGCCATCTCGCCCATCGAGAAGAACACGAAGTCGGTGGTCGGCATCGTCTCGACGCGGTCGGTAGCACCCCAGCTTCCGCCCTCGGAGAGCCGCTGCCGGTCGATCCAGGCGTTGGCGAGCCCGAACCGGTTCGCCGGCACATGGTCGTGGTGGAGGCTCTGCGCGGTGTGCAGGATGTCGGACCGGTCGAGTCCGAAGTCGGACTGGACATGCGCGACCAAGTACTCGAAGTTCGCGTCCGCCGGCTTGTAGGAACCGATGTCTTCGGCTGTGTAGATCGCGTCGAACTCGACCCCGAGCTTGCGGTTCGAGCCGGCGATGCCGTCCTTGTGCACGTTGGAGAGGATGACGAGCCGGAAATGGCGCTTGAGGACACGCAAGGCGTCTGCCGTATCCGGGAACGCCGGCCAGCCGGGAACCGAGGCGCCGAACGCCTCGTCGAGTTCCGGGACCGTTTGCATGCCCAGGCGGTCGGCGATGCGTCCATGCACGCGGGCCAGCAGCTCGGAGTAGAGCAGATCAGGCGTCTCCCGCTCCTGGAGGCTCTCGCACTGCCCGAACGCAAGCAGCGCGGCGTCGCGGCTGACCCCGGCGTCGCGGTTCCGCATGATCAACGGTTGCAGCGCGTCCCAGATGCCGGTCTCCCAGTCGATCAGGGTGCCGTAGCAGTCGAAGGTCAGGACGTGGTAGTCGGTGAGTCGTCGCACGGTTGGTCGAGGCTACATGGGATCGAGGTTCTCCAACCTGCCGCCGGCGCTTCTTGATGCGAGAGAGCGCTTCGAGTAGGGTGGTGCACCGTACTATGAGATATGGGGACCCATAGTGAAGACCACGATCGAGATCTCGGACGACCTGGCGAGAGAGGCGAAGGCCCATGCGGCGAGTGAGAACATCACGTTGCGGGAGCTGTTCGAGCGTGGGTTGCGGATGGCGATCAAGGTTGACCGGGAAGCCGCGGGCTTTACGCTGAGAGATGCAAGCGTCGACGGCGACGGTCTGGAGCCCGAGTTCCAGGGTGCCGATTGGGCTCGCATCCGCGAAGCCATCTATGAGGGCCGCGGGGGTTGATCGCCACCGACACGAACATCCTCGTCTACGCCCACCGCGCCGACTCCGAATGGCACGAACGGGCCAAGGCGTGTGTGTCGGCCCTTGCCGAGGGGCGCGTGGCATGGGGACTGCCGTGGCCGTGCGTTCACGAGTTTCTGGCCACGGTTACGCGCCCAGGGATCTACCGTCCCCCTTCGACGCTGGAGACGGCGATCGAGCAGGTGGACGCCTGGCTCGAGTCCCCGGTGGCTGAACTCCTAACGGAGACGTTCGCGCACTGGGAGCTGTTGAAGGACTCGCTCCTGCAGGGCCAAGTCAGAGGGCCGATGGTCCACGACGCACGCGTCGCTACTCTCTGCTTGGCGCACGGCGTCACCGAGTTCTGGACCGCTGACCGCGATTTCAGCAGGTTCCCTGAGTTGCCGGCGCGCAATCCTCTGCTCGACTGAGTGCGATGACGCGACTGAGAAACCACCCGGGCCAGACTCTCGGGGCGGAACTCCAAGCTCGCGAACTGACTGCTAACCAGCTTGCGCTCGCGCTCCGCGTTCCAGCGAATCGAATCACGGCGATTCTCCGCGGGGAGCGGCCCATCACCGCGGAGACGGCAGTTCGCCTTGGTCGTTTCATGGGCACGGGCGCGATCCTGTGGATGAACCTGCAGGCCGCGTACGACGTGTCCGTGGTCGAGGCCACAATGGCAGCCGCGATCGATCGCGAGGTACTGCCTCCTTCGTCGGCCCCCCAGGGAGCGGACTGACCGGGGGGCCAATCGCTAGCAGTTCCGGGTGCCCGTCGAGGTCCAGTGGCTTCAGGCGGCTCGACGGAGTTCCAGGGTGCTACGACGGAATGCGCGGACTCGTTCCGCCAGTTTGCCGATCTCGGCTTGGAGGCTGTCGATGCTGCCCGAAAGGTCGAGTGTGGTGACTTCGAGCTGCTTCCCGGCGTGGCGAACTCGATGCACAACGTCGTCGGCTTCGCCTTCGGCGTAGATCAGCAGGCCTCCGGGCAGGTCGAGGGCGGTGGTGTAGGCAAGGAGCTGGTAGAGGTCGGCGTTGGGCACATGGGCGTGTTGTACGCGTTTGTACTTGGCGTCGCCGACGAAGGTGCAGGTCGGGCCGTCCCACCAGGAGAGGTCGGGCTTGAGTCGCACCTTTCGATTGTCGTCGAGGTGTAGCGGAAGAAGTCGTTTGTCGGAAGGAAAGGCGCTCTCGCTGAGTTTCAGTTCCTCCCTGAGAGCGCGCGTCACGAACTCCTGAAACACCACGTTCATGTCCATCAGGAAGCCGTTGGCCCTCACCTTGCCGCGCCCGCTCTCGATGGAGGTGTGGCGGAGGATCAGCCGCGCCAGGGTCACGACTTCCCGGTAGTGCTCGTTCAGCCGGTCGAACTTCACTTCGGGGACGGCGTTCGACGGGAACTCGACCAGGCTCACGTTGTCCAGTGTCGCGGCGACCCAGGCGAGATCGAGGCGCGACTGTGCTGAACGGATGCGAAGCTTGCCGAGACGGTCGGCCGCGGCCTTGACGAGTCGATTGGCGAGCACGTCGTCGGTGAAATCGTCGTAGCGGACCTCGACCGGCAGGGGACCGCCGAACCGGCGGCGGATCTGGTCGGCGACGCGGATGCGTCCGCGGACCGTGTGCAGCGCATCTTCTTCCGTGCGGTAGCCGTGGAGGAGTCCGCGAGCGAAGGCTCGGCGTGCCGCGCGTGTGAGAGCCGGCACAAGCGCCTCGACCAGCGTGGGTTGCCGAACGAAGTCGAAACGCTCCTCCTGGAAGTCGAGGCCCATCGCGTAGGACGCCAGGTAGAGCACACGGCCGATGGGCAGCTTGGGTTCGATTGCGACGGAGAGATCGCCGATCTCGAGCGCGCCGATCGTGGAACCGGGCGTGAGGTAGTACGCGTCGCTCGTACCGGTCGCGGGTTCGATGCTTGCGAGAAGAACCTTCAGTCGGTCGCGTTCCTTGACCGAGAGCGCCACGGGCTCTTCGGTTTGGGTCCACTCGCGGAGGTCAAGGTTCCGCATCACCATTCGACCCGTCCTCCTCGTTCCTCTCCGCGTCGTCGTTGCCGCCGGCCGCTGCGTTCGCGTTCGGATCGCTGTCGACAGCGTGGTCGGTGCCGACGTCACCAGCCAAGCGGCGCAGCTTGTCCAGATCGAACTCGGCAAGCCGGTCCGTCTCACCGTACAGGTGCTCCTCGACGTACGGCAGGACGTTGTGTTCCCAGATCAGCCGGACCTTCTCCTCGTCGAGGTCTCCCTTCATGAAGTAGCTTGGTCCGATGGCCGCTTGTCGGTCGTTCAGCTTGCTGTTCGCGCGCTTCATGACGTCGGCCACCCAGGCCATCTCGGGCGACGAGTTCTTCTCTAGCCAGCGACCGAGCAGTCCCTCGACCGGCGCCTTGTCGGGATGGAACTCGACGAAGTGGAATCTTCGCCGGAGCGCCAGGTCGACCAAGGCGATCGACCGGTCGGCGGTGTTCATCGTGCCGATGATGTAGAGATTCTCGGGCAGGCTGAACGGCTCGTCGTCGGCCGAGGCGTATTGGAGCCGCATGTCTTCGTCGCGGTACTCCAGCAGGAAGTAGAGTTCACCGAACACCTTGGCCAGGTTGCCGCGGTTGATCTCGTCGATGATGAGGAAGTGCAGTGTGCCCGGTTCGTCTCGGGCCTTCCGCGCCGCGTTGACGAGCGGACCGTCCCGGAGTTCGAAGCGCGCTTGGCCTTCCTCGTTCAGCGTCGGCCTGTAGCCCTGCACGAAGTCCTCGTAGGCGTAGGACGGGTGAAACTGTACGATGGTGACGGGTTCGGCGGACTCGGCGAGGAATCGCGCCAGCTCGCGGGCGGCGTAGGTTTTGCCAGTGCCGGGCGGCCCCTGGAAGATGACCTGGCGTTTGTCGTCGAGGAGCGTCGCGATCTTCTGGAGATCGGCCTCGTCGTATAGCAGTTCGGGCGCGAGTTCCGAGAAGTCGGCTTCTTCGAGCCGCTTGCTCTGTGCTTCTCGCCGCACATCAGGCTGGTCGTTGTTGTCCGGGTCGTCGAACCAGGCGGAGTACCAGCGTCGCAGGAAGCGGTCGTAGTCCTGCTTCGCTCCGTCGAACGCGAAGTCGATCAAGGCGCTTGCCGCCCACGGAATCGTCCCCGAATCGCGGGTGACCTTCCAGACCGTCGGCTGGTAGACGTAGAAGTACCACTCGCGTCTGGGTCTCGAGGGCCTCCAGTCCACCCGGAGATTGCGACCATCTCCCATGTTCTCGATCACGACTCCTGTCGCCTTGATCGCCATCGTGGAGATGTCTTCACCCCTGTTGTCGAAGGGGAGACCCCGCTTCCTCACGTAGGTGGCCTTGATGGCGATTCGGTCCCCGGGCTCTATCTCCTTGACATGGTCCAGATACCTGTCCTCGTAGCCGTTCTGCCAGATTCCCTCCTGGACGAAGCGATCCGTCTGATCGCCTGTGTCCCAGGATGCGCCCACGAACCAGCAAGGCCGATCGTCAGCTGACTCTGGAGCGGCTCCTCTGCCTCCCGCCACGGCGAAGAGAACCGACTGCGCCTCAAGGCGATCCTTCGGTCGTTCGAGGCCGGACTCGCGAGCACGCCGGACGAGTTCATCAAGGAAGCCCAGCGCGTGTTCGTAGTGCGTGGCCTCATCGCCGTCGGGGGCAGGCGGCGGATGTCCAGTGCGTTCGTACGTCTCGGCGAACTCGGTGACCTTGTACGGCGGAAACTGGCTAGCGCCGCGCGCCATCAGGAGAAGGGCGATCCATCTCAGGCGGGTGCCAGTGCCGCGGGTGGGCGCCCGCCGGCCGCTAGGCAAGGTCTCGGGAATCAGGGGCGTGAACGCCCGGATCCGATCGGCGGTTGACAGCCCCCCGTCCTCAGCCCAGATTGCCTGCAAAGCTTCGCGAGCTTCCTCCGGTTGCTCCCGGAACCAGTTGCGCAGGCCGGTCTTGTCGTAGGTGGAAGCAAGGTTGTTGCTTATCGCCTTCGCGACGAGGTCCAGGCAGTTCTCGTCACCCTCCAGAACCGCCCGCCGAGCTTCCCGGAGTTTGAGTTCGATAGCCAGCTTGTAGTCGACCTCCTCGCTGTCCAGGAGGCCGCTCTCGACGTAGCGGCGGGCTTCCTCCAGGTACCGTGCCCACCGTTCGCGGTCGGCGGCGGAGTCCCCGGTGCCGTCGTCGCCATGGGCATCGAGGGAATCGTCCTTGTGGATCGCCTGGACGATTGTCTGGGCTTCCAGACGATCTCGGGGATGGTCGATCCCCTTCCTGCGGGCTTCGTCGATGAGCTGGTCGAAGAAGGCCATGGCTCTTTCGTACTCGGCACTCTCGTCTTCGGCACGCTCCGGCGCCTGCGGTTCTCTCCTGCTGTACGTGCCCAGCATGTACTTCTTCGCAAGCGGTGGATGCCGAAGCGCGTCGGTCGCCATGAGCAAGGCCGAGATGAGGGCGAGCCGCGACCAGGGCCCGTTGATGCCAAGGTCCGTGTAGCGCCGGTCTGGCTGGCGGTTCTCGGGCGGCGTCTCGGCGCCCCACGGAAGCCGGCGGGAGAATGCCCGGACTCTCTCCGCTGTGGGCGCGTCGCCCTCCCAGAGATCGCGCAAGGCATCCCGGGCACGCTCGGGCTCCGCGTCCTTCCACTTGAGGAACTTGGCCCGGTTCACGTGGTAGATGGCGTAGTGCTCAACGTCCGTGTCGGCCAGGAGGGCGTCGTCGAGAATCCGAGGCCAATCCGGATCGTTGCGCACTACGGCGTCGCGCGCCTTCACCAAGCCAGCCCCGAACCCCAGCTTGTAGCGGATCGCGGCCTGGAGCCGGCCGCTCGCGACGTAGCGGCGGACTTCCTCAAGGTACTCCTTCGTTGCCGCTGCCTTCTTGCCCATCCTCTTGTAGGCGTCAGGCCCCTGACGTTCCCGGATCGTCTCGACCGCCTTGTTGGCCGCCTTCCTCCCGGCGTCCGGGTCTTCTGCTCTTCGTGTGGCCCACGCCTTGTCTGCAGGGCTTTGCGGTCCGTTCGTATCGTCCCTGCTCGCCATCACCGCTCCTGCCAATGCGCCGTCAGTGTCTTCCAGATCGTCGCGGTTCGCGGCTTCGGCGTTGGGAGCCGCCTTGAGCGACGGGGGATGCTACTAGCTGCCGAGAACGCGGGACTGCGCGGTTCCGGCAGTGGATCCGCTCGTGGGGTGCTGCTGCTGAGGGACGAGCGCCCGGTCAGAGCCAGGCGATCGCGCTGGCGTTGGTAGGTTTGCGGTCATGTTGGCGGTGTTGGTCGCCTTGCTGGCTTTCGTCGCACTGCTGGTTGCAGGCGCTTGGGTCGTGGGCGACCTTGTCGCGCGGTTCTTCGTTCGGACCACTGCCGACTTTCTGGACGCTGTTGAATCGGCGCGTCGGCTCTGACGGTCCTCACGGGCGGCACCGGCCTGAGGCGGCCGGCGCGTTTCCCTGGCCGCCTGCGGCGGCAGCGGGTCGGAAGACCCGCGGACCCAGAGCTACACCGTCACTTGACGGGTGTCTTTGCTGCGACCGGTGCAGCTCACTTCGGGCGGATGCCGGCCGGAAGGCCGGCGCACCGGCACTGGCGCGTCGTGGCATTGGGCTGATGTCGTCCAGCCTGAACCGGGCGGAGGGGGAGGGTCCCAGGGGGCTGGAGGCGAGCGACTGCCCATGTCCTCCCAGTTGCCGACGTCCTACCGGAGCGAAGCCGACCGAAGCGAACCCCCATCCCCCCACTCACCAAGAAGGGGTGAGCGGCCCCTGGGACCCTCCCCCTCCGCC
>VXSP01000015.1:138305-151187 GCA_009837885.1 Holophagales bacterium | reverse complement strand
GACGACGAGGACCACGACGACGAGGACCACGACGACGAGGACCACGACGATCACGAGGACGAACACGGGCACGAAGAAGAGGAGCTCCCGATCCGCGTCGACATGAGGCAGCGCCGCGTGGACCTCCGGGCCGAAGCTCTGCCGATGACGGGCGCTTTCCAGAAGATCGAGGTCCGGATGACGGGGACCGACTACGAGCACGTCGAGCTCGAAGGCCCCGACGTCGGCACGACGTTCTCCAACGACTACCTCGAGACACGGCTCGAGATGTTCCAGCGCGAGCGGGGCCGCAGCCGCGGCTCCGTCGGCCTCCAGTACTCGGACCGCGATCTCGCCGCCATCGGCGAGGAAGCCTTCGTTCCGCCGACACAGTCCCAGGGATGGGCCCTCTTTACCTCGCAGGAGATCGAGGCCGGTCCCGTCCGCTGGCAGTTCGGCGCTCGCTTCGAGCAGCTCGACCACAGTCCGGTGAGTTCTCGGGACACCTCGCACGACGGCGTGTCCGCTTCAGCGGGTCTGGTCTGGGACGCCGGCACCGACTGGACGCTAGGCGTGTCGGTCGCCCGCTCGGCCCGCCTGCCCGCGGCGGAGGAGCTCCATTCCGACGGTCTGCACGTCGCCACCCTGAGCTACGAAGTCGGTAACCCGAACCTGGACAACGAGGTCGGCACCGGGTTCGACGTGTCGCTGCGCAAGACGGAAGGGCTGCTGACCGGCGAACTGACGCTCTTCAGCCAGAGCTTCAGCGACTTCATCTACCAGCGGTTCACCGGCGAAGAGGAGGACGGGTTCGCCGTCCTCCGCTACACCCAGGCCGACGCCTCCACCGAAGGGGCCGAACTCCGGCTTCGGCTGGAGTTGCTCGACCGGAACGACCATCACCTGCACATCCAGGCGATAGCAGACACGGTCGACGCCGAGCTGGACGCGGGCGGCAACCTGCCGCGGATTCCGCCGATGAGCTTCGGCGCTGGCCTCCACTACCACGGCCACCACTGGCGCGCCGCGGTGGAAGGTCGCTGGCTCGACGACCAGAACGACGTCGCTGAACTGGAGACCCCAACCGAGGGCTACACGCTGGTCAACGCCCACGTCGGGCGGCGCTTCGTCCTCGGCAACCAGATCCTCGACGTGCTGCTGCGGGGCCGCAACCTGACGGACGAGGAAGCACGCGTGCACACGTCGTTCCTGAAGAACTTCAGGCCGCTGCCCGGCAGGGACGTCACCCTGTCGGCCCGGTTCTGGTTCTAGGTCGGGTTCTGCGCGGACCCGAGGGCTGTCCGGCATCCCTTCCGCCGGACAGCCCGTCGTTCCCGGCAGCGCGCCGCTGCCGGGTGCCCGCCACGCCAACGTACTCTGTAAGTCGATGAACATCCCCGTGCCGCACCGGTCCCACTCGCCGCTCGTCATCGTCAACGCCCTCGCGCTGACGATCGCCACGCTCGTCACGGGTGCCTGGGACGCGGGCTGCCACGACGACGACGCATCGACGCCGAGCAACGTCTGCGACGCCTGGTGTCCGACCGACCGCGAAGCCGAGGCCACCGCGGCCACGAACCACGCCAGCCTCGACAACGCCTCGGCGCCGAACGAACACTCCTGCGTCGCCTGCCGGATCGGTTCCTCGAAGTCGGCCGAGATCGGAAGGGACTCCGTCTCCAGGCCGCTCGACCTCGCTTCTGCCGCGGCCAGGCCCGATAACGACGGCAGCGCCAGACGCGGCGCGCCCAGGCAGCAGGCCGCTCGCGGTCCGCCCTCCGCCTGAGTCGACAGCGGCTCCGAACCGCGCGGTAGCGCGCCGCGTCGGAGCCTCCAGAAAGCAAACCGGGCGTCACCCGTCCCGCTTCGGGGCGGTAGCGACGACGCCACCGGCGGTCGGCCGTAGCTGACCCCACCGGAATCGCGGCATCGCGCGGCCGAGAAGCTCGGTGCGCTGCCACCCCCGCGGACTCCGCGGCCAGCGCCCACAACACCCTACAACTCAGACTGAATGACCCAGGACCTTCCAAACCATGATCTCCACGCCCGCCATGTTCTCGAACTCCCATCTCCGACGCCGGCCCCGCTGGCGCCAGGCGGTGACGGCCGCCGCTCTCTGCGCCCTTTCCCTCCTTCTGAATCCGCCAACAGCCAACGGTCAGGCGACCGGTTCCATTGCCGGAACGGTCAGCAGCCCCGGTGAGGCCGGCATCTCGCTCGCCGTCGCCCGACTCGATGAACTGTCCCTCAGCGCCTCGGTGGCCTCGGACGGGACGTTTCGTTTCGACGCCGTGCCTACCGGCACGTATCTCCTGGTCGTCGACATCCCCTCCGTCGGCGTGACCAGCGAGCCGGTCACCGTTTCGGCCGGCCAGGAGACGACCGTCGAACTGGAGTACGACCACTTCACCCACTTCGACGAGATTGTCGTCACCGCCTCCGGCGGTCTCCGGAACGAGTCCGAGCTGCCGAACGCCATCTCCGTGTTGGGCGGCGCCGACCTGCAACTGCGCATGGGGGCGACGCTGGGCGAAGCCCTGGCGGGAGAACCGGGCCTGTCCTCGACGGCGTTCGTGCCGGGAGCGGCGCGGCCGATCATCCGCGGCCTGTCGAGCGCCCGCGTTCGCGTGCTCAACGGCGGCATGGGCACCGGTGACGTCTCCGTCGAGAGCCTCGACCACGCGGTCACGTCCGACCCGCTACTGGCCGAGCAGATCGAAGTGCTGAGAGGTCCGGCCACACTCCGCTACGGCTCGGGCGCCATCGGCGGCGCCGTGAACGTCGTCGACGGTCGCATTCCGGCCAATCGGGCCGCAAAGACCTTTGGCGGCAGGATCGACCTGGTCGGGGGCTCGGTTGCCGGCGAGAGGACGGGCGCGCTCCGGCTCAACGGCGGCGGCGGCGAGTGGGCCTGGCACCTCGGGGCCGTCAGCCGGCAGACCGATCCGTATGAGATCCCGGGCTACGCCCGCCTCGAGGAAGAACACGACGACCATGACGACGAAGACCATGACGACCACGAGGACGAAGACCACGACGATCACGAGGACGAGGATCACGACGATCACGACGAGGATCACGACGACCACGAAGAGCACGAGGAAGAGAACAGCTTCGGCATCGTCCCGAACACCGACCTCATGACCGAGAGCGGCCGGTTCGGCTTCACCCGCTTCTTCGGCGACCGCGGCTTCCTGGGCGTCTCATTCAGTGGCTTCCGCACGGACTACGGCATTCCTCCGGGCGCTCACAGCCATGCTCACCATGACCACGG
Organism: Holophagales bacterium; assembly: GCA_009837885.1. Lineage (GTDB taxonomy): Bacteria > Acidobacteriota > Thermoanaerobaculia > Multivoradales > Multivoraceae > Multivorans. The sequence continues at coordinate 147,934 of VXSP01000015.1, read as the reverse complement.
CGACCATGACGACCACGACGACCATGGCCACGAGGACGAAGACCACGACGATCACGGCCACGAAGACGAGGACCATGACGACCACGACGACCACGGCGAGGAAGAAGAGCACCATGAAGACGGCGACATTCGCCTGGACATGAAGCAGCAGCGCGTCGACCTCAGATCCAGCGTCTACCTGTCCGGCCCCGCCTTCGAGAGGCTCGAAGTGCAGATCTCGGGAACGGACTACGAACACGTCGAGTTCGAGAGCGGCCACACCGGCGTCCAGTACACGAACGACCTCCTGGAGACCCGGGTCGAGTTGTTCCGGCGCGACGAGGGCGGAAGCCGGGGCAGCTTCGGGTTCCAGCATGTGAACCGCGAGCTCGCCGCGGTCGGCGCCGAGGCCTTCATCCCCCCGACCCAATCGAACACCTGGGCCGTCTTCACCTCCCAGGAGATCGAAAGGGGCTCGGTTCGCTGGCAGTTCGGCGCCCGCGTCGAGCAGGCCGAGCACATTCCGATCAACGAACCGGAGTGGGCTGAGGACGAGGGCGTTTCCGCGTCAGCCGGCATGGTCTGGACGGCCAGCGAGGCGTGGAACCTCGGTCTGTCCGCCACCCGCTCAGTTCGTCTCCCCAGCCCGGGAGAACTGTTCTCGTACGGCGCCCACATACCCACCCGGACCTTCGACATCGGCGATCCCGATCTGGACCAGGAAGTCGGCGCCGGTCTCGACCTGACGCTGCGCAAGGAGGAAGGAGTCATCCAGGGCAAGCTGACGCTGTTCCGGCAGGACTTCCAGGACTTCATCTACCACGCGTTCACCGGCACGGAGCTCGCGGGCTTCCCGGTCACCATCTACAGTCAGGCCGACGCGACAATGAGCGGCGCCGAGCTCCACGCGCGGGTCGAGCTGGCGGACTGGAATGGGCATGACCTGCACATGGAGGTCCTGGGCGACACGGTCGACGCCGAGTTCGACGAGGGCGGCAACCTGCCGAGAATCCCACCCCTGAGCCTGGGCGCCGGCCTCCACTACCACGGCCACGACTGGCGGGCAGCGGTCGAGTGGCGGTGGGTCGACGACCAGAACGATGTCGCGGAGCAGGAGACGCCGACCGACGGCTACACGATGCTGAACGCCCACATCGGCCGGCGCTTCACGCTGAAGAACCAGATCTTCGACGTGCTGCTGCGGGGGCGGAACCTGACCGACGAGGAGGCCCGGGTGCACACGTCCCTCCTGAAGACGTTCGCGCCCTTGCCCGGGAGGGACATCACGCTGTCGGCGCGGTTCTGGTTCTGAGCCGCGCCCCGGGTAGAGCCTCGAGGCGAGCTTGGTTCAACCAAGCTCGCCGGTGGCGTACTTGTGAAGGATGCTGGAGATGAGAGTCTGGTACGGCACTCCTTCACGAGCGGCCAACCGCTTGATCTCCACCAGATCGTGGCTCGGCAGGCGGATGTTGATCCGTTTGTCCTTCCGGAGGGTCTCGCGGGCCGCGGATTCCAAACGCTGTGAATCCCGGGAAGAGCTCGGGGCTCGGCGGAGGCGTCCCTCCTCGTAGGCTCTCAGGATCTCCCGCTCTTCAGGATCGAGCGCTGCTGAATCGAGCTTCGTCGTGCTTTCGGCCATTGCTCGTCAACCCTCCCTCAGGTACTTCTTCGTCGCTTTCCGGCTCGGAATGATCGTCTTGAGGAAGAAGTCGCCTGCTTCCGTCTCAACGTAGGGAACCAGGTAGGCGTACTCACCGATCTCGATGACCGCGATCCGCTGGTGGGACCGCTCCGGATCCGGATGATCGAAGACGTCAATCAGAGCACCCGATTCGATGAGCGTCGCCACCTCCTCGAAGCTGACCCCGCGCTCGGCGATCAAGTGTCTGTTCTTCGCAGGATCCCAGAGACAACGGGCCATACCAATCGGCGCCCATTGTCGCCGATTGTGTGCCGATCGTCAACAGGAGCTGTGGCCTGAGCGGGAAACGGCTCAGACCGATGCCCAGGGCGCGATCGCTGCAAGCGACGCTTGCGGCTAAGGGTATACTCCGCGGCTCGACAGCGGTCGGCACCGCAGCCACGGCCCGAAGCCGCGTCCCCATCGTCTAGCCAGGTCAGGACTCCAGCCTTTCAAGCTGGCAACACGGGTTCGAATCCCGTTGGGGACACCATCGCGCCGAAGGCGCGAGGCTGGCCCCAACGGGATCTCGGTCGTCGCGGGTTGTTACATTCGCGCTCATGCCCAATCGCACCTTGGGCGCGTGCGCCGTTGTGCTAGTGCTGGGGTCGACCCTGGCGGCGCAAGAGGGCGAGTGGCCGTACTTCGGTGGCGACCGCACCTTCAAGCGCTACTCGCCGCTCGACCAGATCGACGCCTCGAACGTCGGCGATCTGCGCATCGTGTGGCGACGACCGGGTCTGGAACCGGAGCTCAGGGAGGAGTTCCCGGAGCTGCGTCCGGGCAACAACCTGCGATCGACGCCCATCATGGTCGAAGGTCGCCTCTTCCTGACCAACCTCGTTGGCCTGCTGCGCGCCGTCGACCCGGCGAGCGGCGAGACCCTGTGGTCTCAGGCGCCATTCGAGCCGACGATCGAGGAGGCACGCGGCCTGAGCCCACGAGGCGTCGATCTCTGGACCGGCGGCGAGCAGCAACGGCTCTTCCTCGCGCGCGACAACTATCTGTACTCGATCGACGCCTCAAGCGGCGAGCTCGACGGCGATTTCGGCGACCAGGGACGCGTCAGCCTCCGCCTCCCGGGACCGCTTGCCGGCGACTTCACCTGGACTGCCGGGCCGATCGTCGTGGGCGACGTCGTCGTGACCGCCGGATTCACCGGCGGCGCCGGCGACGGCGGCAACATGCGGGAAGCGACGCCCGAGGACGTGCGCGGCTACGACGTGCGCACGGGCCGCCGGCTGTGGACGTTCCACGTCGTGCCGCGGCCCGGCGAGCCGGGCAACGAGACCTGGGGCGACGGCTCGTGGGAGTACTCGGGCGACCTCGGGTCGTGGTGCTGCCTGTCGGCCGACGAGGAGCTCGGTTACGTCTACGTCCAGCTCTCGGCGCCGACCGCGGCGTACTACGGCGGTCACCGGCCCGGCGACAACCTGTACTCCAACTCGCTCGTGGTGCTGAACGCCAGGACCGGCGAGCGGATCTGGCACTTTCAGATGGTGCGCCACGACGTCTGGGAGTGGGACACGGTCGGTCCGGCGACCCTCGGTGAGATCACGGTCGACGGAAGGCGTATCGACGCCGTCATGCAGCCCTCGAAGACCGGCTTCCTCTACGTCTTCGATCGCCGTACCGGGGAGCCGGTGTGGCCGATCGAGGAGAGGGCCGTACCGGGCTCACTGGTTCCGGGCGAGCAACTGTCGCCGACCCAGCCGTTTCCGACGAAGCCGCCGCCCTTCGACCGGCAGGGCTTCGTGGAGGACGACCTGATCGACTTCACGCCGGAGCTCCGGGCACGGGCCCTGGAGCTCGTCAAGCCCTTCCGTCTCGGGCCGATCTTCACGCCGCCCGGCCTGATGGACGACGAGCAGGGGAAGATCGGCACCCTGACGAATCCGGGTTTCTGGGGAACCGGGAACTGGCACACCGGCGCCTTCGATCCCGAGACCGGCGTCTACTACGCCGTGTCCCACACCTGGCCAGGCGTGTACTCCCTGAAACAGCCGGAAGACAGCGACGCCACGCTCGGCTACGTCATGGGGTACGACGCGCCCGATGTGCCGACGCTGGACGGACTCCCGATCGTCAAGCCACCCTATGGGCGGATCACCGCAATCGACATGCATCGAGGCGAGCACCTCTGGATGGCGGCAAACGGCGATGGGCCTCGAGATCATCCCCTGCTCGAGGGCCTCGACGTGCCACCCCTGGGGGTCGCCGGGCGGCCGGCGCCGCTGCTGACGAAGACGCTGCTGTTCATCGGTGAAGGCAGCGATGCCATCCCCGGCATCGAGGGGGAAGAAGGCCGCTACTGGGGCAGGAAGTTCCGCGCCTACGACAAGGCCACCGGCGAGGTGGTGTGGGAGACGGAGCTGCCATCCGGCACCACCGGTGCGCCGATAACCTACCTGCACGAGGGTCGCCAGTTCATCGTCGTCGCGATCGGCGGCAACGAGTCCCCGGCGGAATTCGTGGCATTCGGAGTCCACCCATGAAGAGAAGCGTCCTGATCATCCTCTGTGCAACAGTCCTCGGGAGTTCCATGTTGGCTGCAAGCGACGAGACCGTTCGGCCGGCGAAGATCAGCAAGCCGGAGCTCGCCGGCAAGATCTTCGAGCGCCCGGACGTGGTCGAGCAGACCCACGCCGACGGGCACGTGACGCAGACGGCGACGTCGCAGGTCTCGAGCGACAGGAGCTTCTCCTCCGGCATGTACAGGTCCGGGAAGACTCGGATCGAGGTCACCCGGCCGTACGGCGTCGACGAGTTCATGTACTTCCTCGAGGGCGGCGTCACCCTGACGTCCTCCGACGGAACGGAACTCGTGATCAACGCTGGGGAGGCAGTGACGGTCCCGAAAGAGTGGACCGGAGTCTTCGAGACGGACGGCTACACCAAGATCTGGGTCATCTACTCCCCGCGCGAGTAGGCAAGTCGCCCGTTCCGGCACCGCGACTTCGCGGCCAGGTGCTCAGTTCCACCAAGGAGCGTTTCGCTCCGAAACGCTCAGTTCAGTTCCACCAAGGAGCGTTTCGCTCCGAAACGCTCAGTTCAGTTCCACCAGGGAGCGTTTCGCTCCGAAACGCTCAGTTCCACCAGGGCTTGTCGTTGTAGGCGCGGACATCCAGCTCGAAGGTCCAGGTGGATCGGTGCTGCCGGACGAGATGGACGTAGGTCTCCGCCACCTGTTCGGGCAGGATGAGGCCGTCGGCCGCTCCCTTCGTGCTCCGGAGGGCTTCGAAGCGCTCGGGCCCAAGCATCTTGCCCAGCGTGTCCGGTGCGTCGACCGTTCCATCCACAAGCACATGAGCCACATGAATGCCCTTCGGGGCGAACTCGGCGTTCAGCGTCTGGCAGAGCATGCGGCGGCCCCCCATCGCGGCCGCGTGGGAGTGCTGTCCCGCATTGCCGCGCGCCGCGGCCGTGGCTGACGTGACGATGAGCGTTCCACGGCCACGCTCGACCATGCGGGGGCAGAGCGCGGAGGCCGTGCGAAAGAGCCCGAACGTCGCCATGCGCCAGCCGAGTTCGAAAGCCTTGTAGCTCGTATCGGTGAGGTCCCGGTTGCCGATCTGGGCGCCGAGGTTGTAGATCAGAACTTCGATCGGCCCGATCTGATCCTCCACGTGGGCGATCTGATCCTCGATGGCGTTCTCCTTGACGGCGTTCAGGAGAAAGCCGGACGCCTCCCCGCCCTCCTCGTGAATGCCGGCGACCAGAGCGTTCAGCCCGTCTTCGTCGCTCCGGCGACAGAGAACCGCGTGGTAGCCCTCGCGAGCGAATCTCCTGCCCGCGGTGCCGCCGATTCCGGCGCCGGCGCCCATGACAAAGCAAACTGGTTTCATCGTCTTTCCTCCATGATTGGCCGGCGGATCGTATGACAGGATCACCGGCATGACCGTACAAGCCGCTTTCGAGACGCGCCCCGACGTGGCGCCCGCCGTTGCCCCCATCGGCATCCGACCCCTGACCCCTCACATCGGCGCGGAGATCGAGGGAGTCGATCTGTCACAGCCGCTCTCGCAGTCGCAGCAGGACGAGATCAGGCAAGCCTGGCTGGACTGGCAGGTACTGGTCTTCCGCAACCAGGAACTCACCCGCGAGCAACACAAGGAGTTCGGCCGGTCTTTCGGTCCGCTGCACGTCCACCCGCTGCACACGAGCGCCGAGTACAAGGGCGGGCACGACCCGGAGATCCTCGTCATCAAGACGACCCAGAAGTCGAAGTACACGTCGGGCGACGGCTGGCACACCGACGTGTCGTGCGACGAGAAGCCGCCGATGGCGTCGATGCTCTACATCAAGGAGATTCCCGAGTGCGGCTCGGGAGGCGACACGCTCTTCGCCGACATGTACCGCGCCTACGAGACGCTCTCGGAGCGGATGCAGAACTTCCTCGAGGGCCTGGTGGCGGTTCACGACGGCGCACTGCCCTACATCGGAAAGTACGCCTACGCGCCTCCCGAGGGAAAGACGTACCCGAGAACCGAGCACCCGGTGGTCATTCGCCATCCCGAGACGGGCCGCAAGGCCCTGTTCGTCAACAGCGGTTTCACCTCACACATCCGCCACATGCGCCGATGGGAAAGCCGGGGGCTGCTCGACATGCTGTTCAGGCACATCGCCACAACGGTCTCCCTGACCTGTCGCGTGCGCTGGGAGCCGAACACGCTCACCCTCTGGGACAACCGCTGCACCCAGCATCACGCCGTGTGGGACTACTACCCGCAGTCCCGCTTCGGCGAGAGGGTCTCGATCGTGGGTGACCGCCCCGTCGCCTAGTCTAGCGACCAGACTCCGACGACAGGGCCGTCCGACCGGCCGGTATGCGCGCGCCGTGAGGAGCGATCATTGAGCGACTGGAACTCGATTCCCGTCACGCCGAGAAGGAAGCCGAGCGTCGGGCCGCCGCACGGCCACTGGCCGGCCTAAGACCGGCCCGCGATCCCTCGGCCGCGTACCGCCTCCCGAATCGGGGCCGGTGTGTGCCGCCAATCGGGTCACAAGCCGGTCTCTTCCTGATTCCCTGTCTATTGCAGCAGATCCGGTAGACCGCCCGGTCCCAGTTCCGTCGGCTGGTTTTCGTCCTTGTCAGTGTTGGGCCAAGACCCGGAAGGACGGAAGATGCCGATGGTGAGAACAGTAGACTCTGCGGGCAACGATGAACGTGCAGACCACCGCGCGCGGCGAGATCGCGAAAGAACTCGACGGATGACTACAGGCAAGGAAGGACCCACGGCGGCGGCGCGGCCCCGGGTCGACGAGGACGAGTTCGGAACGCTCAGGGCCGAACTCTCGGAGAAGATCGAGCGCGAATGCACACATGTAGACACGGTGCTGTCGGAGAGGATCGACGGCGTCAGGGAGCTTCTGGACCAGAGAATCAACGACCAGACCCGACTGCTCCGAGCCGAGTTCCAGAGGCTCGAAGCCAAGCTCGCTCACGAGACCGAGACAACCCGAGCCGAGACCAACAGCGTCGCGGGCCGGATGGAAACCAGGCTCGCTCACGAGACCGAGACGCTACGCACGGAGTTCACCGGTCTCAAGGAGCAGATCGACACCAGGCTTGCCCACGACTTCGGAGCGGTCCGCACAGAGTTCGGAGCGGTCCGCACGGAGCTCGCTCACGAGACCGGAACACTCAGGGCCGAGATCGCCAGCCTCAAGGACTTGCTGCTGAGCCGAATGGAGCAACAGGAGAGAGTCCGAGCGGCCGAGTACGCGGCGACCAAGTGGTCCATCCGCTCGATGATGGCGGCCATGGCCCTGCTCGTCGCGATGATGGCTCGCTTCACCCTCTTCCAGTGACCTCGCGGCCTGCGAGTAGTCGCGGCCGCGGTACATAGCGCCTCTCGAAGAAGCCATGGCTGATCTGGCCGGCCAGCAGTCTGCCCTTGAGCAACGGGCGCAGAACAGCGGACGGTAAGCTCTTCCGCCTTGCAAGCGGAACACGCAAAAGGCTCCCTGCCGCCCGGACACCGGATCGCCGAGTACGAGATCCTCCGCGTGCTCGGCGCCGGCGGCTTCGGCATCACGTACCTGGCGTTCGACCATCAACTCGACGGACCAGTAGCAATCAAGGAGTACTTCCCCGCCGACCTGGCCACCCGGAGCGACAGCTGGACCGTCTCGGCGGCGACGAGAACCTACCGAAAAACGTTCACCTGGGGCCTCGATCGATTCCTCGACGAGGCTCGCGTCATCCACCGATTCCGGCATCCGAACGTGGTGCGGGCGCATCGCTATCTGGAGGCGCACGGCACCGCCTACATCGTCATGGAGTACGTCGAGGGCGAATCCCTGAAGGCCATTCTCGATCGGCGGCGTTGTCTGCCGGTCGACGAGTGGAGACCATGGATGGAAGCCCTGATGCGCGGGCTCGCTCACGTTCATGACCATGGCTACCTGCACAGGGATATCAAGCCCGCGAACATCGTGATCCGCGCCGAAGACGGCGAACCGGTGTTGATCGACTTCGGTTCCGCCCGCACGCAGCACCGGGACCGAACCCAGACCCAGGTGTTGACGGCGGGCTACGCCCCAATCGAGCAATACTCCACCGGCGCCGACCAGGGCCCACCCACCGATATCTATGCGTTGGCGGCCGTCTCCTATCGGGTGTTGACGGGCGTGGCCGCGCCGAGCGCTCCGGACCGGGTTCTTGAGGACGACTACAAGCCGTTGGAGGGGCGCTTCCCAGGTGCAGACGGCACGTGGCTGGCGGCGGTCGATCACGGACTCAACCTGAGACCCGAGGACCGTCCCCAGGACATCGAATCGTGGAACGCTGCCTTGGGAGCCGAAACGGGGGGCGAGTCCGTCGGAGCCGTTTCACGACCGGGTCGGTCCGAAACCGGAGCGCCCAACCATCGAGCAGGCTCGGAATCGACTCCTCGCTCGGTCGATCGGGAGCCCCGCAGTCGCGAGAGCCCGCCACACCAGCGTTTGCGGAGGCACTTGTGGTGGGCAGTGCCTGCCCTCTTGAATCTGCTGATCGTCGGCTTGAGGCTTGCGAACGGACCACCAACATCCGCCGAGTCTCCCGAGACACGCACTCTGGACCTCACCGCAGCGCCAACTAGCGGGGCGATCAGCCTCAGCGGCGGATTCGACCCTCACCCACATGTGACCGACATCGCCGGAGGAGGGTCGGTCGACGTTTCGTACCTCGGTGGGAACTGCGTCGGCTACGCTGCTTCCGCGCCAGATCTCCAACTCCATTGGAGCGGGACCACCGACGAACTCCTCATCGCCTTCCTGGCCGATGAGACGAGCGACGACGCCACTTTGCTCGTCAACCTGCCGGACGGCTCGTGGGCGTGCAACGACGACTCTCCCAGGGGCGCTCGCGGGAACCTGAGTCCGCTACTCAGCGTCAGCGCAGCCCCAGAGGGTCGCTACGACATCTGGGTCGGCAGCCACACGGTTGCCCCTCCGTACATCCCGGGCCGCTTGGTGATCGGGGAACAAAGCAGGGTCGCAGACCACGAGGAGTCAACGCCCCCGACAAGCCAAAGCGCGGTGGATGAGGGGCCCGGCCGTGAGGAGAAGCCGAGGGAGACGTCCACCCAGTCGTCTCGGTCTCCTACCACTGCGGCCGCGAACGAGCGCCAGTCGTCGCCTCCCATCAGTGTCAGCCAAGGAACGGAGAGCGGCCAGCCTCAAATCGGCTGGTTCACTCGCGGTTCCCATCAGGACGACGTGCTCCGCCTTCAGGGCACACCCACCAACATCCAGCGCTACGAAGCGCTGGGACGCGAAACGTGGACCTACGGAATCAGCAGCGTCACCATCTCCACACGGACCCAGACCGTGCTCGATTGGTCCAACCACGGCGGTCGACTCAAGGTGAGCCTTCTGCCCGGAAGCAACACCACGGATGCGACGACTTTCACCCGCGGCTCTCATCAAGACGACGTGCTCCGCCTTCAGGGCACACCCACCAACATCCAGCGCTACGAAGCGC
>VXSP01000015.1:81136-138295 GCA_009837885.1 Holophagales bacterium | reverse complement strand
GACGACGTGCTCCGCCTTCAGGGCACACCCACCAACATCCAGCGCTACGAAGCGCTGGGACGCGAAACGTGGACCTACGGGATCAGCAGCGTCACCATCTCCACCCGGACCCAGACCGTCCTCGATTGGTCCGACCACGGCGGTCAACTCAAGGTGAGCCTTCTGCCCGGAAGCAACACCACGGATGCGACGACCTTCACTCGCGGCTCTCATCAGGACGACGTGCTCCGCCTTCAGGGCACACCCACGGACATCCAGCGCTACGAAGCGCTGGGACGCGAAACGTGGTCCTACGGGATCAGCAGCGTCACCATCTCCACCCGGACCCAGACCGTCCTCGACTGGTCCAACCACGGGGGGCAGCTCAAGGTGAGCCTTCTGCCGGGCAACGACAACCAGTAAACCGATGACCGTTGTCGTCGCTATAGCGCTTGTCGTGTTCGTCGTCGTGCTCTGGGGCGGCTCTGGCCTTGCTGTCGCCGTCATCAGACTGCGTATTCGTGGACGAGAAGGCGAGAATGCGCTCGGCACCGCAACAACCGGGCCGGAGCCGCTCGAGATGGCCGGCCGGGGTAGGCGCCTCGCGGCTGTGCTCCTCGACGGAGTCCTGGCTCTGCCGCTGCTCCTGATCGCCCAGGAATCGGGCTACGCCAACACTGACAGCGTGGATCCCGTAGGCCTAACGGCGCTTGCCGGCTTTGGCGCTCTCACGAACGTACAGACCTACATACTGGCAACGTCCGGCCAGACCATCGGTAAGCGCGTGATGCAGATACGCATCGTCGACGCTCGTACGGGTCGCTATCCCGGCTGGGTAAGGCTCGTCGTCCTTCGCGCGTACGTGAACGGGCTCTTCACCGCGGCGACGTTCGGCCTCTACGGTTTGGTGGACACCCTCTTCATCTTCCGAGACGACCGGCGGACCCTACACGACAGGCTTGCCCGAACCCGTGTCGACCGGGTCCGCGCATGATCCCGGAGATGCCCACCGAGACGCCCGCGGGCGGACTCCCGCCCGGGTACCGACTCGCCGCGAAACGACGGGACTTCTCGGTGCTCGGCAACCAAGAGTAGCCAAGCCCGTCTACTCGCCAAGGCCAGGGGCGTGCTTGAAAGCGTAGACCACGGTCCTGTTTGACTCCACGACGCCGGCGATGATCGCCCGCAACAGTGAGGACTGACCAGAGGTCGTTCCGATCCATGCCTTCGTGAGCAGATTGAGAAACTCGGTGTTGCTGAGCCAGCGTTGAGTGGCGTCGTAGGTCAGGACGTTACCCCCACGCGGGCCTCTGAACTTGCCCGCCTTGTACAGACAGTCCCATAGGTCTAGTGGGAGGTACAGCCCAGGGTGCAGATCCGTGGTGCCGGGGAGAAACCCGCCTCGAGTGCAGAATTTCAGGAAGAACGGGTTCGCAGAAAGCCGATAATCGACAGGGGCAGTTCCTCTCGGCGCATGTTCGATGGCCATCAGCGTTCTCTTCATGCGCCCGACTTCCTTTGTCAACTGGCCCCCTTCCTGCCAGCGGAATCGGCGCTCGCCCTCCGCCGCGTCCATGGCCTTGTACTGGACCATGACAAAGGACTTGTACTCCTCGTTGAAGTAGATCAGGTCCGTTCCGGTCTGGAGTTCAAGCGGGCGCTTGTTGGCCATGATGACGGTCATCCGATTGACCGGACGCATTGTGCCTTGGAAGTGCGCGATGACGGGGCTTGTCTTGCGGATTTGCCGAAAGCCCGGAATCACTGACGCATCGTGGAGGATCATGTCGTCTTCCCACACCCTTCTTGCCGAAAGGCCTTCCAGGAAGAACCGATGTTCCGTGGAGTCAAGCGTAGCCGGTGCGCGCCACGACGCCAGTTCCTGCGGTTCGATCCCGGCGGCCCGAAGTGCGACGTTGACCGCGTCTTTCTGGTTTCCGAGGTTCGTCCGTGCCCTGGGCGAGAGTCTTTGAATCAGGCCGGAGACTGACTGCCGAAGGCGGAGGTGCTCTGCGACTCGAGGATCGGTCCTCGCCATAACGTCGATCAAGGCGTCGCGACTGGCTGGAGGCAAACGGCCGCCACTCCTGAAGTACGCCTGCAGGTGGTCTCGGACTCGGGCGGGGACTGCCGACACGAGGTCCACGAAGGAGCGATCGGTGGTGAGCTCCTGTAGAGCCAACAGATGGAGCCGGACTGCACCTGTCGCGGCCGGTGCGCCGCGCCTTCCCGCAGCGAAGTGGGTTATGTGGCCCTCTCGGAAAGACGCGAAGACGACGAGAGGCTTCTGCCCGATACCGGTGCGGGGAACTGCCTCGGAGACACGCTGCTGGCCACGGTCGACCGCGTCGAGAAGTACGGCGCGCCGGTCCCCGATAACCAGCAGAACGTACGCCTCCAATGGCGATTCAGCGATCCGGTCAGCCAATGGCAGGAGGGCGCGGAGACAGCGCTGATAGGCGTTGGCGGGGAAACTGCTGGCGGCCACGAGAGTCGCCTACGCGGCCTTCTTCTTGGGACTGCACTCTACCACCCGCGAGTCTCAGAACTCGCAGGTGGCGGTCTGCCTTCAGACCGCTCGGCCGTCGCACAGGGCCGGGATTCGGCCAGCACTACCTGCGGCACACGGTGGCGGCTCCACGTCACCCGGTTGATACCGTGGGCTGCAGTGCCCGACGCCCCGTCTTCCGCGCTGCCGCCGGGACACCGGCTAGCCGAGTACGAGATCGTTCGCGTGCTCGGGGCCGGCGGCTTCGGCATCACCTACCTCGCGTTCGATCATCGCCTCGACGGGCCGGTAGCGATCAAGGAGTACTTCCCCGTCGATCTCGCGACACGGAGTGACGGGTGGAGGGTTTCTGCCACGGCCACGACCAATCAGGACGTGTTCGCTTGGGGCCTCGACCGCTTCCTTGATGAGGCGCGTGCCCTTCACCGGCTCCGGCACCCGAACGTGGTGCGGGCGCATCGGTATCTCGAAGCCAACGGAACGGCGTACATCGTCATGGAGTACGTGGAGGGCGAGTCCCTGAAGTCCATCCTCGATCGCCGCAAGCGCCTGCCAGCCGCCGAGTGGCGCCCCTGGATGGAAGCGCTGATGAGCGGGCTCGCCCATGTGCATGAGCACGGCTACCTGCACCGCGACATCAAGCCCGCGAACATCGTCGTCCGTGCCGAGGACGGCGAACCGGTGCTGATCGACTTCGGAGCCGCGCGAGTACAGCATCGCGACCGGACGCATACGAAAGTGTTGACAGCGGGCTACGCCCCGATTGAGCAGTACTCCACCGGCGCAATCCAAGGCCCGCCTGCCGACATCTACGCACTGGCAGCCGTCTCGTATCGGGTACTGACAGGGGACGTTGTGCCGAGCGCACCGGATCGGATGTTGAGAGACGACTACGAACCGCTGACGGAGCACGTCGTGGCGGCCCGCCCCGAGTGGTTGGCGGCCATCGACCACGGCTTGGCTATGAGGCCCGAGGACCGCCCCGATGGAGTCGGGACGTGGCGCAGGCGGCTGAGGTCGGCGACCGGCGGCGCGGCGGCCGACGGCATCGCTTCGAGGGAGTCCCCACCCGATGCGGAGGCGCAGTTCAACCTCGGAAAGATGTACGCTGAGGGGCTGGGTGTTCCTCACGACGACGCCGAGGCCGTGCGGTGGTATCGACTGGCGGCCGAGCAGGGCCACGCCGAGGCCCAGTTCAACCTCGGGTGGATGTGCGAGTGGGGCCGGGGCGTTTCCCGGAACGATGCCGACGCCGCTCGGTGGTATCGGTTGGCGGCCGAGCAGGGCCACGCCGGGGCCCAGCGCGATCTTGAGCGTACGTCCTCGGACGAGGTGCCGGAGGTACGGCCTTTGCCGACCAGCAGCGGAACGGACGCGGACTACTTCGGCTGCGGTTCCCACTCGGACGACGTGCTGCGCCTCCAAGGCAGGCCCACCCGCATCGACGGCAGCGACGCTTCTGCCATTCCCGGCTGGGACATCGAGGGTGAGGAGACTTGGCACTACGGCCCGGGAGCCGACGTCACCATCGGCAACCGAAGCCACGAAGTGCTTGGCTGGTGGAACTACGACGGCCAACTCAAGGTACGGACTCTGCCAGGCTGCAACGGGACGAATGCGGACCACTTCAACTGCGGTTCCCACTCCGACGACGTACTGCGCCTACAGGGTACACCCACCGGCATCGAAAGGAACCGATTCAAAGGCGACTCATGGGAGACTTGGTACTACGGCCCGAGAGATGAGGTGGCCATCACTCGAAACCATCGGGTCGTCGGCTGGTGGAATCCCAGTGGCCGACTAAAGGCACAAACCCTGCCAGGCAGCAACAGGACGGGTGCGGACTACTTCACCCGCGGCTCCCACTCCGACGACGTGCTCCGCCTCCAGGGTACCCCCACTGGCATCGAGAGGAATGAGAACCTGGGTGAGGAGTGCTGGTACTTCGGCCAGCACGCAAGGGTGAGATTGCACCGCAGGGGGCTAGTCGAGGTCAGAGGCAGCCATGTCGCAGTCTCCACACGGACCCGCGAAGTCCTCAGTTGGTGGAATCGTGGCGGCCAACTCAAGGTTCGTCTGCTACCTGGCAGCAACGTCACGGATGCCGACTACTTCACCCGCGGTTCCCACCCAGACGACGTGCTGCGCCTTCTAGGCACCCCCACTGGCATCGAGAGGGATAAAGACGAGGACTTGGGAAACGAGACCTGGTCCTACGGAGACAACGAGGTCTACATCTCCACACGAACCCACGAAATCATCGGCTGGAACAACGAGGACGGCCAACTCAAGGTGCGGCTCTTGCCGGGCAGCAACAGCACGGATGCGGACTACTTCACCGAAGGTTCCCATTCGGACGACGTGCTACGCCTCCAAGGCACGCCCACCATCCTCTACCGTGAAAGTGACTCCACAGAGTGGTGGCAGTACTGCGACGAGGGCGGAGTCCAAATCTGCACCCGCACCCGCGAGGTCCTGTGGTGGGACGACTACACCGGCCAAGGCCTCAAAGCCACGGGCCCGGATGCAAAGTGGACTCCTACCCGGCAACAAACTGCTAAGCGTCCGGTCTGAGCGAGGGGAGCACGCACGACCCCGAACGGGGCCTCACCACATCCAACACACATCGCAATCCAACACACATCGCAACCGTCCCCAGCACTAGCAACGTCGATGGCGCTCTCTTCATGGGTATCCTCCCCGCCCGTTCTCCTGTTGTCTAATGGACCATCTGCCAGGGCCGTTCAGTCCTGAGCCAGCAACGTCGAAAGCCCCAGGAGTGACCACTCCGCCCCGCTCCCTCCGGCAGGTCGTCATCTTCTCACTTGCCGTTCTCACTCCTGCCTCTCTCTCCGCCTCCGCCCCGGATTCCTCGACCTACGACCGAGCTGTCGTACGCGTCGTCGCGCAATCAGCTGCCGGCGAGATTCTCGGAACGGGCTCTGGCTTCTTCGTGGACGACCGATATGTGGTGACGAACCACCACGTCGTTGCCGATGGGGAACTGCCGCCCGACCCGGTGATCTCCGTCGTCCTCGCGGATGGGCGCGACTGGCTGCCAGTCAACGTACGTTGGACCGACCTAGAACTCGATTTGGCCATTCTGGAAGCTCCTCCCGGTCAGGACCGCTCCAATTTGGCGCTCCGTCTAACCGAACCGGCAAGAGGAGTGGATGTGTACGCGGTCGGCTATCCTGGTTCGGCGGACCGTGCGTCAGGCGATGTCCTGCAGAGCACACTGACGGATGGAATCCTGAGCAAGCCGCCGTTTGAAGCGCAGTGGGGCACGCCGGGCTCCGGCCTCCTGCGCGTCCTTCAACACACAGCCGCCATCAGTCCGGGCAGCAGCGGCGGACCCCTCCTCGACGCGTGCGGCAACGCACTGGGCGTGAACACGAGCGGCGGCCTGAGCGAAGTTCATGACGCCTCCGGCAACGTGATCGGCGCCACGGCGGCACAGGGCATCTTCTTCGCCCTCGACGCCTCGGAACTCGCGCGGGAACTGGACCGACTGGGCGTGCAGTACGTGCCAGCCGGCGCGTGCGACGCCACAGACCAACCGCCGCCCAATGCAAGGGAGGCCGGGCCAGAATCTTCGAACCTGTATCTCTGGCTGGTCGGGCTGGTCGCCATCGTTGTCGTTGGCGCGCTGCTTCTCTACCGGCGCTCCCACCGCCCTGACAACGAAGCTCGGTCGGGAGCGGGCCCTGCGAGTAGCCCGGCCAGTGGCGCTATTGCGCCGGCTGGCACCCGTGCGGCCTCCGACTCGACGCCTCGGACCGACACCTTTCGGCTGACTGGACATGGCGCTACCCCGCACCTCACAGTCGATATCACCGAATTGCGCCGCGCCGACCACGGCCTCAGTCTCGGCCGCCAGCCCGATCTCGTCGATCAGTCACTCGCCGTAGAGGGTCTTTCCCGGCGCCATTTCCGCATCAGCGTGGATCGCGGACGGGTCTGGCTGGAAGACCTCAACTCGACGAACGGCACGTTCGTCAACGGTGAGCAGCTTGTACCGTACCGAGCGCGGCAGCTTCGCGCCGGCGACGAGATTGCGGCAGGATCGGGCTGCTGGCGCGTGGCGGGGAGTGGCGCAGTACCCCGCCAGCATGACTGATGTGGGTTCCAGAACCATGAGCCACCGTCTACTGACGATCGGACGCGGCCGGAAGGCCGACATCCGTCTGCAGGACCGAAGCGTCTCACGGATGCATGCCGAGTTGATCGTTGCGGCTCGCGGACTCCTGCACGTGGCGGACCGTTCGAGCGCCAACGGCACTTGGGTCGAAACGGGCGGTGCCTGGAAGCGAATCCGTCAACACACCGTGCGCCCATCCGATCGTCTGCGGTTCGGCCGGGCCGAGCTAACGGCGGCGGAACTGCTGAGCCGGATCCCCGAACGCCCGGGAGCCGGCGCGGCAGCGCGGGGCAGCAGCCGAAGCGTGGCTGTGGCGCCCCGCAGAGCGACAACCGGACTGCCGGACGACGACCTTCCACGCGGGCGTGTCCGGAGAAACCCGTTGACGGGCGAGGTCGTCCGAGAGTGATGGCGATGGCGCCACTCGGCATCTTGTGGCCGGCGAAGGCCACATCGACGTACTCTCCCGCCTGTCGCGGCGGCCGTCTTTCGAGGTCGCCGTGAGCGGGTCGAATGAACTCGGCATGCGGCTCGCGGCCTGGAGCGCGTCCCTGGTTGTGGCAATCGGTTTCGTCAGCGGCCTGAGTCTGCTGCTCACCGAAGGGGGTGCCGCAGCCTTCCTTCTGGACCGGAACTCGCCGGTGTTCAACTACCCCTTCACGATCCAGAACCTGATGTGGCTCATCTTCTTCGGAGCGCTGGGTGAACTTGTCGTGCGCTATCGACGCGCCCGACGCGAATGGGCTCAGCTCGCGAAAGGCCTGCTGCCCGAAGACGAGGTCACCATGCTGAGGCTCGAGGACCTGGGCGCCGTTCGCGGACGGGTTCGAGGGCAGGAGGAGTTCTTCGTCCAGCGACTCGTCACGCGCTGCGTCCTCCAGTTTCAGAGTTCGAAGTCGACTGACCGCGCCAACGCCTTGCTGAACTCCTCGCTCGACCTGATGCAGCACGAGGTCGACACAAGATACAGCCTGGTCCGCTATCTGGTGTGGGTGATCCCGACCATCGGCTTTATCGGTACCGTGGTCGGGATCGCGGCAGCCCTCGGTGCTGCCGGCGACACCCAGGACTTCCAGGACCCGGCGCTTCTGGGCGAACTCACCCGCAACCTCGGCGTCGCCTTCTATACGACGATGCTGGCGTTGATACAGTCAGCCATTCTCGTCTTGGCCCAGAGCACTACGCAGGCCCGTGAGGAGGGCGCTCTCAACCGGGCCGGTCAGTACTGCCTCGACAATCTGATCAACCGCCTGTACGACAGGTAGAGGGCGCGCCGATGCCTGTATACCGCACCCCGGACGGCCGCATTGTCGAGGAAACGACTCTGGTCAGACCGCGCGGCAAAGCGGCGGAGCCCGGCGCGGACACGGCCTCGGACCACGACGCGACGAAGAACGTAGGCGGAGTCAACACGGAACTTGATGCCCCGACCGTCGTCCGCCGTCCGGGGGCGGCGCCGACGGCGCCTGCAAGGCCTTCGGACGACGAACCGACGAAACTCGCCGGCGCCGTTCCGACCATGCCAACACCGACGGTTCCTGGACCGGTCGCCGGCTGGCTCGTCGTGGTCGAGGGCCCGGGGATCGGGCGCGATCTGCGTGTCGGGATCGGCCGCAACGACCTGGGGCGAAGCAGCGAAAACCGCATCTCGCTGCCCTTCGGCGACGCGCGGATCTCACGCCGTTGCCACCTGTGGATCAACTACGACCCCCGGCACCGAGTGTTCTCCGTCGTGCCGGGAAGCGGCGCCAATCTCGCGTATCTGAACGAGACGGCCATCGAAGAGCGCATGCCTCTGGCCCACGGCGCGACCATCACCGTCGGAGAAACTCGGCTGCGCTTCGTGGCATTTTGTGGCGACGACTTCGCGTGGCCGGAGGAGTGACCGTTCTCCAGTCCCTGCGGCGAATCACGCGGCGGCACCGCACAACCAAGGGCGATGACGTCCCCACCGGATCAGCGGGGGCCGAAACCGAGACGCTCGACGGCCCCTTGCGGCTCGCCGGGGGTCAGCTCCTGGGGACGCGGGAGACCCAGGAAGACGACCTCGGCTTCATCGCCGGCGTGACCCTGGACCCTGAAGGCCACCACCCGGCTGTCGTCGTGGCCGACGGGATGGGAGGCCATGCCGCCGGCGACGTTGCCAGCGGATTGGCGGTGCGCGAGTTCATGGATGCCTACGGCGTCGAAGGCCGCCCCTCGGACCGTCTGCGCGCGGCGCTCGAGAATGCCAACCGGGCACTTGGTGAGGCGATCGCCGGGAATCCCGCACTTCAGGGCATGGGGACTACCCTGGTTGCGGCGGCGGTGACCTCCAATGGGCTCGAGTGGATCAGTGTGGGCGACTCTGCCCTCCTCCTGTATCGAGACGGACGACTGAAGAGACTGAATCAGGATCACTCGATGAGGCCGGTGATTGCCGCCCTACGTGAGGTCGACCCTGACGCCGCCAACGGCATGAGTCCGAATCAACTCCGCTCGGCACTTGTGGGATCAGACATCGCGCAAATCGACGCGTCAACGATGCCCGAGTTGCTCGTGCCGGGTGACATCGTCTTGGTTGCCACGGACGGCATGGAAACGCTGGATGATCTAGAAGTTGCCGCCACCATCGCAGACCATTGCGCCGACGGGCCGGAGGCGGTACGGGATGCCCTGCTTGCGGCGGTGGCGGATCGGCGCACGCCAACCCAGGACAATGCGACGATCGCGGTCATCGAGGCCTCCACGCCGGACCAGGGACAAGCCAAGTGATGGGCGGAACGGCCGACCTCGGGCGGCTATCGATCTTCGGAGGTACCGTGCTCGCGCTGGGCCTGGTGGCCAGCTCGATTCTGAGCCAGCCCGATCCCGTCAGCCAGGTGAGTCTCGACTTGAGCCAGCAGATTGCGGAGGCTGCCGAAGTCGCCGCGCAGCGGGACAGCGAGGCGCAGGAGGCCCGGGCAGCCG
Organism: Holophagales bacterium; assembly: GCA_009837885.1. Lineage (GTDB taxonomy): Bacteria > Acidobacteriota > Thermoanaerobaculia > Multivoradales > Multivoraceae > Multivorans. The sequence goes on along the minus strand of VXSP01000015.1, from coordinate 128,717 downwards.
CGGACGCCGCCGAACAAGACGCCTACCAGGCTCGCGCGGCCGCTGAGGCAGCCGCTGAACGTCTCAGTGTTCTGGAAACCCGAGGAAGGCGCGCCAGGGCCGAGCGCAACGCGGCCCGCGCGGAAGTCGAGTCCCTCAGTGCCGAAGCGGCACGAAAGGAAGCTGTTTTCGTGGCCCTGGAGCAAGAGGTCCAAGCGGTAGACGCCCGGGCGCAGGAAGCCCGGCTGCGCATCTCAGCTCTGGAGGGACAGGCTGCGGCCGCCGCAGCCCAGGAAGACGCCGCGGCGGCGCGGGAACGCGCCGAAGCCGCTGAAGAACGGGCGCGGGTGCTAGAGACCGAGGCGAACGCCTCCCAGGCGGAGCGGGACGAAGCACGCAGAGAGGCCGAGTCGCTTCGGGCAGAAGCTGCTGAGAAGGAGGCCGCCCGGGCCGCCACGGAGCAGGAGGCCGCGGCGGCTGAAGCAAGAGCCCAGGAAGCACAGACCGAGGCTGCAGAGGCTGAGGAACGCGCGGCACAGGCCCAACAGCAGGCAGAGGAACAACAGCATCGAGCGGAAGCCCTGGAAGAAGATCTCGGCCGGAGCCAGCGACGGTTGCACGTGGCTCTCGCAGCCGGCGTCCTCGTCGTGCTCGCCGTGCTGCTGGTGGCTTCACGTTTCGCCCGGCGCCGACGGCGCGAGTTAGAGGCATCGGAAGCCGCTCGCCGAACATCCGACGAGAAGCTGGCCGCGGCGATCACGCCCGCCCCCTTCTCCTGCGTGCTGGAAGGCCGCGACACGGAGGACCGAGTGGTTGTCGTCAAGGTCGGCGCCGGGCTGCTGGGACTACCGGAGGGTGTCGTCGTCGGTCGAAGTCCGGGCCGTGTAGATGCGGTGATCGAGCATCAGCAAGCGTCCCGCAGACACTTCCGCCTCACGGTGGATGATGGAACTCTCTTCATCGCGGACCTCCATTCAACGAACGGCACTTACGTGAACGGAAACGAAGTCGGCGCCGACGAGCCGGTCCCACTTGCGAACGGCGACGAGATCCGGGTCGGCGCCGCGATTCGCCTGAACGTCGTGGTCGACTGAGGCGCTGCGGTGAAACCGCTACGTCGGGAACCGGCGATCTTTGGTGTGGCGGCCATCGACCTCTTCGCCTCCGCTCTCGGCGCCTTCATCGTCGTCGCGCTCGTGCTCCTGCCTTACTTTCCGAACACCGGCGACGCGACCGGGACCGATGTCGATGCTGTACGCGCCCGAGCTGCACAGGCCGAGGCGGAACGAGACTCGGCAAGGCTTCCACTTGAACAGGCGAGCGAAGCGGGCAGACCGGTCGTTCAGGCCCTGCCGCCGATCGACCTCGTCATCGCCCTGGACACTACCGGCAGCATGACCGGCGAGGTTGCCAGCCTGCGCGAGGAGATCGCCGGGCTGGCGGAACTCCTGGTCAGCCTGACTGAGGACGCCGCCATCGGCATCATCGACTTCAAGGACGGGTGTGGCGGTGCGCCCGCACTGCGCATCGCGCCACTGCGAACGGTCGACGGCAGAACCGTGCCCCAGTTGGCTGCCTTCGCACGGTCGATGAGTGCCGGAGCGGCAAGCTGCAACACAACACCCGACGAGGACTTCGCGGAGGCGCTTCGGGCAGCTACCGCCTCCTCCTGGCGACCTAGCAGCGAGCGCCGGTCGATCGTACTGGTTACCGACAATCCCGCCCACGCCCATCTGCGTGATCAGGCAATCGCAGATGCTCGGACCTTTGCGGCCCGTTCCGGCGCTATGCACACCGTGTCGACCGTGTTCGTCGATCCTCGCTACAGCGCTAGTCGCAGCTATCCGGAAACGGCCTCCTTTCTTCGCCAGGTGGCCGTTTCCGGCGGCGGGCAGTTCGTCCGTTCGAGTGAGAACGCGTCGCTCTCCATGATGATCCTGCGGGCGATCTTCGGCTGACGTAGACCGCCCTGGGAACTAGCTTAGCTGGCTTTCCTTCCCCGGCAGGCCTACTTCCTGCCCAGCCGGTTGATCAACGGGAGCACCTGGATCGCGTACCTGTCCTCGAGGGCCGCGGCCCGGTGACGCTGAGCTTCTTCCCGAACGTTGCTCTCCAGGTGTTTCTCGAGGGTCGCGTGGCTCGGGAAGTGGTTGATCCGCACCTCGTCCCACGGCCGGCCGTCGCCGATGAAGACTCCTTCGATCCTGAACCGCGCCGTGGGGTAGACGCCCATCGGCCCGGCGACCGAGCCGGCGGCTGAACCGTACTTCGCCATCGCCTCGCGGCCGGAGATGGCCGGCTCGGTGGAGCCTTCCTCGTACCGAGCCGTGTCGCGATAGCGAAGCACGTGGATCATCTCGAAGGGTCGGTCGTCGGCAGTCGCAGGCCAGGCTGGCTCCGGCGGGGTGAAGCCGTCGGGCATCGGGGGATCGACGAGATGGGACACCATCACGATCGTCTTGCCGACGCCGGCGTCCTTGTGGATCGATCGGGCCTGAAAGTCCGGCCGCTGCGTCATCTGCACGAACACCCGTCGACTCGGATAGCGAACGATAGCCACCAGGTCCCACTTCGTGCCGTCGCCCAGCCGCATCTTCTCGACCTGGGCCATGAAGACGGGCTCGGCGCCTATCTCCTCCAGGATGTCGATCGGCCGGTAGAGATCGTTGGCTTCCTGGCCGGTGAGGTCGGTCTCGCGCCCGTCGGGATAGACCGCCTTCTCCCGGAACTGGATCAGGTTGATCATGTAGAAGGGCCCGTCCTCCGCAGGATTCACCATCCGCGCCATCTGCGCCGGGTTGATCTGGCCGAAGCTCGGGCCTGCGTCGACGCCGGGCTGAGCGTGCGCGCCCGTCAGGGAAACCAAGAGCGCCAGGAACGCTGCTGCAGTCCAACGGCTCGAATGCCGTCCAGTCATCGTCATGCTCCTTCGTGTTCGGGAACTTCGGGTTGGATTCAGAGCCTACCTGCGCGAGCGCGCAGGCTCCGTGGGCTCTACTTGGAAGCCATCTTCTTCAGCCGCAGGTCCTTGAACTCGACGCGCATTCCCGCGTCGTGGATCTGCAGGCCGATTGCGCCCTTGTCCTGCCGTTCTTCGTTCGCGTTGTCGGTGAACTCGGAGGCGAGCTTTCCGTTGATGAAGAACTGGTAGTGCCGTCCCCTGGCGACGACGCGGACCCGGTTCCAGCCACGACGCGTGATGTCGCTCTCCCTCACGGCGTCCTCGATCTCGGTGGTGCGCGTCGTTCCGTCCGGATCGATCACCAGGCTCGTTCCGCGGAAGCACGCGTACTCTTCGCGCTCGACGAAGTGGAAGTCCCACGCGCCGAGAATGTGCGGCCCGATGCCCAGGTGGCCGAGATCCGCGTGGTAGCCGACGAACGGACGCTTGCCGCTCGGATCCTTCACGGCGTGGATCTGGATTCCGCTGTTGCCGTTGCCGGGGAAACGGTAGCTTGCTTCCAGCTCGAAATCCGTCAGTTCGACGTCGTCGTAGACGAGATAGACGAGGCGGTCCACGCTGCCCTGGCCGACGATCATGCCGTCTTCGACGGACCAGTCCGAGATGGAATCGGCCGGCACCGCATGCCAGCCGTCCAGCGTCCTGCCATCGAACATGGAGACGAACCCGGCGTCCTCCTGCTCTTGCGCCGTTACGGTCCACGCGGTGGCGGGTGCGAGGACGAGCACGGCGATGACGGAACTCCACAGCATCTTCTTCACTGCTAACTCCTCGTGCCCAGGGTCGTGACGTACTTGAAGAGGTCCAGGAGCTGGTCCTGCGACAGCAACGACGTCAGGCCCGTGGGCATCGGGCTTCCCGTCTCACGGACTTCTTCGATGTCTTCCGCCTTGATCGTGACCAGTTCGCCTGTGGCGAGGTCCTGGATCACGAGATCCCCAGTCGCCGAACTCTCCTGGGTCCAGCGCTTGTACCCCTGGTAGATCGTGGAGTCGCGGGTCGTGATCTCCAGTGCGGTGAACCCTTCCTTGATCTCACGATTCGGCCACAACGTCTCTTCGATGATCCGTTCGGCCGTCAGCGTCGTGCCGACCGCGGTCAGGCTCGGCCCGACGGCGCCTCCCGCCTCGCCGACCTGGTGGCAGGCATCGCAGCCGAAGTCGACGAAGAGCAAGGCGCCCCGCGCGGCATCGCCCCGCTCCGCCGCGAACTCGGCGAGGCTCTTCACCAGGCCAGCGTCGTAGTCGAGCTCCAGCGAAGCCGCTCCGCTCGCGGTATTGAGCGCGGCGAGCAGGACGTTGTCTGAACGGCCACTCGCGTAGAAGGAACGAAGCAGCGACCTCACGGCGTCGTGCCCGAGTCCACCTGCCTCGATCGCCGCGATCAGGGCCGGCACGCCTCCCTCGCGGTTGAGGAATGCGACGAGGGCCCGAGTGGCCGTGGCGCCGTCCAACCCGGGTTCCCCGAACAGCCTGACCGCCGACCTCGCCGCCGCTCTCGAGTCAAGGACGACGAGCGCTTCGATCGCCGAAACGCGCAGCGTGGGTGCGTGCGGCGCATCGGCATAGGCCGCGAGCAGCTCCTCCCCGCCCTCTACCCCAAGGCTTGCCAACGCGCCGAACGCGGCGGCCCGAACGAACGTAGGCAACGACTCGTCACTGGCCATCGCGAGGAGGCTCTCCTGCGTGTCGGTGGCCCTCCAGGCCCCGGCCAGGATGGCGGCATTGGCGCGGAGTTCGAGACTCGGGTGCGCCATCATCTTCGCCAGACCCCACGGCTGATCGTGCGGCTCGAGACTTCCGGAACGCGTCGCCCTCGCGGCGGCGGCCAGGATCCGTGCATGTGCATCGGCGTCGTACTTCCCGCCGCTCACATAGCGATCCGGCATGAGGACGAACTCCTCGATCTCTTCCTTTCCTCCGACTGCCAGGAGGTTCTCGATCGCGCTCAGACGCGTGTCCTCGTCGAGGTGGTACGACAACGCGATCGTGCGCAGATCCGCGATTCGCTCCCTTCCCCCAGCGCGGTTCAGCACTTCAGCGAGATGGGCCGACTCGGCGAACTGGAGATCTCCGCGTTCGTGCGCAGCCTCCCAGTGCGGCCTGAGGTGCTGGATCGCCTGCGAAAAGACGTACTCCATCGAGTCGTCCATGGGGCGGTCCACCGCGCGCGCGACCACGGTGATGGACTCCGGCTGCGGAATCGCGGCAGCCGCGGCAACCGCCTCCATCCGCACCTGCGCGTCGGCGTCTTCCACGCGCCTGACGAGGAGCGCCAGCGGATCCTCCAGGCGATCGTGCCATCGGCCCACGATGCGCGAAGCGAAGGCACGTCCGCCCGGCTCCTCCGCCTCCAGTAACTTCGCCAGGACCGCCGGCGCGGGAACCTCGATCGTGGCGTAGGCGCCGACCGCCTCGTAGAGGTGGCGCTCGTAGTCCGCGCCCTCCGGATCCAGGTTCGCGACCCACCTTCCGAGCACGGTCGCGACTTCCTCCGTGTCCCGGCGCGTGAGCTCGCGCTTCGCCTGATAGCGCGTCCAGCGCTCGGGCGCCTCGAGGGCGGCTACGACCTCCTGAAGCGGCGCATCCAGGAGTTTCGGAGCCTTCACGAGCGGCGCCGACGAAGACGTGATCCGCCAGATCCGGCCGTGCGCCTTGTCGCGCGTGGGATCCCGATACTCGTCGTCCTGGTGGCAGATGATCGGGTTGTACCAGTCAACGACGTAGACGGCGCCGTCGGGGCCGACCTTCACGCCGATCGGACGGAAGTTCCGGTGACTCGAGTGGATGAGCGGCTCTTCCCACTTCAGGGCTGCACCTGAACCGCTGGCCGCAACGGAGAACCGCTTCACGCGATTCGCCTGGTAGTCGCCGATCGCGAACTGGCCCTGGTACTCCGGCGGCAGGTGACGGCCGTCGAGATAGGCGATGCCGGCGTATCCTCCGGGCTCGCCGATCGTGTCGAGGCGGCGCCGGTGGGTGGTCGGGATCTGGCCGAGCGAAAGATGCGTTACGCCGCCCGCACCGTCGACGCTGAAGATCTGTCCCCATTCACCGAACGCAACGCCCCAGGGATTGCCGGGGCCCATGAAGTCGTACAGAAGAGAGTGCATCTGGAGCAGGCGCGGACGCAGACGGAAGAACCCGGATTGGTACAGATCGGCGGAGCCCCAGGGAGTTTCGACCCGCGACTCGATGCCGTCGCCCTGCCCCATGTACAGCTCACCGCCGGGACTCCAGATGAAGGAGTTGACCGCCTGGTGCGTATCGCCCGTTCCGAATCCGCTGAGCAGGACGCGCCGCGTATCCGCTCTTCCATCGCCATCGGTGTCTTTTAGAAAGAGAATCTCACTACCCTGTCCAACGTAGACGCCGCCGTCGCCCAGTTCAATCGCCGTCGGAATGTTCAGCCCTTCCGCGAAGACCGTCGAGCTCTCCGCGACACCGTCGTGGTCGGCATCCTCCAGCACGATGATCTTGTCGTTCGGAACATCCCCGGGGAAGACATGCGGATACGTTGTCGTGACGGTCACGTAAGCGCGGCCGGCCGTGTCCCAGCGAATCGCCAGCGGGTTGGTGAGGCCGTCCGCCTCCGACGCGAAGAGATTGACCTCCATGCCGTCCGGCACGGTGAACGAAGCAAGCTCCGCCTCGATGTCGGCGGCCGGATGGGCAAAGAGCGCTTCCGGCTCGGGGCGCTGGTGCCCCGGATCCTGGGCGCCACTGGCCACGGTCCAGACTCGCTCCTCCGCCTTCTCGATCAGGCCGACGAGCTGCTGCCACTCCTCGCGAAAGGAGAGATAGCCGTGGCTCGACCTGGTGAAGCGCCGCGTCGAGTCGTCGCCGAAGAGCAGTTTCCAGTTCGCGGGACGCCAATAGTCGAACCACAGGCGCTGCCTTTCGATGACCACCGCGTGAAGCGTGGCCAGACGATCCCACGACGGAATCTCGAAGCCCAGCTTCTCCGCGATCGTCTCCGAGACGTGCCGTAGCGACTCCTCCCTGAGATGCATGCCGTTTTCCGTCAGGCCCGGCCTTGCATCCGAAAAGAGGTCAACGAAGAGGAGACCTCGCTTCGCGGCGATCTTCCTGGTCGCCCGGACGTACCGCGCGAGAGACCGATTGTGGCGCGAAAGATCCGGCAGGAACTCGCTGGCCGGTCTCTCGAAGGGCGTCGGGGACACGAGCACGACGTGACCGGCGTGCTTCAGGAATCCGTCGATCAGCGTGTTGTATGCCGACTGGAACGACTCGAGCCCTTCGCTTCCTGCCATCGATTCGGCCTTGCCGTACTGCGCAATGACAACCGAGGTGCCGACACGTTCGAGCTGAGCGTCCCAATCGCCAAAGCCATCTTCGCGCCAGCGTTCCAGCGCGGAGCCTTGCCGGAAGACCGTGTCCGCTTCCCAGGAGAGATCACGGAACGTGGGATGAACGTCAGCGAAGGCGTCCGCCAGAATGGTCTCCAGGTAGCCCGCCCGCTGCAGATGCACCATGTCGGTGCCGCCGGTGAGCACGACCACCTCGCCTTCACCCAGGACCAAGGGAGGCGGCAACTGCGTGCAACTCGCCAGGAACACTCCCGACAGGATCGAGGCCACTGAGAACGAGGACAGGGACGCTCTTCTCACCGTTCCACCCTAGCCGCCGGGCGCACCACGAGCCGTCCGGGCTTGCGGAACTCGTGGCCGTAGGGCGGTAGCGAAGAGGCACGGTCGAACTCGACGCCGGGCCAGCGCTCCAGCAGGGTCCGCAGCGCGGAGCGGGTCTCGGCGCGGGCGAGCTGGGCCCCCAGGCAGAAGTGGTTGCCGAGACCGAAGGCCAGGTGCTTGCGGACGTTGGCCCGGCCGGGTTTGAAGCGCTCGGGGTTTTCGAACACCGCCGGGTCCCGGTTGGCGCCGCCGACCATGCACTGCACCGTCTCGCCCTCGCGGATTATCGCGTCGCCGATGCGGACCGGCGCCGTCGCGTGCCGGGTGAGCGTCTGTACCGCCGGGTCGTAACGCAGCGACTCCTCCATCACGTCCTCGACCGCGGCCAGGAAGGCCGCTTTCCCCTCGTTCCGGGAATCGAGCACGGCCTCCAGGAGCCCCGGCTCGTTCAGCAGGTAGTGGAGAGCGTTGCCGATCATCGACTCCGTCGTCTCGATGCCGCCGAACAGGACGATCAGGAGGTTCGCCAGCGCCTCGGAGCGGGCGAGCGTTCCGCCGGGGCCGGAGAGGACTTCAAGCAGCGTGCCGCTTTCCGCCCCGCCGGCCGGCTGCTGTCCGTCCAGCTTCTCCGCCAGGTACTCGCGCATCGCGGCCGCGGCCTCCTGACCGGCGCGATGGAGCTCGGCGTCTCCCTCGAAGTTCGCCAGCGACCGGGCGAACACCTCGTACCAGGCGCGCACCCGCGGCAGATCGCCGGACGGCAGACCGACGACGATCCCCATCGTCTCCAGGGCGATCGGCGCGGCATAATCCGCCATCAGGTCGACCTCGACCGCCCCGCCCCCGGCCGCTCTTTCGCGGGCCTCGAGGAGTTCCCCGCAGAGCCGGTCGACCCGCGGCTGCCAGACCTCCCGCGACGCCTTGCCGGTGAAGGGAGCGAGGCACGCCTGCTTGTGGCGCTTCTGTTCCTCGCCCTCGACCGACAGCATCTGGCGGCCGAAGGTCGCCTGGATGAGGGACTTCGGCGAGTCGTTGGTGAACCGCTCCGGGTCGCGCAGCACGGACACCGTCTCGTCGTAGCCGGCGACCACCCACATGCCCAGATTCGGCGCCCACACCGCGGCCCCCTCGGACCGCAGTTTCACCAGGTGCGGATAGGGATCGACCGCCAGGTCCTCGAGACGGAGCGCGGCGGCGACGGCGGACACTGGCGCTCGGCTCTGCCCGGTCAAGGTTGCGGGAGGCTGTAGTCGGCGGGCGGCTCCGCTCCCAGCAGGTGCCTGACGAAGTAGTCCCAGCGCCGGCGAATGAAGTAGGGCTCCTGGGTGAAGAAGTGATCGCGATTCGGCAGGAGCAGCAGGTCGAAGTCCCGGTTGGCGTCGATCAGCGCGTCGATGAAGGTGACCGTCGAGGCGGGCAGGCTGTTCTCGTCGTGCTCGCCGTAGACGATCAGCAGCTTGCCCTCGAGCTTCGAAGCAAGCGCCGCGTGCGGGGTGAGATTCGCCGGACGCGCGGCCGCGTCCGGCGCGAACCGGCCGCCGTCCTCGTACTCCGGCCAGCCCGTCCACTTGACGAACGGCGGATAGAGGTAGCGGTAGTCGTACGGCCCCGCGGACGACACGGCGACCTTGTAGACGTCCGGGTAGCGGAGCATGGCGAGCGCCGAGGAGTAGCCGCCCCAGGAATGGCCCGTGATGCCGACCCGCTCCATGTCGAGCCACTCGAAGCGCTCGCCGAGCTGCTCGAGCGCGGCGACGTGATCCTCGAGCGTGAACTCGTCGTGCTTCTTCCACATGACGTCGTGGAACGCCTTCGAGCGCCAGGGCGTGCCTCTCGCGTCGATCGTGACGACGGCGAACCCGAGGGCGGTGAAGGTCGAGAAGTCGCCCTGCCCTCCGACCCGTTCGACCCCCGCCGCACTGGCGAAGCTGCGGGGGACGACGTTGGTCTGCGGACCGCCGTAGATGTGCTCGATCACGGGGTACCTCCGGCCTTCCTCGAAGTTCTTGGGCCGGTAGACCACGCCGTACAGGTCCGTCTCGCCGTCCGCCGCCTTGACCGAGAAGGGAAGCGGCGGCTCGTAGCCGCGGGCGAAGAGTCCGCCGGCGTCGGCCTCCTCCAGGGTTGCTACGACCGAGCCGTCGCTCCGGCGAAGCCGCGAGACGGGAGGACTGTCTAGGGTCGACGAGTTCGAGACGAAGTAGCGGCCGCTCGGTGCGAAGGTCGAGGCGGCGCCGATCAGGACCGGGGCGGCGACGGTGACCGCGTGATCCGCCGGCTCGGGCGTCAGCAACTCGACCTCCGCATCGCCCTCGAGCGGCGCCCGGTAGACGTGCCGCCAGTACGGGTTCCGTCCCGGCTCGCGCCCGCCGGCCGTGAAGTAGACGAAGCCGCCGCCACCGCTCTCGTCGACGGCCACGATGTCGTGGACCACCCATTCGCCGCGCGTGAGCTGCCGGATGTCGCGGCCGCCTTCGAGGTCCACCAGGTAGAGATGTCCCCAGCCGTCCCGCTGCGAGAAGGTGATCGCCCGCTTGCCGCCCGCCAGCACGCGGACGTTGGCGCCCATCGACCGGTAGAGGCTGTGGTTCAGGTCGAGAAAGGAGTCGGCCTCCTCCTCGAAGACGGTCGCGGCGCGCCCGGAGGCGAGGTCGTACCGGATCAGCTCGAAGCGGCTCGCGTCGGGAGCCAGGCAGAGGAAGAAGATCCGGCGCGAGTCGGGCGTCCAGATCGGCTGCGGCGGCGTGGCGCCCAGCTCTCCGAAACAGTCGTCGGCAAGCGGCACACGGCGGCTCGAACCGCTGGCGACGTCGAAGACGAACATCGGGAACCGCGGGATCTCCCGGTCGCCGATCAGGGCGACCCGTTTCTCCAGCGTCCGCGGCCGGGCGCTGCCGTCCGCGGGCAGCAGGTCCAGGTAGGGGTACGCGCCGACCTTCCGCTCGTCCGTGCGGGAGATGAGCAGCTTCGCCGAATCGGGCGACCACGAGGCGCCGGTCAACGGTCCTTCGAGGCCCTGCCGCAGAAGCTGGAGCTTCGCGCTCCAGCCCGGCAGTGCGCCGTAGCCGAAGTGTTCCTCGCCGTCCCGCGAGAGCCGCCGCTCGGTGCCGTCTTCCAGGTCGCGCAGCCAGACGTCGTGGCTACGGGCGAAGGCGGCGACGGACCGGTCCGGCGCCACAAGTTGAAGCGGGTCAGTGACGAAGCCCGCCAGCGCATCGCAGGTGTAGGTCTCCAGGTCGCAGCGCGCGGCCGCCGTCGGGGTTCGGACCACTGCCCGGCCCGCGCCACCGTCGATCGCGAAGTCGAGGGACACGATGCCGAGGTCCAGCGGATCGTGGGCGGCGTCGGTCGCCTCCGACAGTGCCTCGGCCAGGCGCTCCTGGTCGAAAGCCGGACGCTTCCCGCCCGTGGCGGCGTCGACGATCACGATCTCGGTGCCACGATCCGTGTCGCGCTCGTACCAGAACTCGTCGCGGTCGCCGATCCAGTGGGGGACGACTTCGACGTTTCTGACCGTCCCCTGGACGTTCCGGGAGAGCAGGCTCGCGGCCTGGTCGTAGGCGGCCCGGGTCACCTGCTCCGGAGCGTAGGGCTCCTGCGCCGCGGCGGGCGGGCCGACCATGCACACCCAGGCAAGAACGAAACCGGACTGCTGGACCCTCATGCCTCAGCCGCTGCGGCGCATCGCGAAGACACCGTTCAGGTAGTGCGTCGCGCGGCCGTTGCCGTCGTCTCCCCAGAACGCCACGTCCCAGCCGCGGTTGCCGCCCATCGCCGGGTCACGCGGCAGGAACCGGTCGTTTCCGAGCGGAATCAGCTCCGACTCGAGCACGCCGCCGGCTCCCAGCGACCGCGCCATGAGCCGATCACCGTCCACGAAGAACGAGAAGCGATTGCCCATGGCCTCGAACCGCCCGACGTAGCGCTCGACGTCGACCTCCACCGGCGTCACGGAGTCCGGAGTCGGCGTTTCCGGCTTGTCGATACCGAAGACCTCCGGAAACAGGGTGTCGAAGACCCGGTCGGCGAGCGGGTAGCCCTGGCTCGGCACGTTCGAGATCGTCGCGGCCGCGACGCCCTTGCTCGGGCACCAGAGCAGCAGGGACGAGCCGCCGCTGTTCGTGCCACTGTGGCCGTAGATCACCTCACCGCCCCAGCGCTTCCAGTAGGGCCCGGGGCACCACTTCTGGGCGATGACCCTGGCCGGCATGTCGATCTCCGGCGTCTGCATCGCCTCGACCGCCTCCTCCGACAGCACCTGCCGGCCGGCGGCCGACTGTCCGCCGCGCAGGAACAGGGCCGCGAACCGCACCAGATCGCCGGCGCTGCAGCACAGGGTCGCGCCGGCCGGCGCCATGCTGCGCGGCAGACCCCAGAACGGCACCAGCTCGCCTTCGGGATTGACCGGCGTCTGCGAGTAGCCGAGGGCCACCGGGTGGTAGAGCAGGTCCTCCGGGAAGTTCGCGGAGTGCTCGAGCCCGAGCGGCTCGAGGATCCGCTCGGCGAGCAGAGTCTCCCAGTTCTTGCCCATCACCCGCTGCGCCGCGAGCCCGGCGACGCAGGTGCCCGCGTTCGAGTAGCCATACGCCGTGCCGGGCTCGAAGATCCCGGCGATCCCGGCAAGTGAAGCGACGTACTGTCCGAGCGCGTCGTCGCCCCGCCCGTGATCCGTGTAAGGCCCGTTGTCGAGGCCCGACGACATCGAGAGCAGTTGACGCAGCGTCATGTCGACCGGCGGCTGGTCGCTCGTCAGCGGCGCGCCGTCGAGGTAGTTCCCAACGGGTTCGTCGAGGTCGAGCGTTCCCTCGTCGACCAGCGCCAACACGACGGCAGCGTTGAACACCTTCGTCGTCGATCCGACCTGGAACAGGGTGTCGGGCGTGACCGCCAGGTTGCGTGCACGGACCGCGAGGCCGGTCGCGACCTCATGGACCGCCTCGCCGTCGAAGACCGCGAGCTGGGCGCCGACGATGCCGAGGCTGCGAGCGGAATCGTCGAGGAGCTGCTGGAGGATGGCCGGGTCGACCGCTACCTCGGGTGGGGCCGCGACCAGCCCGAAGCCACGCGCCTGCGAGACGATCGGCATCGCCGCGGCGACCGCGCCGGCTTTCAGGAAAGAGCGTCGGTTCATCGGTTCCGACCCTATCCGCCCGCACGATACGGTCGTATACGATACGATCGTATACAGGGGCAAACAGACCGATCAAGGAGACACCCATGCGCAAGCTCGATCCCAACCTCGCCTGGCTCGCCGCCGTTCTCGCCGCCACCCTGCTGGCGCCTCCCTTGGGCGCACAGGACGAAGAGGAAGAGGCCCCCGCGGATGAGGTGAGCGAAGTCATCGTGGTCACCGCGCAGAAGCGCGAGCAGGAACTGCAGGAGGTTCCGATCTCCGTGCAGGCCTTCACCGCAGAGGCTCTCCAGGAGGCCAACATGCGGGATCTGAACGAGGTCATCACACTGGTTCCGGGAGCCTCCGAAGAACTGTCCAACAACGTCGGCCTGCGCCGCTACCAGATCCGCGGAATCGGGCAGGCCCTGGGCGATCCGACCGTCGGCTACTACTTCGACGATGCCGCCTTCTTCGTCTTCGGGCAGAACTTCGCTCCGATGGGCCGTTCGTTCGACCTCGAGCGAATCGAGGTCCTGCGTGGTCCGCAGAGCACGCTCTACGGCAACGGCTCGATGGGCGGCACGGTGCGCCTGATCACGCGTTCACCTGACTACGGCGGCTTCGGGGCCAGCCTGCGCGGCGGCTACTCCAGCACCGACGGCGGCGGCAACGGCAACTACATCGATGCCGCGGTCAACATCCCCATGGGGAGCAAGGCGGGCCTGCGGCTGGTCGCCAGCACCGAAGACACCGCGGGCTACCAGTTGCTGGCGACAACCGGCGACGACCAGTTCGGCGCGGGCGACGTGACCAACTACCGCGCCATCTTCGACACCACGCCGAACGACCGGTTCAACCTGCGGCTGATGGTCGCGGGCAACGAAGCCGATCAGGAGGGCGGCACCCTGCTCTCGGCCCTCGATCCCCCGACGACGACGTCCGCGTCCGCCGGCGACTACACGCTCGGCGAGTACGAACTCGCCACCGGGAGCTTCACGATCAGCTTCGGCGGCGCCTCGCTCACCAGCACCACGACGCAGATCGACGCGACCGACGAAGTGCAGGTCGGCTTGCCGTTCCCGTTGTCGCCGAGCGGATTCCTCGACATCTTCGCTCAGACCTCAGGGGACGCCCTGAACCACGAAACCCGGCTCGTCTCGCAGAACGACTCTCCGTTCCAGTGGCTGGTCGGCGTCTACTACTCGGAAACGGACGCCCTCGTCCTCTCGTCGATTGAACCGCCGGTGTTCCCGGACAGCACGGCTGACCGCGGCTCGGAGTCCCTGTCCCTCTTCGCTGAAGTCTCGTACGCCTTCCTGGACGACCGGCTCGTCGCGCTGGCCGGGCTGCGTTCCTTCGAGGACGAGCGGTCCGTGTACAGCAGCGGGTTCAGCACACAGTTGGAGCCGGCGACCTTCGACAGCGTCAACCCCCGCTTCAACCTCGCCCTTGACGCCTCCGAGCAGGCGAACTACTACCTGAACATCGCCAAGGGCTTCCGTAGCGGGAGCTTCAACAGTCCCGACACCTGCGCGCTGCACGTGTTGGGCGGGCTGCCGTGTTCGGTGGCAGTCGACTCCGACGAACTGTGGAGCTACGAACTGGGGGCGAAGTACACCCTCAGCGGAGGACGGCTCCTGATCGACGTCGCTCCCTACTTCCAGGACTGGAAGGACACCCGGCAGGCCGTACCGGTCTTCGGGCTCTTCCTGGACTACCAGATCGGCGACTCAGAGCTCTACGGCGTCGATCTGGCACTCGACTACCGTCCGGCCAGCGTTTCGGGGCTGTCCTTCCAGTTCTCCACCAACTGGAACCAGTCCGAGTTCACGAACATCAATCCGACGTTCGCGGCCGCCGCAGGGGCACGCAACGGCGACCGTCTGCCGTTCGTGCCCGCGTGGACCGGAACCCTGTCGGCGAGCTACGCCTGGGCGCTCGGCGACACCTGGGCTGGACAGGCATTCCTCGGGCTGAGCCACATCGACGACCAGTTGGGTCAGTTCGGGCCGGGAGCTTCGGCCGACTCTCGCGATCTGCTGCGCGCGCGGTTCGGCTTCAGCAACGAGAGGTTCGGGATCCACCTGTTCGGCAACAACCTGCTGGGCGAAGACGGCGCGATCTACGCGAACTCCGGAAGGGGCCCCACCATCTACACCCAGGACCATCCGCGGCAGATCGGTGTCGAGCTTTCACTCGAGTTCTGAGCCCGTCGTTCCAGCGAACCGACCGATGCCCCAAAGCGCAACGAAGACCGCAGCTACAACACAGTTGAATCGCCGCCAGAGACTCATCCTGGCGGGCCGCCATCTCTTTGCCGCGAAGGGCTACTCGGCCGCGGGGGTACGCGAGATCGCCGCGGAGGCCGGCGTCTCGATCGGCCTGATCCGCACCCACTTCGGCTCCAAGGCCGGCCTGCGGGAAGAGATCGATCGGCAGGTCATTGCCCAGATCGAAGATCTCTGCTCGCGGGCCAGTGAGCACCTGGGCACCGAGGCCCTCGACCTCCTCGTCGAGGACGCCGTCGAATGGGTCGAGCGCGAGCGCGACGCGCTCCTCTACGTGCGCGCGGCCCTGATGGAGAAGACGCCGGGGAGCCAGGCCCTCCTCCGTCAACTGCTGGAGATCATGCGCCGGTTCGTCGCGCTGAATCGCGAGCGCGGTCTTCTTCAGGACGACGTCGACGAGGAGTGGGCAGCCACCTTCCTGGTCATCGACTTTCTCGGACCGGCCGTGCTCGAACCGTTCTCGGAGGAGGAGTTCGGCATGTCGATGTACCACCGCGAGATGGTGAAGAGGCGCAGTGCCTTCATGAACCGCGTCGTGACCCAAGGGTTCATGAAGTCCTGACCTACCGCGAATTCCACCGAGTTCCTACTGCGCTCGCGGATCCGCGCCCTCGCTACGGACCTCGGTGAAATTCGCGGGCCGACAGGTCAAACTCACAGGATGACAGGCGCCCGGCAACTCGCGCTCGCGTTCCTGAGCCGTGATCTCGCCGGCGTGTGGACCGCCGGCGGAACACTGGCGATCGGGACGGCCGTGGCGTTCCGAAGCGACGGCTCAGTGCGGATTGCCGCCGTGGCTGTTGCAGGGTTGGGCGTTCTGCTCGTGCTGGGGACGCTCCGCCATCTGCTGAGCCTGAGGAAGGCGCGCGCTCGCCACCCGCCGCCCGGCGTGCTGGTCAGGGTCGGAGGCCGCCGCATTCACGTGCTGGCGGAAGGAGACGCCGGCGGGCGGCCGCCGGTCGTCTGGATGCCCGGTGGACACGCGGGTGGTCTGGCGCTCCATCACCTGCACAGTGAGCTGCGCAAGGAAGCGCGTTCGATTCTGATCGATCGACCCGGAACCGGCTGGAGCGATCCGGGACCGTTCCCGCGCACGACCGACCGTGAGGCCGATGAAGTGCTCGCGGCTCTCGAAGCCGCCGGAGAGGAGGGGCCCTTCGTCCTCGCCGGCCACTCTTTCGGCGGCCTGCTCTTCGCGGCCGCAGCACGGCGGAGCCCCCGGAGCGTCGCGGCGCTGCTGCTGATGGACGCGACTCCCCCGGACACGATCGTCTACGGGCCGCCGATTCCCGGCCTGGCGCGCATGAGGTGGCGCCCCGTCCTCGTGGGAGTGCTCCAGCTCTTCGGCCTGGACGAAGTCGCCGAGCGCCTGGCCCGGGAACCGCCGAACCCTGAGTACGAGCGCCTCGACCGGCTGATCCGCGAGCAACTGGGCGAGGCCTGGCACGCCGCCCGCGCCCTGGAGCGCGGTCCGCGGGCGGCCTGCGCCAGCGCTTCCATCTTCGACGAACTCAAGCCCGAGGGCATGGCATCCATCGCCTGGACGACTCTCCCCTACGAGGGCGACCTCGACGGCACTCCGGTCCGGCTCGTAGCGCCCGGCGACATGCGGGACTTCGACCAGGTCGCCGAGATGATCGAAGGCGAAGCGCCGACACCCGGTCAACTCGACGCGGCGCGGCTGCAGCGCTTTTACACGCGCAGCCGCGAGCGGTACCTCACCCTCTCCAACCTCTCCGAGCGTGTTGTGGCGCCTCCCGGAACGGCGCACAACTTCCTCTACGAGGCGCCGGACTTCGTGATCGAGGTCGTGCGCCAGACGCTCGACCGGCTGAACGCCGGCTCACCCCGGAAGGCACGGCCGTGATCGACGAGTACGGCGACGTCGAGGTCGCGCCGGGCGCGACGATCCGGTTCCGCACCGTGGGGCCGGTGGAGGGAGTGCCGCTGATGCTCGGCCTGCCGCTCATGGCCTCCCACGCCGACATCTTCGGAACCGAGAGCGCGGCCACGATCGACGGCTACCTCGAGCGGCTGACTGACGCCTACCGGGTGTTGCTCGTCGACTACCCGAACATCGGAGGCAGCACCTCGCCGCCGCCGAACGAGATGACGGCCCGGCGCGTCTGCTCGGATCTGCTGGCCACCGCCGACGCCGCCGGCTTCGGCGACTTCGCCTACTGGGCGTACTCGTGGGGGGCTGCCGCCGGCCTTCAACTGGCCACCCGCAGCGATCGCCTGTCGGCCCTGGTGGTCGGCGGCTGGCCGCCCCTGGGAGGTCAGTACGCCGACATTCTCCGGGCCGCGCGGCGCCAGGTCGACGATCCGCCGCAGTCGGCCCGGGTCGTGCTCCGGGAACCTGCCCAGTACGCCCAGTGGACGACGTTCTACGAGAGCGTGCTCGACTGGCCGGAGGAGCGGGCCGTAGCGGAGATCGACTGTCCCCGGATGGCGTTCTTCGGCGGCAGTGGCGATGTCGACCCCGGCGGTGAGGACATCCGCATCGCGAGCACCCTTCGGGAGCGGCGGGACGAGCTTGAGCGGCTCGGCTGGACCGTGCACGAGTTCCCGGGGCGCGACCACTCCGTGTGCCTCGATCCAGGAACGGTCGTACCACCGGTGCGGGCCTTCCTCGACAAGGCGCTCTCTCGGACGCCATCCGATGAGCGGTAACGCGGCGCTGGGCCGCGGCGTCCTCGGCGCCTACGGCGCGCCCTCGTTCGCGCAGGCCTTCATCCACGGTCCGGCGATCTCCGTCCTCCAGGGCATCTACGCCAAGTTCTTCGGGCTCAGTCTCCAGGAGATCGCGTTCGTCATCCTGATCTCGCGCATCTTCGACGCGGTCAACGACCCGATCGTCGGCTTCCTCTCCGATCGCTACCGGGCTCACCACGGCACCCGCAAGCCCTGGCTCCTGGCCGGTTCCCTCATTGCCGTCATCGCCTGCTGGTTCCTCTACGTGCCCAGCGGCGAGGTGACGATGTGGTCCTTTCTCTTCTGGTATCTCCTGGCCGACATCGGCTGGACGGTCTCGGAAGTGCCCTACAGCGCCTGGCTGGCGGAGATCTCCGACGACTACGAAGAGCGAGCGCGGATCACGACCTGGCGCACGATGGGCCGCTATCTCGGTCTGCAGGCCTTCTTCGGGCTGCCCATCGCACTGCAGTCGATCACCGGCTCAACCGACTTCACGCCCGAGACGCTGCGCTGGGCGGCGGCGCTGGCGGCGGTCGCGCTGCTCGGCACCGCCCTCGTCGCCACCCTGGTCGTGCCCAACGGACGGTCGCGCGAGGAGTCGTCGGGCGGCGACGGATCATCCCTTCTGGACGCCGGACGCGCCGTCGCCGGCAACCGGCCGCTCCTGAGCTTCGCGGGGATGTTCGCCATCGGCGGACTCGGCGCCGGCATCGGCTCGGGCCTTTCGTTCTTCTACATCGACGGCTACCTGCAGCTCGGCGAGCAGCTTTCCGTGGTGATGATCATCAGCATTCCGATCAGCCTGGTCGCCACTCCGGTGTGGGGCACGCTCTGCCGCCGCTTCGGCAAGCAACAGGCATGGGCAGTGGGCTACGTCGGCGCCGGCGTCGCCTCGCTCAGCTACTACTTCATCGGCCCGGGCGAGAACGCCGCGCTGCTGCTCATCACTGCCCTGCTCGTCGTCAACGCCCTGATCGTGGTGGAGGCGGTGGCGGCGCCGGCCGTGCTGGCGGACGTCGTCGACTACGGCCGCCTGCGGTTTCGCGACGACCATGCCGGCAGCTACTTCGCCTTCTACGCCATGGTGCAGAAGATCAACGTCGGCATCGGCGCCGCGCTGGGCCTCCTGATCGCGGGGACATTCGGCTTCGACGCCACGGTCACGACCCAGAGCGCGAGCGGCCGGTTCGGCCTGCTGCTCGCGTTCTCGCTGTTGCCGGCGGCGTTCCTCTGCATTGCCGCAATGTGGATCTGGCGCTTCCCGATCGACCGGCGACGACATGCCGTCATCATCGCGGCGATCGAGCGCAGGGCCGCGCGCGAGATCGAGCCCTGACGTGGCCGCCGCTACCGGAGCAGCCTCGCTGCTCGAGCCCTGGCCGGACGTAGCCGGCATTGGTGTCGGTCTGCCGCCGTTCGAGCGACTCGAACCGCGCAGCCTGGAGGAAGCGCTCGAACGCGCCCTCGACGAGCGTCGCGAGTTCGTCGCCGCGATCGCAAGTAGCCAGCGGCAGCCGACGTTCGAGAACACGGTCGAGGCGCTCGAGCTGAGTGCCGTACCGCTGGCGCGCCTCGGGAATCTGCTGAGGCATCTGGCCAGCACCGGATCGGGCGAGGAGATGCTGGCGCTGCACCAGCGGATGGCGCCGCGGCTTGCGGCGCTGGAGGACGAGATCGCGGGCCAGCGCGACCTGCTGGACCGCATCGCCGCGGTGCTGGAGCAGGAGTGCCTGACGGCGGAGCGGCGGCGACTCACCGAAGTGCTTCGGGAGCGCCTTCGTCTCCGCGGTGCGAGTCTCGAACCCGAGGCCCGGACGCGCTGGACGCAGGTGAACGCGCGCCTCTCAGAGCTCCAGGTGCGGTTCATGCGCAATCTGACCGCCGAGCAGGACGCGCTCGTGCTCTGGCTCGCCGACGAAGACGATCTCGATGGCCTCGGCGCCGAGCAGCGCGCCGCCATGGCTGACGCCGCCAACAAGCGCGGACGGCCGGGACAGTGGGCCCTGCCGATCCAGCGTCCGATGGTGTGGCCCTTTCTCACACGATCCCGGCGCCGCGACCTGCGCGAGAAGGTCTGGAAGCTCTGGATGGGCCGCGGCGCCAACGACGGCGAGCACGACAACCGGCCGGTGATGGCCGAGATTCTCCGCTTGCGCGGAGAGAAGGCCCGGCTGCTCGGCTACCCGTCCTACGCGGATCTGGCGATGGCCACCCGAATGGCGGCCGACCCACAGGAAGCGCTCGACCTGCTGCTGGAAGTCTGGCGCGCCGTTGAAGCCACCACGCGACGACAACTCACCGAGTTGCACGAGCTGGCCCGGGCGGACGGGCTGGACGGGGAGTTGCAGGCCTGGGACCGCCTCTACTACGCGGAGAAGCACCGGCAGTCGAGCTTCGGCCTGGACGCCGACGCGGTACGGCCCTACCTGTCCCTCGACGCCGTGAAGTCGGCGCTGTTCTGGAGCGCGGAGCGTCTGTACGGACTTCGCTTTCGCCGCCTCGACGAAGCGCCCGTCTACCATCCCGAGGTCGAGGCGTTCCTGGTCCACCGCGGCGACGACCCGCTCGGCGTGCTCTGGCTCGACCTCCATCAGCGGGAGGGCAAGTCGCCCGGTTCATGGCAGGCCCAACTGCAGGCCCGCTCCTCTCACCCGGTACCCAGCCTCGTCCACACGGTCGTCGTGTCCAGCCTCCCCAGACCGCGGGACGGCGAGCCCGCGCTCCTCGTCTGGGAACTCGCCAACGTGCTCTTCCACGAGTTCGGTCACGCGTTGCACATGCTCCTCTGCCGCGCCAGCTACCCGTCGCTGGGCAGCCTCGCCGTCGAATGGGACTTCATCGAACTGCCCGCGCTACTCAACGAGCGCTGGTTGCGGGATCGGGAACTGCTCTCCCTGCACGCCCGCCACGTCGAGACCGGCGAGCCGATGCCCGAAGAACTCGTCGCCTCGCTCGACGAGGCGCTGCGCTACGACCGGATCTTCAGCCTCACGCTCGAGTACCTGGCAACCGCGATCGTCGACCTCAGGCTCCACCAGCTCGCCGACGGCCGAGCCATCGACGCCATGGCGGTGGAAGAAGAGGTCCTGTCCGAACTCGGCGTACCGGCAGCCGTCGAGCCGCTGCTCCGGGGCCCCCACGCCGTGCACACCTTCTCGGAGGAGGTCTACGCCGCCGGCGTCTACTCCTACCTCTGGGCCGACGTCCTCGCCGCCGAGGCCGGCAGCCTGTTCGAACAAACTCCCGGAGGTCTGTGGGAACCGCGGGTCGCCGACCGCTATCGCGAGACGATTCTGGAAGCGGGAAGCACAGCGCCAGCCGCGGAACTGTTTCGCGCTCTCATCGACCGGGCGCCCTCACCGAACGCGCTGCTCGACAGGTTCGGCCTTTGATGGCCAGGGAGCCCCTAGCCGCGGCCCATGAACGGCATCTCATTCGCCATCACCGTCAGGAAAGGCACGTTCGCGTCGAGCGGAAGCGCCGCCATGTAGCGCACCGCGTCGACGACGGCGCGCACATCGATCGTGGGTTCCGGCTTCGTGGAACCGTCGGGTTGGGCCACGCCCTCGGACATCCGCGCGGTCATTCGCGTGTAGGCGTTGCCGATGTCGATCTGTCCGCAGGCGATGTTGAACCTGCGGCCGTCCAGCGAGGTCGACCGCGTGAGCCCGGTGATCGCGTGCTTCGTCGCGGTGTACGGGGCGGAGTTGGGGCGCGGCACATGCGCGGAGATGGAACCGTTGTTGATGATGCGTCCGCCCTGGGGATCCTGTTCCTTCATCAGCCTGACCGCCCGCTGCGTGCAGAGAAAGGCGCCGGTCAGGTTGACCCCGACCACCCGATTCCACTGTTCGAGGGTCAGGTCCTCGATCGGCACGGGCGGCGCGCCGGTGCCGGCGTTGTTGAACAGCAGGTCCAGCCGGCCAAACGCGCTCGTCAGGCGGTCGAACACCGCCTGAACACCCTCCACGGTGCTGATGTCCGCGGCTACTGTCCGGACCTTGTCGGGATCGCCCGCGCCGCTCTTCGTTGCGACCAGCCGATCCTCGCGGCGGCCGGCAATGAGCACGTGGTAGCCGTCTTTGACCAATCCGTGCGTCACGGCGCGGCCGATCCCGCTGCCGCCGCCGGTGACGATTGCGACTTTGTCTGCCAAGTCCGTGCTCCTCGCTTGCCCCATCCTAGACTCGCGCGTGTGAGGATGCTCCAAGCGTGAGCTTTTGGCGAAGGATCCCGGTCTTCCGCGACCACCCGCCCGGACTGGGCGTCTGCTTCCTGGTCGAGATGTGGGAGCGCTTCTCGTACTACGGGATGCGGGCGCTGCTCATCTTCTACCTGACGCAGCACTTCCTCTTCAGCGACAGCCGGGCCTTCGTGCTCTACGGCGCCTACGCGTCGATGGTCTACCTGCTGCCGGTGCTCGGCGGCGCGGTGGCGGACCGTTGGCTCGGCCCGCGCAAGGGGGTCACCTTCGGCGCCCTGCTGCTGGTCGCCGGTCACTTCCTGATGACGATCGAGGGACCGGCGGCGACGGAGGTCTCGTCTGCCGGAGGGGTGGTCGTCGAACGCAGCGAGTTCCATCTGAACCTGTTCTACCTGGCGCTGGCGCTGATCGCGACGGGTGTCGGATTCCTCAAGACGAACGCGTCCACGGTCGTCGGCGCTCTCTACGAGAAAGGCGATCCGCGCCGGGATTCCGGCTTCACCGTCTTCTACATGGGGATCAACCTGGGCGCGGCGGTCGCTCCCCTGCTCTGCGGCTGGCTGGGCCAGACCTACGGCTGGCGCTACGGCTTCGGACTCGCCGGCGTCGGCATGCTGGCCGGACTCCTGCTCTACCTGAGGGGCCAGAAGTACCTCCGGGGCCACGCGGATCCGCCGCGACCGGAGGCGCTGAAGGAGCGCGTGCTCCCCGGACTCCCGCGTGAAGCCGCCATCTACCTCGCGAGCCTGGGCCTGGTCGGCGGCGTCTGGTGGGTGCTCCAGCATCCGCCGGTCGTCGGCGGCCTGCTGTCGGCCACCGGCGCGGCGCTGGGACTCTTCGTCCTCTACTACGCGCTGCGACGATGTGATCGGACCGAGCGCGACCAGCTTCTGGCCTGCGCCGTCCTGGTGGCCTTCACGATCGGCTTCTGGGCCTTCTACGAGCAGATGGGCAGCTCGCTCAACCTCTTCGCCGACCGCATGGTCGACCGCGAGTTCGCAGGCTTCGAGATTCCGGCCTCCACGCTGCAATCCCTGCCGGCGATCTATGTCATCGCGCTGGCGCCGCTGTTCAGTTGGCTGTGGATCGCGCTCGGCCGGCGCGGCCGGGAGCCCTCGACGCCCATCAAGTTCGTTCTCGCGATCGTCCAGATCAGCCTCGCCTTCCTGGTGCTGGTGCTAGGCAGCGCCCTGCGGCCGGACGACGGCAAGGTAGCGCTGATCTGGTTCGCCCTCACCTTCCTGCTGATGGTGACCGGCGAGCTCTGCCTGGCGCCGGTCGGCATGTCGATGGTGACCCGGCTCTCGCCGAAGAAGATCGTCTCGACGATGATGGGGTCGTTCATGCTCGCCTACGCCGCGTCGAGCTACATCTCGGGATTGATCGCCCGGCTGACGAGCGCCACGACGGTCGGCGGAGAGGTCGCCGACTTCGAGGCGGCGCTCTCCACGTACGGCAGCGTCTACACCAGGATCGGACTGCTGGCTTTGCTCGTCGCGGCGGTCCTCGGTGCACTGACGCCGCTGCTCGTGCGCTGGATGCACGCTTCCACGTCGAGGTCGGCGTAAGCTTGCCGACGACCACAGCCAAAGTGGAGCCGGCCTTCGGCCGGCGCGCTCTTCGGCCGCCTACGGCGGCAGCCGGCGGGGACGCCGGCGCACCCAGTCGGTAACCACAGGAAAGAACATGAACCCGAGAACAGTCGTCAGTCTTTGCCTCGCCAGTTGGCTCGTAGTGGCCGCTCCGGCAGCCTTCGCCGGCGCGGCCGACGAGGCGACGGTCGACCTAAGCCCGGCCAACTGGAGCGACCGCGAGGCGCTCGAGGAGCTGAACGCCTTCTTCGAGACCGACAAGCCGCTGGCCGAAGGCGAGAACGGCGTAGTCAGCGGCACCACCGGACCGGCGGCGGTCAGGGCGGGCCTCGAAGCCCTCCGCCAGGGCGGCACCGCCGCGGACGCCGTGATCGCCACCGCGCTCACCCAGATCTCGCTGGCGGGCGGCGCCTGGGTGAGCTACGCCGGGATCTTCAACCTCGTCTACTACGAGGCGGAGAGCGGCGAGGTGTTCAACGTCAACGGCGCCTACGACACCGTCCGCGGCGAAACCGAGCCGATGACGATCCCGACGTCGACGACGATCGGCGCCAAGCACCAGCCGAGCGGCCGCACCGCCCTGGTGCCCGGGTTCTTCGGCGGCCTCGGCGCCACGCACGATCGCTTCGGGAAGCTGCCGTGGGCCAGCCTCTTCGAACCGGCGATCCACTACGCGGAGAACGGCGTCCTGCTCGGGGACATCCACACGAGCATGATCGAGATGCGCGAGGAGGCGCTCTCCCGCCTGCCCGCGACCCGCCGCATCTTCACCGACGATGACGGCGCCTTTCTCGGCGAGGGGGATCTCCTGCGGCAGCCGGAACTCGCGGCGACCCTCCGCGCCGTCGCCGAGCAGGGGATCGACTACGTCTACCGCGGCCCCTGGGCCGAACGGCTGGTGGAGGCGGTCCAGCGCGACCGCGGCAAGCTCTCGATGGAAGACATGCGGAGCTACGAGGCCCTGGTCGCCGAGCCCGTGCACTCCACCTACAACGGCTTCGACGTCTACGGCCACGGCCTGCCGGCGCAGGGCGGCGTCCACGTCGCCGAGGTGCTCAACCTCTCCGAGGCGGCCGGGCTGCGCGACATGGGTCACTACGCGAAGTCGCCGGAGGCCTTCTTCTGGGTCAACCAGATGACCAACCTGATGAGCCTCGTCTTCCTGCCCGAGCCGATGCGCCGCACGCTGTACGGCGATCTCGACTCCACCCTGGCGGGCCGGACCAGCAAGGAGAACGCCGCGGGTCTCTGGAAGAGGATGCAGTCGGGCATCGCTCCCCTGACGAAGGTCCCCGCCCCGGTCGATCCGAAGCACTCGGACGCCATCGTCGCCATCGACGCCTACGGCAACGTCGCCGCGGTGGTCCACACGATCAACACCTCGGCCTGGGGCGACACGGCGATCTTCGTCGACGGCATCTCGATCCCCGACTCGGCGGCCTTCCAGCAGGCGCTGATCGCCGAGACCGGCCCCGGCAAGCGGCTCCCCGACCCGACCGAGCCGATGATCGTCTTGCGGGACGGCAAGCCGGTGGCCGCCCTCGCCTCCATCGGCTCCGGCCTGCACCAGAAGACGATCAGCGTGCTCCTGAACCTGCTCGACTGGGAGATGGACATCAAGCAGGCGATCGACGCTCCCTCGCCGCACCTGCCCGCCTTCGGCCCGATGGGCTCGCCCAGTACACAGGTCATCGAAGGCGACTTCTCTCCCGAGCTGCTCGAGGCGGCGCGCGGGCTCGGGCTCCAGATCAAGGTGGTGCCGGCCGGCATCGAGTCGCGGGCGCCGCGCGGCTACGTCGTCGGCGCGACGATCGGAGAGGACGGCAAGCGGCAGGCCGCGGCGACCACCCTGCTCAGCGGCCTGGCGCTGTCGCACTGAACCGCCGCAGCCAACAGCCGGAATCAGGAGAGAACACCGATGGAGATCCCCGAGCGGGCGGCCGCTCTTCACCGCGAATCGATCGTGATCGACGGTCACTGCGACATCCTGATTCCCGTCAGCGACGGCAAGGTGAAGCTCGACCAAGGGATCGAACTCCCCGACTCCGAGGGCTGGCAGCCGCCGCTCGGATTCGACATCGGCCCCTTCGCCCAGTTCGGGATGTCGGCCCACACCATCTGGTTCGGCTGCATGGGCCAGTACGACCTGCGGCGATGGCGGGAAGGCGGCATCACCTCGCAGCTCTGCGCGGTCTACCTCGACGACGAGCAGCTCAACAGCCCGCTGCACCGCGGGCTCGAGATGACCTGGAACCTGCACAACGAGGTCGAGCGGCTCGACGACCTGGTGCTCGCCACCTCAGTGGCCGAGATCCGCCAGGCGAAGCAGGACGGCCGCGTCGCGCTCGTCTTCTCCTTCGAGGGCTGCGAGGCGCTGGGCGCGGACCCGCGCTTCCTCGACCTCTACTACAAGCTCGGACTGCGGGTGGCCAGCCTGACCCACACCCGCCGCAACATCTACGCCGACGGCTGCTGGGCCGCCGACGATCAGGGCGGGCTGACGGCGGCCGGCAAGGCCCTCATCGACCGCATGGCGGAACTGAACATCGTCGTCGACCTCGTGCACATCGGCGAGCGCGGCTATTGGGAGATCCTCGACCGGGTCGACCGGCCGGTCATCCTCTCCCACACGACGCCCACCATGTTCCCCAACAGCGATCCGGAGTCCCGCCTCGGCGGAGGCACCCTTCCGCGAACCCGCCTCGAACTGCCCCGCGACCGGAAGATGCTGGAGGCGCTCGCCGAGAACGGAGGCGTGCTGGGCCTGATCCACATCACCCATCGCAACCTGTCCGAAGTCGTCGACGACATCGAGACCGCGCTCGACGTCATGGGCCCCGACCACATCGGCCTGGGCAGCGACCACTACGGCCTCGAACTCGCGCCGGAGGGCCTGGAGCACATCGGCAAGGTCCCCGCCATCACCGAGGAACTGGTCCGCCGCGGCCACGGCGACGAGACGATTCGCAAGTTCCTCGGCGAGAACTACCTCCGCGTCTTCGAGGAAGTCTGGGGCGGCTAGCGCGGCACCGGTCAGTCGTTGCGGACAATCACGCCGCCCTTCATCACGAAGGTGACGTTCTCGATGTTCTGCATCCTGTCGATCGGGTTTCCCGGCGACGCCACGATGTCGGCCTGTTTGCCGACGGTCAGCGTGCCGATCTCGTCCTCCAGACCGAGCATGCGGGCCGGGTTGATCGTGCCGGCGCGCAGCACCAGCCAGTTGTCCGGCACCCGCCGGGCGAGCGACGTGAACTCGCGGATGGCCTCTTCCATCGGGAAGATGGGATCGGAACCGATGATCAGGTTCACGCCGCGCTCGGCCGCCATCTTCACCGAGTCGCTGTGCCTGGCTGTCACCAGCTCCGCCTTGGCGAGGTTGCCTGCCGTGATCCCGCCGGTGGCGCCGCGCTCGAGAATCCAGTCGAGGACGTAGAGCGTGGGCACGTAGTAGGTGCCCTTCTCCGCCATCAACCGAGCGGTCTCCGCCTCCATCATCGTCCCGTGCTCGATCGAGTCGAAGCCCGCTTCGACCGCGGCGCGGATGCCCGCGTCGCCGTGCGCGTGGGCGGTGATCTTCTTGCCGTGGCGATGGGTTTCCTCGGCGAAGGCCCGGAACTCCTCGGCCGTGTAGGCGGCGACCTCGGGGTCGTCGTGCTGCGACATGACACCGCCGCTCGCCATGACCTTGATCCAGTCGGCGCCGTACTTGATCTCGCGCCGCACCGCGCGCCTGACCTCGTCGACTCCGTCGGCGATGAACGGCCCGGTGACCTCGTGCGGAAGGTCGGGAGCGTAGGAGTTGAAGTCGCCGTGACCGCCGAGCGGAGAGATCGTGTGCGGCGCCACCTTCATCCGCGGCCCCTGGTACCAGCCGCGCTCGATCGCGTCGCGCAGCTCGACGTTGGCGTAGTGGTAGTCCATGTCGCCGGGGACGCGGATCGTCGTGAAGCCGATGCTGAGCAGCTTCTGGGCGTTGCGCAGCCCCATCAGCGCGTTGTACGCGCTCGACTGGGTGGGCGCCGTCTCGTCGAGCGTGCGGCCGGTCAGGTCGATGAACAGGTGAACGTGCATGTCCATCAAACCGGGCATGCAGGTATGGCTCGATAGATCGACGCTCTCCGCGCCGGCGGGCGCGTCGACGCGGGGCCCGATCGCGGCGATGCGATCGTCCACGACGAGGACGCGCTGATCGACGAGCACCTCCCGCGCTTCGACGTCGAGGAGCTTGCCGCAGTGGATCACGGTGGCGTCGCCGTCGTCCTGGGCTGGCGCGGGCGTCGGTGCGGCGGCGATCAGTCCCAGCAGGACGGCACCAAGGGATGCAAGATGTACGGAAGCGAACTCTGCAGTCATTCGGGGTCCCCCTTCTTTGTATCCGCCAGCACTCGCGCACTTCGGATCACGACCGGCTGCTCCAGCATCTGGCCGCGCGTCACTTCCGACCCGGCTTCCGCGAGCGTCGGGAGGCCCTGAATCTCCTCGAGGATCTCCATCCCGCGCACCACCCGCCCGAAGGTTGCGTAGCCCTGGCCGTCGGGCTGGCGCGTCGTGTTGCCGGTGTCGAGCGCCGGGTTGTCGGCGACGTTGAAGAAGAACTCCGAGTCGGCGGTTCCCGGCTCGAGCCGCGCGTAGGCGATCGTGCCGCGTTCGTTGAGGATGCCTGTCGTGTCGGTCGTCTCATGGGCGATCGGCGGTATCGGACCGCCGCCGGGAGGTGACGACTCTCCCCTCCGCAGGGTCTCGCCGACGAGTCCGCCCTGGACTACCTGGATCGGGTTCGGCCCGGTCGTATTGTCGGGGCGCGTCACCCGGTAGAAGGTCGCGCCCTCGTAGTGCCCGCCCTCGACCCAGGCCTGGAAGTTGTTGGCCGAGATCGGGGCGCGGTCCGGGTAGACCAGTACCTCGATCTCGCCGAGAGCGGTTTCCAGAACCACGCCGACGGTGTTCTCTTCGGACTGGCACGCCAGCCCTCCGAAGAGGACGAGCAGTGCGCCGGCGCAGAGGGCCGGCCGAGTCGTAGTCAACATCGCGTCGTGTCCCGGGACGAGCGTCACGAGCCGGGCGACGCCAGGCGGTAACTCGCAGGCGGCTCCTTTCCCGCGAGGTGGCGCACGAAGTAGTCCCAACTGCGTCGAATGAAGTACGGGTCGGACATGAAACCGTGGTTGCCGGACGGCAGGACGACCAGGTCGTAGTCCCGGTTCGCCTTCGTCAACGCCTCGATGACCTGCAGCGTCAGCGCCGGCGGCACGTTGTCGTCCAGGGCGCCGTATGCGAGCAGCAGCTTGCCTTCGAGCTGGTGGGCGATCGAGGCGTTGGCCTGCTCCTCGTAGCTCACGGTGGCCGGGTCGCCGTGGTAGGTCTCGCCCCAGAGCTGGATGTAGCCCCGCTGGTCGTGGTTGCCGGCCGACGACACCGCCACCTTGTAGAACTCCGGGTAGGCGAAGATGGCGCGCGCCGAGGCGAAACCGCCCCCGGAGTGGCCGTAGACGCCGACCCGGTCGAGGTCCACCTGCGGATACCGGACGGCGAGCTGACGGATGGCAGCCAGGTGGTCGGGGAGACCGCCGGCTTCCTGCAGGTTCCCCTCCGAGCGCGCGTGGAAGGCCTTGGACCGCAGCGGCGTGCCGAAGCCGTCGACCGTGACCACGACGAAGCCGAGTTGCGCCAGCGCCAGGTCGTAGCTCACGAACAGCGTCGGGTCATGCCAGTTCTTGGTCACCCGATGCACCTGCGGCCCGGGATAGATGCCGTCGATCACCGGGTAGCTGGCGCTGCCGTCCTCCGGGTCGAAGCCGGGCGGGAAGAACACGTTGCCGTAGATGTCCGTCTTGCCGTCCCGCGCCTTGACGGTGAAGGGAACCGGCAGGGCGGTCAGCTCGACCAGCGACTCGAAGTCGGCGACTTCGAGTTCCACCGCGACGCGGCCGTCCGGCAGCAGGACCCGCGACCGCGGCGGCTGGTCGATGCGCGACCACTGGTCGACGAACGACGTGCCGCCGGGCGAGGCCGTCACCGTGTGGTCGCCGGCTTCGGGCGTGAGGATCTCCGGGCGCGACGTCGTGCGGTCGAGCGAAGCGCGGACGAAGGTGCGCAGGTAGGGATCGACGCCCGGGTCCAGGCCCGCGGCCGTGAAGTAGATGGTGCGCGACGCCTCGTCGACGTGCACGAGGTCGCGCACCACCCAGGCGCCCCGGGTGACCTGGCGGACGAGATCGCCGTCGCTGCCGTACAGGTAGAGATGCGCCCAGCCGTCGCGCTGCGAGTACCAGAGCACCTCGCCGCTCTCGAGCACCCTGAGGTTGGGCCTGCCCGTACCGAGGAGGAGCGCCGGCTCGACGTGGTGCCGGGAGGTCTCTGCCACCAGCGTGCGCGCGGCGCCGGTCGAGGCGTCGATCTCCTCGAGCCCCATCGAGCGCGCGCCGCGAGGCCGGCGCAACAGGTAGGCCTTCGACCCGTCGTCGTTCCACCAGAGTTGGCCCAGGTCGGCCAGCGCCATGAAGGGCGTGTGGACCCGCTCGGTGCCGACCGGCCGCACCGTGCCGCTTTCGGCGTCGACGAGCAGGAGCTCGCTCCACGGCACGCCCTCGTCACCGGGAATCGGCATCCGGAAGGTGTGCAGGACGGGCCGGGCGCCGTCGCCGAGATCGGTGGTCTGCAGGACGTGCATCTCACCCACCTCGCGCTGGTCGAGGCGCACGGTGAGAGCTGTCCTGCCATTGGGCGACCACAGAGCCGAGGGCGGGCGCACGATGCCGGCGCGCTTCTCGGTGATCGTCGAGGTGCGCGCCTCGGGGTGCGAGGCGTAGTCGTGGAACGGCACGCCGTCGTCGGTCAGGCGGCGCTCCTCGCCGCTCTCGGTAGTGACGAGGTAGAGGTCGTGATCGCGTACCAGGAGGCTGAAGGCCCCGTCGGGAGACGGCAGGGGCGGGGTTTCCTCCTTCTCGTCCTTCTCTTCCACCGGGGCGGCCGGCGCTTCGACGCGCGAGCACTCGACGCCGTCCACCGTGCACCGGAACGACTCGGGCCCCTTCTCGCCCGGGATCTGGAAGGACACCTCGCCGTCCGTCGACAGGTCGATGGTCTCGAAGGGAAGCGCCAGGGGCTCCGCGGGCACGTCGCGAAGCCCGCTCAGCGACGCCGCCAGCCGGGCGTGATCGAAGGCCGGACCCCGCCGCTCGTCGCTCGCCAGCGGCTCGACCCGCCAGAATCGGTGGCCGTCACGGTCGTCGCTGCGGTACCAGAACGCCTCGCTGTCCCCGATCCAGTGCGGCGTCACCGCTTCGTTGAAGATCAGCGACGCGACGCCAAGCATCTTCGCCGCGCGGTCGTAGGCCGAGGCGGGCACCTCGTCCTGCGCCGCAAAGGCAACGGCCGGCCCCGCGAGCACGACGACTATCGCCGCCCGCAGGACGGGGCCTCGTATCTCCATTCTCTTCATTCCTCCAAGTTCCCCGGAAGTCGTCCACGGCCGGTTCGCGCTCCGCTCTCCGGCCTGTTCTCGTTTGGTTACAGTCGTATACCAGTTTCGCCGACCCGCGGCGCCGCGGCCTGGTGAGCGGCGCCTGATCATCAGGAGATCCGATGTCCCGATTGCACCTCTTCCATCCCCGCCTGCCCGTGTTCCTGCGCACGCTTACCATCGCGTGCACCGCTGTCGCCCTGGCCGCCGCACCGGCTTCGGCCTCCGGGCGTCTCGAGCTCCTGGGCGACGATCCCGCCCTGAAGCACCTGGGTGCCGAGATCGAACGCCTCGCCGAAGCCAGCCTCGGGACGGTGGGAGTCGCCGCGATCCACCTCGAGTCCGGTCGCGGCGTGCTGCTCAACGCCGACGACCAGTTCCCGATGGCGAGCACTTACAAGGTGCCGATCGCGGTCGAGATCCTCGCGCAGGTCGACGAGGGCAAGCGCTCGCTCGACGACCTGATCACGATGCAGACCAGCGATCACGTCGACACCTACGGCGTCCTGAGCGACTTCTTCGACACGCCCGGCTCCCGCCTGACCATCCAGAACGTCCTCGGCCTGATGCTGCGAATCAGCGACAACATCGCCACCGACCTGCTGTTTCGCGAGGCCGGCGGCGCCGAGGCCATCACCGGTCGGATGAAGGCGTTCGGCGCCGAGGGGATCCGCGTCGACCGGACGACCCGGGCGCTGATCGCGAACTGGCTCGGCCGGGACGACGCCACCGTCGCCAGGCCGATGCCGCCGGCCGAGTACAACCGTCTCATCCTGGAAGGGGACTCGAGTCAACTGGACGACGCCCGCCTAGCCGAGCTGGCCGAGGCGTTCAACTCCGATCCGCGCGACACCGCGACGCCCCGGTCCATGGCCGCCCTGCTGCGGAAGATCTGGAAGCGGGAGATCCTCAGCGAGGAGAGTTCTGCCCTGCTGATCGACATCATGGCCCGCTGCGAGACCGGCGAGAACCGGATTCCGGGAGCGCTGCCGCCGGACACCCCGGTCGCCCACAAGACCGGCACGATCGGCGAGAGCACCAACGACGTGGGCGTCATCACCCTGCCGGACGACGCCGGCCACGTGATCTCGGTCGTCTTCGTCAAGGAGTCCAAGCTGCCGTCCAACGCGGCGATGGAACCGGTGATCGCGGAGATCGCGCGGGCCTCGTACGACTACTTCGTGTTCAATCGCGGCAGCTCCTGATGCCCGAGGCCAACGCCTCCACCCGTCTGCACCTGGTCGGCAAGGCCCGACGCCCCGCCGCCTTCCATGAGGCGCTGGCGGCCGAGGAAGGCCTCCGGAAGGCCAAGGGCGAGCGGACGCGAGTTCGCCTGATGGCGTCCGGCTGCGAGCTGCTGCAGACGACCAACGTCGACTCGCTGATGATCAGCCAGGTCAGCAGCCAGGCCGGGGTGGCGAAGGGCGCCTTCTACATCTACTTCGACAGCAGGAGCGCCTTTCTCGAAGAGCTGTGCCGGGAGTACGTCGCCTACGAGATGTCGACCTTCCCGGAACTCGACCTCGACATGGACGCCTACGCCATGGTCCGCACGATCGTCGCCTGGTACGCGGACGTGTTCCGGAAGAACTCCGGGATGATCCGCTGCCTGGTGCGCATGACAGACGTCGAGGAGACGTTCGCGGAACTCTGGAACCGCCGGAACCGCGAGATCGCCGACCGGATCGTCCACTTCCTCGTCTCATTCCTCGGCATCGACGCGAAGGACCGGGGACCGCTCCGTGAGCTGGTGAACGCTCTCGGCGACGGTATGGACCAGGCCCTGTTCGCTCGCCATCGCATCGACGACGCCTGGCACCACACGCCGGCCAAGCGGCGGTCCTTCGTCGACCTGCACAGCCTGATCATCTACCGGGCGGCCTTCGGGGGCGATCCGGAGCTGCCGAAGTCGTCGAGGTTTCGGCGGCTGGTCGAACAGACGGGCCGGCGCTAGAACTCGAGCCGCTTCCCGTCCAGCGTCGTGTACGGCGGAATCGGATCCGTGGCGTGGAACCCGAAGATCATGTCGCCGTGGTTCCCGTCCGGAATCTGCGTCACGTCGGGCAACCGGTGTTCCTCGACGAAGTCAGGATCGAGTTCGATGCCGAGCCCGGGACGCCGGCCGAGATCGAGCAGGCCGTCCTCCACCGTCAGCGGCTCTCCCAGCAGACCCTCGATGAACCGGTTGCCGGTCTGGTCGACTTCGACGGTCAGCCCGTGCCGGTGCGCCGCGACGACGTGGCCGTTGGCGATCACGGCCACCGGATCGCACCAACTGTGGGGCGCGAACTGGAGCCCCGCGTTCTTCGTCATCTCCGCGATCCTGTTCAGCTCGCTGATGCCGCCGCAGCGGCTGGCGTCGGCCTGCAGGATGTCCGCGGCGCCGCAGCGGATCAGCTCGCGAAAGCCCTCGACGCCGAACTCGCACTCTCCCACCGCGATCGGCAGGCCGGCCACCTGCCTCAGCGCCACCAGGTCGTCGATCTCGAGCGGCTGGAAGGGCTCCTCGAACCAGAAGATCCGGTGCTCCACCAGGTGCCGCGCCAGCGAGGTCGCCATCTCCAGGTTGTAGCGCCGGGTTCCGTCGGCCATCAGGTCGATCCTCGGGCCGACGGCGGCGCGAGTCAGGCTGACGGTGTCGCGGTCGTACTGCTCGTCGACGCCGGTCCGGAACTTGACCCGCCGGAAGCCCTTCTCGACCATGCGGACCGCCGTATCGGCGACGGTCTCGGCTGAGCTGTAGAGCAGGCCGCTGGCATAGGCGGGAACGCGGGAGTCCTCGCCGCCGAGCAGTTCCCAGACCGGCTTCCCCTCCTGCTGGCCGAGCAGGTCCCAGAACGCCTGGTCCAGGCCGCCCATCGTCGTCAGCGCCACGCCCTTGCGGCCGTACCAGTTGGTGCGGAAGAACAGCCGCCACCACATCCTCTCGATCTGGAGCGGATCGAGACCGATGAGGAACGGGCGCAGGTGCTTGACCGTCACTTCCACCAGCTCGGGGTGCGAGTAGGCCGAGCCGGTTCCGACGCGGCCGTCGTCGGTATGCACCCGGAGCAGCGAAGCGAGGCGGCCCTTGACCCTGCCCCAGGGCCCTACCCAGCCCTTTCCCTCCGGGTACTCGAAGTAGAGGTGGATGGTCTCGATGTGGTCGATGCGCATCGTGGTCTCCGACTCCCAGAAACATGACTCGCGGGTCACTTCTGACTATACTGAACCAGACTACGGCAAGGAGAACGACGCTTGGCCAAGCGGGTCCCGCTGCGACATCTGCTGTTCTACGCCAGCCCGGGGATCCCGCTCGCGCTGTTCATTCCTCCGATGCCGGCGGTCCTGGCCGCGTTCTACGCCCAGCACACCGCGGCGACGACTGCGGGTATCGGCACGGCGATGCTCGTCGCCCGGATAGCGGACGCCCTGACCGATCCGCCGATGGGCTACCTGTCGGACGCGACGAAGGGCCGCTGGGGCCGCCGCAAGCCCTGGCTCCTGGCGGGCTCTCTCCTCGGCATGCTCGCCATGTGGGTCTTCTTCATGCCCCCGGCCGGCGCCGGCAACTGGTACTTCCTGCTGGGCCTGCTCCTCTACTACGTCGCGATGACGGTCATGAACATCCCGCTCCGGGCCTGGTCGAGCGAACTCTCCGACGACTACAGCGAGCGCTCCCGACTGTCGCTCTACCTGACGACGGCGCTACTCGTCGGAGGCCTCCTCTTCTTCATCCTGCCGCCGCTGCTCGCCCACGAGTCCGTCGGACTCCTGTCCTCGGCCGAGTTCGATCACCAGACGATGGCCCTGTTCGGCTGGATCGGCATCGCGCTGCTCCCGCTCCTGCTCGGTGCGGCGTGCATCGGCGCGCCGATCGGCCGCAGCGCCGG
Organism: Holophagales bacterium; assembly: GCA_009837885.1. Classification (GTDB taxonomy): domain Bacteria; phylum Acidobacteriota; class Thermoanaerobaculia; order Multivoradales; family Multivoraceae; genus Multivorans. Next base: position 93,894 of record VXSP01000015.1, on the reverse strand, counting down.
CCAGTCCCAGACGTCGATCATCGAGTCCTTCAAGGCCGTCCGGGGCAACGGCCCGTTCTGGTCGCTGATGACCGCGGAGTCGCTGAACTACATCGCCTCCGGCGTCTCGTACTCCGTGCTCATCATCGCGCTGTCGAACTACTGGGGCTTCGGCGGCCGGGTGGCCATCTTCCTGCTCATCGTCATCGTGGTTCAGGTCGCAGCCATGCCGCCGACCGGCTGGCTGGCGCTCAGGCTCGGCAAGCACCGGACCTGGGGGCTCGGCGTCCTCGGTCAGGCCCTGGTCTTCCCCCTGATCTTCGTCATGCCGCCCGGGGCTACGCCGTTCTTCGTCATCGCGCTGTTCGGCGCCGCGATCTCCATCTTCCAGGCGCCGCACATGATGATGCCGATGGCCATGCTCACGGACACCGCCGACTACGACCTGATGAAGAGCGGCAAGCAGCGCACCGGCAACTACTTCGCCCTCCAGCACCTGATCTACAAGGGCATGAACGCGGTCGGCTACTCGCTGGGCTACTTCCTGCTCGCCTGGGTCGGGTACGACCCGGCGATCTCCGGGAACACGACGTCGGCGAACCTCGGGCTCCAGGTCATCGTCGGCGTGGTCGCGCCCGTGTTCCTGCTGGCCTGCGGCGTCGTCCTGTTCCGCTATCCGCTCACCGCGGAGCGCCACGCCGTGATCCAGCGCTTCATCCGCCGTCGAGAGGCGCGGCTGTCGGCCGCCACCCGGCAGGTCCCGGGATGACGCAGAACGTGCCGGCCACGAACGCTTCCAGCAGCCTCGAGCGCCAGCTCGACTCGCTGCTCGAAGGCCAGTTGGTGGCCGGCGCCAGGAACGCGGTGGCGCGCATCGAGGCGCCGGCGGCGGGTTTCGTCTATGAGCACGCCGTAGGCGTCGCACGCGAGGACACCGGCGAGGCGATGACGCCGGACCACCGCTTTCACACCGCAAGCGTCAGCAAATCGATGACGGCACTGCTCGTGCTTCAACTCGCGGACGAAGGCGCTCTCGGCCCCAAGGGTGTGGACGCCCGGTACGTCGAGTTCGAGGTCTTCGCCGACGACATCCAGGAACGACTCCTCACCCGCGGCGGGCGGCCCGCCTTCGCCGGCGTCACCCTCCGGCACATGCTGACGCACACGTCGGGGTTCCGCGACGCTTTCGTCGACGACGGCTCCGGGACCTCGAAGGAGATCGGGCGGCCGGCGCCGGGATCGATCATCGGCAGCGATGCGACCCGAAACTTCACGGCCGCGTGGTCACCCTGGCTGCCGGACGGGGACACAACGGAGGTGAGGGGCGTCGTCAACTTCTACCTGTCGCAGCCGGGCATCACCGAGGCCCTGTCCGAGTCCGGCGCCGCGTTCCACTACAGCGACACTGCCTTCGTCCTGCTGACGCTGCTCGTGGAGCGGGTCACCGGCGAGAGCTACCACGCCAACCTAGGAGAGCGGATCCTCACGCCCTGCGATCTGCAGGACAGCTACCTCGCCTACAGGGACGATCCGCCACTCGGGCCCCGTCGTCAGCCCGAGTCCGATGTCCATGCCTACGGCATACCGATGCTGAGTTCCGGCAAGAACCTCTCCTTCGACTGGGGCGGCGGCGGCCTCGTCACGACCGCTCGCGACCTCGTGCGGTTTCAGCGAGCCCTGGCGGAGCACCGACTGCCCGGATCGAGCCGGATCCTGCCCGAGATGACCGCCTGGTCCAGGCCGGCCGGTCTGGCGGAGCCGCGGACCGGCGTCGGGCTCGGCCTCTTCCGCACCCGCTACCCCGGCGGCGAGCTGTGGGGACACTCGGGAGCCTGGGGGGCCAAGATGGACTGCGACCAGTCCCTCGGCATCTACTTCGCCGGCACGATCAACCGAGCCGGCGCACCCGCCGACTGGCATCACGCGCTGATTGCGACCGTCGCCGAGCACATCCGATGAGGAGGGCAAGACACCAATGCGCGACCTGATCCGACGCCATCCCTTCTGGACCTTCTACGCCGCGGCCGTGCTGATCGGCCTGCTGGCCTGGATCTACCTGATGACGGTCGAACTCGTGCTGCAGGGGGAACGCGGTCCCGACTACAGCGCCTACGGCGAGTTCGTGGGCTACCGGGACGCGACCCGGGCGGCGCACCCGACACTCCACCACCACGGTGACAGCGTCCTGCTGTACATGCAGGCGGCCGCCAGCAAGATGCCGATCCTGCTGCCCATGTTCTCGTTCCCCTTCGCGCCGACGCTGGCCGCGCTGCTGATCGTGGGGATCGGCTGGAAGCGGCTCGGGCTGCGGGCCCTGGTCGGTCTCTACCGGCCGATCCGGGGCAACGTGAGCCTTAGGGAAGGCGCGCAGCTCTACGCCATCCTGGTCGGTTTCCTGGTGACCTTCGTGAGCAGCCTGCTGATCGTCGAGCAGCTCTTCGGCGACCCGGCCAGGGTGGAGAACGCGGTGGCCCACATCGGTCTGCTGGACTGGCGCACCTTCGTCGTGACCCTCCTGGTCGCGGGCTTCCTCAACCAGGGCGCGCTTCTCGAGGAGCTGGGCTGGCGCGGCTACGCCCTGCCGCTGCTCGTCCGCGAGTGGAACAAACCCCTGGTTGCCTGCGTCGTGCTTGGCGTCCTCTGGGCGTTGTGGCACTTCCCGCGGGAGATCCCGGGGATCCTGTCCGGCCAGCAGACTCTGGCCGCCCTGGTGCAGTGGCACCTGATCTTCTTCCTGTCGACGATCGGCATGACGATCGTCGCGTTCTACTTCGTCAATGCCGCGGGCGGCAGCGTCATCCCGGCGATCCTCATCCACGGCGTCCTCAACCACGTCGGCAACATGTTCGGCGCCGAGCAGCTCGTCGGCCGCTCGTACGGCGGGATGATCGGGCCGGTCGGCTGGGCGGTCGCCGGCGTCGTGGTCATCGCCCTGGTCGGGCCGGACCTCGGCTGGCGGCGCCGGGTCGAGGCGCTCGGCGACGACGATCCGAGCCTGATCTGGTCGGGCGACGCACGATGAACGCCTGCGTTGACCTGATCGAACGGAGCGTGGCGCCCGACGCCTCCTGGATCCGGCCCGACATCTTCGCCGACGAGGCGCTCTACGGCCTTGAGCAGGAGAGGATCTTCGGCCGCTGCTGGCTCCTGCTCGGCCACGAGAGCCAGTTGCCGGAGCCCGGCTCGTTCTTTCGCACGCACATGGGCGAGGAGCCGATTCTCGTCACCCGCACCCTCGAGGGCGAGGTCCGCGCCTTCCTGAACCTCTGCCGGCACCGGGGCGCGCAGCTCTGCCACGAGGATCGCGGCGTGGCGAAGTCGTTCAACTGCCGCTACCACGGCTGGGCCTACGCCTGCGACGGCAAGCTGCTGGCGGCGCCCGGCGAGAAGCAGCTCTACTACGGCGAGCTGGACAAGGAAGAGTGGGGCCTTGTCCGGGTGGCGCGGGTCGAGAGCTACAAGGGACTCGTCTTCGGGAACTTCGACCCGGACGCCGAGCCGCTCGCCGACTACCTCGGCAACATGGCGTGGTACCTCGACATCCTGCTCGACCGCCGCGCCGGCGGCACCGAGCTGCTGGGCGTGCAGCGCTGGCGGATCCCCGCCAACTGGAAGGTCGTCGCCGAGAACCACGTCGGCGACGAGTACCACGTCGGCTTCACCCACGGATCGCAGTTGCCGAGACCGATCGAGAGCCGCGCCGCGCCGATCCCGATGGCCCGTGAGATCCGGCCCGAGCTCGGCCACGGCATCGGCGTCGACGTCATTCCCGAGGACATCTCCCCCGGAGAGCGCGGCGGCTTCGACGAGGAAGTCAACGAGTACCTGCGATCGATCGCCGGGGAGATGAAGGAGCGCCTCGGCGAGATGAGGCCGCGCCTGTTCCCGATCCATGGCCTCGTGTTCCCCACGCTCGGCATGATCCCCATCCTCAACTCCATCCGGGTGATTCACCCGATCGGCCCCGGCGAAGTCGAGCTCTGGTCCTACTGCATGGTCGACCGGGACGCCCCGCAGAAGGTCAAGGACATCCTGGTCCAGCGATCCATCGCCGCGTTCGGCCCGGCCGGGGCCTTCGAGCAGGACGACTCCGCCAACTGGACCGGCGTGACGAGAAACACGGTCGGCCACCAGGCCCGGAAACACCGGCTCAACCTCTCGATGGGCCTGGGGCACGAAGGGGAAGTTCCCGGGTTGCCGGGCGAGGTGGGCCTGACCGCGAGCGACATCAACCAGCGCGGCTTCTACCTGCGCTGGGTCCGCGAGATGACCGGGGAGTCGGCATGACGCCCGTGGACGCTCAACTGCTCGCCGACCTGCAGCTCTGGTACGCGCGGGAGGCCCGCCTGCTCGACGAGCGGCGCTACGACCTCTGGCTCGAGATGGTGGACGTTGGCGTCCGCTACCAGGTCCCGACCCGCTACCTCACCGCGCAGGGCGACGTCGGCGACTTCGGCGCCTGGACCGTCGAGCGGGAGCTCACCCAGGCAGCCGACGTGTTCCTGATCGACGACGACTACGCGGGGATCAGGACGCGGATCGAACGGCTGCAGTCAGGCATGGCCTGGGCCGAGATGCCACCGTCCATCACCCGCCGGATCGTCGGCAACGTCGAGCCGGGAGAAGTCCGGGAAGACGGCGGGATCGAGGTCTTCTCAGCGCTCATGGCCTTCAAGAGCCGCGGCCCACGGGAGCGGAGCTTCCTCACCGCCCAGCGCCGCGATCTCCTGGGTCGCAGCGACGGCGGTTTCCGTTTGCGCCGCCGCACGGTGATCATCGACGACACCGTGCTGATGGGCGAGAATCTCTCGATCATCCTCTGAGGGCTCACGCACCATGGCTGACTTCGACCAAAAGACCTGCCTCGTCACCGGCGGCGCATCCGGCATCGGCAGCGCCACCTGCGAAGCGTTGGCCGCCCGGGGCGCGCGCGTCGTCGTCACGGACGTCGACGAGGCCGCGGGGCGGGGCGTCGCGGACGCGGTCCGAGGCGAGTTCACGCATCTCGACGTCAGCGACCGGGACGCATGGACCCGTGTCGTCTCCGAGGTCGTCGAAGCTCACGGTGGCCTCGACCTGGTCCACCTCAACGCCGGCGTGACGACCTATCCGGCCGCCGGGGGCGGTTTTCCCGCCTTCGACATCGCCGCCATGCCGACGGACGCCTACCGCCGCGTCACGGGGGCCAACATCGACGGCGTGGTCTTCGGCGTGGGTGCGACCGTGCGAGCGCTGGAGAACCGGGGCGGCGGCGCGATCGTCGTCACGGCCTCGGTTGCCGGGCTGGCAACGTGGGAAGTCGACCCCGTCTACACCATGACCAAGCACGCCGTGGTCGGCCTGGTGCGCGGGCTCGCACCGCCTCTCGCCGAGCGCGGCATCACCCTCAACGCGATCTGCCCCGCCGCCGTCGACACGAAGATCTTCGGCCCCGAGGCCGAGGAGTTCGTGAGAGAGGCCGACCTTCGACTCATGCCGCCGGCCCAGGTTGCGGATGCGGTCATCGAGGCGGTGACTGGCGGCGAAACCGGCCAGTGCTGGGTCTGCTACGACGGCAGGGACCCGATCCTCTACGTGCCGGCGCCGCTTCCGCGGCTGGGCGACTAGCCGGCCTCGAACCGGTCTATCGCTCGGTCTGTCGATCCGCCGGCCGGATACGCACCCCGCGATGGCCGGCAACGTCGACGTAACCCGCCCTGTCCACCCGGCCGTTCAGGTTCTGGCTCGCACAGCCGTGGTCGACGTACTCCACCACCTCCCGGCCCTCGGGTGACTCCGGATCGACCGCGCGCACGGCGCCTTCCGGATTCAGCCGGCAGGGCACGAAGCCGAATTCGGAGGGCGCGCCCTCCGCGAGCTTGACGTAGCCCAGAGCAGTCATCCGGGCCTCGGGGTGCAGGGGCATCAGCGGCCAGCCCCTGCGCGGCGCCACGCCGTAGTAGTCCGCGTCGTCGTCGAGGACCGGCATGGCGGCCACCATCTCCTCCGGCCAGCGGTCCAGCCGAACGTCGAAGACGAAGTGGCCGAGTCCGTAGAACACCGGCCGGTCGCGGTACCACTCCATGCCGCGCAGGACGTGCTGGTGATGGCCGACGACGATGTCCACGCCCAGGTCGATGCACAGGCGGGCGGTGCGCAGCTCGTGGTCGGTCAGGTGGTGAGCTTTGAAGTGGTCGCCCCAGTGGAAGCTGGCGACGACCAGATCCGCCTGCTCCTTCGCGGCCCCGATGTCGGCCGCGAGGTTGTCGTGGTCCGCCTTGTCGGGCACGGTCGATACCCGCGGGTCGGCGCCCGGCGTGTAGGCGTCGTCGATCAGGTCCTGGTAGAAGTTGTGAGCCCTGAGCGGCGCCAGTCCGGCAAGGCTGCCCCGCGCCTCGTAGCCGCGGGGGAAGACCGAGGCGTAGGCGAGGTAGGCGACCTTCACGCCGCCGGCCTCGAGGATCGCGGGAGCGCGGGCCTCCTCGAGGCTGCCGCCGGCGCCACAGGTACTGACCCCCTGCTCGTGCAGGCGCTGCCGGTTCTCGAGCATCGCCTCGCGCCCCCCGTCGAGGATGTGGTTGTTGGCCAGCGACAGCACGTCGAAGCCGACCCGGCTCAGGACGTCGAGATTGCGCGCCGGCGGCACAAGGGCCAACCCGGCGCTGGGCACCGATCGGGGATTGTCGGAGTACGGCCCCTCCAGGTTGCCGAACAGCACGTCCGGCGCGGCGAGTAGATCGCGCACCGGCGCGTAGGCCTCGTCCGGATCGTCGCGGTCGGTGAGCAGGTCGCCGACGAAGCCGAGCAACACGTCGCCGTCGGCGGCGCGGACCACCGAGGGGCCGCCGACCAGGGCGACGACGCCGGCTGCGGCGCCCGATCTGAGGAATTGTCGTCGGTTCACGTTCGCACCTCCGGGTCAGCGGTCGATCCAGTCGCCGCAGATCGCCACCGCCTCGGCGAGCTTGTCGCCCTGCCCGAGGTAGTAGTGGGTGGCCCCTGCGATCTCGTGGAACTCCTTTTCGGTGTGGGACACGGCGGCGTAGAGCCGCCGCGCGTGGCTGGGCGTGCACGCGTCGTCCGCGCCGTTGTTGACGACCAGCACGGGAACGCTGATGTCGGCCGCGCACGCGAGACCGTCGGCGTTCGACTTCTCGAGGCTCCACTGCGACAGCCAGCTCCGCAGCGTCGTGAAGCGCGCCAGACCGGTCGGCCCCGTGTTCACGGTCTCCGGGTCGCCGAGATAGCACCTGCCCGGGGCCCGGCCGTTCGGATCCACCGCCGGATCGAGCCAGCGCGGATCCGCCATCGTCCCCTGGACGACGAAGCAGTGCTCCTTCCGGGCGCCGTCGTCGCGCTTCAGTTCCGCCAGCCTCTCGACCGCCCAGGCCGTGATCCGCGCGTTGCGGGCGACCTGCGCCTGCCGGTAGCGCTCCAGGAACTCGTCCGAGTAGGGCGGCTGATTCGGGTTGTCCGGGTTGTAGAGATCGAGCTCCGGGTCCTTCCGGTGCGGCTCGCGCTCGTCGAGGATTGAGGCGTCCATCCACTCGGTAAGCGTTCCGGCGCGGCTGATGTGGGCGGCCAGCAGCATCACGCCATCGGCCGGAATCAGCCCGGCCGCCGTCAGGTCGTACGGGTCCCCGGCCGGTGTGTGGGTGACCGTCTGGTTCTCCGCCTGCTGCTGGTAGTAGAGCGACAGCGAGCCGCCGCCGCTCCACCCACCGAGCAGGACGCGCTCGTAGCCGAGTTCCTCCTTCGCGTGTTGGATCGTGCGGCCGAGGTCGACCACGCACTTCTCCATGATGAGGGCCGTGTCGTTGCCGCGATAGCGCCCGTTGCAGTAGATGACGTGGTGGCCGGCGGCCGCCAGTCCCCGCACCAGCGGCAGCCAGGCGCCGCCGCCGATCGGGTGGTTGAAGATCACGACCGTTCTCGAGGCGCGCTCGCGCGGTCGCAGCAGGTGACCGTCGAAGAAGACGAAGCCGCCCGGCCCGCCGTAGACGTCGCCGAAGTCGGCTTCCTCCCGGAAGAAGACGGGAAAGGGAATGCGGTCGTAGGGCTCGATCATGGCGGCTCGGCCGGTCAGAACTCGACGCGAGGAAGCGCGGCCTCGATCGCTTCCCGCTGGGGTTCCAGGTGCTTCGGCAGGGAGAGGATCGTCCCCAGCTCGTCGATGTCCTCGTCCACCGTCCAGCCCGGGTCGAGGTTCGACAGCTCCAGGTTGATGCCTCCCGGCGCGGTGAAGTACGTCGAGTGGAACCAGCCGCGGTCCCGGGCCCCGGTCACGATCAGGCCGGCACCGGCGAGGATCCGGGTCCACTGCTGCATGTCCTCGACGCTGTCGACCGTCAGCGCGATGTGGTGCAAACCGCCGAGACCGTGCCGTCCCCAGGGCCCCTCGCCTCGCTCGACCACGTCGATCAGCTTGCCGGGCTCGTTGCCGCCTACGGCGAGCCGCGTGCGGCTGCCCTCGGTGGCGACCACTTCGAAACCGAGGACGCCGACGAGGAACTGCAGGGTCAGCTCGGGAATGCGCGGCGCGACCGTGGCGTGGTGAAAGCCGCGAATCTGGTGCCCTTCGGGAAGGTCGGCCAGTTCCGGCATCCGCGCGTCCTCGCAGCCGACGAGTTCCGACGAGATGCCGTCGAAGTCCCGAAAGTGAAGGACGGGGTCGCCGAAACGAGCCGGGCGATCGGTGCAGGTGCAGCCGGCCGCGGTCAGTCGCTCGCGCCAGAAGTCCAGGCTCCCGGGCGACACCGAGTAACTCACGTCGGTGATCGACCCGCGACCGTCGACGGCCGGCGACATCGGGATGCCCTCGAGGACGATGTTCGTCATGATCGTCCCGGGGTGGCCCAGCCGGTCGCCGAAGAAGAAGTGCCAGCCGGAGGTCGGGTTCTCCTGGTTGCAGGTCTTCTTCACGAGGCGGAGCCCCAGCACGTCGCGGTAGAACCGGAGGTCGTTGGCGGCGGAGCCGACCAGCCCCGTGATGTGGTGAATGCCCCGGATCGGGCCGCGGTTGGACCTCCTGAACTCAGCCATGGGATCTCCTCGTCATCCGCTCGATGCCCTGGCGCGGCAGATAGTCCAGAAGCCGGCGCTTCCGCGCCGGATGCCGGCGGGGACGCCGGCGCACCCAGTCTCTGCCGCGCAAGTTCCTAGAGAGCAGATGTTACGTTCGTTGGCCGCATGAACTCCTCCCCCGCGGCGCGGCTGCGCGCCCTGCTCGATGCTCCCGGGCTCCGGGTGATGCCCTGCTGCTTCGACGCCCTCTCCGCCCGGCTCATCGAGCAGGCAGGATTCGAGCTGACCTTCATGAGCGGGTTCGCGGTCTCCGCCAGCCGCCTGGGGATGCCGGACACGGGTCTCATCTCCTTCGGCGAGATGCTCGACCAGGGCCGCAACATCTGCGCGGCCACCCGGCTGCCGGTGATCGGCGACGGCGACACCGGCTACGGCAACGCCCTGAACGTCAAGCGCACGGTCACCAGCTACGCGGCCGCCGGCTTCGCGGGCGTGATGATCGAGGACCAGGAAGCGCCCAAGCGCTGCGGCCACACGCGGGGCAAGCGGGTCGTCTCCCGCGCCGAGGCCCTGTCGCGGGTCCGCGCCGCAGTCGACGCGCGCGACGAGGGCGCGGACATCCTGGTCATGGCCCGCACCGACGCTCGCGCCACGGACGGGTTGGACGAGGCCATCGCCCGCTGCCGGGCCTTCGCCGACCTCGGCGCGGACATCCTCTTCTTGGAAGGTCCGCGCTCCGAGAGCGAGATGGTCGCGTTCTGCGAGGCGGTCCCCGGCCCCAAGATGGCGAACCTGGTCGAGGGAGGCGACACGCCGCTCCTGCCGCCCAGGCGGCTCGAAGAGATCGGCTACAGGATCGCGGCCTACCCGCTGACCCTTCTCTCCGCCGCCACTGCGGCGATGGGCGAAGCGCTTGAGGCACTGGCGAGAGGAGACCAGCCCGCTAGCGCGGTGGAGTTCGAGCGTCTTCGCAACGTTGTCGGCTTCGAGGACTACGATGCCGAGGCCGAGCGCTACCGCGTGGAGGAGTAGCTCAACCGGTCAACTCGCTCGACGGCCCCTCTTCGGCGCCAGCGACCCTCAACTCTTCGTACCAGGCCTTGACCCGGTCCGGCGACCAGGGCGTCACTGCACAGTCGGCCACGAAGTAGACCTGGTCGGCTATCTCCTCGACCAGTTCGAGGCGGTGGGACGACAGCAGCACTCCCCGGCCGTTAGCGGCGAAGTCCTGAAGCATCCGGCACAAACGCGCTACCGCGACCGGGTCCAGGCCGTTGAACGGCTCGTCGAGGATCAGCAGTTCCGGCTCGTGCAGCAGAGCCGCGGCCAGGGCCAGTTGGCGCCGGTTGCCAGTCGATAGCTGGTGGCAGAGGCGACCCGACGCGGGCACCTCCAGAGCCTCCAGGAGATCGACTGCACGAGCGCGGGCCTTTCCGGCATCCAGGCCGCACAACGCGGCGCAGTAGTCGAGGAACTCAACCGGCCGCAGGAAGTCGAACAGCTCGTCCTCATCGAGCAGGATGCCGACGCGGGCCATGACCTCTGGATGGATGCGCGGATCGAACCCGAACATCCGCACGGTGCCGCCGTTCGGCTCGGTCAGCCCGAGGCCGAGGCGCATCAGGGTCGTCTTGCCGGCGCCGTTCCTCCCAACCAGGCACTGTACGCCGGACCCGATCTCCAGGTTCACGGAGCGCAGGACTTCCAGATCGCCGTAGGACTTGTCGACCGAGTCGAAACACAGCATGGTCGTCATGCCGCCACCGCCCATTCCCGTAACCGTCGTCGCAGCCAGTCGCCTCTGCTCAGGACAGCCAAGAGCACCGAACAGCCGCCGGCCGAGACCAACAGCAGGACCGTCAACGTAACCACAGCGGTTCCGGAACCGGCAAGCAGCCGTGCAGCCACCGCCACGCCGGCGACCACCACAGTGAAGAGCAACCAACCACAACCGAGCAAGGCCAGCGCCATCACGCTGGAGTAGAGGTCGCGCTGCTCATGCAGCTTCGGCCTTCTGGGCAACCAGATCGACACCGCCGTACCCGCGCCCGCCAGGCACACGAGGGAGGAAGCGGCGATCAGGAACGGAATCGGCCGGTCGGCGAACGGGATTCGCTCGGCGAGAAGCCATGTAACCGTCGACATCTGTAGCAACACCAGGCCGCCAACGACCGTCATCAGACCCAGCACCTTCCCGGGCAGGCAGGCGCCCAGCGCTCGGTCGGCCGACATCGAGAGTCGCCGTGCGCCATCCGCCGTGAACCCGAGCAGATTGGCGAAGAAAGCCATCCAGAACGCGCAAAGAAAGACCCCGAGCGCGGACGCCCCCCAGAGAGTGAAGTGTCCGGCCTCCTCCCCAGGCGCGAGTTCCTCGCCGCTGAGTACGATCGCCATGAACACCGGCATGATCCAACTGAGCACCAGGTTCAGCCGTACCTGGCGGAAGCGGAGCATCATCCGCGCTTCCGCGAGAGCAAAGACGAAGGTCGGCCGCGACCAGACTCTCGCCGATGCCCTATCGCCGCCGGCCGGCCGCCTCTTCGCCTCGTTGCCCGACGCCCGCCAGCCGAGGTTCCACTTCCTTCCGCCGCCGCGATCATCCGGACTCCGTTGCTCCAGCGCGAAAGCCGCGGCGATCAGCGCCACCAGCGCGAGCAACCGACCACCACTGACGGCGCCCTGAGCCCAGACCGCCTCGCCGGTCCACAACGGCTCGACGGCGCTCGCCGCCAGGACGATCAAGAGCAGCAGGCCGAGCCCGGCGCCGAACCATCGCCGCCTGCCTCGTGCCCCGAGAATCACCGCGCCCACCGGGCCCGCGACCACCATCGCACTCAAGGCGGCGACTACGTCCATACCTTCGAAGACCCACTCCGGCCCGCGCGGCCATCCGGCGCCCCACAGGCCAAACGCCAGAACCTCATTGAGCAGGACCAGCACCAGCGTCAAACCCAAGGCGTTCGTTCCGATCGTCAAGGTGGCTCGCCGGCGTGCCGACAGGCCGAATCTCACGCCTGCGCGCCGGTCGAACCAGGGCGCCAGCGGCGCCAACTGGAACAGCGTCATGACGACGAAGAACGTGACGATCGCGAAGAGCAGATCCACCGGCAGACTCTGGCGATGTCCCTGTTCCGGACCCGTGAAGGCGAAGAAGAAGTTCACGAGCAGAAGCACCGTCAACGCCCCGGCGAACACCAGCTTCCCCTTCTCGTTCAGCGCCTTCCGCCACGCAGCCAGCGCACGCAAGCGAACTACCGTGAGGATCGGCCCGAACGACCCTCTCCGGCGATCGGTGGAACCGCTTGCCGCTGATCGAGCGACGACCCCCCGGACGCCTGCCCCCGAGTGTTCGTCGGCGGCCCACCATTGGCCCGTACTGCTGTCGTCGCCCAACTCCTCACGCAGTTCCCGCAGCCGCCTCTCTCGTCTGAGTTTCCACTCGAACCCAACGCCCGCGCAAAGGCATGCAACGCCAAGTCCGACATAGCGCCACCCCGAGGCCGTGTCCTCCCCGGCGAGATACCAGAAACCCAGAAGCAACCAAGCTGTACCGCAAGCCGGGTACCCGAACCGCCGCAACTTCTTCCGCCGCTCCGTCACGCCACCTCCCCCGATCCACCAGGGGTCGCCGTGAACCTTCCCACCGCCCCCAGTCTCTCCGGCTGGGGCCCGAAAGGGACGTGGGGGGGGGGGGGGGGCGCCCCCCCCCGCCCCGGGCGGTTGAACAAAGAACAGAAACCACGATACTAATGAAGAGGAGGGAGGGGAGTTCAAGC
>VXSP01000015.1:2506-81126 GCA_009837885.1 Holophagales bacterium | reverse complement strand
CCCGGTGGTGCCTCCTTCACCCACCCCCCCCCCCCGCCCCGCCCGGCGGCCCCCCCCCCCCCCGCCGGCGCCCCCCCCCCCCCCCCCACGTCCCGGGAAGGTCTATCTCCAATGCCTCTCAAGAGCGTTGCGACCAAGAGCTGTGGTCGTCAAGTCGCACCTAGATGCACTCAAGAAGCCACGCGTGAGCAGAGGCTGAGAACACCAGGGCGGCGGCGAAGCCGGGGCCGAGTGTCAGCGCGCCGCCAACCAGTATGGCAGCCCCGACAGTACACCCGAACGCCTGCCTCCGCGACCAGCCGCTGCCAAGCAGGTCGGCCATCTCCCCGGCCGACAACGAACCGCCGCCGAGCCACGCTGCTTCGAGTTCCGTCTCCATTTCCGCGAAGGCCGAGCTTCCGCTGGCGGGGGCAACCAACGCTAGCAAGGTGAGCGATCCAAGCAAACACGCGAGAGTCTTCTTCATTTCTCCGATTCCTTTCCGTCTCAGTTCAACGATCCTGCCGTTCAAGCCGGCAGAGCTTCGTGAGGGACCCGCGACGGGCATCGTCGGCGTTGTCCCTCACTGACCAAGACGGGAATCGGTCCTCATACTTCGTGCGTCCCCAGACCTCCTGGCCGTTCCGCCCTGTCCGGCACTCGCTCAACCTCCTTGAGCGCCACGGTCGGGGCCGCCACCCGGCTGCTTGACGTCCATTTTGAGCGCCGACTGAATCACGATCCCCAAGCCCGCGAGCGCTACGACCGCCGCGCTGAGGACCATCTGCCGGGACTCCCCCCTGCACAGCCAACTCCCAATGAAGCCGCCATTGAGCGTCGCAAGGCACGCACCGGCGATCAACTGCACCAGGATCTTCGTTCGTTCTCGCACAACTCCTCCCCTGCGTCGTCTGAAGCCTGCGCGGCAGCCAGCCTACGCTCGCTCGTCGGCCGCAATCGTCTGTCGCTGAATGAAGCGATCGAGCAGGGGAACCGCGAACGAGTAGCGGCCGTGGCGGTTCTTGAACACCAGCCCCTGTGCGGCGAGACTCGAGAGCATCTGGTTGACGTGACTGGCGCTGAACGGCTTTGAGAGTGCCGCGGATCCCTGGACGATGTCCCGCACGCTGAACTCGCCATCGCTATGGTCGAGGTGGGCGACCACCCACAGCAGTTCTCGTTGGCGATCCGTCAGTCGCGACCAGCGGCCCGAGAAGAAGTCAGTGTCCAGTTTCTGCTCGATCTCCGCCACCGGCACCGACGCGGTCTCGCCACGATCCGCTCGCTGCGTGAACACGTCGTACACCTCGCGGCAAATGAACTGAATGAAGTAGGGGTAGCCTCCTGACATCTGGATGATCGTGCGCACCGAGTCGTCGGTGAGCCGGAGGGGACAGCGGGCATCGGAGACGGGCTTGAGGATTGCTTCTTCGCTTTCCGCTTCGCTCAGGCGGTCCAGGAAACGGACCCGGAACATTCGCTCGGCATACGTCCGCGACGCGACCAGTTTCGGAAAGAGCGTCGGGAGTCCGACCAGCACCAGCATCAGCGGAAGGCCCTGCCGCTGCAGCGACTGAAAGCAGTCCAGCAGCAGGGCCACCGGGAACTCCTCGTGCTGCGGTTGGTCCGACAGATTCTGTGCCTCGTCGTAGGCGAAGACGATCCCCCTCGGCTTCGACGGCGCGGCGGAGAGGACCCTCCAGGTCGCCTGCAGCACCGTCTTCAGCCGGTCGAGAGACAACCCCGGACTCTCCTGATAGAGACGGCGGAGGGTCTGGTAGTCGAGACGCTGCTCGACCGCGACCTCCTCCCCGCCGAACCCCGGTTCCTGCCGGTGCTCGACGGTCACCGCGAAACCGGACGTGAGGGGAGCGAGATCCGTGCACAGGCGGACCGCCAAGTGATCCTCGCGCAGGCTCGCGGACTCGGAGAGGTCGGCGCCCACCCACAACCAGTCGGCCGCGCGGGCCAGCGGCCGAAGCGTCTCCAGCAGCACCGTCTTCCCTACTCCGCGAAGGCCGGTGATGATGAGGTTCTCGAAGACCGGGGTTTGTCCCAACAGCCGCTCGAACTCCTGCTGCTCCTTCGTCCGGCCGGCGAGCCACGGCGGTGCGTGACCAGCTCCCGGTCGAAAGGGGTTCAGGAAAGGACTTTCACCCTCCTGCCTTGATTTAGACATGAGGCTAATGTTAGGGCGATGGCGATGGACGTGTCAATCGCGAGGCGGCACCGCCGCTGCGCTGCCGGGCGGCCCGCCGAGCCAGTGCCAGCCGTCGTCCTCCATCCCCCTGACCCGGAGGTCACCCACGAACGTTTGCCGTCCTCCGAGTTGCAGTTGGCCGGCCGCAGCAGCCGCTGACACGATGCCCCGTCTCGGGGTCAGAGGGTAAGCGTCCCGTAGCGGAATGATCTCGCAGCCGTCAATTCACCCGCGCCAATCAGCGAGTGAAACGACCATCGACGTGTCTGTTCCACTGCTCGACGGGACGCGCTCATCCGCGCGACAGATGCGGAGTCCTCCTCGTCCTAGCGAAGCAGATCCTTGAACGCCACGGCGACCACCGCCACACCCAGAACAGGTAGGCCCGCCGCCAAGTCTTCGCCTCGGTAAAGCAGGATTCCGCCAAGGGTAACTCCGGCGACCACCGCGACCGCAACCGCCGCAGTCAGAATCATCTTACGGAGACGGCGTTGTCTGCCCTCCTCTTCCGCCATCCCCATGATCCGGTCCGCCGAACCGGGGAGCACCTGCTCGTAGCCGCCGTAGAGTTCCGGATGTGGGAGAGGCCCGGCTGTGAACTCGCTGACCTCAACCTGCTGCGACGTGACGGCTACGCCACCTTCACGCTGAACTCGCTGCCTCTGTTGTAGCGCCCCCTGCTTCTTCCTGGGCATCCTTCTCCTCCGCGAAGCGTTCCAACGACCTCCGGATGTCCCGTCCGACTACCACCCAATCGCCGCTAAGCGCGCGCCCATCCTGCCGCCACCAATCGTCCGGCTGAGCCGGTCGCAAGGGTCTCCGTTTGGCCGCACTGCCTGCCGCTACGCGTCGATTCGACGGTTTGCTCATGTCGGTGTGCCTCTGTGATGGAAGTTACTGGATCGTTGGGGCTCGCCAGCGGGAACATGGCGAATCCTCGACTCTATCGGACCAACTGCCGCGCACGGCGGATTCGGACCCCGGAAAACACGTTTTGTCAGCCAAGTAGGACTCGCTCCCTGTCCTACAGGCCACGTGCAACTTGTCGGCGATCATAGCCGCAGAGTGCTGAACCGCTGCACGGGTAACGACCCAACGCTGCGCTCCCTTCAATCCACCTCCCACTTCCCCGCCTCCTCCATCGCCTTCCGGTACGCCGACAGGCAGTACCAGAACAGCAACGCGCCCGCCGGCTTGAAGATCGCCTGCATCGTGGCGAGCGAGTAGTGGACCTTGCCGTCGTCCTGGAAGAGGAAATCGGTGAACGCGGCCAGTGTGCTGGTGCCGAAGGCCATGCCGATGAAGCTGGTCAGGAAGATGTAGAAGGCCGTGGCCTGGCCGCGCATCTGGTTGGGCGTGATCGGCTGGAACGCGGCCGCCATCACGCCGAGGTAGGCGCCCGAGAAGACCATGCCCGGAATCAGCACCAGCAGGGTGAGCGTCGCGCTGCCCACGAGCGGGGCCGCGACCGAGGGCGGCGTAGCGATCAGGGTCGTCGCCAGCAGGGTGCGCACGTAGGCGTCCCTGTAGCCGCGCGCCGCGAGGCGGTTGGCGATCCAGGGCGCGACCATGATCCCGACCACACCGGTGATGATGGAGATCGTCCCGTAGCTCGTTCCGGCGTCGCCGCGGCTCAGTCCGTAGTTGCGGACGAGGAACTCCGGGTACCACGCGGAGGAGCCGTAGCCGGCCATCGCCAGCATGGACGAGCCGATGAACAGCGGCAGGTAGACGCGCTTGCGCTCCCAGATGAACCTGACGAACTCGGAAACCGGCAGATGGTCTCTTCCGCTCCGTGACACCGCCAGCTCCTTTCGCTGCGGCTCGACCATCGTCAGCAGCAGGAGCGCCAGCAGAACCCCCGGCAGGCCGACCGTCACCAGGGTCGCCTGCCAGGGTTGCAGCGTCCCGATGACCGGCAGGTCGATCGGGCCGATGCGTGTGTAGTAGTCGATGAGCAGGCCGCCGATCACCAGCGCGAAGCCGCCGCCGACCCGCACGCCCGTCTTGTAGAAGGACATCGCGTAGCCGAAGTGGGCCGGGCGGAAGCTGTCGGTGATGATCGAGTAGGCGGGCGGCGCGAGCCCGGCCTCGCCGGCGCCGACGGCCATGCGCGAAGCGAAGAGTTGCGACACGCTGTTGGCCAGACCGCCCGCCGCCGTCGCCAGGCTCCAGAAGGCGACGCTGGCGGCGACGATGACCCTGCGCGAGTAGTGGTCGGCGAGCCGGCCCAGGGGAAAGCTGGCGAAGCTGTACACGAGCGCGAACGCGGCGCCGGCGAGCAGGCTGTACTGGAAGTCGGTGATCCCGAACTGCTCCCGGATCGGGCCGACCAGGAGGGAGAGGATGTTGCGGTCGAGAAACGACAGCACGTAGGCAAGGAACAGGAGGACGACGCCGTAGTTGGCGGCGCCGAGCGACGGGTAGGCGGCGGCCTGCTCCGCCGACCCGGCTTCGCCCGCGGTCCTGGTGTCGACGGTCAACGCGCGAAGCGACCGACGATCGGGCGACCGGGGCTGACTCCCTCCACGGTCTCACCGTCGCGCACGACGAACACACCGTTCACCATCGTGTGGACGATGCCCTCCGAGAACGACAGCCCGCCCTCGAAGGTGGCGGTGTCGATCACCGTCTCCGGGTCGAACACGACGATGTCCGCGTCGGCGCCGACCTGGATCCGTCCCTTCCGCCTCATCTGCTCGGACATCGTCGCCACCCGGTCCGCCGGGAGCAGGCTCATCTTCAACAGGGCCGTCATCAGGTCGAGCGTGCCCCGCTCGCGCACGTAGCGCCCGAGAATCCGGGAGTAGGTGCCGGCAGTCCGCGGGTGCGCACCCGGGGCGTAGGGCATGCCGTCGGAGGCCACGATCACCCAGTCGTTGGCGAGGGCCGTCTCGATCCACTCCTCCTTCATGAAGTGGAGAATCACGGTTCCCCCGTCGCGGCGATACCGCTCGAAGGTCTCCTTCGTCAGCCTCTCCCCCGTCTCCTCCCACTGCAGGTCGTCGTAGTCGATCTGCAGGCGGTCCTGCCAGCCCTCGTCGAAGATGGAGGACTCGAGGCTGGTCGAGCCGGCGGTGTAGGGGTACGCCTCCGTCGTCACGTCCAGCCCCAGGCGGGCAGCGCCGTCGATCATGTCGAGGACCGTGTCGATCTCTCCCAGCGCCATGCTGTTCACGTGGACGATGTGCAGCGGCGCCCCGGTCCCGACCGCGTTGGCCAGGACTTCCTGCATCGCGTCGATGCTCATCGAGCGCACGTGCGTGTGGATGGTGGCCCGCTTCTCGCCTGCGAACCGAAAGACCTCGAAGAGCTCCCTGCGGCTGGCGCCGGGGTAGTACTGGGTCGCCATCCCGATACCCAGGCCGCCCTGCTCGAGCCCGCCCTGCAGATGCTCGAGCATGGCCGGGAAGCGCTCGGGCGGCAGTTCCGAGTAGTACGTCCTTTGCGCGGCATCGCGCATGGAGTCGAGCGGTTCGTCTTCGGCGCCGGCAGCCGCGAAGTCCGCCGCGAGATCCGCCCGTTCCTCCTCCGGGACGATCTCCAGGCCCCTCAGCGCGCCGTGGTTGACCGTGGCGCCGTAGTTAACGAGCGATCTGCCGCGTCTCGAGTCCAGGAACGATCCGACGTCCGGCACGCCCCATTCGAGCTCCAGCGCCGTGGTCACGCCGTCCCGAGCCTGGTACTCGTGGGCCCCGCGGACCCTGGCCGTGGGCGTGGAGGTCGACGAATCCCGGCGCCAGCACCAGGCCGGCGGCGTCGATCAGGATGCCGCCATCGGCGAGCGAGTCCGCGAGGGGCTCCTCAGTCAGGGCTGCTATGACGTCGCCGCGGATGCCGACGTTCCTGACCTCGTCGAGCCTCCTCTCGGGGTCGATGACGCGGGCGCCCTGGAAGACGACGTCGAACTCCTGCGGGTCGGCTTCGCCGCTCCCGTCCGTGGCGGGGTTGCAGGCGAGGAGGAGCGTCGCGAGAAGGGGGACCGTTCTGGCAAACGATGAGTGGCTCATGATCCGGCCGATGGTATACACCCCTCTGCACCCGTAGCCGTTACACCCCGACTCTCTCGACCACGGAGTGGTAGCCATGCCGTCGAAGACCCCCGCCCGTACCCGCCTGTCACGCCGATCGCTGCTCGGGCAAGGCGCCGGGGCGGGCGCTCTCCTCGCCGCGTCGACGGTCGGGGCGCCGTACCTCGCCTTCGGCAGGCACAGGCTGTTCGCCCAGAGCGAGGAGCGGTACTCGACGCGTACGGTCGACCTGATGGGCGATTCGCTGGTCATCGACATGCTGAGTCCGCTCACGCTGGCGTCGTCGACCATGCGGGCCTGGTACGGCAACCCGGAGAACATCCCCGAGTCCTTCTGGGACGATCTCGACCGGTCCGGGATCGACGCCGTTCTCGACGCGGTGGGAACCGGCCCCTTCGGCGCCAGGGAGTCCGTCCTGGAGCGGGTGGCGGGAGTCAACGGCGTCGTCGCGCACAACGGGCACCGGATGCTGCGCGTCTCTCGAGCCGCGGACCTCGACGAGGCGGCGCGAAGCGGACGCGTCGGCATGATCTTCGGCGTGCAGAACGCCGATCACTTCCACTCGCTGGAGGACGTCGACTACTTCTACGGGCTCGGCCAGCGCGTGTCGCAGTTGACCTACAACGCGCGCAACCTGATCGGCACCGGAGCGACCGACCGGATCGACGGCGGCCTGTCGAACTGGGGCGTCGCGATCATCGAGCGGATGAACGACGTCGGAATGGCCGTCGACGTGTCCCACTGCGGCGATCGCACGTCGCTCGACGCCTTCGAAGCCTCGAAGAAACCCGTCCTGGTCACCCACTCGAACGTCCGGGCGCTCGCCGACGGCCACGTCCGCTGCAAGCCGGACGAGGTCATCGACGCGGTCAGGAAGGCCGGCAGCGTCTTCGGCGTGACGAACATCCGGATGTTCGTCAAGGCCGACGAGCCGACGACCGTCGAGCACTATCTCGACCACTTCGACTACCTGACGAAGCGGATCGGCGCGGAACACGTGGGCATCGGCAGCGACATCGACCTCTACGGCTACGACGACATGCCGAAGGCGGACTACGAGCGGCTCAAGGCCGCCTACCAGCAGGGCAAGTACCGTTTCCGGGACCAGATCGACATCCCGGAAGTGGCCCACCCCCAACGGGTCTTCGACCTCACCGAGGGCCTGATCCGGCGGGGCTACACGGACCCCGACATTCGGGGCATCCTCGGCGGCAACTTCCGCCGGGTTCTGGAGGAGATCTGGGGATGAGGCACCTACAGCACATCCGTCCCACGCTGGGTGCGCCGGCGTCCCCGCCGGCCGCCGCCGCAGGCGGCCAAAGAAACGCGCCGGCCACAGGCCGGCGGCTCCTTGCTACGCAAGCGCTGCTCTTCGCCGCCCTCGCCCTCGCAGCCGCATCCCTCTCCGCCCAAACCGTCGACGAGCGGCTCGACGGCTTCGACCCGTGGGTCGAGTCGATCATGCAGGAGTGGAAGGTGCCGGGCCTGGGCGTGGCGATCGTCGAGGACGGCAAGACCGTGTTCGCCAAGGGCTACGGCTGGCGCAACGTCGAAGAAGAGCTGCCCGTGACTCCCGACACGCTCTTCGCCATCGGCTCGAACACGAAGTCGTTCACCGCCACCCTGCTGGCGATGCAGGTGGACGACGGCGCCCTCGCCTGGGACGATCCGATCCGGACGGTGCTGCCCGAGTTCCGGCTCCACGATCCGGCGGCGACGGACGAGATGACCGCCGTCGACCTGCTGAGCCACCGCTCGGGCCTGCCCCGTCACGACCTGTACTGGTACGCCACGGGCAGGAACCGCTCAGAGCTGCTGGCGGGGCTTCACCACCTGGAGCCCTCCGCCTCCTTCAGAAGCAGGTACCAGTACCAGAACCTGATGTTCATGACCGCCGGCATCGTCTCCGAGCGGATCGGCGGCAAGTCGTGGGAGGAACTCGTCCAGGAGCGCGTCCTCACTCCGCTCGGCATCGAGCGGGCCACCTTCTCGGTGATCCAGATGCAGGAGGACGAGGACTTCTCCTACGGCTACGGCGCGGACGAGGAGATCGAGCGGGTGCCGTTCCGCAACATCGACGCGATCGGACCGGCAGGATCGATCAACATGTCGGCCCGCGACCTCGCCGCCTACGTCCGGTTCCATCTCGCCTACGGCAAGGTCGGCGACGAGCAGATCCTGAAGGAAGCCTCGGCCAGGCTCATGCAGCTACCCCAGATGGTGCTGACCGGCCCGCTCCAGGCGCGCCTGCAGAACGGCCCGGAGATCGGCGACCCCACCTACGGGCTGGGCCTCATGGTGAGCACGTACCGAGGGCACAAGCACATCAGCCACGGCGGCGGCATCGACGGCTTCATCTCGGCGATGGAGTGGCTGCCCGACGAGAAGATCGGCGTCGTCGCGCTGTCCAACACGTCGCACTCCGGAACGGTGCCGGCGCTCGTCGTTCGCAATGCGTTCGACCGCATGCTCGGTCTCGAGCCGATCGACTGGGCTGAGCGGGCCCGCAAGCAGATCGCGGAAGCGGAGGAGAAGGCCGAGGAGGCCAAGAAGAAGGACCTCGCGGCCGCGGTGGCGGACACGAGTCCCTCCCACCCGCTCGCCGACCACGCCGGCGAGTACGAGCACGAGGGCTACGGCAAGGCAACCGTGAGGACGGACGGGGACGGCCTGGTCCTTAAGGTCGCGGGCATCGAGTTCCCCCTCCGGCACTACCACTACGACGTGTGGATGGTCCCGTACGACCTGCCGGCCAGTGCGCCCGCGGCCGGACGCGGCGGCGCCAAGGTCCGCTTCGACTACGGCAACGACGGGAAGATCAACGTCGTGGCCGTTCCGCTCGAGCCGTCCGTCTCGCCCGTCCGCTTCCAGCGCGCCGGCGACTGACGCGGACGGCGACGGCAATGCCGGGCAGGGCGCCAACCCGCTTCCACACCCTGCTTCTGCCGGCGATCATCGCGCAATCGATGATCATCGGCGGCGGCTACGCCACAGGGCGGGAAGTCGTCCAGTACGCCGGCCGCTTCGGCAACTGGGGCTGGTTGTCGGTCGCGATCATCGCCGTCTGCTTCTCGCTCGTCATGGCGCTGGCCTTCGAACTGGCGCGGCTGGCCGGCGCGTACGACTACAAGGCCTGGAGCCGGAACCTGGTCGGGCCGTTCTGGTGGCTCGTCGACCTCCTCTTCCTGAGCATGATGCTGCTGGTCATCGCCGTCATGACCGCGGCCATCGGCGAAGTCCTCCAGCAGACGCTGGCCTTCCCGAAGCCGCTCAGCCTGGTCCTGGCCCTGGCCTGCGTGGGCTTCCTCACCTGGCGCGGGTCCGGCTTCATCGAGCGGGCGAAGACCTGGGGCAGCGCGGCCCTGTACCTCGGGTACTGCGCCTTCTCGGTCCTCGTGCTGACGGCGCCCGTCGGCGACACTGCCGCGTCGCCACCGCCCGGCTCCGAGGCCGGAGCGGGAGAGGTCGTCATCGCGGCCGTCCTGTACGTCGCCTACAACGTCGCCGTCGTGCCGGCCGTCCTCTTTTGCCTCCACCGGCAGACCCGGCGCAGCGAGACCTTCGCGTCCGGGATCCTCTCCGGCCTCGCGATGACGATTCCGTTCGCCCTGACCCTGGCCTGCCTCCTCCGGTTCCCCCACGCCTCCGTGATGGAGGCGGAGGTGCCCTGGCTGCGACTGATCGGGACCGCCGCCGACGGACGTGCCGGCGGGGCGGCCCTCTGGATCGCCATCTTCGGACTCGTCGCCGGCTGGACGTTGATCGAGACCGCGGTCGGCTCGATCCACGCGCTCCTCCATCGCGTCGAACGCAACCTGGGCGACCTGCCACGTCGCTGGAGGCCCGCTTCCGGCGCGCTCACGCCGAGACAGAAGGCGCTGACGGCGGTACTCGTCCTCGCGGCCGCCGCCGGCCTCTCCACGATCGGCATCATCGACCTCGTCGCCAGAGGCTACGGCACGCTCGCCTGGGGCTTCATCGCCCTGATCGTGCTGCCGCTCTTCGTCGTCGTGCCGTACCGGGCGTTCAGGACGAGCGGCTGAACCGCCGGCTCAGAACAGGTTCGCCCGCGGCGTGTACACCTCTTCGAGCCGCTCCGTCCCCTCAGCGGTCAGCTCGACGTCGAGCGCGGACACCGCCTCTTCGAGGTGGCTCATCTTCGTGACGCCGACGATCGGCGACGCGACGACCGGATTGGCCAGGACCCAGGCAAGCGCGACCTCGGCCCGCGAAACGCCCTTGTCCCGCGCCACCTCGCCCAGCCGATCAACGATCGGCCGGTCCTTCGCCTCGTCGAAACGCCTCGCCATCATCGGGTCGCTCTGCGACCGGCGCGTCGTCTCGTCCCAGTCGCGGGTCAGCAACCCCCGGCCCAGCGGGCTCCACGGGATCGTCCCGATGCCCTGATCGGCGCAGAGAGGGTGCATCTCGCGTTCCTCTTCGCGCTGGAGGAGGCTGTACTGGTTCTGCATGCTGACGAACTTCGTGAAGCCGCGGAGTTCACTGGTGTAGAGCGCCTTGCTGAACTGCCACGCCCACATCGACGAGGCGCCGATGTAGCGGACCTTGCCGGCCGTCACCGCGTCGTGCAGCGCGCCGAGCGTCTCGTCGATGGACGTACGGTCGTCCCAGCGGTGGATCTGGTAGAGGTCGATGTAGTCGGTTCCCAGACGGCGCAACGACGCATCGAGCTCGGTCATGATCGCCTTGCGCGAGAGCCCCCGGGCGTTGCGCCCCCGCCGGACGGGGAAGTAGACCTTGGTCGCGATGACGACCTCGTCGCGATTCGCCATGTCCCGCAACGCCCTGCCCGTGATCTCCTCGCTCGAGCCGATCGAGTAGGCGTTCGCCGTGTCGAAGAAGTTGATGCCCAGATCGAGCGCCTTCTCGATGATCGGGCGGCTGGCAGCTTCATCGAGACTCCAGTCGTGAGCCCCCGGCGACTCTTCGCCGAAGCTCATGCATCCGAGACAGATCCGGGATACCTCAAGACCGGAACTGCCCAACTTCGTGTACTTCATCCCAGGTTCCTCCAAACGGCCCTCAGAGTCGAAGGCCGTATCTTCAGGCCTCCGGCTGACCGGAGTCCAGACTCGCCTTCACCAGCGGCGCCTCGACATCGAACTCCCTGGCGACGTCCAGGCACAAAGACAGATCCTTGACCGGCATTGCCGGCCAGGTCACGCGCCGCCGGGGCATCGGGAAGTTCTTCGAGACGAAGCTCCGGCCCGTCGACACGTTCAGGATCTCCATAAACCGGTCCAGTTCCATGCCGTAGGCGCCGACAACCTCGCGCACCTCCTGGACGAGCGCCCAGGTGCCGAGCGCGATCGCGTTGTTGCCGATTTTCGTCGCCTGACCGGCGCCGATGTCGCCGCAGTGCATCGTCGTGCCCAGCACGTCGAAGGCCTCCCGGCACCGGTCGATCGTCGTGGCTTCACCTCCGGCCATCAGGGTGAGCGTGCCCTCCCGGGCGCCGGCCACCAGCCCGCTGACCGGGCAGTCGATCACCTCCACGCCTTTCGATGCCGCCTCTCTGGCCAGCTCCTGGCAGTAGACCGGCGACACGGTACTCATCACCACGACGATCGCGCCCTCGCGCAGAGCACTCAACGCGCCGCCGTCACCGCGGAGCACGTGATCGGTCTGCTCTTCGTCCCAGACAATCGTCATCAGGGTGTCGGCACGCTCGCCGACTTCCCGCGGCGTCCCCAGCTCTTCCATCCCCTTCGCCGCAAGCCGCTCGATCGCGTCGCGGCTGCGGTTGATCGAGCTGACGACCCGAAAGCCGGCATCGAGCAGGCGGGCCGCCATCGGCTCCCCCATGGCGCCGAGTCCTATGAAACCGATCGTGGGTCGCTGCATTGTTCGTGTACTCCTCGTTCTGGCGTTCGTGGTCTACCATTCTGCCGCTTTACTGAGTCGCCAACCAGAAACCCTAAGGGAGATCCCAGATCGATGACAGACCGCACCGTACTCATCACCGGCTGCTCGAGCGGCTTCGGCAAGCTGGCAGTCCACACCTTCCGAGCCAACAGCTGGAACGTCGTGGCCACGATGCGATCGCCGGAGAAGGAAGCGGAGCTCACGGGCCTCGAAGGCGTCCTGGTTACGAGGCTCGACGTCAAGGATCCGCGGAGCATCGACGCCGCCTTCGAGCAGGGCACCGCCGCGTTCGGTTCGATCGACGCAGTCGTCAATAACGCCGGTTACGGCAGCAGCGCGCTCTTCGAGCAGTCGCCCGATGCCTCCGTACGCGACATCTATGAGACGAACGTCTTCGGCCTGATGAACGTGATGCGCCGCGCCCTGCCCGACATGCGGAAACGGGGCTCCGGCTGCATCGTCAACGTGACGTCGATGGGAGGCCTGATGGGCCTGCTCGGCAACTCGGTCTACTCGTCGTCGAAGTTCGCGGTCGAGGGACTCACCGAGGCCCTCGCGCTCGAGTACAAACCGCTCGGCATCCGCGTCGTTTCCGTTGCGCCCGGGGCCTATCTGACGACCGCGTTCGGCACCAACACGGACAACTACGTCGAGACCGGCGACCCGCAACTCGTCGAGCACTCGCGGATGCTCCGCGACCACTTCGCCGCGATCGTCTCAGGCGGCGAACCGCAGGACCCGCAGGAGGTGGCGGACAAGATCTACGAGTGCGTGACCCGGAACGACATCCCGGTGCACAACCCCGTCGGCGCCGACGCGGAGCGGCTCAGCGGTCTGATCGACAGCCTGCCGTCACGCCAGGCGTTCGTCGCCGCAATGGAGCAGATGCTGCTGCCGCCGGCTGGCTAGCTGCTGCCGCAATGCCCGCGGCGCTGAGGCATCCGCACGTCAGGACCGTCTCGCGGTCGTGGCCAGAGGGTTCCTCCAACGCAGGCCATCGAAGCGCCCGAAGTCGCCGTCGTTCGAGTACACGGTTCCGGCGTGTTCGATGGCGTACGCGGCAATGTGCGCATCCGTCGTCAGGTTGGCGCCGACGTTCGCCGTCCTCAGCAGGTCGGACAGGATCGGCCAGTGACGGCCCGTGGGCGCCAGCAGTGTCGCGTTGGGTTGATCCAACCAGCTCTGCACTCGATCCAGCGCGTCCGCTACCGCCAGGGGCGACACGAACACGCGACGATTCGTTGTCATCCTCAGGAAACCAAGGACGCTGGGGTAACAGAGCCCCACGTCCGACCCCGACGAGAGCACGCCGTCCCACCAACCGCGCGACCGGGCATGGAACGGACTCCCCGAGTCCACCGCGTACACGAGGAGATTGACGTCCGGAACGATCAGCGCCCCGGCCCTGGTCGTAGACGCGCCTCGCTCTCCAGACGGCCGTCTACCTCAAGCTCGTCGGCGAGCTGGTTCAACCGCACGGCGTCGAAGCCCGGGCGCAGACCGAGTTCGCTGGGACGCGTACGGTACGGCTTCGCCCGAGGCCGGCCCTCCCGGTGGAGCCCGTCGCGCAACAGCAGATTGACCACCTGCTTGAGCGACTGCCCGTCTCGCTTCCGAATCTCCTCGATCCTCGCGGCAATGTCATCTTCTATGGTCAGCGTGGTGCGCATCAACGCACCATACGCGGAGTCTATTCTGATGTCAATGATGTCAGGCGAGATCGAACCGGTCCAGGTTCATCACCTTGTTCCAGGCCGCGACGAAGTCGCGCACGAACTGCTCCTGGGAGTCGTCGCAGGCGTAGACCTCAGCGATCGCCCGGAGCTGGGAGTTCGAGCCGAAGACGAGGTCGACCGCGCTGCCGGTCCAGCGGATCTCGCCGGTGCCGCGATCGCGGCCCTCGAAGACGCCCTCGTCGTCGGCGTTGCCCTGCCAGTCGGTGCCCATGTCGAGCAGGTTGACGAAAAAGTCGTTCGTCAACGTCCCCGCCCGCTCGGTGAAGACGCCAAGCTCTGACCCGCCGGCGTTCGCGCCCAGGACGCGCAGGCCGCCGACCAGCACCGTCATCTCGGGAGCGGTGAGCGTCAGCATCTGTGCCCGGTCCACGAGCAGCGCCTCCGCGGGTCTCGCATGTCCGTTGCCGAGGTAGTTGCGGAACCCCTCCGCGGTCGGTTCGAGCACGGCGAAGGACTGCACGTCGGTCTGTTCCTGCACCGCGTCCGTGCGACCCGGCGAGAAGGGCACGGAGATCTCGCTCCCGGCGCTCTTCGCCGCCTCCTCCACGGCAGCGCAGCCACCGAGGACGATCAGGTCGGCCAGCGAGACCCGCTTGCCGCTGGACTGTGAACCGTTGAAGTCGGCCTGAATCGCCTCGAGCGCCTCCAGAACGCCACCCAGTTGCGCCGGGTCGTTGACCGCCCAGTCCCTCTGGGGCGCGAGCCGGATGCGGGCGCCATTGGCGCCGCCCCGCTTGTCGGTGCCCCGGAACGTCGACGCCGACGCCCACGCGGTCGAGACCAGCGAGGAGACGGAGAGTCCGGAACCGAGGATCCGGCTCTTGAGCGCCCCGACATCGTCATCGTCGATCAGCTCGTGGTCGACATCGGGGACCGGGTCTTGCCAGAGCTGAGGTTCGGCGGGCACCCACGCTCCGACGCAGCGGCTGCGCGGCCCCATGTCGCGGTGGGTCAGCTTGTACCAGGCCCTCGCGAACGCGTCCGCGAACTCGTCCGGGTTCTCATGGAAGCGCCGCGCGATCGGCTCGTAGATCGGGTCGAGCCTGAGCGACAGGTCCGTGGTCAGCATCATCGGCGCGTGCCGCTTCGCCGGATCGTGCGCATCAGGCACCGTGCCGGCCGCCGCATCGTCCTTGGGAGTCCACTGGTACGCGCCGCCGGCGCCCTTCGTCAGTTCCCACTCGTAGCCGAACAGGTTCTCGAAGAAGTTGTTGTCCCACTTCGCCGGCTCGGTGGTCCAGGCGCCTTCCAGGCCGCTGGTGATCGTGTCGCCGCCCTTGCCGCTGCCGAACGTGTTCCGCCAGCCGAGGCCCTGCTCCTCGAGACCGGCGCCTTCGGGCTCGACGCCGACGTACTGGCCCGCGTCGGCCGCGCCGTGCGCCTTGCCGAAGGTGTGCCCGCCGGCGATGAGCGCCACCGTCTCCTCGTCGTTCATCGCCATGCGGCGGAACGTCTCGCGAATGTCGCGCGCGGCGGCGACCGGGTCCGGCGTGCCGTTCGGCCCCTCCGGATTCACATAGATCAGACCCATCTGCACGGCGCCCAGTGGGTTCTCGAGCTCGCGGTCGCCCGTGTAGCGCTCGTCGCCGAGCCAGGTGCCCTCGGACCCCCAGTAGATGTCCTCTTCGGGGGCCCAGACGTCCTCGCGTCCGCCCGCGAAACCGTAGGTCTCGAAGCCCATCGATTCCAGGGCGCAGTTGCCGGTGAAGATCATCAGGTCCGCCCAGGAGAGCTTCCGGCCGTACTTCTGTTTGACCGGCCAGAGCAGCCGCCGCGCCTTGTCCAGGCTCACGTTGTCGGGCCAACTGTTGAGCGGCGCGAAGCGGAGCGTGCCGGAGGCGCCGCCGCCGCGGCCGTCGTCGATCCGGTACGTGCCCGCCGAGTGCCACGCCATCCGGATGAAGAGCGGCCCGTAGTGGCCGTAGTCGGCCGGCCACCAGTCCTGCGAGGTGGTCATCACCTCCTCGATGTCCTGCTTCAGCTCGTCCAGGTCGACCTTCGCGAACGCCTCCGCGTAGTCGAAGCCCTCTCCCATCGGATCGGAGAGGGCCGAGTTCTGGTGGAGTGCCCTCAGGTTCAACTGGTTCGGCCACCAGCGCTGATTCGCGATGGTTCCCATCGCCGAATGTCTGTCGGTCCCGGCCAGAACCGGGCACTTGCCTGTGCTCGTCATGTCGTCCATCGTGGTGCTTCTCCCCTCTGTGTTCAGCGTCTTTCGCTAACCGCTGTATACAAGGATCCGGAGGCATTGAAAAGTCCCGCGGAGCAGGCGCTCGATCGCCTGTACGGAACAGGCCACGGCGCACCCACTATGCGGCACGGTTGCCCGCGCGACGACGCAGCGGCTTCCTCAGTCGACGATCGCGGCCTTGATGGCGTTCTCGAAACCGGCTGACACGCCCTTGCTGCCCTGCTGAACCATCAGGACGGCCGTGATCTCGTTCGCCGGGTCGGTCCAGGACACGGTTCCGAACGCACCGCCCCAACCAAAGGCGCCCTTGCCGCGCGCGCTCCTCGCGGCCACCGGGTCGAGCACGACGGAGACGGCGTAGCCGAATCCTGAGCCGGGCTGCTTGCCTCCCTGTCCGTAGAGCCCACCAACCTGGTTGCTCGACATCAGGGCGACCGACTCCGGGCTCAGCAGACGGTTCCCGAACAGGGCGCCGCCGCCGGCCAGCATCTGCTCGAAACGAAGAAAGTCCTCAGCGGTGCTGGAGAGTCCGCCGGAAGCCGAGGCATAGCGGCTCGGCTTGTCCCACCCCTTCGACTTGGCATCGAGACCCTGGATCACGACCCGTCTGGACTCCTTCTCCGGCGGCAGGAAGAAGTGGGTATCGGTCATGCCGAGCGGCCTGAAGATCCGCCGGCGAAGGAAGTCGTCGTAGGACACGCCCGAGACGATCTCGATGATGCGGGCTACCACGTCGTGTCCGATGCGCGGGCTGTAGCCCCACCGCGAGCCCGGTTGAAAGTCGAGCGGCATGCGGGCGTACAGCGGCACGCGGCTCGCAAGGGTGTCGTCCGGGCCGACGTTCGGGAGCTTCGCGACCGCCGTGCCCAGTCCGTAGCTGCCCAAGCCAGCGGTGTGGGTCAGCAGGTCGTGAATCGTGATCGGGCGCTCCGCCGGCACCAGGCGGTGCGCCGGCGTCTCGCCCGGCGCCACGAACGCGGGAATGACGTCCCTGTCCGCCGGCTCCTTGAGCACGGCGACCTGCATGTCGCTGAACTCAGGCAGGTACTTCGCGACCTCGTCGGCCGGATCGAAGAGACCCTCCTCGATCATCATCATCGCTGCGACCCCGAGCACCGGCTTCGACGAGGAGGCCATGCGGAAGATGGCATCCTTCTCCATCGGCCGGGCCCGCTCGACGTCCAACAGGCCGTACGCCTCGAAGTGGACGACCTTCCCGCGCCGCGCCACGGCCGTGACCGCCCCCTGGATCTCGCCCGCGTCGATGTGCCGTTTGATGACGGCGTCGATCTCCAGCAGACGCTCGCTCGACATGCCGACGTCTTCCGGGGCCGCCACTGGAATCTCCTGAGCAGGAAGCGGCGTCGCGGCCACTGCCACCACGCAAGCCGCAAGCCACCGGGTGCGCCGGCGTGTCATCCGCCGGCATCCGGCGCAAAGCGCCGGCCTGCGGGAGTAAGACCTCGTCCGGAGTCCGCCAGCGTGGCACTTCCTCAGTTCGCTCATCGCTCCCCCCTCTCAAGAGTCTCTGGGTCCGCCGTCTCGCCTTCGTCCGAAGCCGCCCAGTAGAAGTACGAGATGGCCTCCCTCGGCCGCTGGCTGCGGTTCGCTTCCGACCAGTGCACCGTGAGCGAGCTGTGAATCGTGGCGTCGCCCGGCTCGACCTCGACCGCCACCGCCTCCTCGGACTCGGCGCTGAAGCCCTCCAGGCCGACAACACTCGGCAGCTCCTGCCGGTGGGTGCCCCTCGCGTAGTAGAGGCAACCGTTCTCCCGGTCCGCCCGATCGAGGGCGATCCAGATCGTCGCGCCCTTCTGGCGGTGCCCGACCGCATCGAGATGCGGCCTGATCCCCGATGTCTCTCCAGGAAGCCGGGCGAACCAGGCGGCCGTCGCGGGTTCGAGGTCGTCCTCCAGCAGCGCGGAGATCAGCTCCCTCTGCCTGCCGCGCTGGAGCTGGTCCTCGAACCACGGATCCACCCTGTTCAGGTTCTTGACGACGCCGGGGTACGCCTCGCCTTTCTCGGCCTCGCCAAGACATCCTTCGGCGCGCGCGCGCAGCTCTTCGAGCTCCCCGGGCGAAAGAAAACCGCGCAGGACGACGTAGCCGTCCCGGTCGAAGTCCCGTTTGAGCTGCTCCAGGCTCATCCGCCGCCGGCTCCCGTCGCGCGCGCCGCGCGCCTCGCCTCGAGCACGGTCAGGATCTCCTCATGCCTGCCAGCGTTCAGGCGGTACAACATCATGAACAGGATGCCGACGCCGTAGATCACGAGGCAGAGCGGTCCGCTCATCACCAGCAGGCCGGTGAGCGTCCCCGCCGACACCCCTTCCGCCTCGGCGTTCTGCGGGAACCGGATCAGTTCCAGCCCGAAGCCCCCGATCAACCCGCCGAAGCCCTCCGTCGCCTTCATCGCGAACTCCCGAACCGAGAAGATCGTGCCCTCGGCGCGGCTTCCGGTCCGGAGTTCGTGGTCGTCCGCGATGTCGACCAACTGGGAGTCGACCACGATGGCCATTACCGTCACCAGGGCGTAGCCGACGAACAACGGTCCGAACAGCAGCGGCAGCAGCAGCGCCGAGTCGTTCCCCGGAAACAGACCCGTCAGGCGCAGGACATGCGGAAAGGCCACCAGGACGGCCGACACCGCGCTGGTGAAGATGACCGTCGGTTTCTTGTCGAAGCGGCGCGTCATCCAAGTGGCGAGCGGCAGGGCCACGAAGATCCCGGGAATCTTCGCGAAGGCCAGGACCGAGAACTGTTCCGTCGACAGACCGTAGACCCAGATCCAGGTGTAGATGCTGACCATGTCCAGCACGCCCTGGGCCGCGGCAATGGTCAACCAGGAGGCGGTCACCGACACGAAGGACCGGTTCGCGAGCAGTTGCCGCAGCTCTCCGTAGAGGTCGCGGCCGTCGAAACGCCGACGCGTGTTCGTGTGCAGATGGGGAATCTGGTCGGCCGTGCCGAAGGTACACACGAGAACGGCCGCCAGCACCACGAAAGCGCCGAAGCCGGCCAGGATCACGTACCGGCTTGGGTCGAGGAGCCCGTTGCTGAACTCCGGCGTGGACGGAAAGACGGCGTTCAGGACCAGCAGGCTCAACCCGACCGCGGCGCCCGTGGCCACGACGTTGTACCAACCGAAGACCGAGGTCCTTTCGTGGTAGTCGTCGGTCAGCTCCGCGCCGAGCGCGTCGCGCGGGATGTTGTGGAAGGAAGTCGAGATGCGGAGCAGGACCAGGAAGCACACCTGCCAAGCGAAGAGGGCGCCCACGCTCAGGCCCGAGATGGGCTGATACAGGAAGTAGAACGAGATCGCGATCGGCAGCGCCGACATCAGCATCAGCGGGTGGCGACGCCCCCACCGGCTCCGGAAGCGATCGGAAATCGCCCCGACCATCGGATCGGAAACCGCGTCGACGATGCTCGCGACCAGGTAGGCGACGCCGCAAAGAGCCGCCGAGACGCCGAGCACCTGGTTGTAGAAGATCAGCGTGGTGACGCGGCCGGCGACCACCATCCCCTGCTGGAAGCCGCCTGAGGAGAACGCGAGCTTGGTGCGCAGCGGCACCTTTCGCCGGCGATCGGAACGCCCGCGGCCGGGTGAGTCGGCGGCCGTCTGAGGCTGGGTGTCGGCTGTCATCGGCACGCGTCACAAACTTGGAACAGCGTACCACTTGGAGTAACTTACGGCCCCATGGAGTTCGGCGCCCAGCTCAGCAGTTACCGCGTGCCGTGGTCGGAAACCGAAGCCACGGTTCAGGCGATCGAGAACGGCACCTGGAGCAGCCTCTGGTTCTCGGACCACTTTCTGCCCCCGGCCGCTCCCAACGACGAACACCTGTCGGCCCTCGAGGTGTGGACGCTGATCACCGCCGCGGCGGTCGTGACCAAACGCGTCCGCCTCGGCACCCTCGCCTGCGGCGTCACCTACCGCAATCCGGCCCTGCTCGCGAAGATCTGCGCCAGCGTCGACCACATCAGCGGCGGACGCATGGAGCTGGGGATCGGCGCCGCCTGGTTCGAGCGCGAGCACCAGGCCTACGGCTGGGACTTCCCCACCCTGCGCGAACGCTCCGACCGCCTGGAGGAAGCGGCTCAGCTCATCCGCCTCCTGTTCACCGCGGAAGAGGGCGAGAAGGTCAGCTTCGAGGGGAACCACTACAGGCTGGACGAGGCGCCCCTCGTGCCGGGTTCGACCCGGCCGCGTGCAACCCGGACGGCCCACATCCCGATCCTGATCGGCGGCAACGGCGAGAAGCGAACGCTCCGCACCTGCGCCCGCTACGGCGACATCAGCAACCTGGACTTCTGGCACCCGGCCGGGGTCGACGTCTTCAGGCACAAGCAGAAGGTCCTCGACCGCCACTGCGAGGACGCCGGCCGCGACCCGGCGGAGATCAAGAGAACGGTCGGCCTGCCCTTCCGGCTCTTCGCGAGCGACCAGGAAGCCGCCAGATCGCCGGGGCAGCCCTGGTACTGCTGGGGCACCGCCTCCTACGTCCAGGACCTGCTGCACCAGTACGTCGAGGCCGGCGCCGAGGAGATCGTCCTCTGCGGCATCGGCAACCGGCCGGAGGCCTGGCAGCAGATCGACGAGGAGATTCTGACCGCCTTCGACTGAAGAGGCACGCGCTCAGACTGGGTGCGCCGGCGTGTCATCCGTGCGCCCGATGACGGGCGCACGGACTGTGACGCGTGTGGCGCGGGCCCGCGCCACACGGGTTCCCGCCGGCATCCGGCGCGCAGCGCCGGCTCCGGTCGCTCTGCCGCTAGACTCGCCCCAACCAAGGCGTCCTACCCGCCCAAGGAGAACCCCATGAAGTCCCGCCTTCCCTTCCTCGTCCTCGGTCTCGCGCTCCTCGCCGGTGCCGCCGTCGCGGCGCCGCCAGCCAACAACGCAGCCGATCCCGCCGAGGTGACCTGGGCGGATCACATCGCGCCCATCCTCCACGAGAACTGCGCGAGTTGTCATCGGCCGGGACAGACCGCGCCGATGTCGCTCCTGACCTACGACGAGACGCGCCCCTGGGCGAGGTCGATCCGCCGGGCGGTGAGCGACCGCACCATGCCGCCGTGGTTCGCCAATCCGGAGCACGGCGAGTTCGTGGAGGACCCGAGCCTCACCGACGCCGAGATCGAGACGCTGAACAACTGGGTCGCCGCAGGCGCACCGGCCGGCGACCTCTCGCAGGCGCCGGAGCCGCCCACGTTCGATTCCCACTGGAAGCTGGGTGAGCCGGACGTCATCTACACCGCGCCGGAGTTCCACGTCTCAGACGACATCGAGGATCACTACGAGTGGCTCCAGGTGGACAACCCGGTCGACGAAGAGCGCTGGATCCGGGCGATCGAGATCCACCCAGGATTCGTCGAAGCGGTACATCACCAGTTGACCTACCTGGCGCCGCCCGACGCCACCATCGCGGGCGTGCGGAGCACGACCGGAACCCTGGACCTCACCTTCGTCGGCGGTTGGGGTCCGGGCGTCGCGCCGCTCCAGTTCGCGGAAGGGCACGGAATGCGCATGCCGCCGAACAGCACGCTGTTCTTCCAGATGCACTACCACAAGACCCCGGGCCCGGGCACCGGCGGCACCGACCAGACGACGATGGGCCTCTACTTCCACGACGAGAAGCCCGAGAACGTGGTGGAGACGCTGTGGCTGGTCGATCCGACGCTCAACATCCCGGCGGGCGAGAGCGACTACCACTCCTGGTCGTCGTACACCACCGAACACGAGGCGGTGCTCTTCGACTTCACGCCCCACATGCACCTGCGGGGCAAGTCGATGACGTTCACGGCCGAGTACCCGGACGGCCGCAAGGAAGTCCTGCTCGACGTGCCGAACTACGACTTCAACTGGCAGCTCACCTACACGCCGACGGCGCCCAGAGTGATCCCGGCCGGCACGACGATCCGCGTCGACGCGAAGTTCGACAACTCAACCGACAACCTGGCGAACCCCGATCCGACGTCCAACGTGACCTGGGGCGAGGCAACGACCGACGAGATGATGGTCGGCTTCATCCACTACACGTTCAGCGACAAGACGCAGCAGACGAACATGCCCACCTTCATCGTGCCCGAGCAGTTGAGGGAGCAGATGCAGCGGGTTCGCGAGTTCCGGCGCCAGCAGCGGGAAGCGGCCAAGGCGGCCGCTGCCGAAACCAGCGGCTGAGTCCGGCCACTAGGTCCGCCGGCATCCCACACTGGGTGCGCCGGCGTCCCCGCCGGCATCCGGCGCGAAGCACCGGCTTCTGGACCTCTGCCTGGTCCGCCCGGCCCGGTCTCAGTGCCCCAACACGGCGTACGTCCCGTCCAGCACCAGCCGCACCGCCACGTACAGCCCGAACATCGGGACGACGACCCAGATCGTGTTGGGCGCCCACACCCACACGAGCCGGTCGAGCCGGCCGATTGCCCGGTGCCCGCCCGAGACGTAGAAGCTCACCATGTAGAGCGAGCTGACGTAGACCCACTGCCAGAACAGCGCGACGCCGAGGATCCCCGCGACCACGGCCGGCAGGAAACCCGTGGTCATCGACAGCAGCAGGACCATCGACGGGATCGGCGTGGCGAAGCCGTTGCCGACGTCGCAGTTGAAGCCGAAGGTCCGCCGGTCCGTATAGGCGTCGTCGTACACGGAGTAGGCCGCCCAGACGTCCGCCCATGCCGTCGGCGAAAGGATGCCCGTGAGCGGGATCCCCGAGAACAGGAACAGGATGGCTGGCGGCCGGCCGGTCTCCGCGCCGCGTTCGCGCCAGTACTCCGCCCGCTGCGCGATGTAGTCGCGCCGCAGGTACAGGCAGGCCTCCCAGTAGCAGATCAACAGGTTGATCGACAGGAACAGGCTGAGCACGAAGTAGGTCGGATCGACGCCGCCGTGCAGCCGGTGGCTCGCCACGTTCCAGGCCGCTGTCTGGAGAGCGACGACGATGACGACGAAGGCCGCGACCGGGATCTTCGGACCCTTCATGCTTCCGGGTCTTCGTCGCCTTTCGACCCGGGAGCCGTCTCCCATTCGTACTCGATCCCCCGAACGTGGCGCTCGAACCAGTCGATCTCCACGTTCACCTTGAACAGCTCGTGGCGGAGCTCCCGCCAGCCGTGGGGCTCACGCGGAGCGATGTAGAGGTGGGTCTCCACTCCGTTCGTCTTCAGCGCCCGATACAGCTCCACCGACTGGGGCGGCGGCACGCGCACGTCGTTCTCACCGACCAGGACGAGCGTCGGCGTGGTCACCTTGTAGACGTCCTTGAGCGGCGAGTTCTCCCAGTACACCCCGATCGGAGCGTCCTCCTGCCACGGCGTGCCCCCGAACCAGGGAGTGCGATAGGTCCGTACGTCGCTCTGGCCGTACATCGAGATCCAGTTCACCGCGCCGGCGCCCGACGACGCCGCCTTGAAGCGGTCGGTGTGGGTGATGATCTTGTTCGTCATGTGACCGCCGCCGCTCCAGCCCATCTTGGCCATGCGGTCGCCGTCGACGAGTCCGAGCTCGATCAGGTGGTCGACCCCGGTCATCACGTCCAGGTGCGCCTGGTGGAAGTAGTGGCCGACCATGTCGCGCAGAAACGGGTCCCCGTAGCCGGTGCTCCCCCGGTAGTTCGGCTTGAAGACGAAGTAGCCCCGGGCGGCCAGTACCTGGACATAGTTGGACCAGCGGCCGAACCCGAACTTGTCCGAGGCCGCGGGTCCGCCGTGCGTCTGGACGACCAGGGGGTACCGGTTTCCCTCCTCGTAGTCGAGCGGGTAGTAGAGGAGACCCTCCACCTCGACGCCGTCCTCCCCCGGCCAGCGGATCGTCTGCTGGCGAGGTAGCAGGAAGGTCTCGTCGAGGTAGTCGTAGACCGACGTCACCTTGGTCGGAGTCCCGCCCTCGGCAGGCATCACGTGGATGTCGCCGGCGTTCTCGCGGCGGTTGATGCCGAAGGCATGCAGGCCCGCACCCCGCGAGAAACTCCAGGAGCCCAGCGCGTGGTCCCCGTCGGTCAGCGCCCTCGGCGCCGAATCGTCCAGAGCGGCATGGAAGAGCTGGCTTCGCACCCCCGTGTTCGCGGTGAAGTAGATGGTGCCGTCCTCGGCCCAGCGGGCGCCGTTGACCTCGTGGGGCATCTCCTCGTAGAGCAGACGATGCGGGCCGCCGCTGGCGGGGACGACGAAGACGTTCGTGTTGAAGTAGGTCTCCAGGTCGGCGCTGGAGTTGGTCAGGAACATGACGTGCCGCCCATCGGGGGACAGCTCGGCTCCCGACTCGCTCACCGTGTTGTCCGTGAGCTGCAAGGCGTTCCCGCCGTCCGCGTCCATGATCCAGACCTCGCCCTCGTCCCGGTTGTCGAAGAGCGGCGTGGGCGCCCGGTGATGGGCGATGCGCGCCCCGTCCGCAGAGATCCGAAAGCCGACGACCGAGAAGTCGCCGTCGGTGATCCGCTCGACGCTGCCCCGGTCGTCCCCGGTCCAGGCGACCCGGAAGAGGTGACGCTGCTTGTAGTCCTCGTCGAAGGCGAAGACGTCGTCCTTCAGTTCGTCCTTCTTCTTCTCCTCGGGAGTCTTCGGATCGGCCGCAACGAAGAAGATGTGCTCGCCGTCCGGCGAGAACTCATAGCTCTGAACCGAACTCTCGTGGCTGGTCAGCGGCGAGGCTTCCCCGCCCCCGTTCGGCAGCAAGTAGATCTGGGAGAACTCGTCTTCGCCGCGGGTCGCGAGAAAGGCCACGTAGGTCCCGTCCGGAGACCAGCGCGGGCTCGACTCCCCCTTCTCGCCGTACGTCAAGCGGACGTCGCCCGTGCCATCCATCCCGATCCGGTGGATGTGGGTCGTGCGGCCGTTCTTCTTCCAGTCCGTGTCGCTGCGGGTGTACAGGAGCTGGGCGCCGTCCGGGGAGATGCGCGGACTGCCAATGCCGGGCACGTCGATCAGCTCGACGATCGTGATCGGCCGCTTGTCGGAGGCATTCCCGGCAGCGGCGAGCAGCGCGGCAGCCAGGAAGAAGAGCCGCGTCAGGTTGTGCATCATGGAGCGTCATCGTATCGCCCCCAGCGAAGGAAGCGCTGGGCCTCCGGGCAGAACTGACTCCGCCCCCTCGTTCTCCCGACCGTCGGGACCCAGACCGAACCAAGCACTTGACCAAGTCGGGTCTCCGAGCCTACAGTTCAAGCGCGTCGAACCTGATCGGGAACCGGGATCGCCCAGGGAGCCAGGAGACGATGACACGCTACGTGAAGATCGGCGAGGCCAAGACACACCTTTCGGCACTGCTGGTGAAGGTGGAGGCGGGCGAGGACGTGGTCATCTGCCGCGGGTCGAAGCCGATCGCCCGTGTGACCCCCCACGTCGACGGCGAGGAACACGCCGCGCTGTGCGCGACGATGCGGCGGGAACGTGCCAAGCAGCAGAGCGTGACGACCTCGGAAATCCTGTCCTGGCGGCACGAGGGGCACGAACGCTGATGGCGTTCGTGCCTGACGCCTCGGTCGCGGCCACGTGGGTGCTGCCGGACGAAGACGCAGCGCTCGCAGACCTCGCCCTGGATCGGCTGGGCGTCGAGGACGCGACCGTCCCGGACGTGTTCTGGCACGAACTGCGGAATCTCCTGCTGTCGGCCGAACGTCGAGGCCGCATCGACGGCCGCCACGCCGACGCCTCCATGTCGCGGCTGCGCAGGCTCCGTATCCGCTGCGCCGCTGAAACGGACGATCGACACGTCATGACGCTGGCGCGCGAACACCGCCTGACCGCCTACGACGCCAGCTACCTGGCCTTGGCGATTCGCGAAGGCTGCGCTCTGGCGAGTCTGGACCGCCGCTTGACCGAAGCGGCCGCCGCCGAAGGCGTGGCGATCCTCGCTTAGAGCCGCTCTTCAGCCGATATCGCCGGTGTTGCCCGCCATCAGCCGGATCGCCGCCTTGCGCGGGAGGAGACGCGTAAGCAGCACGGCGACCAACCGGTTGACGAGTCCAGGCACAAACCGCGGACCCTTGCCCAGCGCGTCGAGCGTTCGCCGCGCCACCGCGTCGGGGTCGAGCATGCCCGGCACCCGGCCCTTGCCCGAGCGCTCGTAGCCCGGCGTGGGAATCGCGCCGGCGCAGCAGGCAACCACATCGATGCCGCTCTCGCGGAGCTCCTGCCACAGGCCCTCGCCGAGGACGGTGTTGAAGGCCTTGGTGGCGGCGTAGGCCGCAACTCGCGGCGTCCCCTGCAGGCCCACCAGTGAGGACATCAGGATCACCGCGCCACGGCCGCGCCGCTCGAGACCCGGCAGGAGCGTGTGCAGCATGACGACCGGCGCGCGGACGTTGACGTCGACCGCGCGCTCTAGCGCGTCGACGTCGGCCTCGACGAAGCGCCCAACCGGCACGAAGGCGGCGTTGTAGACGAGCACACCCAAGTCGAGGTCCTCAGTGGCAGCAGCGAGAGCGTCGGCGAGGCCCGGGCTGGCAAGGTCCATCGCCAGCGGCCGCACCTCGACGCCGTACCGCTCGCGAAGCCTGTCCGCCAGATCCTCGAGCAACGACTCACGCCGGGCGATCAGCACGAGGTCGACGCCGCGCTCGGCGAGGCACTCCGCGAACGAGGCGCCCAGACCCTCAGAGGCGCCGGCGACCAGTGCCCAGCCCCCGTACCGGTCGCGGAACGAGGTCACGCCGCCACCGCGTCCGCGAACGTCTCCGCTACGCTGCGGTGCCGACACTCGCCATTTGAAGCACCCACCATGGAGACTCGATCGTGAGGCTAGCAACGTCTCTTGCCGGTGTTCTGCTGTTCGCGCTCACCGCGGCCGCGTTCGCCCAGCCGCCGAACGTCGTCCTCGTGATGACGGACGATCAGGGATACGGCGAACTGTCCGCCCACGGCAACCCTGTGCTCGAGACACCGCATCTCGACCGCCTGCGAAGCGAGAGCGTGCGCCTGGACGACTTTCACGTGGCGCCGATGTGCACGCCAACCCGCGGACAACTGCTGACCGGCATGGACGCCGCGCGGAATGGCGCGATCAACGTCAGCAGCGGTCGCGCCCTGCTGCGGCCCGAGATCCCGACGATGGCCGACATCTTCGCGGAGGCCGGCTACCGAACCGGGGTGTTCGGCAAGTGGCACCTCGGCGACAACTACCCCTTCCGGCCGGAGGACCGCGGCTTCCACGAAACGGTGTGGTTCCCCTCCTCCCACATCGGCTCGGTACCCGACTTCTGGGGCAACGACTACTTCGACGACACCTACATTCGCAATGGCAAACGGGAGGCGTTCAAGGGGTACTGCACCGACGTCTTCTTCGACGAAGCAATCGAGTTCATGAAGCGTTCCGTGGCGTCCGGAACGCCCTTCCTGACCTACATCGCTCCGAACACGCCGCACGGTCCGCTGATCGCCAAGGAGGAGGACGAAGCTGCGCTGGCGGCCGCGCTGGCCCGGCCCGAGTTCGCCGACATGAGCACGGCGCTGAAGACCAGGCTGAGCAGGTACCTGGGGATGGTCCGCAACATCGACACAAACATGGGCAAGCTCGCCGAGTTCCTCGAGGAGGAAGGGCTCCGGGAGAACACGATCGTGATCTTCATGACCGACAACGGCAGCACCCACGGCCCGCTCTACTTCAACGCCGGCATGCGCGGCATGAAGACCGAGTTGTGGGAGGGCGGCCATCGCGTGCCGTTCTTCATCAGTTGGCCGAACGGCGACCTGGCCGACCCGCAGGACGTGACGGGCCTGACACAGGTTCAGGATGTCCTGCCGACGCTTCTGGACCTCTCCGGCATCGAAACGCCGGCAGCCGCGAACTTCAACGGCATGAGTCTGGCGCCCGTGCTGCGCGGCGACGCCGGCGTTCCCGAGGACCGCATGCTGATCATCAACTACAGCCGGATGCCGTCCGGCTTCAATTACCCCTCGCCCTACACCCAGTCGATCCTCACCCGGAGTCACGCGGGGGTCCTGTGGAAGCACTGGCGCCTGCTCGAAGACCGCGAGCTCTACGACCTGGCATCCGATCCGTTGCAGACCACGAACGTGATCGACCGGCACCCTGAAGTGGTCGCCAGGATGCGGGACCACCTCTACGAGTGGTGGGACGAAGTGGCCGCGACCGCCAACGAGCCCCAGCGGATCGTCATCGGCGACGACATCGAGAACCCCATGATGCTGACCGGCTGCGAGTGGCTCGACGTCTTCGTCGATCAGCAGGCGCAGGTTCGGCGCGGCACCCGGAAGACCGGGTACTGGCTGCTCGACGTGGCCGAAGCGGGCGAGTACGAGTTCGCACTGCGGCGCTGGCCCAGGGAAATCGACGTACCGCTCGCATCGGCGCCCGAGGGCAGCACGGCGTTGCCGATTTCCTCGGCACGCCTGTTCATCAGCGACCACCATCACCTCGACATCGGCGACAAGAGGCCCTACGGCTTCGAGGGGCTGACGACGCGAGTGGACAGCGACGACAGGGAGGCCACCTTCACGGTGACACTGCCCGAGGGTCCCATGGCCCTGCACACCTGGTTCGAAGAAGGGCGGGAAGTCATCGCGAGCGCCTACTACGTGTACGTGCGGAGAAAGTAGGGGCGGCGCGAAGCGGAGC
The DNA here is from genome assembly GCA_009837885.1 of Holophagales bacterium. GTDB lineage: Bacteria > Acidobacteriota > Thermoanaerobaculia > Multivoradales > Multivoraceae > Multivorans. Next base: position 52,532 of record VXSP01000015.1, on the reverse strand, counting down.
CGGCCTGACGGCCGGCGCGTTTCAAAGCCGCCTCCGGCGGCAGCCGGCGGGGACGCCGGCGCACCCAGTGTGGAGCCTCGAGATCCCGCAGCGGCACCCAGCAGGGACCGGCTGCTTGGTAGACTGCGCCGTTCAATCCTGAGTCCTCAATGATCCGCGCTGCGCCCTTCCTACTAGCCTGGCTGGCGGCGGTCGGAACGGTCGCCGGCGCGTCGGAGATCGATCCCGCCGACCTCGAGTTCTTCGAGTCGAAGATCCGGCCGGTCCTGGCTGAGCGCTGTTACCAGTGTCACGGCGGCGATCCCGCGAAGATCCGCGGCGGGCTGATCCTGCTCGACGCGGAAGGCGTGCGCGCCGGCGGCGACAGCGGCGCCGTGATCGTCCCGGGGTCGCCCGAGGACAGCCTGATGATCGAGGCGCTCCACTACGAAGGCCTCACCCAGATGCCGCCGGACGGCAAGCTGGCGGCGCACGTCATCGCCGACTTCGAGCAGTGGATCCGCCGCGGCGCGCCCGACCCGCGTACCGGCGGGGAGCAGACGGTGGTCGCCACGAGAGCCGCCGAGGCGTTCGACTACGGCCCGGGCCGCGAGCACTGGGCCTTCCGGCGGGTCGAAGACCCCGCGCTGCCCGAAGTCGAGAACGAGGCCTGGGTCAGCCGTGACCTCGATCGCTTCATCCTCTCGCGCCTCGAGGAACGCGGCCTCGCGCCGGTGGCGCCAGCCGACAAGCGCACGCTGCTGAGACGCGCGACCTTCGATCTGATCGGCCTGGCCCCGTCGGAAGCGGAGATCGAGGACTTCCTCGCCGACGAGAGCCCGGATGCCTTCGCGAAGGTCGTCGATCGGCTGCTCGCATCGCCCCACTACGGCGAACGCTGGGGCCGCCACTGGCTCGACGTCGCCCGCTACGCCGACTCGAACGGCCTGGACGAGAACATCGCGTTCCCCAACGCCTTCCGCTACCGCGACTACGTCGTCGATTCCCTGAACCGCGACAAGCCCTTCAACCGCTTCGTCCGCGAGCAGATCGCCGGCGATCTGATGCCGGCGGAGACCGACGCGCAGCGCTTCGAGCAGATCACCGCCACCGGCTTTCTGATGCTGGGCCCCAAGGTGCTCGCCGAGCAGGACGTCGACAAGATGCTGATCGACATCGTCGACGAGCAGGTCAACACCCTGGGCCGCGCCTTTCTCGCCCTGCCGGTCGGCTGCGCCCGCTGCCACGACCACAAGTTCGATCCGATCCCCACCGCCGACTACTACGCGATGGCCGGCATCCTGCGCTCGACCGAGACGATGAGCGACGCCGCCGGCATGCGCTGGTTGGAGCGGCCACTGGCCCCGGAAGACGAGATCGCCGCGTACGAGGCGGCGCAGAGGCTGGTCGCCGAGGCGCAGGAGAAGGTCGACGGGGTGGTCCGCGAGCAGAACGACGTCCTGCGTGGCCCCCGCCGCGCGGCCCTCGCCGAGTACCTGCTCGCCGCGGAGGAGGCCTACCCGAGCTGGAGCAACGACGAGGCGGTACGAGCACGCGCATCCGAGGGCTCGTCTCCCCATGGGGACGCTGGGGCAGCCAAGCCCCCTTCGGCGGGCTCGCTCGCCATCGCCCGCGTCGCCGGGAACAGGGGGCTGGAGCCGGCCGTTCTTGAACGCTGGGTCAGGGCCTTCTACCGGTACCGGGAGGGCCCGCCGGTCGAAGGGGACGCCCCGAGCCCGAGCACCGTCTTCGTGATCTGGAACGCCTACGCCGCCGCCTCTCCTGATCGCTACGAACAGGTGACCGAGGAGCTGCGGGCGATCATCGCCTCGGAGAAGGTGCTGACGGCGCCTCTGACCCGGAGCCTAGTCCGCGGGCCGGCGCCGAAGACGCTCGAGGAAGTCGCCTGGCGGTACGCGAGCCTGTTCGCGACCATCGAGATCGCCTGGGAAGAGCACCTCATGCGACTCGGGCTCAAGGACGAGGACGAACTCTCACCCTCGGACTTCAGGCTGCCGCGCGAGCAGGAGGAGCTGCGATGGCTGGTCTACGACGGCTACTTCTGCATCCTCTGCCTCGACCAGGAAGAGGAGGAGAAGCTCTACCCGCAGGAGGCCCTGGAGCAGCTCACGGAGCTGCGCGCCGAAGTCGAACGCCTGGAGGAAGCCTCACCCCCCGCGCCGCCCCACGCCATGGCAGTGGACGAGACCGCGGCCGTCGACCTGCCGGTACACATCCGGGGCAGCCACCTGAACCTGGCCGACGAACCGGAGCCGCGCGGCTTCCTGAAGGTCACGGACCACCTGGTGCCGCCGCCGCCAGTCGCCGGCGACACGAGCGGACGGCTCGAGCTCGCCCGCTGGATCACCCACCCCGAGCACCCGCTCACCGCGCGCGTCATCGTCAACCGCGTCTGGCACTGGCACTTCGGCCGCGGCATCGTCGACACGCCGAGCAACTTCGGCGTGATCGGCAGCAAACCCACGCATCCCGAGCTTCTCGACTGGCTCACACGCCGCTTCGTCGAGGGCGGCTGGTCGCTCAAGAAGCTCCACCGCGACATCATGCTGTCCAGCACGTACCGGTTGTCGAGCGACTACGACGCGGCGAACGCGGCCGTCGACGAGGAGAACCGCCTCCTCTGGCGCAACAACCGGAGACGCCTCGAGGTCGAGCCGATTCGCGACGCCCTGCTGCAGCTCGCCGGCCGGCTCGACCTGACGATCGGTGGACGGGTGGAAGAGTACAACGCCCGGGGATACGTCTTCGGCGAGTACGGCCCACTCGACCGGGTCGACATCTACGACGCGCCGCGGCGTTCGATCTACATGCCGATCGTGCGTACCGCTGTCTATCCGATCTTCGGCGGCTTCGACTTCGGCGACGCCAGCGACTCGGTCGGCGATCGATCCGAGACGGTCGTGCCGCGGCAGGCGCTTCTGATGATGAACAGCCCGTTCGTCCAGGAGGCGGCGCTCGGCTTCGCAAAGCAACTTCTGGAGATCGAGGACGCCGACGCCGCGGATCGCATCGATACCGCCTTCGTCCGCGCCTACGGGCGCCCGGCCGACGACATCGAGATCGCCGACAGCCTCGCCTTCCTCGACGAGATGCGGAGCTGCGCGTCGGACACCGGGTGCGCCCGTGGAAGCGGCCGCACACTGGGTGGCCGCACACTGGGTGCGCCGGCGTCCTCGCCGGCTTCCGAGGGGAACGCGCCGCGAAGCGGCGACCATGCCTCCGCGGACGCCGAACTCTACGCCTGGACCCGGCTCTCCCACGTCATCCTCGCGGCCAGCGAGTTCATCTACATCAACTAGGTTCCAACGTCAGCTCACGAACGATGCGCTACCCCCACTACCAGCCGCCACCCCTGACCCGCCGGCAGATGCTGAAGACCTGCGGCTGCGGCTTCGGCGGCCTGGCGCTCTCGTCCCTGCTGCAGCGCGACCTCCTGGCCGCGACATCCACGAACCCGCTCGCGCCCAGGGCGCCGCACTTCGCGCCGAAGGCCAAGCGGATCATCTTCCTGCACATGCACGGCGGGCCGTCGCAGCACGACCTGTTCGAGTACAAGCCGCTCCTCATTCGCGACGACAACAAGCCGCTGCCCTTCGCCAAGCCGCGAGTCCAGTTCAACGAGACCGGCAACCTGTTCAAGAGCCCCTGGGAGTTCAGGCAGCACGGCCAGTCGGGCGCCTGGGTGAGCGAGCTTCTGCCCAACATCGCCTCCGTGGTCGACGATCTCTGCTTCATCCGCTCGATGTGGGGCACGAACGCCGCCCACGGCGGCGCCATCCTGGCGATGAACACGGGCAGCGACCGCTTCGTGCGACCGTCGATGGGCTCGTGGATCGCCTACGGATTGGGCACCGAGAACGAGAACCTGCCCGGCTTCATCACGATCTGCCCCTCGTACCAGCACGGCGGCGTCCAGAACTACTCGTCCGCCTTCCTGCCCGCCGCCTACAACGGCACGGCGATCGGCACGACCCGGATGAAGACGGAGGACGCGACGATCGACTTCCTCGACAACGAATCGGTGTCGCCGGAGGTCCAGCGAAGCGAACTCGACCTGCTGCAGCGCTGGCAGCGCCGCCAGCTCGAGCAGACCGGGCCCGACCAGGCGCTCGAGGGCCGCATCGAGTCGTTCGAGCTCGCTTTCCGCATGCAGACCGAGGCGCCCGAACTGATGAGCATCGAGGGCGAGTCCGACGCGACCAGGCGGCTCTACGGACTCGACGACCCGGTGGCCCGCAACTTCGGCCTCCGCTGTCTGCTGGCCCGCCGCTTCTCGGAGTCCGGCGTGCGCTTCGTGCAGGCGACCCACGGCCCGGACACGAAGTGGGACCACCACTCGGGCCTGATCACCGGCCTGCCGCAGAGTTGCGCCGAGGTCGACCGCCCGGTGGCCGGCCTGATCAAGGACCTGAAGTCACGGGGACTGCTGGACGAGACCCTGGTCCTCTGGGGCGGCGAGTTCGGACGGACCCCCGGCGCCGAAGCCGGCGCCCGCAACGGCCGCGACCACAACCCCCACGGCTACACGATGTTCATGGCCGGCGGCGGCGTGAAGCCCGGCCACAGCCACGGCCGGACGGACGACTACGGCTACTACGCGATCGAGGACAAGGTCCACATCCACGACCTGCACGCCACGATCCTGCATCTGCTCGGTCTCGACCACGAGCAGTTGACGTACCGCTCGCAGGGGCGCGACTTCCGGTTGACCGACGTCGAGGGGATCGTCGTAGACGACATCATCGTCTGACACTGGGTGCGCCGGCGTCCCCGCCGGCATCCGGCGCGAAGCGCCGGCTTCCGGACGTTCTACCGCGATCGTCGAGTCTCCTAACCTGTTCCCATGACCATCGCGCTCGTCGATCTCTTCATCATCGTCGTCTACCTGCTGGGCATCCTGTTCGTCGGCCTGTGGTCGGTGCGCAAGATCAAGCGGCAGACCAGCGAGTCGTACTTCCTGGCGAGCCGCAACCTGAAGTGGCCCGTGGTGGGGGCCGCGCTGTTCGCCTCGAACATCTCGACGATTCACCTGGTCGGGCTCGCCGAGAGCGGCTTCGGCGTCGGCATGGTCGTCGGCAACTACGAGTGGATGGCGTCCTTCACGATCATCCTGCTCAGCCTCGTCTTCGTGCCGATCTACTTCAAGAGCCGGATCACGACGCTGCCCGAGTTCATGGAGCGGCGCTACAGCCCGACCGCCCGGACGACGCTCTCCTTCATGTTCATCATGTCGGCGATGCTGATCCACATCGGCATCAGCCTCTACGCCGGCGCCGCCGTGTTCGAGCGGTTCTTCGGCATCCCGTCCTTTGCGTCGATCGCGATGATCTCGATCATCACGGTGATCTACACCGTGGTCGGGGGCCTCCGGGCGGTCGTCGTCACCGAGACGATCCAGACCGTCATCCTGCTCGGCGGCGCCATCCTGATCACGATCATCGCGATGACCAGGCTGCCTGGCGTGGGGATCGACTCCTATGGCGATCTCCTCGAGGCGACGAAGCCGAACCAGCTCAGCATGATTCATCTTCCCGGGGAAGAGGGCTTCGATCCCGGCTCGATCTGGTACGGCTTCCTGCTGGGCTTCCCCATCCTCGGCATCTGGTACTGGTGCACCGACCAGACGATCGTTCAGCGGGTGCTGGGCGCGGGGACCCTGCGCGACGCGCAGCACGGCGCGCTCTTCGCCTCCCTGCTCAAGTTCCTGCCGCCGCTCTTCATGGTCCTGCCGGGCGTGTTCGCCTACGTGCTGTTCAAGGACATCATCACCGAGCCGACGGACGCCCTGCCGACGCTGATCACCGAGCTGCTGCCGACCGGGCTCATCGGCATCATGGCGGCGGCGCTGCTCGCGGCGCTGATGAGCACGATCGCGGCCGCGGTGAACAGCACCGGAACCCTGGTCGCCGTCGACATCGCCAAGCACTTCCGGCCCGACCTGTCCGAGACGTCGCAGGTGCGCATCGGACGCATCAGTTCGGTCGTCGTCATGAGCGTCGCCATCGCCTGGTCCACCCAGGGCGAGCGGTTCGGCTCCATCTTCGAGGCGATCAACAAGCTGCCGGCGCAGTTCATCGCCCCTCCCATCGCGACGGTGCTCCTCTGGGGCGTCTTCTGGCGGCGCGGAACACGTCAAGCCGGCACGTTCACCCTGCTCTTCGGCTTCGTCGCCGGCTTCATCATCTTCCTGTTCGACATGGGTTTCGGATTCCTCGGCGGCGTCCAGTACGTCTCCGACCCGGTGAACGGCCTGGGGATCCCGTTCCTGCTGCAAGCGTGGTGGTACTTCTGCATCCTGAGTCTCATCTACGTGGGAGTCAGCCTGGCGACCCCGCCGCCGAAGCCCGAGCAGATCGACGGCCTGACCTGGGACAAGCCGTACGCGTTCCTGGCCCGGTCGGAGATCACGGGAGTCCGCGACCCGCGGCTGCTGGCGGGGTTGCTGGCCGTGGCGCTGGTGGTGATGTACGTGCTCGTCCGGTAGGGCCAAAGGACGCCGTGCCTCTCTCCATTGCCCGACGCGACTTGCTCAAGTCGGCTCTGATCGGGTTCGGCGCCTACCTTGGAGGGCCGACCTGGGCCGCGCGAATAGCCGGCGGTCGCGATCGCTTCGGTGGCTGGACCGGACTGAAGTTCGACGCCACCGGCTTCTTTCGCACCGAGCACGACGGACGACGATGGTGGCTGGTCACTCCCGAAGGCCACGCGTTCATCAGTTGGGGCGTCAACCACTACCACGCGAACTGGTGGGCGCAGGACTACAACCGCGATCTCTGGCTGCGGCGATTCCGCGCGGAGGATGTGTACGACCGGGCCTGGAACAGGGGCTTCCGCGAGGCCGCCCTGGCCGACCTGCGGAGGCTGGGCCTGAACACCCTGGGCATTCACACGAACGCCACGATGCTCACCCACCCGCCGGGCCAGGCCCGGTTTCCCTTCGTCGCGCCCTACGAGCCGCTTGTGTTGTCCCACTATCTCAAGCCCCAGCCCGATGCCTACGCGGACGTCTTCGCCCCGGCGTTCGAGGCGCAGTGCGAGCGCACGGCCCGGCAAGTCGCCGCGCCCTACCGCGACGATCCCATGGTGCTGGGCTACTGCATGGCCGACTGTCCACCCCTGACCGACAACGAAGCGGTATGGAACGGCAGCACGACGTGGCCCCGCCGGCTACGCAACTTCGCCGCCGACGCGCCCGGCAAGCAGGCCTACGTCGACTGCATGCGCGAGCGCTACGGCGACGTGTCCGGTTTCAACGCCACATACGGCACCAGCTTCACCGCGTGGCCGGATCTCCTCAAGGCGAGAAACTGGCGACCCGATCAAGCCCCCGCGAACGAGGCGGAGCGCAGCGACAACGCGGCGTTCCTGCTGCTCTGCGTCGAGCGCTACTACTCCGTCGCCAGGGCCGCTCTCCGCCGCGCCGACCCGAACCACCTCTTCCTCGGCGACAAGATCAACGGCGACACGGACGGGCTCCACTCCATCGCCGCAGTGACCAGCCGCTACACCGACCTTGTCAACACGCAGCACTATGCCCGCTGGGAGGGTCAGCGCGAGACGATGGATCGGCTGACGGACGCTGTGGGGCAACCCTTCCTCAACGGCGACGCCGCCTACACCTTGCCCACCGAGACCATGCCCAATCCGCATGGGCAGCACGCGCGCGACATGGCGGAGCGAGCGCTCTGGACGCGGGAGTTCATGGAGAACGCCACCGCCCGTCCCGACTTCGTCGGCTGGCACATGTGCGGGATGATCGACACCGCAAAGACCATGCCCGGCAAGGAGCAGGCTCAGCACCAGGGTCTGATGACCACCCGCGGCGAGTTCTACCCGGAGATGGAGGCGACGGTCCGCGACATCTCGGACCGCCTTTACATCATCGCCACCGGGCAGGCGTGAACTGACCGAGCGCGCTCAGCCGAGCGCCTGGAACGCCTTCTCCGTCCCGGCGAGCGCCTGCTCGATGTCGGCCTCCGTGTGGGCGACCGACAGGAACATGTTGTGCCAGGGGTGCAGGTAGACGCCGTGGTCGAGGGCCGCGCTGCAGAAGGCGAACCCCTTCTCTCTCCTGTCGTCGTCTTCGAACAGGACCGCCGGCATCTGCGGCGGTCCGGTCTGGCGGATCGGGTGACCGTAGCGACGCGCCTGCTCCTCCAGGCCGTCCCGGAACTGCTGCCCCAGCCGCTCCACGACGGCCGGCGCGTCGACTTCGGCCAGCAGGTCGAGGGTCTCGATCGCCGCGGCGAAGGGCGCGGCCTGGTACCAGAACGAGCCCGTGACGAAGACGCGCGTCGCGGCCTCCCGGTACGCCTCGCTGCCGAGAATGGCGGCTACGGGTTCGCCGTTGCCGATCGCCTTGCCCCAGGCCGACAGATCCGGCTGGACGCCGAACTCGGACCAGCTCGCGTCGAGCGACAGGCGCAGCCCGGCCCGCACGTCGTCCAGGATGAGGGCCGCGCCCTCGGCGTCGCAGATCTCGCGGACGCGGCGGGCGAAGGCGACATCGGGCAGCTCCTGGTCGTGGCCGGCGTCGTGCCTGAAGGCGGAGACGACGATGCCCGCGAGGTCGCCGGTCGCCGCCTGGGCCGCCGCGTCGAGGCTGCCTGTGTCGTTGTAGCGGTACGTCGGGAAGTGGACATGATCCTCCGCGGGCGTGCCCCTCGACATCCGGTTGGCCCACGGCGCCGCGCCGTGGTACGCGCCCTCGGCCACGAGGATCTTGCGCTTCTCGCCCCGCGCGCGAGCCACCATGTTGCAGACGGTCGTCGCGTCGTTGCCGTTCTTCGCGAAGATGGCCCACTCGGCGTGGCTGACCTGACGCACGAATCGCTCGGCCAGGTCGACGATGAGCGCCGGGGGACCGTTCGCGATGTCGAGCCGGTCGCGCTGCGCGTCCGCGGCGGCCCGAATGCGCGGATTGCCGTAGCCGGCGATCATCGGACCGAACGAGCACATGAAGTCGATGTACTCGTTGCCGTCGGCGTCCCATAGCCGGCAGCCCTCGGCGCGCTCGAAGTACTGCGGGTACCGGGGCGGCAGGAGGCGGTACGTGGACATGTGTCCGTACATACCGCCCGGGAGCACCCGCTCGCCCCGCGCCTTGAGCGCCTCGTTCTGTCTGAGCTTCATGCGTCTTTCTCCTGGCTCGATCTTTGCCCACTCGTACCGTAAATATGGCAATATGGGGACATGAAGACTACCATCGAACTGCCCGATACCACGTTCCGCCGCGCGAAGGCCCTTGCCGCTGGCCGCGGAATGACGCTGAAGCGGTTCTTCACGGACGCCGTCGAACTGCACCTCGGCCGACATGCTGCCGGTACGCGAGCCAATGCCGACCCCCACGGGATCGCACCCGTACCGCCGGAGCCTCCCTGGATGGAGGGATTCGGAGAACTTGCCGACCTCCGCGACGAGCACCGGAACGTCCTCCAGGCGATCGAGGAGGAGTTCGAGAAGCTCGACCCCGGCGACGCTCCGTGATTCTCGACACGAACGCGCTGTCGGCGTGGGCGGAGGGGTTCGCGCCGGTGGAAGCACCTCTCCGTTCGGCGCGGCGGCTGGTCGTACCGAGTATCGTCCTCGGCGAGTACTACTTCGGCATCCGTCAGTCGCGGCACCGACGGCGCTACGAAGGCTGGCTCCGCCGTCACCTGCCCCTCGCCGAAGTAGCCACCGTAACCTCAGGAACGGCCGAGGTCTACGCCGAGATCAGACTGAAGCTGAAACGGACCGGCACGCCCATCCCATCGAACGACGCATGGATCGCCGCTCTCTGCCGCCAGCACGCCCTGCCGGTGCTGAGCAACGACACCCACTTCGACGCCGTCGACGGTGTCCGGCGGATCGCCTTCTGAAGGCACTGCCTCGACTGTTGGTCGCCCTGGGAGCCTGCGCGGCAGGAACTGGGTTCTTCGCGGGCGCGTAGCGCCGAGTTCTGGACTTCTCCCGCGCTAACCCGCCTTCTTCACCTCGAACGGCACCGCGAGCCGCTCCCACTGGAGAGCGACCCACGAATCGACGATCACGAACTCCATCTCCTCCACGTGCTGTCCGATGGACTTCGGGGTGGCGGTCACTCGCAGCGCGTCCTGGCCGGCGTCGTGCCGGAAGGAACCCCACTGCTGCGCGACCTTGTTGAAGATGACGGTCCATTCGTTCTCGCCCGGCTCGGTGAAGAGGGCATAGGTGCCCGCGGCCAGCTTCTGACCGCCGATCTCGACGTCAGCGCTGAAGGTGATCGTGGTCGCCTCGTCGGCGCCCGTGCGCCAGACCTGGCCGTAGGGAACCAGTCCGCCCCAGATCGTCCGGCCCTTCACCTTGGGGCGTCCGTACTCGAGAGTGACGGTGACGCCGTCGATCATTCCCTCGACCTTGCCGTTCTTGCTCGCCCGGTCGGCATCGTCAGCGCGCTGCGCCGTGGCCGGGAGCGCCGTGACCAGGAGGGCCGCGAAGATCAGGGGAATCGTTGCTCGGTACTTGTGCATGTCGTCCTCCAGCTAGAGAGTGTTCTGTTCGCTCGCGACCGTAGGATAGACGGAAACCCGTAGTCCGTGTAGAAGCTCACACTGGGTGCGCCGGCGCCCCCGCCGGCATCCGGACAGCGGAATTCCGGAAGTCCAGGAACCACCCCATGCTGAAGTCTCTTCCCCGATTCCTCCCCCTGCCGCTCTTCGCGGTTCTCGCCTGCCAGCCCGCAGCCGAGAACGATCCGCCCAACGTCGTCCTCCTCATGGCCGACGACATGGGCTGGGCGCAGACCGGCTACTACGGCCATCCACTGCTCCAGACGCCCCACCTCGACGCGATGGCCGGCGCTGGCCTCCGCATGGACCGGTTCTACGCCGGCGCGCCGAGCTGCACCCCGACCCGGGCGACGGTGTTGACCGGGCGCACTAACGATCGCACAGGGGCCTTCCGCGTCGGCGACTCGATCAACAAACAGGAGAAGTCGCTCGCCACGGCATTCCGGCAGGCTGGATACGCCACGGCCCACTTCGGCAAGTGGCACCTGAACCAGGTCCATCCAAGCGGCGACAATCCGATGCCCGCGGACGACCCCCACAATCCCGGCGAACTCGGCTTCGGCTACTGGCTGAGCCACACGAACCAGTTCAACCTGGACCCCGTCTTCAGTCAGAACGGAGTGCCGAAGCAGTTCGAGGGCGATTCGTCGGAGATCCTGGTCGCCGAAGCGCTGCGCTACATCTCGGAGCAGCGGGAGAGCGGGAAGCCGGTGTTCGCGGTGATCTGGTACGCCTCACCGCACCGGCCGTTCGCCGCCCTGCCGGAAGACGAGCAGCCCTTCACGGCGCTGGACGATGCCTCCAGGACGCACCACGCCGAGATCGTCGCGATGGACCGCTCCATCGGCGCTCTCCGCGAGGGCCTGCGTGAACTCGGAATCGCCGACAACACCCTGGTCTGGTTCACCAGCGACAACGGCGGCCTGCCCGACATCTCCTACGGCCCCGAGCATCCCGGCGTCCGCCCCGACACCACCGGCCACCTGCGCGGCTTCAAGAAGGACTTCTACGAGGGCGGCCTGCGCGTGCCGACGATCATCGAATGGCCAGGCGGCATCGCCCCGAGGATCACGAGTTTCCCCGCCAGCACGATGGACATCTTCCCGACCCTGATCGAGGTCGCCGGGCTCGACCCGTCGTCGATCAACGAGGTCCACGACGGCATCTCCATTGTCCGCGTGTTCGAGTCCGAGCCCGCCCGCCGGGAGCAGCCCATCGGCTTCCGCGCCAGCGGCGGTCTCGCCTGGCTGGACAACCAGGTCAAACTGGTGCGGAACTACTTCTCCGACCCGACCGATCCCTTCGAGCTCTACAACGTGATCGACGATCCCGGGGAAGAGGACAACCTGATCGAGCAGCAGCCCGAACTCGCCGCCCGCATGCGGGCGGAGCTGGATGCCTGGAACCGGTCCGTCGACAAGAGCGTCACCGGCGCCGACTACCCAGAGGGCCGGGTGCTGCCTTCGGGGCGTGACAGCTAGGAATCTCCGCCGGAGAACCTCGACTGTCCAGACTGGGTGCGCCGGCGTCCCCGCCGGCTCTGGCTCTTTCAGTTGACGCGGACCCCGTCCATACCTAGCCTGTGCTCATGGACGTCACACTGTCCCTCGACGACCGGATAGTCGCCGAGGCCCGACGGATCGCCGCCCTGCGGGGAACCAGCCTGAACCAGCTCGTGCGGGACTACCTCCACGATCTCACCCGCACGGACGACTCCGAAGCCGTGGTCGCACGGCTGGACGCGCTCTGGGCCGAGGAAAGCTACGGTTCCGAGCGTTCCTGGACGCGTGAGGAAGCTCATGAAAGGTAGTGAGTTCCTCCATCCCCCGCCCTGGTCTACGCCGGCTGACCACCGCTAGGCCGGATCAGCCAAGTCCACGATCAAGGGAGCGCTGGCCGGCCACTTCCGGCCCGGCAGCCCATCGACCGGCCTCCGGTACTCCAGATCGACCCACGCGGAAGCCACGGAATCCGCCATGCTCTTGCTGCCAAGCACCAGCTGCAGCCTCGCCGTCGGTGCCAGCTTGGGGTTGAAGCCATAGTTGAGACCCGCGCCCGAAAGTGGGCCGACGGGCTTGTAGAGGTCAACGAACCCGGTATCGAGGATCTCCTGTAGCTGCTTCTTCTCGTCCGAAGTGCAGTTCAGAACGCCGCGCTTGGCCGGAACATCGGGCAGCACGTTGAAGTCGCCGCACAGCACCAAACGATCCCGGCCAGTCCGTTGCTCTTTGAGGTGTGCGATCAGGCGACCCAGCCAAGCGACCTTGTACGCCAGAGCACCTGCTCTTCCACGCCTCTTGGGATCGCCGAAAGGCGCGTACACGGAGGAAACGACGAGATCACCGATTCGAGCGGTCAGGAACCCATCGTCGTCTGGACTGTCGCCAGGCGGAAGCCCCCTGTCCAGAATCTTGGGCTTCGGCCCATCGTTCCGAGCCAGCAACGCAACGCCATACCACGACTCCCTGCGAAGCGGTTCGGAACGGTAGCCCACACCCGCCAGCGCTTCGGCCGGGAACTTCTCCTCGGAAACGCGGATCTTCTGCAGAGCCACGACATCGGGCAGCCGCCGTTCGAGCCAATGGCAGAGGAACTCCAGACGACCGAGAACCCCGCCAATGCACCAGGTCGCGATTCTCATTTCTCCGTTCTCGTTTCGAGAAACGGCTTCATCGGTCGTTCGCTTCGCCCCGGTCAGCCCGAAACGATGTCGTCCGGCTCTATACCCAGAGCACCAGCAAGCCGGCGGAGCGTGTGGGCGCTGACGGTTCGACGCCCCGCCTCAATGTCAACGATCTGGGCACGGCTCGTGCTCGCGGCGCGAGCCAGGGCGGCCTGCGAGAGACCACGGTACTCGCGCCAGACGCGCAGCGGAGACTCGCCGTCGACTAGCCGGCTGACGACCGTCCCGGGCACGAACTCCTCGATTCCGCCGTCGATTCGCGCCTGAACGGCGAGCGCGGCCTGATCCTCCTCGAACTCCGCCACGTTGCGGAGCGCCTTCACCAGAAGACGCGGGTCGCTGCCCCGTCCAGGCTACTCGCGGCCCGCGACGGGCGCCGCAGACAGGGCTACCGTGCGAGGAGCTTCCCCAATCCCTCGTTCTCGGATAAAGAGCCCTCCAGATGCTGACGCACATCGGGCCGCGCGCGGCGCCGCGCCAGGTACTCCTCAACCGCTTCGGAGAGCACTACCGAAACGTCCCGTCCCGTCGCTCTCGCCAAGCCGCGAAGCTCGTTCCAGACGGCTTCGTCCAGCTTCGCGTTGATCACAATCGCCACTTCGACCTCCTAATGAGCGTCACCTCCCGCCTCCACCACGAACAGAAGGATCACCAATGAGCAAACCAATCGCCAGTCCCTCCATCACGCCCCAACTGCTCCACGCTCTCGAACACGTCCTCGAGGAGGCCCAAACTTCCGCCGAAGGCGAGCTGCACTACGCGTGCGACCGCGAAGTCGCGGAAGCCGCCGCCCGAACCCTCCGACACTGCTCCGCCGTCCGTTTCTTCGTCGAACTCCACGCCGCAGGGATAGCCGGTGAGCTAGGAACGGATTTTGTGTACGGGGGTTGAAGAAGGCGGCGAGGCGTGCGCCGGAGCACTCAGCCAAGGCGTTCACGCCGTCGAGCTCTCCGGCCGCCTATCCGTGTCATCTGCTCGCGTGGTCGCTTGGTTCGAATCAAGCACTCACGAGAGACTGTCCGGGTCAACCGCTGCTGCCTTCCAGCCCCCCCTTCCGTTTGCCTGTAGGCAGCGGACGACACGGCCTTCCTCCAGGAGCTTGTTGAGCGTGCCGGCAGCGATAGCGTTCTTCAGAAAGGTGCCCCGATAGAGGCCGGCGCGAAGAGTGACCTCAGCCGGACCCAGGCACTCGTCGCCTTGCGCCGCCTCCAGAAGCACCTCCATCACAGCCTCCTCCAAGTACTGCATTCCAAGTTCAACCTTCTCGGCCCTCACTCCACTACCTCCTTCGCTCAGAATACACGGCGACAAACCGCTACGAACCGGCGAGCCGCCGAAGCTAGCCTGGAACGACGTCGTCCAAGCCGACACCGAGGGCGTCAGCGAGCCGGCGAAGCGTGCGCACGGAGCCAGTTCGGCGACCGGCTTCGATGTCAACGATCTGGACACGACTCGTATCAGCTGTGCGGGCCAGAGCGGCCTGCGAGAGGCCACGGTACTCGCGCCAGACCCGTAACGGCGACTCGCCATCGATCAGACGGCTGACCATCGCGGCGGGCACGAGCTCCTCGGTCCCGGCGTCCACTCTCGCCTGCACGGCGAGCACGGCCCGGATGTCGGCGTGATCTTCCTCGACGGCAGACAATCGTTGATACTCGGCCTTCGGAATCGTCACGGTCTCGGTCATGGTTAGTGAATCACCCCCCGCAGCCGCGGATCCAGCAGATCCCGCAGCGCGTCCCCCACGCAGTTGAACGACAGCACCAGCAGGAAGATCGCCACGCCCGGGACGATCGAAAGCAGCGGCTGCTGCTCGAGCATCGGGAAGGCCTGCTGGAGCATGTTGCCCCAGGTCGGCGTGGGCGGCTGGATGCCGACGCCGACGAAGCCGAGGGCGGCTTCGGTCAGCACCGCGTAGCCCATGCTGAGGGTGCTCTGGACGATGACCGGGGCGATGCAGTTGGGCAGGATGTGGCGCAGGATGATGCGCGGGTGGCTGAGGCCGAGCGACTCCGCGGCCTTGACGAAGTCCCGCTCGCGGATGGAGAGCCCCTGGCTGCGAACGATCCTGGCCATCCACGGCACGTTCGCGATGCCGATGGCGATGATCACGGTGCGGAGCGAGCCGCCGAGGGCGGCGGCCAGACCGACCGCGATCAGCAGGCTGGGGAACGTGACCAGCGCGTCCATGAGCCGCATCAGCACGTCGTCGACGCGGCCGCGGAAGTAGACCGACAGCAGGCCGAGAGGCACTCCCAGCAACACGCCGAGGCCGACGGCGCCAAGGCTGACGGACAGCGCGATCCGCGCGCCGACGATCAGCCGGGCCAGCGTGTCGCGGCCCATCTGGTCCGAGCCGAGCCAGTGCGCGGCGCTCGGGCCCGAGAGCAGGTTGTCGAAGTCCATCTCCTCGGCGTCGACGGGGACGATCCAGGGCGCCAGCACCGCCGCCGCGGCGATCAGCGCCAGCACGACGAGGCCGGCCAGCGCCTGGGGCACAGAGGCGAGCTTGCGCAGCAGCTCGAGGGTCGGGTGGCTGGGCGGAGCAGCGCCTCCAGAGGCCGGCGCTTCGCGCCGGATGCCGGCGGGGACGCCGGCGCACCCAATCGACAGCACCCGGTTGGCCGGGGCGGCGGCGTACCCGGTCTTGCGGCGCACATTCCTAGTCACCGAACTTGATCCTCGGGTCGAGCCAGGCGCAGGCGAGGTCGGTGACGAGATTCGCGGCGAGCACGGCGACCGCCATCAGCAGCACCGCCGCCTGCACGACCAGGAAGTCGCGGGCGAAGATCGCCTGCACGATGTACTGGCCGGTGCCGGGGATGCCGAAGAGCGTCTCGATGACGATCGCCCCGGCGAAGATGCGGCCCGTCTGCAGGCCGAGAATCGTGATGACCGGCAGCAGCGCGTTGCGCAGGGCATGCGACCAGATCACGGTGCGCTCCCTCGACCCCCGGGCACGAGAGGTACGCAGGTAGTCCTGGGCAAGCACCTCGAGCATGGCCGAGCGGCTCTGCCGCATGATCAGCGCGCAGCTCGTGACACCGAGGGCGAACGCCGGCAGGACCATGTGGCGCAGGCTCTGCAGCGGGTCGTCGAAGAGGCTCACGTAGCCCTGGCTCGGCAGCCAGCCGAGCCCCACGCCGAAGAGCAGGATCGCCATGATGCCGAGCCAGAAGTTCGGGATGGCGACCCCGCCGATCGAGACCACCGTCGCCGCGTAGTCGATCGGTTTGCCGCGATAGACCGCCGATGCAATGCCGGCCGGCACGCCGACCAGCACCGCGAGAATCCAGGCCGCGAGGCCGAACTGCAGGGTCACCAGAGCCCGGCCGCCGAGTTCCTCCGCCACCGGGCGCATGTTCTGGGTCGAACGGCCGAAGTCGCCCTGGAGGACGTTGCCGAGCCAGATCAGGTACTGGACGATCACCGGTTCGTCCAGGTGGTGACGTTCGCGGATGAGCTGCAACTGCTCTTCGTCGAGCGCCTCGCCGGGCCCGATGAACGCCCGCGCCGGGTCGCCCGGAATCGCGAGCATCAGCGCGAACACCAGGAACGTGACCAGGAGGAGAACGGGCACCGCCTGCAACAGGCGGCGCGCGAGGAAGCTGCGCATATGGCGGGTGCTACTCCTCCAGCCAGATCGTCGCGAAGTTCATCTTGCCGTCCCAGCCCATCAACTGGTCGAGGTTGCGCACCCTCCCGGGTGCCGCCGCGAACGTCACGCCGTAGAGCAGCGGCGTGAACCAGGCCTCGCCTAGCACGGTCCGGTTGAGCTCGATGTAGACCTGCTTGCGGGCCTCGTTGTCGTAGAGCGAGGCGCCCAGCTCCACCAGCTCGTCGACGTCCGGCCGCAGCACGTTGCCCGGGTTGTAGTACCCGTCGCTCTTGTAGGCCAGCGACGCCATCCAGTCCGGCTCGGGATAGCGGCTCCAGGAGGTGATGAACATCGGGTATTCCTGGCCGTGGTTGAACCTCTCGGTCGCCGGGCCGCTGGACAGCACGTCGATGTCCATGTGGATGCCGATCTTCTTCAGCATCGCCCTCACCACCTCGGCGCTCGAAACGAGCAGCGGGTTGTGGTGGGTGACCGCCGTGAACTCCAGGCCGCTCTCCCGCCCCGCCTTCGCGAGGTACTGCCGGGCCTTGTCGACGTCGTAGGTGGGCCGTTCGCCGTCCGGCTCGTGGACCCAGGAACCCACCGGCCACATGCCCGCGTCGGCCTCGATCGCGCGGTCGAAGAAGATCGCCCTGTTGATCACGGTCGGGTCGACCGCGTGGGCGATCGCCAGCCGGACGTTCACGTCGTCGAGCGGCGGCTTGTCGACATTGAAGACCAGCGTCAGCGCAATGCCTCCTCCCGGCATCGTCTCGATCCGGACCCGCTCGTCCCGCTCGAAGGTCGAAACGTCCTTGTAGGGCAGGTAGGTGACGTCGATCTCGCCCGTGCGCAGGGCCGCGGCGCGGACGGTCTCGTCGCGGATCACCCGGACCGTGACCTCGTCGAGATACGGAAGCTGGTTGCCGTGCTCGTCGCGGCCCCAGTAGTCCTCGTTCCGCACGAAATGCACGAGGGTGCCGGTGATCACTTCCTTCACCCGGAACGGCCCGGTTCCCGATGGGCTCCAGCCGTAGTCGGCGCCGAGCGCCTCGATCGCGGCCGGCGAGCTCATCACACCGCCACGGTCGGCCAGCATGCCGAAACCCGCGCCCCAAGGCCCGGCCAGGTCGAAGCGCACCGTGTACTCGTCGATCACCTCGACCCCCTCGATCACCGCCAGCGATGCGCGCGGCGTCGCGACGGTCGCGGGGTCCAGAATCCGCTCGATGTTGGCCTTGACCGCATGGGCATTGAAGGGAGTGCCGTCATGGAAGACGACGCCCTCCCGCAGGTGGAAGGTGATCGAGTCGGGATCCGTCGCGATCTCCCAGGACGTCGCGAGCGAGGTCTCCGGCCGCGGATTGAGCTGCGGGTCCGCGTCGACCAGTTGATCGAAGATCTGCCGCCAGAAGTAGGCGTCGGCGCCCGACCGGCCCAGAATCGCGTCGAGCGACGTGGGCTCCAGAGAGTGGCCCACCCGCAAGTGGCCGCCGTAGCGCGGACCGCCGACCGCGGGCGGGCGCGCCTTCAGGCCGGCGGACTCCAGCCGATCGGCGCGACTCTCGGGCGCGCAGGCAACGACGAAGGTCAGTAGCCCCGCAAGCAGAAGCGACGGCGCGGATACGCTCAATCTCGACGGCGACTGCAGCGGAACAATAGACATCCTGGAATCGTGCAACTCTAATGACTCACGGGACGCACACCATGAGACAGCAAACCGCACTCCTGTTGCTCGGCGCACTGCTCTCGGAGTCGATCTGACGCAGCCGGCAGCCGCCCCGCGACTCCCGCGCCGCCCGCAGTCCTGGCGGGCAAGGCTCCGAGAGGGAGAGAAGGCGCTCGATCGTTCGGCGAGCGCGCTCGACACACAGACCGACATCCCGTTCCGGGAAGTCCTGCGCATCTTCGGGCGTGCCCTCGCCTACATGCGCCTCTTCAAGGCGCGGGTCGCCGCGAAGTTCGGTTTGCTGACGGCGGAGATGGCGTTCCGGCTGCTCGTCGCGCCGTGGCCGGGCAAGGTCGTCGTCGACCACGTCATCCTCGGCATGCCCATCGTGGACGCGGCCGGGTTCCCCTCATACCTAAGCCCGTTCGTGCTGCTCCTGGCCGGCAGGAGCCCGCTGGAGATCATGGCGTGGGTACTCGTCCTCGGCGTCTTCATGGTGACCGTGTTCGGGTTCACGACGAACCGGGGCACCGTCAGGTCCGCGACCGGGATGCCCACCGGAGCATCCGCGGCCTCGTCGGGCGGCGCCACCGTCCTCCTCCAGCAGGGGCACGGCACCCTGGCCCAGGGGCACGACACGGCCACCCGGACCGAGAACGAGGCCAACCGGGGCTCCGGCCTGATGGGCGGCATTCTCGGACTCCTCGACTTCCGGGTGCACCTGCGCCTGACGCAGTCGATGAACCACCTGCTCAGGACGAAACTCGCCGGGCGGATCAAGCGCCTGCCGATGACGACCCTGGACGACCAGCGGATCGGCGACAGCATCTACCGCGTCCTCTACGACACGACGAGTGTCAGCCGCGTTCTCTACGAGGTGGGCCTCGAGTTCTACTCCCACGCGCTCGGCATCACGATCAGCGCAATGATGATGTACACGTACTTCGGCGACGCTCCAGAGGTCATCCTGCTGGCCGCCCTGTCGCTGCCGATCATGCTCATCTTCGTCGGTCCATTCGCGCGGATGGCACGGCGCAGAAGCCAGGCCAGCCGCGCCTCGGGCGCCGCGACGACGGCGAACATCGAAGAGGGCATGAGCAACGTGCTCGCCGTGCAGAGCCTCGGTGGAAACGAGCGGGAAGGCCAGCGATTCAGGAAGGCCAGCGAGGAGTCCTTCAGGCGCTTTCGCATCGAGTCGCTGCTCAAGCTGACCTACCAACAATTCGGCAGCCTGGCCTTCCTGCTGAGCCAGGTCCTGTTCTTCGTCGTCATCGCCGGACGCGTGATCGACGGCACGTTCACGGCCGGCGACTACTTCGTCCTCAACTACTACTTCTTCGTCCTGAGCGCGACGTTCAGCGGGATGGGCTTCATCTACCCGGTTCTGCAGGACAACATCGCCGGACTGCGCCGGGTGTTCTTCCTGATGGACCTGCCATCGGAGAAGACGAGCGAAGGCGTCGGGCTGCCCCGGATCAGCCGCGGCGTCGAGATGAGGAACGTAGGGCTGACGTATCCCGACGGACGCCGGGCGCTGAGCGGCATCAACCTCGAGGCCCGCCTGGGCGAGATCGTCGCATTCGTCGGCCCGACCGGCGCGGGCAAGACGAGCCTCGCCTACATGGTGCCGGCCTTCGTGCAGCCCACCGAAGGTACGGTGACGATCGACGGCGTCGACCTGAAGGACGTGTCGGTCGACAGCCTCCGCGATCAGGTCTCCTACGTCTTCCAGGAGACGCAACTGTTCTCCGACTCGATCCTCGAGAACATCCGCTACGGGAACACGGACGCGACCGAGGCGCAAGTCGAGCGTGCCGCGCACGTCGCCGGCGCGCACGACTTCATCACCGCCCTGCCCGACGGCTACCGGACCAACCTCGGTACCGTGACCAGCAAGCTGTCCGTCGGCCAGAAGCAGCGCATCGCGATCGCCCGGGGCCTCCTGCGCGACGCGCGCATCCTGATCCTCGACGAACCGACCTCCGCGCTCGACCCGGAAACCGAGGCCTACCTGGTCGACGCCCTGCACGAAGCGGCGAAGGACAGGCTGGTCATCATCATCGCCCACCGCCTGTCGACGATCGCCAACGCGGACCGGATCTACTTCCTCGAGGAAGGAGCGATCAAGGAACGGGGAACTCACGAGGAGCTGATGGCGATACCCGACGGGCGATACCGGAGGTACGCCACACTGCAGGCCGGGGCAGGTTAGCCTTCCGTGCTCCGGAGAGAGGAGGTCGCACTCTATGAAGGCTAAGGCGAAGGAACTCGACCGGAAGTTCGACGCCGGCGAGAGCATCATGAAGTACCTCGAACTGACGAAGGCGCGTCGACCCGGCCACGACCAACGACGCGTCAACGTGGATTTTCCGATCTGGATGATCGAGTCCCTCGATCGCGAGGCCTCGAGGCTGGGAGTGCCTCGGCAGTCTCTAATCAAGATGCTCATCGCGAGGCACCTGGAGTCACTCGGCTCGCCTGCAGGCGGCTAGCCTGAGGTGGCGTCCTCGGCGTCGGCTGCAAAGCGGCGTTCCGCGAGCAGCTCAGAGACGAGATCGAGTCCGGCGAGTTCGGCGCGGACATGGTCCCGGAGTTGGTCGCGCTTCATCAAGACCAGCCCGCCCGGCGTCTCGAGCAGACACAGCACCGTTCCTGCCGACAGACCGGCTCTACGACGAACCGCCGCCGGAATCACGACTCTGCCGCGATCTCCCACCAGGATTGTCGTCATCCCGTCCACGACCCACGTCTACCACGGCGACAACGTGCATGGGGAACCTAGGACGACTCGCTAGTGGCTCTGACGATGAGTAAACGCGCGACTACGTCCTCGACCAAGGCAATCGACGACGTCCTGGCCGCTCTGCGTGCTTACGACAAGGCGACCAGGGTCGGTGACATCGACGGGCAAGTCGACTTCTTCTCGGAAACGTGGCGAAGCAGTTCGGGCACGACCAAGGCCGATCTCCGGGAGTATCTGCGGAAGCAGGTCGACCGACCGACCGATCGGGAGAAGCGCTTCGTCCTCGACGACGCCGAAGTGGTGTTCGACGGAGACACTGCCGCCGTCGATCCGGTCGTCCTTCGTTCGCCGACCGGGGGCGGCTTCTTCGAGTTCAGGATGACGAGGGAATCGGACGGCGCCTGGCGCTGCGTGTCCGTCGTCGGTTCCCGAAAGGCTAACCGCCTCGCCGAGAACGCGCGCCAACTCCGCGAGCGAATCCTGAGCGACCCGGCACGGCCCGGCTACCACTTCGTGATTCCGGAAGGCGTGGCGATGCCGTTCGACCCGAACGGGGCGATCCACTGGAAGGGCCGCTACCACCTGTTCTACATCTTCCAGGACGCGCGGCTGGGCGAGCGGTCGGACCACTGGGGCCACATGTCGAGCGCGGACCTCTTCCACTGGCGCCACCACCCCACCGGCCTGCTCGACGGCATGTACAGCGGCAACTGCTTCCTGAACAAGGAAGGTCTGCCGACGATCTGCTACCACCAGCATGGCCTGGGCAACGCGATGGCGGTTGCCCTGGACGAGGACCTGAACGACTGGAGGAAGCTCGACTCGAACCCGATCACGCCGGAGACGCGGGAGGGCGACGAACACCACGGCAGGTACCGGTCATGGGACCCCTTCGGGTGGCTCGAAGGCGACACCTACTACGCGATCTTCGGCGGCAAACGCCCGGCGGTTGCGACGTCGGCTGCACTCGACGGCGAATGGAAGTACGCCGGCGACCTCTTCGCTCACGGTGTCGAAGGCGTGTCGCTGGACGAAGACGTGTCCTGCCCGGATCTCTTCGAACTCGGCGGCAAGCACGTGCTCCTCTGCATCAGCCATCGGCTCGGCTGCCGCTACTACGTCGGGGAATGGAGGAACGAACAGTTCCATCCCGGGTCTCACGCCCGGATGAGCTGGGTCGACAACTCGTTCTTCGCTCCGGAAAGCCTGGTCGACGACCGGGGCCGCCGCATCATGTGGGCCTGGATCCTCGACGAGCCTCTCTTCGGAGCGCGAACGAAGCACGGCTGGTCCGGCACGCTGAGCCTGCCGCGGGTGCTGTCGCTCGGAGATGACGGGCTGCTCCGCATGGACGTGCCGGAGGAGATCGAGGCGCTGCGCTACGGCGAGGTGCGGATGGGGCCGTTCGTCGTGCCGGCCGGCGAGGAAGTGCTCGTAGAAGGCGTCAGCGGCAACAGCCTGGAACTAGAGGTCGAGCTGCAAAGCACGAAGGCATCGCACTTCGGCGTCAAGGTGTGCGTCTCGCCCGACGGCCAAGAGGAAACGTCCATCTTCTACGACGCCGAAGAGAAGCTGCTCAAAATCGACACGCGCAGATCGGGTCCTGACGACACGCCGAAGGCCGTCGAGGCAGCTCCGTTCGAACTGAAGCCCGGCGAGCGACTGAAGCTCAGAGTCTTCGTCGACAAGTCGGTCGTCGAGGTCTTCGCCAATCGCCGCCAGGCGATCGCGCGGCGCATCTATCCTTCTCGCCGGGACAGCATCGGCGTTAGGGTCTTTTCCGCTGGCGGCGACACCCGCGTGCACTCCCTAAAGGCCTGGAAGATCACGCCTTCGAATCCCTACTAAGGACGTATGTGATGAAGCTCCACGACCCCGAACTCCGCATGATCACCGAACAGCTCGCCCGGATCGAGGACAAGCTCGGAGCCGGAACGGGGCCTCAAGTCACGTCTCCGGAGGCTGCGATCGTGGAACTCCTCAGAGTCGTCCGCACGCTGACCGAGCGTCTCGACGAACTGTGCCGGCGCTAACGACATAGACGATGCCGCTTGCGTCACCGGCGACGACGGTCTGGCCGTCGAGCGAGACGGCGCAAGGGCGTACACAGTCGTTGCACTCGAAGGCGGCGAGCTGCTGCCCTGATTCGAGGTTCCATAAGCGCAAGGTCCGGTCCGGGGAGGTGGAGACGGCGCGCCGGCCGTTCGGCGTCAAAGTCACGGAGAAAGCCGGTTCGGTGTGTCCCTCAAGTACGTGGCGGCCACGGCCCGTTTGGAGATTCCAGCCGCGGAGTGTTGTGTCGGCAGACGCGGAGACTGCTGTTGCGCCGTCCGGTGCCACTGCCACGCCGTAGACCTCTGCCGTGTGTCCTTCGAGCGCATGCAATGCGCGGCCCGAGTCGAGATTCCAGACGCGCAGCGTCCGGTCGCCGGACGCGGAGATGGCTCGCCTGCCGTCCGGAGCGACGGCCACGGCGTGGACCGCACCGGTGTGTCCTTCGAGGGTGCGCAACTCCAGTCCGGCCTCCAAGTCCCACACTCGGACTGTCCTGTCCCAGGAGACGGAGACGACACGAGTGCCGTCGGCAGTCAGGGCGAAGGACTTGACGTCGTCCGTGTGCCCCTCCAACACGTGCACTTCCCGGCCCGTCCCGAAGTCCCAGACCCGCAGGGTGGCATCCGCGGAGGAGGAGACGGCCCGCGTGCCATCGGGCGTCACCGCAACCGAGTAGACCTCCGTCGCGTGTCCCGTGAGCACATGGAGCGTACGGCCGGAGTCAAGATCCCAGACCCGCAACGTAGCGTCGAAGGAACCGGATACGGCTCGCTTGCCGTCCGGCGTTACGGCGACACACCAAACACCGGCGCGGTGACCCTCGAGCGTGTGCAGGGCCCGCCCCGATTCGAGGTCCCAAACCCGCAGCGTAGCGTCCGCCGACGCGGAGACGACGCGCCGGCCGTCCGGCGTCACCGTGAGGGCCTCGACCCTCCCGGTGTGCCCCTCAAGCCTGTGAACCAGCCTGCAGCGACACATACTCGCGGTACCGCCCGTCCGGCGTTGCCATCAACTCCTCATGCGAGCCGGATTCACGCACCTCGCCGTCCTCCAGGAAGTAGATCCGATCGGCGTTGGCGATCGTCGACAGACGGTGAGCGATGATGATGACGAGCCGGTCCTTCGCCGCTTCGTGCAGCGCGTCGACCAGGTAGGCCTCGGTCTCCGGGTCGAGCGCTGAGGTCGGTTCGTCCAGGATCAGGATGCGCGCTTCCCGGAGGAGCCCCCGGGCGATCGCGATGCGCTGCTTCTGTCCGACCGACAGCTTGCTGGTCACGGTGCCGAGGTTGGTCCGGTAGCCGTCCGGCAGCGCGGCGATGAAGTCGTGGGCGCCGGCAACGCGCGCGGCACGCTCGACCTGCGCCTCCGTCGCGGCCTGGTTGCCGTAGCGGATGTTCTCGAGGATCGAATCGGAGAAGAGCTGCGTTTCCTGGAAGACGTACGACACCTGCTTCCTGAGGCTTTCCACCGCCACGTCCTTCAGATCGACGCCGTCGACTTCTACCGTCCCCTCGGTCGCCTGAACGAAGGCCGGCACCATGTACGCGAGGCTGGTCTTGCCGGCCCCGGTCGGGCCGACGAACGCGACGATCTCGCCGATGCGGGCTTCCAGATCGACGTTGCGGAGCGCGCGGCGGCCGTCCGGGTAGGTCAGGCCGACGCCCCTCATCTCGACGCCGCGCTTGATCCTGTCCAGTTCGACGCCGTCCCGCGTCTTCTCTTCCGGCAGGCCCATCAGGAAGAACACCCGGCGCATGCCGGCGATGTAGCCCTGCCACTCCGTGTACACAAAGCCCCAGGCGCCGAACGTCGCGCTGAGGACGAAGTAGTAGTACGTGAGGACGAAGTAGTCGCCGGCGGTGAACGTGCCGTCGATCACGCGGCCCGCCATCACGATGAAGAACAGGACCTGGCCGAGCATCAGCGCCAGACTGAAGGCCTGCCGGACCGTGAGCACCAGGAACCACTCCGTGCGGAAACGCTTGAACGACTCCGCACTCGCCCGCCGGAATCGCCGCGCTTCCCGCTCGTTACCGCCGAGGCTCTGAACGGCGAGAACGTTGCTCATCCCCTCTTCGATGTTGCTCGTCGTGCTCGAGCCGGAGGCGCGGCTGGCCTGGCCTCGACGCCGCGCCATGCGGGCAAAGGGGAGTTCGATCAGGAACACGATCGGAAGGGCGAGCATGCCCAGCACGATGACCTCCGGTGCGGCGCCGAAGTACGTGAACATGATGTAGAGGGTGATCACCACGCCGAGCAGGCCGGAGTAGAGCCCCAGCGCGATGCCGTGCAGCAGCATGTTGGCGCTGGTGGTGTCGTACAGGACGCGGTAGACGCTGTCGCCGATCCGCAGGTCGTCCAGGGTCGTCATCGGCAGCGACCGCAGCTTCCCGGCTACCCGGGTTCGGAGGAAGTGGTTCATCGACTGCGAAAGGCGAAGATGCACCCGGAAGTCGATGAACCCGAGGATGCCCGCCATCAGGCCCGAACCGAGGTTGGCCTGATTCTCCGTCTGCGTGGCGATGTCGTGGCCCTGGGCCAGGGTGCCGAGGCCCTGCGGCGTGAGGGCCGTGGCGCCCCCGGAAGAGCCCGCCGAGGCCCCTGTGGGCGCTCCGCTGGGAGACCTGCCCGCGCCCCGGCTCGTGGTGAACCCGAAGACCGTCACCATGAACACCCCGAGCAGGAACACCCAGAGCATCATCTCCACCGGCCCCATGCCGTCCAGCAGCAGCACGGCGGGTGCCAGGAAGGCAGGAAAGCCCGACGCGTCGCTAATGGGCATGCCCAGGATGACGTGGTCGACGACGACCTTGCCCGGCCAGGGCGCGACCATCAGCCGAAAGACGAGCTCCACCGTGATGAAGGCGAGCTTCGTCGCGATCCGCGCCTTGAACAGCCGGAAGGTCGAGACGACCCGCGCGAAGATGCGCAGGACCTCCCGGAACCCGATATCCGTGCCCAGGTCGAGAACGCTGGCCGCGCGGTCGAGTTGCTTTTCGTGCTCCCGCAGCGACGGTCGCGACGCTCGGGCTGCTTCGGCCATCAACCGGCCTCGCCGGCGCGTCTCGACAGTCTCGCCTCGGTCTCCACGAAGGACCGGTAGCGCCCTCCGTCCACCGCCATGAGTTCGTCATGGGACCCGTTCTCGACGATCCGGCCGCCGTCGAGATAGAGGATCCGGTCCGCCCGCTGAATCGTCGAGATCCGGTGCGTGATCAGGAAGATCGCGCGGCCTTCGCCCCACGCCGACAGGCGCTCCAGCACCCGGTGTTCGGTGTAGGCGTCGAGCGCGGCCGTGGGCTCGTCGAGAATCAGGATCGGAGCGTCCTTGACGATCGCCCGGGCGATCGAGAGGCGCTGGCGCTGCCCCGTCGACAGCTTGCCGCCGCGGTCGCTCAGGACCGTGTCCAGGCCTTCCGGCAGCCCGGCGACGTACTCGTCCACGCAGGCGACGCGGGCCGCCTCCAGCACCCGCTCGTCGTCCGCGTCGGGAACGACGTAGCGGATGTTGTCGCGGACCGACATGCCGAACAGGACGTTCTCCTGCAGGGCGACGGACACGTTGCCGCGCAGGCTGTCCACGTCCAGCCCGCGGAGGTCGACGCCGTCGATCGAAACCGTTCCGGAGTCGGGATCGAACAGCCGAAGCAGCAGACTGACCAGCGTGCTCTTGCCCGATCCCGTCGGGCCGACGATCGCCGTGATGCTGCCGGGTTCGACAGCGAGACTCACATCGCGCAGAACGGGACGGTCCGGTTCGTAGGCGAAGTCGACGTTGTCAAAGCGGATCTGGCGCCGGAAGGGTCCCATCGGCGCGGCGTCGGGAGCGTTCTTCACGTCGGGCTCGATGTCGAGAATGTCGAAGGACCGGTCGAGCCCCATCGCCATGTCCTGGGCCTGCGACCACAGTGTGACGACGTTCCGCACGGAGACGCTCGACGCGCCGATCTGCTCCTGGGCCCAGTTGTACGCGGCCAGGTTCCACGTCACGAAACTGAGCCCGACGAGGGCGACGAGCGCCGTCGCGAAGGTCTCCCGTTCCCCGTTGGCCCAGACCGCCATCAGGAACTGCGCGCTCAGAAGCGCGGCGGCGGCGATCGAGAAAGTGACGATGCCGACGACCGCCATCAGCGACCGGACGCGGAAGGACGCGTTGAACGCCCTCACGGAATCCCGCTCGAGCCGCTCCTGCTCCCTGTCCGCGGCGCCGTACGCCTTGATCACCCGGATCGCAGCGAACGTCTCCTGCACGCGCGACGTGAAGTCAGAGTTGGCCTCACGGGCAGCGAGGGATCGCTCGCGCATCCGCGGCGAGAACCAGCGTCCCCACAGGACGGCAAGCAGGACGATGCTGAGCGCCATGCCGCCGAGGATCGGATCGAGCGCGGCCAGGAAGACGACGCCGATCGCGTAGGTGCTCAGCATCTGCATCGACTGCGTCACGTTGCCGATGACGGCCGTGACCTGGGCGCTGTCCTGGTAGATGCGGTAGACCGAATCGCCCACCCTGTGGTCGCTGTGGTAGCGGAGGGACAGCCCGAGCCAGCGCTCGACCAGCGCCATCCGCAGGTCCTGGTTCACGCGCTGCATGATGAAGATGTAGTAGTAGGGCAACAGCATCATCACCGGGAGCTGCGCGAACCAGCCGAAGACCATGAAGACCGCGTAGATCCACTTCAGGCTGTGCCGCTGCTCGGCGGTCAGCGGCGCCAGGTCGATGTTCGGTTCTGCGGCGTCGGCATCGGGTTCCGCGGACTCCGCTCCGGCGTCGGGCTGCGCCTCGCCGGCCAGTTCCGACCGGCCGATGAAGTCGGCCAGGAACGGCGTCAGCGGCTCGGCCTGCAGGATGGACTGGCTGATCAGGTCCACGGAGAAGAGAGCGATCACCATCGTCAGCAGGGTCGAGGCCCACACCAGGACGAAGTAGTAGACGAGGTGGCTGGCGAGCCGGATGCGGAAGCGCAGCTTGCCGCCGTCCACCCGGTACTGCAGCACCCAGATGCAGACGCATCCCGCCGCGACGAGTCCGACGTAGAGGGTGTCGGCGAGGCCCTCCACGCCGAACAGCGCGAACAGAAACGCCGCAGTGCCGACGAGCACGAGCGCGAAGGATGACCAGAGGTAGGCACGGCCCCTGACGAAGAGGAGCGTCCACACGAGGACGGTCATCAGGACCGCGCCGGCCAGCAGGAGGTCGTGGCGCCAGTCGGTGCCCGGGGACGCCAGCCACAGGAGCGGGCCGAGCGCCGTCAGGACAGTGACCAGGGGCGGAACGTGACGGAAGCTCCAGGCGCCCTCCGCGGCGGCGGCGCCGCCGGCGGCCCTCCCGCGCGGCAGCTCCCGCCAGCGGCCGACGATCTGGGGCCAAAGGTAGGGCCAGGTCCGAACGAAGATGCGGAAGACGGCGACAAAGCCCTGCTCCTCCGGGGCCTTGCTCGTGGGCTCCGGAGGGGTGTCCCCCTCGCCCCAGAAGGGGAGGGCCCGCGCCTGCTTCAGATCGTCCACACCTGCCGGGAGCCTACGCCGCAGCGCTAGGGATCCGCTGTTCTCCTGCGGCCCTCGACCGAGTAGTCGCCCGCGGGGGGCACATTGAGGCTCAGGGCGCCGCGGAAAGTGTCGCCCCGCACCTGCAGCCAGGCGCTCAGCCTGCCCACCGATCCCTTGCCCCAGTTCACCTGGGATCCGGACGCTACGTACTCGTAGCTCAGGATGCCGTCTTCGAACCGGACCGCAGTGACCTCCATCTCGCCGTCCACCTCGTCGTGGAGCGTCGCGGCAAGCGCGCCGTCCT
The DNA here is from genome assembly GCA_009837885.1 of Holophagales bacterium. Taxonomy (GTDB): domain Bacteria; phylum Acidobacteriota; class Thermoanaerobaculia; order Multivoradales; family Multivoraceae; genus Multivorans. The sequence goes on along the minus strand of VXSP01000015.1, from coordinate 23,464 downwards.
GCCCGGACACCGTCAGCACGCTGCGACGGAACTCGCCGAGGACTTTCGTCAGAACGTCCCACTCCCCGACCACCGCGGAGGGATCCGCCGGCTCCCCGGCGCCCTTGACACCCGGATAGTCGCGCCAGAGCCAGCGCAGCGTGTCCGGGAAGATGGCGCCTCCGTGCCTCAGATCGTGGCCGCCCGTGCCCATCTCGAAGCGGTAGTCGTAGCGGGCGAACATCAGGGCGGAGTCCATCTGGAGGTTGGCCAGCGCCCAGTTGCCCTCCGCGAGGTTGATGTCGTTCTCCCCGTCCTGGAGGAAGACGCGGATCGGCTTCGGGTTCCCGCGGGTCTTCCGAATCAGGTACGGGTACCGGGAACCGCCCTCGAGCCGCGTGTAGCTGCCGACGTGGCTGACGACCTTGCTGAACGCGTCGGGACGGTGCCAAGCGACGGTGAAGGAGGCCAGCCCGCCGTCGCTCATGCCGGCGATCGCCCGGCCCGCCGCCTCGCCCGTCAGGCTGTAGTCCTTGCCGACTTCCGGGAGGATCTCCTCCAGGAGGAAGCGGGCGTAGGTGTCGTCGAGCGGCGTGTACTGGTTGCTCCGCTGGTCCCAGGGGATTTCCTTCATCCCGGGGTTGATGAAGACGCCGATGGTCACCGGCATCTCTCTCCTGTGGATCAGGTTGTCGAAGACGGTCGGCGCCCTGACGGGGCCCTCGGGTTCCACGTAGAACTGACCGTCCTGGAAAACCATGACGGGCGCGGGTTCGGCGTTTGTGTACTGGGCCGGCACGTAGACCCAGTACTCGTGCGTCGTGCCCGGGTAGATGCGGCTGGCGTCCCAGGTGCGCTTCTCCACCGTGCCCGTTGGGACGCCTTCCTGGGGCAGGGAGTCGGGGCCGAGGGCGTACTCAGTGCCGCCGGCTCCGGTCGCCATCAAGAGAAACAACAGGGGGATCGGAAGGCGCCCGATCCCCCTGCCCATGACTACGGCGCCGGTAACGCTAGTTGAACGGCCGGAAGCGAAGCTGCACGCCGACTTCGCGGGGAGGCGTCACGAAGCCGATCGCGGGGACGGCCCCGTTCCCGGAGATCGGCAGGTACTCGAGGACCGCGACCTCGTCCATGACGTTCTTGACGAACAGCGAGACCGACCAGCGGTCGCTTGGAGCGCTCCACGTACCGCCCACGTCCAGCCGGTCGTATGCCGGTAACTCCCAGATGTCGATGTTGCCGATGCTGGGATACGCAGGGTCGGTGTGGGCGTAGGTCGACTGGAACGAGAGGTGGCCGTTGGAGGCGAGCGACTTGAACCAGGACGCCGTCAGCGCCAGTTTGTTGGCCGGCTGCTTCGGCAACCGGTTTCCGGACTGATCCGTCGGCAGATCGTATTCGCTGGTCGCCGGCTGGCCGGTCTCGAAGTCAATGTAGTCCCACATCGCCGTCTGGCCATAGGGATGGCCGTCGATCACCGAGGCGTGCGGACCGATCTCCGAGTCCTGCCAGGCATAGAAGCCCCGAAGCCCGAAGGAGCCGATCCGGTAGCTGAACTCGACGTCCACGCCCTGAATCGTCGTGTCGGGGATGTTGGCCGTGTACTCGACGAGCGGCGTCGGGGAGTAGATCGAAATCGAAATGTCCGTGCCCGGCGGCGGCGCCTGCGTGGCAGCGAGTTGGTAGTTGTCGAACTGGTTGTACCAGAGGCCGGCCGAAAGCTGGAGACGCGAGTCGAGGAAGAAGCCCTTCGCCCCGAGTTCGTAGTTCACCAGCGTCTCTTCCTTGATGTACGGCGGCACCTGGCCCGGCAGACCGATGTTGAAGCCACCGGAACGGAAGCCCGTGGAAATGCGGCCGTACACCAGATGGCCGGCGTCCGTCGTGCGCTCCAGAGCGAGGTGGCCGATCGGCCGCGACCAGGTCTGAGGGAACGGGTTGCCCTCACCGGCAAGAGCGACCGCGACCACGGGTCCTCCAAACCCAAAAGCCGCGAACCCACCCTGGTCCTCCGGCTTCTGCTCCTTCTCGTCTTCCGTGTAGCGAATGCCGCCCGAGAGCGCCCACTTGTCGTTGAAACGGTAGTCGGCGCTGAAGAACGCGGCCTCGGTCCAGTTCTTGCCGACGTTGAAGAAGCTGAGCAGATGGGCGTGGTCGTCGCCCTCCGGGCAGTACCAGTAGAGCCCCTCCTCGTCGCCCGCCGGGTCCGTCGTGCCGAAGCCGAATCCCTCGACGATCTTGGTCATGATGTCCTGACAACTGTCGACCTCGACAAAGCCCCAGATCGGCGAAGCCCTCCGGGCCTGCTCGTCCGCCGTCCCGAAGCGAAAGGCCGGATCCAGGTCGTGGCGGTGAATCGTCCCGGATCTCGTGTTCTTGTACCTGAACAGCCCGCCGATGAAGTTGAAGTCACCGGCGTAGCTCGACCTGAACAGGAGTTCCTGCGAGTCTTCCTCGTACTCGAACGGAAGGTCGTAGAACGAGTTCGAGAACTGCACCGTTCCGTCGGGACACAGGCCGTCCCAGCGCCCAGGCGTGCAGGACGTCAGCGTGTGGTCCAGCGAGTTGGGGTCGCCGCCCAGGCCGTGACCGCCCGGCGGCGTGCCGATCGGCACCCGATTCGTGTAGTCGGCGTCCCGGAGCGCCTGCTGCACCGTTTCGCCGCTGCTCGCGTTGAAGCTGATGCCGAGAGCCCTCGAGACCTGCCAGTCGGCCCGGAGGACGCCAAAATCGCTCTCGCTCTCGTTGGTTCCGGGGTAGTTGAACGCCACCCTGTTCTGGATCTCCCCGGGGCAGTTCCAGGCGGGGAGATTGAGGCCGCAGCTCGGATCGAGGGCCGGATTGGGCGTCTCCCAGAGGTAGTAGCGGTCCCGGGAGTAGCCGCCAGTCGTCCGGTCCACGTTCGAAAGCTGCACGAAGCCCCGCGGCGTCCCGCGATCCTCCACGCTGGACACGCGCACCCTCGCGGAGAACCGATCGGTCTCGGCGCGAAGCTGCGGCGAGTAGAAGGTCTGATCGGGCGCGTCATGGTCGCCGCCGGCCCCGACGTTCTCCTGTCTGCCGTCGCCCGTGTGGGTGCCGGCTGTCAGGCGGAAGCTGAAGGGACCGTCGCCGAGCGGGCCGCCGAGCGCCCCGTTCAGGCGCTGCTGCGAGATGTCGGTGACCTCCCCCATCAGCTCGGCATCCCAGTGATCCGTGGGTCCCTTTGTGACCACGTTGATCGCTCCCGCGATCGAGTTGCGGCCGTTCAGGGTTCCCTGGGGGCCACGGGCCACCTCGACCCGTTCGAGATCGAAGCCGCCGCCGGGCGTCGTGCCGTAAACGCCCAGCGTGTAGGCGCCGTCGACGTAGGTCGCGACGGCATAGTCGGACTGGTCGTACTGGGCGTTCCTGGTGCCGATGCCCCGCATGACCGTTCCCTGGCCCTGCTGCTCGATCTCGTCGCCGAACTGAAGGCCAGGAACCAGGTTCTGCAGATCCGTCCTCTCCTGGATCACTAGCTCTTCGAGGAGGCTCGAGTCGAACGCCGAGATCGTCATCGGCACGTCCATGACGTTCTCTTCGACCCGCTCCGCCGTGACGACGACCGTGGCGTGGTAGGCGGGGCGAATCTCGAAGGACACCGTGGCGCCGCTGGCCGTCACCTGCACGGATTGGCTCGACGACTGGAAGCCCTCAAGGCTGGCGGTGACGGTGTGGCTGCCGGCCGCGACACCCGAGATCGAAAAGGCGCCGTCCGCGTCGGTCATCGCGTCCCCGCCGCCCTCGACGCTGACTGTCACGCCTGGAAGCGGGTCGCCGTCGGCGTCGGAGACGGTCCCCGAAACGGCGCCGTCCTGGGCAAACGCGGGCAAGGCCAGGAGCGACAAGGCGAGGGTCCAAAGGGTGAAGACTCTCAGGGTCTTCGGTACGACTCGAAGTCTGCTCTCCATGGCGGTTTTCCCTCCGTTGTGGTGCCGGCGACGGAGTGCCGGCGAGCTAGCTCTTGATCCGTTGAACATGATACACCGTTCAAGGTTCACGTCGTAGCCCAGCATCGCAGATCCAACCTGATGAACTGAACTGCTACCGCAATCCATCATGATGAGCTGAAGTAGCGGTTCAGATTTGGCCGAAGACATGCAACTACCCCAGGACTACAAGGACCGCGTCTACGCCGGCGTCCTCGGCAAGGTCATCGGCGTCTACCTCGGCCGCCCCTTCGAGGGCTGGCCCTACGAGTGGATCCGCAAACGGCTGGGCGACATCGAGTACTACGTCCACGACCGGCTCGACGTTCCCCTGATCGTCACCGACGACGACATCACGGGGACCTTCACCTTCCTGCGCGCGCTCGAGGACCACGGCTCCGGCGCCGATCTCAGTTCGCGGGAAGTCGGCGAGACGTGGCTCAACTACCTGATCCGGGAGCGCACGGTGCTGTGGTGGGGCGGCCTCGGCAACTCCACCGAGCACACCGCCTACCTGCGTCTCAAGAGCGGGATCGAGGCGCCCGAGAGCGGCTCGATGGAGCTGAACGGCAAGGTGGTGGCCGAGCAGATCGGCGCCCAGATCTTCATCGACGGCTGGGCGATGGTCGCTCCTGGCGACCCGGACCTGGCGGTCCGCCTGGCCACCGCCGCCGCGCGGGTGAGCCACGACGGCGAAGCGGTCTACGGCGCGCGCGTGCTGGCCGCGATGGAGTCGATGGCGTTCGTCGATCAGGACACGGACACGCTCCTGGACGTCGCCCTCGGCTACATCCCGCGGGACTCGGTGATCGCCCGGATGATCGGGGACCTGCGTCGCTGGCATGCCGCGAACGGCGACTGGCGCGCCAACCGGGAAAGGCTGGCCGAGCGCTACGGCTACGACAAGTACGGCGGCAACTGCCACATGGTCCCCAACCACGGCCTGATCATCCTCGCCTTACTGCACGGCGAGAGCGACTTCGCCGAGACGCTGAAGATCGTCAACACCTGCGGCTGGGACACCGACTGCAACTCGGGCAACGTCGGCTGCCTCCTGGGCATCAAGGGGGGTCTGGCCGGGATCGAGGCCGGACTCGAGAAGGGCCTCGACTGGCGCGGGCCGGTGGCCGACCGCATCTACTTGCCGACGGCCGATGGCGGCCGGGCGATCAGCGACTGCGGCCATGAAGCGCTGCAGATCGTCAACATGGGGCGCCGACTCGCCGGCAGGGAGGCGCTGGCGCCCAGGGACGGCGCGCAGTTCCACTTCGCCTTCCCCGGCTCGGTTCAGGGTTTCCAGGTCGCCGACGGCGAGGCCGAGGTCAGGAACGTCACCCTGGATTCCGGCGAGCGCGCGCTGCGCATCGACGCCTCGGAAGAAGCCCGGGTCGGTTCTCCCGTCTTCATCCCCTCGCTGGAGACCGCGAAGTGGTTCGAGGGCCGGGTCTATCCGTTGATGGCCTCGCCGCGGATCTTCCCCGGCCAGACCGTCGAGGCGACGCTCAGCGCCGGCGAGGAAGGCGCCCGGGCGAACGTCTATCTCGGCTACTACGGCGAGGACGACGAAACGGCGACCTTCGACGACGACACCATCGAACTCGGGCCGGGTGAGAGCGCCCGGGTGTCGTTCACGAGTCCGGCCCTGCCCGGCCCCGTCTTCTCCGCGGGCGTCCGCGTTCAAGGCCCGGCCGGACCCGTCTTCCTCGAGTCGCTGAAGTGGTCCGGCGCCCCGAAGTTCCGACTCGAGCGTTCGACCCACCGCGGCACGATGTGGCGCCGCGCCTGGGTCAACGGCGTCGACCTGCTGACCAAGGGAATCGAGATGTTCCGGCTGGTCCAGAACACCGGCATGGGCCTGCTGATGCAGGGAACCCGCGAGTGGCGCGACTACTCCGTGACCGCCGCCGTGACGCCTCACCTCGTCCGGAGGGCCGGCGTCGCAGCCAGGGTCCAGGGCCTCACCCGTTTCTACGGCCTGCTACTGGCTCCCGGGAACCGCGTGCAGCTCGTGCGGGTGCTGCATACCGAAGAGGTGCTCGCCGAAGCGGACCTCGAGTGGCGACTCGGCGAGAGCTACGAACTGACCCTCGAGGCCCGTGGCGACCGCCTCGCCGGCAAGGTTGACGGCGCGACGCTCGTCGAAGCCACCGACGACGCCCTCGACTGCGGCGCCATCGGCTTGGTCGTCGAGGAGGGGCGACTCGGCATCGATCGCGTGGAGGTCGTCCCCGTCGAATAAACTGAGTCAACACTCACGATACAGTGAGCCCAGCCGCCAGAGCCCCAAACAACCAAGGCGAGCCGCCCATGAACCAAAGAGCACTCCGCATCCCGACCGCGACCCTCTTCCTTGCAGCCGCGCTTGCGCTCGCCATCGTCGCGTCATCCCCCGCCGCCGCCGCCGAGGCACCGACCTACACGCGCGACGTCGCGCCGATCTTCTTCAGCAACTGCGTGCAGTGCCACCGGACCGGCGAGGTCGCTCCGATGTCGTTGATGACGTACAGGGAGGCCCGGCCGTGGGCCCGCTCGATCGCCCGCGCCGTCGAGAACCGCGACATGCCGCCGTGGAGCGGCGAGTCCGAGAACCACGTCTGGTCGAACGACCTCTCGCTGACCGACAGCGAGATCGAGACGATCGTGACCTGGGCGAAGTCCGGCGCTCCGCAGGGCGATCTTGCCGATATGCCAGAAGCCCCGACCTTCCCGAAGGGCTGGAAGCTCGGCGAGCCGGACTTCGTCGTCACCCTCGACAGCATCGAGGTGCCGGCCGAGGGCGAAGACATCTTCCCGCAGCAGATCGTCGAGGTCGACCTCGGCGAGCCGCGCTGGGTCCGTGCCATCGAGTTCCTGCCCGAGGACTCCCGCGTCACCCATCACTTCCTGACGACCTACGTGAGCGAGCTGAACGAGGGCGACCCCGCCGCCTCCGGCGTCCTCGGCATCTGGACGGCCGGCATGCCGCCCTACGTCTTCCCTGACGGCGTCGGCCGCCGCTTCGGCTCGAAGATCCGCATCATCGTCGATCAGCACTACCATCCGATCGGCGAAGCGACGCGTGACGCCTCGCGAATCGGGCTCCACTTCGGCGAAGGCGATCTCGAGAAGGAGGTCATCACGATTCCGGTGACCAACACCGGCCTGCGCATTCCGCCGGGCGCCGGCCACCACGCCGAGAACGCCCACTACCTGTTCGACAAGGACGTCCAGATTCTCGCCTTCAGCCCGCACATGCATGTCCGCGGCAAGGCGATGAGCTACGAGGTCACCTACCCGGACGGCTCCACCGAGACGCTGCTGGACGTACCGAACTACGACTACAACTGGCAGTGGCTGTACTACCCGACCCAGCCGATCGACATTCCGGCCGGCAGCCGCCTCGACGTCACCGCCGTCTGGGACAACTCCGAGGACAACCCGGCCAACCCGGACCCGACGCAGGAGATCATCTACCGCGGCGACACGTTCAGCGAGATGTTCAACGGGTTCATCGAGGTCACCCGGAAGGAAGGCGTCCTCTTCGAGCAGCAGAACCAGAGGGAGCAGATCCTCGACCTCCTGGCATTGCATCCGGCGAAGGACTCCTACGTGTCCGGAGCCTTCATGGGCTTCCACGTTCCGCATGAAGGCGAAGGCTGGCTCTACATGGGCGGCATCTACTCCATCGTCCTCGACGACTTCGAGTGGCAGGGCGACGCCCTTCGGATCACGACGCAGTTCCCCACCCTCAACGCGAGCGCCACGACGACCGTGATCGAGGGCCGCCTCAACGACAAGGGTCAACTCCAGGGAACGGTCACGATCGGCGCGGACACCGACCAGCCGCAGCAGATGCCGCTGTTCGCCGAACCGGTCGGCGGCGGGACGGCGTCATCCGCCGGCCCCTAGCCGAATCACACTGGGTGCGCCGGCGTCCCCGCCGGCATCCGGGCCAAGCCGCGAAGCGGCGAGGCTATCCCTCCGTCGCGCGATTCAGCCGGTCGCGGATCTCGCCGAGCCGTGACCATTCCTGAAGCGCGATCGGCAGCGCGACACTCGACTCCACGAACTCCCAGGAGTAGCTGAGAATCGCGAAGATCGCGCCCGCCGTGATCATCGGGATCGTCGCGGAGATCCACACATTGCCGAGGACGAAGGCGAACATGGCGGCGAAGATCCCGCCGTAGAGGACGGCCTCCGTGTCCGACAGACGGACTTCGCTTCGGCGCAGCTTCCTCAGGTGCCCCACGAGCGACTCCAGGCGGCGCTGCTCCAGGATCGAGACCTGGAGTTCGGTCTGCGCGTTCAGTTCGCCGTTCAGTCGGTAGAAGCGGCCGTGGAATAGCGCGTAGACCAGAACGATCGCGGCCAGCGCGCCGAGGGCGGCCAGCCCCAGGCGGCGGTCGAAGCTGAAGAGAACGGCGATGCTCACTAGTAGTTGCACCACGCCAGTGAGCACCCCGGGTACGTGCCCCTCCAGGAAGTCCACCATCTCCCGACTCATGTCGAGGCGCGCGTTGAGCCGCGAGACGGGCGCGTCCTGCGACCGGCGAACGAGTTCTCCTCCGAAGCGGACGCGGATCGTTCCGTAGCAACGCGTGTCATAGAAGCGCCGGACAGTGGCGACCACGATCAGCGCCGACAGGATCGCGGCCACCTCCCACAGGGCGCTCGGGCGGCGCTCCAGAAGGGCGTCGATGGCGCGGCCGATGAACAGCGGCACGAGGGCCCAGAGGAGGTTCTCGAGCAGGACGAGGAACCAGGTAACGAGAATGCGTCCCCTGAAGTTGCGGAACAGGAGACCAACGCTGAGAGCACCTTCCATCTGTCTTCCCCCGCGGTAGTTCAGGCCGAACCCGCTAACGTCGCGAGGCTACCGGGCCTTTCCCGGGACCAGCACCGGTCATGAAGCCCCTCCACATCGAGACACCGCTTTTCGAGTCGCGTCCGCTCTCCCTCCACGCCGGCCGGAGCGTCTGGTTGAAGCTCGACGCGCTGCAGCCGCCCGGCTCCTTCAAGATCCGCGGCATCGGTTTCGCCTGCCAGGAGTACGTTCGGCGAGGCGCCAAACGCCTGATCTCCTCCTCCGGCGGCAACGCGGGGATCGCGGTCGCCTATGCTGGGCGCCATCTCTCGGTGCCCGTCCTGATCGTGGTGCCGGAAACCACCAGCGACAGGGCGAAGGCCCTGATCCGGCAGGAAGGCGCCGAAGTCCTCGTCCACGGCGATTCCTGGCAGGAGGCGAACGAACTGGCCGAGTCGACGGTCGGCCAGTCGGATGTCCTGGTTCATCCGTTCGACGACCCCCTCGTCTGGCAGGGCCACTCCACCCTGGTCGACGAGGTCGCGGGGGCAGGTGTCAAGCCCGGCGCCCTGGTCGTCTCCGTCGGCGGCGGCGGACTGCTGTGCGGCTTGGTCGAGGGGATGAGGCGGCACGGCTGGTCCGACGTCCCGGTGATCGCCGTCGAGACGGAAGGCGCCGACTCCCTGGCGCAGTCGGTGCGAGCGGGCCACCGGGTCGAGCTGCCCGCCATCACCAGCCTCGCCATCACGCTGGGGGCCAAGAAGATCTGCCAGCGGGCGTTCGACTGCACGCGGGCCCATCCCCTTCGAAGCGTCGTGGTGTCGGATCGAGCCGCCGTGTCCGCCTGTCAGCGGTTCCTCGCCGACCACCGGGTGATCGTCGAGCCGGCCTGCGGCGCCTCGCTCGCCGCCGTGTACGACGCCGCACCGGAGTTGGAGGACTTCGAGTCCGTCCTGGTCGTCGTCTGCGGCGGCGCGACGACGACGCTCGAACAGTTGGCAGAATGGGCCCGTGCCAGCGCTTGACTCGGCAGCAAGGTCGCCGCTGCGCGGCGCGGTTTCTCCCGGAGGCCGGCGGGGACGCCGGCGTACCCAGTGTCTGACGCTGTGCCGAGATCGCCGATCCACACTGGGTGCGCCGGCGTCCCCGCCGGCTGCCGCCGAAGGCGGCCAAAGACGCGCGCCGGCCGCCAGGCCGGCTCCGCCTTGGCCGGCCGTCCTCCTTTTCGCCGTCGCCTGCGCTGGCCCCGGCGAGCAGCCTGCCGGTGTGGAGACCGGCGCCGACAACGCCATCATCGACACGATCTTCGCCGCGTGGGACAAGCCCGATTCACCGGGATGCGCGCTCGCCGTGGCGCGTGACGGCGAGTTCGTCTACACGCGTGGCTACGGCTACGCCAACCTCGACTACGACATTCCGGTCACGCCGCAGACGGTCTTCGACGTCGCCTCGGTGACCAAGCAGTTCGTTGCCGCGGTCGCCAATCTGCTCGCGCTGGACGGCACGGTCTCCCTCGACGACGGGGTCCGCGAGTGGCTTCCGGAGCTACCCGAGTACGCCTCGCCGATCACGCTACGGCACCTGATCCACCACACGGGCGGCCTGCGCGACTATCTGAACCTCTTCCCGCTCGCCGGCAGCCACGACTACTACGCCGTCTCCCGCGAGCAGCTCCTGGCGATGATGTCGCGGCAGCGCGCGCCGGTGTTCTCTCCGGGCGAGCGCTACGAGTACAGCAACACCGGCTACATGCTTCTGGCCCACGCTCTCGAGCGCGCCGCCGGCAAGTCACTGGGCGAACTGGCCCACGAGCGGATCTTCGAACCGCTCGGGATGGACGGCAGCCTGATGTACGAGAACCGCGAGGTGATCATTCCGCGGCGCGCCACCGGCTACCACCGGGACGACGACGGCCGCCTGCGAGTCGTCCACAACTACGACTTCGAGATCGCCGGCGACGGCCAGCTCTACACGACCGTCGAGGACCTGCTGCGCTGGGACGAATACCTGCACGGCGCCGACCAACCGGCGATCCACGAGTCGATGCTGACCGAGGGGACGCTCAACGACGGCGAGCCAATCGAGTACGCCCACGGCATCACCCTCGGTGAGTATCGCGGCCTGCGGACCGTGGGGCACGGCGGTCACTCCTGGGGGTTTCTGACCGAGCTCAGGCGGTACGTGGAGCCGGGCCTGTCGATCGCCGTCTCCTGCAACGCCGAGTACGGGGATCCCGGAGAGTTGGCGCGGCGGGTCGCCGACCACTACCTGGCGGATCAGCTCGGGCCCGTAGAAAGCGACGACGAGGAAGAGGACGATGTCGGCGCGGAGGATGAGGACTCGCCTCCCGTGCCCTCCCTGTCATCCGCCCAACTGGCCGAGTTCGCCGGCAGCTTCTTCTCCGCCGAGCTGGACGCCACCTACCGGTTCGCCGTTGCCGACAGCGGACTCGTGGTGCGCGTCGAGCAGCAGCCCGCCCTCGACGCCAAGCCCGTCGCCGAGGACGAGTTCCGGGTCGAGTTCGAGAGCCGCGGATGGGCGGCGTCGCCGGCGCGGCTGGAGTTCCAGCGGAACGCCGCCGGCGCGGTCGCCGGGTTCAGCCTGAGTTCGGGGTCCGAACGCGGACTGATGTTCGAGAGGCAGCCGGCACTGGAGGTTCAATGAGCAAGACAAAGCGGAGCGAGGCCTTCGGCCTCGCGCGTTCTTCCCGAGCCGGCGGGGACGCCGGCGCACCCAGTGTGGACCGACGACGAAGTTGCAGACTGGGTGCGCCGGCGTCCTCGCCGGCTTTCACGGGCACCGCCGCGGAGCGGTGGCGACCGTGAGAAGAACGCGCGAGGCGACAGCCTCGCTCCTTTGTGGCACGGCCCTGCTGCTCGGCACCGGCCTCGTCCTTTCGGCGTGTGCTCCGGAGCCCTCGACGCCCACCGGCACGGTGATCGTCAACGCCCGCGTCATCGACGGCAGCGGGGATCAGTCCCGGGACGTCAACGTCCGCATCGAGGGCGACCGTATCGCCGCCGTCGGCGATTTCGAGCCGATCGCCGGGGATAGCGTCGTCGACGCGGACGGCCTGGTGCTGGCGCCCGGATTCATCGACGTCCACAGTCACCACGACTCCAGGCTGTTCGAGTTGCCGGAGGCTCTGGCGGCGGTCAACCAGGGCATCACCACGATCGTGGCCGGGCAGGACGGAGGCCACCAGTACCCGCTCGCCGAGTTCTTCGCCCAGCTCGAGGCATCGCCCGCCGCCGTCAACGTGGCGTCCTACGCCGGTTTCGGGACCTTCCGCGAAGAGGTCATGGGCGAGGACTACCAACGCCACGCAACGCCGGACGAGGTAGCCGCGATGACGGCTCTGCTGCGAACGGAGCTCGAGGCAGGCGCGCTGGGACTCTCGTCCGGGCTCGAGTACGACCCGGGGTCCTTCTCCACCACCGAGGAGGTGGTGGAACTCGCCCGCGTGGCGGCCTCCCAAGGTGGCACCTACATCAGCCACATCCGCAGCGAGGACCGCTACTTCTGGGAAGCGATCGAGGAGATCATCCGGATCGGCCAGGAAGCCGACCTGCCCGTCCAGGTGACCCACATGAAGCTCGCCATGAACAGCTGGTGGGGCCAGGCCGAGCGGCTCCTCACCAGACTGGACGAGGCCCGGGCCGCAGGCGTCGAGATCACGGCCGACATCTACCCCTACCGGGCCTGGGCCACGTCCTTCACCTGGCTCACGACCGTGTTCCCGGATCGGGATCTCGACCGGCGGGACGGCGCGGAGTACATCCTTCGCGACCTGCTATCGCCCGACGATGTCCTCCTCCCCGACTTCCTGCCGGAACCGGCGTACAGCGGCCTGACGCTGGCCGAGATCGCCGAAGTCCGCGGCACCGACGTGGAGTCGACCCTGATGGACCTGCTCAAGGCCGACACCGAGATGGGCAGCGCATCCCTGATGATCGGTTTCGCCATGGACGAACCCGACATCGAGGCGATCATGGCCTGGCCGCACACAGTGATCTGCAGCGACGGGGGTCTCGACGGTTCCCATCCGCGCGGCTTCGGCGCCTTCACGCGGTTCCTCGGCCACTACGTTCGCGACCGCAGCGTCGTCAGTCTCGAAGAGGGCATCCGCAAGATGACCTCGCTCTCGGCCGAGCACGTGGGAATCACGGATCGCGGCTCGATCGCGGAGGGCCAGTACGCCGACCTCGTCCTGTTCGATCCCGAGACCGTCATCGACCGTTCGACCTACGAGGACCCGCACCTTCCCTCCGCCGGGATCGAGAAGGTGTGGGTCAACGGCCGACTCGTGTTCGACGGCGGCGAAACGACCGGCAACCGGCCCGGCAGGGTGATCAGAAGGTAAGCCGCAAGGTGGCCCCCATGGTTCGCGGCGCCTCGAGGAACGTGCCGCGGCTGCCGACGCGCAAAGGCGTGTTGAACGTCACGTTCTTCGTCTGCTCATCCGTCACGTTGTTGCTCCAGAGCTCCACCGCCCAGCGGCCGGAGTAGCCGCCGAGCCCGACCCGCACGTTCGCCTTCGCGTTCGCCTCCTGGACGTCCAGGGCGAGGTTGGGCTGGGTGCTCGTCCGGCGGTCGTCCTCCCAGCGCCCGTTCACGGACGCGAAGACGAGGAACCGGTCGCCGACCGTGTCGTCCCAGTTGGCGCCGAACGAGAACACGTTCTCGGGCGCGTTCGTCAGCTTGGCGCCGCACAAGGACTGAATGGAGGCGACGTCGAGGTCGCCGGCGCAATCGTCCGGGTACTTCGAGTCCGCGTAGGTGTAGCCCATGTTCAGCGTGACGTGCTGCCCCGCGACGGCCGACAGCTCGAGCTCGGCGCCCCGGCTCTGCGCCTTCGGCACGTTGAAGGTGCGGAACTGGATGCCCGTGAACTCAAGCACCTGGAAGTCCTCGATGTCGTAGTCGAACAGCGTGGCGTTCAGGCGCACGCGCCGGTTGGCGAACTCGGACTTCACGCCCACCTCGAGAGCCTTGATCTTCTCCGAGTCGAACCGCGGGTCGGCGCCGGCGACGGCGGCCGTCGAATCCAGGTTGAAGCCGCCGGACTTGAAGCCGTGGGTGTAGCTCGCGTACCCCTTGACGGTGTCGCTGAACTCGTAGACCGCCTGCGAGGTGTAGACGAGCTCGTCGTCCTGGAACGTGTCCGAGAAGGTCGCCGGCAGGATCGGTACACCGCTGTCCGCCGGCGTCGCAAAGGGGAAGCAGTTGTAGCCGGCGCTGAAATTGCCGATCGTCGCGGCGACGACTTCGAGCCCGGTTCCCGCGGCGCCCCGAGCCAGGGCGGCCGCGTTGGCCAGGGTCGCGAAACAGGCCGGATTGCTGGCCGCCGGCTGACTGAAGCTGCCGTCTTTCGTCTCGTCGACGTACCGCAGCCCGGCGACCAGCGAGAAGCGGTCCGACAGGCGGAACGTGTTGTGAGTGAAGAGTGACCACGAGTCGCCCTTCTGGTTGTAGACGTTGTTCGCGAAGGCGCCGCCGGACGGAATGCCGCCGGAGAAGGCCAGGGCCTGGTTGTCCGCCGCGAGGACGTCCCCGAACGTTCCACCGGTCGCCATCGGCACGCCGCCGAGGAGCGGCGCGGCCGCGAGCACCGGAGCGAAGGCGTAGTTCCAGAGGATCGCGTCAACGAACGGCGTGAAGTCGTCCAGCAGGCCGAGACCCTGGTGCTCGAGGATGTCCTCGCTCGAGGCGAAACCGCCGACCAGCCAACTGACCCGCTCGGTGTCGCCCGTGAGCCGGAGTTCGTGCGTCCAGGACTCGATGTCGTCGAACGTGTCGAAGCCGTTGGCGGCCTCCGGGGAGACACCGTAGACGTCAATCCCGACGAAGTCGTTCTGGATCGACGAAGCGAAGAAGTCGCGCCACGAACCCAGGTAAGTCAGCGAAACGTCGTCGGTCAGGTTGTAGTTCAGTTCGGCCGACAATCCGTTCTGATCGAAGGGATTGACGAACCGTCCCGAGTTCGAGCGGCGGGCGTCGAAGGCGGACGGTCCGGAAACGGAGACGCCTCCGTCGGCCGGGAGTCCGGCGGCCGCGAACGAGCCGAGCGCCGCGGCCGGCGACTCGAGCACGACGACAGCGTCGCAGCACTCCTCGTCCGCGTCCGAGTAGTCGCCGATGATCCGCAGCGAGCCGCGGTCCTGGAAGTTCCAGAGCAACTGCCCGCGAACGAGCGCGCGGTCGCGGTTGTAGCTCTCGGCGCCCGAGACGCTCTCGACGAAACCGTCCTGGCTGCGCACGGCGGCCGACAGCCGGTAGCCGACCCGATCGGAGAGAGGGCCGCCCACACCCGCCTGGACGTTGAAGGCGTTGAAGTTGCCGGCCGTCAGATTGAGGAAGCCGTTCTGATCCGTCAGGCTCGGCCGCCGGGTGCGCAGGTTCAACGCGCCCGCCGAGACGTTGCGGCCGAACAGCGTGCCCTGCGGACCGCGGAGCACCTCGATCGACTCGACGTCGAGCTGGTCGCCGAGCGCGATCCCCGGCCGGCTCAGGTAGATCCCGTCGAGGAACACGCCGACGGAACTCTCGAGCCCGATGTTGTTCCCCGTCGTGCCGACGCCCCGGATGCGCAGCGTCGTTCCCTGCGACTCGGTCTGCGACGAGTTCATGTTGAAGCTCGACGCCAGCGTCGGCAGGTCGCGGATGTCCAGCATCCCGGCGCGCTCGATCTGGAGCGGCGTGATCGCCGTCACCGCGATCGGCACGTCCTGCAGCGACTCCTCGCGCTTCGTCGCCGTGACCGTGATCTCTTCAATAAACAGTTCCTCTGCCGCCGCCGGATCCCGAGCGGTGTCGTCTTCCTGCGCCCACGCAGTCCCTGCGGTCAGGACAAGCAGGACGAACGTATACAGAAACAGTCTTCTCGGCTTCACTGTGTCCCCTTCGGTGTAGTGAGTTGCGGAGGGGCCGCCACAACGAGTGTCTCCCGGCCAACCTCCAGGAGGCCGCGACTATTCCCTTTGTCCCGCCGGCGGACGGATCTGGGGCCGGCCTCCCGCCGGAAGCCGGAATCCCTCCTAACGACCCCCGACCGAACCGCTGGCTATCAGCACACAACTGCATGCTATTGTGTTCTACATGAGCAAGACCATCACCCTGAGACTGGACGAAGGCACGTACGAGGAGTTGAAGGAGGCGGCGCAGGCAGAGAATCGGCCTTTGTCGAATCTCATCGAGACGGCGGCGCTCGCCAAAGTTCGCGAACAGCAGTTCGTCGACGACGCCGAAATGGCCGAGATTCTGGAGAACGAGTCGTTGCTGAAGCGGCTTCGGGCGGGCTCGCGCGAAGCCTCGCGGCGCAAGGGCTCGTTCGTTGACTGACTATCGGCTGTTCGAGACCGAGCAGTTCAGGCGAGACCTGCAGAAGATCTCCCGCGGGGGCCATCAAGCCGTCGTCGAGAAGCTACGAAGGGTGGTGTACCCACAGTTGCGTCAGCATCCTCACATGGGGCCACACATCCGACGGCTCAGGGGCTTTGAGCCGCCTACTTGGCGCTACCGCATCGGGGCCTGGCGCTTCTTCTACGAGGTCGACGAACAGCGACGGATCGTCTTTCTTCTCACGGCGGCCCACCGCGGCGCGGCATATCGCTAGCATCTCGGACTCCGGCGGACCTCAGTTCGGATCAACGCCGAAGAAGCCAGGACCGATGGCACAGGGATTCACGGACCGCGACGTACCCGACCAGTCGGGGCGGACGTTTCTCGTCACCGGGGCGAACACCGGCATCGGCTTCGAGACGGCCAGGGTGCTCGCGAGGCGGGGCGCCCGCGTGCTGCTGGGGTGCCGCTCCGAGGAGCGAGCCGCCGGTGCGATCGCCAGGATTCACGCCGAATCCCCGGAGGCCGACCTCGAGTTCCTGGCCCTCGACCAGGCTGATCTGGCCAGCGTGCGAGCGGCCGCCGAGAGGGCCGCAGCGGAGCCCCGGCTCGACGTGCTCATCAACAACGCGGGCATCATGGGGGTGCCGCGCACCCTGACCGTCGACGGCTTCGAGGCGCAGTTCGGCGTCAATCACCTCGGCACGTTCGCGCTCACCGGGCGACTCCTGCCGAAGCTGGAACAAACCGAGGGCAGCCGGGTCGTGATCACCGCCAGCCTCGCCCACCGCGGCGGCCGAATCCACTGGGAGGACATCGACGGCGCGAAGCTCTACTCGCGCCAGACGCGCTACCGGCAGAGCAAGCTGGCCAATCTGATGTACATGTACGAACTCCACCGGCGGCTCAAGGCCCGCGGGTCCCGGACGATCGCCGTCGCCTGTCATCCCGGCCTGGCGCAGACCGAGATCGGCCGGAACATTCCCCTCATCCAGGCGGCTACGCCCCTGATTCGCATCTTCTTCAACAGCCAGGCGATGGGCGCCTGGCCGACTCTCATGGCGGCGACCGCACCCGGACTCACCGGGGGCGACTACTACGGACCACGAAACTGGGAAGTGAGCGGCCCGGCCGGCGGGGCCTGGTCGTCGCCGGCCAGCCGCGATCCGGAACTCGGCCGGCGGTTGTGGGAGCTGTCGGTGGAGATGACCGGAGTCGACCCGAAGATCTGAACACTGGGTGCGCCGGCGTCCCCGCCGGCTTCTGAAAGAACGCGCGAGGCCGAAGGCCTCGCCCCGCTGTGGACGCCGTCGAAAGGACAACAGTGAACGACAACGTCACCGAGACCGAAACGCAGGTGCTGATCATCGGCGGCGGTCCGATCGGCCTCATGGGCTCCCTACTCCTGTCCCGGCTGGGCGTGCGGTCGCTTGTCGTCGACCTGCGAGGCCGCACCAGCACGCACCCGCGGTCCCGCCTGCTGGACGCGCCGTCGGTCGAGTTGATGCGGGAGGTCGGCGTCGAGCAGCAGGTGATCGACACCGGTCTCGGTCCCGACTGGACCGAGTACAACCGCTGGTTCGACTGTCTGGCGGGCAAGGAGATCTGCCGGGTCCCCACGCCGTCGTTCCACTCGGTCCGCACCGACCGCAGTGCCTCCATGCCCGTGATGACGGCGCAGGACTACGTCGAGGCGATCCTCTTCGACCAGGCTGCGTCCGACCCGAACGTCGACCTCCGTTTCGACACCACCGCGAGCGGACTGACCCAGGACGACGCCGGCGTCTCCTGCACCATCCGCGACAACCAAACCGGCCGCGCAACCCTCGTCTCCGCCGGGTTCGCGATCGGCGCCGACGGCCTGCGCAGTTCGACGCGCGCCGCCATTGGCACCACGCTGGAGGCCGACTTCATGGACGTCTTCTTCCAGGACGTCATCTTCGAGGCCGACTTCTCGAGACACACCAGCGACCGTCAGGGCGGCCTGCTCTTCATCGCCCACCCGATGGGGGCCGCCGTCTTCCAGCCGCTCGACGGCGTGCGCCGCTGGCGCTGCCAGATCGGCGGCTTCGACCGCACGCAACAGATGACCGCGGAGTTCGCCGAGAACTGGATCCGGTCGGCGCTCGGCGCGGACGATCAGATCCCGATCGAGGTGCGGACGATGACCGAGTGGCAGTTCCAGCCGGGCCGCGCCGGCTGCCTCGGCGAAGGCCGCATCTTCCTGGCCGGCGACGCCGCGCACGTTTTCATACCGACCGGCGGCCTCGGCAACAACACGGGATTCGTCGGCATCCGCAACCTCGCCTGGAAGATCGCGTTCGTGCTCCGCGGCGCCTCGCCCGCTTCCCTGCTCGAGACGTACGACGTCGAGCACCAGCCGGTCGCCGAGCAGCGGGTCGCTGCCGGACGGCGCAACGCGGAACTGTCCGGCGGGATCTTCCGGGCGTTCCACGAAGGCGGCGACACGGAAGCGGCCGCCCGGAACTGCCGCCAGTACGGGGAGTACGAGGGGCTCATCTACGGCTATGAACTGACATCGGAGCTCTGCGCCCGCGACGACGAGGCATCGCCTGACGTCGAGAATCCCGTCTGCGACTACGTACCCGTCGTGCGGTCCGGCCGCCGGGCGCCGAACCTGTGGCTGGACGGGAGCTGGAATCGTTCCGTCCTCGACTGGAACGGCCTGGGCTACACGGCCGTTCTGGGCGCGCACGTGGATCCTGGGCCGTGGCGGGCAGCGGCCGGCGCGATTGCGGCGAGCGGGTTCCCCATCCGGACCGAGGTGTTGCCGGAAGTGGAGGCCGTCTCGCCGTACGACAACAGGGAGGTCGTCCTCATGCGGCCGGACGGCATCGTCG
This sequence comes from Holophagales bacterium, assembly GCA_009837885.1. Taxonomy (GTDB): domain Bacteria; phylum Acidobacteriota; class Thermoanaerobaculia; order Multivoradales; family Multivoraceae; genus Multivorans. Next base: position 4,550 of record VXSP01000015.1, on the reverse strand, counting down.
CCGACCACTGGGAGGTCGGCGGCGTGGGTTCCGGCGACGAAGCGGGGCGCCTGAGGCGCGTGCTGCCGATCGCGGAGTGAATCGGAGCGAGGCTGACGCCTCGCGCCTTTGCCGAGGGCCGGCGGGGACGCCGGCGCACCCAGTCTGGAGCGGCCGGGGCTTGGCTGCGGATGCGAGGCGTAGACTCGCCCCTTGAGGATCGCTGGCGGCACCGCCGCGCTCTTGCTGCTCGCCCTGCTCGTGGCTCTCGGCCTCGTCGCGGTCCGGCTGGTGCGAAACCTGGACGTCAACACCGATGTCGCCGCCGCGTCGGCGATTCCCCGTTCGCCCGCAACATCCGATGAAGCACACAAGGGCTTCCTCTACGGCCGCGTCACCACCAGGAGCGGCGCCGCCTACGAAGGGCGGCTGCGCTTCGGCGGCGACGAGGAGGCATTCTGGGGCGACTACTTCAACGGTTTCAAGGAGGAGAACCCCTGGGCCGCGAAGGTGCCTCCGGAGCGGCTGACGGAGAGCCGGCCGGTCACCGTTCTCGGCGTCGAGATCGCCCGGCGCGAGCGAAAGCCCAACCTGGGCCGGCCGTTCATGGCGCGCTTCGGCGACATCCGGCGCGTCGAGCCAAGCGGGCGCGAGCTCCTGGTGACACTCAAGAGCGGAACCGGGTTCGTCCTCAACCGTTTCGATGCCGACGACTTCGCCGACGGCGTGCGGATCTGGGACGATCAGCACGGCGTCGTCGACCTCTCCGAGCGCGGAATCCGCCGCATCGAGTTTGTTCCCACCGCCGAGTTGGACGCTGTTGCGGACCGGCTGCACGGCACGGTACGCACCCCGCAGGGGAGCTTCACCGGCTTCGTCCAGTGGGACCGGCAGTCGAGCCTCGGCTCCGACGAGCTTCAGGGCCGGACCGCCGACGGGGAGTTCAGCCTGCGGTTCGATGCGATTCGCACGATCGCGCGCGACTCAGGCGACAGCGCGCTGGTGACGATGCGCGACGGCCGCGAGTTCGTCCTCTCAGGCACGCGCGCTGTTGGGCGCGGCAATCGCGGCGTCTACGTCGACGACCGGCGCTACGGTCGGGTGCTCGTCTCGCGGGAGGCTTTCGAGCGACTCGACTTCGGCGACGTCGCCGGCAGCGGTCCCGCCTACGACGAGTTCCCCGCCGGGAAGCCCCTCTCGGGCACCGTCACCACCCGCACGGGCAGTCGCCTCACCGGCCGACTGGTCTTCGACCTCGACGAGAGCGAAACGACCGAGACGCTCGACGCGCCACGCGGCAGCGTCGACTACACGATCCCGTTCGGCCTGGTCGCGTCGATCGTGCTTCCGGTCCGGGAGGAGTGCGCCGACGGCCGGCATGCCGCGGTGACGCTACAAAGCGGCGAGACCCTGGAACTCGAGTGCGCCGGCGACCTCGGCGACGGGAACGCCGGCATGCTGATCTTCAGGGCCGGCGGGGACAGCGCCGAGTACGTGCCGTGGGTCGAGGTCAAGCGGGTCGAGTTCGATCGGCCGGCGGCGCTACTCCCACCGCCGGCAGAACCTCACGGCTGATCGCGTCACCCCCTGAAATCCGTCTAGGTCAGCAGGCGGGGCCTCACTACAGGCGGGTCCTCGCTACTCATCTCTTCCCGCAGCGGCGAGCCTCCCGAGTGGCCGCCCCTGCTCGACCGCCAGCTACTCCCAAGGAGATTCGGAATGGAAGGCTACGCAGTAAGATGCCCGGACCAGACGGCCAGGCGCCGGTTGGAAGATGTCGGATTCGATCGTGCCCAGGCAGAGGAGCTTGTCCACATGGTCAGCGGCAATCAGGAGGCCTTGGCAACAAAGCAGGACGTCGCCGCCGTCGAGGGAGCCCTGAAGCAGGACATCGCCGCAGTCGAGGGAGCCCTGAAGCAGGACATCGCCGCAGTCGAGGGAGCCCTGAAGCAGGACATCGCGGACGTGCGAACCGAGCTCAAGCAGGACATCGCCGAAGTCCGAACCGAACTCAAGCAGGACATCGCCGAAGTCCGAACCGAACTCAAGCAGGACATCGCCGAAG
>VXSP01000015.1:0-2496 GCA_009837885.1 Holophagales bacterium | reverse complement strand
CTCAAGCAGGACATCGCCGAAGTCCGAACCGAACTCAAGCAGGACATCGCCGAAGTCCGCGCCGATCTGAACGACCTGGCGACGACCGTGGCGAAGAACACAGTCCGAATCGAAGCTCTCGAGAGAGCGATGGAGGCCCTGCGCCAGGAGGTACGGGATCGCTTCGAGAGCTTCCGCCTGGAAATCGCCGGTCAGATGGACGGGATGCGGGGCGAGATGAGGGCGATCAAGTGGCTCATCGGGGGCATGCTCGCCATGATGGCGCCGATGGCCGGCGGGATCATCGCACTTGCTCTGCGCTGACCCGGTCAGAAGATGAACTGGGCCGCCTGGCAGCGCATCGCTGCCCTTGCCGTGGCTCTGCCGGCCTGCCAGACCGCCGAGGCCCCAACCTCGCACCTCGTCGCCGACACGCCGACACGCGCCCGGTCAGCCGACGGCCAGTGGGTCTCCTGGCGCGAGCACATCATCGACGATGTCGCCATCGGTGGCGTTCCGATCCGCGGCGGGGACGGACTCCAGATGGGCGACCTCGACGGTGACGGCCACCTCGACATCGTCTCGGTCCACGAGTCGGACACCGAGTACGGCAACGTCGGCCAGGGACACGTCCGGCTCGCATTCGGAGGCCCCGATCCCACGGTCTGGCATCTGGCGACCCTCGCCGAAGGTGACGAAGCCGCGGCCGCCGAGGACGTCGCCATCGCCGACTTCGACGGTGACGGCGATCTCGACGTCGTCGTCGCCTGCGAGCTGGCCCACCTCATCTACTTCGAGAATCCCGGCTCCGGCGCCGAAGAGGCGGCCGCCGCTGTGCGCAGCGGCGACTGGCCACGGGTGATTCCGGCAGTGACGAAAGACCGCGGCTCCTACATCCGGGTGTTCACCGGCGACCTCGACGGCGACGGACGGCCGGAGGTCGTCGCCCCGAACAAGGGAGCGCAGAATCCGGACCGGCGGACCACGGAGAAACACGCCATCTCCTGGTTCGACACGACGGCCGACCCGCTCTCCGGCGAGTGGATCGAGCACGAGATCGTCCGGGTGATCTGGCCGATCAACTCCCAGACCGTCGATCTCGACGGCGACGGTGATGCCGACATCGTCGGCGGATCGACCGGCGAGGGCCGGATCTTCTGGCTCGAGAACCGCAGCGCGGGCGACGGCGATGTCCAACTCGTGGATCACCCGATCCGGATCGAGGGCACGACGACCACTGGGGACACGCCCCGGCCACCGAACGCACACCGAACCGGCGCTCTGCTCAACGGCTTCAACATGGCCTTCGTCGACCTCTCGGGAGACGGTCGGCTGGACCTCGCAACGGTCGAGTTCGGCGGCGTCCTGGTGTGGTTGGAGCAGCCGGCCGATCCGGCGGACGCCTGGCGGTTGCGGCCGATCGGCCGCCTGACGCCGGACAACCTGGTCGGCTTCGCCTTCGCCGACATCGACGGCGACGGCGACCTCGACGCCATGTCGGGCGCCTACAGCCGCAGCGGACGGGCGGAAGACCGCGAGGTCGAGCCCGACACGCCGCTCGGACGGCTCGCCTGGTTCGAGAATCCCGGCGCCGTCGACGGCGAGTGGACCCGCCATGACATCTCCCGTCGCAAGCGCGGCATGTTCGACAGCTTCGTCGCCCGCGACCTGGACGGCGACGGCGACGTCGACTTCGCCGGCACCCGCGGCAACAGCGCCGACTTCGACGGCGTGTACTGGCTCGAGCAGGTGCGGACCGCGGAGCCGGTCGCCGCGTTCGACCAGGCCCGGGAGACCGAGAGCGAGCAGATGCCGCTCCCGTGACCGGGTGCGCCCCACACCGGGGACGCCGGCGCACCCAGTGTGGGGCCTCGTGCCAACTTCAGAAGGCCGGCGGGGACGCCGGCGCACCCAGTGTGGAGCCTCGTAACGGGTCAGTCCGTATCCGGCCGGTCGTCCGGGACGAAACCGTCGCGGTTCGGCATCTCCACTCTCGCCAGGCTCTCCTCGTCCAGCACCGCGTCCTCGCCGACGATTCCGCCCAGGTGCAGGAGGTGCGCGACGACGGCGTAGATCTCGTCGTTCGTCAGCGATCCCGGCGACTCGTAGGGCATGGAGCGGCGAACGTAGTCCCAGAGCGTCGTCGCGTAGGGCCAGTAGCTCTCGACCGTCTTCCGCGGCCGCTCCGAAGTCAGGCTGTCGCGGCCGCCGACGAGCGCCGCGGCCTCGTCGCCTTCGGCGTTCCGACCGTGGCAGGCGGCGCAGAACTGCTGGTAGACCGCCCTGCCCTCGCTGACGGTGCCACTGCCCACAGGCAGGCCCTTGCCGTCAGGAAACACGGTGTAGCCGGCGGCGCCGAGCTCCTGGGCCGTCGGCTTCCTGCCGAGGCCGGTCTCTTCGTTCCCGGCAGCCACAACGGCGCCGGCCACGAGGAGGACGACCAAAGTCACAGCACAACGTCCCACACTGGGTAATGGGATGGTCCGCCCCGCACCTTTACGGCCTCTCGTTGGGGCC
>VXSP01000047.1 GCA_009837885.1 Holophagales bacterium | reverse complement strand
ACTTCCGCAACGCGCTGAAGATCATCCCCGGCCTCGACCGGAGCCTCTTCCCGGAATAGATCGGCTGGTTCCGGCCGGAACGAACGACCGCGCGCCCGCCCGTCTCGGGCCGACCTGTCTCCAAAATGGGAGATGCGCGGGTCCTCCATCTTGCGCTAAAAGACCCATCCGATGGGTCAGCGAAGGATCATCGGCGAACCAGCGTCGGAGAGTCCCCGCGCAGCAGTGCGCCTGCGGGCTGCAGCGGTCGCCGTCGCCTTGGGCGGTTGGGCGTCGGCGGCGTGGGCGCAACCCGGTGCCGACGAGGTGTCCGCGCGGTCGAACCGCGGTCTCGCGCCGCTCAGCGAGGTGCCGGTGCTGGAGACGCCGCCGATCGACGTTGGCGTCTCCGTTGCCGCGGCCAGCACGGAAAGCCGGATCGGAGGGCCGGTCCGCTTCGCGGAACCGTTCGCGGTGGAGGCGAGCACGATCAGCCACGGGCGCTGGGAAGCCAGCAGCGAGGGACAAACGGCGGTGTGGCGGCTGCGCGTGGTCTCGGACGGCGCGGTGTCTCTCAACCTGGGGTTCGACCGCTACCGGATGCCCCCGGGCGGCTGGCTGCGGGTCCATACGCCGGACGGCGCGGAAGTCCTCGGTCCGTACACCGACACGGACAACGAGGCGCACGGCGAACTCTGGACGCCCGTCCTGCCGGGCGACGAAGCGGTCATCGAGGTATCCGTGCCTGTCGGCCGCCTCGGCGAAGTGGAACTTCAACTCGGCTCGGTCAACCGGGGATTCCGCCATCTGAATAGCATCCAAGCGGAGGCCCGCGCCGCCTGCAACATCGACGTGGCGTGCCGCGAGGGCGACCTCTACCGGGACCAGATTCGAGGTGTAGGACTCCTACAGTTCGGCGGAAGCGGCTGGTGCTCCGGCGTTCTGTTGAACAACACGGCGGAGGACGGCAAGCCTTACTTTCTGACGGCCCGGCATTGCGGCTTCGTCGGCGACGCGGAGGCGAACGCGCGAAGCGCCGTCGTGTACTGGAACTACCAGAAGGCGGATTGCGGCAGCGGCAGCGGATCGCGGTCGCAGAGCCAGAGCGGCGCGCACTTCCGGGCGGCACACGTCGCCACGGACATTGCGCTGATCGAACTGGACGACGCCCTGGACCCGGACCACGAGTTGTTCCTGGCGGGTTGGGATCGCGGCGGGGCGACGGTCGGTTTCCCGGTCGGCGTGCACCACGCGCGGGCGGATGTCAAGTCGATCACTCCGTTCAGAGAGCCGGCGGTCCCGGTCTATGAGGACTCGGGAATCGAGACGCCGGACGGCGACTACTTTCTGACCCGGTGGACGCAGGGGGGAGGGATAATCGAACCCGGCTCGTCGGGCTCGCCGTTGTTTGACGATGTCGGTCGGGCCGTGGGCACGTCTTCGAGAATCGGGATCGGATACGGTTGTGGCGGCGGTTTGTACTGGGGGGGTCGTCTGGCCAGGGCTTGGGACCGTCTCGGGATCTGGCTGGATCCGGGTTCCACGGGTGCGACGTCGCTCGACGGGATCGACGCGGCCACGGGGCCTCTCAGCCTCCGCGCGCTCGACGACAAGGCGTTGAAGGCGCCGGGCGACGGCCAGGCGGCGGAAGCCCTGGAGGTTGACGTGGCACCGTTCTTCTGGAGCCTCGGCGCCATGACGTATACGGCAAGCTCGTCGGACGAGTCGGCGGCGACGGTGTCGGTCTCGGGCTCGCGGGTCAGCCTGACACCGGTGGCCGCGGGCAGCTCGACGATCACGGTGACGGCGGCGGACGCGGTCGATTCGAGCCGCTCGGTGACGGGGACGTTCCTGGTGACGGTGGGGAGCAACCGTTCGCCGGAACCTTCGGGGACGTTCGCGGATCGCTCCCTGAACGAGGGCGCCACGTCGCAGGTGGCGCTGGCGAGCGCGTTCACGGACGGGGACGGCGACACGCTCACCTACGCGGCGTCGTCGACGGACACATCGGCGGCGACGGTGGCGCTCTCGGGCTCGTCGGCGACGGTGACCGCGGTGAACGGTCCGGGCACGGCGACGATCGACGTGACGGCGACGGACGCCGGCGGTTCGAACACGCGGGCGCGGCACCGCTTCGAGGTGACGGTGCTCAACCACCCGCCGCGGGCGGTGGGCTCGCTCGCCGACGTTCTGCTTCGGGTCGGCGAAGGCAACGAGGTGGTGGATGTCGCCGGGGCGTTTACGGAGCCCGAGGGGGAGGCGTTGACGTACCGTGCGCGGTCCTCGGCGTCGTCGGTGGTCCGGTCCACGGTCTCGGGTTCGGAGGTTACGTTGATTCCGGTGTCCGACGGCACGGCGACGATTACGGTGTTTGCCCGGGACCAGAGCGGATCGAAGGCCTCGGCGACGAACACGATCGACGTGGTAGTGAGAACCGGGCGCGGCGTGAACGGGTTGCCCGGCGCGGTGACCGTGTGGGAGGGATCGACGGCGAGCTACACGGTGGCGCTCAACACCGAGCCCACGGGAAAGGTGACGGTCACGCCATCGGCGCTCACGAGGAAGGGTGTGGTCTCGGTGAATCCGTCCTCGCTGGAGTTCGACGCGACGGACTGGGAAACCGCGCAGACGGTGACGGTGGCGGCCGCGGAGGACCCGGACCGCGATCTGGAGTTGGGATCGATCACCCACACCGTGAGCGGCGCCGACTACGACTCGATCAAGTTGTACAGCTTCAACCTGACAGTGCTGGACGACGAATCGCCGCTGGTGTCGATCGCTCCGGCTTCGGCCGGGGAGAGCGGAGGGGCCTTGACGTTCGACGTGACGTTGTCGCATGCGATCCGCGAGCTGGCGTCCGTGGAGTACGCGACGTCGGACGGCAGCGGCGCGACCGGTGCCCGGGCCGGGGCGGACTACACGGCGGCGAGCGGGACGCTGACATTCCCGGCGGGAACGACGGCGCGGCAGATCGTGGTCGATGTCACCGACGACGGGGAGTACGAGGAAGAGTCGGAGACCTTCCGGCTGACGCTTCGGAATGCGCGGAACCTGACTCTGGACGATCTGGGTGGGGAGCCTCTCTCCGCTCCTGGGTCCGGCCATGCTCGATGGGTGCAATGGAGGACGACGGTCCTGGGGACGATCGAGGACGACGAGGGCCGGCCGGTTCGGGCGGAGTGGGATCCGCGGCCGGCAGGTCAAGTGTGGGAGGAGGAAGAGACGCACCGGAAGCGCAGCCAGTTGATTCAACTCGACCGGGAACCGGAGCGCCTGGTGAGGGTTAGCGTGGAGCTGGTGAACCACGGAGGCGCCGACGAAACCGACTACTACGTTACGCCGGCGTCTTTCGAGTTCCCAACGTCGTATGGAACCGGGTTGGTCGGACGGGTCGAGGTTGTAGCGGTGGACGACGAGGTCGACGACGATTGCGAGTCGGTGGAGCTCAAGATCGTGTCGGAGTCGCCGGGCGTGACCGCCGGCGCTCCGCGGACGATCTTGATCGTTGACGACGACGGCGCGACCGCTGACTGCGGCAGCAACTCGCCTCCCGGTGGCGACGGTCCCCCTGGCGGTGGCGGCGGTTCGCCTCCACCTCCGGAGCCCAATCCCGAGTCGCCCCCGCCGCCGTTTCGCCCGCCGGCCGCCGCGTTCGCCGTGGAGGGCGCGACCTGCGACGCGCAACTCTGCCGCGCGGTCGCCGGCGAAGCGTTGCGCTTCACCGACACGAGCACCGGCACGGTGCGGTTCCGCCGCTGGGAGTTCGGCGACGGCGACACGTCCCGGTCCGGCGCGCCGGTCCACGCGTGGTCCTCGCCGGGCTTCCACGAAGTGATGCTGGAGGTCAGCGACGGTTCGTCTCCCTCGACGGCGCGGCGGACGTTCCTGGTAACGGCGGCCGAGCCGGCCGGGACGTGCACGGCCGACGCGGAGACTCTCTGCCTGCAGGACTCGCGCTACACGGTGACCGTGGAGTGGCGCGACGGCGAAGGCGGGAGCGGCGCGGGCCGCGTGGTCCACGCGGGCACGAACGATTCGGGGATGTTCAGCTTCTTCAACCCCTCGAACTGGGAGGTGCTGATCAAGGTGCTGGACGGCTGCGCCGCGAACGGGCAGGTGTGGGTGTTCGGCGGTTCGACGACGGACCTGGGCTACATGATCCGGGTGACGGACACGGCCACGGGGGCCGTGAAGGAGTACCGGAACGAGCCGGGCACGGCGGCGGCGGCGATCACGGACGTCGCGGCGTTCCCGGGCGGCTGCCGGCCGTAGCCGCCTCAGGCTGGTTCTCTTCCCGAGACGAGGGCGCTGGCCGCGTCGTGCGCCCCGGCCGCCTTCGCCGACCCCTGTCAGGCCACCCGCTAGGGCCCGGTCGCTTCGCCGGCCTCCGTAGCCTCCGGCTCCGGCGAACCGGTGCAGTCGCCGCAGTGGACGTCGTCGACCGCTTCGTCGGCGGCGAGCGACGCGACCCAGTCGCGGATCTTCACGCCGTCCGACTCGTATGTGTAGAACTGGGGCCGCAGCATGATCGTGTGCAGCTCGCCCGCCGCGATGTAGCTCCGGTAGTTGTCCTGGCCCTCGAGCGCCGCGTCAATGTCGGCCTCGTTCGCGTCGAGCAACGGCTGCAGGCCGCCACTGACATCGGTGCCGGCGATCTCCAGGAACTGGATCTGGACATCGTCTTCCGCGGTGTCGTAGCGCGTGAACATCGCCTCGGGGTGGGCCTTGGCGGCCTGGATGTACAGCGCCTCGAACGAGAAGTTGTCGGTGTCGACCTCGTTCATGTTCTCGAAGTGGGAGAGTGCGGCCAGCGTTCCCCAGGACTCGTGCGGCCGGCCCTCGGTGAGGTTGCGATAGCCGCCGGCGCCGTCGCCGAGGGCGGTGACGCGGGCGTCGGGGTAGTTCTCGGCGAAGTGGCGGGCGTAGACCGGCGAGGGGATCGACCCGGCGCTCGAGCCGGTAATGAACACCGTTTCGGGACCCAGGAAGTACTGGTAGGTCCAGGCGAGAGCCGCCCGGCCGTTCGTGTAGCCCCGGTGGTGGATGGTGAACTCGCGCGCCGGCGCATCCTCGGTGGCCGCCGCCTCGTAGACCGTGTCGCTGTCGCCGATGTGGACGTCGCCGGTGCAGTAGGGCACGAAGACGAAGCTGTGATCGGCGAACGGGTTGTCGGGGTGGTTGAAGGCGACGATGCCGTGGGCCGCGCCTTCCTCGGGCTCCGTGCCGCTCGGAGAGCGCATTTCCTCGATCGCGGTCATCGTGTAGGTCGGCCGGCCCTGCGGGTCGCAGGTCTCGGCGGTCCAGCAGCCGCCCCCGCCCTGGAGGTAGAACACGAGCTGCGTCGGATCGGCCTTGCGGACGAAGAACCGGAACGGCGAGCCGTCCGAGCAGGTCGTGCTCCCGCCCGGCGTGATCGTGTTCCAGCCTTCGGCGAGGTCGGCGAGCGGCGCCTCGAGGTCGACCGGTTCGGGGGCTTCCTCGGCCGGGGCGCAGGCGAGTGCGGCCAGCGCCAGCAGGGCGACGGTCACGATGAGAGAGGCGGTGTGGCGGTTCTTCATGCTCGTTCTCCTTCGTTTCGATGGCTGGCGTCAGCGGCCGGGCGCGAGCTTCGCCAGGGCGTCGAGGTCCGCTCCGGGCTTGCCGTCGGGGCGGAACGCCTGGATGCAGACGTGATCGGCGCCGGCGTCCCAGTGCGCCTGGATGCGTTCGCGGATCTTGTCTTCCGTTCCCCAGGCGACCAGGGCGTCGACCAGACGATCGCTGGCCTGGAACTCCTGCCAGTCGTCCTCGGTGTAACCCAACTCGAGCAGGCTGTTCTGGTAGTTCGGGGCCCGCAGGTAGACGTAGAGGTTGGCGCGGCCGATCTTGCGGGCGGCTTCGGCGTCCGTCGTCAGGATCACCTTCTGCTCGGGACAGAGGAGCGGCCCGTCGCCCATGATCTCGCGGGCCCGCCGCGTGTGCTCGGGCGTCACCAGGTAGGGGTGGGCGCCGTCGGCGCCGGTGGCGGCGAGCTTCAGCATCAGCGGCCGGAGCGCGGCGATCACGATCGGCGCCTCCTGTTCGGGCTCGGGACCTCGGTAGAACGCCTTGCCGACTGCCTCCAGGTACTCGCGCATCTTCGGCACGGGCGGCTTGTACTCGTGGCCGCGCAGGTGAGTGACCAGGTGCGGATGGGAGACGCCGAGGCCGAGGACGAAGCGGCCCGGCAGCATCTCGGACAGCGTCTTGTGGACCGCCTTCGTCGTCATCGCGTCGCGGGCGTAGATGTTCGCGATCCCGGTGGCGTGGGTGATGCGCTCGGTGCGGGCGCCGAGGTAGGCGACGAGGGCGAACGGGTCGCGGCCGATCGCCTCGGGAGTCCACAGCGCGCCGTAGCCCTGAGCCTCGATGCTGGCCGCGAACTCGGCCGCCTGGGGCGCGGAGAGTCCGTCGAGGCCGGCCCAAACGCCCAGCCGGCCGAGGTTGTGTGCCGATTCCGTCATCTTCGCCTGACTCCTCCGTCGCTGAAACGAGCGCCGACGGTATCAAGAGCATGCCGGCGTGAGGGTCCGGTGCTAACGTCCCGGCGCGATGACAACCGCCGACGCCAGGCGTTCTTGGGCCTGGGAGCATTGGTTTGGCTTGACGGGGTTGGCCGCGCTGGTCGCGGGCGTCTACCTCGGGCTGTTCGTGGCGCCCACCGAGCGCTTCATGGGCGAGGTCTACCGCATCCTCTACGTCCACGTGCCGCTGCAGTGGAACGCGCTGCTCTGCTTCTTCGGCGCCGGCTTCGTGGGCGCGGCTTCGCTGTGGAAGCGCAAGGCCTGGATCGACGGCATGCTGGTCGGTGTGATCGAGGTCGGCGTCGTGCTGGAGACCGCCGGGCTACTCTCCGGCATCGTCTGGGCCAAGCCGACCTGGGGCGTCTACTGGGCCTGGGATCCGCGGCTGACCTTCACCTTCGTCATGTGGCTGACCTTCCTGGGCGTACTGGCGCTGCGGCGCTTCGCCGAAGAGCACCGGCGGGCGCCGTGGACGGCGGCGGCGAGCATCGTCGCCTCGGTCAACGCGCCCCTCGTCTACTACTCGGTCAACTGGTGGCGGAGCATCCACCAGATGCAGTCGTCGCCGGAAACCGTTCACACGACGATGATCCTGCCGCTCAGGATCAACGCGATCGCCCTCTTCCTCGTCTGCGTGTGGTTCGTGGCGCGCCGCGCCCGGATCTCCCTGGCGCGTCGCCGGGCCGAGGCGACCGCGCCGCCGCCGCGCATCGAGCCGGTACGGGGCGGAGCCTGAGCGCTGCCGCGAGCCGCACAGTTTCACCAAGGGCTGATCAGGAGACCTTCCATGACCGCGCCGAACTACGAGCAGATCCTGGTCGAGGACCGGGGCCGTACCCGCATCCTCACGTTGAACCGGCCCGACAAGCTGAATGCCTGGACCCGGCAGATGAACTTTGAACTGGTCGACGCGATCGAAGCCGCCAACGAGAACCCGGAACTGGCGGCCATCGTCGTCACCGGGGCGGGACGCGGGTTCTGTGCCGGCGCCGACATCGGAGCGCAGTTCAAGGCCCGGCTCGACGGCGGCGAGGCCGGGGCGGAGGCCGATCGCAGGCCGCCGCGCCCCTGGGTGGAACTCGTACGGGAGTCGAAGCCGATGATCGCCGCGATCAACGGCGTCGCCGTCGGCGTCGGGATCACGCTGGCCCTGCCCTTCGATGTGATCGTGCTCTCGGAACGCGCCCGCGTCGGCATGTTCTTCGTGCGGATGGGGCTGGTGCCGGAACTCTGCTCCTCCCACTTCCTGGTGCAGCGCGTCGGCTGGGCGAAGGCGAGCGAGATGTGCCTGACCGGAAGTCTCTACGACGCCTCGGAGCTCGAGGCGATGGGCTTCGCGAACGCCGTCGTGCCGCACGACGAGACGCTGGATCGGGCGCTCGAACTCGCCTCCCGGATCGGCGAGAACGCCGACAGCTCGCTTCGCGCAGTCAAGCGCCTGTTGACGAAGAACGGCTCATCGCACGATCTCGACGAGGTCCACCGCCGCGAGATCGAGGAGCTTCAGGCGGCCTACCAGAGCGACGCCCACCGCGACGCCGTCGCCGCGTTCATGGCGAAGCGCTAGCAGGAACGCGCCCCCCGCTCTAGCGTTGTCGAATCGCTACTGCGGGTTGCTGCACCGTCAGGCGGCACAGCAGCGTGTTCTGCGTCTCGAGGTCGGCCGACCAGATCAGGCGCGCGTCGTTCCGCCAGTCGATCGCGTCGTAGCCGCCCTTCGGCCTGACCGCCGCCGCGCTGTGCTCGACCGCTGACGGCCAGTCGCTGTCGTCGAACCCAGGCATGCGCCAGCCCTCGGGCTCGGCCGTTGCCGTGAACCGGCAGGGGCCGACGCCGGCCGCCGGCTCGGTCTCGTCCTCGCAGGCGCGGTCGAGCGGCGCCTCGTGGATCACCAGGCATCGCCAGGCCGAGTCGGTCACGGCGACCGGTTCCCCCGTTTCGGCGTCCGTGAACTGCGCGATGAGTCCGCCGTCGCCCATCTGCTGGTTGCCCCGGCCGATGTACTCCAGGCCCGTGTCGTTCTCCTTGAAGTCTTTGGCGACGAAGTTCAGTTGCAGGGGGTACTCGGCGTTGAAGACGAACGCCTCGGCGTTGAACGACCGCTCCGTCGTGATCGGGGTCGAATCCTCGATGATCAGGCGGTCGCCCACGTAGAAGGCGAACCAGTTGTCGGCCCAGACCTCGCCCTTGATGGACGAGGTTCCCGGACCGTCGACCACGGTGACCGCGGGCGGGCCGCCGCCGCAACCGGCCGGCAGGACTGCCAGCATCGCCAGGCCGAGCGATGCGATCAAGGTCGCTCGTGACCCTGTCGGTACGCCCGACATCGGGCGTTTCGGATGGCCTTTCGGGATCTTGCTCATCGTGTGAGGACGCACCCGCGGGGCCGCGTGTTTCCGTCACGGGGACTCGCCGCGCCCGCTCTCCTGCCGGCGGGTCAAGGCAGCGCGAACGCCATCAACTCCGGCACGCCGTCCGTCTCGCGCCTGCCGGCGACCGTCAGCGCGATGTACTGCCGGCCCTCCCAGAGGTAGGTCATCGGCGTGCCGAGCCCGCGCGCCGGCAGCGGCACCTCGGCGATCACGTCGCCGGTCCGCTTGTCCCGGGCGACGAGGCGGTTGCCGCCGTCGTCCTCCGGCGCGTGCTGGCCGTGGATCAGCAGCGTCTTCGTCAGCAGCGGTCCGGTGTAGGTGTCGCCGCCGAGCGGAGGCAGGTCGAGATCCTTCAAACGAGGATGGTTACGCAGCGTGTCGTTGTTGCCGAGCGGCTTCATCCACACGTGCTCGCCGGTGAAGAGGTCGATCGCGGTCATCCGCGTGTACGGGGGCTTGAACAGGGGCAGACCTTCCGGCATCGCGGGACGGCGGCCGCGGCCGCCGTGGGTGTAGCGGAGCGTGCCGCCTTCGAGGGGATCCGGCGTGTAGAACGTGACCATGCTGAACGCGTTCCGCGACGGCACGTAGAGCCAGCCGGTCTCCGGATCGACCGCGGCGCCGTACCAGTTCGCGCCGCCTCCGGCTGACGGACGGAAGATCGTGCCCCGCTTGCCGCCGGGTTCGGGCAGGGAGGGCGGCGTGTAGAGCGGCCCGATCCGGTAGTCCTTGATGACGTCGAGAGCCATCTGTCTGATCTCGGGCGTGAAGTCGGCCAGGTCGTCTTCCGTCACGCCCTGGTACTCGAAGGCCGCCGGCTTCGTCGGGAAGGGCTGGGTAGGAGCCGCCGTGTCGCCGGGCATTGTCGCCGGGGGCACCGGTCGGTCCTCGATCGGCCACACGGGCTCACCCGTGACGCGGTCGAAGACGTAGAGGAAACCCTGCTTGCTGACCTGGGCGACGATCTGTCGGGGGCCGGCGCCGCCGGGCCCCGGGAGGTCGATCAGGGTCGGTGCGGCGGGAAAGTCATAGTCCCAGAGGCCGTGACGGACGGCCTGGAAGTGCCAGACCTTCTCGCCCGTCTCGACATCCACCGCGACCAGGCTCTCGGAGTAGAGGTTGTCGCCTGGCCGGTGGCCGCCGTAGAAGTCGTTGGTGGCGGTGCCGATCGGCAGGTAGACGATGCCGTTCTCGTCATCACCCGAGAGCATGGTCCACACGTTCGCGTTGCCCGAGTACCGCCAGGACCCGTCCTCCCAGGTCTCGACTCCCTCGTCGCCTTCCTGGGGCACGGTGCGGAACACCCAGCGGAGCTCGCCCGTGCGCGCGTCCCAGCCCCGCACCCAACCCGGGATGGACTCCTTGGTGATCCGCCGGTCTGCGATCGAGGCGCCGGTGACGACGACGTCCCGGACCACGACCGGCGGCGACTGCATCGAGTAGAGCAGGGCGTTCAGGTAGTCCCGCTCGCCGCGGTTGGCGCGCGGCAGCCCGTCCATCAGATCGACCCGGCCGCGGTCTCCAAAATCCTCGTTCGGGCGGCCGGTACGGGCATCGACCGAGAGCAGGTAGCCGTCGCCAGTGCCCCAGTAGACGCGGCTGTCCGCGTCGTCGCCTTCCTCTCCGTTCGTCCAGTACGCGACGCCGCGCTGGTTCCAGACCACGGTCATCGTCGTCGTGCCGCTTTCGTAGCTCTTCGGGTTGTACGCCCAGACCGTCCGGCCGGTCCCGGGATGAACCGCGGCCCCGATCGAGATCGGCGTGTTCAGGAACAGCAGCCCCTCCTGCATCAGCGGCGTCGCCTTCAGGTTGCGGATGTACGGAGCGCGGCCGGCGCGCCAGAGCAGCGGATCGTCGTCCTTCAGCCGGCGGAAGATGACGTCGCGGTCGGCGTACCACTCGCCGCCCGCCTCCGACTTGCTGAGGAATCCGTCCACCGACCGCCAGCGCCAGACGACCTCGAGTTCGCCGAAGTTGGCGGCGTCGATCTGATCGAGCGGCGAGTACTTGGTCGACCCTGTGTCACCGCCGTAGCTCGGCCATTCGCCCGCGGGCGCGCCGCGCTGGGCGGCGGCCGGGACGGTCAGGAGAAGGGCGATTGCGGGAAAGATGGCGGAGACGATGCGAGTTCCCGGCATGGTGACTGCGCATCGTATCCGCCGTCAGTCGGCGCCTCGCACGCGGCCTAGTCCGACCCCCGCGGCCGCGCCGATCAGCGCGAGGAGTCCAGCCAGCACGGCGAGCGGCGCGGTCGCCCGGCGGGTCAGGTCGGCGGAGTCCCCGTCCGCGAGGCTGAACGTCGGCACGTCGGCGAGGACGCCGGCGTTCATCTGCTCGTCGGCCATGATCGCGGGGACGAAGAACTCCCGCCACCGCTCGGCGAACGCCCGCACCTGGGACTGGAAGTCGGCGAAGCGCGCGTCGCCCGTCCCCGCGGCGTCGAGCAGCGCTTCCTGGGCCAGGAGCGCCGGCGACAGGAAGCGGTAGCGGCGCACCAGAGCCGTCTGTTCGGCGCGGCGGGCATCGTGCTCCGCCGCGACTTCCTCCAGGCGGCCGTTCACGGCGTCCGTAGCGGCCCAGGAGAGCGCGCCCAGACCGGGCTCGTCGGCGACCACGCCTTCCGCCATTTCCGGATGATCCTCCAGGTAGCGCGCGAGGAGCTCGCTGCGCCGGTTCACGGCGTCGTTCGATGCCTCCCGCTGGGCCGTCACCATCTCGACGCGCGACGGCAGCGGGTGCAGCAGGCCGGCCGCCGCGTTGATCGCGGCCGGCAGCACCACGACGAGCACCAGCCACGCGCCCACCAGGACCGTCGCGTTCCAGGCCGAGGATCGGCCGAGCGCGTTGACCCACGCCGCGAGCGCGAACCAGAAGAGCGCGTAGGCGACGACCGTGACGCTCCAGAGGAGAATCCGGCCGGGCGAGCCGAAGCCTCCCGTGGCCAGGGCGCCGAGCAGCGAGACGCCAAGCACGATCGCCGCGACCACCAGCGCCCGGAATGCGAGCTTCACGGTCACGACGCTCCGGGCCGACACCGGCTGCGAGAGGGTCAGCGCCAGCGTGCCCTGCTCGCGCTCCTCCGACAGGACATTGAAGCTCAAGGCCAGAACGAGCAGCGGCAGCAGGTAGACCACCGCGAAGGCGAGGTCGAACCGCCCGACCATCAGGTTGAGTGGATTCTCGACCTCGCCGTTCTGGTGAAACGACGCTTCGTTGGTGTAGATGTTGACGTCGTAGTAGTAGGGGAGGAGATCGCTCTGACCGATCGCGAGGGCGGTCAGAGGACCCGGCGCCAGCACGGCCGTGTGGCTGCCCGAAGGTCCACCCAGCACGCGGGGCGAGCGCGGGTCGGCGAAGGGCGAAGAGGGCTGGCCGCCGGCCTCGATGGCTTCCAGTTCCTGCCGCAGGGCGCTGGCGCGCTCGACGTTGCCGCTCGTCGTGGCCTCCACGGTGCGTTCCTGGAACCGCAGCCAGACGACGCCGTTCGTCAGCGCGTAGCCGAGCAGGACGACGAAGAGCCCGAGGGCGATCTTGAGCGGCCGATCGGCCATCAGCAGACGCCACTCGTTCTTCAGGACGGTTCGCGCCGTCACCTAGGCCACCTCTGCCCGCCGGACCTGAGCGGACGCGAGCAGGACGGCGCCCGCCAGCCACGCGCCGAGCACGGCAAGCGACAGGATTCGGTTGCCCAGCACCCAGCCCAGGGGCGGGGCTTCGTACTCCAGCGGAGGCACGGATTCCCAGAGCTCGGCGCCCGCGGCGTACGAGAAGTCGCCGGTCAGCGAGTTCTCGGTCATGTCGCCGTTCATCTGTCGCATGAGATCGCGGCGGTAGGTCTCCGCGGCTTCGGCGAAGTGCCTGTGCTGCTCGACATCCGTTCCCGCCAGGCCCATCGACAGCGTGCGAACCGCGATCGACGGGGCTGCCGCCGCCAGCGCCTCCTGCAGGATCCCCTGGCGCCTGAAGGCGTCCCACAACGCGCCGTAGTTGCGGTCGAAGATCCGGTTGGAGAACTCCTCGCTCTCCTGCAGATAGACGCCCACCGCGTTGATGGGCAGGTCCTCGACCCGTTCCACTCCGTACTCGGCGAGCAGCCGTTTCGTCGACTCGTCCCGGTCCGGCGGGGCGATGTCCTCGACACCGTCGGCCATCTCGCGTTCGACGGTACGAGCGAACTCGAAGGCGGAGGGCGTCGCGTAGACCCGCTTCGACAGGTCCACCGCGACGCGCGGCGCGACGAGGCCGTTGACCACCCAAACTGCCAGCAGGAACACCAGCGCGGTGCGCGACGACCGTGCCCTCGCCGACACGGCGAGAGACAGCGCCAGGAAGACGACGAAGTAGGCCAGATAGGCGCCGGCCAGGACGGCGCCCCGAGCCAGCGGCGACGCCGTCGGAGCGGGACTCGCGACGACCAGCGCCGCCGCTCCCGCTACCGCCGCCGGCACCAGCAAGAGCGCCAGCGCTCCGGAAGCGCCCAGCGCCTTGCCCAGGGCCAGCTCTCTCCAGCCGACGCCGGTGGCCAGCAGTTGGCGCAGCGTTCCCCGTTCTCGCTCGCTGGCGAAGGCGCCGAACGTCAACAGGATGATCAGCAGGGGCACGAGATGCTGCAGTACCTGTGCCGCCGTCAGAGCCCCTATGCGCTGCGCTGCCGTCGCATCCTGGGCCGGACGCAACAGGAAGTCGTTCTGCCGGTGCGCCTCCAGCCACACCGACGTGCCGGTGAAGGGATCCACGCCTTCGTCGACGAAGGACAGCGCCAGCCGGGGCTTGAAGGCGTAGACGCCGTAGTGCGCCGCCGAGTGAGGGTTCTTCTCCCCCTGCGTCTCCCAATGCTCGCGGGCCGTGGCCTGCGCGGCCGTAAGTTCCTGGCTTGCCTTCCGCGCCTGGACCCAGCCGTGAGCCAGTGAGACGAGCAGCAGCGACCCCACGAGAATCGCGGACCAGCGAAAGCGGCCGTCCCGGATCATGTCGGCGAACTCCTTGCGGACGATGTGGTGGATCATCGCGGTCCTCCGTTGTCGCTTACATGTTCCAGATAGATCCGCTCAAGATCGGCATGGCCGACCTCGGCGGTGCTCAGCTCCGTGACCAGGCGTCCGTAGTGCATGATGCCCACTCGGGTGCCGGTGTCCTTCGCGCGAAACAGGTCGTGAGTCGCCATCAGCACGGCGACGCCGCGATTCCTGAGCCGCTCGACCAGCGCCGAAAACTCGCTCGAGGCCGTGGGGTCGAGACCGGAGGTCGGTTCGTCCAGCAGCAGCGCGTCGGCTTCCTTGGCGATGGCGATCGCGATGCCGACCTTCTGGCGCATGCCCTTGGAGTAGGTGGATACACGTCGCCCGGCCGCGTCGCCGTCCAGGCCGGCTTCGACGAGAATCTCGACCAGTCGCTCCCGGCCCAGCGATCCCTGGCCGCCCAGCGCGGCGAAGTACTCGAGGTTCTCGATCCCGCTGAGGTTCCGATACAGCATCACCTGCTCCGGGATGTAGGCGAGTCGGCGCTTGGACTCGCGGTCGTGAGTGGACACGTTCAGGCCGGCTACGAGGGCCTGACCCGCCGAGGGCGCCACGAAGCCGAGGAAGAGGTTGATCGTCGTGGTCTTCCCCGCGCCGTTGGGACCGAGGAGGCAATAGACCTCTCCGGGCGCGATCGCCAGGTCCAGGGAGTCGAGGGCTCGCGTACCGCCGTAGTCCTTGGTCAGTCCGCGAGCTTCGAGAAGGGGAGCGGCCCCCGTGTGCGACTCTTGCGATTCGGTCATTCTCCTCCTCCTTCTCCGCGCCAGACGTTGTCGGTTGGCGAACGCTCGAACGACGGCCAGGCGTCGATGATCGTGAAGGGCGCTTCGGGCTCGGCGGTCGCGGGCACCGGTCCGATCCGGTGGCGCTCGTCGCTGCCGTCCTCGTAGCGCTGGGTCACGTGGATGGGCACGGTGAGCGGTTCCCAACCGCCGTCCCGCCACAGCCAGCGCTGACCCGCGATCTCCACCGTGCGCTCGGACTCCGCGACCAGCACGTCGGACGACGCCGGCGGTCCGAGCAGCGCGCGAGCGTCGTCTTCGCCTACCGCGGCCGCCAGGGCTTCGGACAGCGCTCCGCCGGCGCGGACCGCGGCAGTTACTTCGTCGATGGCCGCGACCGCTTCGGCGGGGCCGATGGATTCGACCCATGCCGCCGTGGCCAGGGGCGTGTAGTGACGAATCCACGGCACATCGCCCGCGGCTTCGACGCTGATCGCGGGCGCATCGAGCGCGCCGAACGCCTCGATGACCTGACCACTGACCCGGGCGTGCAGCGCCAGCCATGCGTCCCTGCCGTCCTCGCGGCGCACGCACTCCATGCCGATCCAGCCCGACACGCCGACACGCAGCCAGTCCTCGCCGGGCTCCTTGCGCAGGCCGGCATCGTCCGCGAGCTGCCGCGCCGCAAAGGCGCCGGCGAGTGTCGCGCGTCGTCGCCAGTGGCCGAAGCCGCCGGCGGCGACGTCCCATCCCTCGTGCTCGGGCAGCCACAGCAGATCGCCGTGGAGCGCGGTCGCTCCCAGTTCGCGGGGCGCCTGGAGCACGGCGCCGACAGCCGGCGCCCTTCCCAGCAGGCCGGCCACGCAGCTCCGCATCTCCGTCACGTCGTTCAGGACGACCTCGACGTCGTTCGAACGCATCGAACCGTGGTACACGGTGACGCCTTCCACGTTCGCTTCCATGGGCTTTCGCGGCCACCAGGCGGCGGCGAAGTCGAGCGGACCGCTGACCTGACCCGTGGTCGCCGTCCGCGCATGCCGCGACGGTTCCGCGTCCTCGCTCGAGGCGAAGCGAACCGTCCAGCGCCAGTCTCCCGCGGGGGCGACTCCCATGGTGGGCGACAGCGCGTGGGGGTCGGCGGCGACGGGATCGTCTGGCAGCCCGTGGAGCTCGCGATCGTGCGGCGCGCGCACCAGCCGGTCGGGATCGTGACCGAGCGTCGGCAGAACGTCGGTCGCGCGCAGCCAGACGCCCGATTCGTGCAGCCACCTGCTCTCGCCGTGGTCCGCCCAACCCTCGTCGCGGACGGTCAGGTCGAGCTCCACGGTGCAGCCCTCCGCTCCGGGCGCAGGGCTCTCGGCGTCGTGAGGCTCGTCGGTGTCCGGGGCCGGTTGCAGGCCGCATTCGCCGAGTTCAAGCGAGAACTGGTCGAGGGCTACCGTCACCGCCGCCTGTTCGCCGTCTACGGATGCGTACTGGATCTCCGCCCCGTCCGGGAGCGCTCCATGAAGAAGGCCCGACGCGGCGCGGACGCCGTCCAGGCGCCACTGGGCGGTGGCCGTGCGTCCCGCGGGATCGACATCGACGACCGCTTCGCCGCCGGCGGTCGAGAACGGCGTCGCCGACGCCCACCAACGCTTCTCCCATTCGGCGTCCTCCGCCGTCTCGCTGGCCTCGGACTGGTAACCGCCCAGGGTGACGAACTGCTCGTACAGCACGGCGTGGGTTCCGAAGGCCAGGACGACGCCGGCCGCCGCCAGCACTCCCGCTCCACTCGGGATC
Source organism: Holophagales bacterium (assembly GCA_009837885.1). Taxonomy (GTDB): domain Bacteria; phylum Acidobacteriota; class Thermoanaerobaculia; order Multivoradales; family Multivoraceae; genus Multivorans. The sequence goes on along the minus strand of VXSP01000047.1, from coordinate 20,059 downwards.
CGGCCGAGAGCGGTTCGCCAGCGCAGGGGCACGGTCAGCGCGGTGCCTCGCGGCCACGCCAACCACGCCAGGGCAAGGAGAACCACGACGATGGCCAGCTTGAACAGGTCGGCCGTCAGAATGTGGTTCATCCAGGGCCCCCAGCCGGCGAACTCGGACACCGTGGCGTGCGCCGGCACCCCGAACTCCGCCGGCGGATAGGTCGTGACGGCCAGTTCGTGGTTGACCACGATGATGAACGCGCAGATGACCGAGACGGCGTGCGCCGCTCCCGCGTGGCGGATCAGCGCGTGCGCCAGCAGCACGACCGCGGCGACTTCCAGCAGCGCGGGCGCCAGCAGCAGGGCGAAGAAGGGGGCCGGATTGGCGAGGCTGAAGGCGCCGGGAAGCGCCGCTCCGGTCACGATCCACACCGCCGCGAGGGGAGTCAGGGCGAAGGCGACCGTCAGGCACAGCGACGCCAGCGCCCGTCCGACGACCCGCGTGCCGACCGGCGCCGGGGTCGCGTCGCTGATCTCGTTCCAGCCGGTGCGGTCGTCGCGGCGCGCCATGACGCCGACGAAGGCGGCCACCATGAAGACGATCACGAGGTAGAAGTACTCGATGGTCATCCGCTCGACCAACCCGGAGCGGGGCTGTAGCGGACCGTCGGCGTGAAGGACGACGTGAACGAAGGCGCCGCCGACGCCCGTCGCCACCATCATGGCGAGGGCAAGCGGCGTGCCCCAGCCCCGGAACGAGAGTCTCAGGTGCCATGCCGCCTCGGTCCAGGTCGCCCTGAGCCAGGACGGCGTGGCCGCGGGGCCCGGGCGAAGAACGGACTCTGGCGGCGCTTTCGCTCGCGCTCCGCTCGCTTGCGACCTTCGCCGGCGCATCGCCGGCGCCTTCTCCAGCGCCAGTTGTTCCCGGCCGACGCGGCGCAGCACGATCGCCAACAGGAGCAGCGGCGGCAGCGTCCAGATCAGGCGGTTGACGAGCAGGGGCGGCGTCAGTTCCACGACGGCCTGCCCCTTCTCGCGCGGCGTCATCAGGTTCGTCTGTTCCTCGATCTCGGCGAAGCCGGAGGCGTCGAGCAGGGTCGCGACCGCCGGGCTGGCGTCGCCGCCGCGAACGACGACCATGGCCACCATCCAGACCAGCATCAGCATGGCCGCGACCGCGAAGGGCCCGGCGATGCTTCGGGTCCAGATCGCGGCGCACAGGAACAGCGCGCCGACTCCGGCCGCGGTCGGCAGGGTGAACAGCAGGAGCGAATGGGCCATCGCGAACCACGGGTGCGGACCCACCGCGTCCGGCGGAATGATCCCCAGGGCGCCGAGCGCCGGGACCAGCCAGAAGCCGATGGCCGTCGCGACCGGAAGGAGGGTCGAGAGAGCCAGGGCGCCCAGGTAGCGGCCGAAGAGCAGCGCCGGCAGGGAGACGGGCGTCGACAGAACGACTTCGTGCAGGCTGGCGTTCCGGTCGCGGACCACGTTCAGGCCGAAGAGCCACGCCCAGACGAAGAAGATCCAGACGGCCTGTCCGGCCATCATCAGGTAGATCACGTGGGGGCTGTTGCGCGGCACCTCGGTGGCGCCCATCTCGCGCATGTAGTCGGCGTTGAGAATCACGATGAGCGCATAGCCGATGAGCCCGGGGAAGACGATCGCCAGCAGCGGCCCGCGGCAGCCGGCCCGGAACTCCTGCCACGCCTGGGCGGCGACGAAACGCAGGGTGTTCACGCGACCCTCGCTTCCCGCCGCCGGCTGCCGTGCGCGATGGCGGCGTGGTACACGTCCTCCAGGCGGGGCGCCTGGGGTTCCCAGGACTCTCCAGGGCGCGTCGCCGCCTCGACGACGACCAGCGAGCCCGTGGGCTTCGCCGAGACGTGCAGGGCGTCCTCCGGCAGAGGCTCGCCGCGGGGAACCACGCGCGACCACAGGCGGCCTTCGAGCTCCGCGGCCAGGGACGCCGGCGTTCCTTCGGCGACGATCCGGCCCTGGTCGAGGATGGACAGCCGCTCGCACAGGCTCTCGACGTCGTCGACGATGTGGGTCGACAGCAGCACGACGTTGTCCGCCGCGATGTCGGCCAGCACCCGGTGAAAGCGGCTCCGTTCCGCCGGGTCGAGCCCGGAGGTCGGTTCGTCGACGATCAGCAGGCGTGGGTCGCCTGCGAGGGCGATCGCTATGCCGAAGCGGCGCAGCATGCCGCCGGAGTAGGTCGCAACGGCCCGGTCCGCGTCCTGGCTGAGATTCACCTGTTCCAGGAGTCCTGCTACTTCGCGCCGCCGCTCGGAGGCGTTCGTGCGCCCCTTCAGGTTGGCGAAGCGGTCGAGAAGCTGCCGGCCGGTCACCGTCGGGTAGGTCCCGATCTGCTGTGGCAGGTAACCGAGCCTCCGCCGCAGGTAGTCCGGGTCCGCCAGGACGTCGACGCCGTCGAGCAGGATCGTGCCGCTGTCCGGCGCCTGCAGCGTGGCCAGAGTCCGCATCAGGGTGCTCTTGCCGGCGCCGTTCGGGCCGAGCAGGCCGTAGAGCCCCGGCTCGACGGTGAGGTCGACGTCTTCCAGCGCCCGGATGCCGCCCGGGTAGGTCTTGTTCAGGCCGGTGACTTCGAGGCCCTCTGGCTTCTCTGGCATGGCGTCTTCTCCGTTTCCCTGCTGGGATTCTCGATGGAGTGTGGTTCTCCGGGATCCTGGGGGTTGCCGGCGATGTCGCCGGCGCGCCCGTCTCCTACCAGTTGAAGTCGATGCCGATGCCGGCCGACCGCGGCCGACCGAAGATGCCGTAGGCGCCTGGCAGTCCGAACGGCGCGCCGTTGTACAACTGGCGTTCGTACTGGTGGTCGAGCAGGTTCTTGCCCCAGGCGTAGAGCGCCCAGCCGCCGCGCCGGTAGCCGAACCGGCCGTCGAGCAGCGTCCGGGTCTTCAGCCGCGTGATCTCCGGCGCCGCCAGTTCGCTGTAGGCGTCGTCGGCGTAGCTCAGCGTTCCGCCGGCGAACCAGCCCGTCGGCGAGCGCCAGTTCAGACCCGCGGAGGCGCTCCACGAGGGCGCCTGCGGCAACGCCCTGCCGGCGTAGTCCACGCCGTCGAGGACGAAATGGACGAACTCGGAATCCGAGATGCCGAGCGACCCGAACAGGCTCAGCGCGTTGCTGACGAAGACCTCGGTCTCGATTTCGAGGCCCTGAAGAAGTGACTCTCCGGCGTTCGCGACCAACGAGTCGAACTGCGGGAAACCCCCCGGTGGCGTGTACGGAATCTGCTGATCGGTCCAGTCGATCCGGTAGAGGTTCGCGTTGAGGATCATGCGGCCGTTGGCGGTGCGGTGCCTCAGGAACAACTCGAAGTTGTCCGTGAACTCTTCGTCGAATGGCTCCGCCAGCCCGAGCAAGAGCCCGAAGGCGAAGCCGCCGGCCTTGAAGCCGCGTGCGTACGACGCGCCCAGCGAGGTGTTCTGGGCCACGTCGAAGGTCACCGAGGCGGACGGGAGCACCTGTTCGAAGTCCGTCTCGGCGTCCAGTTCGGTGATGAAGCCGTTGTTGTCCGCGAAGTTGACGTTGGCTCTGGAGTCCCGGCTGATCCGGACGCCCCCGGTCAGGTGCACCCGATCCGTTGCGTCCCACTCGACCCGTCCGAAGAAGTCGGTCTGCTCGACGTCCTCGGTCAGTCTGGTCGTCCGGTTGAAGGGAACGATGTTGCCCAGTCCGTCGGGGAAGAAGCCGGCGCCTGTGAAGCCGTAGCCGAAGTCGGACCGCGAGTGGAAGGCGCCGAGCAGCAGGTTCACGCCGGCGCCGCGGTATGAGGCGCGGATCTCCTGGCTCGCGACATCGTCCTGGCTCCACGCGTCGACGTTGAGGATGTCCCAGGGCGTGAAGTCGGCGTCGAAGAGCTGCAGGCCGTCGAACTCGCTCGCGCCGACGACCGCGTCGAGGGCCCAGCGCTCGCCGAGGTCGATGTGCGCTTCCAGGTTCAGGAGGTCGATCTTGGAAGGATACGCGTCCTCGCGGTTCCAGACCTGCTGCCGGTCCTCCATCGTGATCCCCCGCGCCGGGTCTTCCATGTGGTAGCCCCAGGGGATCGAGTCCGAGTCGCTCCGGAGCCAGGTGAGGTCGAACCGGAGGCTCTCGTCGGCCCGCGGTCTCAAGGCCAGCAGAACGCGGGTCGTCTCGACGTCCGTGCGGTGCCGGTCGTCGGCGCCGTTCACGATGTTCGAGACCGCTCCGCGGATGTAGCGGTCCTCGTGGACGACGCGCGCGGAGAGAATCCCGTCGACGAGTTCGACGTTCTGCATCAACTGGATCCGCTCCGTATCGAGACTGCCGCCCTCGACCCGGACGCGCCCGTCGTAGCCGTCGAACGCGGGCCGGTTGTAGTTGATGAGCACCGACCCGATCAGGGAGTTCGGCCCCTGCAGGGTCGACTGGGGTCCGCGGAGGATCTCCACCGACTCGGCGTCGAACAGCGACGGGTTCAGATGGTCGCTCGTGCGCGGTGCGAGCGCCAGTTGATTGACGAGGACGGAGGCCAGCGCGGTGCCGTTGGAGTGGTCGGACTCCAGGCCGCTGTTGTTCACCCCGCGGATGGCGTAGCCGCCCTGTTCGGCGGCGCCGACGTAGACGTTCGCGGCCCGGTGGAAGGCGTCCTCGACGTCGACGATCGCGTCGGAGTCGATGCGGTCGGCCCCCAGGTGGGCGACGCTGACGCCGAACTCCTGCCGGCCGGTGCCCAGCTTGCTGCCGACGACCGTGACCTCCTGGATGAGACTCTCGATCTGCAGGCGGACGTCCAGGTTCGCGCCGTCGACGCTGGAGACCGACACGCCGTCCCGGTTCAGGGTGTCGAAGCCGCTGAGGCTGAAGGAGACCGAGTACTCCCCGTCGGGCAGACCGCCGATGACGAAGCGCCCTTCGGCGTCCGTTCTGGCGGAGCGGCGGCTGTCGGCCAGGGCTGGGCTCTCTGCCTCCACGGTCACGCCCGGCAGGGCGGCGCCGGTCTGATCGGTCACGGTGCCCGAGACATCGCCGTCCCGTGCAAGCGCGGGGAGCGGCAGGAGCAGGAGGAAGGCGAGCAGAAGAGAGTTCCTGGGTCGAAGAAAGTGCATGACGAAGAAGATCCTGTGGTCGTCGATTGAGTCGATGGGTGGCGGTCGGTTTGGCCGTGGCGTCGGAGTGGCCTCGAGAAGGCACCGAGCCATCGGCGGTGCGGCCCCCGGCGGCGCTGCAAGGTCAGCCGTACTGGCGGCGGCCGTCAGGCCTCCGCTTCCCCTGGCGGGAGGGGACTCTTGCTCTTTGGCCTCCGACGATTCCGACGCTGCTCGCGATGCGAGAAGGGCCGGACGCGGAGTCCGGTGTCGACTCAGCCCGCAGGCGGTCCGCGGGCCGTTCGCGGCCGACGCTCGTCGCTCTCGAATCCGCCTTCGCTCTCCGGCCTGGGCGCGGCCGACGGAAGGTCCAGGGGCTTCGCGCCCGGGACTGTTCCGTTTTGGGTGGTCGTGGCGCGGCCGAGCTGGCAGGCGATGCAGGAGTGGTCGTGGAGCGCCGCGGCGGTGCTGACGGTGGCGTGGTTCGCGGCTACCGTGGCCTCGGCGTCGTGATCGACCGTGCAGTGAGCGGCGTTCGTCTCGACGGCGTCATGGCCGTGATTGTTCGCGTCCCAGGCACCCGTGAGCAGGGTGGCGCACGTCAACGCGAGGGCGTTGACGATGGCGAGCGGCGAACCGGTCCGATCCAGCATCGGTTGCGCAGGGTAGCAGAGGCCGGTGAGGCGGCTATGCTCCCGCGAGTCGATGGGGGAGTCGCGGCAGTTGCGAGTGGGGATCGTTGGCGCCGGGTTCCTCGCCGAGACCAGGGCGCGCTGCTGGAAGCAGGTCGTCTCGGCCAGCGTCGCCGCCGTCGCGTCGCGTCGCCGCGAGCGTGCCGAGGACTACGCGCGACGCTTCGACGTGCCGGCGGTCTTCGGCGACCTCGACGCCATGGTCGCGAGCCCCGCGATTGACGTCGTCGATCTCTGCGTCCCGAACAGCCTGCACCGTGAGATGACCGAAGTCGCGGCGGCGGCCGGCAAGCACGTCATCTGCACCAAGCCCCTGACCGCCTACACCGGCCAGGATCTGCCGGAGGACGCGAGCGACGCCGACGTTGCCGGTCGGGGCCGTCGGGAGATGCTGCGAGTCGCCGAAGCGGACGCGCGGGCGATGGTCGAGGCGGCGGAGCGGGCCGGCGTGCAGCTTCTCTACGGCGAGAACTGGATCTACGCTCCGGCCTTCCGCCGCGCCCTCGGGCTTCTGGAGAAGGCGGACGCGGTTCTGCTCGAGATGCGGGGCGGCGAGTGCCACAGCGGCTCTCACTCTCCCTACTCGCGGATCTGGCGGCACACCGGTGGCGGCGCCCTGATCCGGCTCGCTGCCCATCCGGTCGGCGCCATGCTTCACCTGAAGCGGGTGGAAGGACTGCGGCGGTCGGGCAAGCCCGTACGACCCGCCTGGGTCAGCGCGGAGACGGCCGATCTGAGCGCGGTCGCCGGAATCGCCACGGACGAACTCCGCATAGCGGGCGGTTGGGGCGAGGTCGAGAACTGGGGCTGCGCCGTGATCGGCTTCGACGACGGCTCGCGAGCGGTCGCCTGGGGCGGAGACCACGTCCTCGGCGGAATGGAAAGCGGCCTCGATCTGTTTGCGAGCAACTGTCGGCTGCGGCTCAGCCTGAGCCCGAACGACATGCTCCGCGCATACACGCCCGACGGGAGTGTCTTCGACGACGTCTACATCATGGAGAAGATCGACTCCGGCGCCGGCTGGACGACGCCGATGCCGGACGAGGACTGGACATCGGGTCAGCTTGGCATGTGCCAGGCGTTTGCCGCCAACCTGCTGGATGGCGTGGCCGGGGAGTCGGATGGAGAACTCGGTCTGGAGGTCGTACGGGTGCTGTACGCCGCGTACGTGGCGTCGGCCGAAGGACGACGGTTCGACTTCGAGGAACTTTAGGGAGAACGTGAAATGAGACCGCTTACGTTGCGTTGGTTCGGTTTGCCAATGACGCTGGCGCTACTGGCCGCCGTTCCGGTTGCCGCGCAGAATGGGCCGTACATCGGCCTGGAACTCGGCCACGGAAATGGCGCCTCCATGACAATCGACGGTACCGACAACGACGTCGCGACCACGTGCGACGGCTGGCTCGTGCCGATCGACGGCACGAACGCGGGCTGCGATCCGCCGCCTTCGGCATGGTCCTCGGACATTGGCGGCAACGCCTCCGGGATGATGGGCGGCCTCGCGGTCGGCTATCGCTTCGGCAACATCCGCGCCGAACTCGAGTACACCCACTCGGCGCTCTCCTACGACGCGACCGCCGATCTGGCGGCGACCGACGACGTGACGGTGGACAAGGCCCAGCAGGAGCTTGAGATCGCGGAAACCAGGGTCGAAACCGTGCAGTACGAGAGCTTCTTCGCCAATGCCTATTGGGACTTCGTTCCGGGCGCCCGAGTCTCCCCTTACGTTGGCCTTGGCATCGGCACGGCGGACGCTTCGATCGACTACTTCAACCGGTGGAAGCGGAACGGCGATCCGGCGGCGATCACCACGTTCGCCGGCCATCCGGACGAGGAGAGCCTGCGACGGATCGTCGCGGGGACGACGACCATCGCGAACACCAAGCTCCAGGACAGCGTGTCCGCCTACCAGTTGCTCGGCGGCGTCGACTTCTCGGTCGGCGACTCGGTGACGCTCGGCATCAAGGCGCGCCTGGTCGAGTATGGCGACTTCGAGACCGGCCGCCTGCCCTGGGACCAGCTTCGAAGCCACCACTCGAGCCGCGGTCCCGGAGGAGCGGACGTCACCTATGTGATGTCGAGCGATGACCTGAGCATGTGGGGTGTCAGCTTCGGGATGAAGTACAGCTTCTAGGAAACTGCGCCGCGGAACGGGACGTTGACCAGAAGCGAACCGCCGGACTAGGTTACGCAGCTTGGCCAGCCTGACCAGAGGACTCCACGAGCGCCCGGAGTCGTCTCCGACTCCGCCGCCGAGGGTCATCGACCTGATGATCGACGCGGCCATCCGCAATCTGCTGGGCCAGCGCCGGGATGACGGTCACTGGTGCGCGGAGCTCGAGGGCGACACGATTCTCGAGTCGGAGTACGTTCTGCTGCTTCACTTCCTGGGACGCGGCGACGACCCGCGCGTCGCGGCGTGCTGCGAGCGGTTGCGCGGCCAGCAGCAGCAGGGCGGCGGCTGGGCCATCTACCCGGACGGCCCGACCGACCCGAGCGTCTCGGTCAAGGCCTACCTGTGCCTGAAACTCGCCGGCGACGATCCTCAATCGCCGCGGATGGCCGATGCGCGCCGGGCGATCCTGCGGGCGGGCGGACTGGGCGCGTGTAACTCGTACACGAGGCTCTACCTGTCGATCTTCGGGCTGTGGACCTGGCGGCGGTCGCCCGCGGTGCCTCCGGAACTCATCCTGCTGCCGCGCTGGTTCTACTTCAACCTCCACGAGATGTCCTCCTGGACGCGGACGATCGTGGTGCCGCTGTCGGTGATCTGGGCCCTCAAGCCGAGCGTGCCGCTCGCTGTGACTCTCGACGAGCTCCAGGTGGACTCTCCGCCCAGACGCCGGGGGACGACTCTCTACGAGTCGTTCTGGTCCCGTGTGTTCGCCGGCGTCAACGGTCTGATCAAGCTGGTGGAGGTCATCGGCCCGGTGCCCGGGTGGCGGCGCCCCGCCCTGAAGAAGGCGGAGGAGTGGCTGGTTGCCCACGTCGAGGGCTCCGATGGTCTGGGTGCGATCTTCCCGGCGATGGTCAACGCGGTCATCGCGTTCCGCTGCCTGGGCTACGAGGAGAGTCATCCGCTGGTCCAGGGCCAACTGCGGGAACTCGAACGGTTCGAGATCGAGGAGGCCGGAGAGATGCGGCTCCAGCCTTGCCTGTCGCCGGTTTGGGACACGGCGCTGTCGGTGGGTGCCCTGCTCGCGGCGGACATGGACGGGAACGACGCGCCCATCCGGGAAGCGGTGGAGTGGTTGCTCGAGCGGGAGGTCACCGTTGCTGGCGACTGGCGGGAGAAGAGCCTTCAGGACGCTTCGGGGGGTTGGTGTTTCGAGTACCGCAACGATCACTACCCCGATTGCGACGACACGGCGGAAGTCCTGCTGGTTCTGGCCGCGGTCCGGGGCCGGGCCGGCGAGCTGGAAGCGCGGAAGCAGGCGGCGGCGGCGCGCGGGAAGCGCTGGCTCCTCGGTCTGCAGAATCCGGACGGAGGCTGGGCCTCGTTCGACCGCTGCTGCGACAAGGAGGTCCTGACCCTCATCCCCTTCGCCGACCACAACGCGATGATCGATCCGAGCACTCCCGACATCACCGCCCGGGTGATCAGCGCCCTGCTGGCGCATGGTCACGATTCGACCGACGGCCCGGTCCGACGCGCGACGGACTACCTGCTTCGCGAGCAGGAGAAGGATGGGAGCTGGCCGGGGCGCTGGGGCGCCAACGGCATCTACGGCACCTGGCTTGCTCTCTCGGCGCTGGCGCCGCTGGCGGCGCGGCCGGGCGGCCGGGCCGGGGAACGTCTGAGCCGGGCATGCCGGCTCGGCCGGCGCTGGCTGCTCGCGGTGCAGAACGAGGACGGCGGTTGGGGGGAGTCGCTTCGCTCCTACGATGATCCCGCCTTCAGGGGTCGCGGGCGCAGCACGGCTTCGCAGACCGCCTGGGCGATGATGGGTCTGATGGCGTCGCTCGAATCGCGGCCCTGGAGCGACGACGCGGCCCGGACGGTGACGGCGCTGGACCGCGCTGTGGCGTTCCTGCAGGAGCGCCAGCGCGATGACGGTTCGTGGTACGACCGCGACTGGACCGGCGTAGGCTTCCCCGGCGTGTTCTACCTCCGCTACCACGGCTACGCGCAGTACTTCCCGCTCGAGGCGCTGGCCGCTTACAGACGGCTGGCCGTGCCGGAGCCTGACGCGATGCCCGCGACCGGACCCTTCTGAGAAAGGACCTGAGCCGAGACCATGCGAACACCGCTCCACATGGTGACCGACAACCTGAGGCACCAGGCGAAGAACGCGCTCCTGGGCAGGCGCCGGTATCCGTTCGTGCTCATGCTCGAGCCGCTCTACACCTGCAACCTGGCCTGCCTGGGCTGCGCGGTGGAGAGGCACACGGGCAAGCTCAGGGACAGGCTGCCGGTTTCGGAGTGTCTCGACGCGGTGCGCGTGAGCGATGCTCCGGTCGTCTCGATCTGCGGCGGCGAGCCGACGATCTACCCCGAGCTCCCGGAGCTGATCTCCGGCATCATCGCCCGGCGACGGCACATCTACCTCTGCACGAACGCCCTGCTTCTGGACACGAAGGTGTTCGATCGCGTGCCGCCGAACCGGCGGCTGACGCTGAACGTGCACCTCGACGGCATGCGCGAGACCCACGACTTCGTGTGCGCCCGCGACGGCGTCTTCGACAAGGCGATCGAGATGATCCGCGCGGCGAAGGAGCGCGGCTACCACGTCACGACGAACACGACCGTGTTCAAGGAGACGCGGATCGACGAGGTCGAGGAGCTGTGCCGGTTCCTGCGCGACCTCGACATCGACGGCATGCTGATCTCACCCGGCTACCAGTACGAGTCGGTGGACCGCGACATCTTTCTCACGCGCCAGGACACGGAGCGGAAGTTCCGGCGCATTCTCGAGATCGCGGACGAGTACAAGCTGACCTCGACCCCCATGTTCCTCGAGTTCGCGGCCGGCTTGAGGGATTACTCCTGCTCCCCGTGGAGCACCGTCACGAGAACGCCGCTCGGCTGGAAGGGGCCCTGCTACCTGATCGGCAAGCGCCACTACGCGACCTACGAGGAGTTCTGGGAGCAGACGGACTGGGACTACTGGGAGTCGCGCCAGGATCCGCTGTGCACGAACTGCGCGATGCACTCGGGGTTCGAAGCGTCGGTCGTGCGCGAGGTCCGGAAGAGTCCGAAGGACGCGCTGCGCCTGGCCGCCTGGCACCTGTCGGGATGATGGCCGCGGCGGCGGGCCGGCCCTGACGGGTGACGGTTCTCGTCACCGGCGGCACCGGGTTCGTCGGCGCGCACGTGGTTCGGGCGCTACTCGCTCGCGGCGGCGACCTTGTGCGCTGCCTGGCGCGGCCGGGCGGAGACCGCTCGAACCTCGATGGCTGCGACGTGGAGATCGTCGAGGGAGACCTGCGGGATCCCGCGAGTCTCCGGGCAGCCTGCGCGGGCTGCGGCGAGGTCTACCACTGCGCCGCCGACTACCGGCTGTTCGCCCGCCGGCCGCGTGACATCTACGCCTCGAACGTCGACGGCACCCGCCACCTGCTGGCGGCGGCGGCCGAGGCGGGAGCGAGGCGCATCGTCTACACGAGTTCGGTGGGCGCGCTCGGACTGGAACAGGGCGACCTTCCCGCGACCGAGACGACCCCCGTCGGCATCGCGGCGATGGTCGGGCACTACAAGCGCAGCAAGTACCTGGCCGAGCGAGCCGCCGTCGAGGCGGCCGCGGCCGGTGCTCCGGTCGTCATCGTGAACCCCTCGACGCCGGTCGGCGAACTGGACGTCAAGCCGACGCCGACGGGCCGGATCATCGTCGACTTCCTGTCCCGGCGCATGCCGGCGTACGTCGACACCGGGCTCAACCTGATCGACGTGCGCGATGTCGCCCGGGGCCACCTGCTGGCCGCGGAGCACGGCCGCGTCGGCGAGAAGTACATCCTCGGGCACCGCAACGTCACCCTCGTCGAGATGCTGCGGATGCTGGCCGACATCACGGGGCTCCAGGCGCCTCGCCTGCGGCTGCCGCACTGGCTGCCGGTCGGCGCGGCAGCTCTGGCGACCGGTTGGGCGCGCCTGGCCGGCGGCGAGCCCCGCGTCGCGCTCGACAGCGCGCGCATGGCGCGCCACCGGATGTTCTTCGACGCGGGCAAGGCGGTCAGGGAACTCGGCCTGGTCCAGAGTCCGATCCGGGAGGCGCTCGGACGCGCGGTGCGGTGGTTCGAGGAGAACGGCTACGTGAACGGGCCGCGCCCGTGACGGCGGCAGGCGGCCGACTTCCGGCAGGGGAGACCGTTTACCTGGTCGCGATGAAGTCCGAGGCTTCGGCCCTGCTGCGCCGCCTGGAGGGCGTCTCGCGCGTCAGGGATGGCGCGGCCGCCGCTGCCGTCAGGGGCCGCATCGGGGACCGGCCCGTCCAGGTGGCCGTCTGCGGCGTCGGTGACCGGGCGGCGCGGCGGGCCGCCGAACGCTGCGCTCGCCTGGCCTCCCAAGGCGCCTGCGGCAGGGTGGTCTGGATCGGCATCGCCGGCGCCCTGTCGCCGGACCTCGAGGTGGGCGACCTGGTCGTCGGCCGGACCGTGATGGCGCCGGACCAGCCGTCCATAGGCGTCGACGAGACCCTGGTCGGGGCGGCCGCGGCGCGAGGCTGCCGTCCGGGCGTTCTGGTCACCGCTTCCGGTCTGGTGGTCACCGCCTCGTCGCGTGAGGCGCTGTGGCGGAGCAGCGGCTCTCAGCCCCGGACCGCCGTCGACATGGAGACCTGGGCGGCGGCCCGGGCGCTTCAGCGCGCCGGCGTTCCCTTCGTCGCGGTGCGCGCCATCAGCGACACGGCGGCGGATCGGCTTCCGTCGTGGCTCGAGCGCGCGGCGCCCGGCGGCGGTTTCCCGCTGAGCCCGGTCGTTCGGGGAGCTCTGATACGTCCCTCGGCCCTTGTTCCGCTGGCGAAGATCCGCCTTCGGACGGCTCGTCTGGGCGTTCGGCTGGCCGAAGTGGCTGTCGCGTTCGGCTAGCGGCCAGGTTCCTGACAGTTTCTTCGGTTCGCTGCCGAAGTATGGCCGGATTTCGCTAGAAAGCGACCGGCATCGGTTAGAAACTGGCCGGACTTCGTGATTCGTGGCCGCTAGCGTTTTCGGGTACACAACAACCGCCCAGGTTGGGCGAAGGAGGAACCATGAAGAACATCTTTTCAGTCACGCTGGGCATCCTCCTGCTGGCGATCGCAGGATTCGCTAGCACGGATTCTGGTGCACCGGGTTCCGCCCCGGACGCACCGGTTGCTGTCGTAGACGGGGTAGAGAATCACCTCGGTGTTGCTCTGCCGCCGGCGCCTCTTCGGACCGTGCTCGCTGCGAAGCAATGTGAGACGCGTGCTGCGATCAGTGCATTAGACGATGACGATGATGACGCCTCCTCGGTAAGTAGAGTGCGAGAATCGGTGTGAATCGAGTTCTCTATCTTGCCCCGCCGCTCGCCGTCCTGCTTGCGGCGGGGCTCGCCGCCCAACCGGATGAGACCTTCGTGGACACCATCGACGTACAGGTGGTTGAAGTCGACGCCGTCGTTACCGACCGTAGAGGCCGCCCGGTGAGCGGACTCAAGCGTGAGGACTTCGAACTCCTCGTGGACGGCGAACTCGTCGAGATCGCGAGCTTCTACGAGGCGAACGTGGTCGGCGAGCGGCCGGACCGAGGAAACGACCAGCTGGAAAGTAGCCAAGGGGCTCCTGCCAGGGCGAACGAGCAGTTCACCGTCGCTTTGTATCTCGACGACGCGAACCTGCTTCCATCGCACCGCACGCGTCTCCTGAGGCGGCTCGTGACCGCCGTCGAGCCGTGGCGAACGCGCAACGCGAGCTTCATGCTTGCGCGGTTCGAGCATCGTCTCGAGGTGCTGGTACCGCCAACCCGTGATCTGAACAAACTTGTGGAAGGGGCCGCCGCGATCCCGAAAGGCTCGCCGCGCGCGCTTCAGAGCAGCGAAAGTGCCCGCCGCTACGCCATCCGGAGTCTGATCGATAGCCATGAGGCCTGTCTGTCGATGCAATTCTGTCGCCCTTGCCAGGACAACTGGGGCGAGCTGCTGTCCCAGGCGCGACAGTACGCGGCCAACGAGACGACCAGAGCCGGCGTGGCGGTCGACGGCCTCGCCGACCTGGTCACGACGCTGGCCGGCGTCCCGGGCAAGAAGGCGGTCGTCTACCTGACGGACGGCCTGCCGCAAAGGCCGGGCCTTTCCGTGCTTGACTATCTCGGCAACCAGCTCTGCAGGGACCTCAGGCCGAACGCACCCTCCGAAGTCGCGGCGGAGATGGTGCAGTACGACGAGGCAAGCAGATTCAACCGCCTCGCCGCGCATGCCAACGCCAACAGGGTTACCTTTTACGGTCTGGACGCCGCTGGCCTGAGAAGCGCGGTCGGCGACATTGCGGTCGACAGTCCCGCGCTCGCCCCTCGCTTCGAGAACACGAGTCTCTTCGCGGTGAACGCTCAGAGCGGGCTGCAGATCGTGAGCGCCGAGACGGGCGGCAAGGCGCTGGTCAACGCGAACGACCTGGAGATCCTCTTAGACGACGTGTCGAGCCATCTCTCCGCCTCGTACTCGCTCGGCTTCCAGGCCACACCTGGCAAGCCAGGTGAGATCCGCCAGGTGAGTGCCAGATTGGCTAGTCATGCCGCCAGGAGTCGCAGGATCGACTACCGCCGGAGCTACCGTGAGAAATCGCTCGACGAGCGCCTCGCCGAGCGGCTCCTTTCGGTCGCCTACCTCGGCGCCACGGAGAATCCCCTGGCGGCGAGCGTTCACTTCGGGTCCACCGAGCCCCAGGAGGAGAATGTCCATAGGCTGACGGTCGGTGTGGCTGTCCCAGCCGAAGCGATTCTTGCTCTACCCTTGCGAGGAGAAGAAACGGGCTGGCTTCGGCTGTGGCTGATGGCCGTCGAGCAGAAGACGGGCACTCGCACTCCGGTGCGTCAGAAGTCCCTCCTGGTGGGTGGAGTGAGCGGGACCGATGCCATCAACGATGCGTACCGCTTCGAGGTAGCGATGGACTTGGCGTCCGGTAGCTACCAGGTCGCCGTCGGCGTCCGCGACGAAGTGACGGGAGTAGCTTCCCTGGTTCGCGAACCCGTAACCGTGCCGAGCGCCGGAGCTGCCGATGATGACGCCCCGCGACCTTAGGGGCGAACGTTTTCCGTTCGGTAACCAACGCCCCTATGCCGGTTCTGTCGGCAAGCTCTTCTCGAGCCACCGCTTTCGGTACTCCGACGGGCTGCAGCCCTTGTGTTCGTGGAAGGCCCGGCGGAAGGTCCGTTCGCTGTGGAATCCGACGGCGAATCCGACCTGACCGACAGCGTCGTTGTGCTCCCGCAGCAGGCGACAGGCCCGTTCGACCCGGCGGTGGGCCAACCACACGACGAACGGCGTTCCGACGTGCTGCCGGAAGTACCTTGAAAAGCCCGTTGGTGACATCGCCGCAACACCGGCCACAGAGTCGCCGTCCAGGTGGTCAGTGAGGTGCTCGTCCACGTATCGCCGCACGCGGCCCAGGCGTTCGAAGTAGCTGAAGGGGTCGGCCCCCTGCGGGAGGGGGTCGTCCGCAGCGTCTGCATCTCCGGATGGGCCTTCCGCGTGGTCAAACCTCGCCAGCTCCATTTCCGTGAATGCGAAGTCGTAGACCTCGATCCTCCTGGTGGCCGTCACCGGAACTCGGCGATGCCAGCCCGGCGCCCACTCCACGAACGTGTGGAACTCGTTCCTCTCTCCCACGGGGTCTACACCCTCTGGCAGAACGGTCACGAAATCCTCGTCATAGCGTCTGCCGGCGAGTGCAGCCGAAACCGCTCCAGTATCGACCGAGCACACGCGCGAGGACACCCCGGCGGCCGCCAACTCCCTCGCGTGCTCGCCAGAGTCGCGACCCCAAAGAGGAAACGCAGCTTCCATCCCGGCCCTTCCCACCGCCAGCGACAGGCGCTCACGACGCTCGTCCGACGAGAGGTCGCCGAACACCAGGAACTCCAGGCCTTCCGCGCGGGCCGCGCTCAGTGCCCGTTGATAGGTGGCTTCACGTTCGCGCTGCGAAGTGGTCCAATCGACCGGCACCAGTTGTAGCGGCAGTCCCAACGCGGCCGCTTGCTGCTTTAGCATCTCGCTATGTACGCCATGAAGGAGGACGCGACCGTTCTTCTCGCTTACCGGCGAGATAAGACCCAAGACGTCCCAGGCAGGATCCTGTTGTAGCAGGTGCAGCGCCCATGCCGAGTCCTTGCCGCTAGTCCACCAGACCAGCGCTTGCCGCGGGCGCCACCGAAAGGAGCCGGCTGAAATCGTGACCGAGCCCTGATGCCTCAAGTCGCTCCGATGTCGCTGCGAGGACGGTTCTCTTCGTTCCTCGACAGCGGTTCCCCGGTACGAGGGGCCAGCGGGTACTCGGGGCATTCGCCGCCCAAGGCACCCATGGCAGCCATAGTCACGGTCGCGGCCCGTTCGCAGCTCCCGTCGCCAGCACGACAACCCAAGACCTGTTTCCTAGCGCCGTTTCCTGCCTCCTCAGGTCGGTTGTCTACAACAAGTCGGGAGTTTGCGCATCTCCCATTTGGGAGACGAATCGACGACCTTTGCAGGTGTCAGACGGCCCGGAGGTGTACCCGTTTCGCGTGAAGGCCGGGGCCTGTCTGGCAGCGGTGGCCCGGGCTCGAAGGCTCCTGGAAACCAGGAGCGTCCTCTCTCGTACAGCAGCTTGGCCGTGTCCTTCGGTTCGTAGCCTCCGAAGGGCTTCCAGCGCTCCGGCGGCCCTTGGCCGGTGCGCGACGGCCGTTGTGCGGTGGTTCCAGGAGAACGGCTACGTGAACGGGCCGCACCGGTGACGCCGGTGGCCTCTGGAGGAGAGACGGTCTACCTGGTCGCGATGAAGTCCGAGGCTCGGCCTGCTGCGCCGCGTGGAGGGCGCCTCGCGCGTCCGTGATGGCGCTGCCCCCGCTGCCGTTCGGGGCCGCATCGGTGACCGGCCCGTCCAGGTGGCCGTCTGCGGCGTCGGTCAGCGGGCGGCGCGGCGGGCCGCTGAACGCTGCGCTCGCCTGGCCTCCCAAGGCGCCTGCGGCAGGGTGGTCTGGCTCGGCATCGCCGGCGCCCGGCGGCGGTTTCCCGCTGAGCCCGGTCGTCCGCGGTGCCCTGATGCGTCCCTCTGCCCTTGTTCCCCTGGCGAAGATCCGCTTGCGGACGGCCCGCCTGGGCGTTCGACTGGCCGAAGTGGCTGTCGCGTTCGGCTAGGTCGCCTGTCGGCCGTCCCCGTTCTGGTTGCGGAATTCAGGCAAGGAAGCCCACTCTTCTCGCAATTCTCACTTTGCTCCCGGCCGTCGTCGCGTTTCTGTCACTTCTCTCGTGTACGGTTGGTCAGCCCCAACCGTCCGATGGAAGGTGGGAGATGCTGTTTGAGGTTCGAGGCGCCCGGCATGCGTTCGCGGCCGCCTTCACCTTTGTCTTCGCGGTGCCGGCCGCGGCGCAAACCCCGGCCGTTCTGGTTAGCAACCTTCAGCAGACCCGCGCCGATGCGCTTGTAGTCGACAAGGACCTGGGGCAGTCGTTCATCGTGGGCCCGCACGACGTCAAGCTGACTCATGTGGAGGTGTCGCTCGAGGTCGGTTCGGCGCAGGAGTTCACCGTCCAGGTGGACGAAACCGAGTTGACGGGCCCGACGGACCTCTCAGCCGGCTGGCAGAACGTCAGGTTCGAGGCGCCCTCCGGGGGCCTTCAGTTGAGGGCGGAGACCACGTACTACGTGATTCTCTACGTCAGCAGCGCCAACGGAGACTGGAAGGTGGGAAGGCAGAACCGCGACTTCACTGTTCGCGGCGCGAACATGAAGAACCTGGATTCGGAAACCCAGGCGCAATGGGGCATGGGCCAGTCGATCAGTCGGACCTCTGGCGATGTCTTTCTGCCCACCGTCAGCAAGCGCCTGATGATCGCCGTCCACGGCTACAGGCCCCTCCCGGCCGCCACCAACCCGCCGAATCCGCCGCCGACTCCAGAGAGCGCCAGAGTGGTCCGGGACGGGCTGACGGTCACCTTCAGCGAGGACCTGGACACCACATCCCGCCCGCCGGGCGGAGCGTTTGCCGTGCGCGCCGCGGGCCGTGCCATTTCGGGAACGGGACCAGCCCGGCTCTCGGGTCGCACGGCAAAGGTGTCTCTCAGCATCCCCGTGGCCTACGGTGAGACGGTGACCGTGAGTTACGACCGGCCGCCTGACGACCCGCTCCGCGGTGCGAACGGGGGCGCTGTTGCCAGCTTCGCGGACCTGCGGGCGAGCAACGCCACGCTGCCGGTGCCGCCGGAAGCGGCGTTCGCCGTCGACGTCCCGTGCGATAGCGGACTATGCCGGGCGCGGACTGGCGAACACGTGACCTTCACGGACACGAGTACGGGGGACTACTCGCGCCGTTCATGGGACTTCTTCGTTGTCGCGAACAGGCGGCCTTCCGGGGCGGTGGTTCGGCAGGCCTGGTCTCAGCCCGGCTTCTACGAAGCAACGCTGACGGTTGGTGGCGCTGGTCACGAGTCCAAGGCCATGCGGACGTTCCTGGTCGAAGCAGGAAGTCCCGCCGGCACTTGCGAGCCGGACTTCCAAACGATCTGCCTTCGGGACTCGCGCTACCAGGTGCGGGCGACGTATGCCGGCCCGGACGGCGAAGCGAGGAACGCGGGAGTGGTCCGCGCCGGCACGAACGACTCCGGTCTGCTCCGGTTCGGCGACTTCGAGACCTGGGAAGTGCTGGTCAAGCTGCTGGACGGCTGTTCGATCAACGGCGCCGACTGGGTGTTCCTCGCCTCGGCGACGGACCTGGGCTTCGAGGTCACGGTGACGGACACGGCGACCGGGGAGGAGTGGGTGCACCGGAACGAGTCAGGCACGCCGTCGCCTGCCGTGGCGGACAGCGGCGCCTTCCCTGGCGCTTGCGAGAACCGATAGGCGGCAAGGTACGCGCCCACACGAGGACACGTCGGCGCCGTGCAGTTCTTCCATCGCCGGGGACGGCGAGTGGAGCAGAGTCCGGCGTCTCCACCGGTCGGTCTCCACGCCGCCCGGAAGCTGGTCGAGCACCTGGAGGACGCCGGCATCCTGGTTGCCGGCAAGGAATCGATGCCGACCTGGGACGGCCGGCGGCCTTCGTTCGAGGCTGCCCGATTCCCAGAAGTACGAGGTCTTGATCCCGCTCGGGACGATTCGAGCAACCCGAGCCGGAATCCGTCCATGTCCATGAGGGGCGGCGACTGGCCGCGCCCGCCGCGGGCCCGGCGCCGGGGCACGTAGTACGATTCTCTGACGTCGCGGCTGCCCGACGCGGAAAGAGCGGAAGGGATGGAGTCCGACGATGACGAGTTCGGAGAGTACGGGAGCGGAACCGGCGTGGACCAGCGGACAGGCGGTTACCCGGCGCAAGGCGTTGACCGACGCGGGGATGGAGCGGCCGGTCGCGGAGACGCTTGTCGACGTGCTGGATGAACAGGCGGCGCCGATGATGACGAGAGCGGAAGCGGATGCCCGGTTCGGGGCGATGCTGGAGCGTCACGACATGGCGAAGGCCGAGGCGGATGCCCGGTTCGCGGCGATGCTGGAGCGCCACGACATGGCGAAAGCCGAGGCGGACGCCCGGTTCGCGGCGATGCTGGAGCGTGACGATGCGAGGTTCGCGCAGCACCGGGCGGAGATCAACGCCTGCTTCGCGGAGTTCAAGGGCCACATGGACGCGCGGTTCGCCTCGGTCGAGGCACGGTTCGGGTCGGTCGAGGCACGGTTCGGGTCGGTCGAGGCACGGTTCGGGTCGGTCGAGGCACGGTTCGGGACGATCGAGGGACAGATCGCGGCGGTCGAGGGACAGATCGCGGCGGTCGAGGCACGGATCACGGGGCTGGCCGGTCAGGTGAACATGCTGAAGTGGACCTTCGGCAGCTTCATGGCCTTCATCACGCTTCTTCTCGGCCTTCTGGCATTCACGATGGCCTCCGTCGCTTCCTGAGCGGAAGAAGGCTGTTCCGGCCTTCGTTGGGCGTAGCTGGCGCGCTAGTGGATTCGCGCGGCTCCCGTCTGTCGCCGGGCCCGCTGCTTGAGGCTGCCGGGCAGTGTTGCGTCGGTGACGCCGCGAGTTCCGGGCGCGGAGTTCAAGAGCATGCCGACCTCCCAAACGATGTGGGCCTGTTCCATATTGAATTGGGGGTTTTGTAGGAAAGGGGAGGGCGCGTAGACCTACAAAACGGGAAATGACAGTTCTGTTTTCGGGGTGTATGTAAAGAAC
>VXSP01000007.1 GCA_009837885.1 Holophagales bacterium | reverse complement strand
TGGCGGTGGCGGCGGTGGCGCTCCGCCTCCCGACGACGAGGAGGACGACGATGACGGCGTCGGAACGGGCGGTGGTGGCGGCGGCGGACCGCCTCAAGCCGCGATCACGACGGACGCCGAGTGCGAGGCGGCGCTCTGCCGCGTCCTCACGGGTGTGCCGGTGTCGTTCCGTGACACGAGCGCCGGCTCCGTCCGCGCGCGGCGCTGGGACTTCGGCGACGGCAGGCAGTCGCGCAGCGGCAGCGTGAACCACGCCTGGTCGGCGCCGGGGTTCTACGAAGTGACGTTAGGGACGAGCGACGGGACGGTCGAGTCGACGGCGTCGCTGACTTTCCTGGTCGAGGCGTCCGATCCGGCCGGGACGTGCGCGCCGGACGAGTGGACGCGCTGCCTCCAGGACTCGCGCTACGCGGTCACCGTGGACTGGTGGACCGCCGACGGCGCGGGCGATCGTGGCGAGGTCGTACACCGGGGCACGAACGACTCCGGGATGTTCCGGTTCTTCGATCCGGACAACTGGGAGGTTCTGATCAAGGTGCTCGACGGTTGCGCCCTGAACGGCCGCGTGTGGGTGTTCGGCGCGTCGACGACGAATCTCGGCTACCTGATCCGGGTGACGGACACGGCGACGGGCGCGGTGAAGGAGTACCGGAACGAGCCGGGCGTGGCGGCGCCGGCGATCACGGACAGCCAGGCGTTTCCTGCGTGCGCCCGCTGACGGGCCTGCCCTGCCCGGCTACCGGTCCTGGCGCCACTCGCGGGTGTTGCGGAGGATCAGGTCGGTGAGGGCGTTGAGATGGTCGGGGCGGTCGTTGAGGCAGGGGATGTAGCGGAGGCGCTCGCCGCCGGACTCCTCGAAGTAGCCGCGGTTCTCGACTTCGATCTCCTCGAGGGTCTCGATGCAGTCGGCGGAGAAGCCGGGGCAGGCGACGTCGACGTTCCTGAGGCCGGCTCCGGGCAGTTCGCGCATCAGCGCGTCCGTCTTCGGGCCGATCCAGAGCTCGCGGCCGAACTGGGACTGGAAGGCGCTGATCACGCGCTCTTCGTCGATGCCGAGTTCCTGGACCAGCAGGCGCGTCGTCTCCAGGCACTGGCACTGGTAGGGATCGCCGTTGTCGATGTATCGCTTGGGGACGCCATGGTAAGAGAGGACGAGCCGGTCGGGCTCGCCGTCAACCCAGGTCTCCCGAATGCTGGCGGCGAGGGCGCGCAGGAAGCCGGGGTCGTCGTAGTAGCTGTTGATCGTGCGCAGTTCGGGCACCCGGCGCCAGCGCCGGATCTGCTTCGCCAGCATGTCGATCGTCGAGGCGGTTGTGGCCGCCGAGTACTGCGGGAACAGCGGGAAGAAGAGCAGACGGGTGCAGCCCCGGTCGCGGAGCTGGCCGAGCGCGCTCCTGATGGACGGTTCGCCGTAGCGCATCCCGAGCGCGACGTGGAACGGTGGGTCGCCGTCGACGCGGGCCGTTCGCAGCCGGCGCTCGATGCCCTCGACCTGGCGTCTGCCGATCGCGAGCAGCGGCGATCCTTCGTCCGTCCAGATCTTCCCGTAGAGCTGGGCGACCCGCTGAGGGCGCGTCGTCAGCACGAACAGGTAGAGGATCGGCAGCCACTTCCAGCGCGGCACCTCGGCGATCCGGAGGTCGCTCAGGAACTGCCGGAGGTAGCGGCGCAGCGCCTTCGCCGTCGGGGCTGCCGGTGTGCCGACGTTGGCGAGCAGGACGCCGATGGCACGGCGGTCCACGGAGGCGTCGACCCGCGGTTCCGGTTCGTAGAGCGACGTGCCGGTGGTCATGGGCTTTCCGGT
This sequence comes from Holophagales bacterium, assembly GCA_009837885.1. Taxonomy (GTDB): domain Bacteria; phylum Acidobacteriota; class Thermoanaerobaculia; order Multivoradales; family Multivoraceae; genus Multivorans. Next base: position 38,504 of record VXSP01000007.1, on the reverse strand, counting down.
CAGATCCAGTCGCGACGGACCAGGAACTCGGAGGCGAGACGGGCTTCGGGGGTTCCGGGTTCGGGCGTGTAGTCGTAGCGCCAGGCCGCCAGCGGCGGCAGGGACGCGAGAATCGACTCGGTGCGCGCCCGCGCCTGCAGTCCGTAGCGGGTGCCGCGGTCGTACACGAGGTTGAACTCCACGTAACGCCCCCGGCGGTAGAGCTGGAAGCCGCGTTCCCGCTCGCCGTACTGCAGGTCCTTGCGACGCTCGAGGATCGGCAGGTAGGCGGGCAGGAAGTGGTCGCCGATGCTGCGTCCGAAGGCGAAGCAGCGGCCGAACGGATCGAGTTCCGCGGGCCGCTCGAGCCGGTTCAGGTCGTCGAAGAACAGGCCGCCGACGCCGCGCATCTCCTGCCGGTGGGGAAGGTAGAAGTAGTCGTCGCAGGCGGCCTTGTAACGCGGGTAGAGGCCGTCGCCGAACGGCGCGCAGGCTTGAGCCGCGGTGCGATGCCAGTGGGCCGCGTCCTCTTCGAAGCCGTAGTACGGGGTCAGGTCGAAGCCGCCGCCGAACCACCAGCCCTCTTCCTCTTCGTTCCCCGTTTCTGCCGGCGAACGGCTTTCCGGTGGATGGGCGATGAAGAAACGGATGTTCGCGTGGCTGGTCGGGGCATAGGGGTTGCGCGGATGGACGATCAGGGAGACCGAGGTCGCCTCGAAGCTCCGGCCCGCGAGTTCCGGCCGTCGTTCCGTCGCCGCCAGGGGCAGCGAGTCGCCGCGCGAGTGGCTGAAGTTGACCGCCGCCTTCTCGATCACGGCGCCGTCGGTCAGTACCCGCGGCCGGGCGACCCCGCCGCGCTCGCCACGCAGCTCTCGGGCGTCGAAGGCGCCGCCGTCGACCTCGACCAGGGCGTCGCAGATCCGGTCCTGGAGTTTCCGGAAGTAGGCGGCGACCGTCCCGGCGCTGGGCTGGGCGGCGGCCGGCCGATCGGGACCAGGCGCGGACGTCACGGCGCCGGGATCTCCGCCAGCGCCTCGCCGACCGCGCCGGCGAAGCCCGCCAGCGCGTCTCCGTCGTGGGCGAGCGACAGGAAGCCGACCTCGAACGCGGACGGGGCGAGCATGTAGCCGCGATCGAGCAGCCCGCGGTGGAGGAGGCCGAAGACCTCGGCGGTGTTCGGGTGGAAGCGGTCGGCCCTGCGCGGCGGTTCGCCGTCGCCGTACGCGAGCCAGAAGATGGACCCGCAACGGACGAGCCCGTAGGGGTGGCCGCTCGCTTCGAGGACGGGGCTCAACCCGCCTTCGAGCAGCGCGCCGTGGTCTTCCATCCGCTTCCAGCCGTCACCGGCTGCCAGTTCGCGCAGGGTGGCGAGCCCGCCCGCGACGGCGAGAGGATTCCCGGACAGTGTGCCGGCCTGGTAGACGGGTCCGAGCGGCGAGAGCCGGTCCATCAGTCGCGCCGGCCCGCCGTAGGCGCCCACGGGCAGTCCACCGCCGATCACCTTGCCGAGGGTGACGAGATCGGCTTCGATGCCGAGCTGGGCGCCGACGGTGATTCCGGGGACCCGGAACCCGCTCAGCACCTCGTCGAGGATCAGGAGAGCGCCGTGCTCGGTGCACAGGCGGCGCAGAAGACGGAGGTACTCCGGCCGCTGGACCAGCAGACCGTTGTTCGCCGGCAGCGGCTCGATGATCGCGGCCGCGAGCTTCGGGCCGTGGCGCCGGAAGGCCTCATCGAGCGCCTCGTCGTCGTCGAGCGGCAGGACGATCGTGTCGCGGGCGGTCGCCGCCGGGATGCCGGCGCTCGAGGCGATTCCGAAGGTGGCGAGACCGCTTCCGGCTTCGACCAGCAGCGCGTCGACGTGGCCGTGGTAGCAGCCCTCGAACTTGAGGACGAGGTCTCGGCCGGTACAGCCGCGGGCGAGCCGGACCGCCGACTGGGTCGCCTCGGTGCCGGAGTTGACGAAGCGGATCTTCTCGATGACCGGCACGAGTTCCTTGACCATCCGCGCCAGCTCGACCTCACCCTCGTGCGGCGCGGCGAAGGAGGTGCCGCGGGCGGCGGCCTCGCGCACGGCTTCGACCACGGCCGGGTGGCTGTGCCCCAGCACCAGGGGCCCGAAGGAGCCGACGAAGTCGACGTAGCTCGTGCCGTCGACCGAGCGCATGACCGCTCCTTCGGCCTCGGCGATGAAGGGCGGCGTGCCGCCGACCGCGCGGTAGGCACGGACCGGGCTGTTGACGCCGCCGACCAGGTGGCGCTGCGCCTCGGCCCAGAGATCCTCGCTGCTTCGTCCGGCGCTCATCCGTCTTCCCTCGGGTCGCGATTCACTTCGGCTGGGCGTCCACTTCGTCGAGCCACAGGCGTTCGATGCCGGCGGCGGTCGGTTCCTGTGCGCACTTCACGTTGCCGGCTCCGGCGCTACGGAGCGCCGCGGCTGTGGCGGCTCCGATCGCCCAGCAGCTTCCCGGCCAGTCCAGGCCGGACGCCACGAAGGCGGAGACCGCCGATGGAGCGGTGAAGAGTACGCGGGCGTGGGCTGCTTGCCAACCTTGGGGCCAGTCGAGGTCGTCGTTCGGATGCACGGTGTAGGCCTCCCAGGCGGTGACCTGGCGGTCCGCAGCCTCAAGCGCTTCGACGAGCGACGTTCCGCCGCGGGTTGAGTGCGGCACGAACAGCGGGCAATGAGGGTTGAGCACCCGGGTCGCGTAGCGGGCGAACTCCGCGCCGCCGGAGGCTCGCGCGGCCAGGTTCGGCGGCACCCCAGCCGCAAGCAGCGCGCGGGCCGTGCCTTCGCCGAGCGCGCACCACGGCAGGCGCCCCCAGGCAGGCTCGCGCACGGCGCGCGCCGCGACGACGCGAGCGGCGTTCGGCGAGGAGACCAGCAGCCAGGGCCACTGGCGGCGGGGGCGGTTCAGGTCGATGCGGTCGGCCGGCCAGGGGGCGTCGAAGACTTCGACCGTGGTCGCCGGCAGAGCGGCCACCCGGATGACCGGATCGAGCCGCCTGGTCAGGCGCTGCACAGTCGCCGGACCGGAAGTCACAATGAGGTCCGGGGTGTTGGCTGAAGGTGCGCCGTGTGTCCGTGACGGTGCCGGCCCGCGAAGGGGTTGCACACTGGGTGCGCCGGCGTCCCCGCCGGCCGCCGCCGAAGGCGTGTATCCACGGGTCTTCTGACCCGGGGAGGATAGAGCGCCGGCCGCAGGGCCGGCGTCCAGTTTGGCGAGACGCCGCTCGAGCCGCGCCGCCAGTGCCCAAAGATCGATCTCGTCGTGTCCGTCCGCTGCCGAGGCCGCGGCGCGCACGGTGGTCGGCGCCTCCCCGACTCCAGCCGGTTCGCGCCAGTCATCCGCCGCAATCAGCGCATGGACCTCGCGCAGCACCGGCCCTTCCGCGCCGGCGGCGCCCGCGTCCGCCCAGGCGCCGAACGGTCGCAGACAACCGCCGCCGAGCCGGCCGAGCAGGGAGCGCTCTGCGAACGCCGCGGCGCGGCTTGGGGCGTCGTCGAGCGCGGCCATGGCGGCGTGTCCGTCCAGCCGGCCGCCGCGCAGGACCTGCACGGCCAGGGCGCCCTGGCCGGGAGCGCAGGGCCAGGAGCGGAGGTCGAGCCGGAAACCCCGGATGGCGCCGGCGGCCGAAGCGTCGAGCTCGCCGCTTCGTGCCAGGCGCAGGACGCCCGCCTCCGCCGCCAGCAGGGCGTCGATCGCGCTGCTCTGTAGCCACTCGAGCCGGCGGCCGACGGAGCCGCGGACCGCGCAGCAGACGAGGTCGGGCCGGACCGCCAGCGCGCCGGCCTGCCGGCGCGGGGACGACGTGCCCAGGCGCGCGCCCGTGAGCAGAGGCGCGAACGCGTCGGCGGCGGCTGCCACGCTCCGGCCGGCAGCGTCCTCGCCGGCGTCGAGCAGTGTCGCGAGTTCCGCCGCCGGTTCGCTCGTTTCTCTTTCTCCGGCGGTCCCCCGATCCGGCGCGAACAGCAGCAGATCGAACGGCCGCTCCCGCTCCGGCACCGCCGCGATCACCAGGTCGGGCTCGTCCTCGACCGGCAGGTCCTTCAGCGAGTGGACGACGAGGTCGACGGAGCCGTCGCGCAGCGCCGCGGTCAGTTCGCCGGTGAACACGCCCTTGGCCTGGGCGAAACTGCCTCCGAGGCTGCGGTCGCCCTGGGAAGACATGGCTCGGACCGCCGTGTCCACGCCCAGTTCGGCGAGCCGGCGGGCGACCAGGTCGGCCTGGATTCGCGCCAGAGGCGTCGCCCTGGTGCCGATGACGATCGGAGCCATCGGATCGGGATTCTACGGAGCCGCCGTCCGACGTGCCGGCCCGGACCCCTGGAATAGAGTCGATTCCAGGAGCCTGCGCGGCAGGAACCGGGTCTGGGGGCGCGCAGCGCCGGCTTCTGGACTTCTGCCGCGCCTTGGTCCCGCCGTTTGATGCCTGGAACCGATTGGGAGGACTCGCCGTGCCGCTGATTGCGCTTCAAACCCGACTCCGCACCTTCTACCTGCCTCTGGTCGCTACGGCGGCCGTCCCGCTTGCCGGCTGCGCGGGCGAAGCGCGGCCCTCGGCGACCGAGTTCACGGCGGCGGCGGAGGAGACGCTTCTCGAGCACTACTACGACGGCAGCCGCGCGGCCTGGGTGCAGTCGACGTACATCAACGAGGACACGACCGCCCTGGCGGCCCGCGCCGGAGCGGAGGCGCTGACCCGCGCGATCGACTTCGCGCAGGAGGCGGCCACCTACGACGCGGCGTCGGAGCGCGACGAGGTGGCGCGCAAGCTCAACCTCCTGCGGGGAGGGCTCACCGTGGCCGCGCCGGCCGACGAGGCGAAGATCGAGGAACTGAGTCAGATCACGACCAGGATGGAAGCGGCATACGGCACCGGCGAACACTGTCCGGACGGCCTGGATACCGACACCTGCCGTACCCTCGACGATCTGGAGGACGTGATCGACAACAGCCGGGACGCCGGCGCGCTGCTCGACGCCTGGGAAGGCTGGCGGACGATCTCGCCGCCGATGAAGGCGGACTACCAGCGCTTCGTCGAACTCTCGAACGAGGGCGCCCGGGGCCTCGGCTACGACGACACCGGTGCGATGTGGCGCTCGGGCTACGACATGACGCCGGACGACTTCGCCGCGGAGACAGACCGTCTCTGGGAGCAGGTGAAGCCTCTCTACGACGACTTGCACTGCCACGTCCGCGCCGAACTGGCGGAGAAGTACGGTCCGGACGTCGTGGACCCCGAGGGCGCGATCCCGGCTCACGTCCTGGGCAACATGTGGGCGCAGTCGTGGTCCAACGTGTTCGACCTCGTCGCCCCGGAGGCGGCCGATCCCGGATACGACCTGACCGAGATCCTCCGGGAGCGTCAGACCTCGGAGCGGGAGATGGTCGAGATCGCCGAGGGCTTCTTCACCTCGCTCGGGATGGAGCAACTCCCCGACACCTTCTGGCAGCGCTCCCAGTTCCTCCGGCCGCGAGACCGCGACGTCGTCTGTCACGCGAGCGCCTGGCAGCTCGACCTGGACGAAGACGTCCGGATCAAGATGTGCATTCAGATCAACGCCGAGGATTTCTCGACGATCCACCACGAACTCGGTCACACCTACTACCAGCTCGGCTACCGGGAACTGCCGCCCCTGTTCCGGGACAGCGCGAACGACGGGTTCCACGAGGCGCTGGGCGACACGATCTCCCTGTCCGTCACGCCGGGTTACCTCGTCGACATCGATCTGCTCGACGAGGAGCCGCCGGCTGAGGCCGACCTCTCCCTGCTCATGCGGATGGCGCTGGACAAGATCGCCTTCCTGCCCTTCGGACTGCTCGTCGACCGCTGGCGCTGGGGCGTGTTCTCGGGCGACACGCCGCCGGAGGAGTACAACGCCGCCTGGTGGCGCCTGCGCGAGGAGTACCAGGGCGTCGGAGCGCCGTCCGAGCGCACCGAGGACCACTTCGATCCCGGCGCGAAGTACCATGTGCCGGGCAACACGCCGTACACCCGCTACTTCCTGGCCCACATCCTCCAGTTCCAGTTCCACCGCGACCTGTGCGCGGCGATCGGCTACGAGGGGCCGCTTCACCGTTGCTCGATCTACGGCAACGAAGTGGCCGGCAGCCGCCTGCGCGACATGATGGCGATGGGTCTCAGCCGCCCGTGGCCGGACGCCCTCGAGGCGATCGGCGGCAGCCGGGAGATGGACGCGACGGCGATCCTCGACTACTTCGCCCCGCTCGCCGACTGGCTCAAGGAGCAGAACGCCGGCCGCTCCTGCGGCTGGAGCTAGCGGCTTGCTGATCGCCACCTGGAACATCAACGGCCTGGGGGCGCGGTTCGACTTCCTCGTTCACTGGCTCAAGGCCCGGCGGCCCGACGTCGTCGGTCTCCAGGAACTGAAGGCGACCGCCGACAACGTCCCGGTCGAGGCGCTCGAGGAGCTCGGCTACCACGCCGCCGTCTGCGGCCAGAAGGCCTGGAACGGCGTCGCCGTCCTCTCGCGCGAGCCAATCGAGGAGGTCCAGTCGGGCCTTCCGGGCGAGGAGGAGGCGGGCGCGCGGCTGCTCCGCGTGCGCACCGCCGGCCTCGACTTCACGACCGTGTACTGCCCCAATGGCAAGGACATCGACCACCTGGACTATCCCCGCAAGCTTGCCTGGTTCGATTCGCTGCGCGACTACCTCAGCGGTTCGCTCCTCGCGGACGAACCGGCGGTGCTCTGCGGCGACTTCAACATCGCGCCGGCGCACCTCGACACCCACGACGAAGAGCGTCTCGCGGGGGGGATTCACCACACCGAGGCGGAGCGGGACCGGTTCCAGGCCCTTCTCGATCTCGGATTCCAGGACCTGTTTCGGGAACTGCATCCGGACACGGTCAAGTTCTCCTGGTGGGACTACCGGTTCGGCGCGTTCCACCGCAACCTGGGCCTGCGGATCGACTTCCTGCTGGCGACCGAAGCCGTCCGGGCGCGGGTCGAGGAGGTCGAAACCGACCGCGACTACAGGAAGAAGAAGGAGGGCCTCATCGCCTCCGACCATGCACCGGTGATGGCAAGGCTGGGGTCATAGCCGGCTTTCCGCCCGCTGCGGACGAGCGACGGGACGGTCGAGTCGACGGTCTCGCTGACGGGTACCCGGGGCTGTAGGATCGTCTCGATGGAACGTGCGCTCCACTCCGTGACGCCGGATGGTCGCGCGCCGGTCGGCGCCTCGGTTCTGTTGACGGCCGCCGTGATCCTGGTGGCTGGTTTGCTCGTGCAACCAGGTTCTGTTGCCGTGGCGCAGGCGGTCGAGGTGAAGGACCCGGAAGAGGCTCCGAAGAAGAAGACCGGGACGGGTCGAAACGCGCCGCCGAAGGGTGAGGTCTACACTTGGCGGGACGGCGACCGGTCGCTCAGGGCCTACCTGCAGGCGGATCTGGTCGTTACCCGGGAGGGGACGGTCGCTTCGAAGGGCACGGAGGTCCGGAGAACGGGAAGCGGACGAATCGTTCGAGTCGCCGCGGCGAGCCGCAGCGAGGGAGGGCCGGTGTTCCGGTCTCCGTCCGGCGCGCTGATGACGTTGCCGGGTGGCGTGCTGCTCGTCTTTGATCCGGGTTGGGACGAAGCGCGGAAGGATGCCTTCTTCGCTGCCAACGACATCGCCGGCGATCGGCTGTCGCCGCTCGGCGCCATCCCGAATGGCTATGTCGTCGCGACCGCTCCCGGTTTCCCTTCTCTCGAGTTGGCCAACGCGCTCGCAAACCTGGATGGCGTGAGACTGGCCAGCCCCAACTGGTGGACAGAACGCACGACCCGGTGACGCTTGCGTCCGGTCAGGCCGCTTCGACCACCTCGCCCGCGGCCTGCGCGCGCTCGATCCGGCTGCTCTCCTCGGCGGCCACGCTGCGACCGGCGAGCCAGAAGAAGATCCCACCGAGGACATACGCGCCCAGGCTCGCCACCATTGCCAGTTGCAGGGAGCGACCGGAGTCGGCGCCGCCGGCCTCCAGCGTGGTGCTCAGCCAGCCCATGAGGAAGGGTCCCAGGGCGAGACCCACGAAGGTCACCATCAGGATGTAGAACGCGGATGCGGTTCCTCGCATCCTGGGCAGCACCAGGTCGTTGGCCAGGGCGACGGCCGAACCGATCCATGCCGATCCGATGACCGTGTAGACGAAGTTGGCCACGTAGGCCGTGGTCACGCTCTCGGTCAGTACGAAGAACGCTCCCAACGGGATCGAGGCCAGGGCGATGATGAGCCCGCAGAGCGGCCGGGCCTTTGCCGTCTTCTGCTTCATCCAGTCGGAGAAGTAACCGCCGCCGGCGACTCCCATCCAGCCTGCGACGGCGGCCGTGATTCCGAGAATCAGGCCGGCTTCGCCGGCGCTCTGGTCGTGTACCCGCCGAAAGTAGGTCGGCGCCCAGAAGCCGAGGCCGTAGCCGACGAACGCCATCCAGCCGAAGCCGAACATGCCGTAGATCATCGAACGGGATCGGTAGACCAGCTCGAACGTGGGCCGGTCCCTCAGCCGTAGCCCCTGGACCCAGGAGAGGAAGGCATAGGCGCCGATCGCGAGGGCGATCCACTGCACCGGGTTGCCGAAGATCTGGATCAGGCCGAAGGAGGCAACGGCGCACCCGACCGCGATCAGCAGGTTCCGGGCGACCGTCCGGGCGCCGCCGGCACGCTGCAGCGACAGCAGGGTCAGCGGCGGCAGAATGGCGGCGGTCTCCTTCCCCAACTCCTTGAACGGCGCGGGGTGATCCTTCGTGACAATGCCCTCCTGCAGGCCGCGGATCGGCTCGCGCAGGGTCCATACCCAGATCGCCATCAGCAAGCCCGGCAGGCCGACGGCGAAGAAGGCGACCTGCCAGCCGACCAGACCGAACGGCGCGCCGCCGTCGGCGTACGCGTTGTTCCATCTGTCGACGATCTGCCCGCCGATCAGGATGCCCAGGCCGGCGCCGATGTAGACGCCGCTCGAGTACATCGCGGTCACCGTGGCCCGCAGCCGCGGCGGGTAATAGTCCCCGAGCATCGAGAACGCCGCCGGCCCGGCGCTCGATTCGCCGATCCCGACGCCGATACGGTAGGCGGCGAGCGAGACGAAGCCGCGGGCGGTGCCGGACAGCGCGGTCATCAGGCTCCACGCGGCGAGGCCGACCGAGATCAGGCTCTTGCGGGTCCACATGTCGGCCAGACGGCCGAGTGGAATCCCGAAGATGGCGTAGAAGACGGCGAACGCCGTGCCGTAGAGAAAGCCGAGCTGGGCGTCGCTGACGCCGAGGTCGTTGCGGATGTCCTCGGCGAGGATCGAGAGGATCTGGCGATCGATGAAGTTGAAGACGTAGACCAGGACGAGGACGCCCAGGACGTAGTTGGAGTACCGCCGGCTCGGCGCCTGCGGGGCTGGGGTCTGGCGATCCTGGTCTGTTGACGTCATTCGGCTCCCGTGGTCAATCGGCTCCCGTGGTCAATCGGCTCCGTCCGCTCCCGGTTCCGCCATGGCGCCGGGAACCGTGCCCTTCGCCAGTTCCTGATCGATCATCAGCATGCCGACGCCGTCGCCGCCCACCAGGCGCAGCCGGCCAAGCAGCGTGCGGGCGACGTTCTCCTCCTCGACCTGCTCGTTGATGAACCACTGGAGCATGATCGAGGCGGCGCGATCGTGGACCTTCTCGGAGAGGTCGTAGAGTTCCTCGATCGCCCTGGTGACCCGCTGCTCGCTCTCGAGAATGTCGGCGACGGCGGCCTCGGGCGAGTCCCACTCCGTGGGCTGCGCCGGGATCTCGGGGATCTTCACGAGGAGATCGCGGTCGGCGAGGTGGTCGATGATGCGGTGGGCGTGACCGAGTTCGTCGGCGGACTGGCCGCGCAGCCAGGCGCCGAAGCCTGGCAGGTCGATGCGCTCGAGCCAGAGCGCCATCGACAGGTAGCGGTGCGCGGCCTCGAACTCGAGGCCCAGGTGGGCGTTCAGACGGTCGTGGAGGGTCTGGTCCATCGTGTCCTCCGTGGCGGGCGATTGGTTGCGATGGGAAGCGGACGCCGGGAGCATAGCGCCACCAACAGAGAGCCGGTGAAGGAGGGGCCACCCGACTGGGTACGCCGGCGTGTCATCCGTGCGCCCGATGACGGGCGCACGGACTGTGACGCGTGTGGCGCGGATCGCGCCACACGGGTTCCCGCCGGCATCCGGCGCGAAGCGCCGGCCTCCGGACCCTCTGCCGCGCTACGGCAGCAGCTCCTCGACCCCGGCCCGTTCCTCGAACAGCTCGTCCAGCGTGGCCTGCATCCGCCCCTGGCTGAACTTGTCGACGTCGAGGCCCTGGACGATCGAGTAGTCGCCGTCGCTGCAGGTCACCGGGAACGAGTAGACGACGCCCTCGCGAGCGCCGTAGCTGCCGTCGGCCGGGATCGCCATGCTGACCCAGTCGCCCTCGGCCGTGCCCTGGACCCAGGTGCGGATGTGGTCGATCGCCGCGGCGGCCGCGGAAGCCGCCGACGAGGCGCCGCGCGCCTTGATGATCGCCGCGCCGCGCTGCTGGACGGTGGGGATGAACTCGTCCCGTGTCCAGGCCTCGTCGACGAGCTCCGGCGCCGGCCGTCCGTCGACCAGGGCGTGGTTGAGGTCCGGATACTGGGTGGCCGAGTGGTTGCCCCAGATCGTCATGCGGCGCACCCGGGTCGTGTGGGCGCCGGTCTTCTCGGCGAGCTGGCTGATCGCCCGGTTGTGGTCGAGGCGGGTCATCGCCGTGAACTGCCGCAGGTCGAGGCCCGGCGCGTTGCTGGCCGCGATCAGCGCGTTCGTGTTCGCCGGGTTGCCGACCACGACCACGCGCACGTCGCGGCTGGCATGCGCGTCGAGGGCCTTGCCCTGAACGGAGAAGATCGCCGCGTTCGCCTGCAGCAGGTCCTTGCGCTCCATGCCGGGCCCGCGCGGCCGCGCGCCGACCAGCATGGCGATGTCAACGCCGTCGAACGCCTCGTCGGCCTCCGAAGTGGTGACGATCTCGTGCAGCAGGGGGTACGCCGAGTCACGGAGTTCCATGACCACTCCCGACAGCGCGTCCATGGCCGGCGGAATCTCCAGCAGGTGCAGGCTCACCGGCTGCTCCGGCCCCAGCATCTCACCGGCCGCGATGCGGAAGATCAGGGAATAGCCGATCTGACCGGCGGCTCCGGTGAGGGCGACTCGAACGGGTGTCTGCATGGCCTGGTTTCCTCCTCGATCCGGCGCGGGATCGTAGCAGTCAGGTTCGGGCTACGAGCCAACGCGCCTCCGCGTTGAGCGTTTGCACGAACCGGCCGCCTTCGGCCTGCAGCCGCTTCCACTCCGTCACGGTGTAGACGAGCAGGTCGGCCGGTACCAGGAGGTTCTCCGTGGGCCAGTCGCGGGCTCGCTCCATCGCCGGGCGGTCGTCGGCTTCGACGATCGCGATGAGATCGAGGTCGCTGCCGAAGGCCTCGTCACCCCGGGCGTAGGACCCGAAGTAGCCGAACCCGAGGAGCCCATCGCGGTGCGCGACCTCGGTGGCGCACCACTCTTCGAGGGAGCTGAGGACGACCTCAGCGCTCGGCCAGCGCTTGATCGACGAAGTTGAAGATGTGACGGGCATGGCTGAGCGCCAGTTCGCTCTGAATCGGACCGTAGTGCTCGAACGGAGCTCCCTCGGCGTGCCCGTTCGGGTAGCGGGCGGGCACGTAGAAGTTGTCCAGAACTCTACCGCTCTCAACAAGTTCCTTCGGCGCCGGCGTCGGCAACTCGGTCAGGAGCCGGGCCACGACGTGGCCCCAGGCCTCCTGGCCCGCCGCGAGATGGAGCGCCTTGACGGCCTTCTCGGCTGCCTGATGAGCCGCGAAGCAGGCCCACTCGTGACGGTCGTTCGCCCTGTTCTCGGCGGCGGTGTCCAGGTCGCGTTGCGCCTGCTTCCACCAGTCCTGCGATCGTTGCGCCATGCGGAACTCCGTACGATCAGTGTACCGACCCAAGCCCCAATAGACTCCCGCTCATGGCGGAGCGGGTTCTGGTCACCGGCGGAGCCGGCTTCATCGGCAGTCACACCTGCGTTGAGCTGCTGGCTGCGGGCTGGGACGTGACCGTCATCGACGATCTCTCGAACAGCTCGCCGGAGGCGCTGCGGCGGGTCCAGGAGCTGGCCGGACGGAGCCTGCGCTTCGTCGAAGGAGACGTGCTCGACGAGGCTGTGCTCGAGCGAGCATTTGGCGAGGGCGGCTGCTCGGCGGTGATCCATTTCGCCGCGAAGAAAGCGGTCGGAGAGTCCTGCTCGGATCCCCTCGGCTACTACCGCACGAACGTAGGCGGCACGCTCAGCCTGCTGCGGACGATGCGTCGCCACGATGTACGCCGGCTCGTCTTCTCGTCGTCGGCGACGGTTTACGGCGATCCGGGTCCGGGCGCCTGTCCGCTGGCGGAGAGCGCACCGCTCAGGCCGTCGAATCCCTACGGTTACACCAAGCTCTGCGTCGAGCGGATGCTGCGGGATCTCGCGGCGTCGGAGGAAGGCTGGCGGATCCTCTCGCTGCGCTACTTCAACCCGGCCGGCGCCCACCCGAGCGGCCGGATCGGCGAGGACCCGCGGGGCTTGCCGGAGAACCTGCTGCCGGGCGCGATGCAGGTCGCGGTGGGGAGGTTGCCGCAGCTAAAGGTGTTCGGGACGGATTATCCGACCCGCGACGGCACGGCGATCCGGGACTACCTCCACGTCGTGGACGTGGCGACCGGGCACCTGCGGGCGCTGGACTACCTGCCGGCGGTCGACGGCTGCGCCGAGTACAACCTCGGCACCGGTAGCGGGGTCACGGTGTTCGAGGTGCTCGAGGCCGTGAGACGGGCCAGCGGCCGGGAGATCCCGACCGTGCTCGAAGGGCGGCGACAGGGTGACGCGACGGAAGTGTGGGCGGACCCGTCGCTTGCGGAGGGTGAACTCGGCTGGACGGCGGAGCGCGGCCTCGACGACATCTGCGTCGACGCGTGGCGCTGGCAGAGCGCGAACCCCGAGGGGTACGGGAATTGAGCGGAGACGGCGGGCGGGCCGCCGGGGATGCGCCGCTCGAGGTGTTCGTCTACTACGACTTCGCCTCGAGCCTGAGCTACGTGGCGCACCGCGTTCTGGCCCGGATCGACGAGCCGCTCGCGGCGGAGCGCGTCGACCTGCGCTGGAAGGCGATCGACCTGACCGGGGTGGGCAACTTTCAGCGCGGCCGGCTCCTCGACCCGGCGCGGCGTCAGAGTCTGCTGAGGGTGGCGGCCGCGCTGGACGTGGAGTTCGATCCACCCGCGCGCTGGCCCGACTCGCGCGTCGCCGGCGAGGTCGCGGTGGTCCTGGACGAGCGAATCGACCGCGGACTCGACCCGGCGATCGAACGGGAATGGCGGGAGGCCGCGTTCGCGGCGTACTACGAGCAGCGGGGCGAGATCGAAGACCTGCTGCGGGACTTCGGGCGCCACGTCCCCTTCCCGCTCGACGCCGTCGCCGATCTCGCCGCTGGCCGCCGGCTGGTCGAGGTCACGCGAAGCGCGGTGGCCGCCGGAGTCGAGGGCGTGCCGACCCTGATGCTCGACGTTTTTCCGCTGTGCGGCATTCACGACGAGGAGACGATGCTGGGGATGATCCGGCGCTACGCCCGCCGGCGCCGGCGGCTGGAGGCGGACGCGGCCGTCGGGGTCAATTGATGACCCTGTGCGCGAGGGAGTGGTGCAGGCGAGCCGGAGGCCGGCCAGACCCCGGCTGGCGCGTCGACTGGAGGCCTGCGTGGTGGCTTCGCCTCCTGCCGCCGTCCGTACTGATGGTGGCGGTAGGCACGACGGTAGGTTGCGCGCCGGGGGAAGGCGCTTCGGATACGCCGTCAGAGCTGTCGTCTTCGACCGGCGCGGCGCCCGCACCGGGCGTCCGCTTCGTCGACGTGACGGCCGAAACCGGTCTCGACTTCGTTCACGCAACGGGCTCGGCCGGGACGTTCCCGATGCCGGCGATCATGGGCGGCGGCGTCGCGGCGTTCGACGCCGACGCCGACGGCCTGCTCGACCTCTACTTCCCGAACGCGGGCAGCGAGGTCGCCGGCGAGGCCGGGCGCAACCGCTTCTACGTGCAGCGACCGCGCGGCCGGTTCGTCGACGCGACCGAAGGCTCGGGGCTCGACAACCCGGGCTACGGGATGGGCGCCGCGGTTGGCGACATCGACAACGACGGCGACCTCGATCTCTACGTGACGAACTTCGGCGCCGACGTGCTCTACCGCAACGAAGGCGGCGGCCGCTTCGCCGACGTGACGGAGGAGTTCGGCGTCGCGACATCAGGCTGGTCGACCTCGGCGGTGTTCTTCGACGCGGACGTCGACGGCTGGCTCGACCTCTACGTCGCCCGCTACGTCCAGTGGAACGAGGCCCGCGAGTGCCAGGTCCAGGGCGGGCGGATCGACTACTGCGGCCCGCAGCAGTTCGAGGGCGAGGCGGACGTCTTCTACCGGAACGAGGGCGGCCGTCGCTTCGTCGACCGCAGCCGGGACGCCGGCGTTTCGCTGATCGAGGACGCCGGTCTGGGCGTCGTCGCCGCCGACCTCGACGACGACGGACTGGCCGATGTCTACGTCGCAAACGACGCCGACCCGAACCAGCTCTGGATCAACCGGGGCGACGGGATCTTCGAGGACGACGCCGTACTACTCGGTGCGGCCTACAATCGGTTCGGTGTAGGCGAGGCGGGAATGGGCATAGCACTGGGTGACATCGACGGCGACCGGGACCTCGACCTGTTCCTGAGTCACCTGATCGAGGAGACGAACACGCTGTACGTGAACCTGGGGGGTGCGTCGGGCCTCTCCGACGGCTTCGACGACCGCGCGGCCGAAGCCGGTCTCGCCGCGCCGAGCACGCCGTACACGGGCTTCGGAACGGCCTTCTTCGACGCCGACAACGACGGAGACCTGGATCTCGCCGTGGTCAACGGCGCGGTCAAGCGGCGCCCGGAGGTGTTTTCGGACCGCGACGACTGGTTCTGGCGCGGATACGCCGAGCCGAACCTGCTGATGATCGGCGATGGCGCCGGCGTCTTTGCCGATGAAAGCGCCGCTTCCGGCGACTTCGGGACGGCGCTCGACGTGAGCCGCGGCCTCGTGCCCTTCGACCTGGAGGGCGACGGCGACCTGGACCTGCTGGTCAGCAACCTGGAGGGTCCGGCGCGCATCTACCGCAACGAGACGATCGCGGAGGGCGAGACGGCGGCCGGAACCGGAGCCGGCTGGGTTCGGCTACAGGTGATCGATCCGGAACTGCGGCGCACTGCGATTGGCGCCTCGGTCGTCGCGTGGATCGACGGCCGCCCGCTCCGGCGCCTCGTGCTGCCGCTCGGCGGCTACCTGACCGGCGGCGAAGCGCCG
Source organism: Holophagales bacterium (assembly GCA_009837885.1). GTDB lineage: Bacteria > Acidobacteriota > Thermoanaerobaculia > Multivoradales > Multivoraceae > Multivorans. Next base: position 23,148 of record VXSP01000007.1, on the reverse strand, counting down.
CTCCACATCGGCCTCGGCGACGCGACCGCGGTCGAGCGCTTCGAGGTGAGGTGGCCGGGCGGCACGGTCGAGGAGTTCGACGGCATTGCTAATGGCAGGGAAGCGACTCTCCTCCGCGGAGAAGGCCGATGACTAGCGGTGTCTCTGGGTGCCCGGGTCTGCCATCCGTGCGCCCGATGACGGGCGCACGGACTGGGACGCTGGCGGCGCGGGAACGCGCCGCCAGGGTGCTGACCCGCATCCGCGTCGCCGTCGTCGGTTCAACCCTCCTCCTCCCCGCCGTTACCCAAGCCGCGGAACTCCCGGCGCCCGACCTCACCGCCGTCGAACCCCGCGTCCGCGCCGCAATCCAAAGGGAACTCGCCACCGCGGCCCGCGAACCCGACTCGCCCTCCACCTGGGGCCGCTTGGCCATGACCCTGCACGCTCACCAGTTCGACGACGAGGCCGCGGCCGCCTACACCGAGGCCTCACGGCTGGCATCAGGGGACTTCCGCTGGGTCTACCTCCGCGCGAACGTGGAAGAGGCGCGAGATCCGGCCATGGCGACCGCGCTTTACGGTCGGGCCGTCGAGATCGATCCCGCGTACGCGCCAGCCCGCATCCGGCTCGCCTCCGCCCTGGAGAAGATCGGTCTCGCCGCCGACGCGGACGAGCACTACCGCGAAGCCGCCCGTCTCGAACCCGACAACGCGGTGGCCCATCTCGGCCTCGGCCGGCTCGCGCTCGCGCGCGGCGACGTCGATCAGGCCACTCGGCACCTCGAACGCGCCTTCGAGTTGAGCCCCGAAACCCAGGCGGTCGTCGCCATGCTGTCGCGCGCCCGGCACCGGGCAGGTGACCGCGACGGGGCGAGGCGCCTCGCCCAGGCGGCGCGGGACCTGCCGCCGCTGCTCCACCAGCGCGATCCGCGCCGCGCCGAGGTCGATCTGCTGGCCGTGGATTCGGAGAGCTTCCTGCGCCGGAGCAAGACCTACCGGGAGACGGGTCAGTTGCAGGCTTCTCTCGGGGAACTGCGCCGGCTGATCGAACTGGAACCCGGCAACGCCCAGGCGCACTTCGCTGCGGCCGGTGTCCACGATCGGATGAACCGCCCAAAGGAGGCGGCAGCGGCGGCCGGCCGCGCCCTCGAACTCGATCCCGATCTCGCGGGTGGGCGAGCCGTGCTGGCGGGCGCCCTGTTCAAGCTCGGACGGTTCGGGGAGGCGGCCGCCGAAGCCGAGCGGGTCCTTGCCGAAGACCCGGCCGACGTCCATATGCTGCTCGTCACGACGATGCTGGCGATGCGGGAGAACGACGTGGCCCGAGCTCTTGAGCGGCTCGACCGCGCGGCCGCGGCCGGCGTCTCCGATAGCCGGATGCGGGATCTGATGATCCAGCTCCAGCTCGAACTTGCGGACGCTCTGGGCGGCGCCGGCTTCTACGACGACGCGGCCCGCAGGATCGAGCAGGTGGTCGAGACCCTCGAACGCGCCGGCGCGGGCGACGGCGAACTGCAGCCGCACCGCCGCCGGCTTGCCCTGTATCGTGAGAGGGCACGCGGATGAGTGCGCCGGGACCGGAGACCGCGGTGCCGGTGCGCGTCCGCGTGGCGCCGTCGCCGACCGGCGACCCGCACGTCGGCACCGCGTACCAGGCGCTGGTCAACCTCGCCTTCGCGCGCAGCCGCGGCGGCGTGTTCGTGCTGCGGATCGAGGACACGGACCGCGCCCGTTCGAGCCGCGAGTCGGAGGCGGCGATCCTCGACGCCCTGCGCTGGCTGGGCCTGGACTGGGACGAGGGCCCGTACCGGCAGAGCGAGCGGCTGGACCTCTACTGCTCGGAGGTCGACCGCCTGCTCGCCGCGGGTAGCGCCTATCGCTGCTTCTGTACGCGGGAGCGGCTCGATGAGATGCGCCGGGAGAACCGCGCCCGGCAACGTTTCCCGGGCTACGACCGCCGGTGTCGGAACCTGCCGGCGGCCGAGTCCGAGCGACGGGCGGCGGCGGGCGAGCCCCACACGATCCGCCTGGCCATGCCGACCGAGGGCGAATGCGTCATGCAGGACCTGCTGCGCGGCGAGATCCGGCGCGAGTGGGAGCTGATCGACGACCAGGTGATCCTCAAGGCCGACGGCTACCCGACCTACCACCTCGCGTGCACGGTCGACGATCACGCGATGGGGATCACCCACGTGATCCGCGGCGAGGAGTGGATCAACTCGCTGCCCAAGCACCTGCGGCTGTACGAGGCGCTGGGCCACGAACCGCCGACCTTCTGCCACCTGCCGCTCCTGCGCAACAACGACGCGAACCGGAGCAAGCTTTCCAAGCGGCGCAACCCGACCTCGATCACCTGGTTCCGGGACGCCGGTTTCCTGCCCGAGGCGCTGCTCAACTTCCTGGGACTCATGGTGTCGAGCAGGGCCGAGGGCGAGGAGAAGTTCAGTTTCGAGGAGCTTGCCGACGGCTTCGACCTGGAGGACATCTCACTTGGCGGACCGGTCTTCGACGTCGACAAGCTGCGCTGGCTGAACGCCCGCTACCTGCGCGAGGACTACGACGCCGACGGCCTCGCCGGTCTCGTCCGCGACTGGTCGATGAGGCAGGACCGGCTCTCAGCAATCGCCGCCCTCGCCCAGCCGCGGCTGGAGACGCTCGGCGACTGGGGCCGGCTGACGAACTTCCTGTTCGTCGACGCGCCCGCCGTCGAGTCGGAGAAGCTGGCGGTGAAGGGCCTCGAAGAGGCTCAGGTCGCCGAAGCGCTTCAGTTCATGCTGTGGGTACTGGAGCGGGAGCAGGACTTCACTGCCGACGTCGTCCAGGGCCACACCCGCCGCCTGTCCGAAGCGCTCGGACTCAGCCTGCGCAACCTGACCCGCCCCTTCTACGTCGCCATGTCCGGCGAGACGGCCTCGCTGCCCCTGTTCCAGTCGATGGAGATTCTAGGCCCCGACCTGGTGAGAGCCCGAATCCGTCGCGCCATCGAGGCGCTGGGCGGCATCTCCGGCAAGCGGATGAAGAAGCTGCAGAAGCGCTTCGACGAACTGAGCTGAACACACTGGGTGCGCCGGCGTCGGTGCGCCGGCCTTCTGGCCGCCATCAGGCGGGATGCCGCGAGGCGGCGAGCGCGAGCCGGTTTTCGCTATCGCTCGGCAGCCTTCTGCGCCCGCTCGATCTTCGCCCACGTGTCCCGCAGCGTCACCGTCCGGTTGAACACCGGCGCGCCCGGCGCGCTGTCCGGATCGACGCAGAAGTAACCGAGCCGCTCGAACTGGACCCGGTCGCCGATCTCAGCATCGGCGAGGCTGGGCTCGAGCCGGCAGTCCTTCAGCACCTCCAGCGAGCCGGGGTTCAGGTGATCCTCGATCGCGCCGGGCGCGCCGCCGGGGTTCGGGTGGTTGAACAGCCGGTCGTAGAGCCGGACTTCGGCCGCGATCGCGTGGGCCGCCGACACCCAGTGCAGCGTTGCCTTGACCTTGCGCCCGTCCGGCGCGTCGCCGCCGCGGGTCGCCGGATCGTAGGTGCAGCGGAGTTCGACGACGTTGCCGTCGTCGTCCTCGATCACGTCGGTGCAGGTGATGAAGTAGGCGTAGCGGAGCCGCACTTCCCGGCCCGGCGCGAGCCGGAAGAACTTCCGCGGCGGGTCGCGCCGGAAATCGTCCCGCTCGATGTACAGGACCCTGGAGAACGGCACGTTGCGAGTGCCGGCCGCAGCGTCCTCCGGGTTGTTGATCGCCTCGAGTTCCTCGACGAGGTCGTCGGGGTAGTTCTCGATCACGACCCTGAGCGGGCGCAGCACGGCCATCGCCCGTGGCGCGGTCCGGTTCAGTTCGTTGCGAATCGCGAACTCGAGCTGGCTCAGGTCGACGACCGAGTCGTTCTTGGTCAGGCCGACGCGCGCGCAGAGGTCGCGGATCGCTTCGGGCGGGCAGCCGCGGCGGCGGAGCGCCGTCAGGGTGGGCATGCGGGGATCGTCCCAGCCGTCGACCAGGCCTTCGTCGATCAGCCGCCTCAGCTTGCGCTTCGAGGTCAGCGTGTAGGTCAGGTTGAGGCGGGCGAACTCGATCTGCTGCGGCAGGTGGATGCCGTCGATGTGGTCGAGGAACCAGTCGTAGAGCGGCCGATGGTCCTCGAACTCGAGAGTGCACAGCGAGTGCGTCACGCCTTCGATCGCGTCGGACTGGCCGTGGGCCCAGTCGTACATGGGGTAGATGCACCACCTGGAGCCCGTGCGGTGGTGGTCCGCGTGGAGGATCCGGTAGAGCACCGGATCGCGCAGGTTCATGTTCGACGAGGACATGTCGATCTTCGCGCGCAGCGTGTGCGCTCCGTTCGCGAACTCGCCGTTCTTCATCCGTTCGAAGAGGTCGAGGTTCTCCTTCACGGAGCGGTTGCGGTAGGGGCTGTCGCGGCCCGGCTCGTTCCAGCGCCCGCGGTAGGCGCGCGCCTCCTCCGGACTCAGGCTGCAGACGTAGGCCTTGCCCTTGCGAATCAGTTCGACAGCCCACTCATAGAGCTGGTCGAAGTAGTCCGACGCGTAGAGCGCCTCGTCGCCCCAGTCGAAACCGAGCCAGCGCACGTCACGCTCGATGGCCTCGACGTACTCGGTGTCCTCCGCGGTCGGGTTCGTGTCGTCGAAGCGGAGGTTGCAGTGGCCGCCGTACTCCTCGGCGACGCCGAAGTCGAGGCAGATCGCCTTCGCGTGGCCGATGTGCAGGTAGCCGTTCGGCTCCGGCGGGAAACGGGTGACCACGCGACCGTCGTGCTTGCCGGCCGCGACATCGGCGCGCACCCGTTCACGGATGAAGTCGAGGGGCCTGGTATTGGCGGAATCGTCGGTCATGGCGCTGCAGGCAGGCACTTGGCCCGCGAAGCAGGTTAGGTTAGCCCAGTCGCGGCGCACACCGTCCCCAGGCGCGGCCGGCCGACGTGACGCGTCTCCCAGGCGATGCCGTCCGCCCTTAGGGCCGGCAGCGGAACGCCGTGACGTCGGTGATCGCATCGGCCGGCATGCCCGGTTCGTTGCGGTACTCCTTCACCGCGCCGGTCGCCGTGTCGGTGACCCGGATCACGTAGCCCAGGTCCGTCGTCGCCGCGCCGAACACCCACACGTGGCCGTTCGCCGAGCAGCCGTCCAGCAGCTTGATCAGCATCTCCCAGTTGTCCGCGTCGAAGAAGCGGAAGAGGGCTGACTCGTTCGTGCCGGCGTGGACGACGGCGGCGCCGCCGCCCGCGCCGTCCGCGTTGTTCCACTCCACCGTGACCTCGTAGCGGGAGTCGAGCAGGCAGCGCGTTCCCGCGCCGGCGACGCAGGTCCCGGCGGGCTCGGCCGCCTCGACCAGGAACGTCAGCGAGGCGGTCGACTCGTCCGTGCCGTTCGACACGGTGAGCGAGACCTCGTAGAAACCCGGCGAAGCCCATGTGTGACTCCGCGGCCTCCGGGACCGGGACGTCTTTCCGTCGCCGAAATCCCAGCGCCACCTGGTCACGGTGCCTGTGCTCCCGTCGTCGAACGACACCGGAGCGCCGGCGCGGGCGCGGCAGAGACCGGCATCGCACCCGGCGTCCACCGTGATGGCCGCACGAGGCGGCGACGGTGGCGGCGGAGGCGGCGGCTCTGGTTCCGGCTCTGGTTCCGGCGGGGGCGACCCGCCGCCGCCGGAAGGCGGTGGAGGCGGCCCCACCGGACCGCCCGGTTGCGTCACGTCGTTGTCCATCACTGTCACGATGGCCGTGTTCGCCCCCCCGACCCGGTAGCCGGCGCCCGCGCTCACGCTCACGCGGATCGTTCCGTTCGGACCGGCGAAGCTGTCGTTCTGCGTGGCTACCGAGTACGTGGCGGTGGTGCCGTTGGCGGCGATCGCCACCATCTTGGCGCCTTCGTCGGTTGCCAGCACGAAAGAAGTGTTGAACGACTCCGACACATTCAGGTTGACCGGCAGCTCGGCGGTCGGCGCCGGGTTCGCCGTCACGGTGAACACCGCCGGCGTCCCCTCCGTCACCGCCGAACCGCCTGTGATCGTGATCGTCGGACCGACCATCGGCGGCGCCTTGTGGCCGTCGATGACGATCTTCAAAGATCTGGTGTTGGTCGCCCAATCGCCGGTGCTAGAGTAGAGACGCCAGAGGGAGGTGTCCGCAATGCTCCAGCCGGACTCTGAATTCGAATCCTCGGCGTCCGAGGCAGTGGTCCTGAACAGGGTGTCGGTGTCGCCTGAGCTGACGTCGGTCACCAGGAAGTACGTGGTGTTGGCCTTTAAGGCGATGCCACCTTCAGGCGCGGAGTACGTGACGGTCGAGTTGGTGGTGGGCGGCAGGCTGGCCGGATTCGTCAGCGTGCCCACGCGGGCGCCGGGACTGCCGGACGAGTCCGAGCGGATGCTCACGCTGTACGTAGGTGGCGATGTTGCGTCAGAGAGGCCCCACACGTCCACGCCGGTCAGCCTGTAGCCACTCGAATGGCTGCCCGTCGTAAACGCCTGGGCGAAGTCTGTGTTGAAGGTAGCAATACCAGAGCTGCCCTGCCGGATGTTACTCGCGAGCTTGGGCTCGGCGGCATAGCCGTGAATGGCGATCATCATGGAATCGGTGTCGGTGGTATCGTCGGTCCAGGTTGGGATGGGATTACTGCTCCAGAGGTGAGAGTCTGCGATGCTCCAGCCCGTCGCCGCGCCCGTATCCTCTGCGTCCGACGATGTCTTGTGCAGTTGGTCAGTACTGAGACCGCTTGTGAGGAAGAGCGCGAAGTAGGTCGTGCTGGCGGCCAGGTTGATGCCGCCGTGGGGCGCCGTGAACTGGGCGAGGCCGTCGCTGGGCAGGCTGGCCGGGTCCGTCAGGGTGGCCACGGGGGTGCCCGGAGTGCCTGACGAGTTCTGACGGATCGCCACAGTGGTGTTTTCGAGGGTGATGGGGGTCACGCCGCTGCGCTTGAATTTGTAATCCACGCGGGTCAGGACGTAGCCTGCGGAGTTGCTGCCGGTGGTGAATGCCTGAGCGTAGGAGACGGAAGCGAGCGTGGTAGCAGCGGTCTCCCCGGTATTGCTGACGAGCTTGACCGAGGTCTGCGCCTGGGCGGCCGCGGCGGCCGTGAACAGGGCCACAGAAACGGCTAGCAGCCGAACGGCCACGCAAAGAACCGAAGAATTGTGTGTGTGTGGGGGGGCAAGTACTCTTTCTACACGGCGAAGACAGAGATGTCATATCCCGTTTTAGAGGTGACGATCTCCCTTCAACAACAGGAATGCGCGCTCTATACCCCCCAAAGGGGAAAAGAAAGGAGTCCTATCCCGTTGTGAGTCTTCTTGAAGGCGCGGCGGAGATCCGTCGTCAGCCGTCGAACCGGTAGCCGAGCCCGTGCACCGTGACGATGAACTCGGGCCGGCCCGGATTCGGCTCGATCTTCCGCCGCAGCGACGACACGTGGACGTCGACGGTGCGGGTCGTCGGCGTCGCGTCGTAACCCCAGACCTCGTCGAGCAGGCGATCCCGGTCGTGGACCTCGCCGCGGTGCTCGATCAGGAACCTGAGTAGTCGGTACTCGAGCGCCGAGCAGGCAACCTCGGTCTCGACGCCGTCCTCGCCGCCGCGCCACACCTGGGCGCGGTCGAAGTCGACGCGGACGTTGCCGAAGCGGTAGCCGTGGAGGGTTGGCTCCCGCAGCGATGCCGACGCCTGTGCTCCGTCCCGGCTCCGTCGCAGCAGCGCCTCGATCCGAGCCAGCAGTTCCAGCGTCTCGAACGGCTTGGCGAGGTAGTCGTCGGCGCCCAGCTTCAGCCCGACGACACGGTCGACGAGTTCGTTACGGGCCGTCAGCATCAGGATGGGGATGTCGATGCCGTCCCGGCGGAGGTCCCGGCAGACGTCGAAGCCGTTCTTGCCGGGCAGGTTGACGTCGAGCAGGACGACGTCGAAACCGCCGTCCCTGGCCGACCGTTCGCCCGACGGGCCGTCGGCCGCGATGACGACTTCGTAGCCCTCCGCAGCCAGCCGGTCGCTCAGGGTGCGGGCGAGGCTGGGCTCGTCCTCGACCAGGAGCAGGCGCGCGGTCATGGATCGTGCAACGGCAGCACGACGCGGAAGGTGGTGCTCCCGGGCTCGCTGTCCACGGTGATCGAGCCGCCGTGCTCCTCGATCGTGTTGCGCGCGAGGCTCAGGCCGAGGCCCGAGCCGGGCAGACCGCTCTCGGTCGCGGCCAGGCCGCGGACGAAGGGATCGAAGATGCGCCGCTGCTCGGCCTTCGGGATGCCGGGCCCCCGGTCGGTGACGGCGACGGTGATCCCACGCCCATCGGCGTCGCCGCTTGCATCGATCCTCACCCGCACCACGCCGTCGGCGCCGCGACCGTACTTGGTCGCGTTGTGCAACAGGTTCATGAAGACGGTGATCAGGCCCTCGCGGTCGCCCCGGATCGGGGGCAGACCGTCCAGCCCCTCGAGCTCGAGTTGGACGCCGGTTTCCTCCAGAAACCACCTTGATTCGGCGACTGCCGTGCGCAGCAGTTCGCCGAGGTCGATCTCGGCCGTGGCTTTCCGTGCCGTACTCCGGCCGATGCCGGCCCACTGGAGCGCCTGCTGAACCAGCCGCGACAGTCGGCGCTCCTCGCGTTCGATGAGCTCGCCGTAGCCGCGGACATCATCGGACCTGTGGACGATCCCGCTCCGCAGGTTCTCGCCCGCCGAGCGAATCGCCTGGAGCGGCGTGTTCAGTTCATGAGAGACGCCGGCGACGAAGTCGACCTGCTGGGCGGCCAGTGCCCGGGCGCGGCGAGCGGACACCAGCACCAGAATGAAGGCGACGCCGATGAGGAACAGGGCGCCGGAGCTCTGGTAGAGGTTCCGCCGGCGTGCCGCCCTGGTGGCGGCTTCGAGCGACCCTCGGCGGTGGGCGATCCGTACCAGCCAGGCACCGTCCGTCAGGTCGGCTTCGGCGGCGCCACCGCGAAGTGCTCGTTCGTTGCGGCCTTCGCGGCGTTCGGGGAACGGCCGCGTCCGTAGCGCCCGGAACTCGACGTCCGCGGCTTCGGATGGGGCCGTGGAGGCGTGCCCTGGAGCACCTGCCGGGTCGGGATAGACCTGGAGCGGCGTCGGACCGGACACGTCTACGACCGAAACCAGGTACGGCGGCGCCCCGCCTGGAGATCCGGCGCCGAAGTGGCGTTCGATCAGAGCGGGCAGCATCTCCTCTTCGAGCACCGAAACGTCCAGGCTGGCGACGATCAGGATCGTCGATGGGCCAGGGCGGCCGCCAGGCATCCGGCCGGCAACCGGAATCACCAGCCGGCCCGGCCGGGCCTCGGGCAGCCGGCGGCGTGGCGGCCGCAAGGGGCGAACCAGCTCTTCCAGATCGCCGGGCCCTGGGTCGGGCTGCAACCGGCCGTTGTCCTCATCGAGCCGGGAGATGTCGCGCGTTCCCTCGCGGCGGTCGGTGACCACGATCCAGGTCTCGTCCAGAAGGTCCGGGAATGCGGCGCTCTCGCGCCAGTCCCGGACGGCTCGGGCAAGCAGTTCCTCGAATGGCTCAGGGGCGCCGTCCCGCCTACGGCGCGGATCGTCCCGAACCGCAAGCCAGGCTCCTGCCGCGGCCGTCCGCCGGCCAGTGCGCTGGAACGAGGCATGGAGCTGAGCCAGTGGGGCGTCGATGTCGTTCGCAAGCAGCCGGCTCGACTCTTCCAGGTTCGCCCGCATCCGCTCGTTGGCGGCGGCGCTCAGCTCGCCGGTCCAGCGGTACTGCAGGACGGCGAGCGTCACCAGCAGCAACGAGGCGGCCACCGCGACGATCAGGGTCCAGCGGTCGCTCGAACCGCGTGCGCGCCGCGGGATGCCGGCAGCAGGCATGGTTGGCAGTGTAGCGCCGCGGAAACCTCGTCAATGGAGGGCTTTACAAGCGTTACAAACATCTTGCAGCGGCTTGATGACTCACTGGCTGACCGAACCGTACTGTCTCACACGTTCGATTCCCACCACCCTGGAGCCGCCGGAAGTGAAGACAGCACTGAAGCCCTCGATCCGAATCCCCCGCATTCTGCTTCTCGCTCTGCTGCTCGCGGCCTCCGCTGCGGGCGCGGAGGCCCAGTGGAGCGACGAGCGCCGGTCGAGGCGCGACTTCCGCGGCGACTTCACGGAGCGCCGGGACCTGCGCGTCACGCTTCCCGAGGCGATGGCGGCCATGCGGCCGGCGCTCGATCTCGCCGGGGATGCGGGACGCGGCGAGGAGTCCTTCCTCGAACTCTGCGCCCGCTGCCACCGAAGCGGCCCCCTGGGCGGCGGACCGGGTCCGGACCTTTCCCGCGTCGCCCAGTGGAGTGTGGAGAGGGTTCTGCGCGACATCGTGGACCCGAACGCGGAGATCGACGCCGAGTACGCGAGCCAAAGTAACGGCCCGTCCATGATGCCGGAGGGGCTTGCGGCGGGGCTCGAGGCCGCCGACATCGCGGATCTGCTTGCGTTCCTGAATCGCTGACGTTTCATCCCTTCACACCTCTAAAGGAGATTGCCTGAAATGAAGACATCCTCTGACCGTTCGATCCGTATCGCCCGTACCCTGCTTCCCTCTTTGCTCGTCGTCGCGGCAACCGCGTTCGCGGCCGTCGAGGAGGGCGAAGACCGCCAGTCCAGGCGAAGCGCCCGCGGCGACTTCGCGGAGCGCGACACCGAGCGCATGGCGCGGGTGCTTCAGTTGACGGAGGACCAGAAGGAACAGTGGCGCCGCCTCCGCGAGGAGCACGAAGCGAAGGTCGGCCCGTTGATGCGTCAGATGCGCGACATCACGGAACGTCTCGAGAGCGAGGCGAACCTCGAGAACCCCGATCCGACCGTCGTCGGTCAGTTGGAACTCGACCGCCGTGCGGTTGGGCGTCAACTGAGGACTGCCCGAGTCGAGGCTCACGAGGATGCGACCCGGTTGCTCGACCGTGACCAGCGGATCCGCTGGGAGGCTCTGCAGGAGAACGGTCGCGGCGGCTTTCGGGGACTCTTCGGTCCTGGCGGCCGCGGTCCTCGCGCTCGGAACTAGGGCTCCGGGCAGCCAGCCATCGCTCCTCGGGCGGGCGTCCTTCGGGCGCCCGCCCTTTTCGTTTCGGGACAGCTAGGATCGCGCCTCATCGATCAGTTCAGGCGGCCCGGCTCGCCGCCTGGGGAGGGGTGCTGTATGGCAGACGTCGCGTTCGTCGGACTCGGAGTCATGGGCTATCCAATGGCTGGCCATCTGGCGGCAGCCGGACATCGCGTCACCGTTTACAACCGCACGGCGGCCAAGGCGGAGCATTGGGTGGAGGAGCACGGCGGCAGGAGCGCCTCGACGCCGGCCGAGGCGGCCGCGGGCGTGGAGTTCGTGTTCTGCTGCGTCGGCAACGACGGCGACGTGCGCGCTGTGACGCTGGAACCCGGCGGTGCACTGGAGGGCATGGCCGCGGGCAGCGTCCTCGTCGACCACACGACGGCGTCGGCGCAGCTCGCCCGGGAACTCGCCGGCGCCTGCGCGGAGAAGGGCTGCGGCTTCGTCGACGCGCCGGTCTCGGGCGGTCAGGCCGGCGCCGAGAACGGAGCGCTGACCGTCATGTGCGGCGGCGAACCGGACGTCTTCGAGCGGGTGAACGCGGTCATCGACTGCTACAGCCGTGCGGTCACCCTGCTCGGCTCCGCCGGCAGCGGCCAGTTGACGAAGGCGGTCAACCAGCTCTGTATCGCCGGCATCGTCCAGGGCCTGTCGGAAGGCATCCACTTCGCGGAGAAGGCCGGCCTCGACCCGCTGGCGGTGATCGGCGCCATCTCGACCGGCGCCGCGGGGTCCTGGCAGATGGACAACCGCGCCGAGACGATGGTCCAGGGGAAGTTCGACTACGGCTTTGCGGTCCAGTGGATGCGCAAGGACCTGGCCATCGCGCTGGAGGAAGCGCGCAGCAACGGTGCTCACCTGCCTCTCGCCGCGCTCGTCGACCAGTTCTACAGCGAGGTCACCGCGCTCGGCGGCCTGCGCTGGGACACGTCGAGCCTGGTGGTGCGGCTGCGGGCGATGAGCGAGGGTGGGGCGAACTCCTAGCGTTCGCCGTCCTGACTCCTTCGGCGCGCCTCGTCCAGGGCGGCGCGCGCGATGGCCTGTTCCGGGTCGAGTTCCAGCGAGCGCTCCAGACTCCGCGCTGCTTCGTCGTACCGCTCCAGGTTGAGCAGGGCGACGCCCGCGTTCGAGTGGGCCGTCGCATCGGTGGGGTTGACGTCGAGCAACGCCCGGTAGTAGTCGAGCGCCTCTTCGTGGCGGCCCGCGTTGAAACTGAGGAATCCGAGACGGTCGAGCGCCTCGGTGTCGCGGGGGTCGAGTTCCAGCGTCCGCGCGAACTGCGCGGCAGCTTCCTCCGTCCGGCCGAGTTCCTGCAGGGCCCGCCCGGTCACGCGGTGCAGCGAGGAGGCCTCCGGCAGCTCGGGGGCGATGGCGAAAGCTTGTTCCAACGACTCGACGGCCTCCTCGTACCGCTCGAGTTCGAACAAGGCCATGCCCATGCCGGCGATGGCCGGTGCGAACTCGGAGTCAGCTTCCAGGGCCTCCCGGTAGCGAGCGAGCGCCTCGGCATGGCGTTGTTGCCCTCTCAGGGTCTCCGCCCGGGAGTGGATCGCCGCGGTGGATGACCGGTCCAGCAACGAATGGAGCGTGGCGGTGTTCGGTGAGTCGGGGTCGATCGAAAGGGACTTCCTTGCCGCTTCCGCGGCTTCTACGTGCCGACCGGCCAGAAAGTGAGCGTCGGCCAGGCCAGCCCAGCCCAGGGCGAAGTCCGGATCGATCTCGAGGGCGCGCCGGTACCGTTCGACCGCTTCGTCGTACCTGCCCTGCTTCTTCCTGAGCTCCCCGAGGTTCTGATGGCCGTTTCGGTACCGGGGATCGATCCCAAGAACTCGAGCGAAGGTCTCCTCCGCCTCCTCGAAGCGATCGAGGGCCATCAGCGCGAGCCCCAGGTTCGAGTGGGCGTCGGCGGAGTCGGGGCGCTGCTCGACCGCGGTACGGGTCGCCTCGAGAGCTTCGTCGAACCGGTCGGTTTCGATCAGCGCCTGGGAAAGGTTGAGGTGCGCGTCGCGGGCCTCCGGATTGAGCGACACGATGTGGCTGAACAGGGTCGCATCGTCCCGGAAGTTTGCGGCGTGCCTCCAGCTCAGCCCCCCAAGCAGGGCCATGACCGCCGCCAGCAGAACCTTCCCGGCCGTGAGACCGGCGGGCGGAAGCCTCTCGGCGGCGCGGACCAGGGCGGCGCCGACAAGGGTGAGCAGGCCGATTCCGGCCAGGTACTGGAAGCGGTCGGCGACTAGCGCGAACTGCATGTAGCCGTAGTCGATCAGGCCGAGTGCTGGAGACAGGGTCGCGGCGTAGAAGGCGGCGCAGGCCAACGGACCGCGGCCCCACCTTTCGCGGCCGAGCCACAGGGCGACCGGCACCGCGACGGCCCCCGCGACGTAGAGCCAGGCCACTGCGTCGCCGCTTCGTATGTCCCAGAGCCGGTAGATGACCGCCAGATCGTCGGGCCAGACGAGCTTGCCCGCGTAGAACCAGAGCGCGCGGCCGGCGATCAGTATCCGTTCCACAAAGGAGTAGTCGAGCGCCAGGGCCTCCCGCGTCCGGTAGAACGCCGTATCGGCGGCCGCGATCGCGAGGCCGACCGCGAAGAACGGCGCGGTACGCAGCAGGTCGGGACGGGCGATGCGGCCACGCCGCCACCAGTGCCAGATCAGGAGCGCGGCCGGAAGTGTGACGACGACCGTCTTGGACAGCAGGCCGGCCGCGAACAGGCCCAGAGCCAGAAGGTAGCGCGCCGGTTTTCCGCGGTCGGTGAACCGGACGTAGGCGAGGAACGACGTCAGGTAGAACAGGCCCGAAAGCACGTCCTTGCGCTCGATGATCCAGGCCACCGACTCGACGTGCAGCGGATGGACGGCGAAGACGGCGGCCACGACCCACGCGCCCGGCACGGCGAACCGCCGGAGCAGCGACCACACCAGCAGCACGTTGACCGCGTGCATGAGCACGTTGACGACGTGGTAGCCGAGCGGCTCGAAGCCCCAGAGTTTGTGCTCCAGCCAGAAGGTCGTGTAGGTGACCGGCCAGTAGTGACCTTCCTGTTCGATGTCGCTGGGCGAGAACCAGATGCTCTTCAGGCCGGAGGCCTCGCGGATGACCGGTGAATCGACGAATATCGTGTCGTCCCATACGAAGCCGGCCTGGTAGGCGGGGACGAAGCTGATCCCGACCATCAGCACGAGCGCCGCGGCGGCGAGCTTCTCGCGAGGCGAGATGGCCGGGCCCGGTTCCTGGGCCGTCCGTCCGTCGGCCGGGTCGGCGTCTTGAACCGCAGCCGCCCGGGCGGCCGCCAGACGGGCGCGGCGCGCGTCCCTGGCCTGCTTCTTCGTCGTCACCGCGAGTCTTCGTTCCGGGCCGCGGCCCGGGCCTCCTGGAGAGTGAGGCGGGCGTTCTCGTGGGCGGCGTCGAGTTCGAGCGCACGTTCCAGGTTCTCGATCGCTTCCCGTGGCCGCTCCAGGTTCAGCAACGTGATGCCGAGGTTGGCATGGATCGCAGCGTTGTTCGCGTTTGTTTCGAGCAGAGTCCGGTACAGGCGGAGCGCGTCTTCGTGGCGCCCCTGGTGGGAGCGGACAAAGGCCAGCCGGTCGAGGGCTTCCAGGTTTCCGGGGTCGAGTTCGAGGGCCCGTGCGAATCGCTCGGCGGCCTCGTCCAGGCGGCCGAGTTTGCTCGCCGCCACTCCCTGAATCAGGCGCAGGGTTCCGGCGAGCGGAAGGTCCGGGTCGATCCGGAGCGCCCGTTCCGCCGCGTCGATCGCCTCCTCGTACTGCCCAGTGTCGAACAGGGTGCCGCTCAAGCCGGTCCAGGCCAAGGGGACGTCACCATGCATCTCAAGGCGAGAGCGGAACGCGATGATCGCCTCGTCGAGACGGCCCTGTTTCCTCAGGGCTTCGGCACGGTTCTGCAGTGCGTTGGGGTGCTTTGGATCGATCGCGAGGGCGCGGGCGGCGCTGGCCTCCGCGCCCTCGAAGTCGTTGGCGTCAAGGAGTGCGCGGGCCAGGTTCGAGTGAGCCTCCGGGTGCTCGGGGCGTTGGTCGGCAGCGATGCGGGCGGCGTTCAGGCTCTCCTCGAGGCGCCCCGCCTCGTTCAGCACCACACTCCAGTTCAGGTGGGCGTTGCGTGCCGCCGGGTTCAGCGAGACGATGTGGCCGTACAGCGTCACGCCGTCGCGCCAGACCGTCGCCTGACGCCAGGTGACCGTGCCGAGGGCGAGCAGTACCGCCAGGAGGATGGCCGGCCCGGCCCGGTTCGCGGTTCCGCGGACGTATCGCCGGGCATGGAGCGCCGCGCCGACGAGAACGGCGATCAGGCCAAGGGAGGCCAGGTACTGGAAGCGGTCCGCGACGAAGGAGAACTGCATGTAGCCGTAGTCCACGAAGCCTAGGGCGGGCGACAGCGTGACGGCGAAGAACAGCGCGCCGGCCAGCGGCCCGCGGCCGAAACGGCGGCGGCCCAACCAGAGAGCCGTCGCCAGGGCCAGCGCGGCCGCGAGACACGCCCACGCCAGGGCATCCGTCGCCCGCACCTCCCAGCGCGGATAGATGACCGCCAGTTCGGTTGGCCAGATCAGCTTGACCGCGTAGAACCAGAGCGCCCGGGCGGCGATCAGCGTCCGTTCCAGCAGCGAGTAGTCCAGGGACAGGACCTCCCTGAACCGGTAGAACGCGAGGTCGCCGAGCGAGATGAGCAGCCCGGCGAGAAAGAACGGGGCCGTCCGCAGCAGATCTCTCGCGGTCACCCGGCCGCGCTGCCACCAGTGCCAGATCAGCATGGCGGCCGGAAGCGTGACGACGGCGGACTTGGCGAGGAGGCCGAGGGCGTAGAGGCCCAGGCCGAGGCCGTAGCGGGACCATCGATTCGTCTCCGAGAAGCTCAGGTAGGCCAGGGCGGCGCCGAGGTAGAAGAGACCGGACAGCACGTCCTTTCGCTCGATGATCCACACCACCGACTCGACGTGCAGGGGATGCACAGCCCAGATGGCGGCCACGGTCCAGGCGCCTGGAACGGCCAGCCTCCGGATGAGCCGCCACAGCAGCAGGACGTTGCCCAGGTAGAGCAGCACGTTGACGATGTGGTAGCCGAGCGGATTCTCGCCCCAGAGCCTGTGCTCCATCCAGAACGTCGTGTAGGTGAGCGGCCAGTAGTGCCCCTCGTTGCGGATGTCGGACGGCGAGAGCCAGATGCTCTTCAGGCCCGACGGACTCCGCACGAGGGGTTCTTCGATGAAGGCGATGTCGTCCCAGACGAAGCCGGCCTGGAAGGCGGGGGAGAATGCGGCCGCGACGATGACGGCGAGCGCCAGCGCTCCCAGCGCACGCTGCCGGAGAAGCCGGGTGTCGCCGGGTTCGGAGGGCGCCGCCCCTTCCTGCTTCCGGCGTTCCGCCTCGGCGCGGGCAAGGGCGAGACGGGCACGGCGGGCTCGCTTCGCCTCTTTCTTCGTCGCCATGGTCACCCGACCTTCCGGCGCCGCCGGTACACGTAGCGAGTCGACGTGGCGAAGTTGACGGCGCTGCCGATGACGACTCCCGCGAAGAGCGCGAACAGCCGCCGTTCCGAGAACGGTGCGACGAAGCTCGTCAGTACGGCGTAGCTGCCGACGTTCGTCAGGAGACCGACGCCGCTGGCGACGGCGAACTTCGCCCATTGAGGCACTGGCCGGTCGGCTGGCCGGTCGTTGAAGGTGAGCACGCGGTTCAGGCGCCAGTTCCAGGTCACGGCCGGCCAGAAGGAAAGAAAGCGCGCCAGCAGGTGGCCGACGCCGGCCCACTGCAGGCCGAGGTAGAAGCCGGTGTCGACGAGGA
Source organism: Holophagales bacterium (assembly GCA_009837885.1). Classification (GTDB taxonomy): domain Bacteria; phylum Acidobacteriota; class Thermoanaerobaculia; order Multivoradales; family Multivoraceae; genus Multivorans. The sequence goes on along the minus strand of VXSP01000007.1, from coordinate 6,314 downwards.
GTCCGGACAGACCAACCGCGCCGAAGGACAGCGCCCGGACGGGGAGGCCGAAGCGGAACGTGTACAGCCGGTGAAGGTGGCGCAGGAAGGCGAGTTGCTGGCGCCAGGTCAGCTTGCTCGATCCGCCGTGGCGTTCGTCGAAGCGAATCGGCACTTCACGGACCCGAAGTCCGCCTCGCACCATGAGTTCGAGCCCGATCTTGAAGCCGACCGGGGCGAGTTCATCCAGTGCGGGCAGGCTGCGCCGGTCGACGGCGAAGAACCCGGACATCGGATCCGCGCAACGGGTCAGCGGTCGCGTCAGCCAGGTGGCGATACGGGAGTTCAGGGTGCGATAGCGGCTCCACGCTCCGTCGATCCGGCCGCCGGGGGCGTAGCGGCTGCCGAGCGCCATGCCGGCGTTGCCGTCGAGGGCCGCGAGCAGTTCGGGTATCTGCTCCGGCGGATGGGAGAGGTCGGCATCCATGACGACCAGCCGGTCGAAGCGGGCCAGCCGGATGCCGTCCAGGACAGATTGAGAGAGGTCGCGAGGGCGCGTCCGCCGGACATGGATGCGCACGGGCAGGCTGCGGCCCAGTTCGAGTGCGACTTCCTCGCTGCCGTCGCGGGAGTCGTCGTCCGCGAGGATCAGCTCCCAGTCGGCGCCGGCGGCTTCCATCGTCGCCAGGATCCGTTCGGCCAGGGGCCGGATGTTGTCCGCCTCCCGATAGGTCGGCGTCACGACGCTCACACCCACTAGAAGCGCAATCTGTACTCGGCGGACAGCCGGTGCTCCGGCTTCGCCGTGTCACTCTCGCGCCGTTCGAGTCCGAGCTGCAGCTCGAACGTTCGGGTACTTCCACTGGTTTCGCTGGCCGCGAACGGGTTGAGCCCGCTCGACGGCACGAAGCGGGCACCGAGCCGCAGGTTCGTGTCCTGGGCGATGCGGAGTTCAAGCAGCGGAGTGAGGACCGCGCGGATGCGGTCGAAGGCGAAGCCGTAGCCAATACCGGCCTGGACGCCGGCGACGTTGGAGCCCCCGAGGTTGCTCTGCGGCATCTCGTGGCGCCAGAGACTGTCGCCGCCGTTGGCTGCGCCCCAGGTGGGCCCGAGGGAGAGCGAGAGTCCGCTGCCGTCGGCGGCCGGGTCCATGCGGGCGGTGATGCTGGCGCCCTGCTCCCGGTAGCCGGACTCCTCGTGCAGCGCCAGCGTTCTTCCCTGGAGTTCGACCTGGAACCGGGAAGTGGCGAGACGCAGGCCGCCTGCCACTTCGAGTCCGGCGCCGGCCACGTCGTCGCCCTCGTCGAGCCGGCCGGAGAGCTGGGCGAAGGGAGCCAGCGAGCTGGAGGCCCCGAGACTGAACTCGCGCGAGGCTTCGAGTCCGAGCCTCGCGAAGCCGGTGTCGGCGCTGAGGTCGTCGAGCGCCTGCTCGCCGCCTGCGGTCTCGATGCGGGCGAAGCCGGCTTCGGCGCGCAGGGCGATCTCGGTCCGCGCGCCCCCCAGGTTGAGCGGCTTGCGCATGCCGGCGGCGCCGAGGGCGAGACTGGCGTCGCTGGCTTCGCGCTCCCCGTCCTGGCGGCGAGTCGTCGCTTCGCCGCTACCGGCGCCGAGCAGCGCCCAGAACTCGGCGCCCCTGGCCGTCGTGAACCGCGCGTACGGGTAGACGGCGGCCATGCTCATTTCGAGGCGTCCTTCCATCGCGTCCTCGTCGCCGAAGGCGTAGTCCGCCGCGGCGTCGACGGCGAAGGAGACGGCCGCGCCGGCCAACCAGCGCGGTCCACGGGCGTCGAGGCCGATCCAGGCCGTCTGGAGTTCGCCGTCGAAGCTGGAGTCGTCGGGTTCACCGCGGAAGCGGTAGACGTGGCCACGGCCCCAGAGCGTGAGCCGCCCCCTCTGCTCGTTGTCGGGCTGTGCTTCCTCGCCATTCGCCGTCTGCTGCAGCAGAGGCAGCACGAAGGAGGTGCCGCTGAGCAGACGCGCCGTCCGCTCGCGGCGGTCCAGGATCTCCGGCGCGGCCGGCGGCGAACTCGAGATCTCGACGCTGCCGAGGCCGAAGTTGCCTCCGAACGGCGGCGTGCCCATGCCCGGGCCGTAGCTCCAGCCGCCGAAGCCGCCCCCGAACGCGCCCGGACCGAACCCGAAGCCCGAGTGCTGACCGCCGCCGAGGCCTGATCCCAGGCCACCGCCGCCGCCGAAGAGGGACTGGCCGAAGCCCGAAGAGAAGCCGCTTCCCGTCGCGGTGGCGGTCGAACCCGAGTCGTCCAACGGCACCTGCTGTCCGGCCACCGAGAACACTCCGGCGCTCGGCGCGTCGGAGAACCTGTAGCCGATGCTGTCGATCGCGCCGAACAGCGTGCCGCGCCCGAACGCGGCCAGCGCCTTCTCGAGCACCGCCTTCTCCGCCGCCGCGTCCACCAGCACCGTGAAGCTCTGCAACGCGGCGTCGGCCAGAGATCGGTCGGCGTCGGCGTCGTCTGCCCGGTAGGTGAAGGTGAAGCGCCCGGCGTGCCGCGGCGTGCCGGAGAGCACCCGCGTGACGGGGTCGAAGTCGAGACCGCCGAGGCCGGTCGGCTCGGATTCAAGGGTGTAGACGAGGGCGCCATTGCCGCCGGAGGCTTCCGGCAGCGTCACCGGGTCGATCCGCCTGCCGGCTTCGTAGCTCATTCCGTCGACGGTCTCCAGGAAGCGTGGCTGCGTGTCTCGAACCGTGACGGTCACATGGTCCGGCTCGCTGGCCGCGATGCCGTCGTCGACGACCAGAGAGAAGGTCAAGGGGCCGGGCTGGTCGGGCGCCGTGAAGCCGGGATTCACCGAAGCGGGATCGGACAGTGCGACGGGTTCTCCGCCGGTCTGACTCCAGAGCCAGGTCAGCGCGCCGTTCTCACGGTCGGAGCTGCCCGACCCGTCGAGCGTCACCAGCTCGCCCGGATCGACCGTGATGTCGTGGCCGGCGTCGGCCACCGGCCGTCTGTTCACGTCGCCGATCCTCACTTCCGCGGGCGGATCGAGCGTCACGCCGTCGGGTGTTGAGTTGACGGTCTCGAGCTCGATCGTGAACGTCTCCTCCTCTTCGATGATCGTGTCTTCGACGGTCTCGACCGAGATCGACTTGCCCTGGGTGTCACCGGCAGCGAACGTGACGGTGCCGGACGCGAAGACGTAGTCCGTTCCGGCTTCCGCATCGCCGCCAACGGTGGACCAGGAGACGGCCATGTCGTGGTCGACGGCGGCGGAGATTTCGATCCTGAAGTGGACGGTTCCGCCCTCCGGCACCGTTTGGGGCGAGGGGCCCACCGACAGGACCGCGCGGTCGTCGTCGATGATCGTGGCCGTCGCCGTGGTCGCGCCGACATCGACTCCGCGTGGCAGGTCGAGGGGTTCGATCGTGACGGCGAAGGCCTCGTCGCCCTCCACCAGACCGTCGGCAGTGGTCGGAATCGACAGAATCGCTGCCGTCTCGCCAGGCGCTATTGCCGTCTCGGCGTAGGGCTGGGCGGTGTAGTCGGCGCCGGGGACCGCGGTTCCGTCAGCGGTCTGCCAGCCGAAGACGAGTTCGCTGGGAAGAGCGCCGGACAGCGCGACCGTGACCGAGGCAGCGTCGCCCTCATCGACCGAGACATCGGCGATGGAGAGGAGCCGTCTGTCGCTGTCCTCGATCGTGACGAAGGCCGTGGTTTCATCCAGCACGCAGCGGTCTGGGAGCGAGTCCGCGCTCAGTCGCACCTTGAACCGTTCGCTGCCTTCCACTTCGTCGTCATCGACGGTCGGGATCGTGAGTGTGACGGATGTTCCGCGGGCCGGGATCGTCGCCGTGCCGTCGGTCGGCGCCTTGTAGTCGGCGCCCGCCGTGGCCGAGCGGTCTTCGGTTTCCCAAGTGAACGCGACATCGTCCGACACGGGCGAAGAGAGGGACACGGTGACGGTTGCGTCGTCGCCCTCAGCGACAGCTTGCGTCGCCGGGCCGATCGAGAGGGTTACGTCGTCATCGTCGACGATCGTGATCGTGGAGGCGAGAGCGCCGATGGTCGGGTCGTCGGAGGTAAAGACGATGGAGAACGTCTCGTCCGCTTCCAGGACGTCGTCCTCGATCGTCCGGACGCGGACGGTGGCTTCGGTCTCGCCCGCCGCGATGGTGACGGTCGCGTCCTCTCTCACTGCGAAGTCGGCGCCCGCGGTTGCTCCATGTTCCACGGCGGACAGGGTGAAGGACATGTCTTGGGGTTCCGGGCCAAGGAGAGAGAGGGTGGCCTCGGCGGTGACGCCTTCAACGACGGTTTGGTACCGCGGGTCGACCTGGACGATCACGGACGGCACGGGTGGCGCCCGTGGCGTCTGGTCGCCGTCCGTGATCGTCACGGTGACGCTGGTCGTGCCGAGAGTCACCCCATCAGGCAGGTCGTCCGCCGTCAGCGTCATCGAGAACGTCTCCTCACCCTCTTCCTCCGAGTCGCCGGAGGTCGGAACTGTCAGGACGAACTCCGTCTTGCCTGCCGTGATCGTGTCCATCTGTGCCGCAACGGCGACGTAGTCGACGCCCCCGGTCGCCGTTCCGTCGCTGGTCGTGCAACGGAAACTGACGTCGCCGGCCAGGGCCTGGGACAGAGTGACGGTAAAGGAGGCGGAGTCACCTTCTGCGACGGTCTGGGACGCTGGGCCGATGGCCAGGGTTGTGGTCGATGGGGACTCGCCTGGCGGCGATTCGTCGTCGGTGATCGTCAGGGTCTGGTTGGCCGGTGCGGCGATCCCGCCGGCGCCCGACACGGTGCCGGACACCGTGACCTCCTTGTCCGGCGCGTCCACTTCGTTGTCGACCGCGGTGATCGTGACCGTTCCGGTGCTGGTGGTGGCACCGGCCGCGATGGTCAAGGTCGAGCCGGTCAGAGTGAAGTCCTCGGCGACCGCAGGCGACACGGCCGCCGCGGACACGGTCACGATCACCGCTTGACTGGATTCCTTGCTGAGCGTTGCGGTCACCGTCGTGGAGCCGCCGTTCTCGCTGATGGAGGATGAGCTCAGCGCGAGCGACACGGTGGGTGCGCCATCGTCGTCGGTGATTGTCAGTATCCGGGACGTCGGCGCCTCGACCCCGTTGCCGCCGGAGACCGATGCGGAAACGGTGACGCCCTTGTCCGCGGCTTCCACGTCGTTGTCGACCGCGGTGATCGTCACGGTGCCGGTGCTGGTCGTCGATCCCGCCGCGATCGTCAGCTTCGACCCGGTCAGGGTGAAGTCGCCGGCGACCGCCGGCGACTTGGGCGTCGCGGACACGACTACGGTCACCGCTTCACTCGATGCCTCGCTGAGCGTTGCGGTCACCGTGCTGGAGCCGCCGTTCTCGGAGATGGATGGCGAACTGAGCACCAGCGACACGGAAGGCAGGTCAGTACGGGGTCCGCTGGCGGTGCCCGCAATGGTCGCGGTCGCAGTCGCCGTGCCCAGGCTCACGCCGGTGGGGAGGTTGCTCGCGCTGATCTTGACCGTGAAGGTCTCGTCGCCTTCTCTCACGCTGTCTGTCAGGGTTTGGACATCCAGGATTCCTTCGGTACTGCCAGCGGCCAGAGTGACGGAGGTCGCGGCCTGTGCCGTGTAGTCGCTGCCGGCGGTGGCGCTGCCGTCGGCGGTCTGCCAGGAGAACGTGACGTCGCTGGCGACGGTGGTGCTGAGCTCCACGATGAAGCTCGCCTTGGCGCCTTCCCTCACACTGACCGCGGTCGACGCGAACGTGAGCGTCGCTGTGTCGTCTTCGGAGATCGTCAGCGTCTGGTCGGAGGGCGCGGCCACGCCGTTGCCGCCGGTCGCCGTGGCCGATACGGTCACTTTCTTGTCGGCCGCTACTGTGTCGTTGTCGCCGGCGGTGATGGTCACAGTGCCCGTGCTGGTGGTGGCGCCTGCGGCGATGGTCAGCGTCGTCCCGCTCTGTGTGAAGTCGCCCGATAGCGCCGGCGACACCGGAGAAGAGGACACCGTCAGCGTCACGGCCTGGCTGGACGCTGCGTTCAGCGTGGCGGTGACCGTCGTCGAACCGCTACCTTCCTCGATCGACGACGAGCCCAGGACCAGGGAGACCGTCCGTGTGTCGTCGTCCGTGATCGTCAGGGTCTTGTCCGACGGCGCAGCCACGCCGTTGCCGCCGGAGACGGTCGCGCTGACCGTGACTTCCTTGTCCGACCCTTCGACCGAGTTGTTCACGGCGGTGATCGTCACGGTGCCGGTGCTGGTGGTGGCGCCCGCCGTGATCGTCAGGGTCTTGTTGGTGCTCAGGCTGAAGTCCGAGGAAGTGGCCGGCGATACCGCCGTCGCCGAAACGGTGAGCGTCACGGCCTCGGTGGAGACCG
>VXSP01000027.1 GCA_009837885.1 Holophagales bacterium | reverse complement strand
AGGCCCGGGCCCTGTCGAGCAGCTCCTCGTGCGCGCAGACCTCGTTGACGATTCCGAGTTCCTTCGCCTCCTGGGGCGTGATGTGGCGGCCTGTCAGCAGCATGCCCATCGCCTGGTGGTAGGGAATCTGCCGCGGCAGCCGGTGAACGCCCAGCGCACCGGCCATCAGGCCGACCCGGGGCTCGGGCAGGCCGAAGGTCGCCTTCTCGGACGCGATGATGATGTCGCAGGCCAGCACCAGCTCGAAGCCGCCGCCGAGCGCAAAGCCGTTGACGGCCGCGATCATCGGCTTGTGCAGGTCGAAACGGGCCGTGATGCCGCCGAAACCGCCGCGCACGCCCTTCATCCCGGCGCGCACGACCTTGCTGCCGTGCTCGGCCTGGTACTTCAGGTCGTTACCGGCCGAGAACGCGCGGTCGCCGGCGCCGGTCAGGATCGCCACCCAGGCGTCATCATCGGCCGCGAAGTCGTTGAACACCGAGTCGAGCTCCTGGCTCGTCGGCGGGTGGATCGCGTTCATGCGCTCCGGCCGGTTGAGGGTCACTTCCCAGACGTGATCGTTCTTCTCGACCTGGAGAAACTCGTAGCTCACTTGCCTGCTCCTGTTCACTTGCGGGGCCGCTTCATGGCCGTTTGATGGAAGGGCGCGAGAGTAGCAGCAGTCCCTTGCTAGCGTTCCACCCGACATGGCGCTTCTACCCTTGCCAGCCGGCACCGGTCCGAACAGCGATCCCTACCGCAGCGGCGAATGGTCATACAACCCCGACCCGAACCAGGTCGCGATCGCGGCCGCTGAATGGCGTAGCCGCCACAATCTCACTCCCGCGACGGGCGACGAAGCCCGCCGCGTCCTCCTGCTGGTCGACGAGCAGCGGGACTTCTGCCTGCGCGAGGGCGCGCTCTACGTCGGCGGCCGTTCGGGCCGCGGCGCGATCGAGGACACCGACCGCGTCGTCCGCTTCATTTACCGCAACCTCGGCAACTTGACCGAGATCGCCTCCAGCCTCGACAGCCACACACCGCAGCAGATCTTCTTCTCTTCGTTCTGGGTCGACGGCTCGGGCAGGCAGCTCGACGGCTACCGCGAAGTACTAGCATCGGAGATCGAAGCCGGCTCGGCGGTGCCCAATCCTGCTCTGGCTGGCTGGTTCGGGGACGGCACCGCGGAGTGGCTGAGGCGCCAGACCCTGGACTACTGCCGCCGACTCGAGGCGACCGGGAAGTACCGCCTCTACCTGTGGCCGCCGCACTGCTTCCTCGGCAGCGAGGGCCACGGCCTGGTCGGCGCCGTGCAGGAAGCGCGACTGTTCTTCGGCTACGCGCGCGGCGCCGAGACGCCGATCCTGATCAAGGGCACGAACCCTCTCACCGAGTACTACTCCGTGCTCGCGCCCGAAGTGCTGGTCCGACACGATGGTGAGGAACTCGATCGCAGCAATCAGGCGCTGATCGACTGGCTGCTCGGCGCCGACGCCGTGATCGTCGCCGGTCAGGCCGCGAGCCACTGCGTCCGCTACACGGTCGACGATCTGCTGGCCGAAATGCAGTCCCGCGACATCCCGGCAAGCAGACTGCATGTGCTGGCCGATTGCATGTCGGCGGTCGCCGTCCCGGACACCGCGACGCCCGGCGAGTTACTGGTCGACTTCACTCCCGAGGTCGAAGCGGCGATGACGGGCTGGCAGGAAGCCGGCGTCCACATCGGGCACTCCGGGGACGACGCCTCGGACTGGGTCTGACCGCCTACGGCACGTTGCGCCGCAACTCCTCCACCCAGACCGCGGGGCCGCCGTCCGAAGGCGCGCGCCAGTCGCCGCGCGGCGACAACGACCCGCCCGAACCCACCTTCGGTCCGTTCGGCAGCGCCGAGCGCTTGAACTGGCTGGTGCCGAAGAAGCGGACCAGGAAGATCTCCAGCCAGTGCTTGATCTCGGCCAGCGAGTACTCGCCGCGCTCGGCTTCGGGAATCGTGTCGAGCCAGGCGCCCCGGCTCCGGTCTCCCCAGGCCTGGTGGGCCAGCCAGGCGACCCGGCTCGGCCGGTAGCCATACCGGCTCAGGTAGTAGAGATGGAAGTCCTGGAGTTCGAACGGCCCGATCACTTCCTCGGTCGACTGCGCCGGCTCGCCGTTGCCCGCCTCCCCGCCATCCTCTGGCGGCACCAGCTCCGGCGAGATCTCCGTGTCGACGATCGACTGCAACGTCTCACTGGCGGCAGCACCGAACTCGCCGCGCTCGACCTCCCAGCGGATCAGGTGCTGGATCAGGGTCTTCGGCACGGACGAGTTCACGCTGTAGTGGGCCATCTGGTCGCCCACGCCGTAAGTGCACCAGCCCAGCGCCAGTTCCGAGAGGTCGCCGGTGCCGATGACCAGACCCCGGTGGAGGTTCGCGAGCCGGAACAGGTGGGCCGTGCGCTCACCGGCCTGAACGTTCTCGAAAGTGGAGTCGTAGACGCCTTCGCCGCGCTCGCCACGCCCGTACGGATGGTCGATCGCCTTCAGCATCTCTTCGCTCGGGGGCCGGATGTCGATCTCGGACGCGGTAACGCCGAGCGACTCCATCAACCGGTTCGCGTTGTCGTACGTGCGGGTCGACGTGCCGAAGCCGGGTAGCGTGTAGGCGAGGATGTTCGACGCCGGCAGCCCGAGCCGCGCGAACGCCCGCACGCAGACGATCAGAGCGTGGCTCGAGTCGAGTCCGCCGGAGACGCCAATGACCACCTTCTCCAGACCGGTGGCCCGCAGCCGCTGAACCAGTCCCGACACCTGGATGTCGAAGGCCTCGGCGCAGCGTTCGTCCCGCTCCGCGCTGTCCGCCGGCACATAGGGGAAGCGCGGGATCTCCCGCCGCAACGCCACCGCGGCCGGTGGCCGGTCCACCGTCACCCGTACCTGCCGGAACTCCCCGGCAAAGGACTCCCGGCGCACCGCGTCCCGGAACGTCGACATGCGGAGCCGCTCCTGCGAAAGCCGCTCGAGGTCGATGTCGGCGGCGATCGTCTGGGGCTCCTGGCTGAAACGCTCGGACTCGGCCAGCCGCTCTCCGTTCTCACAGATCAGGCCGTGGCTGTCCCAGGCCAGGTCGGTCGTCGACTCTCCGGCGCCTGCTCCGGCGTAGACGTAGGCGGCGATCGACCGGCCCGACTGCGACGCGCACAACAGGCGCCGGTAGTCCGCCTTGCCGATCGTCACGTTGCTCGCCGACAGGTTGAAGAGCACGGTGGCTCCCGCCATGGCGCCCCGGGTGCTCGGCGGCAGCGGCGACCACAGGTCCTCGCAGATCTCGACGTGGAAGCGGAAACCCGGAACGGGGCCCACATCGAACAGCAGATCCTCGCCGAACGGCACATCCTCGTCGCCAAGCGACACGACGTCCGACCGCCGCGACTCGGCGGCGGCGAAGTACCGCTTCTCGTAGTACTCGCGGTAGTTCGGCAGATAGACCTTGGGCACGACACCGGCAATGCGGCCACCATGCACCACGGCGGCGACGTTGAACACGGCGCCGTCGGCCTGAAGCGGCAAACCGACGATCAGCACCGGGCGCAGTTGCCGGGAGGCCTCCGCCAGAGCCAGCAGCGCCGCGCGCGAGCCATCAAGCACCGCGGCCTGGTGGAACAGGTCGTCCAGGGAGTAGCCGCTCAGGTTGAGTTCGGGGAAGACGGCGGCGACGGCGCCGTCCCGGTCCGCGCTCCGGGCCAGGTCGAGAGTGCGCTCCAGGTTCGTCGCCGGATCGGCGATCTCGGCGCGCGGCAGGCACGCCGCGACCCGGGCGAAGCCGTGCTCGTAGAGGTCGTCGAAACGCCGAACTGCTGACCTGTCTAACCTTGCGGCCATGCGGGATTATGAACGACCGGCGGCCGAAGCGCCGTTTCCGGCGGTTCAGGCCGAGCGGGCAGGCGGCGCGTGCGAGGCCGCCAGCCGGTCGCACTGCTCTATCAGGCTCGCCGTGACCTCGACCGGCGGCGGCCCGTGAGCCTCGAGGTCCTGCAGCGCCGGCGGCAGTGAAACCACCTCGCGCCCCGCCGTCTCGCGAGCGGCGTCGAGCGACGGCAGCGACTCCACGAGCCGACCCTCTTTCAGCACCGGCACGAGCAGATCGCTGCCCCCCGGATCGTCCAGGCCGGAGGCCTCCCCGCCCTCATCGAGCGAGTGGATCACGTCCCGCTCCAGAGCCCCGGCGGCATCGCGGTAGCGCCGCACCTGCAGGCGCCCCGGCAGGGACGCCTTGCCGACCCCGGCGCCGAACTTGAACACCGGCCGCCACGAATCTTCGCCGCTACGCCGGATCGCCGACAGCTTGTATACACCTCCCAGCGCGCCCGCGCCCGCCGCCGTGACCAGCGCGGTGCCCACGCCCCAGATGTCGATCGCCGCGCCCGCCCGCCGCAACGCCAGGATCTTCTTCTCGTCCAGGTTGTCGCTGACGACGATGGCGACGTCCTCGAGCCCCGCCTCGTTGAGCCGCCGCCGTGCCCCGCGGCTCTGCAGCAGCAGGTCGCCCGAGTCGAGGCGGATGCCGAGCAACCGCTGGCCGCGCCGCTCGAGCGCGCGCGCGGTGGCGATCGCGTGTTCGATCCCCCGCTCAACGTCGTAGGTATCGACCAGAAGGACGCAGTTGTTCGGCATCGTCTCGGCGAACGCGTCGAAGGCCTCGGGCTCCGAGTCGAAGGCCTGGACCCAACTGTGGGCGTGAGTACCGCGCACCGGAATGCCGAAGCGCTGGCCCGCCTCGACGTTCGAGGTCGCGAAGCAGCCGCCAAGGTACGCCGCGCGGCTGGCGCTCAAGCCCCCGTCGAAGCCCTGCGCCCGTCGCAGACCGAACTCCAGCACCGGCTGACCCGGCGCGGCGATGTGGCAGAGCCTTGCCGCCTTGGTCGCGACCAGCGTCTGGAAGTTGAAAATGTTGAGAACGGGCGTCTCGATCAACTGGCCGACCAGCAGCGGCGCCTCGATCCGCAGCAGCGGTTCCCTCGCGAAGACGGCCGTGCCTTCCGGGACGGCCGCCAGCGAGACGGAGAGGTCGAGCGTCGGCAGCACGTCCAGGAAGTCACGCGCGAACAGGGCTCGGCCGTCGCTTCCGGCAAGGCCTCGCAGGTACTCGACGTCCTCGGGCTCGAAGCGAAGGTCGAGGAGGAACTCCACGACCTGCTCCAGGCCAGCCGCGACGGCGAAGCCACCGTCGAACGGGGTGTGGCGAATGGACAGGTAGAAGCTGGCCCGGTCCAGGTGGCGGCCGTGCCGCCAGTACCCCTGGGCCATCGTCAACTGGTAGAGGTCGGTCGTCAGAGCGCTCACGACGGCGCCTCCAGCGGCTCACGCGCCGACCGGTGCTGGTACAGCTCGCCGTCCTCGAAGCCGAGCCGGCGGTAGTACTCGCGTGTGCCGACCGAGGAGATGACGGCGACCTGTTCGAACCCGGCGCCGGCCGCAATGGCCAGGGCCTCGGCGATCAGGCGCCGGCCGAGGCCGACGTGCTGCGACCGCCCCTCCCCCCGCTCGCCCAAGCCGACAACCGCTCCGTAGACGTGAACCTCGCGGATGATCGCCCTGTTTGCCAGCTCCGGGAGCGAGATTCCGTCCGTGCCGGCCGGCCCCGGCAGGCGAAGCCGCAGGAACCCCGCGATCCGGTCCCTCGCGGTCACGAACTCGAGGAAGGTCTCCCGGCCGCCAGACGCCTCGTAGTCGGTGCGCCGCAGGCGAAGCCGGCCCGGATCGACCGGGCGGCCGCCGACCTCCCGGGCGCGAATGTCCCGGCAACGGACGCCACGCGCCGACGCTTCGGCCTCGGCCACCTGACGCAGGTTCGTCGTACGGTTGCCGGTCACGATGTCCGTGCCGGGAATGTCGCGGATCACCCGGGTCAGCCGGCAGTAGCGCGGCGCGCCGCCCAGGCTGTGGACCAGCACGTCGAGCAACTCGCCGCCGTCGTATGGCCGCCAATCTCCGCGCCGGTAGTAGGCCATCAGCTCGGCGCTCTCGATCAGGGAGCAGGGATAGACCTTGAGCTCGTCCGGTCTCAGGTCCGGGTCGGAGAAGAGCCGATCGAAGTCCTCCCTGTCCTTCGCCGGCGTGGAACCGTGGAGATTCGGCATCCAGTGCGCCTGGATCTTGAACCCCGCCTGGCGCAGTAGGCGCACGGCGCGCCGCGACCGGGCCGTGTCGTGGCCGCGGCCGTTGAGGGTCAGGACGTCGTCGTCCATGCTCTGAATGCCGATCTGCACCTTCGTCGCCCCCAGCCGCCGCATGCGCAGCGCCTCCGCCGCGTCGAGGCGGTCGGGCCGGGTTTCGAGCGACAACCCGACGCAGCGGATCGGCGAGGTCTCGTTCTCGCGATGCGCCGCCAGCAGGTCGGCCCAGTCCGCGTTCTGCTCGCGGGCCTCGGCCGCCGCTCGTGGATGAGCCGCGGTCCAGTCGGAGACGACCTGGTTGTAGCCGCGGCCGGCTGCCGCGTCCGACGTTTCGATTTCGGCGCCCTCCACGATCTCCTCTAGCTGCCGGAAGTCCACCGCAGGCGCGAACGTCAGCAGCGGATCCGTCGCCGGCTCGGACGAGACGTCGAAGAACTCGTTCATCGCCTGGAGACAGCGCAGGATGAACCAGACCTGGTAGCCCTCCGGATAGCTCGACCAGGTGCCGCCGAGGACGATGAGTTCCACCTTGTCGATCGGGTGCCCGGTGTGGCGGAAGGAACGGAGGCGGGCGAGAGTCTGCCGGTAGGGGTCGAACTGGTGTTCGGCGGCCCGCTGGGCCCCAGGCTCGGACGACAGGTAGCTCTTCGGCATCCGCACGTCGCTGGGACAGAAGATGCACCGGCCCGGGCACGGGAAGGGCTTGGTCAGCACGGTGACCGGCGCCACGCCGCTCCGGGTGCGGACCGGCTTCATCCGAACCCGGTCGACGAACGCCTGTTCGCCCGCCGCACCGGGCCGAAGCGCCCGGTAGCCGCGGATCAACTCGCTCTTCGAGAAGAAACCCCTGCCGTTCTTCGGGTGGCGGCGCAGCAGTTCGTCGAGGTCGCGTTCCTCGAAGCGTGACGCGCTCTCGATGGCGCCGATGATCGCGTCGAGCTCCGCCGCGTGCTCTTCGGGCTCGAACGAGAAACGCTTCGGGGCTATTGTCGCCGCCATGACGGGAACCTACTACGGCGGCACCGGGCGCTTGGGGGCAACGAGACGATGACGACCACAGCCGGCGAGACGGCCACCGGGCCACAGTTCGAGGGGCGGGCGGCCCTGATCACGGGCGGCGGCAGCGGCATCGGACTGGCGATCGGCCGCGCCCTCGCCTGGGGCGGATGCAGCATCGCGCTCGGCGGTCGCCGCCGGGAGGTCGTGAAAGCGGCCGCCGCCGATCTGCGCGCGCTCGGCCTTCGCGCGGTCGCCGTCGCCGGCGACGTCTCGAGTGCCGGCGGCGCGCGGCAAATGGTGGATGAAGCGGCACGCGAACTCGGCGGGCTCGACATGCTGGTCAACTGCGCCGGCGTCTACCGCGCCGGTCCGCTCGCGGCCGAGGGCGACGAGGCCGAACCCGACCCGATAGACCTCGTCGTCGACGTCGATCTGAAAGGCGTGCTGTTCGCGACCCGGGCAGCGATCCCCCACCTCCGCGCGGGTCGCGGCGGGGCCTCGATCGTCAACATCTCGTCCTCGCTCACTCAATCGCCGCTCGCCAACTGCTCTGTCTACACGGCCGCGAAGGCCGGCGTCGACGCGCTGACCCGCAGCCTCGCGGCCGAACTCGCCGGCGACCGCATTCGGGTCAACGCGGTGCTTCCCGGCGTCGTGCGTACCCCGATCTTCGAGACGATCATGCCGCCGGACGAGGCCGCCGCCTTCATCGACGGTTTCGGCGGCGAGGTGCCGCTGGGCCGCGTCGGCGAGCCGGATGATGTCGCGCGTGCTGTCGTCTTCCTCTGCGACCCGGCGAACGACTGGATCACGGGAGCCCTGCTCGCAGTCGACGGGGGGCTCAGCCTGGGTTCGGCATAACCCACTGGGTGCGCCGGCGTCCCCGCCGGCATCCGGGCCGACGCCCCGAAGTGGCAAGGCGATACAGCCATCCTCCCTTCCCATGAACACGCCAACCCAAGCCGCCCTCCGCCGGATCAACCGCGACTTCTACAGCCGGCACGCGGCCGACTTCGACCGCACCCGGCACGCCGGCGGCTGGCCGGGCTGGCGGCGGGTCGTCCAGACCACGGCCCAACCGACGAACCGTCCCCTGCGGGTCCTCGACCTCGGCTGCGGCAACGGACGCTTCGCCCTGTTCCTGCAGCACAACCCCGAACTTCTCAGCCACGGACGCTTCATCTACGACGGCATCGACCTCAGCAGTGAGCTGACCGACCACGCCCGAGCGGCCGCCGCAAGCCTTGACCACATCCGTTTCAGGACCGACGACATCGAAAACTGCGCCCTCGACGAAGCGACCGACGACCTCGTCACCCTGTTCGGCGTCCTCCACCACATCCCGGGCTTCGACACGCGGCGCCGCACCCTCGAACGCGCCGCATCCGCCGTGGCGCCCGGCGGTCTGCTCGCCCTCACCTGCTGGCAGTTCGCCGACGACCCCGGATTCGAGCGCCGCCGGCTCGACTGGGCCTCGGAAGCTGGCGTCGACCCGGCGGAACTCGAGCCCGAAGATCACCTGCTGCGCTGGGGGCCGGGCGACTCTCAGGCCCGCCGCTACTGCCACCACACCGACGAACCGGAACTCGATCGTCTCGCCTTTGGCCTCCCGTTGACCGAAGTCGGCCGCTACCGTTCCGACGGACCCGGGGGCCGGCAGAACCTGTACTGGCTGGGCGCTCGCGACGGTGCTGCTACTTTGAGCTGAAGGAGGATCGCAACCCATGAAGTCCCCGTGTCCCGCTCTGGTCGCCTCCATCCTGCTGACTGCTCTCCCCGCCGCCGCCCAGCAGGAGGAGACCTACGACTACTGGCAGCCGCAGCGACAGATGGTGCGCCAGGGCCAGCAGGCGATCTTCATGTGCAACGGGCTGTTCACCTCGAACCGGACCCTCGAGCAGGTGTTCGCGCAGGAGCTGGCCTACCTGCCGGAACCCGTCGGAACGGCGGACGGCGGCGACTACGAGGTCGATTGGGAACGCAAGGCGGTGACGATCGGCTCGGGCCATGGCGTGCCAAAGATGCGGGCCGCATTCCGCGAGGGGATCGGCTGCGTCGTCCTGGCGCCCGACCAGACCCTGGACGACATCGACAGCCTGCCGGCAATCGAGATGCCGCCACCGATCGGCGATGCGGCGAAGATCCCCTGGCCCAACGGCGACAGGACCGGTCCGATCTCCCTGCCGTCCGACGTCGACGCGACCGCACTCCAGGCCGCCTCCGACTGGGCCTTCGACCGCGAATCGCCGCAGCAGGTCACGCTGAGCCTGCTCGTCGTCCATCGGGGCGAGATCGTCCACGAGCGCTACGCCGACGGCGTCGACCTGACGACCCGCACGCGCACCTGGTCGACGGCGAAGAGCATCGCCTCGACGCTGATCGGGATGCTGGTCGACGACGGCAAGCTGGCTCTCGACGAACCGCTCGGCTTCGACTTTCTTCCCAAGGAAGCAGCCGCGGCCGAGACCGACCCGCGTTCCGCGATCACACTCCGTCACGCCCTGAACATGTCGAGCGGCCTGCAGACCGTCGACAACGGCGGGCAGGAGTACGCCGTCGGCTCCGGCATGTCCTACTGGGCCGGCGCCAGTTCCGTTGAAGGCGCCCGCCGCCGGGCCCTGATCCGCGAGCCGGGCGCCAACTGGGACTACGAGAACTACGACACCCTGCTCGCCGTCTACGCGATGAAGCGCGCGCTCGGCAGCGAGAAGAAGTACCACGAGTTCCCGCGCAAGCGCCTGCTCGACCGAATCGGCATGCGGAACACCCTGCTCAGCACCGACCGCTTCGGCGACTTCATCCTCAGCAGTCAGGTCTACACCAGCGCCCGGGACCTCGCCCGCTTCGGCCTTCTCTACCTCCAGAACGGCCTCTGGAACAGCGAACGCCTCCTCTCCGAAGAGTGGATCGACTTCGTCCGCACGCCGGCCCCCTCGACCGCCGACCGCGGCAACTTCTACGGCGGCCAGTTCTGGCTCGTCCCCGATGAACGCAAGGACGTCCCCAAAGACGCCTACTCCACCGCCGGCAACCGCGGCCAGTACATTGTCATCGTCCCGTCCCACGACCTCGTCATCGTCCGTCGTGGCCTCGACTGGGGACGCCAGGGCTTCGACCGCTGGGACATGACGCGGGAGGTCGTGAAGGCGTTTCCGGAGGCGGCCGCGGCGCTGAACTAGCCAGCGGCGCCGGCTCAGCGTGGGTTAGGGTTCGCGGATTCCGACGACCAGGAGCTTGTGATGACGATCGATGAGTTCGTTGCCGACATGGCGGCCAAGGCGGGGGGCATCGATCCCCTTGGGAAGAGGCTGCTGTTCCTGCTGGACAACGAGCAGATGCTGATCGACGGGACGGGGGAGAGGAACGTCGTCTCGAAGGTGTCGGGCCAGGAGGTCGAGACCGACTGCACGGTGCGGATGTCGCTCGACACCTTCGGCAAGCTGCAGCGCAAGGAGATCAAGCCGTTCATGGCCGTCGCGTCGGGGAAGATCAAGGTCAAGGGCGACATGTCGATCGCCGCCAAGCTGAAGAAGCTGACCTGAGCTTGGCGAACCCGTCGATCCGGATCCGGCAGCCGGTCGCGCTCAGGGCCGTCAACCGGGTCGGAGCGGTTGCCGGCCGCTGCGGACTGACGCCCTTCAGGCTGACGCCCGAGCGGATTCTGGAGAACGCGCGTCGGGCCAGCGGGTTCGAGGTGCGCGACCCGATGTTCCTGGAGGGGGTCGAGCGCCTCGTGCACGGGCTCGAGACCCACGCGCGGCTGAGCACGTTCGGTCGGCTGGCCGCGCGCGGCACGGTGCAGCGTTCGGCCGACTCGCGCTCCCAAGTCGAGCGAGCGCTCTCGGAACACCCCGAGATCGGCGACGAAGAGGTCCGCGCGCCGGTCTTCATCGTCGGCATGCCGCGGAGCGGGACGACGATCCTCCACGCTCTGCTGCACCTGGACCGAAACCACCGGGCGCCGCTGTCCTGGGAGTGCCTCCTGCCCCACCCAGCGCCGAATCCGGACGACTACCGGGACAACGAGCGGATCGAAACCGTGCGCAAGGAGTTCGACCAGATCTTCCGGCTCGTGCCGGACTTCCGGCGCAAGCACTACATGACCGCCGACTCGCCGCAGGAGTGCATCGGCATCACGGCGCTCAACTTCGCGAGCTTCCAGTACGTCGCCATGGCCTGGTTGCCGGAGTACCACGACTGGTTCGCGAAGGCGGACCAGGTCAAGAACCTGCAGTGGCATCGGCGCTTCCTGCAGTTCCTGCAGTCGGGCGGCGTCTCCGCCGGTCGCTGGTTGCTGAAGTCGCCCGTCCACCTGATGCGGTTGCGGGCTCTCTTCGAGGTCTATCCCGATGCCCGGGTCATCGTGACCCATCGCCACCCGGCCGACGTCGTGCCGTCGGTTGGGAGCCTGATCTCGTCGATGCGGTCGTTCTACTCGGACCACGAGGACACCCTGCGAACGGGTCGCGAGCACCTCCTGATCTGGGCCGACTACTTCGCGCGGTTCCTGCGCGACCGCCGGGAACTCGGTCGCGAGGAACAGATGGTCGACGTCTTCTTCGACGACTTCGTCAGGGACCAGATGTCGGTCGTCGACGCGATCTATGCCCGCTTCGGCTGGGACCTGAGGCCGGAGGACCGCGACAGGATGGAGCAGTTCCTGCAGCGAGAGCGCCGGGGCAAGCACGGCGTCCACGAGTACTCGCTGGATCAGGTCGGCACGACACGGGCCGAGATCGACAACGAGTACGCCCGCTATCTCGCCTTTCTGGAAACCCTGAGATCAGCCCGGAGACCCTGAGATGAGCGAACGCGACTTCGAGAGCCGGCAGGCGCTGCACGAGTTCCTGGACGTGGTCCGCAACGCGGAGCAGACGTTTCTCGATCCCGAGAAGGAACTCGACCACCAGGGCCACGTGGACGGCTACCAGCACCTGTTCCACCTGATGCAGATAACCGTCGACTTCTACCTCCACAACGACCCTTTGCGGCCCCGGCTCGTGCGGCTCACCGACGGAACCCGCAAGCTCTACGGCGACAACGTGGACTCGGTCTACTACTTCTCCCAGGTCCGGGGAGACCAGGAGTACGTCATCCGGGGGCGGCACTTCGGCAGTTGCTACCTGAGCTTCTGCCTCTACGGCGGCGATCCCAACGGCGAGCTGGCGGACCGGGTGACGCTCAACGTCAACCACCGCGACATCGCGTTCGAGGACGACGGGGCTTTCGAGATCAGGCTGACACCCGATCCGCAGGGTCCGAACGAGTTCCGGATCGAGCCCGACTCAGTGTCGCTCTTCACCCGCGAGTACTTCCTCGACCGCGCGTCGTCGAAAGAGAGCATCCTCAGCATCGAGAACGCCTCCCCGCAGCCGCCGGCGCTGCCGATGGACGACGCCGAGCTGGCCCGGCGCATCCGCAGCATGGCGATGTTCTTCATGTGCACGACCTGGATCGCCCCGCTGCCGGTCCACCTGCCGTTCAACGAGTTCTGCGATCCGTGGGAGTTCGACCCGGAGCAGGGCGGCTGGGGAACCGTCGACAACATCTACTGCTTCTGTCGCTTCCGGCTTCAGGAGCACGAGTACCTGAAAGTACGGTTCCGGTCACCGGAGGCCTGCTACTGGGGCCTCCAGACGTGGAACTACCTGATGCAGTCGATGAACTACGAGGACTTCCCGGTGTGCGTCAACAAGCAGAGCGCCGTGCCGGAGCCGGACGGAAGCTACGTCATCTACCTGAGCCACCGCGAGGCGCCCAAGAACTGGATCAGCACCGCCGGCTACAACGAGGGCGTCCTCTTCGCGCGCTGGCTGCTTGCCGACGAACTGCCCGAGACACCGGAGGTCGAGCTGGGCGAGTGGTAGAGGCCAGTCCGTCGATTGTCCTGTGGGTTCCCGTCTAGAATCGCTTCTTTCCGACAGGTCAGGCCGGATACAGGGAGTTAGTGATGCGACTGAACCGCGGGGGAGCGCTCGCCCTTACCGTTCTGGCATGGATCACGTTGGCGAGCGGGGCTGCCGAGGCCCAGACGACTGCCAGCCAGGTCGAGGATGATGCCACCCTCGAGGCCTTCGTCTTGGGGGCGAAGGCGGAAATCGAGGCGATCACGACCGTAAACGAGGGGGCAAAGCTAAGGGAGAGGCTGAGAACGGAGGGCGACTGGAAGTCCGGATCGATGTTCCTCATCATCTTCCTCCCGAGCGGGGAGCCCTTCATCCACGGGAACGATCGCACCGCGGAGAGCAAGAACCTGCTGGCTGTAGAGGACGACAACGGGCTCAAAGTCGTCGAGGACCTCCTCGAGGCTGCTGCCCGAGGCGGCGGCTTCGTCAGGTACCACGACGGGGAGCCCAAGACGGCATACGCTGTCGCCTACAGGTCCGGCATCACCGGAAGGCCATTCGTGCTGGTCGGCGGCTATTCGCAGGACGTCTCCCATGTCCCGGTTCTGATCCCGGAACTGCCGAAGCCGGCCGTCACCGCATCGCAGGTCGCGGACCGCGAGACGCTCATCACCTTCGTCGAGGAAGCGGCCAGGGTGTACCGCGAAGCCGTCCTTTCCGAAGGCTACGCCACCCTTACCGGGATCAGAAACGCCTTCCGGTCGGAAGGAGGAGACTGGAAGTCGGGCTCCATCTACCTGTGGGTCGTGAGTGGCTCGGGCATCATCCTGTTTCACGCAACCAGGCCGGATGTCGAAGGCACGCCCACGGACATGACGCGGACGGACATCAACGGCGTGAGGTTCGCGGAGGAGCTGATCGGAGGTGCGCGGCGTGAGGGCCGGAAGTTCCTGGAGTACTACTACGACGACCCCGCCGTCATGGGAGACGAGGACACCGGTTCCCCGAAGCTCGGCTACGCCGTGAGCTTCTCGGTGCCCAACTCGGAGCAGAAGGCTGTCATCGGTTCCGGCATCTACATCCGCACGGGTCCGCCTCGTGCCGCGATCACGACGGACGCCGAGTGCGACGAATCGCTCTGCCGCGCCCGCACCGGCGAGCAGGTGTCGTTCAGCGACGCTAGCAGCGGGTCCGTGCAATCCCGGCTCTGGGACTTCAGCGACGGCCAGACCAACTCGAACCACTCCCCGGTGCAAGTCTGGTCCGAACCGGGCTTCTACCAGGTGGCGTTGCTCGTGAGCGACGGGTCGGTCAAGTCGACCGCTTCCCTGACCTTCCTGGTCGAGGCCGCCGAACCAGCCGGCACGTGCGTGGCGGACGACCAAACCCGCTGTCTCCAGGACTCGCGCTTCGCCGTCGAGATGGACTGGTGGACCGGCGACGGCCGGAGCGGTCCCGGCAGGGTCGTGCATCATGGGACGAACGACTCAGGGTTGTTCTACTTCTTCTTCGAGTCCGGCGACAACTGGGAGGTGCTGATCAAGGTGCTCGACGGCTGCTCCGTGAACGGACATGCGTGGGTGTACGGGGCTTCGGCGACGACGCTGGGCTACCGGATCCGGGTCACGGACACGGTGACGGGGACGTTCAGGGAGTACCTGAACGAGAACGGTCGCCGGGCCGACGCGATCACGGACAACGAAGCATTCGCCGGGATCTGCGAGGGCCGTTCAACCGCCGCATCGCCGGCGCCCGAGCCTGTCGACCCGACACCGTCCCCATGGCTTGTCGGCGCCAGTGCCTCGTCCGAGGAAGGTGGCTGCGCCGAGTCAGCGACGACGCTGTGCCTGCTCGATAGACGGTACGAGGTGTCGGTGGCGTGGTCGACGGCAGCCGCGGCCGGAGACGAGTCGAGCGAAACGGGGCCCGGCCACGTGCTAAGCCCTCGTACGGCGGACTCCGGTCTGTTCCACTTCTTCGGTCCGAACAACTGGGAGATGCTGGTGAAGGTGCTCGACGCCTGCGACGGCTACGGCCACCACTGGGTGTTCGCGGCGGCGGCGACGGACCTGGGACTCAACCTGGTGGTGCGGGACACGGTCACCGGCGCGATCAGGCAGTACGTCAAAGACCCTGGCGAGCCGTCGCCGGCCATCGCCGACGTGACCGCCTTCCCGGACGCCTGCCGCAGCGACTGAGGCGCGCAAGCGGACGGGTGCGGACGTACCGCCTCCCGGCGCCCGAAGCGCTAGATCCAGTCGCGGTCGGCGATCTTCTTCGGCAGGAACTCCTCGGTGACGAAGGAGAGGCCCTTGCTCGAGAGGGCTTCGAGTTCCCACTTGACGCCGGCGCTGAGCATGTTCTTGATCTCCTTCTGCCAGGCTCTGGCCTTGAACCACTCGTAGTTCAGGATTTCCTTCGCGCGGGAGCGGTCCTGGTCGTTCAGGCGGATGCTGACGTCTTCGGAGAGGTCGTACGCGGCGGGGTCGAAGCTGGAAAGACCGATGAAGCGGGCCTTGGGCACCGCCATCCGCTTGGATTCGAAGGCGAGGCCGATGGATCCCTGCTTGACGACGGAGTGGATGTAGTAGCCCCAGGGGTCGTTGTCGACGAAGACGTAGAGCGGCAGATCCAGCTCGTGGACCATGCGGTAGAGAAGGCGCCGTACCCCGCGCGGCGGCTGTCCCTGACCGGTCACGAGGATGCAGTTGTGCCGCTTCCAGAACTTGTCCTCGTTGAGCCGCGCCCAGACCGCTTCCTTCTCCACCAGGAGGATGAACTTGGCGCCGTGACCGACGAAGCGAATCGTCTCCGGCTCGACGATCCCGGGAACCGACCAGCCCCCTGAGCCCATCCGGGACAGGTCGATCACGTCGCCGGCGTCGACCAGGGTGAGCGGACCGACGACCGAGCCGCGCTTGGCCGCGAACAGGTGGAGCTCCTCGCGCAGCGCGCCCAGGGTGACCTCCAGGTCCTCGATGATCGGGTCCGACTCCTCCTGGCCCTCGAAGGTGTTCTCCTTGCCGTCGGCCAGGGTGTGCTTGCTCATGTAGTAGAGGTCGCGGATGCTCGTCGTCTTCTGCTCGTCGAGGAGCTGGGTGCAGCCGCGGGCAACCAGGAGCGTCTGCATGTACTTGCGGGCCTGGTTCAGGTTGAACAGCGAGCGACGCTGGGTCGCGTCGCCCATCTCGATGATCTTCCTGCGCTTCGAGAACGTGACGTTCGAGAGCGTCCGCGACGGGATGTCGACGTAGGGGTCGACTTCGCGGCGAGCCATCGCGATCGTCTTCTTCGCCAGGAACTCGATCTTGGCCTTCGCGTCGAGGCTGGCCGGGATCTTGAGCCGGTCAGACGTCATACCAGCTCCAGCTGCGACCCGGGATCACGCTCGGCCTCCACGGGAAGCGGCGGTGGCAAATGCTCGGTGGCCACCGCTTCGGCGTCTTCGGCAACAAGCGCCTCGGCGTTCGGATCGACGACGAGGACGTTCTCGCAGGCTTCCAGCTCGTCGGTGGAGACGTCCTGCTCCTCGAGCATTCCCGCCAGCTCGGTCTTCCTGCGGCTGATCGCGAGCAGTCGATCGCGGAACAGCTTCTGGTCCTTGCCGGTGATCGCCTCCACCGAGTTGACGACCTCCTCGATGTAGAGGTTGAACACCTCCCGGCGACGGGCCTCGCTCCTGGCGCGCGCCTTGCGCTTGACGTACTGGCCGAGCCGGCGCCCGCAGGTCTGCACGGCGAGCTTGATCTCCTTGCGGATCTCGTCGTAGTCCGCCACCGCGACCTTGCTCTCGGAGCTGAAGGGAACCCACACCGAGGCGAGATGGACCAGGACGATCAACGGACCTGACGGCAGCGCGCCCCGCGACTGGGTCAGGCCGTAGTTGCGCCAGGAGACGTCCATCACCGCCTTGGTGATGCAGCAGGAGCCGGCGAGGTACTGCAGCGGAACGCGGTTCGCGAAGCGGAGCACCTTGGCCAGGTCGTCGGCGGGCAGGTCGCCGCCCCAGGCCAGGCCGACCTCGACCTGGAACGGATTGCCGCGGTAGACCGCCGGCCGGCGCGTCTCGACCCCATAGAACTCCGCCCGGATGCCTCTGGTCAGCCCGGCCAGCAGCTCCTGCACGCCGATCGGCGACAGGCAGTCGGTCGACGGTGGCCGGATGCGGGTCGCGGAGTCGTTCAGCGCCTGGTAGAGCTTGTCGGCGGCCTTGCGGACGACCGTGTTCGGACGCGCCTTCGGATCGATCCCCGCCCGCTTCGCGAGCCCCACCGCCATCTGCGGCGAGACACGGCTGAAGTCCCTGGACAGGCACTGGCTGATCGTCGCGTGCCTGGTCGACTGCAACATCTTCATCAGCACGCCGAGTTCGACGCCATGCGGATGCGGCTTGATCTCGCTGGGCGCCACCGGGTTCGACTGAACGCCCCGGACGTAGTCCGTTTCTGCGCCGTGCGGATCCCTGTAGTGCAGCGTCGCATGGGGGTTCGCCACGGCCACCTGGTGCAGGAACTCCTCCACCGACTGGCGGCCCTTCATGTACTGCGCCTCGAGCTCCAGCTCGACTCGGGTGCCGTGATCGAGATCCCAGTCGTCGAGCTTCTTCTTCCCGACCGCCTTCGGCTTGTTCGTGTTCGT
Organism: Holophagales bacterium; assembly: GCA_009837885.1. Classification (GTDB taxonomy): domain Bacteria; phylum Acidobacteriota; class Thermoanaerobaculia; order Multivoradales; family Multivoraceae; genus Multivorans. Next base: position 27,478 of record VXSP01000027.1, on the reverse strand, counting down.
GTCGATGACCACCTGCATCGAGTAGGCGGATGACCGGGGGCCGGTCCGCGACACGATCGACACCGGCTTGCCGGTCGTCAACTGGCCGTACATCGCCGCCGCCGAGATGCCGATCCCCTGCTGGCCGCGGCTCTGCTTCAGGCTGTGGAACTTCGACCCGTACAGGAGTTGCCCAAAGATCCTCGGCGCCTGCGCTTCGACGATCCCCGGGCCGTTGTCGGTCACCCGCACGACGTACCTGTTGTCCCCTTCGGCCGCGTCGAGTTCGACCCGGATCTCGGGCAGGATGCCCGCCTCCTCACAAGCGTCGAGTGAGTTGTCGACCGCCTCCTTGACGGTCGTCAGGAGCGCCTTGCGAAGCGAATCGAAGCCGAGCAGGTGGCGGTTCTTGGCGAAGAACTCCGAAACCGAGATCTCCCGCTGGCGGCGGGAGAGGGTCTCGGCTGTGACTCGTTTCGCCAAGGCTGCCCCTTCGGTTCAGGGGTTCAGAACGTGGCGCACCCCTACGTGCACCATGCGGGGTGCGCCGATCGTGACCAGACCGGTGCCGGAGATGCCGACCTGCACTTCCTCGTCGAGCAGGTTCTCGAGACCGGCGAAGACATGCCAGCGGCTGCTGAGTGCGCGTGCAGCGCTCAGGTCCACGACGGCGAAGCTGGACAACGGCCTCGTGTTCAGATCGTCCTCGTACTGCTCGCCGACGAAGCGGAGTCCCAGGCGGGCCTGAAGCACGTCGGGATTCGAGTACTCGAGGCCGAAGCTCGCCGACTGCTCGGGCGTCTGCGCAAGCCGCTTCCCCTCGAGTTCCGGGAACTCGGCGGCGCTGTCGACTTCGGCGTTGCTGTAGAGGTAGGAGACATCGAGCCGCCAGTCGTCGCCGAGCCGCTGGCGGAGTTCCGCCTCGAGACCCTGAATGCGGGTCCGGTCCAGGTTGAGCCGCTGCCGGCAGGATCCGCCGCCCGGCACGAAGCCGCAGGGCCGGAAGAACCGGCTGCTCGCGATCGACGCGAGCGTCACGTTGGCGATCGGGTTCTCTACCCTGTTGAGGAAGGCGTTCAGCGACAGCCTGGAACCGCCCTGGTAACGCACGGCGCCGAACTCGATTCCGGAGAGCCGCTCCGGCTCGAGCGCCTCGTTCGCCTCCGTGATGTCGTTGCGAACCCGGAAGGGCCGGTACAGCTCGTTGACGGTCGGCGCCCGGAACGACCCGTAGACCGAGCCGCGCAGGCTCCAGCCGAGGTCGAGTGCGTAGAGGAAACCGATCCGCGGCGACGCCGCCGTCTCCTCCCGATCCTCGAACATGTCATCGCGGCGAATCGAGCCGTCGGCCTTGTTGATCTCCAGCCGGCTGCCGGATCCCGTCTGCCAACGGTCGATGCGAGCCCCGAGTTCGAGCGTCAGGCGATCGCCGAAGTCGGCCCGCCGCTGGACGTACGCGCCGGTAATCGACTGGTCGCCGCCGGCCATGCGGCGCCGGTTGAACTGCGTCGTGTAGAAGAAGTCCTCGTTCGTCGCACCGTCGACGCTGCGCCACTCGGCGCCCGCGACCCACAGGCCGGATCCGACTTCGCCCTCCCACTGCGCACCGAGGCCCGTGGCCTCGGAGTCGACCAGGAACTGGTCGAGCGCCGGCCGCTCGGACGACCGGTCGACCTGCTGGGCACTGAACCGGCTGGCGAACTCCTGCTCGTGTGTGAAGCCGCGGACTGTCCAGGTATCGCCCCGGCCGCTCACCACGTCCGCACTGAAGCGGAAGGACGTCAGATCCGTGTCGTTGCCGGTGAGCGGCGTGCCATTGCCGCGGTCCTCGGAGAGGTTGTCGCCGCCGATGCTGAACTGCACCGACTCGCCGGCGGAGAACGCCAGCCGGCCGCCGACGCTGGTCTGCTCCGAGAACGCGTCGACGTCGATCGGCCCACGCTGGTCATCCCGCACGACCGGGTAACCGTCCGTGTCGAAGCTCCTCGCCGACAGGGTCAACGACGCGTTCTCGAACCCCTGCCCGAACCAGGCGTCGCCCGACAGCACGCCGTGGTCGCCGGCGAGCGCCGAGAGGCTCAACCCGGGTCCCGATTCCGACGGGGTCGCGGTGACCAGATGGATCACGCCGCCCAGGGCGGAGTTACCCCAGAGACTCGAACCGCCGCCGCGCACGACCTCGATCCGGTCCAGGCTCTCGCGCCCGACGCGTCCCCAGTAGATCCAGCCGCCGAACGGATCGTTGAGCGGCAGGCCGTCGAGCAGTACCAGCGTGCGGCTGACGCCGCTCGGTCCGATCCCGCGAAGCGAGACACCCTGGCTGGTCGGATGAGCGACCATCGAGCTGTTGCGGCGGAACAGGCTGAAGCCAGGCACCCGGCGCATCGTGTCGTCGAGCGCCAGGGAAGCGCTGGCCCGGAGCTCCTCGCCGGAGAGCACGGACACGCTGGACGTCACCTGGCCCAGCTCCTGTTCGGCGCGGGAAGCGGTGACGACGATCGTCTCGGCGAGAGCGGGGTCCTCGACCGGCTCGGTACTATCGGCGTCGTCAGCCCCCGACGCGGCAAACGCCGCGGAAGCGGTCACCGCCAGGGCGAAGGCGGAGGCGAAGAGGAAGCGGCCGCGAACGGGTCCAGCCGATGTTCGCGTGATCGAGGCGCTAGTCAGATTCGGCATGCGCAGGCTCCTAGGCGGCCGGACCCGGCGTCTCCGGGTCGGCGGGAGCGGGCATGGTAAACGATGCGGCGTCGATGTCCGCGTTGGTGTCGGCCTCCCGGATCCTCAACTCGGCGGCAACCTGGCCTTCCACCGCGATCCGGATCGTTCCCGGCACCATGAGCCCGCCGGCGTCCATGTAGTCGCCGAGCGTCACGGCGATCTCTCCCGTGGAACCCAGCAGCGCCCCGTCGAAGACGACCTGGCGCTCGAGAAAGTCCTCGCCGCCCAGATGAAGCGTGCGCTCATCGCCCCCCGCGTTCACGATGTCGAGCCGGTATGTCTCGTCGCGAGCAACCTTCCCGATCCCGCCGAACGACACCTCCAGACCATCTTCCTCCCTGCTCGCCAGCAGGCCCCACAGAAACTCGCCGAGCAGTTCCGCCGCTCCGACGGTCTCCGGGGCCAGCGGCGCGGGCTCGACGACGCCCTGCATTGGCGACAGAGTCCACGGCGTGTCGCCGTCGTAGGCAAGGATCATCGTCAGCCCCTGCAGGTCGATGTCGATGCGGAACGAACTCGGGCGGGCGAAGGCCGCCTTCATCGGCACTTCAAAGCCGAGCATGACCGCGGTGCCGACCGCGCTCAACGTCTCGACCTCGGCGGCCGAACCGCCGCGGGCGCTTCCGTAGCGCGCCAGCACCTCGTCCAGGCCGAGCGTCGCGTCGGCCATCTGCCCCGGCATGAAGAAGACGTCGGGGTCGATCTCCGGGTTGATCTCGAAGGACTCGAACTGGAGCGGCATCTCACCCATCGGACTGATCATCGTGTGTCGGTGGGCGATCACCAGGCCGTCGACGTCGCGGAAGTCCTCGAACAGGGTGGCCGTCTCCTGCAGCCCGAAGCCGAGATCCACCTGTGCCACGCGCTTCCTCTCCAGACGGTCCTCGACTCCGATAAAGACCTGCTGGACAACACCACTCGGCGCCGTGACCAGGAGTTTCCAGGCCTCGCCGCTCTCGATCTCCTCGCGGCCGGCGAGTTCGATCCGGTAGCCGCGCTCCTCGAGGTCGACCAGGCCCTGCACGCTGACGTCGGCGTCCGCCGCCGCGACGGCCGCCAGGTCTCCCTCGAGCAGGACCGGCTTCATCTCCCCTGGCTGCTGACCCCAGGCCTGCTCGCCGTCGAAGGCCCGAATCAGGGCCATGCCGCCGAAATCGCCGTCCATCCGCACCTGGTTCGGCGCCCGCAGGAGCACGGTGAACAACGCCTCCATTCCCTGCATGCTCATCGTGGCGGCGCCGCGTACAGCGGTGACGGCGCGCAGGCGCTCGAGCCCGCCGCGCGCCTCGAAGTGGGCGGTGAGAACGCGGTCGAGTTCGCTGGGCTCGGCCTCCTCCTGGCTCCAGGCAGGCGCCGCCGCAAGGACAAGCGCCAGAACGGTCACGCAGCGAGCCATCCGTACACGAGCCGCCGAGCCGATCGGTGCAGATCCCTTCATCTCATCCTCCGCTGGCCATCCAACGCGAGTTCCGCCGGTGGGCGCCAGGGCGGCTCGCTGCCCCAAACTGTGCCGGCATGATACCCCGAACGGAGTTGACGAAAGGCGTTGCGGAGAGCGCTCACCGGGACCAGCATACCGGTTTGGAGATTCCCCGCAACTTCTGAAAACAAAGGAGTTGCGGTGAAGGCTCGAGGGCGCTGACGATCGCCGACCGCCAACGACGCCCGGACCCGGACCCCACCTAGTAATCTGCGCGGGATGAGCGTCGACGTTGAGCCAGTCGATCCGGGCGCCGAATCGCCTGCGTCGCCGCTAGAGCCGCCCAGCCAGAGCGACACTGAACCCTCTTCCCAGACCCGGCAACTACGTTTCACCGGCGACGGACGGGAGTACTTCCGGATCTGGATCGTCAACGTCGCCCTGACGCTGCTGACCCTGGGCATCTACTCCGCCTGGGCGAAGGTGCGGGCGCGGCGCTACCTGTACGGGAGCGTGTGGCTTGGAGACGACGCTTTCGACTACACGGCGAACCCGGTGGCGATTCTTCGAGGGAGGATCCTTCTCCTGCTCGTCCTGGTACCTGTCTCGCTGGCCCAGCGCGTGTCCATCCTGTACTACTACGCAGCTCTTCTGGTTCTCATGCCGCTGGTGCCGTGGGTCGTGGTGCGGGCACGGTCCTTCCACCTGCGCAACTCCAGGTATCGGAGCCTTGCCTTCGATTTCACCGGCAAGTACTGGGACGCCGCCGTGTGGTATCCGCTGTCCTGGGCCGCTTCCATCGTGACGCTCGGTCTGGTGAGACCGTTGACCGTACTCGGACGGGACCGCTTCCTGGTTACCGAGTCGAGCTTCGGCAACCGGACATTCGGCTTCACGGGCAAGCCGGGGCCCTACTACCGGATGTACATCATCACCGCGGTGGTCGTTGGCGTCCTCTACGTCGGCGGCGTGTTCTTCCTGCTCCTCGTTCTGGCCGCTCGCACCATGGCATCCGGCGCCGATCCAGGAACCGCGGCTCCGGACATGGGCGCATTCATGATCGGCAGCCTGGCGGTCGCCGGGATCGTCGTGCTCTTCGTCGCCGCCTATCTCCGCACGCGCCTGCTCTGCTATCGATGGAACTCCTCGCGGCTGGGCCACAACGACTTCTCACTTACTCTCTCCTTTCCCACCATGCTCTGGCTGTACGCGAGCAACGCGGTGGCGATCGTCGCTACGTTCGGTCTCTTCATTCCCTTCGCCAGAATCCGCTTGCTGAGGTACATCGTGGAAGAGTTCCGCGTACTCCAGCGCGAAGATCCGGACGCTTTCGAAGTAGGCGACAGACAGAGTGTCGGCGCCACCGGGGCGGAGGCCGCCGGCGAGTTCGGCCTGGAGATCGGGATATGAACGCCGTAGCCTGCCGCTACTACGACGGGAAGTCGTCCAGCCGGAAAGCCGGCGCTCTCACCATCACCGACGCCGGCGACCTCATTGTTGACGGTGACGACCTTGAAGAGCGCCTCGTCTACCGCGACGTGCGGATACCGAACCGGGTCGCGGACACGCCGCGCTTCATCCACTTTCCGGACGGTGCGGTCTGCGAGGTGCAGGACAACGACGCCCTCGACGAACTCCGGGCGCGCCTCCGGCGCGACGACCCCGAACCGCGGAGAGATCGGTTCTGGCGCCTGGTCCATCGTCTCGACAGCACCTGGCGAGGCGCGGCCGCGGCGCTGGCCGTAGTCGTGGCCGTTCTGTACTCGTTCACCAGGTGGGGGGCCCCGGCCGTGGCCAGTCTGGTCGTCGCAACGACACCCCAGGAAGCGGAGGCGCTGCTCGGTCAGAGCGGATTGAACCTGCTCCGACAGCTCGAGGTCCTCGAGACGTCGGCGCTCGAGCCGAATCGGAGAAACGACCTGCTGGCCGCCTTCGAAGCGATGAGGCGGGAAGCAGGTGTAGAACACGCAGACCTCCAGTTCTACTCCCTGGGCGCTCCGAACGCCTTTGCTCTACCGGGCGGCACCGTCGTCATCACGGATGAACTCGTCGAGTTCGCCGAGCACGACGAGGAGATCATCGCAGTACTCGCCCACGAACTGGGGCATGTTGAGGGCCGTCACGTGCTTCGCTCGATGGCCCAGAGGTCCACTTTGCTCGCGTTGTGGACCGCGGTTACCGGCGACGTGTCACTCGCGGCGCTCTCGGTCCTGGGGCCGGACCAGTTGATCGCCCAGAGCTACTCGCGCGATTTCGAGCGCGCTGCCGACGAATTCGCCGCCGACTATCTCCTCCGTGCGGGGATCTCGCCGACTCGTCTCGGCGACATCCTGGAGCGGCTCGAACACGCAAGCGGCACCGGGAGCTTCCCCACCTGGCTGTCCAGCCATCCCGCAGCGGCCGACCGAGCCCGCAACGCAATGGAACGCGTCGGCGGCCGCGATGAACCCGGCCCGTGACGGTCACGGACCAGCCGGCGTATTCTCAGGCACTACAACCAGACAAACCGACATGAGCCCTGGCCGCCCACGGGACCCGCAGCAGGAGGCGACCGTTATGCAGAAACTGACTCAGGCCCAGCGCGAACAGTGGGCCATCGACGGCTACATCCGCGTCGAAAGGGCCCTGTCACCGGAACAGGTCGCCTTCTTCGACGCCGAGCTCGACCGGATCCGCCAGCTCCCCGGCTGGGAACCGAGTCCCGACGGACCGCTGGGTCACTACGCCTGGCTCGACCACGCCGTCGACCGCGACCCGGAGGGCTTCATGGACCGCCGGGTCCTGCTCGGCTACGACCAGACCTTCCTCGACCTGATGGACGCGTCACCCGTCTTCGACCTGGTCACCGACATCATGGGCCCCTACGTCGTGCTCAGCATGACCCAGGCGATCGTCCGTCCGTCCAACCCGCGCTGGCCCGGCTACACGCACACCGACGGCGGCGAGGCGCTCCGCCGCATCCGGGTCACCGAAACCAGCCTGCCGCTGGCGATGAAGGGGATGTACCTGCTCTCCGACATCACGGACGAGGACAGCGGCAACTTCACCGTCTTCCCCGGCAGCCACATGCGTCCCTTCCCCGACCGCCCCTACCCGGCGCCGGGGCCGAAGACGCCGGGCGCGGTCCAGCTCAAGGGCAAGGCCGGCGACTGCATCCTCTTTCCGCACTCGCTCTGGCACGGTCCGTCCGTCAACGCGTCGCCGCGCGCCCGCAAGACGATCCTCTACAACTACTGCCAGTTGTTCCTGCGCACCTACGACCCGGAGCCCACGCCGGAGGTCCTGGAGCGCTGCACGCCGCGGCAGCGCCGCCTGCTCGGCGATCTCGGCTACGACTTCCGGCCGGGCTCGTACTTCTACGCGCCGCAGGACCAGGTGGACGTAATCGCCGGCGAGGGCGCCTAGCGCGGCAGAAGGTCCGGAACCGGCGCTTCGCGCCGATGCCGGCGGGGACGCCGGCGCACCCAGTTTCTGCCGCGCAAGCTGCTAGCGTCCGCGAAACGGGAGGTGCTCACGACCGCAATCCACGCTGGCGGCCAGCCCGCCCGTCACCGCCAGTTGGCATGCGCCGCCCTGTGCGCGTGCATGGCGCTGGCCTGCTCGAACATCGCCGCCCCGGGCCCGGAAAGCCCGCCGACCCTCGCGGAACCACGCCAGGGCCCGCTGACCGGCCTGCTTGACGATCTGGGTCGAATCGTCGGCCTCGAGACGGTGGATCGCGGCGACGAGCTGCTTCGCATGTTCCGGGAGCGCGGGCTCGAACCCCTTGAACAGGAGTTTCCGGCTACGGCAACGGAACGGCAGCCGCGAGCAACCGGGAAGAACCTGATCGCCACGGTCGGTGAAGGTCCTCGCGACATCGTGGTCGGCGCCCACTACGACGTGATCCGGCTCCAGGACGGCACGGTCGTCGGCGGCGCCGTGGACAACGGCGCGGCCTCGGTGGTCCTGACCAGGGTCGCGGAGACCCTGGGACGGCACGAGCTGAGCCACCGCGTCCGGGTCGTTCTCTTCGACCTCGAGGAAGCCGGGCTCCTCGGCTCTCAGGCGTACGTGCAAGCGGAAGACGCCACCCGCGTCGCCGCCATGGTCAACGTCGACGTGGTCGTCGGCGAAGGCACATTGATGTACGGGCCGACCTCCCACGAGGGAAACGACATCGTCTACCGCAGCCTCCGCATCGCCTGCGCAGCGAGCGAGATCACGTGCATGGGTTTCCCCCTCTATCCACCGAGCGACGATCGCGCCTTCCAGGACGCCGGCATCCCCAACGTCTCGCTCGCCATGAACGATGCCACAGCGTCGCATCAGATGTGGCTCGCCCTGAACGCGGGCGCCGAGTCCGGGCTCCGCGAGGGCTTCCTGCCCGAGGTCTTCCGAATCATCCACTCGAGCAATGACACCATCGAGCACGTCAGTGAAGGCGCGATGAACCACCTTCACGACCTGGTCGTCGCCCTCGTGCTTGAACTGGACACGGCCCTCTCCGAATCGAGTCCCTGACCGCAACTCAGGGAGGATCGGCGTAGGGCTCGTCCTCTGGCACAAACTCCGTCTCCAGCCGGGCCGCCCGGCTCCACTCGCGCATCGCCATCGTGTCGAGCAGGGCGCGGCAGTAGTCCTGGGCTTCACGGTCCAGCGGCGGCTCGTAGGTCGCGAACCGTGAGGCCACCGGCAGGAAGTAGGCGTCGGCAGCCGAGAAGTTGCCGAACAGGTACGGACTCCGCGTGCCGAACTCGGCCCTGGTAGCGCGCCAGAAGCCAGTCAGCCGTTCGATTTCGGCCATGACCTCCGGCTCGTGGCCCTTGCCCGGATGGTGCGAGCGAATGTTCATCGGCATCGCCGATCGCAGCGCCGGGTAGCCGGAGTGGAAGGTCGCGACCAGAGACCGGCCGCGGGCCCGGGCGCGCGGATCCGCCGGCCAGATGCCGCGATCCGGATAGAGGTCGTTCAACCGCTCGACGATCGCCACCGTGTCGAACGTCGCGAAACCGTCGCCGGGTTCCCCCTCCCAGAGCACGGGTACAAGCATCGCTGGCGACAGGCGATCGATGTTCGCCTCCCAGTCCTCCGAGTCGAACTTCAGCAGCCGTTCCGCAAACGGGATGCCGAGTTCGGTCATCAGGGCCCACGGCCGGAGCGACCAGGATGAGTAGTTCTTGTTGCCAATGACGAGGGTGAGCGGTTGCGGCATGGGCGGCGGAGCCTACACGCAACCGAATTGACGGGGGCGGTGCAGGCGCTATCCTGATCGCTGGTGTCCCCCACCAGGAGAAAGCGCATCCTCTTCCCGGCCGTCCTGCTACTGGCCGTGGTGTCCAGCGCGCCGCTCTGCGCCCAGGCGGGCTCGGCCTGGTCCCCGCCCGGCGACATCGACGGGCTGTGGGACTTCGCTACCGCCACCCCGCTCCAGCGACCGACCGCGCACGCCGAGAAGGAGTACTTCACGGTCGAGGAAGCGGCCCAGTTCGAACGCGACACGATCGCGCGCCGCGCCGAGGCCCAGAAGCGGAGCCCGAGCGTCCACGCGCCCTACTGGCTCGACCACGGACGCAACGTGCAACCGTCGCGCCGCACGTCCCTGATCTTCGACCCGCCGAACGGCCGCATCCCTCCGATGACCGAAGACGGCCGGCGCCGCGCCCAGAAGCGGCGCGACCTCCGCGCCAGCCCGCCGGCCGGCCCCGAGGACCGCAACCTTTGGGAGCGCTGCCTGATGGGCTTCAACGCCGGCCCGCCGATGAACCCGGGCGGTTACAACAACAACGTGCTGATCCTGGTCACGCCCGACACCGTCGCGCTACTCAACGAGATGGTCCACGACACCCGCATCGTCCCCCTCGACGACCAGCCCCGGCTGCCCGAGCACCTGCGCCAGTTCAAGGGCGACTCGCGAGGCCACTGGGACGGCGAGACACTGGTCGTCGAGACCCGGAACTTCGACCTCCGCATCAGCTTCGCGGGCTCAGGCGGCAACATGCTCCTGACCGAGCGCTTCACGCGCTTCGACGAGGACACCCTCCTCTACGAGTACACGATCGACGACCCGGAGTCCTTCGAGCGCCGCTGGAGCGCCCGCGTCGAGATGAAGCGATCGAACCAGGCGATCTTCGAGTACGCCTGCCACGAGGGCAACTACGGCCTGCTGAACATCCTCGAGTACGCGCGGACCAACGAGAAACGGGCTAGCCAGACTCCACCAGAGTGACCCCCGGCAGCCGCGCCGCCTTCCGGTCGAAGGTGTAGAGCGGCACCGCCCCCGCCCGCCGCGCCGCGGCCGCGATCATCCGGTCGGCGAAGTCGGCGCCGCCACGGCGATAGCCGCCTGCGGCCTCCGCTACGTCGCTCGCGCACTCAATCTCGACAGCGGCTACGACGACCAACTCGTTCAGTACCGTCGCGATCTGATCCCGCTCGAAGCGGTAGTAGCGCTCGAGGACCCTGACCAACTCCACCAGGACCTCGCGACAAATGAAGCCCGGCTCTTCGAGCGTCAACCGCCTCAGCAGCGTCTCCGCCGCCTCCGCCTGCTCTTCGTCCTCGCGAACGATGAATCGTAGGAGGACGTTCGTGTCAAGCGCAATCACTTCCGGCCCGAAGCCTCGGCAGCCATCCGGTCTGCGTCCTCCAGTCTCTCCGGAGACCAGTCGTCACCCAACACGCGACGGCACGCTCCCTCGGCAATCGCCCGGTCCATGTCCTCGAGAGTCGCAGGAGGTCCGTCGTACTTCAGGATGCCGAACAAGCGCTCGATCGGCCGCACGGGCGCGATGCGGACTTCTCCGTCGAAGATGAAGTACCGCACCTTGTCTCCTGGCTCCAGCTCCAGCGCGTCGCGCACCTGCTTGGGAAGGGTCGTTTGGCCCCGGGAAGTAATCGTGGATTCTGGCAAGCGAGTTGGCAGTTGTGCGTTCATTCGCCCAGTTTGCATTACTTGATCCGATCACGCAAGGCATACGAAGTGATCTCCAGAGTCTCCTCCGGGCCTGTTGATGCTCGGGCAGACGGCCGAGCCGACGACGTCCAGCGCGCGGAGGGCTCAGGGGGAGGGTCCCAGCGGGCTCTGAACGAGCGACGCCCGGCGCCTTCCCTGCAACCGACGCCTGACCGGAGCGAGTGAAGCGAAGTGAGCGCCAACCCACCAACTTCCGAGAAAGCGCGAACGGCCGACTGGGACCCCTCCCCCTGAGCCCTCCGCGGGCGGGTGCAACCGACGCCTCAGCCGCCGGAGGCGTACGCGGCGACGTCGTCGCGGTGCGTCCACCAGCCGGGGCTGGTCCACCAGTCGCTGCCCGGCGGTGGAGTCGGCTGGAACAGGAAGACGCCGGAGGGCGCGAACTCGATGCCGCGGAGGCGCTTGCTGAAGGCGCGGATCTCGGAGTAGTTCCACATCATCGTGAACGGCTGGTCCTCGGCGACGACGTAGGCCAGTTCGCGGTAGATCGCGGCGCGGGCCTCGGGGTCGAACTCGCGCCGGCCGCGCTCCAGAAGATCGTCGACCCGATCGCTCTTGTAGCCGACGTAGTTGCGGGCATTGTCATAGCTCGTCGAGTGGAGGCGAATCGTCCACTGGTCCGGATCGGTCGTCACCTCGTCGGCGTCCGCGTGGGCCTGGAACTCGTGCTCCAGCAGGTGCTGCTCATGGGTCGCGTTCTCGAACTGGCGAAGGGTCAGCTCGACGCCGATGCTGCGCAGGTCCTCGCGGTAGATGTCGGCCATCTTCACCGCGTCGTCGAAGGTCTGGGAGATCTCGAGTTCGAACGAGAACTTCACCTTCTCGCCGCCGATCTGCTTGTAGCGCCAGCCGTCGTCCGGATCGGGCAGCCAGCCGGCCTCGTCCAGTAGCTCGCCGGCGCGCGCCAGGTCGAACGGGTACTTGGGAACGTCCGGGTTGTAGCCCATGTGGTCCTTGTCCCAGAGCTGGTCCGTCTCGAGGTAGACGCCGTAGGTGACGTCCCGGATCACCCGCTTCATGTCGTAGGCGTGGGTCATCGCCCGCCGCACCCGCACATCGGTGAAGAACGGGTTGCTGCCGTCCTGGTTCCAGCCGATCCTCGAGATACGCCGCGCCGGCGCCCAGCCCTTGACGCCGAACCGCTCGAACTCCTCGTCGTTGCTCTGGGTGGCGAACTGCTGCGGTGTGAACCAGTACTCGTCGAGCTCTCCCTTCTTGAACAGCAGCAGACCGAGGTTGCGGTCGCTCTGGGGCCGGTAGATCACCCTCTTGAACGGTGCCACGCGGGCGGCGTCGGGGAAGTCGTCCCAGCGTTCGACGACGATCTTGTCGGTCAGGGTCCAGGACACGAACCTGAAGGGGCCCGAGCCGATGACTTCCTCGCGAGCGTAGTGGTTGAAGTACTCGCTGCTCCGCATCGTCGGATCGTTCGCGAGTTCCTCCGCGTTGTTCCAGATGTGCCGCGGAATGGGCGGCACACGCATCGCCAGCATGTTCGTGACCAGCGCGTCCCTGAAGTGGAACTCGACCGTCAGGTCGTCGATCACGTCGATCCGCTCAACCTGGTCGACGTCGTGCTTGTACATCGCCGCCGGCACGTCGTCCGAGGCCACCATGTCGTATGTGAACTTCAGGTCGTGCATCGTCCACGGCCTGCCGTCGTGCCAGGTCAACCCCGGCCGGACCCGCACCCGGGCGCTCATCCAATCGTCCGCGATCACACCCTCCTCGACCACGGTCTGGTTCCACACCGTCGTCATGTCCGCGTTGCGCGTCGTCAGCGCCTGGAAGAGCGCGCCGGAGAGGTAGTAGTCCTCCCAGAAGATCGCGAAGATCGGGTTCAACGTGCGCGGGTCGCCGAGCATGTAGCGCACCAGCGTGTCGTCGCGGGCGACGACCTCCGGCCGATCGAACGGGTACGGCTCGGTCAGCGTCGGCGGGTTGACGAGAGGGTCCGTGGCCGGGTCGTAGGCCGGGCCCGAGGGACCCGTGGAGCGCTCCGGCAGCGGACCGGTGCAAGCGGCCGCGAACGCGACCAGAAGGCTGACGCCGACGAGACCTGCCCCATGGCGGGGAAGCGACGATCTGTTGGGCATGGTGCCGGAACTGTAGCGCGGCCGAGCGTCAGCGCAGCCGGTCGATCAACCGGCGGTCCCGCTTGGTCGGACGACCGGCGCCGCGGCGTCTCCGCGCCGGCTCGGGGGCCAGGAACGGATCGCGCTTCCGCGGCTCCGGCTTCGGTGGACTCAGATCCTCGTACAGCCGGGGCGCCTCGGCCTTCGGCAGCGGCCGGTCGCGCAGTTCCCTGACGACGAGAACCCGCTGCCAGTCACGGATCCTGAACTCGACCCGGTCGCCGACCTTGAGCTGGCGGTGGGCCTTGGCCTGCTGGCCGTTGACCGTGACGCGGCCGGCGGCGCAGGCCGCGGTCGCCCTGGAGCGCGCGCGGAACATCCGCGACACCTGCAACCACTTGTCGAGACGGCTCACGTCGACGGCGGCGTCACCGCTTCCCGCGTCGCGGCAGGTAGAGATCGGTGATCGTCCCCTCGTACGCCTCGGCGGCGAAGGCGACCGTCTCAGACAGGGTCGGGTGCGGGTGGACGGTCAGCGCCAGGTCGGCGGCGTCGGCATTCATCTCGATCGCCAGGGCCGCCTCGGCGATCAGGTCGCCGGCGTTGACGCCGACGACTCCCGCGCCGATCACCCGGCCGGTGCCGGGATCGAACAGAAGCTTGGTCAGACCTTCGGACCTCCCCAGCGTCAGGGCGCGGCCGGAGGCGCCCCACGGGAATGTGCCCTTCTCGTAGGGTGTGCCCTTCTCGCGCGCCTCGGTCTCGGTCAGTCCGACCCACGCCACCTCCGGGTCCGTATAGGCGACGGACGGGATAACCCGCGCCTCGAAGCCGCCCTTCTCCCCCGCCGCCACCTCGGCCGCCACCTTGCCCTCGTGGGTCGCCTTGTGCGCCAGCATCGGACCGGGCACCAGGTCGCCGATCGCGAAGATGTGGGGCACGTTCGTGCGCTGTTGGTCGTCGACCGGCACGAAGCCCCGTTCGTCGACGTGGATGCCGACGGCGTCGGCGCCGAAGCGATCGCTGTTCGGACGGCGGCCGACCGCGACCAGGACGCGCCCGAACAGGCCGGAGCCCGGAGCGTTCTCGCCCTCCATCGAGACCATCAGGCCGTTCTTCTGGGCCTTCAAGCCGGTGACCCGTGTCGCCAGATGGACGTTCTCGAGGCGGGCGCCCAGCCGCCGCTGCAACGGCCGGACGAGATCCCGGTCGACTCCAGTGAGCAGTTCCGGCAGCAGCTCGACGACGGTCACGCGGTAACCAAGAGCGGCGTAGACCGTCGCCATCTCAAGGCCGATGATGCCGCCACCGATCACCAGCAGGCGGCCGCCGGGCGCGAACTCCGGGTCGAGCTCGAGGGCGTCGGTCGAGTCCCAGACGCGCGGATCGCCCTCGGGCAGACCGGGGATCATCGCCGGCCGCGAGCCGACCGCGACGATCGCCTGACCGAAGCTCAAGGTACGGATGCCTCCATCGCCGTTCTCGACCGCGACTTCGTGGGGACCGGTGAAGCGGCCGTGGCCGCGAACGACCTCCACCTTGCGCCGCTGGGCGAGCTGCGCGAGTCCACCGGTCAGGCGGCCGACGACGCCGTCCTTCCAGCGGCCCAGCTTGTCCCGGTCGATGGCGGGCGCGCCGAAGTCGACGCCATGAGCCGCGAACTCCGCCGCTTCGTCCACCACCCGAGCGGCATGCAGCAGGGCCTTCGACGGAATGCAGCCGACGTTCAGGCACACGCCCCCGAGGTTGGCGTGCGGTTCCACGAGCACGACCCGCCGGCCAAGGTCCGCGGCCCGAAAGGCCGCGGTGTAGCCACCGGGACCGGCGCCCAGAACGAGCACGTCGGCGTCCACCTTCTTCGGCGCCGAAGACGGCGAGGGAGTCGCCGCCT
Organism: Holophagales bacterium; assembly: GCA_009837885.1. GTDB lineage: Bacteria > Acidobacteriota > Thermoanaerobaculia > Multivoradales > Multivoraceae > Multivorans. Next base: position 12,440 of record VXSP01000027.1, on the reverse strand, counting down.
CAGCCGCTGACGGCCGCTCCTTCGCCGGAGCTTCAGGCGCCACGTCCGCACCGGACGTCGCTCCTGGCGCCTCCGGTGGCGCGTGCGGATGCCGCGGCCGCTCCGCCCGCTGATCGGGGTGCGACTCGTCGCCGGGGTCGAGGACGGCGATCAGGTCTCCCTCCGCCACCTTGTCGCCCAGCGACACGGCGACCTCCAGGACGACGCCGCTGTGCGTCGACGGCACCTCCATCGACGCCTTGTCGCTCTCGAGCGTGATGAGCCCGGCCTCGACGTCCACGTGTTCGCCCGGCGAAACGAGCACTTCGACCACGTCGACGGACTCGAAGTCGCCGATGTCCGGGACGACGATTCGGATCGGTTCGGTCAAAGCACGACCCGGCGGATGTCGGCGAGCGCGGAGCAAAGGTGGGTCGTGAAGCGCACCGCGCAAGCGCCGTCGATCACCCGGTGGTCGTACGACAGCGAGACCGGCAGCATCAGCCTCGGCGCCAGACCGGCGCCGACGTAGACCGGCCTCCTGACGGCGCGCGAGACGCCCAGGATGCCGACCTCCGGCGCGTTGACGATCGGCGTGAAGGCGGTGCCGCCGATGCCGCCAAGGCTCGAAATCGTGAAGGTGGCGCCCTGGATGTCGGCCGGCCGGAGCTTGCGCTCTCTGGCGCGGCCGCTGACTTCACCCAGTTCCCCGGCCAGCTCGTAGACGCTTTTTCGGTCGACGTCGCGGACCACCGGCACGACGAGACCATCCGGGGTATCGACGGCGACGCCCAGGTGGAAGTAGCCCTTGAGGATCAGCGACTCGCCGTCGGGCGCCAGCGACGAGTTCATGTCCGGGAACTCGGCCAGCGACGCCGCCACCGCCTTCATCAGGAAGGCGAGCAGCGTGAGCCGAACGCCTCGCTCGCGAGCCTCGTCGAGATGCGCCCGGCGGAACGCCTCCAGATCCGTGATGTCCGCCTCGTCGTGCTGGGTCACATGCGGCACGTTGAGCCAGCTTCGGTGGAGGTTGGCCGCCGAGAGCTTGCGGATGCGACTGAGCGGCTTCGACTCGACCGGGCCGAACTTCGAGAAGTCGATCTCCGGGACCGGCGGAATGCCCGCGCCGGCCGGCCGGCCGCGGCCTGTCATCGCCTCCTTGACGAAACCCTCCACGTCCTCGCGCAGGATCCGGCCCTTGGCGCCGCTGCCGGACACTCTCCTGAGATCTGCGCCGAGCAGGCGAGCGAACCTCCGCACCGCCGGGCTGGCGTGCGGCGGACTGGCCGAGGTGGCGGGACCGCCTCCGGCCGGCGGCGGTCGCCTCCGTCGCGAGGGCGACGGGCGGGGCGCCGGGGAAGGCGCAGGCGCAGCCGCCTCCACGGCGGTTGGCGACGGCTCCTCGGACGGCCCGGCCGCCTCTTCCCGTTCCTCCGCCGGCAGATCGGCCGCTTCGATCGTCAGGATCAGATCGCCCTCGCCTACCTGGCCGCCGAGCTCGACCGCGATCTCGACCACCCGGCCGGCGGCTGGCGACGGCACCTCCATCGAGGCCTTGTCGCTCTCCAGGGTGATGAGCGACTGGTCGACCGAAACGTCGTCACCCACGGCGACCAGCACCTCGACCACGTCGACCTGGTCGAAGTCGCCGATGTCAGGGACGACGACGGGAACGGTGTCGCTCACGCGGTGGCCGGGTTCGGTGCGTTCGGGTCGATGCCGTAGGCCTCGATCGCCTTCGCCGGCGCCTCGGATTCGATGTCGCCGTTCTCAGCCAGCGAGGCCAGCGCCGCGACCACGATGTGCCGGCGGTCGACCTCGAAGAAGGCTCGCAACTGCTCGCGGGTGTCGCTGCGGCCGAAACCGTCGGTGCCCAGCGTCCGGTACGGGCCCGGGACGAAGGCCCGGATCTGGTCCGTGTAGACCTTCATGTAGTCGCTGGCGGCGACGGTGACGCCGCCGCGGCCGGTCAGGCACTGCCGGACGTAGGACACTCTCTTCTCTTCCCCCGGATGGAGCCGGTTCCAGCGCTCCACCTCGATGCCGTCGCGCCGCAACCTGTTGAAGCTGGTCGCCGACCACACCTCGGTGGACACCTTCCAGTCCTCCTCCAGCATCTCGGCGGCGGCCTCCGCCTCGCGCAGAATCGCGCCCGAGCCGAGCAGCGTGGCACGCTTCCGGTGCCGCGAACCGGATCGGATCCGGTACAGCCCGCGCCGGATTCCGTCCTCGGCGCCCTCGGGCATCCTCGGGTGCTCGTAGTTCTCGTTCAGCGTCGTCAGGTAGTAGAAGACCGGTTCGCCGTCCGCGTACATCCGGCGCAACCCGTCCTGGAGGATGACGGCCAGCTCGTACGCGTAGGTCGGGTCGTAGGAGACGCAGTTCGGCACCGTCGACGCGGCCAGGTGACTGTGACCGTCCTGGTGCTGCAGACCTTCGCCGTTCAGCGTCGTCCGCCCGGAGGTGCCGCCGATCAGGAAGCCCCGCGCCTGCATGTCGGCGGCGGCCCAGATCAGGTCGCCGACCCGCTGGAACCCGAACATCGAGTAGAAGATGAAGAACGGGATCATGTGGAATCCGTGGTTCGCGGCCGAGGTGCCCGCCGCCATCCAGGAGCAGAGCGCTCCCGCCTCGTTGATCCCCTCCTGGAGGATCTGGCCATCTCGGGCTTCCTTGTACGGCGCGATCTTGTGGGCGTCGACCGGCTCGTAGAGCTGGCCGGTGGGGGCGTAGATGCCGAGTTGCCGGAACATCCCCTCCATGCCGAAGGTGCGCGCCTCGTCGGCGACGATCGGCACCAGGCGGTTGCGGATCGCCGGGTCGCGGGTGAGCAGGGTCAGCAGCCGCACGAACGCCATCGTGGTCGAGAAAGCGCGGCCGCGACTCGACCGAAGCAGGGCGTCGAAGGCGGAGAGGTCTGGCACCTCGAGCGGCGCGGCCTCGACCTCCCGCGCCGGCAGGTAGCCGCCCAGCGCCTCGCGGCGTTCCTTCAGGTAGCGGACCTCCGGGCTGTCGTCCGGCGGCCGGTAGAACGGCGTTTCCTCCAGGTCCCCGTCGGACACGGGGATGTCCAGCCGGTCGCGGAATCCCATCAGCGCCCGCAGGCCCATCTTCTTCTGCTGATGGGTGATGTTCATCCCCTCGCCCGCTTCGCCCATGCCGTAGCCCTTGACCGTCTTGGCCAGAATGACGGTGGGCTGGCCGGTGTGCTTCGTCGCAGCCGCGTAGGCGGCGTAGATCTTGTGCGGGTCGTGGCCGCCGCGGTTCAGCCGCCAGATGTCCTCGTCGGTCAGGTGGGCGACCATGGCCTTGAGCTCCGGGTACTTGCCGAAGAAGTGCTCGCGCACGAAACCGCCGTCCTGGCTCGCCTTGTAGGCCTGGTACTCGCCGTCGACCGCCTCCTCCATGCGCCGGCGCAGCAATCCGTGGCGGTCGCGGGCCAGCAGCGGATCCCAGTAGGAGCCCCAGACCAGCTTGATCACGTTCCAGCCAGCGCCGCGGAACACCGCCTCGAGCTCCTGGATGATCTTGCCGTTGCCGCGTACGGGCCCGTCCAGCCGCTGCAGGTTGCAGTTGACGACGAAGATCAGGTTGTCGAGGTTCTCGCGCGAAGCGAGCGAGATCGATCCCAGAGACTCCGGCTCGTCCATCTCGCCGTCGCCCATGAAAGCCCAGACCTTGCGCCCCTCGGTGTCGACCAGGCCGCGGTTGTGGAGGTACTTCATGAACCGCGCCTGGAAGATCGCCATCAACGGGCCGAGACCCATCGACACGGTCGGGTACTGCCAGAAGCTCGGCATCAACCACGGGTGCGGGTAGGAGGAAAGACCGCCCGGCCGCGCTTCGCGCCGGAAACGGAGCAGTTCCTCCTCGCTCAGCCGGCCCTCGAGAAAGGCGCGCGCGTAGATGCCCGGCGAAGAGTGCCCCTGGACCATGACCAGGTCACCGCCGTGCTGCTCCGACGGGGCGTGGAAGAAGTGGTTGAAGCCGACGTCGTAGAGGGTGGCGGCGGAGGCGAAGGACGCGATGTGCCCGCCCAGTCCCTCGTAGTCGTGGTTCGCCCGGACCACCATCGCCATCGCGTTCCAGCGGACGATGCTGCGAATCCGCCACTCGATGTCCGCGTCTCCCGGCAACGGCTCCTGCGCCTGCACCGGGATCGTGTTCAGGTAGGCGGTGGTCGCCTTGTAGGGCAGGTAGGCGCCGGAGCGACGTGCCTGGTCGACCAGGGCTTCCAGCAGGAAGTGCGCGCGCTCCGGCCCTTCGCGCTCCATCACCGCGTCCAGGGCTTCGAGCCACTCGGCCGTCTCGGCCGGGTCGACGTCCTGGCGGGCCGGGTCCGTCCTTGGCCTGTTTGTGGGATCCATGTCCATCTCGATGCGCACCGAGGCGCTTCGATTCTATTCGCCCGATCGGTCCGGCCGCCGCCGGGCGACGCCTGCCGGACCCGTGCAAACCGCAACGGCTGCTATCGTGGCCCGCACGCTGGGTGCGGCTGAAACGACAGCCTGAGATCGTGCTGGCCCAAGGGCCTGTGCACGGGAGCCTTCGAACCTGAAACGGTTGACACCGACGTAGGGAATGCAGCCATGACGATCGCCGACCGAATCCCGCAGACCGCGGCTCCCCTGCTGAGCCGCGAGCCCCTCCCCAACTCGCGCAAGGTCTACGTCGAGGGATCGGACCCCTCGATCCGTGTGCCGATGCGCGAGATCTCCCAGTCGTCGACGACCGCCGGCGCGGGCCCGTCCGCCGCGAGCGGCCTGACCGCGCTGGGACCGAAGGAGCACAATCCGCCGGTCGTTGTCTACGACACATCGGGGCCCTACACGGACCCGGCAGTCGAGATCGACGTCCGCCGCGGCCTGGAGCCCCTGCGCCTGCCCTGGATCGAGGCGCGCAGCGACGTGGAGGAGCTGGAGCGGGTCTCGTCGCTCTACGGACGCGAGCGCGCCGCGAACCCGCGGCTCGACCGCGTGCGCTTCGTCGCCGGTCGCAGGCCGCTCCGGGCAAAGGCCGGCGCCCGCGTCACCCAGATGCACTACGCGAGGCGCGGCGAAATCACGCCGGAGATGGAGTACATCGCCATCCGCGAGAACCAGCGCCGCGAGCAGATCGCCGACGAGATCGCGGCCCAGCACGGCGGCGAGAGCTTCGGCGCCGCGATCCCGCGGACGATCACGCCCGAGTTCGTGCGCGCCGAAGTCGCCCGAGGCCGCGCGATCATCCCCGCCAACATCAACCATCCGGAACTCGAGCCGATGGCGATCGGCCGCAACTTCCTGGTCAAGGTGAACGCGAACATCGGCAACTCGGCCGTCACCTCGTCGATCGAGGAGGAGGTAGAGAAGATGGTTTGGGCCATTCGCTGGGGCTCGGACACCGTCATGGACCTCTCCACCGGCCGCAACATCCACGAGACGCGGGAGTGGATCCTGCGCAACTCGCCGGTGCCCATCGGCACCGTGCCGATCTACCAGGCCCTGGAGAAGGTCGACGGCCGGCCCGAGGAGCTGACCTGGGAGATGTTCCGCGACACCCTGATCGAGCAGGCGGAACAGGGCGTCGACTACTTCACGATCCACGCCGGCGTCCTGCTGCGCTACGTGCCGCTGACCGCGAAGCGGCGCACCGGCATCGTCAGCCGCGGCGGCTCGATCATGGCCAAGTGGTGCCTCTCCCACCACCAGGAGAGCTTCCTCTACACCCACTGGGACGACATCTGCGAGATCATGGCCGCCTACGACGTCTCCTTCTCGATCGGCGACGGGCTGCGGCCCGGCTCGATCGAGGACGCCAACGACGAGGCCCAGTTCGCCGAGCTCAGGACCCAGGGCGAGTTGACCCGCCGCGCCTGGGAGTTCGACGTCCAGGTGATGAACGAGGGTCCCGGTCACGTGCCGATGCACATGATCAAGGAGAACATGGACAAGCAGCTCGAGTGGTGCGACGAGGCGCCCTTCTACACGCTCGGGCCACTCACCACCGACATCGCCCCTGGCTACGACCACATCACTTCCGGCATCGGCGCCGCGATGATCGGCTGGTTCGGCACGGCGATGCTCTGCTACGTCACGCCCAAGGAACACCTCGGCCTGCCCAACCGCGAGGACGTCCGCGAGGGGGTGATCACCTACAAGATCGCCGCCCACGCCGCCGACCTGGCCAAGGGCCACCCCGGCGCCCAGGCCCGCGACAACGCCGTCTCCAAGGCCCGCTTCGAGTTCCGCTGGGAGGACCAGTTCAACCTCTCGCTCGACCCGGAACGCGCCCGCGCCTTCCACGACGAGACCCTGCCCCAAGAAGGCGCCAAGGTCGCCCACTTCTGCTCCATGTGCGGCCCCAAGTTCTGCTCGATGGAGATCACCCAGCAGATCCGCGACTACGCGGCCGAGAAGGGGCTGGAGGACGCGGACGCCCTGGAAGCCGGGCTCAGGGAGAAGGCCGGGGAGTTCCGGAAGGCCGGCGGCGAGGTCTACCTGCCGGCGAAGTAGGCAGGCGGCACGTTACACTGCGCCGCCGATGACGGAGAGCCGCCAGGAGAAGTTCTCGGGGACCAGGGAGGTCGCCGAGCGCCTCAGCTTCGACCCGGCGCCGCTGCAGCGCTACCTCGAAGAGCACGTCGAGGGGTTCTCGGGTGACCTCCAGGTCCAGCAGTTCAAGGGCGGACAGTCCTGCCCCACCTACCTGCTCGAGGCCGGCGGCAAGAGCTACGTGCTGCGCCGCAAGCCGCCGGGCAAACTGCTGCCCTCGGCGCACGCGGTGGACCGCGAGTACCGGGTGATGACGGCGCTCCGCGACACGGGCGTCCCCGTACCGCGCACCTACTGCCTCTGCACCGACGAGTCGGTCGTCGGCACGATGTTCTTCGTGATGGAGCACGTGAAGGGCCGGATCCTCTGGGAGGCGCTGCTGCCCGGCATGGAGCCTGCCGAGCGGTTCGCGATCTACGACGCGTTGAACAGGACGCTCGCCAAACTGCACCAGGTCGACTACGAGGCCGTGGACCTTTCGACCTACGGCAAGCCAGGCAACTACTTCGCGCGCCAGATCCACCGGTGGACGAAGCAGTACCTGGCCTCGGAGACGCGGGACATCCCGGCGATGAACGCGCTGATCGAGTGGCTGCCGGCGAACATCCCGGGAGGCGACGAGACGACGATCGTCCACGGCGACTTCCGGCTCGACAACATGATCCTGCATCCGGAACGGGCCGAGGTGATCGCCATCCTCGACTGGGAACTGGGCACCCTCGGTCACCCGCTTGCGGACTTCAGCTACCACACGATGCAGTGGGAGATCCCGAGGGACAAGGGCGGACTCAAGGGCCGCGACCTGGAGGCGCTCGGCATCCCGACCCTCGAGACCTACCGCGACGCCTACTGCCGCCGGACCGGCCGCGACGGCATCGCGCACTGGAACTTCTACCTCGCCTACAACCTCTTCCGCAGCGCCGGCATCGCCCAGGGCATCGCCGGCCGCGTCCGGGACGGCACGGCCGCCAGCGCCCACGCGAAGGAAGTCGGCGAGTCGGTGCCGCGGACGGCCGGACTGGCCTGGGAAGTCGCTCAGCGGGCCTGAGGCACTGGGTGCGCCGGCGTTCTCGCCGGCATTCCGGGGCCGCGAAGCGGCTCAGCGGAAGCCCCAGGAAAACCACGCCACGCTCCCACCGTAGAAGACACCGGGCCTCCGGCTCCTCCTATACTCCGATCGCCCCGGCCCTCCCGATGGACTGGACCGCCATTCGCCTGCTCTATCTGAGCGAACTCCGCGCCGCCCTGCGCGAGCGGGCCGTTCTGATCAACGGGATCCTCATCCCGCTGCTGATGTACCCGCTGATGATGTGGGTCATGTTCTCGGGCATCCTCTTTGTCACGGCGCGCTTCGAGAGTTTCGCTTCGCGGGTCGAGATCGCGGGTCTGCCGGCGGAGCACCGGAGCCTGCTCGAACGGCTCGAAGAGGACGAAGGGCGCGTCGAGATCACGGAGGTCGAGGCGCAGGCGGGAACCGCTGCTGCCGCGTACCGGGAGGACGTCGAGAACCGCCTGCTGGCCGCCGAGCTCGACGCCGCCCTGATCTTCGAAACCACCGTCGATCCACCGGGCAACGCCGAGGTCCTGCTGCTGAGCAATGGCTCAAGCGACCAGTCGCAGGCCGCCCGGGGCCGGTTGGAAAGGGCGCTCTCGGCGGAACGATCGGCCTGGCTGGACCGGATCGCCGAAGAACACGGCCTCGACGGCGCCGAGTGGCAGGTCTTCGAGGTGCGCTCGAACAACCTCGCCACCGGCCGCCAGATGGGGCAGTTCCTGATGGGGATGATGATCCCGCTCTTCTTCGTCATCATGATCGCGAACGGCTGCGTCTACCCGGCCATCGACTCGACCGCCGGCGAGCGCGAGCGGAACACCTGGGAGACCACCAGCACGCTCGCCACCCGGCGCATTCATGTCGTCACCGCGAAGTACCTCTACGTGGCCACGATGGGCCTGGTCGCCGGCGCCCTCAACGCGGCCGCCATGGTCGTCTCCTTCCGCTCCTTCCTCGGGCCGCTGCTCGGCCGGCTGGGAGGCGGAGACGGAAGCGGCTTCGCCTTCGAGCTGCCCATGACCTCGCTGCCGGTCCTGCTCCTGACCGCCGTCCTGCTGGGCGCGCTGATCGCCGCCGCGATGATGATCCTCGCCGCCTTCGCCCGCACCTTCAAGGAAGGTCAGTCCATGGTCACGCCGGTGATCCTGCTGGTCATCCTCCCGGTCATGGTGCTGAACGACCCGAGCATGGAGTTCACGCCGGCGCTGGCCGGCATCCCGGTGGTCAACGTCGTGCTGCTGCTTCGCCAGGCGATCGCCGGCAACGTCCTCTGGCTGCAGCTCGGAATCACCGTCCTGGCGAACGCCGCCGCCATCGCGGCCTGCCTGTGGCTTGCATCGCGCATCCTGCGGGTCGAGGAGATCGCCACCGGCTCCTTCGAAGGCAACCTGTTCCAGTTCCTGCGCCAGCACTGGCGACCGGCGGGAGGTAAAGCGTGAGCACAGTCCAGGTCGAGGTCGAGGGCCTCTCCAAGAACTTCTTCGATCCGTCCCGGGGCGAGGTAAGGGCGGTCCAGGAGGTGAACTTCGAGTGCCGCGGCTCCGAGATCTTCGGCCTGCTCGGCGCCAACGGAGCGGGAAAGACGACGACGCTCAGGATGATCTCGACCGTGCTGCAGCCGACGGCCGGAACCGCCCGCGTGCTCGGCCACGACGTCGCCTCCGACCCGGTCGAGGTGCGCCGCAACCTCGGCTTCTACTCCGCGAGCACCGCGCTCTACCCGCGGCTCACGGCCCGCGAGACCCTGACCCTGTTCGCCCGCGTCAACAAGTACCCTGCCGAGCGGACGAGGAGCCGGGTCGAGGAGATGATCGAACGCTTCGGCCTCGGCGACTACGCCGGAGCGCGGATCGAGAAGCTCTCGAGCGGCATGAAGCAGAAGGTCTCGATCGCCCGCACGGTCGTCCACGATCCGCCGGTGCTCATCTTCGACGAGCCGACCGTCGGACTCGACGTGCTGAACGCGCTCGACCTGCAGAAGGCGATCCAGGAACTGCGCGACGACGGCAAGGCGATCCTGTTCTCGACCCACATCATGAGCGAGGCCGAGCGCCTGTGCGACCGGATCGCGATCATCGACAAGGGGCGGATCCGCGCCTGCGACGACCTCGAGGGGCTCCGGGCCGCGACCTCCCAGCACTACCTCGAGGACATCTTCGTCCACTACGTCACCGGCGACAACACGACGGAGTGAAGCGGGGCCGATGAACCGCCGCACCGTCACCGCGCTGGTCATCAACGACCTGCGCCAGCTCGCCCGCAATCCGCGGGTGCTCGTGTTCGCGGTCGCCCTGCCGCTCGTCCTGTGGCCGCTGATGTGGTTCCTGACCTCGCTGACCACGGAACGCCGGCAGGAACGGATCGAGAGCCGCACCTACAGGTACGCCGTGGCCGACGAAGCGGCCAGCGTCGCGGGCGCCGCCGAGGCGCGGATGTGGCTCGAGCGGGCTCTGGCCGTCGTCGGCGACGATGGCCGGGCCGACGGCGAACCGACGGACGGCCCGGCGATTCGCTTCGAGCGGGTCGAAGCCCCGGACGACGTCGCGGCCGCGCTCGACGAAGAGCGACTCCACGTTCACGTGGCCTGGGAGGCCGGAGGCGACGAAGACCCATCCGACGGAGACGTGGACCAGGAGACGGTCGGGAAGGCCGGCGAGACCACGCCACGCATCGTCCTCTCGCACCGGGCGGATCTCGACGCCTCGGACTCCGCCGAGGGGTTTCTGCGACGGGCGCTCGAACGCACCCGCACGGAACTCCGCGAACAGCGGCTCGCCGCGGCCGGCTTCGCGTCGGCGCCGGATGACCTGCTGCCGCTCGAGCGGATCGAGACTGCCAGCGAGGAACAGACGTCCGGGCTGCTGCTGGGACGCCTCCTGACCGCGATCATCGTGATGATGATGCTCGCGGGCGGCTCGATCGTGGCCACGGACGCGCTCGCCGGCGAGAAGGAACGCGGCACGCTCGAAACCCTGCTGACCACCGCCGCCAGCCGGGTCGAGATCGTCACCGCGAAGAACCTGTCGATCCTCGCCGTCGCCTTCGCCACCAGCGTGCTCAACATCGTGAACATCGTGGTCTGGATGCAACTCGACCTGATCGCGCCGCCCGCCGGCCTGACGCTGGTCATTCCGGTCGGCGCCGGTCTGCTTCTGCTCCTGCTCTACGCCCCGGCCGCCGTGCTCCTGTCGAGCAGCCTGCTGCTGGTTTCCGGCCGGTCGAAGACGTACAAGGAAGCCCAGTTGCTGTTCGCGCCCGTGATGCTCGTCGCCATGGCCGTGGCGGCGATTCCCGTCCTGCCCGGCGTCGAGCTGCGCAGCGCGATCGTCCTGTTGCCGATCGCGAACCTTGGCGTCGCGGCCCGTGAGATCCTGACCGGCCACTACGACTGGCCGCTCCTCGCCGCCGCCTGGGCGGTCACCGGCGGCGCCGCCGCCCTGCTCGCCCGCGCTTCGTTGCGCACGTTGTCGGCAGAGAAGCTGATCACCGCCAGCGAACTCGACGCCGCCGACCTCGCCGGCGGGCCAGCGCTCTTCCCGCGCCGCGTGGCGCGCTGGTTCGCCGCTCTCTGGGCCCTGCTCCTCGTCTGGCAACTCAACATCGGCGGCGGCATCGACAGTCGCCTGCTGATCTCGATCAACATGGCCATCTTCGGTGCCGCGGCCTGGCTGATGATCGCCCGCTACCGGCTACCCGCGCGGGAGGCGCTTTCCCTCCGAGCGCCGCCACTCGGAGCCTGGCTCGGCGTCCTGATCGGCGCGCCGGCGGGTCTCGTGCTGGCCGACGGCGTCGTCCGGCTCGCCAGTCTGGCGATGCCCATCCCGGAGGCCTGGATCGAGGCGATGGCCGAGAACATGGGGGCCGGCCTGCCGCTCTGGCAGATGCTCATCTTCTTCTCCCTGATGCCAGCGCTCTTCGAGGAGATCGCCTTCCGCGGCGTCCTGCTCCACGGACTGAAGAACCGCCTGACCACTCTCCAGCTCGTCCTGATCGCCGGCATCGCCTTCGGCTTCTTTCACGTCGACCTGTTCCGCATCCCGCCGACTTCCCTGCTGGGGATCTTCCTGGTCGTCACCGTCATCCGGTCCGGCTCCATCTACCCCGCCATGGCCTGGCACGCCCTGCACAACGCTCTCGCCCTCGGCAGCGCGAGGCTCGAACAGATCCGGCTCCCCGAACAACCGGCCTGGTGGCACTACGTCCTCGCGCTGGCAGCAACCCTGCTCGCCCTTCGACTCATGAGCCGCGTAGACCAGCCTGGTACGCGGCGGAGGGGAGGGTAGCCGCCTCTCAGTTGACCCAGGGACCGCGGCGCACGCGGTCGTCGTCCTTCGGCTTCTTGCCGCCCGGGACGACGCGGAAACGACGGCGGCCGCGGTTCAGCTTCTGGCGGATGTACCAGCGCTCGTAGCGGAGCCGCATCTCGCGCATCAGGCCCTTGGTGCGTCCGGGCCGCAACAACGTGAACACCGCGCCGATCGCGGTACAGATCCCGAGGAAGCCGGCGAGGTCGCCGTACCTCAGGAACCCCACCCACGCGAACGCGATCTCGATCCAGATGAACCACCGCGCCTTGATCGGCAGGACGAAGAACAGCATGATCGTCGCATCGCGCCGTATCAACGCGAAGCCGGCGATGACGATCGCCAGCAGCATCTGCTGTCCCTGCATTAGGACGAAGGCCGTCGTCCCCGCACCTCCCGCGGCCTGAATCAGCACCTGGACCACGCAGGCCACCAGAGCCGCGGCCCCGGCAGACATCCAGAGAAGGTTCCAGAAACGCTGGCGCCCCAGAGCCCAGCGGAGATCGTTCGCGAACATGTAGAAGATCAGGAGTCCCACGAGGAACCAGATCGACGGCCCGCCCCAGCCCG
>VXSP01000024.1 GCA_009837885.1 Holophagales bacterium | reverse complement strand
GGAGTTCGGCGACGGCGACACGTCCCGGTCCGGCCAACCGGTCCACGTCTGGTCGTTACCGGGCTTCCACGAGGTGACGCTGGAGGTGAGCGACGGTTCGTCGCCCTCGACGGCAAGGCGGACGTTCCTGGTCACGGCCGCCGAGCCGGCCGGTACGTGCGTCGCCGATGCGGAGACGCTCTGCCTGCAGGACTCCCGCTACGCGGTGACGGTGGAGTGGCGCGACGGCGCCGGCGCGAGCGGTTCGGGCCGGGTGGTCCACGCAGGCACGAACGACTCGGGAATGTTCAGTTTCTTCGACGGCTCCAACTGGGAGGTGCTGATCAAGGTGCTGGACGGCTGCGCCGCGAACGGCCAGGTCTGGGTCTTCGGCGGGTCGACGACGGACCTGGGCTACGTGATCCGGGTGGAGGACACCGCGACGGGGACCGTGAAGGAGTACCGCAACGAGCCAGGCACGGCGGCCGCCGCGATCACGGACGTCGCGGCGTTTCCGGACGGCTGCCGGCAGTAGCCGGCAGTATGCCCGCCCTGACGGTTCCGGCTCTAGCCCCCGAACGAGAACCGCGCGTAGGCCTGCTCGGCGGTGCTGAACCAGCGGAACGAGGACCGGCGAACCTCGTCCCAGGACTCGAAGATCTTCCGGTAGCCTGCGTCCGTGGCCGCGTTCTCGTTCATCAGTTCGAACGCGGCGTCGCGTGACGCGGTCATGATCTCGTCGGAAAACGGTCTCAGGGTGACGCCGCCGTCGACCAGACGCTTGAGCGCCCCCGGGTTGACCGCGTCGTACCGCGAGATCATGTCGATGTTCGCCTCCGCGGCGGCGGACTGAACGATGGACTGGTACTCGGTCGGAAGACCGTCCCAGGCGGTCCGGTTGACGTACACGGAAAGCGTCGGGCCCGGTTCCCACCAGCCGGGGTAGTAGTAGTTCTTCGCCACCCGCTGGAAGCCGAGCTTCTCGTCGTCGTACGGGCCTACCCACTCGGCGGCATCGACCACTCCGCGTTCCAGCGCGGGATAGATCTCTCCGCCGGGAATCGTCTGAACGGTCACTCCGAGACGGCTCAGCACCTCGGCGCCCAGACCGGGGATACGCATCTTCAGACCGCGCAGTTCGTCCAGCGTGCTGACCTCGCGCCGGAACCAGCCGCCCATCTGCCCGCCCGTGTTACCGGCAGGGAAGTTCACGATGTTGAAGTCCGCGAACACCTCACGCATGAGTTCCAGGCCGCCGCCATGGTAGAGCCAGGCGTTCTGCTGGCGCGTGTTCAGGCCGAACGGCATGGCGGTGTCGAAGGCTACGGCCGGGTTCTTGCCCGTGTAGTAGTAGCTCGCGGTGTGGCCGAGTTCGACCGTGCCCTGCTGCACCGCGTCCAGGACGCCCAGCCCCGGGACGAGTTCGCCGGCGGGGTAGGGGCGGATCCGGAACCGGCCCTCGGACAGGCTTTCGACTCGTTCCGCGAACACTTCCGCGCCGCCGAAGATCGTGTCGAGGCCGCGCGGGAAGCTCGAGGCCAGGCGCCAGTTCAGGCGGGGCTTCGTGACGACGGCCGGTCCGCTCTCCGGCGCCGAGGCTGATCCACCGCAGGCGGCGACGGCGCCCGCTCCCGCGGCGGCGATCGCGGTCCTGCCCAGGAAGTCCCTACGTCTCAGTTTGGCCATGCTTGCTCCCGTCCTTGTCCGATGGCGGCGGTCAGTGTACTTCGCTCAGCCAGCGCTCGGCGTCGATCGCCGCCTGGCAACCGGTGCCGGCGGCGGTGACCGCCTGCCGGTAGATCGGGTCCATCACGTCGCCGCAGGCGAAGACGCCCTCGATGTCCGTTGCCGTGCCCGGATGGCGGACCTTGAGGTAACCGACATCGTCCATCATCAGCTTGCCGCGGAACAGCTCGGTGTTCGGGTTGTGGCCGATCGCCATGAAGACGCCCTGGCAGGGGAAGTCCGACTCCTCGCCGGACCGCGGGTCGCGAAGGCGCACGCCGTGAACGCCATCCGCCTGGGTGCCGTAGATCTCCTCGACGGTTGCGTGGAATCGCCAGTCGATCTTCTCGTTCGCGGCCGCGCGCTCCCGCATGATGACCGAGGCCCGCAACTCGCTGCGGCGATGCACGATCGTCACCTTGCTCGCGAACTTGGTCAGGAACGTGGCCTCCTCCATCGCCGTGTCGCCGCCCCCTACGACCACCAGCTCCTTGTCCCGAAAGAAGAAGCCGTCGCAGGTGGCGCAGGCAGATACGCCGTAGCCCATCAGCTCAGCCTCCGAGGGAAGTCCCAGTTGGCGGGCCGAGGCGCCGGTGGCGATGATCAGCGCGTCGGTCAGGTACTCGCCCCCGTCCGTTTCGAGCCGGAACGGTCGCTCGCTCAGGTCCACCGCGAGGCCCGTCTCGAAGCGGGTATCGGCCCCGAAACGCTGGGCCTGCGCCCGCATCTGATCGATCAGCTCGGGCCCCATGATCCCCTTTGGGAAGCCTGGGTAGTTCTCGACATCGGTCGTGATCGTCAGTTGCCCGCCCGGCTGGCTACCCTCGAGAACCAACGGCGCGAGGTCGGCGCGCGCGGCGTACAGGGCCGCGGTGAGTCCCGCGGGTCCCGATCCGAGGACGGTCAGCCGATGGTGGTCTGGAGAGGCGGACGGAACGTTCGTCATCGGCCGCGGAGCGTAGCAGCGCGAAGACGGATCGCCCGGCGGCGTCGCCGGAGGCGGCCGACGACCCACGCGGTAGGCCCGGAGAGCGCGTAGCTGGCCGCCCCGACCAGGAAGAAGAGACCGATGTGGATCAACGCCAGCACGGCGATCGACGAGATGACCAGCACGACGCGGAAACTCCGCCGGCGCCGGAAGTCGATCTCCTTGAAGCTGACGTAGCGAAACGTGGAAACGGCGAGCAGGCCGACCACCACCAGCGCGGACAGAACGACGATCTGGAGGAGGAAAGAGTCGCCCCGGGTGTCGACGAAGAAGAGGATCGAGCCG
The DNA here is from genome assembly GCA_009837885.1 of Holophagales bacterium. Taxonomy (GTDB): domain Bacteria; phylum Acidobacteriota; class Thermoanaerobaculia; order Multivoradales; family Multivoraceae; genus Multivorans. Next base: position 43,372 of record VXSP01000024.1, on the reverse strand, counting down.
ATTGCTCCCGCGGCGGCCGGCGCCGGCAGCCCGATGAAGTAGGCCGGGTCGGCCGTGCGGCGGCTGACGTTGAAACGGGCCAGACGGGCGGCGTTGCAGAGCAGGTAGACGGCCGGCGCCGCGAAACCCACGCGGCCGAGTTCGTGGAGGCCCCAGAGGTAGCAGAGCAAGGCCGGTGCGAGACCGAAGGACACCAGGTCTGCCAGCGAGTCGTACTCCCTGCCGAATGGGCTCGCGGTGCCGGTCAGGCGGGCTATCCGGCCGTCCAGCGTGTCGAGGCAGGCCGCGGCGAACAGCATGAGCACGGCCGTCTGGAACTGGCCTTCGAGACCTGCCAGCAGGGCGTAGAAGCCAAGCAGCATGTTGGCGGTCGTGAACAGGCTCGGGATCACGTAGGCCCCGGCGCGCAACGGTCTCGGTTTGCGAGGTTTCCAGTTCATGGAGCGTCTCCGGTTCGAACCGCGGGTCTCCGGACCGGCAAGTCCTCCGGCGGCGGTGTGGACGGGTCCGTGGGCATGGCGAGCGGCGTCTCGCCGGAGATCACGCGCTGGCCCTTCTCGACCAGTGGATCGTAGGACAGCGGCACGAACACGTCGACCCGGGAGCCGAACTTGATCAGGCCGAGAGGTTCGCCCTGGATCACCCGCTGACCGGCCTGGACATGCGCCACGACACGTCGGGCCACCAGACCGGCGATCTGGCGCACGGCGATGAGATCGCCCTGGGGCCGGCGCAGCAGGGTGAGGTGATTCTCGTTGACGTCGCCTGCCTCCTTGCGGGAAGCCGGCAGTTTCTTCCCCGTTGTGGCGATGCTGCCGATTACGACGCCTTCGACGGGAGTCTTCTGGGTATGGACGTTGAAGACCGACAGGAAGATGGAGATGCGCCTCCAGGCTTCCTCCCCGAGGGCGCTGTCGGTGATCACCTCCACGGCGATCACCGTTCCCTCGGCGGGAGAAAGGACGACGTCGGGCGGTCCCTCGTAGTTTCGCGTGGGGTCGCGGAAGAAGAGGAGGAGCAGGACGCCGAGGACGGCCATCGCGCCGGCGGCGACGTGCCAGCCAAGGGGCCAGAACACGGCCGCCGCTGCCAGGAAGGGCAGCACGAACGGCCAGGCCTCCCGAGCGAATCTCATCCGCAGGGCGCGCCCGGAAGAGTGGCGCTAACTGGCTGCCTGGAGGGCGTGGGACCGGATGATCGACTCCATGCGGTCCTTGAGAGCGAGCTTGTGGAGCTTGATGCGCTTGGCCTCGGTTTGATCCGTCGGCGAGAGGACGGGGCGGCCGACCAGTTCTTCGAGTTGACTCTCACAGGCCTGGTGCTCTTCGTAGAGGTTCTTGAACTCGCCCTCCTGCGCCAGAAGTTCTTCCTTGACTGCGTCATCGCTCATTCCGTGCGCGCCTCCCTTCGTGGTCGTTCGCCGGCCTTCCGCGTGGCCTGGTTCGAGCGTACCAGCTTGGGCGCGGTCGTCGCGGGCGGGCGCAGGTACAGAGGCTCGACGAGCGTCGAGAGGCCCCAGGGAAAGTCACCGTTCCGCATGCGACGCAGCATGTTCGGTGCGAGTTCCGTCGCCTCGACCGCGCCGGCCGGAAGCTCCAGAGCGGATACTCCGTGGCCAACGAGAGGGAGCGCGCTTCGCTCCAGGTCGGCCCGGCCTGTGATCTCAGGCGGCCCCTCGGCCCGGGCCGTACCGTCGGCTCCCAGCCGCACGCGCTGGGTGAACCAGCGGTCCCGGTGCGCGTCGACGACCGCAAGGACCACAGGGGCCGGCTGGACCGCCCGCCCGGCGTAGTGCGAGGCCAGAACCTCGAACGTTGACACCGCACCCGCGCGCACTCCGGAGGCCTGGTGCAGGCCGATCGCGGTGGCCAGGCCAACCCGCAGGCCGGTGAAGCTGCCCGGACCCCTGACCGCTCCGATTCCCCCCAGGTCGCGGGCTTCGAGTCCCGCGCCCGCCAGCAGTTCGTCGATCATCGCGATCAATTCACGCGACGAACGGCCCTGAGGTGTGGCGAGCGCCTCGACCCGGTCGGGTAGAGCGAGCGCCACGCTGACGACGGGCGAGCCGGTGTCGAAGGCGAGCAGCGGCCCGGACGGCATGGCCGCTCACTATACTGGCGAACGTCCGTGGACGGGAGCGCTGCAAAGAACGCGGGGGATTCACGGACATCCGCCGGTCGATCGGCCGGCCCGGCGCGTGACATCGCCACGCTCACCCCGATGCTCCGGCACTACCTGACGGTCAAGGCCGAGTATCCGGACGCGATCCTGCTGTACCGGATGGGCGACTTCTTCGAGCTGTTCTTCGAGGACGCCACGACCGCGGCGCCCGTCCTCGATGTCGCCCTCACCGCGCGCCAGAAGGGAACCGCCAGCGAGGCCCCGATGTGCGGGGTGCCCCATCACTCGGTCGAGTCCTACATCGCCAGGCTGCTCGACGCGGGCTACAAGGTCGCGGTCTGCGATCAGGTCGAGGATCCGGCGCAGGCCCGGGGACTCGTGCGCCGGGAGGTGACCCGCGTCGTGACCCCGGGAACGATCAGCGACCTGGAGATGCTCGATCAGAACCGGCCGAACTACCTGGCCGGGATCCGCTTCAACGGCGGAGCGGGCGCCGGCGCGTTCCTCGATGTTTCGACCGGCGAGTTCTTCGTGCGCCGCTGGCCGGACGCGGCGCTCGCGGTGGAGGATCTCGAACGGCTCGCGCCGCGCGAGATTCTCACGTGCGGCGGGGACTTCGAGACGGGAAGCGCCGATCCGGGCGGTCAGCTTCCGGCCTGGATCGAGCGCGCCGGAGTGCCGCACACGGCGGTCGACGGCTCGGAGGCGCCGCGTGCCGCCTCCGCGGAGCGCGCCCTGCGCCGGCAGTTCCAGGTCGAGAACCTGCGCGGCTTCGGTCTGGTCGAGGGAGAGGCCGCGGTTGCCGCCGCGGCGCTCGTGCTGGAGTACGCCCGTCGCGCCTCCAGGTCGGAGATCGATCACGTAACGGGTCTGGAAGTTCAGCACGACGACCGGTGTGTGGTGGTCGACGACACGACGTTGCGCAACCTGGAGGTTTTTCGTCACCTCCAGCACCAGGGTGGACGGACCCTGGTCGACGTGCTCGACCTGACGCGCACCGGGCCCGGCGCCCGCGCGCTCCGGCGCTGGTTGAGCCGGCCGCTGCGCGACGCCGGCGCCCTGCGCGAGCGTCACGACGCGGTCGACGTGCTGCTCAGGAACATCCCGCTGCGGGAGTCGCTCCGATCGCGGTTCAAGGGCATGGCCGACCTGGAGCGCCTGACGTCGCGACTGGTCCTGGGGCGGATCAGTCCGCGCGAGGCGGCGGCCCTGCGGGAAACGCTCCGCGACGCCCCTGCCACGCTCGCGGCCGTTGCCGGCCTGGATGCCGACCTCCTCGGCCGCCTGGGGACCACGGACGCGCTGCCCGCACTGCGAGCCAGATTCGACGCGATACTGGCGGAGACGCCGGCCTCGCTGAACGACGGCGGTGTGATCGCGGCCGGCGTCGACGCCGAACTCGACCGGCTCCGGTCTCTGGCGCGGGACGGAAAGGGACACATCGCGGCGCTGGAGGCCGGAGAGCGGGAGGCGACGGGAATCCCCTCGCTGAAGGTCGGCTACAACCGGGTCTTCGGCTACTACCTGGAAGTGCGCAAGACCCAGCAGGAGCGGGTTCCGGACCACTACGTGCGCCGGCAGACCCTGACGAACGCCGAACGCTACGTCACGGAGGACCTGAAGAAGCTGGAAGAGCAGATTCTGGGGGCCGAGAGCGGCCAGCTCGCGCTGGAACAGGAGATCTTCGAGTCGCTCCGGGCCGAGGCCGCCCGGGAGGCGGCGCCGCTGCTCGCCCTGGCGAGTGCGCTGGCGCGGCTCGACTGCCTCACCGCCCTGGCCGAAGTGGCCGGCCGCTACGACTACGTCCGACCGCGCATGCTGGCCGCTTCAGGCAGGATCGAGATCCGAGAGGGACGCCATCCCGTGGTCGAACGATCAACGGCGGCCATCCGGGGCGCTTCCGGCTTCGTGCCGAACGACGTGTGCCTGGACCGGGACCGGGAACAGATCATCCTGCTGACCGGCCCCAACATGGGCGGCAAGTCGACCTATCTCCGGCAGACCGCGCTGATCGTGCTGATGGCCCACGCCGGGAGTTTCGTCCCCGCGCAGAGCGCCGAGATCGGCCTCGTCGACCGCGTCTTCACCCGCGTCGGCGCCAGCGACGACCTGGCCCGTGGCGAATCGACGTTCATGGTCGAGATGGTCGAGACCGCGAACATCCTGCGTCACGCGACCCCCGACAGCCTGGTCGTCCTGGACGAGGTGGGCCGGGGCACCTCGACCTACGACGGTCTCTCCCTGGCGTGGGCCATCATCGAACGCCTGCACGAGCACAACGGCTCGCTGGCGCTCTTCGCCACCCACTACCACGAGCTCACCGGGCTGCCGGCGACGCTTTCGCGGGTCAGGAACTCGCGAATGGCGGTGAAGGAGTGGCAGGACCAGATTCTCTTCCTGCACAGGGTGGCGGAAGGTCGCGCCGACAAGTCCTACGGTCTCCACGTGGCGCGCCTGGCCGGGGTGCCCAGCGAGGTCATCGAGCGCGCCGCCGCGGTGCTCTCGAACATCGAGTCCCAGCAGTACAGCTTCTCCGGCAAGCCCCGCGTCGTCGACGGCGCTTCCGGAGCGCCGCCTGGTCCCGGCACGGACCAGCTCGCGCTATGGGGCGGCGAGGACGAGGCCGTGATCGAGGCGCTGAAAGCGGTCGATGTGGACCAGTTGACGCCCCTCGCCGCCCTGAACCTGCTCCAGACCCTGAGGAGCCGGCTTCGCGTGAAGCGCTAGAACGGAATGTCGTCGTCCTGTTCGCTGGCGTCGAAGCCCTGGTCCTGCGGCGCCGACTGGGGCTGTTCCCGGCGGCTCTGGCCCCCGTAGCCCTGCTGGCCCTGGTTGTCGGCACGACCGCCCAGCATCTGGAAGTTGTCGCAGATGACCTCCGTGCGGTAGCGCTTCTGGCCGCTCTGCTGGTCGTCCCAGGAGCGGGTCTGCAACCGCCCCTCGACCGAGACCAGGCGGCCCCTGGTCAGGTACTGCCCGGCGACTTCGGCCTGGCGGCCCCAGCAGACGATGTAGTGCCACTCCGTCTCTTCCTGACGGTTGCCGTCGCGGTCGCGCCAGCGACGCGTGGTGGCGACGCTGAAGTTCGCGACCGTCTGGCCGGACTGGGTGGTGCGGATCTCCGGGTCGCGGCCCAGGTTCCCGATGAGGATCACCTTGTTCAACATGGACTTCTTCCTTTCAGAATGACTGGAGGCGGCGACCTGAAGCCGACCGCCAGGGAAACTCGTGTTCACCGGCCGCGGCAAAGCCCGGAAGCCGCATCGCGACGGGGCCGGGCACGCCATGGCCCTGATCGTCGATCGTAACCCCCGCGGGCCATTCGGAGCTATCGTGCGGGCATGCGGCTGGTCGTGCAGCGGGTGGAGGGAGCCGAGGTCTCGGTCGACGGCCGGCCGCTGGGGAAGATAGGCGCCGGCATGGTGGTCCTTGCCGGCGTGGAAGTCGGCGACGGTCAGGATCAGGTCGAGGCGGCCGCGGCCAGGCTGGTCGGGCTCCGATTCTTCGACGACGAGCGGGGCCGGATGAACCTCGACGTGCGCCGGTCGGACGGGTCGGTCCTGCTCGTATCGCAGTTCACGCTGGCCGCGTCGACGCGCAAGGGGAGGCGGCCGTCGTTCGACCGGGCCGCGCCGCCGGAGGTGGCCGAGCCCTTGCTTGAGGAACTCCGCCGCCGGCTGGAGGCTGCCGGCGTGCAGGTGGAGTGCGGGCGTTTCGGAGCGCGGATGCGTGTCGACCTGGTAAACGATGGACCGGTCACCTTCGTGCTGGACTTCTAGGTGGGGCAGAGGTCCAGAAGCCGGCGCTTTCGCGCCCGCCTACCCAGTTCCCGCCGCGCAGGCTCCTAGAGGTTCTTGAGTTCCTTGCCGGGCTTGAAGCGAACCGTCTTTCCGGGGGAGATCGTCACCTCGACCCCGGTCTTGGGATTGCGGCCCACGCCGCGCTTGCGATCGCGCACCTGAAAGACGCCGAAACCGCGCAGCTCGATCCGCTTGCCGTCGCCGAGTGCGTCCTTCATCGCGCCGAGGATCGTGTCGACGGCGCGTGCCGCCTTGACCCGGGGAAGGTCGGAGTTCTCCGCGACCCGGTTGACGATGTCCGCCTTGATCATCTCGCGCCTCCTCCCTGAATCCGTCGGCCGCCATGAAGGGTGACGAGCCGACGTGGACCGTCGATTCTAACCCGGGCGGCGGTCCCGGTAAAGAGTCCCGGCGGCCGAAGTGGCCTCGGCGAGAGTGCTACCCTTGACCGTTCCATGGACCACGAGAAGGCAGGTTTCCGGTCCCTTTCCGGCCGCGCTTTGCACGGCGCCGTGCCGGTAGCCGCGGTGACCCTGCTCTGCCTCGGAGCGCAGCCGGCTCGGGCGCAGGAAGCCGCCGCGGCGCCCGCCGGGAGCGGACCGTTCCTCTTCACCGCGGCGCGGCTCATGGCTGCTGAACCGGACCGCGTGGAGGAGGCCCTCGGTCTTTTCGAACGGGCCGTCGCCGCGGATCCGGACGCTCCCTTCCTGCGGATCGGTCTGGCGGAGTTCCTGACCGAGAAGCTGCGCCGCTTCGACGAGGCGGCGGAACACACGGCCGTCGCCTACCGTCTCGCGCCGGACGACGTGGACGTGCTCCGGGCCCACGCGAGGGTTCTCGTCAGCCTGCCCGGAGGTAGTGACGGCCAGCTCGGCGAGGTGCTCGATCAGGCGCTCGAGGCGCTGGAGCGCCTCCGCCGCCTCGCGCCGAGCGATATCGAGGGCATGATGCTGCTCTATCGGATCCGGGAGAGGCTGGAGGAGTACGAGGAGGCCGCCTCGGTGCTCGAGGAACTCGTCAGCTACCACAACGGCCACCGGCAGCTCCAGGGCTTGCTGGTCGATGCCTTCCGGCGTGCGGGTCGGGAAGACCGGGCCGAGGAAGTGCGGAACGAGATGCTCCGGCTCGACGGCATCTCGCTCGAAGCCAGGATGGAACTGGCTCACCGCGAGAGCCAGCGGGGGAACCACACGGAAGCCATCGAGTTGCTCGAGGGCGCCGTCGCCGAGCAGCCGGAGAGCATCCCGGTGCGCGGCGCCCTGGCGGAGGAGTACTTCCGTCGCGGTGTTGCCCGGGGGCGGACTCCGCAGCAGCGGGCGGGAGATCTCGCGGAGGCGCTGGACCGCTTGCGCGCGCTGCCTCGCGCGGCCCGCGCGAACCCCAGCGCCCGCCTCCTGGAGGCGAGGATACTGGCCGAGTCGGATCAGACGCCGGAAGCGATCGAACTGTTCGAGGACCTCAGGCGGGAGTCACGGGACGATCCCCGGATCGTACGGGAACTGGTGCCCCTGCTGATGCGTGAGGGTGAGTGGGGCCGGATCAGGGACATCGGCCAGACGCTGGTTGATCGCGCCGACCGAAGTACGGCTGAGGGTGCGCAGTCGAGCGATCTCGGCCTCAGCCTGCTGGTCGAGGCCTTGCGCCAGTTGGGAGAGGTGGACAGGGCGCTGGAGGTGCTGGCAGCCGAGGAGAAGCGAGCCGGGGAGTCCGCCGAACTCGTGCTGAGCCAGGCCGAGCTGCTGGCCGAAGCCGGCCGGAAGCGAAGGGCCATGGCGCTGCTGCGGCGGGACGTCGTCGCCAACGACCGGTTGCTCAGGGAGAACGACGACGGCGAGCCGGCGTTGCCGGCGCTGGTCAAGAAGGCGCGGCTCTACTTCGACCTGGGAGCGGACAGGCTCGCGTTGCGGATCTACGAGGATCTGGTCGCGAACGGAGAGGTCCGGCGCCTCATGCTGGTCGCCGAGTCCTGCCGCGAACAGGGACGCTTCAGTGAGTCCATTTCCTTCCTCCTGCGGGCGCTGGCGCGTATCGACGCCGGCGCCGAGACGGGACTCGACGTGGAGAAGAACACCCTGCGGGCGGCGCTGCGGTTCCAGCTCGGAGAGGCCTACGAACGCAGCCGGCGGTACGACGAAGCGGCGGATCAGTTCCAGGCGGTGCTTGCGCTCCAGCCCGAGAACAGCCACGCGATGAACTACCTCGGGTACATGTGGGCCGACAACGGGGAGAACCTGGAGCAGGCACTGGAGCTCATTCGCCGCGCGGTCGATCTCGACCCGAACAACGGCGCCTTCGTGGACTCCCTGGGTTGGGCGCTGTTCCGGCTCGGCGAGTTCGAGCAGGCCCGGCGCCACCTCGAACGGGCGAACCAGCTCGTGCCCCGGGACTCCACGATCCTCGAGCATCTCGGTGACGTCTACGTCGCACTTGGCGATCCGCAACGAGCCAGGGAGGCCTACGAACAGGCGCTGGCGATCAACGACGAGGAGAACGTCGAATCCGTGCGCCGCAAGCTGAGTGAGCTCGCCCGGCGCTGACCGGTCTTGGCCGATCGCGATGAGGCGGTCGTTCCCACTGCTTCTGCTCAGCCTGGCATGGCTCAGCGGCTGTGTCAGCACCGGGCCTGACCGCGAACCGGCGTTTCGCGCCGGCGGCCCGGCACGGGAAGCGGCGCCATGGGAGATTCCCGAGGCCGAGTGGCGGACGCAGCGCATCGTCCGCATGCGCTACGAGGGACCGGAGGGGAGCGGCACGCTCCGTCTCGTGTTGCGCTTCGAGGATCCGGACAGCTTCCACGTCTCGGCATCCGATCGCCTGGGGCGACGATGGTGGGACCTCAACGTGCTGGAAGGAAACGCCATGGTGCTGTGGGTGCGTGAGCGCACCTTCTGCCGGTACGCGGGCGACCTCGAGATTCCGGCCCTGTCGCTGGGTCCGGTGCCGGCCAGCGCCGTCGCGGCCCTGTTGATGCGTCGGCTCCCGGCGCCACCTGCCGACACCGGCGTGTGGGAGGAGACCGCCGTCTCCGGAAGGCCGGACCGCGGCGTCGAGCTCGACTTCGAGGACCGCCGCGGCCGGCGCTGGACGACCGAGACGTCTGTGGCAGGCCCGAACCGCTGGGCCCCGAATCGCTGGACGCTATGGAGCGGCGACCGCGCCAGGGCTACCTGGCGCGCGGACGTGGAGGGAATGGCGCGCCTGGTGGAGTCCGACACGGGCCTCGAGCTCCGCTGGACCCAGCCGAAACCAGCGACGGAACTCGCCGCGCCGCTTCCGGCCCCCGCGGTCCCGTCCGGCTACCGGCCGGGTGTCTGCGGCGCGGACGCCTGATGCCCAGGGAGGTCAGCCTTTCGTGCCCGGCCAAGGTGAACCTGAGTCTCCGGGTTCACGGCCCGCGCCCTGACGGTTTCCACGAGGTGTCGACCGTCCTGCAGACGATAGACATCTGCGACCGCCTGGCGATTCAGCGGGGCGACCCGGAGAGTTCCCTGCGGATCGATGTTCCGGCCGGCGGCGCGCCGGCCGACGACTCGAACCTCGTGCTCAAGGCGGCACGGGCCTTCTTCGCGGCGCTCGGCGAACCCGCCCGCGGCGTCCGGTTTCGACTCGAGAAGCGGATTCCCGCGGGCAGCGGGCTGGGCGGGGGCAGCAGCGATGCCGGGGCGGCTCTGCGCGGCCTCCAGTCGCTCTGGGGGCAGCCTCTCGATGCCCGACAGCTACACGCGGTCGGAACGGCGGTCGGCTCGGACGTCCCGTTCTTCCTGGTGGGGGGAACGGCCTTCGCCACCGGCCGTGGCGAGCAGGTCGAGCCGCTTGACGACATTCCCCCGGCGCCGATGCTGGTCGTCGTGCCCGCGGTCGAGGTGTCGACGGCCGAGGTCTACCGGGGCTGGAACAGTGCGATGGAAGCAGGGAGCAGGGCAGATTGGGGAAGGTCCGCCAGTCTGCCTGCGCTCTCGCGCCGTGGCGATGCCGCGGCCTGGGTAATGGGCAACGATCTGGAACCGGTGGTGCGCGGGCTCCATCCCGAGGTGAACAGCCTCCTTCTGGCGCTCAGGAAAGCCGGGCGGGAGGGTAGCGGCGGCCCGCAGGTTTCCGGCAGCGGCGGCGCGGTGTTCGCGATCGGTGAGCTACCCGACGTCCGGACCGGGCTGGCGGGAAAGGGCGCGCGCGTGTTCCGGACGCGGATGCTGCCTCGGGAAGCTACGGGGTCTTCATGTGCCCGCCACTTTCTGTAGAATGTGCCGTCCCGTCTGGGGCGTCGCCAAGTGGTAAGGCACGAGACTTTGGATCTCGCATTCGGGGGTTCGAATCCTCCCGCCCCAACCACGGGTGCGAAGCAGCCAATTCCCCTCCATACGAACTGATTCCGAGGTCGCCCGTGTCGAGAGTCTCCGTGCACGCGGATGGTCCCGGCTCGCGTCGGCGTCCGCTGAAGTGACCCTCCATCCCAACAACGTCGAGCGCGCCATGTACACCGAGCTCAAGGTCTTCGGCGGACGGGCGCATCCCGCCCTGACGAACGAGATCTGCAACTACCTCGGCATGGTGCCGGGCCAGGTCACGGCCTACAACTTCGCGGACGGCGAGATCTTCTGCCAGATCCAGGAGAACGTCCGCGGCGCGGACGTCTTCATCGTGCAGCCGACCTGCCCGCCGGTGAACGACAACTTCGTCGAGCTGCTGATCATGCTCGACGCAGTGAAGCGGGCTTCGGCGGCGCGGGTGACGGCGGTGCTGCCGTACTACGGCTACGCCCGCCAGGACAAGAAGGACAAGCCCCGCGTGCCGATCACGGCCAAGCTGGTGGCGGACGTGATGACCGCCGCCGGGGCCGATCGCCTGTTGACGATGGACGTCCACGCGCAGCAGATCTCGGGCTACTTCGACATCCCGGTCGACCACCTGTTCGCGGCGCCGGTGCTCCTGGACGCCATCCGCGCGCTCGGCATCGAGGACCTGATGATTGTCGCCCCGGACGCCGGCGGCGTGGCCAGGGCGCGGGCGATCGCGAAGCGGCTGCACACCGAGCTCGCGATCATCGACAAGCGCCGGGTAGCCGCGAATCAGGCGGAGGTGATGAACGTGATCGGCGATGTCCAGGGGCGAGACGTGCTGATTCTCGACGACATCATCGATACCGCCGGCACGCTGATCAACTCGGTCGAGTCCCTGGCGGCCCAGGGCGCCCGGAGGATCTTCGCCGCGGGCATCCACGGCGTGCTCTCCGCCTCGGCGATCGAACGGATCGAGGAATCGAAGCTCGAGGGTGTCCTGGTGACCAATACCACGCCGCTCGAAGAGAAGCTGGCCCGGAGCACGAGGCTCCGCCCCCACAGCGTCGCCGCGCTGCTCGGGGAGGCCATCCGCAGAATCCATGACAACAGCTCCGTGACGTCGCTCTTCGTCTGAGCCGTCCGTCGCCTGAGGAGTTCGAAGTGAGCGAACCCACCGTAACTGTCCGGCTGCGCGAGCAGACCGGCAAGAACGCCAACCGCCGCCTGCGCGCGGGCGGCGAGATTCCCGCCGTGATCTATGGCGGCAGCGCCGATTCCGCCGCCATCCGCGTCGACGGCAAGCTTGTGCTGAGCCTGATCCGGGAGGGCGGCGAGAATGCCGTCTTTCTGCTCCAGCTCGAGGGCACCGAGCAGACGCGTCACACGATGATTCGCGACCTGCAGTGGAACCCGTTGACGGGCGCGCTGGTTCACATCGACTTCCAGCGCGTGAAGATGGACCAGGAAGTTCAGGTCTCGGTACCGATCGAGGTCGTCGGGATTCCCGAGGGCGTGCGGAACGAGGGCGGTTTGCTCGAGTTCATCACCCGGGAAGTGGCTGTCATCTGTTTGCCCGGCGACATTCCGGTCTCCATCGAGCTGGATGTTTCGTCCCTGCATATCGGCCAGCACGTGGAGGCCGGGGAACTGGTCCTGCCGGACGCCGTGACCCTGAACGACGACGAAACCAAGGTGATCGTGTCGGTCGCCGCGGCGCGCGTGGTCGAAGAGGAGGAGGAAGAGCCGGAAGAGGGCGAACTGCTCGAGGCCCTCACCGACGAGCCCGAACGGGTCGGCGAGGAAGACGAGTCGGAGGATGGAGACACATAGGGAGGAAGCGCGTCTGGTTCTCGGTCTGGGAAATCCGGGCGGGCGCTACGCCGATACGCGTCACAACCTCGGCTTCCGCGTCGTGGACGAACTGGCGCAGCGTCTGGGTGTCCAACCTGGCCTGGACGTATGCGGAGCGCTCTGGGCCTCGAACGACCGCGTCGATCTGGCGATGCCGCAGACCTACATGAACCGCAGCGGCTACAGCGCCCGGTGTCTCTCTGAACGGAATGGCTATGCTCCCGGAAACATCCTGGTCGTCTACGACGAAGTCCATCTGCCCCTGGGGCGGCTCCGGCTTCGTGGCAAGGGGAGTCCCGGCGGGCATCGCGGCATGGAGTCGGTTATCGAGAACCTGCGCACCACGGCGGTGCCGCGGCTGCGGCTGGGCATCGCGCCGGACGAAGCGGCGGCAGCCGAGGCCAGGCGCGGGGAAGACCTGCCGGATTTCGTTCTCGCGCCCTTTTCGGCGGACGAGATGGGAACGGCGGAGCGCATGGTGCGCCGGGCCGCCGACTGCGCCCTGAGTTGGGTCGACCACGGCGTCGACGTCACGATGAACGAGTACAACGGATGAGAGGAAACGGATAGTGGACACGATGTACTACCTTCTGCCCGCCTGCGGCGTGGCGGCCTTGTTCTACGCCTTGCTGCGGAGCCGGTGGATCAACAGGCAGGACGCCGGCGACGGTGCGATGCCGGAGATCGCCGGCCACATTCGGGACGGGGCGATGGCGTTCCTCGGCCGCGAGTACCGCATCCTGGCCATCTTCGTCCTTCTGGCCGCCGGCCTGCTGGCGCTCGCCAACTGGGATCGCGCCGGCAGTTCCCCCTTGATCGGGCTGTCCGTTCTCGGGGGCGCCCTCTGTTCCGGGCTGGCCGGCTTCTTCGGCATGAGGGTGGCGACCTCCGCCAACGTGCGCACCGCGGCCGCCGCCCGCACGAGTCTGAACCGGGCCCTGGCGGTCGCCTTCTCGGGCGGCGCCGTGATGGGTTTCGCGGTCGTGGGCCTGGGCATCCTCGGCCTGTCCCTGCTGTACCTGCTCTACGCGGCGATCTTCGGCAGCGGCGACAACGATTCGCTGGGCCAGGTGGTGACCGTGCTGACCGGCTTCTCGTTCGGCGCTTCCTCGATCGCCCTGTTCGCCCGCGTCGGCGGCGGCATCTACACGAAGGCGGCCGACGTGGGCGCCGACCTGGTGGGCAAGGTCGAGGCGGGGATTCCCGAGGACGATCCGCGGAATCCGGCGGTGATCGCCGACAACGTGGGTGACAACGTGGGCGACGTCGCGGGCATGGGCGCCGACCTGTTCGAGTCCTACGTAGGCGCGATCGTTGGAACGCTCGTGCTCGGAATCAGCACGACGACCCTGGCCGGGGAGGCGTTCACTCCCAACCTGATACTGCTGCCGATGCTGCTCGCCGGTCTCGGCATCCTGGTCTCCCTGGCCTCGACGCTGCTGGTGCGCACGAAGGAGGGCGGAAACCCGCAGCACGCCCTGGACCTGGGCACCTTCGCGGCCGCCGGCATCATGCTGGTCGTCACCTACTTCACGGCCCAGTACCTGCTGGGTGACAACAGGTACGTCGTCGAGGGGAAGGAGTTCGGCTTCATGGGCGTCTTCCTGGCCACCGTCGCCGGCCTTGCCGCCGGGCTGCTGATCGGACTGATCACGCAGTACTACACCGCCGAGTCCAAGGCGCCGGCTCAGGGCATCGCCAAGGACAGCCAGACCGGCAGCGCCACGAACATCATCGGCGGCCTGGCCGTCGGCATGCAGTCGACCGCGCTCCCGATCATCGTCCTGACGGCCGCCGTCCTCGTGGCTCACGGCCAGGCGGGCCTGTACGGCATCGCGATCGCCGCTCTCGGCATGCTGTCGACGACCGGCATCCAGCTCGCCGTCGACGCCTACGGGCCGGTGGCGGACAACGCCGGCGGCATAGCCGAGATGAGCCATCTTGGTCCCGACGTCCGCGCCCGCACCGACAAGCTGGACGCCGTCGGCAACACGACGGCGGCGATCGGCAAGGGCTTCGCGATCGGGTCGGCGGCGCTGACCGCGCTTGTGCTGTTCGCAGCGTTCCGCACGACGGTCGGCCTCGAGAGCATGGACCTGGTCAATCCGCGCGTGATGTGCGGGTTGTTCGTCGGCGCGATGCTCCCGTTCCTGTTCTCGTCGATGGCGATGAAGGCGGTCGGCAAGGCGGCCTTCGAGATGATCGAGGAGGTCCGGAGGCAGTTCCGCACGATCCCCGGCCTGATGGAAGGAGAGGCGAAGGCGGAGTACGCGCGCTGCGTCGACATTTCCACCGCGGCCGCCCTGCGCCAGATGGTGGCGCCGGGCCTGCTGGCCGTGCTGGTTCCGGTGGCCGTCGGTTTCTGGGACGTGGAGGCCCTTGCCGGCGTCCTCGCCGGCGTGACCGCGGGCGGCGTTCTGCTCGCCATCTTCATGGCGAACGCAGGTGGCGCCTGGGACAACGCCAAGAAGTTCATCGAAGCGGGCGCGCACGGAGGCAAGGGCTCCGACGCCCACAAGGCGGCCGTCGTCGGCGACACGGTGGGGGATCCGTTCAAGGACACGGCCGGGCCCAGCCTGAACATCCTGATCAAGCTGATGTCGGTCGTGTCGCTGGTCATCGCGCCGCTGCTGGTGCTGTGACGGGAGGCCGGCAGCTGAGCGTGATAGATTCCGCCGCCGATTCGGTCCGGTCCTCAGACCGGTGAAGATCAAGAGGATGAACAGTTGACACGGACATACGAACTCGTCTTCATCGCCGATCCGCGCCTCTCGGATGAGGAGGCCGTGGAGTTGAGCGATGCCTTCGGCAAGCTGCTGGTGGCGGACGGCAAGCTGCGGATCACCCAGGAGGAATCCTGGGGCAAGAGGCGGCTCGCCTACCCGATCAGGAAGTTCACCGAAGGCCGCTACCACATCTACTATCTGGAGTCCGACGGAGGCGACAACGGCCTCGCCGAGATCGGACAGCGGATGCTCCAGAACGAGAA
This sequence comes from Holophagales bacterium, assembly GCA_009837885.1. Classification (GTDB taxonomy): domain Bacteria; phylum Acidobacteriota; class Thermoanaerobaculia; order Multivoradales; family Multivoraceae; genus Multivorans. The sequence goes on along the minus strand of VXSP01000024.1, from coordinate 28,334 downwards.
GATCCTGCGCCACCTGGTGGTGCGGACCGATCTGGACCTGAAGCGAGCCGCCAGCAAGGGCAAGGAGCCGGTCCAGCAGACGACCATGGCCGCCGCTCCGAGCCAGGCGGCAGGAGGCGTCTAGAGATGCCGAAACGCAGAACCTTCTTCCGCCGGCGCAAAGTGTGCAAGTTCACCGCCGACGGGATCGAGTACATCGACTACAAGGATGTCGCCACGCTGCGCTCCTTCGTGCCGGAACGGGCCAAGATCCTGCCGCGAAGGATCTCGGGCAACTCCGCGCGGCACCAGCGCATGCTCGCGCGGGCGCTGCGACGGGCCCGTTTCCTGGCCCTGATTCCCTACACGACGGACTGACCGCTGGCGTCGGCGGCGACCGAGGCGGCGAGGAAACGAGGCAATGGAAGTCATCCTGCTACAGGACATGAGAGGGCTGGGCACCCGCGGCCAGGTCGTCGACGTGAAGCCTGGGTACGCCCGCAACTACCTCTATCCGAGGGAGCTGGCGGCGCCCTCCACCGAGTCGAACCGGCTCTGGTTCGAATCGCAGCGAAAGAAGTTCGACGCGCGTCACGAGGCTGAGCGCTCGGCCGCCGCCGAGGTCGCGGCGGAGCTCGCGGCGGTCAAGCTGACGATCGCCAAGCGGGCCAGCGAGACCGGGACCCTGTACGGCTCCGTGACCCCCACGGAGGTCACCGAGGCGATCGCCGCCGCAGGCGTGCAGGTGGACCGCCGCATGATCGATCTCACCGGCGGCATCAAGGCGGTGGGCGAGCACCTCGTGCGGGTCGACCTCCACACGGAAGTCATTGCCGAAGTCGCCATCGAGGTAGTGCCTGAAACCTAGAGCCGATAGCGCTAGCTCCGGCGCCGGGGCTTCACCCGAAGTCGACGACTTCCTGGGTGACCAGCCGACGCGTCATCTCGGCGACTGGCGCCATCTCTGGGAGCGGGACATCCCGTTTCCGATCCGCAGCGACCGCGGTCTGGCCGGCCGCTTGCTCGTAGCCTTCAAGCGGCTGCTGCGCCCGTTCGTCTCGCTGCCTCAGAACGACCTCTGGGAACGGCAACGGGTCTTCAACCTGATCCTGCTCGACGTCTTCGAGCAGCACCTCCAGGAGTGGAAGGACCATCAGGAGCGGGTGGAAGAGCGTATCGGCGACCTGGATCACCGGACCCGGCATCTCGAGAGTTTCCTGCGCAAGGGCCTCGACGAGGTCATGCGCCACGACGACGCGCTGTTCGGCCGCGTCGACCGGAAGCTGGACCGCTATCGGCGGGAAACCGATGAACTGGCGGGACTGTTGAGGACTGCCCTGGCGCGGGGGTCCGAAGCGGGGAAGGAACTCCGGGAGGCCGACGCGGACGTCTCCTACATCGACTTCGAGCACAGGTTTCGTGGCGCTGAAGAGGACATCCGGGACCGCGTCCGCGTCTACCTGCCGCGGCTCCGTCAGGCGGCTCCGGTCCTGGACCTGGGCTGCGGCCGGGGTGAAGCCCTGGCGCTGCTGGAGGCCGAGGGCGTGGAGTGTCGCGGCGTCGACCCCTCCTCGGCGATGGTGCGCCACTGCCTCCAGCGGGGGCTCGACGTCGACCAGAAGGACGCGCTGGCCGCACTGGCGCAGACCGAGCCGGCATCCCTGGGCGGCGTCGTCTCCTTCCACGTCATCGAGCACCTGGGTCCGGAAGACATCGAGCGCCTGGTGCGGCTCGCCTTCGCGGCTCTGCGGCCGGGAGGGATTCTCGTGCTGGAGACGCCGAATCCGCTCTCCGTCGCGGTGACGGCCCGCAGCTTCTGGCTCGATCCGACCCACAAGAGACCAGTGCATCCGGAGGCGCTGGCGGCCTGCTACGAGCAGGCGGGCTTCACCGGTATCGAACGACTCGACCTGCGGCCGTACCCGGAGGAGGAGCGCCTGCCGGAGATCCCGCTCGACGGACTGGACGGACAGAGCCGGGAGCTGGCGGACCGGCTGAATCGCCTCCGGGACGAACTCGACGACTTCCTGTTCGGCTACCGCGACTACGCCCTGATCGGCGAGAGACCTGGCGCCTGGCCTGACCCGCCGCCGTCGCGGGCCACGGGTTCGGCAGACTAGGGAACCGCGGCGCGCAACTCGACCCGGCCGACCGCTACGCCGAGGCTGCGGTTGTCGCTCGACGCGGGAACGTGCGTGTCGCTCAGCAGCACAATCTCCACTTCGGGCGGCAAGAGGGCACATCCTCTGAGATCGAACGTCGCGTTCCAGCGGTCCCGGATGGTCTCGTCAAAGAGCAGACAGCCATCGGCGGCGATCCGGAGGCGCTTGTCGCCGCCGGTCATCACGACCTCGACCGCCAGTTCCGTCGGCGGCGACTGCCGATCGAGAGGCACCCGCAGCCGTGCCTCGGCATGGGTCCAGCGGAGGGGACGGTTGCCCGCCCACTCGATACCGTGGAAACCTGAAGTCTGCCCGCCAACGGCCTGAATCTGCTCCTCACGAACGAGGTTCGGCCAGCGACTCCGCCTCACGTTGCCGTCGGCCGCGGCAAGTTCGAACGTGCCGTCGATGCCGTATTCGCGCACCTCGAATACCTCCAGCGTATTGGCGCCTGGAACAAACCAGCGCGGATGCACGATCGCCTCCCATGCAGCACGACGGCCCATCACCGGAAACGGGTACGGGCGCGTCACCGCCGCTACCGTGCCGTTCACCGCGATCGCCAGCACCGGCGCCGGCGGATCGTCCCGTTTGCCGATCACGGCGCCCGTGATGTGGGCAGGGATGAAATCGGCATCAGGGTCAACCTCCTGTAACAGGGGCAAGGCATCGACGACCACTTCGATAGCCGCCGGCCGCACGGTGCGCAGAGGATCCACCGCACGGCCAATCAGCTCTCCGTAGCGTCCTTCGGGGGTTGGAACATCCAGGGGATTGCCTGTTCCCAACCAACCGAACTTCCGCGCTGCGCCCTCGATCGAGGCTCGGCGAAGATCGCCCGGGACCTCCATGCGCTTCCTTGCCCTGTCGAAGAACATCACCTTCGTCGGGCGCGGCGCCCGAGCGGCATCCAGCGCGTTCGCGCCGTCGGCGGTCCACGGCAACGTCGCGCCGAGCTCGGCGGCGAGCGTCGGGAGGATGTCGACAACCTCCACGTTGGCATCGCTCACCGCTCCCCGGCGCTGCCCGGGCCGCTTCAGAAAGAGTGGCACGGCCGCGATCTCCTCGAACGTAGATTCGTTCGGCCGTCGAAACGACATGCCGGGCCGCAGGCTGGCGCCGTGGTCGGCAGTGACAACGATCAACGCATCGTCGTAGATGCCGACCTGGCGCAGGCGCGCAACCAGCCTGCCAAGCAGCGTGTCCGCGTAGCCCACCTGGAGCAGGTAGCGCTGGTAGTTGAGCGCGGCGGCCCAGCTATCTTCGACCCACGTGCCATCCCGCAGGCCGACGCTGTGTCGCTGAAACGTGAATTGCTGCCCCGTCGGCAGGTAGGTCCAGGGTTCGTGCGGCAGGAGCAGGTGGAGAAAGTGCAGCGCCGGTCCGGCTGAGGTGATCGACTCGATGAAACGGTCGGCTGGCGCCCGCCGGTCCTCGACCCGCGCCGATAGCCAGCGGTTCTGGACCGTCTCCCTGGCCGCGTTCGCGGCGAAGTCTTTCCACGTCTGGTTCACGGGCGGGAGGAACGCGACCAGACCGTCCGGCAGCAGCACCCTCGGATACACCACCGCCAAGTCTCGCAGTACTCCCGAAAGCCGGGCGCCGAACCCCGGTCGTTCGGAGGGGCACAGCGATTCCGGGCACAGCTCGGTCAACGGCTCCTCAACATGGAGGCGATACCGGCTGCCCAGCAACGTGAACAGATTCGACGGATGGTCCGCGGCGACTGGCAGGCGACCGCGAGACGGGTACCTCCCGGTGACGACCGCCGGCAAGGCATGGATCGTCATGTTGGCAACGGCGGTGGCGTTGCGGAACCAGGTGGCGTCGTCGGCCAGCGCAGCGAAGTTCGGGAAGGCGGCACGGTCGATGTTGCCGGCGGAATCAAGCAACGCCGCGAGCTGGAACTGATCGAAGACGACAACCACCACGGGTGGCGTGGAGGCAAACGACACGCCGTCCAGCGCGCCGATCTCGTCGGTGGGCGCCAGCACGCGGCCGACGCCGGGGCTCAGCAGAAAGGCAGCCGGTACAGCCACGATTGCCGGCGCGAGAAAGGAGGAGAACACACGGACCGGCGGGAATCGGAGGTACGCAACAGCCGCGGCGGAGGCCGTGAGGAGGACCACGGCGGCGGGGATTCCGTAGGACCCTCCGCCGAGGGGCTTGAACACCGCAAGGGCGATCGTTCCGGCGAGGCCGCCGATCAACGTAGCAGCGGCGCGCCTGCGCCAGCGCCAGCCGCAGGCAAGTCCAGCGAGATGAACGAGGAGCACGCAGCCTGCGGGAACGCCGAAGCAGAGAAACGCCACGAGCGCCAGAAGATCGGTCGGCCTGGCGTCATGGGCGACGAAGAACTCGGGACTTCGCCCCACGACGTCGAAGATCGGATGAGCGACGGCGATGCTGCACAGCGCCGTCAGGTGGAGTGCTTCAAGGCGTGCCGCGTTGGGCTCCTCCCGCGCCTCGGCTCCGATGTCCACGACCTGGATTCAGGAGCCGTCGGCCCGGTCGCCCTGCTGCCAGCCGCGCATGATCGGCGTCCAGTCGGCGACGTCTTCCGGCATGTTCTCTCCCGCCTTCGGCTCGCCGTAGAGTGTCCGTTGCTGATACCACGGCAGGTCGTAGACCGCGCGCGTCTCCGGATCGAAGGACAGGACCGGCTCGGTGCCGGCGATGAAGGCCTCCTCGATGACGCGCTGGCCGGAACGGCGACGCGCCGGCAGAAGGCCGGAATGGTACTCGACCTGACGGAGCCGCACCTGGTTGGGCCTGGTGAAGGTGAGGGTCGGGTCCACCCAGCCGTCCTCGATGCCCAGGCGGAGCACCTCGTTCCAGATCGGCAGCGCCGCCACGGCGCCGGTCATGTTCCGGCCGATGCGCTGTTGCTGGTCGTAGCCGACCCAGACGACCAGGGTGTACCTGGGCGTGAAGCCAGCGAACCAGGCGTCCGTGAAGCCGTCCGTCGTACCGGTCTTCCCGGCGACCGCCGCGAGGCCGAGTGCCCGCGCCGACTGACCCGTTCCGCGCTGGACGACTCCCGAGAGCACATGAGTCAGCAGGAAGGCGACTTCGGGCGTGACGACGGTCGATGCCTGCGGCACATGGGCATCGAGTTCGCGGCCGTCGCGGGTCGTGACCCGCTCGACGAAGTATGGCTCCACGTGCACACCCAGGTTGGCGATCGTGGCGTAGGAGGTCGCCACCTCGAGCACGGTGAGATCGGCCGCGCCCAGGGCGAGGCTCGGATAGGGAAGGAGCGGTGAACGGACGCCCGTGCGGTGGGCGAAGTCGACCACCCGTTCCGCCCCGACGATGTCGTGGAGCTTGACCGACGTGACGTTGACCGACCTCTCCAGAGCCCGGCGCAGGGTCAGGATGCCGAGGTACTGCCGGTAGAAGTTCCGGGGACTGTAGTTGAGCTGGTTGTCGGCGCCCAGGAACGCGGCGGGCGCGTCGAACAGGGTGTCGGCGGGAGTGAAGCCGTGCTCAAAGGCGGCGCCGAACACGAGCGGCTTGAACAGGGAGCCGACCTGGCGGCGGGCCTGAAAGGCGCGGTTGAACTCGCTGCGCTTGTAGTCCCAGCCTCCGACCATCGCTCGCACCGCGCCGGTCGCCGACTCGAGCAACAGGACCGCGCCTTCGATCCGCGGTTCCTGGACGAGTTCCAATTCGAACCGCGGCTGGCCCGCGCCTTCTTCGACGGAAGCGGCATCGTCCGGGGTCCGCAACTCGAACCAGGCGATGTCGCCCCTCCGTAGCGGCGGCGAGTCCCTGCGCGTCCACTCGTAGCCCGGCGGTTCCAGCATGAAGCGGTGGTCCGCGATCCGGATCTCCGCGCTCTCCCGGCCGCGCTGGAGCACGACACCCGGCACCCAGGCGCCGGCCTCGGGCTCGAAGCCGACCCATCGGGCCAGAAGACCGCCGAACGACTCGGCCAGGTCCGGGGCCGTGAGATCGTCCTGGTCCACGCGGGCGACCGCTCCCCGGTAGCCGCGCAGGCGGTCGATCCTTGCCAACCCTTCGCGCAGGGCCTGCTCGGCAGCGTGCTGCATTCTCTGGTCGAGAGTCGTCTGGACCTGCAAGCCGCGCTCGTACAGGCCCTTCTGTCCGTACGAACGATAGAGGTCGAGGCGGACCTTCTCCGCGAAGTAGGGCGCGACCGGCTTCGGCTCCCGCTGGGTGACGACGTCCAGCGGCATCGCGGCGGCCTCGGCGGCCGCGTCCCGCGTCATCACACCACGCTCACCGAGCATCCGCAGGATGGCGTCGCGGCGAGTGCGCACGATCTCCGGTCGAAGGTAGGGCGTCCACACGCTGGGACTCGGCACGATCGCCACCAGGGTCGCCGCCTCGGTGTAAGTCAGTTCGGCCGATGGCTTCCCGAAGTAGTAGCGGGACGCGGATTCCACGCCGTAGTTGCCGTGGCCGAAGTAGGTGAGATTGCAGTAGAGGGTGAGGATCTGCTGCTTGCTGAGACGCTTCTCGAGCTCGACGGCGAGCAGGGTCTCCCGGATCTTCCGGCGCCAGACCTTGGCCCGGTCCAGGAAGAGCATCCGCGCCACCTGCATGGTGATCGTCGAGGCCCCCGAGAAACGTTCCCCACGCCTCCAGTTCTGGAGTACCGCGCGAAAGACACCGATGATGTCGAAGCCGGCGTGGGCGTAGAAGTTCCGGTCTTCGGCGGCGAGCAGGACGCGCGCGAAGGTCTCCGGCACCTCTCCTTCGGCGAGCAGGATGCGCTTCTCGACCGAGTAGCTCCTGAACGGCTCTCCGTGGCGGTCACTCAGTCGGGTGATCTGACTGGGCGTCAGCTCGGCCACGGTCTCGACCTGCGGCAGATCGATCACCGTGGCGACGCCGACCCCCAGCAGCACGCCCGCGACCGGCGTAGCGGCGATCGGCGCCAGCCAGCGCCAGTGCCCAACGCACCAGGCCCGCACCAGGTTCGGGACCTCCCGCGTCGCCCTCATCTCCCGATTATCATACGGCGCGTTCCATGACTCCCGAAGCCGACCAGGCGTCCGGCCTGCCGCCGCTGCCGGAACCCTTCCCCGAGCCGCAGGCGGCTCGATCGGTGGACCCGGCACGGACGCGTCGCGGCTGTCTCGTCGCGGGTCTGGTGGGCTGCGGCCTGATCGTCGTGCTGTTCATCGTCGGCCTCGCCGTGATGGTCACCCAGGCCGACGAACTGCTGGAGTTCGTTCTGGACTTCAGCCGGGAGCGGATCGTGGCTGAGCTGCCGGAGGATGTGGAGCACGCCGAACGTCAACGCCTGGATCGGGCGTTTGATTCCGTGCTCGAGCACTACCGCAGCGGCGCCGCCACGCCGGCCGACAACCGCCGGCTCCAATTGGCGCTCACCGACGCGATCGGGAGGCTCGAGCGCGGCCTCTTCGACGAGGACGACCTGCGACGTCTGACCGAGCGTCTCGAGAACATCGCGGCCTCCGATGCCGGAGGCTGACTTGCCCGCGGCCGTGCCTTCCGGTAGCGAGAGTGCTGCCGGGTCCGAGCGCGCTTCCGGCACCGAGAGCACCGGGCGTTTCGAGCTCGTGTCTCCCTTCAGCCCGCAGGGGGATCAACCGGCAGCGATCGGTGAACTGGCGGATGGGGTGCGGGCCGGCGTCCCTGAACAGGTGCTGCTGGGGGTCACCGGCTCGGGCAAGACCTACACCGTCGCCAAGGTCGTCGAGGCCGTCAACCGGCCGACGCTCGTTCTCTCCCACAACAAGACCCTGGCGGCGCAGCTCTACCAGGAGTTCAGGAGCTTCTTCCCGCACAACGCGGTGGAGTACTTCGTCTCGTACTACGACTACTACCAGCCCGAGGCTTACGTCCCGCAGTCCGACACCTACATCGAGAAGGAGACGAGCATCAACGACGAGATCGACCGCCTGCGACTCAGGGCCACGATCTCGCTGTTCGAACGCCGCGACGTCCTGATCGTGGCGTCCGTCTCCTGCATCTACGGTCTGGGCGCGCCGGACGTCTTCTTCTCGATGCTCCAGTTCTTCGAGCGCGGCGCCGAACTGCCCCTCGAACGGGCCCAGCGGAGCCTGGCCGAGATGCAGTACGAGCGCACCCGCCTCGATCTCTTCCACGGCAGCTTCCGCGTCCGCGGCGACGTCCTCGAGATTCTCCCGGCCTACGACGACCGGGGTATCCGGGTCGAGTACTTCGGCGACGAGGTCGACCGGGTCTGCCGGTTCGATGTGATCAGCGGTCGGGTGCTCGAGGAGGTGGACCGGATTCCGGTCTTTCCGCGCAACCACTACGTGACGCCGGAGGAACGGATGCGGCGGGCGATCGCATCGATCCGGGAGGAACTCGGCGAGCACCTGGCGGTCCTCGAGCGGGAGAACCGCCTGCTCGAGATGCAGCGGCTGGAGCAGAGAACCCGCTACGACGTCGAGATGCTTCGCGAACTCGGCTCATGCGCCGGCATCGAGAACTACTCCCGCCACCTCTCCGGACGCGCCCCCGGCGAAGCGCCGCCCACGTTCCTCGACTACCTGCCCGAAGACTTCCTGCTCGTCGTCGACGAGAGCCACCAGACGATTCCGCAGGTCGGCGGCATGTACCGGGGCGACCGGGCCCGCAAGGAGACTCTCGTCGAGTTCGGGTTTCGCCTGCCGAGCGCGCTGGACAACCGGCCGCTGCGCTTCGACGAGTTCGAGGAGCGTTGCGGTCAGCGCATCTACGTGTCGGCGACCCCGGGGCCGTTCGAACTGGAGCGGACGGGCGGAGTCGTTGTGGAGCAGATCATCCGGCCGACCGGACTGCTCGACCCGAGGATCGAACTGCGGCCTTCGGCCAACCAGATCGACGACCTGGTGGCGGAGGCCCGCCAGGCGATCGAGCGCGGCGAGCGCGTCCTGGTGACCACGCTGACCAAGCGGATGGCGGAGGAACTCACCCAGTACCTGAACGAACTCGGCCTCAGGGTGCGCTACCTGCACAGCGACATCGACACCCTGGAACGGGTCGAGATCACGACCGCCCTGCGCCGCGGCGACTTCGACATCCTGGTCGGCATCAACCTCCTGCGTGAGGGCCTCGATCTGCCCGAGGTGTCCGTGGTCGCCATCCTGGACGCCGACAAGGAGGGCTTCCTGCGCAGCGAGGTCTCGCTGATCCAGACCGCGGGCCGAGCGGCCCGCAACCTGAACGGCAGGGTGATCTTCTATGCCGACCAGCGGACGGAGTCGATCGACCGGTCGATGGAGGAGACGGAGCGCCGGCGGCAGGTCCAGGAGCGCTACAACCGCGAACACGGAATCGAACCGGCCTCGATCCTCAAGGAGGTGCACAGTCCCCTGGTGCAGATGAGCAACCTCGACTACCTGCACAAGGCGGGAGGGGAAGCGGCGGCCGCGGTGGAGGATCTGCTGCGGGAAGACGCGCCCGAGATGCCCCTGGAACGTCGGATCGCGCGCCTGGAAAAGGCGATGAAACAGGCGTCGAGGCGGCTCGAGTTCGAGCAGGCGGCGGTGCTTCGGGACCGGCTCAAGGAACTCCGGGAACTCAAGGTGATGGGCTGATGCACCCGGAGCTCTCCCGGAAACTCGGCGAGCTCCCGGACCTGCCGGGGATCTACATCTTCAAGTCGAAGGCGGGGGAGGCGCTCTACGTCGGCAAGGCGAAGTCCCTCAGGCGCCGTGCCGCCGCCTACCGCAAGCCGGCCGACGACCCGCGCATCGCGCTGATGCTTCACGACGCGACCGATGTCGAGTTCGTCGTCGCCGACTCCGAAGCCGAGGCCCTTCTGTTCGAGAACAACTGGATCAAACGGCGCCAGCCCCGCTTCAACATCCGCCTGCGCGACGACAAGACGTATCCGTACCTCAAGCTGACGCTGGCCGACGGACATCCGCGGCTTGCCTTCACCCGCCGAGTCCGCCGCGACAGGGCCGAGTACTACGGCCCCTACCTGCCGGCAGGGCTGGCGCGCAAGGCGATCAAGTTGACCCAGAAGCTGTTCGGCATCCGGGTTTGCCGGATCGAGATCGACGGCAGCCTGCCGCGACCCTGCCTCTACTACGACATGAAGCGCTGTCTCGGACCCTGCGTCGACGGACTGACGACCGACGAGGCGTACGCCGACGCGGTAGAGAAGGCCCGGCTCTTCCTGGCCGGCCGGAACGAGGAGCTGCTGAAGGATCTGCGCGCCCGGATGCGGACGCACGCGGACGAGCTCGACTTCGAGGCGGCGGCGAGGGTGCGCGACACGATTCACGAGATTGACGAGGTCAGCCAGCGACGCAAGCTGAGGTCGGCCCGCGGAGAGGACGTCGACATCTTCGGCGTCCACATCAGCGGCGACAACGCGGCGGTCACCGTCCTGGTCATGCGGGGCGGGCAGGTGCTGGACCGGCGCGAGCTGTTCTGGGAGGGAGTGCCGAGAATCACCGCCGAACGTCTTCTCTCCGAACTGCTGCCCCAGCTCTACGACCGCACGACGCTGATTCCCAGGGAGATCCACCTGCCGGCGCCGATTGAAGGCGAGGAGGCGCTGATCGAGTGGCTGAGCCGCCGCAGGGAGTCCAGGGTCTATCTCCGCATGCCGTCGCGCGGGCCGAAGGCGCAACGCATCGCCCTCGCCAACCGGAACGCGGCGATGGCTTTCCGGCGCCGTTTCCGTGGTGCGGGCGTCGCCGGCGAGGCCGGCGCGGCGCTGAGGAAGGCGCTGGACCTGGCCGACCCGCCGCGGCGGATCGAGGGTTTCGACATCTCGACCTTCGGCGGGAGCCAGACCGTCGCTTCGCTGGTCGTCTGGAACGACGGGCGGATGGTCAAGGGCCAGTACCGGAGCTTCAATATCCGGGGCCTTTCCCAGGCCGACGACTTCGCCGCGATCCGGCAGGCGGTCAGCCGTCGCTACCGGCGCGTGCTGGAGGAAGTGGGCGAGATGCCCGACCTGATCCTGATCGACGGCGGGCGCGGACAGTTGAATGCAGCGCTCGAGGCGCTCGTGGACCTGGGTGTCGACGAAACGCCCGTGGTCGGACTCGCCAAGAGGGAGGAGGAACTCTACCTGCCGGCACGTCCGGCGCCGCTCCGGTTGAAGCGCAGCCATGCGGGCCTGCGGGTGCTGCAACAGGTACGGGACGAGGCCCACCGCTTCGCCGTCTCCCGCCATAGACGACGCCGTTCGCGAAGGGCACTGCACAGCCGCTTCGACGACCTTCGTGGTATCGGTCCGCAACGTCGAAAGCTGCTGGTGCGCCGTTTCGGCAGCTACGCCGGCGTAGCCCAGGCTTCGGAGCAGCAACTCAGTGACGTCCTCGGACCGAAGCTGGCGCGCTCGGTCTACGCCGCGGTTCGCCGTGAGCGCGCACGCTCCGGGCAGTGAAGGAGCGGAAGCTGTTAGCCTCTGCGGTGCCGGAGGACCGGATGCGGTCGCTGCCGGCGGGAAACCGCCGGGGGAGGAAAGTCCGGACTCCAACGGACGGCATGCTTGCTAACGGCAAGGCGCGGTGACGCGACGGAAAGTGCAGCAGAGAGTAGACCGCCGGCCCTGGTTCCTCGGGTCCGAAAGGACCTCGGGGTCTGAGGCTGGCAAGGGTGAAACGGTGCGGTAAGAGCGCACCGCTCGGCCGGCGACGGTCCGAGGCGATGGCAAACCCCATGTGGAGCAAGACCAAATAGGGAGAGCGGATCGGGTTGTCCGTCCCGATTCCGGCCGTTCGCGGCGCGGGACGTTCTCCGGGTAGGTCGCATAGATGAATGGCCGCCTCCCAGAGCCTCGTGGCGATGGGACGAACAGAATCCGGCTTACGAGGTCCTCCGGCACTTGACCTTGCACCCAGGCTCCAGCGCCAGACGTCCGCCCCTGGTCGTTCCGGGCGACCGGGTCGGTATCGCCGCTCTCTCGGGCAGGATCGACGCGGCTCGTCTGTCGACCGGCGTGGCGGCCCTGGAGGAACTGGGATTCAGCGCGGTGGTCGCCTCGAATCTCCGTTCAGGGGCCCGGCTCAGTGGCCGTCCGCTGTTCGCGGGCTCTGACACCGAGCGCCTCGACGCCTTTCATGAACTGGCGGCGGACGAATCGATTGCCGCGATCGTCTTCGCCCGCGGCGGCTATGGCGTCACCCGGGTTCTCGAACAGGTGGACTGGGCTCTGCTCGCGTCGCGGCCGCGTGCCTACGTCGGCTACTCGGACCTGACGCCACTGCTCCTCGGCCTGGTCGCGAGGACTGGCATGGTGGCCTTTCACGGTCCGATGGTGGTCGATTTCGAGCGTGGTCTGCTGCCCGAGGAACGTCAGTCCTTCCTGGGTGCCCTGGCGGGAGAACGTCAGCCCGCCTGGCAGCTTGAGGTGGCTGCTCCGGGATTGTCGGCCGGCCGACCGCGCCTGATCGAGGGCCGCCTGCTCGGAGGGTGCCTCAGCATGCTGGCTGCGGCGGTCGGAACGGGGCTACTGCCGAGCTTCCAGGACTCCGTCCTCGTCCTCGAGGACATCGACGAGCCTGAGTACCGGATCGACCGTCTGCTCACCCAGCTCCGGACAACCGGTCAGGCGGCCGGTGTCCGCGCCGTGATCGCGGGCCACTTCACGAACTGCAACGCGGGCGCGAGTCTGATCGACTTCGCCGGCTCCCTCGGCGTGCCGCTGTTCGCCGGATTGCCGGCCGGCCACCAGGCGCCGAACCACACGCTGCCGCTGGGTGCGAGGGTTTCCGTCGACGTACGGAACGCGACGCTGGAAGTTCAACGGTAGCTCTGGCGAGGCATGGACGCGCGCGATCCCATCACCAGAACGCGCGGCGTTGGACCCGTGCTGGGTGGCCGGCTGGCCGCGGCCGGTTGCCGGCGAATCGTGGACCTGCTGGCGCACCTCCCGCTCCGATACGAGGACCGCCGCACTGTTGGCCGGCTGCCGGGAGCGGACGACGCCGCAGTGGAGCCAGCGCTGTCGGGTGCCCTGACGGTCGTCGCGCGACTGGAGAACGTGAAACGCGTGTTCGGGCGGCGGCGCTTTTCCCGCGTCGAAGCGGTCGCCTGCGACGGTGCGGCGAGAGTCGGCGTCGTCTGGTTCAACCGCCCCTACCTGGCGCAGCAGCTCGAGGAGGACGTGCCCTACCTCCTGCACGGCCCGCTCCGGCGACGCGGCGGAGACGGTCCCTGGCAGCTCTCGAATCCGTCCGTGGAGCGGATCGGCGAAGAACCCGATGACGCCCCGGAGTTCGAAGGAGGTGGCGTGCGGCCCGTCTACGGCCGGATCGGGGAGGTACCACCATCCCGAGTGGCCCGGCTCGCTGCCGACGCCATCCGGGATCTGCGGGACAGCTCGGGACCGGACTGGATCGACGAGTGGCTTCCACGCGAGGAGCGGACGAAGCATCAACTGCCCCGATTGGCGGAAGCGCTGACCGAGGTGCATTCACCGTCATCGGAAGCATCGATCGAGGACCTGAACGCCAGGCGGAGCCCGGCCCATGCCCGCCTCGCCTACGGCGAGTTCCTGCTTCAGCAGTTGCAGCTCGCCGCTGCCCGTCGCCAGCGCCGTCGATCGGGAAAGCCCCACGGCTACCGCGCCGACGGGGCCGCGTGGACGGAGGCGACCGGTCTCCTGCCGTTTCGCCTGACCGGCGGCCAGGAACGGGTACTCGGGGAGATTGCCGACGACCTGGGCAGGAAGGAGCCCATGCTGCGCCTGGTCCAGGGCGACGTGGGCAGCGGCAAGACGGTCCTGGCGGCTCTCTCCTGTCTCATCGCCGCCAGAAGCGACCTCCAATCGGCGCTGATGGCGCCGACGGAGCTCCTGGCCGAGCAGCACTTCGCCTCTCTTGAACGATTGCTGGGCTGCGACATGACCATCGCCCTCGTCACCTCCAGCCAGCGTGTCGCCAGCGACGGCGGCGCCGTGGAGGAGCGCATAGCGGACGGCCGTATCGATCTCGTCGTCGGCACCCACGCCCTGATCGAGGAACGCACCCGGTTCGCGCGACTGGGCCTCGCGGTGATCGATGAACAGCATCGTTTCGGCGTCGTCCAGCGGCAGTCCCTGGCCCGGAAGGGCCTGCGACCGGACCTCCTGGTCATGACGGCGACTCCGATTCCGAGGTCGCTTGCGCTCACCGTGTACGGTGATCTCGACGTGTCGATACTGGACGAGATGCCACCGGGTCGCCGTCCGGTCGAGACCCGGGTGACGACGGACGACGGGATGGAGGAGGCGGTGGAGGAAGTGCGCCGGCGCCTGGAGAGCGGCGGCCGCGCCTACGTCGTCTTCCCCCTGATCGACGGCGGTGAGGGCACGGCCGCCGAACTGCCTTCGCTCATGGAGTCCGGCCCGAAGTGGGCGCGCGCCCTCGCGGTTCCCTGCGGCGTCGTCCACGGACGTCTCCGGCGCCGGGAGCGGGATGAGACGATGGGCCGCTTCGCGGATGGATCGATCCAGGTGCTGCTGGCCACGACCGTGATCGAGGTCGGCGTCGACGTGCCCGAGGCCACGGCGATGGTCATTCTGGGGGCCGAGCGCTTCGGCCTCGCGCAGCTCCACCAGTTGCGGGGGCGGATCGGCCGCGGCACGGATCCAGCGCTGGGAGAGCCGCTCTGCATCGCGATCGCCGGACAGCCTTCGTCCGAGGCGGAGCGCCGCCTGGAAGTGTTCGCGGCTTCAACCGACGGTTTCCGGATCGCGGAAGAGGACATGCGGCAACGGGGGCCGGGCGAGATCCTCGGTACGCGTCAGGCTGGCCTGCCGCAGTTCCGGTTCGGGGACCTGGCGCGCGACTGGACGTGGCTGGTCGCGGCACGGCAGGACGCTGCCGAACTGCTCGACCGTCTGGCCGATCCCGCAAACGACGCCCTGCGGCGACAGTTGGAGCGGCGCATCCCCGGCCTGGCGTCATCGGACGGGGAGCGAGGCCCTCGGCCATGAAGGTGCTTCTGGTAGCCAACGTGCTGCCGCCGACGGACCTGTCCGGGGCCGGGGAGCAGGTGCTGCAGCTTGCCTGGGGCCTGAGGGAGGCTGGTTGCGACGTCGAGATCCTGGGTCGGGACTCTTGCGGACGGAACGTCTCCAAGCGTGCCTTTCCCTGGAGCGCGCGGAGGGCCGTCCGGCGCGTTGTCCGGGAATGGCGCCCCGACGTGGTTCAGGTGCACGAGAGTGACGGCGGGCTGGTGATCCGCGATCTCGCGCGGCTCGACGATGCTTCGAGGCCTCTGCTGGTGGCCCTCCAGCAGGTGAGCTACGTGCGGGAGCGCCAGGCGGTCCGTCCCCTCGTCGATCACGACCAGGACGCCAGAGTGGTCGCCCGCCCGGTGCATGGCGAGCTGCTCTTCCGCTCACTCCGCACCCCCTTGCACATCGCGCTTGGCCGGCTGACCGCGAGGCGATCCGACGTGCGGCTCGCCCCGAGCCGGACGACCGCGCTGGAGATCGAGGAGGACTATGGCGTTGAGGGGGTGCGGGTCGTGCCGAACGTCACGGGGGCGCCGTTGGCCGCCCGAACGCGCGAATCGGCAGAAGTCGCCGACCGGGACGAAGAGGCTCTCGATGAGCCCTACCTGCTCGCCGTGGGCCGACTGCGCATACGAAAGGGAATGGAGATCCTGTTGCAGGCCCTGGCGCGGGCTCGGGATCGCGGTCATCGCCTGCGTCTGGTCGTCGCCGGCGACGGCGAGCGCCGCGCCGCCCTCGACGCTCTGTGCCAACGGCTCGGCCTGGGCGCCAGCGTTCACTGGGCGGGACGCTGCTCGCGATCTGAGACGGCGCGTTTGCGGCGGCGGGCGGCCGCCCTGATCGTGCCCTCGACCTACGAGGGCATGCCTCTCGTCGTCCTCGAGGCGATGAGCGACGGCGTCCCCGTCATTGCCTCGGCGGTCAGCGGCATTCCCGAAGTCGTGGTCGACGGGGAGACCGGCTGGCTCGTGCCGCCTGAACGCTCGGCCGCGCTCGCCGGCGCGTTGATCGAGGCCATGTCCGATCCCGAGGTGGCGCGAGTGCGTGGCGAGGCGGGGCGGCAACGACTCGATCAGCGGTTCCGCCCGCATCACGCGGTGCGGCACTGGTTCGAGGCTGTCGGTTCGGCCGGCGTTCCGGTACCGGGGATGTGTGAGAATCCGCCCGGATGAAGCTCGTGGATGGGCACGGCAGCCTGTTGCCGGCGTCGTGGAGGGTCGAGCTCCCTGTTTTCGAGGGCCCCCTCGATCTGCTCCTGCGCCTGGTCCGCATCAACGAGATCGAGATCACGGACATCCCGGTCGCGTTGATCTGCGACCAGTTCCACGAGTATCTGGCGCTGATGGACGAGCTCGACCTGGACATAGCCGCCGAGTACATCTACGAGGCCGCCCTGCTGATTCAGCTCAAGGCCAGGGTGCTTCTGCCGCAACCCGAGCCGGAACCGGGTGAAACGCCCGAGGACCCCCGGCGCGAGCTGATTGAACGGCTACTCGAGTACCAGCGGTTGAAGGAGGCGGCGCAGACGCTGGCGGAAGTCGACGATCTCCGGCATGGGCTGTGGACACGGAGCGGCACGCAAACGGCCGCGTCCGGCGACGATGATGAGGAGTTCGACATGGGGGACCTCTCCCTCTTCGACCTTCTGCAGGTCCTGCGTGATGTGCTGAAGCGCTACGACGAGGAACATCCGAGTCCGCTGACCTACCGGGGCGAGACGTTCAGCGTTCGAGGCCAGATCGAGAGGCTTCTGCGCCGCTTCGAGGGCGGCCGGTCGCTCGACCTCCAGGACGATCTCTTCGCGCTTTCGAGCCGGGCCGAGGCGATCGCCTGCTTCCTGGCGGTGCTCGAGATGGCGAGACTGAACCTCGTCCGGCTTCACTCCGCCGGCGGCAGCTCGGTGCTGCTCTTTCGGACGACCCGCCCGCTGGAACCGATCTTGCTTGAGGACTTCACCGGATGACCGACCAGGCGGAGATGGCGGCGGTGTTCGAGGCGTTGCTCTTCGCGAGCCCGGATCCCCAGCCCGAAGCGAAGCTGCTCGAGGTCTTCCCCGAGGGTTCCCGGGAGCAGGCGCGCGAGGCTCTCCAGACGGTCCTCGCCCGCTACCGCGCTGACGAGTCCGGCGCCCGGCCGGACCGCGGGGTCGTCGTCGACCGGGCGGGTGGCGGCTACCGGCTGGTGACGCGTCCGGACCTCCATTCCTATCTGCGGAAGTACTTCGACGTCGCCGGCCGCAGCAAGCTCTCGATGGCAGCGCTGGAGACGCTCGCCATCGTCGCGTACCGTCAGCCGGTGACCAGCCCCGAGATCCAGGACCTCCGGGGCCGGAACTCCGCTGGCGTCCTCAAGACGCTGCTCGAACGGCGGTTGATCCGGATCGCCGGGCGAAAGGAGGTCGTGGGCAGCCCGTTTCTCTACGCCACGACCCGAGAGTTCCTCCTTCACTTCGGCCTGCGCTCACTGTCGGAGTTGCCGCCGCTCGAGGAGTTCGAGGAGACCTTCCTGGCCGTGGCGGAGGAAGATATCCCGCAGTCCGAACTCACCCTGGCGCCGGTGGACTCAGGAGATGGCTGAGCAGCCGCGGGGCGAACGGCTGCAGAAGGTCCTCTCCCGAGCGGGAATCGCGTCCCGCCGGGCAGCGGAAGACCTGATCCGGGAAGGGCGGGTGACGATCGACGGCCGCATCGCGGTGCTCGGCGACCGCGTAGCCGCCGCAGGCGAAGCCCCGGTGGTGATCCTGGTCGATGGCGAGCCGGTTCGCCGGCATGGTCCCTCGCGTTACCTCCTGCTGAACAAACCCGCCGGCTACGTGACCACCCGCTCGGATCCCGAGGGCCGGCCCACGGTGATGGATCTCATTCCCGAGAGATGGCGCCGTCGGCTGAAGCCCGTCGGACGGCTCGACTACGGAACGGAGGGCCTGCTGCTGGTTACCGACGACGGCGACCTGGCCTACCGGATCACTCACCCCAGCTTCGGCTGCTCGAAACGGTACCTCGCAAAGGTCCGGGGTCTGCCTGGGGACTCGGCGGTCGCACGCCTTCGGGGCGGCATGGTGATCGCGGGTCGCCGGACCGCTCCGATGAGACTGGCCCGGGCGCCGGCCCGGCGCGGCGCCCGCCGGGCCCGTGCCTCGAGCTGGTGGCAGATCGAGCTGGTCGAGGGCAGGACGCGTCAGATCCGCGAGATGTTCTTCCGCGTCGGGCACCCGGTGCAGCGCCTGCGCCGGGTGGCGATCGGCCGGCTCGAGGACACCGGGCTCCCGCTCGGAGCCTGGCGCGAGCTCTCCGCCGATGAACTCGCCGTTCTTCGCACCGGCCCAGGACCGAGGCCGGACAGAGGCGCCCCGGGTCCACGGCGGAGGCAGCCACGGCGGCGGAAGCCGCGCCGCCGATGACCGTCGTGGCGATCGACGGCCCGGCCGGCGTCGGCAAGAGCACCGTCGCGCGCCGGGTGGCGGCACGGCTCGGCGTGCCGTACCTCGATACCGGCTCCATGTACCGTGCCGTCGCATGGAAGGCCCTGGAGGATGGGCTCGATCCGGCCGACGGTCAGGCGATGGGCAGGTTGATCGCGGGGCTCCACTTCGAGTTGCGTCCGCGGAATGACGAAGCCGAAGTGGTGGTGGACGGGGAGGTGCCGGGCGCTCGGCTCCGAACGCCACGGGTCGACGTCGCGACCTCGCGGGTTGCCGTCCACCCGGCGGTTCGTTCCTGGCTCGTTGCGAAGCAGCGCGAGTTCGCCGCCAGGGAAGGCGCGGTGGTGGAGGGGAGGGACATCGGCACGGTGGTCTTCCCGGACACCCCCCACAAGTTCTATCTGGACGCTCCCCTCGAGGTACGGGCCGAACGCCGGCTGCGTCAACTCGCTGGCGGGGAGTGCGGCGACCGCGGCCGGCTGTTGAGCGAGATGCGGGCCCGGGACGAGCGCGACATCCGCCGTCGCGCGTCGCCCCTGAGGCACGATGAAAGCTACGAACTGATCGACACCTCGACCGGCGGCGCGGAGCAGGTCGCCGACCGGATTCTTCGCTCCGTCCGGGGGGCGGCGACCGGGCCATGACGGCGTCGGCGGCCCGGCGCGGCGGAGGTGCGGCTGAGCTTCGGATCATCTTCGGCCTGTTCGTTCTGGCGGCTGTCCTGTTCGCCGTCGATCGCTGGCCACGGAGCTCGGACGACCCGCCGCTGCCGACTCGCGCTCAGACGGCTGCGATGGAAACGGCTTACCGTGACCTGCTACTGGATCTGCTGGCGGATGCCGAACGAGCGGCCGAGAGTGTCCGCCGCACCGTAGCCGTTCCTCCCGGTTCGGTGCAGGCCAGGCAGAGTGTGTTCGAGGAGCTGGATCTGATCGGCCGCGCGGGCGGACGTACCCTGGTGCTGGTCGATCCCGACGATCTGGCGCAGGCCTGGGGCGGGCCGGGCCTTCGGCACGATCTGCCCCTGGATCGTCTGCTGCCTGGAGGGATCAGCCAGACCGCCGGCTTCACGGCGGTCTCACTCTACGCGGCGGTCGACATGAGCACGGGGGAGGGCGGCTGGCGGTTGATCGTCGGCAACAGTTTCCCGACCGACTCGCTGCCGTTTTCCATGCCTTTGGGACTCCGGCGCCACGATGTCAGGTGGTCGGTCCGGGCCCATTCCGCTGAACCTCTGACGCCCGCTCTCGAGGCGCTCGGCATTCGCGAACTGGCTCCGCCTGATGGCGTTCCCGGACCGTGGCTGCGGCTCCGGTTCGAGCCCGCGGTCCAGCAGTCCTCGACGATCGCAGCCTCACTGGCTCTGGTCGCCCTCGCTCTCGGTGTCGGTCTGTCCATGGCCTGGCTCTTCCGGCGCTGGAGCGCCCGGGCACCCGCGAAGCCGCATCCCGGTGCCGCGATCCTCGGTCTGGCAGGAGCCGCGACGGCTGTGAGCTTCGGTCTCTTCCGATGGCGCATCTGGGTAGCCGATGCCACCGGCGCGCCTCCGGATCCCGGGGCTTCCTTCGGAGGTCCGGTTGGTGACTGGGTGGTGTTGCTGGCGGCCTGGTTGATCCTCGCGGGGACCTCGTTCTGGGCCCTCGGCTGGCCGAAAGGGCGGGACTGGCTGCATGTTCTGATGATCGCTGCTGCTGCGGCCGCAGGCGTCGGCCTGCTGGCTGAAGCTACCCACCGGCCGGCATTGCGCGCACTGCTTGCGGACAACGTGCGAGAGGGTCTCGACGCTCCGCTTCCGGAGGAAGTCGCGGCGTTGGCGGAAAGAACGAGCGCGTTTCTGGCGGCGACCGACCTGAGGATGCTGGCCCTGGGCGACCCGCGCGAACTCGACGATCATCAGGACCTGGCGCTCGAACTCTGGAGCCGCTCGCCTCTGGCCGCCTCGGAGATGGTCTCCGCGCTCACGGTGATCCGGGAAAGCGGCGTTTCGAGCTTCTCCTACGGCTTGCCGGTCGATCCGGAGACAGGCGGACTCGACGCCGTCAGTGCACGCTGGCCATCGCGTGACCTCCCGGCCTGGCAGCAGCAGCGAAGCGCCCTGGATGAGCTCTCCCTGGGTTCGGCAGGCCAGGACTGGGGTACGGTTCGGTTCTGGACGACGGCCTTGCCGAGGGTGGACGTCTGGAGCAGCGTCACGTCGGGTGCCGGTGCTGAACTTCAGGTGCGCCTGCTGCGCGGCGGCCCGGATCGAAGTCCGGGCGGCCCGGTTCCGTCGGCGAATGCGGAACTTGCCTATGTCGACGGCGCGGGCCGTCCCCTCGTGTCGCGGTGGCAGGAAGACTGGCTGTTGCCGCCCCCCTCCG
Organism: Holophagales bacterium; assembly: GCA_009837885.1. Taxonomy (GTDB): domain Bacteria; phylum Acidobacteriota; class Thermoanaerobaculia; order Multivoradales; family Multivoraceae; genus Multivorans. Next base: position 7,499 of record VXSP01000024.1, on the reverse strand, counting down.
AGGCAGTGGATCCTCGCCGGACCGTGAAGGTCGAGACACCCGCGGGACCGGCCCTCGCCTGGTTCAGTCCCACGGATCTGCCGGGCCTCTGGATCGTTGCGTTGCTCCCGGAGGAGGCAATGGCGGACCGTCTGTGGCGTGTCGCCACGGTCGCGACGCGGCTGATGCTGGCGGTGTCCGCCGTTGCCTTTGCCGTTCTCCTGATCAGCCTGCCAACGGCGAAGCTGCGGAGACGTCTGCTACCCGATATCCGTCGCTACTCGGTGCGGCTCACGGCGGTGCTGGCCCTGATCGCCATCGTGCCGTTGACGCTGCTCAACGGACTGCTCTTCAGAAACCTGGCCACGCGGGTCCAGGCGGAGCAGGAGGCGGCGGGCCGTACCGCCCTCGTGTCGCTCGAGTACGTTCTGACCGACTTCCTCCTCGGCCTGGAGACAGGCTTCTCGATTGACGCGCAGCTCGACGACGAACTCCTGTCATGGCTCGCCGAGGTCGTGGGGCACGAGGTGAACCTCTACTGGCGGGGCAGTGTCTACGCGTCAAGCAAGCCGGACCTCTTCACCGCCGGCCTGATGCCGGAACGGATTCCGGGGAACGTCTACAGCAGGTTGGCGCTGCTTGGCCATCCGACGGCGGCGCGGGTGCAGACCACGCGGCAGGGGACGTCCTACCTGGAGCTGTATACGCCGGTGTCCCTGGGGGAGATGCGTCCTGGCGAGTCCGGCCTGTTCGTCTCCGTGCCGCTGCTGGCGCAACAGGAGGCGGCCACGCGCGAACTGGCCGCCCTGAGGCGGCAGGCACTGGTCGTCACGACCGCGCTCGTGCTGTTGCTGGTCACCGTCGGCGCACGGCTCGCGCGCGGGTTCACGCGTCCGCTGATGCGAATGATCGACGGCGCCGACCGCATTGCCGGCGGAGCGGATTCGCTCGGTTTCGCGCCGCGGGAGACGGAACTCAGGACGCTTGGCGAGGCGATCGACGGCATGGCGTCGCGCATCGCGTCGACGCGGGCGGACCTGGTTCGCGCGCAGCGACTCGAGGCCTGGGCCGAGATGGCGCGACTGATCGCGCACGAGGTGAAGAATCCACTGACGCCGATCCGACTCTCGACCGAACACCTGCGACAGGTGTGGCGGGATGCGCCGGATCGCCTGGAGGAGGTGTTCGATCGCTGTACCGGGAACATCCTGGCGCAGGTCGAAGAGCTTGCGCGGACCGCGGGCGAGTTCTCGACCTACAGCAGGATCCCGCTGGCCCAGCCGGCCCCCGACGATCTGGCGGAGGCGGTTCGGGAAGTCGTCGACGGGTACGCAAGCACGGCGCATGGGGCGGTCGCCGTCCGCTTCGAGTCGGCGTCTGGAGCGGCGGATGCCGTACTCACGTTCGACCGGCGCCTGATGCAGAGGGCGCTCCGCAACCTGATCGAGAACGCCCTCCGGGCCAGCGGCAAGGATGGAGAGGTGCTCGTGAGGGTAGAGCCCTGTTGCCCGGCCGGCGCGGTCGAGGTGACGGTCTCGGATCGGGGACCCGGTGTGTCGGACAGCGACCTGGAGCGGATCTTCGAGCCCTACTTCTCGACCTCGAGCGGAGGTACGGGCCTGGGGCTTCCGATCGCCCGGCGGATCGTCCAGGAGCACGGCGGATCGATCACTGCCGCGACCAGGCCGGGCGGGGGACTCGCGGTCCGCATCGTTCTTCCGGACGGTCAGTCCGACGAGTCGTCTTCCGCGGGCGCCTCCAGGTGAACCGTCCGCGTGGGGAAGGCAATGCGGACCCCGAGCCGGTCGGCGAGTCTCAGAATGTCCAGGGCCAGGTTGTGGCGAAGCCGCAGCTCCGTACTCCAGTCCGGCGCCAGGAAGAAGACGTAGAGCATGATCTCCAGGCCGTCGGCGCCGAACTCGTTCAGGTGAATCTCGAAGGCGTCCTGCCGCATCGACTCGTTGGCGCCGACGATCTGCCGGAGCCCCTCGCAAAAGGCGTCCACGGTCTCCGGCGGCGTGTCGTAGGTGATGCTGATGCGGGTGCTCCACCGGCGGAACGCCCGCGCGCCGTAGTTGTCGACCGAGGCGTCGATCAGCCTCGCGTTGGGTAGCGTGATCAGGGAGGCGTAGAACGTGCGGACGCGGGTGCTGCGGAAGCCGATCTCCTCGACAACGCCTTCGACGTCGCCGACCTTGACCCAGTCGCCGATGCGGAACGGGCGGTCGAGCAGCACCGTGACCGAGCCGAACAGGTTCTTGAGCAGGTCCTGCGCCGCCAGGGCCACCGCCAGGCCACTGAGCCCCAGGCCGGCTAGCAGTGCCGTGACGTCGCGCCCCTGCTGGGCGAGCAGGAAGACGATGCCGAAGACGGCGACAGCCAGTTTCAGCGTCTTCGTCACGAACGGGACGAGCTGGTCCTGGAACCGGTTCTCGGCCCGGGCTGCCCGCGCCCGGAGCGCCGTTCCGAGCAGGTCGATCTGGGCGAATGCCACACGGCCGACCGCCAGCAGGAACAGCACCAGAACGACCACGTCCAGCCAGGCATGGATCCGGGGCGGCAAGCCCAGCCACTGAAGGCCCAGCCACCACACACCGGCCATGACCAGCAGGCCGGCCGGGCGCAGGATGCGACGCGCGCCCTGGATGTCGAGGGACTCGTAGCGTCTGTTCAGCGGTCCGGCAAACAACCCATAGGCGATCCAGACGACGATCCGGTCGATCAGCAGGCCGACCAGAACGAGGATCGGCAGCGCCATCCACTGCCACGGGTGGAGGACGAAACCCCCTGTCCGCAGATAGGAGGGAACTCGATCCCGGAGCCAGGTCGCCGCCGTCACCGGCGCTTCCTCGACTCCCTCGACCACCGAGCGGTCCCGCAGCTCCTCGTACAGGGTCGGGATGGAGGCCACGGTCCCGCGCGTGAACGACCAGCTCCCGTTCTCGTCCGGCGCCAGCACGATCGGTGCGGACAGGTCGTCGTTGAACACCCAGCGGTCGAGGTCGCCGTCGTCGGGGATGGCCTCGAACTCCACCAGCTCGAGCCGGTCGATCACGTGTTTCAGTTCGCTGGCCAGTGTCCTTCCCTGCCGCGCCCGCACGGGAAAGGGAAGATCCCCGAGATCGAGACAGCCCGCGGCGGTCTCCAGGTCCGGGCGGCCGTCCTCGGTCGCGAAGGCCTCGAGGAAGACGCGCATGGTCTCTCGTGGACTCGACAGCGGCCGGTCCGCCGCTGGTTGGGCAAAGGCGAACCACGCCGCGGCGAGGAGTGCGCCGCTGGCGAGAAGACTGACTCTTCGCAGGACGGGAGATGTCATGACCGAGACACTCTTCCAACCACGGCCGGAACGGTCAAGCGCGGACCGTCGCCGCGGGCTGGTACCGTCGCCGTCGCCACATGCGCGAAACCCTCTCGGCCCTATGCCTCGCCCTGCTCGTCGCTCCCGCGTGCGCGCCGGCCGGGTCGAGCGACTCAGTGACGAACGATGGCGAGAGCCAGCGGCCGTCCGAACCCGAGCGCTGGCTGGTCGAAGTCCTCGACCGGCGCCCGCACGACATCAGGGCCTACACACAGGGCTTGCTGTGGCGCGACGGCGTGATCTACGAGAGCACCGGCTCCTACGGGGCCTCGAGCCTGCGCGCGTGGCGCTGGGACGACGGCTCGGAACTGGCCCGGGTCGATCTAGACCGTGACCTGTTCGGCGAGGGCATTGCCCTCGTTCCGGGCGCCGACGAGCGGCTGGTCCAGTTGACCTGGCGGCGGGGTGTTGCCCTGGTGTGGCAGCTCTCGCCCTTCGCCGAACGGGGCAGAATGCGGTTCGACGGGGAAGGCTGGGGCCTCGCCTACGACGGATCCGACCTCATCATGAGCGACGGCACGCCGATCCTCACCTTTCGCGATCCCGAAACCATGACGGTACGGCGTCGATTGCGGGTTACGACAAGCGGAATGCCCGTTGACGACCTGAACGAACTCGAGCTGGTGGACGACCTGCTCTTCGCGAATCTGTTCGGCAGCGACGAGATCGCCGCCGTCGACATGAACTCCGGCTCGGTGGTGGCCATCGTCGACGCTTCGGGGCTGCTGACGACGGAGGAGGCGGCGGAGGCGGATGTCCTCAACGGCATCGCCTACCGCCCCGACACCGGGACCTTCCTGTTGACCGGGAAGTACTGGCCCTGGGTCTTCGAGGTACGGATCCTGGGCTACGATCCGCCGCCCGCCCAATGAACCTGAAACACGACGAAACCTCGGCGCCCTGAAGAGAGTACTCAAGAGAATGAGCGAACAGATCTGGCATCTGGCCATCGACGGCAAGCAGGAGGGACCGTACACGGCGGAGGAGATCGAGGAGCGGATCCGTTCAGGCTCCGTCGCGCGCGGCGCTCACGTGTACCGGGACGGCATGGGCAACTGGGCGCCGGTTGTCAGCGAGCCGCGGTTCGCCGCCGCCTTCGGAACACCGATCCCCAAGCCGCCGGGCGGCGTAGCCGATGAGATCGACTTCGTGATCGTCGGCGAGGAGATGCAGTTCGTCGAAATCACGCTCGATCCGGGGGAGGCCTGTATCGCGGAAGCTGGGTCCTTCATGTACATGGACCCCGGCATCGAGATGAATACGATCTTCGGCGACGGTTCGGAGCGCGGGGCGGGCGGCTTCATGGACAAGCTCCTTTCCGCCGGCAAACGGGTCCTGACGGGTGAGTCCCTGTTCATGACGGTGTTCGGCAACGGCGCCGGGGTTCGCCGGAACGTCGCCTTCGCTTCGCCCTATCCGGGGCGGATCATTCCCCTCGACCTTCCTGCCCATGGCAACACGATCCTCTGCCAGAAGGACGCCTTTCTCTGTGCCGCCAAGGGCGTATCGGTCGGCATCGCGTTTCAGCGAAGACTCGGCGCGGGCCTGTTCGGCGGCGAAGGCTTCATCCTGCAGAAGCTGGAAGGCGACGGACTTGCGTTCGTTCACGCTGGCGGCACGGTCGTCGAGCGCGAGCTCGGCGCGGGCGAGACGCTCCGGCTGGACACTGGCTGCCTGGTCGCCTTCGAACGCCAGGTCGACTACGACATCCAGACGGTCCCCGGAATCAAGACCGCGCTGTTCGGCGGCGAGGGGCTGTTCTTCGCCTCCCTGACCGGACCCGGAAAGGTGTGGATCCAGTCGCTTCCGTTCAGCCGGCTGGCGAGCCGCGTGTATGCCGCCGCCCCCCAGACCGGCGGAACCCGCAAGGGAGAGGGTTCCGTGCTCGGCGGCCTGGGCGGTCTCGTGATGGGCGACCGCCGCTAGAGCCGGGTCGCTGCTCAGGTGGCGACCGGCTCGATCTTCAGCATGCGGGCCCAGGCCGCCCGCAGGCTCTCGGGCAGGTCGAGGTCGTCGAACAGTTCCCGCACCTCATCCCGGGAGACGTAGTCCCAGATGTCCTCCCACTGCGCGTAGCGCAGCATGCAGGAGACTGCCGTACACCGGTCCTCGTGGTTCCCGCCATGGAGCATCTCTTCGAGTTCTTCGCCGGTCACGTCCCGCTCCGGGAAGAAGTAGAGGGGCTGGGAACTGCGGACCATCAAGCGTGAAGACGAAGGGCGTGAGGGGGGGCGCATCATAGCGTCTTTTGGTGTCCCTGGCCGGGTGCTTGACCGTCCGCGGGGGCTGGGTTACCTTGAAGCGGTCCGAGTGCCTGCGGGCATAACTCAGTTGGCAGAGTGCCAGCTTCCCAAGCTGGATGTCGCGGGTTCGAGTCCCGTTGCCCGCTCCAGGTTCTCGGTCGGCGTGTGACCAGGTCCGGAACGGAACCAATAGGACAGGAAGGTACAAAGAGCACATGGCGTTCTTCAAGAAGGATCTCGAAGAAACGGCGGCGGAAGCCGCGCTGACACCTCCCGGCGAGGTGAGGTCGCCTTCGGCCGCGCCGGCGCGCACGTACGTGGCGCCCGGTTCGCACATCGACGGCAGCATCGCGGGTGACGCCGAGGTCCTGGTCGACGGTTCTCTGACGGGGAACGTGGAGCTCAAGGGTCGTTTCGTGCTCGGACGGCGAGGCCGGATCGAGGCCGACGTGGTGGCCCAGTCCGTTCAGGTTTCAGGCCACGTGAAGGGCGACATCCGGGCATCGGAGAAGATCGAGGTCCTGTCGTCGGGCTCGGTCGAGGGCGATCTGACCGCTCCCCTTGTGTCCATCGCCGAGGGCGGCATCTGCAACGGCAGAATAGAGATGAGCGGCACGCTGGCGATCGGCGCGACGCCAGGCCGGGGCTACGCGAGCGCCGCCGCGGGCTCGGGCGACTAGCGGGTCGCGTTCAGCAGTCGATCGGCAGTCCCCTGTCCAGGCGACAAGCCTGGCACAGGGTCCGAAAGTCCTCCGGCACGTGAGCCGTGAAAGTGCGTGAGGATGCGCCGGCAATCCCCGGCAGGGTGAGCCGCAAGGCATGGAGCGCCGGTCGCGGGAACTCGCGCAGCGGTCGGCGCAGGGAAGGTTCGAGGTTTCGCCAGCGGGACTCGCCATAGGTCGGATCGCCGACGAGGGGGTGCCCGATCGCCTTGCAATGAACCCGGATCTGGTGCGTCCTGCCGGTCAGGATTCTCAGTTCCAGCAGCGAAAGGCCGGATGCGTCAGCCAGCAGCCGGTAGCGGCTCAGCGCCGGCCGTCCCCCCCTTTCCGCACCTACGACCGCCATGCGTGTGCGCACGGCCGGATCGCGGCCGATCGGCAGTTCGATCTGCCCTTCCGAGGATTCGGGTCGGCCGTAGACCACACCCAGATAGACCTTGTCGACTTCGCGTTCGGCAAAGGCGCGGCTCAGCCGCCGGTAGGCGGCATCGTTGCACGCCACGGCAAGGGCGCCGGTGGTACCCGCGTCCAGGCGATGAACGATGCCGGGCCGTTCCGCGGATCCGACTCCGGCGATGCCGGGTCGGTAGTGGAGGAGCCGGTTCACCAGGGTGCCTCCCGCCACGCCGCTGCCGGGGTGCACGATGAGACCGGCGGGCTTGTCCACGATCAACAGGTTGTCGTCCTCGTGGATCACCGGGACGGGACCCGCCTCGGGGAGCGGCCGCTGCGCCGGAGGCGGCGGCAGACGGTAGACGATCTCCTCGCCACCTCGCAGTATGTAGGACGGCTTGAGCGGCGACCCGCCAGCAGTGACCAGGCCCCGGCGGAGGAGATTCCGGACCCGGTTGCGGGGTTGGTCGAGAACCCGCGCGAGGTAGACGTCGACCCGTTCGCCCGCCGCCGAGGCCGGGGCCTGTACCGAGTTCACTTCGACGAGCCGGCGCCGACCAGGTCGCTCGAGCCCGCCGTGGCCGCACTGGTCCGGTTTCCCAACGACGGAGCGAAGCTGTGGACCAGCATCAGGACGATGCCGACCGTGACGCCGCTGTCGGCGACGTTGAACGCCGGCCAGTGGTACGCGCCGACGTACACGTCGAGGAAGTCCGTAACCGCTCGCAGCAGGATGCGGTCGACCAGATTGCCAACCGCGCCGCCGAGCACCAGCGACAGGGAAAGGAGAAGCAGCCGCTCCTG